>NZ_JBVIPU010000008.1:0-16655 GCF_055577645.1 Streptomyces sp. NPDC033180 | reverse complement strand
CGCGCAGTTCCCCGCGCCCCCTTTGGGCGCGGAGCTGCCGGCCGCCGTATTTGTCCGCCGGTCCGTCGTGGCTGAGCACGCGGTTTCCCGCGTCCCTTCCGGCGCTGGGCCGCGGGCTGTTGTTTACCTCTGTGGGCTCGTTGTGGCTGAGCGTGCCGTTTCTCGCGCCCCCTCCGCGTACACGGTGAAGTCGCGCGGCTCTCGGCCCAGTACGTCGCGTACGCCGCTCACCGGGGCCGCGTTGTAGCCGTCGGCCAGCCAGGCGAAGACGTTCGCGAGGGCTCGCGCCGGTTCCGCGGGGACATCGGCGGCGGTCAGCTCGGTCACGTACTCGTCCGCCGTGATGTGCTCGAAGCGCATCGGCCGCCCCCACGCGTCCGACAGCTCCGCGACCGCTTCGGCGAAGGTCAGTGCGCGCGGCCCGGAGAGTTCGTAGACCCGGCCCGTGTGCCCCTCCTCGGTGAGCAGTGCGGCGGCCACGTCCGCGATGTCGTCCGCGTCGATGAACGGTTCGGGCACGTCGCCGACGGGCAGCGCGAGGCGGCCTTCGCGCAGGGGCGCGGCGAAGATGTCCTCGTCGAAGTTCTGCGAGAAGTTGTTGGGGCGGATCACCGTCCAGTCGACGCCCGCCTCGCGCACCACACGCTCGGCCTCCGCCATGGACGGCTCGAAGGAGTCTCCGTACACCTCGACGCCCCGCCCGGACAGCACCACGAAGCGGCGTACGCCCGCCGCCGCCGCCCGGTCGACGAAGTCGGCGATCGGCCCGGGTTCGGGCGGGCCGACCAGGTAGAGGGCGGACACGCCTTCCAGGGCCGGGGCCCAGGTGGCGCGGTCGTACCAGTCGAAGCGGGTCTCGCCGGAGCGGGACGCCGCGCGCACGGCGTGGCCCTGCTCCCGCAGCCGGGCCACCACGCGGCGGCCTGTCTTGCCGGTGGCGCCGAGGACGAGGATGAGGGCGTCGGATGCCGGGATGTTCTTCGCGTCGCCGGCCTGGGTGTTCTTCGCGTTGTCGGTCATGGGTACAGCCAACTCCCTCGGCGGAGCTGGGCACATGGGCGCTCGTCTCACCCGCATGGGAGTACGTCCACGCGCTCGCGGCGCCGTCTACGGTGGGCGCATGGACGCTCTGGGGGATTTGCTGCGAGGGGTGCGTGCGGACGGCGCGCTGTTCAACCGCACGGTGCTGACCGGGCCTTGGGAGACCGGCCACACCGAGGGCGCGGCCCTGACGCTGATCGCGATGGTGCACGGCACGGCTCGGGTCGCCGCCGCGTCGGGTGAGCCGCGCACGCTGCGGGAGGGCGGTGCGGCCGTGGTCTGTACGACGGCGCCGTTCACGTTGGCTTCCACGGAGGACGGCTGCGAGAGCGAGCTCATCACCGGGGCCTATCAGCTGGACGGCGCGGTGGGGCGCCGCCTGATCAGCATGCTGCCGCCGCTCCTCGTGGTGCCGTCCGGCGACGACTGCCTGCCCATCCTGGAGCTGATCGCCGCGGAGGTGGCCGCGGACCGGCCGGGGCGCCAGTACGTGATGGACCGGATGCTCGACTGGATGCTGGCCTGCACCCTGCGCGACTGGTTCGACCTGCCGGACGCCTGCCCGCCCACCTGGTACCGCGCGCTCGGCGACGAGGTGGTCGGCCCCGCCCTGCACGCCATGCACGACGAGCCCTCGCGGCCCTGGACGGTGGCGTCGCTAGCCACGCGCGCGCAGGTGTCGCGCGCGGCCTTCGCCCGCAACTTCGCCGAGCTGGTCGGCAGGCCCCCGATGGCGTACCTCACCGAGTGGCGGATGACGCTCGCCGCCGAGCTGCTCGCCGAGCCGGGCGTGACAGTGGCGTCCGTGGCGGGGCAGGTCGGTTACGCCGACGCGTTCGGCTTCAGTGACGCCTTCAAGCGAACGCGGGGCGTCACACCCAGCGGCTACCGCGCCTCGCTGACCGCGGGGCGGCCGGGGCCCGGCTCGCTGCGGGCTGTGGGGTGACCGGTCGGGCGGGAGGCGCCGTCGGGCCGCGGGCGAAACACGTCGGCCCCACCTCCTGCGATTCGGGCGTCATCGTCGCTACCTTCACCCGTAAGGGAACAGAAGTGATCGAAAGCGACATGATCTGACCGAGCCTGGCGGGAGGTCGAGACCTTCGTGTCCGCGACTACGCGTGTGACCGGCCGCCTCCCGAGCCGCCTCTCCGCCCGCGGCATCCTTGGCCGCGACGACCTCCCTCTCCTCGCCGCCTGCGCCGCCTTCGCCCTCCTCTCGTCGACCCTCGTCCCCCTCACCCTGTCCCTCGGCTGGGACGAGATCGTCTACGCGAGCCGCTTCCCGCCGTACGCGCCCGCCACCCCGTTCAGCGCTCCCCGCACCCGTGGCGTCCCGCTCCTCATCTCCCCCGTGGCGACCTGGAGCGACTCGACCGCCCTGCTCAGGGTGTGGCTGACGCTGCTCTCGACCGCCGCCCTCTACCTGGGCTTTCGCCCCTGGCTGCGCGTCATCGCGCACCGTCCCGCCGCCGTGGGCGTGGCCGCCGGGCTCTACGGAAGCCTCTGGTTCGCGCTGTTCTACGCGAACGCCGCGATGCCGAACCACTACACCGCCATGGGCGTCACGGCGGCGGTCGGGCTCTTCGTCGGGGCTCGTCCCGGACGCCTCGCCCTCGCGGGGATCGCGGCCGGGCTCGCCCTCGCCGCCCTCATGCGCCCCAACGACGGCGCCGCCGTCGCCGTCCCGCTGCTCGCCGCCGCCCTGCTCGTGCCCGCCTGGCGGACAGGGGGGCGCGTACTGGCCGTGGCGGGTGGCGTCCTGGCCGGTCTGCTGCCGTGGGCCATCGAGGCGTACGTCCGCTTCGGCGGCGTACGCGAACGGCTCACCGTCGCGAGCGACGTGCAGGGCGGCCTGCGCCCCCTGGCCGCCATCGAGGCCCAATTCACCGCCCTGGACGGCCCCTTGCTCTGCAGACCGTGCGGCACCGACCAGCTCAGAATCGTGGCCGCGGAGTGGTGGATCCTGCTGCCGCTACTCGTGGCCGCCGGGCTCTGGGCCACCGGGAGGACGGTAGACGCGACGGGGCGGACAAGGCAGGGGGCCGCAGGCGCCACCCCGGAGGCGACCCGTCGCGCGCTCTGGCCGGCCGTGGCCGCCGCTGTGTGCGCGGCCCTGCCCTACTTCCTCCTCGTCCCCTACGGAGCCCCCCGCTTCCTCCTCCCCACCCACGCCCTCCTCGCGATCCCCGCCGCGCTTGGCCTCCTCGCCCTCGCCGACCGGGCGAAGCACGCCACCACCGCACAGCGCGCCGCCGCCGTCGGCCTTGCCGTCCTCCTCGTCGCTCACCTGGCGGTCCAACTCCCGCTCGCCTTCGGCAACGCCCGTATCCAAGCCGGCGCCCGCGGCGACTGGGGCCGCATCACCGACGTCCTGTACGAGAACGGGGTCCGCGCCCCCTGCCTGCTGAAGGGCAACACCTCGGTGATCCCGATCGCCTACGTCTCCGGATGTTCGGCCGCCCGCCACGGCGACAGGCGGCAGCCCGCCGCCCTGATCCTGCGCGAGAAGCCACCCCCGCGCTGGGCCCGCGACTGGCGGCGCCACCCCGTCCCGGGCACCTACGCCCCCGGCTGGACGGTGCTCGTGCCGCCGACGACCGCCCTGCGGAACGCGTCGCCCGTTATGCGCTCTTGACGCACGGTCAAGGTCACCCGCACCATCAGGCACGCCAATTCCGTTCGATGTTCATGGAATTGGTGTTCCCCCGAACTCCCGAACGCCCCGAACCTCGCGAACCCCCCACAGAACGAACGATCCAACAGAACACGGAGCCCCCACATGAAGCTCTCCGTTCCCGGTCGCGCCACGGCAGCGGCCGTCATAGCCGTCACCGGACTCTTCACCACCAGCGCGTTGTCCTCCGCGGCCCCCGCCCCCACCGCCGCCGCCCCCGACATCTCCGTGGCCAACGTCCAGGCCCACCTCTCGCAGCTGCAGTCCATCGCCGCGTCCAACGGCGGCAACCGCGCCCACGGCAGCGCGGGCTACAAAGCCTCCGTCGACTACATGAAGGGCAAGCTGGACGCAGCCGGATTCACCACCTCGCTCCAGGAGTTCACCTCCAACGGCAAGACCGGCTACAACCTCGTCGCCGACTGGCCCGGCGGCGACGCCGACCAGGTCGTCATGGCGGGCTCGCACCTCGACAGCGTCGGTTCGGGCCCCGGCATCAACGACAACGGCTCCGGTTCGGCCGCGATCCTGGAGACCGCGCTCACCGTGGCGCGCGAGCAGTACAAGCCCACCAAGCACCTGAGGTTCGCCTGGTGGGGGGCGGAGGAGCTGGGTCTCGTCGGCTCCTCGCACTACGTGGACAAGCTGCCCGCCGCCGAGCGCTCGAAGATCAAGGACTATCTGAACTTCGACATGATCGGCTCCCCGAACCCGGGCTACTTCGTCTACGACGACGACCCCGCGATCGAGAAGACCTTCAAGGACTTCTACGCCGGCCTCGACCTCACCACGGAGCCCGACGAGGAGGGCGACGGCCGCTCGGACCACGCGCCGTTCAAGGACGCGGGCATCCCGGTCGGCGGGCTGTTCAGCGGCGCCGACTACAAGAAGACCGCCGAGCAGGCCCAGAACTGGGGCGGCACCGCCGGTGAGCCGTTCGACAAGTGCTACCACTCCGCGTGCGACACGGAGTCGAACATCGACGGGACCGCGCTCAACCACAACAGCGACGCCGTGGCGCACGCGGTGTGGGGGCTCTCCGCCTGAGGGCGCCGCACCCCGGCTCGGGTACCCCCTGGACGCAATTACCTGCGCATGCATATAGTGCAGACGCAGGTAATTGTACGGCCCTGGCGGCCGTGCGCCGCCACGCCTCACACCCAGGGGGACCACCATGACCCGCAAGTTCCTGTTCGTGCTCGGCAGCGCCCGCCCCGATGGCAACACGGAGAGCCTGGCCCGCAAGGCCGCCGAGCAGCTCCCGTCGGACGTCGAGCAGCGCTGGCTGAACCTCGCCGACCACCCGCTGCCCGACTTCGAGGACCTGCGCCACGACAGCACCCGCCCCCGCGCCCGCCCCCGGCCCGTCGGCGACAACGAGGCGCTGCTCCTGGACGCCACCCTCGATGCCACGGACATCGTCATCGTCTCGCCCCTGTACTGGTACTCGCTTTCGGCCACCACCAAGCGCTACCTCGACCACTGGGACGCGTGGCTGGAGGTCCCGGAGATCGACTTCAAGAACTCTCTGAAGGGCCGCACCCTGTGGGGTGTGACGGTGCTCGCCCACAGCGAGGAGGAGGTCGCGGAGCCGCTCATCGGAACGCTGAACCACACCGCCGCCTTCTTCCCGATGCGTTTCGGCGGCGTCCTGCTCGGCAACGGCTCCCGGCCGGGCAACGTGCTCGACGACACGAATGCCCTCGCCCGCGCCAAGACGTTCTTCGCGCAGGAGCCGCCGCTCGCCCGCTACCCGTACGACAGCTGACACGCAGACCGCCGCGGGGCGCTCCGCGCGGTGATGTCCTTACGCGGTGATGTCCCCACGCGGTGATGTCCCTACGCGGTGATGTCCTTCGCCCCGAACCTCGCCCACGCCGCCGAGCCGAACAGGACCGCGTACAGGCCCTGGAGGCCGAGGTTCTTGACCAGCTCGTCCCAGTAGACGGGCTCGCGCATCAGGTCCGCGAAGGACAGCCAGTAGTGCGAGAAGAAGTACGGCTGGATGGCGTGCAGTTGGGGGATCTGGTCGAGAATCTGGATCGTGATGAGCAGGCCGACGGTCGTCGCCATCGCCGCGATGCCGCTGCTGGTCAGCGTCGAGACGAAGAGACCGAGCGCCGCCACACCGATCAGTGACGCGGCGACCACGAGGGCGATGAGCAGGGCGCGCAACAGCCCTTCGCCGAAGCCGATCCGGGTGCCGGAGATCGTGGTGACCTCGCCGACCGGGAAGAGCAACGCCCCGACGGCGAGCGCGGAGAGGGCCACGACGAGCGTCGCGACCAGGCAGAACGTCATCGCTGTCGCGTACTTGGCGAGCAGCAGGCGCGTCCGGCCCGCGGGGGCGACCAGGAGATAGCGCAGCGTCCCCGCGCTGGACTCGCCCGCGATGGAGTCGCCCGCGACGACGCCGACCGCCATGGGCAGGAAGAAGGGGAGAGTCGCGGCAAGCGCGGTGAAGACCAGGAAGAGGCCGTTGTTCGTCACCTGCGCGATGAACGCCGGGCCCCCGCCCTCACCTCCCCCGCCCATCGTCGAGCCGTCGCTGGTCTCGACCTTGACGGCGACGCCCACGAGGATCGGCACGGCGGCGAGCACGCCGAGCAGGGCGAGGGTGCGCCAGCGGCGGAAGGTGATGCCGAGCTCGCTGCGGAAGAGCCCGAAGGTCCAGATCCGCCGGACTTCCCGTGGGCCGCTCACTTCTCGTACGCCGACGGTCCCGTCCGCGGCAGGCACCGCCTCAGCCCGCGACATCGAACCCCTCCCCCGTCAGTGCCACGAACGCGTCCTCCAGCGAGGCCCGTTCGACGCCGAAGCCCCGTACTCGTACGCCCGCCCCGACCAGGGCGGCGTTCAGCTCCGCGAGGTCCGTGCCGGCCTCCGCACCCGGCGGTTCGCCCGTGACGCGTTCCTCCGCCACGACGAGATCCGTCACTCCGAGCTCCTTCAGGACGCGGACCGCGTCACCCGTGTCCGGCGTCGTCACGACAAGACGCCCCCGCGCACCGGCGGCGAGTTCGGCGACGGGACCCTGGGTGATCAGGCGGCCCTGGGCCATCACCGCGGCATGCGTACAGACCTGCTCGATCTCGTCCAGGAGGTGCGAGGAGAGAAAAACGGTCGTACCCTCCGACGCCAACTCCCTCACCAGCGCCCGGATTTCACGCATGCCCTGTGGATCGAGGCCGTTGGTCGGCTCGTCGAGTACGAGGAGCTTGCGTGGCTGGAGCAGCGCCGCCGCGAGGCCGAGGCGCTGCTTCATGCCGAGCGAGTACGCCTTCGCCTTCTTGCCCGCGGCGGCGCTCAACCCCACCCGGTCCAGGGCCGATCGAGCGCGGGCGCCGCGGGTGCGCGGGTCCGCGGTCGGGTCGGCGGCGTCGTACCGCAGGAGGTTGTCGCGGCCGGAGAGGAAGCCGTAGAGGGCAGGGCCCTCGATGAGCGCGCCCACGTGCGGGAGCACGGTGCGGGTCGCCTGCGGCATCGCGCTGCCCAGGACCCGCGCTTGGCCGGAAGTCGGCTCGATCAGGCCCATCAGCATCCGGATGGTGGTCGTCTTGCCCGAGCCGTTCGGTCCGAGGAACCCGAAGACGCTGCCCGCGGGGACGGTGAGGCTCAGGCGGTCCACGGCGAGCTGCTTGCCGTAGCGCTTGGTGAGGGCGGAGGTCTGGATGACGCTCTCCGCCGCACTGCCGCTGCTGCCCGACACCTTGCCTCCCCCGCTCGAAGTCGTGACGGCGGGTCCGAGGTACCTGTCCGGCACCTCGGACCCGCCGCTCAATCGCCTTGCCGCAGCACGCTAGTGCGCCGCGTTCGCCGCCTTCACCAGCGCGTCCTTGGTGACCGCGCCCGCGTAGACCTTGCCGTCCTCGGTGATGAGGGCGTTGATCAGGCGCGTCTTGAAGACCGTGCCCGAGCCGAAGTCGCCCGACACCTTGTCGCCGAGCGAGTCGAGGAGCCGCTGCGCGTCCGGCGGGACATCGTCGGAGCCGCCCGACGGGATGCCCTGGCCGCCCGGCAGTTCCATCTCGGCGATGGAGCTCCAGCCCTTGCCGATGACGTTCAGGCCGTTCAGGTCCTCCTCGCCCTTGAACTCCTCGCCCTTGAACTCCTTGCCCTTGAGCTCCTTGCCCGCGGAGCCCTTCAGGCCGTCCTTGAAGCCGTGCTTCTCGGCCTTGGCGTCAGCGTCTTCCGTCACCTTCGCGCCCTTGGGCGGCGTGAAGTCGAAGGTCGACGCCTCCGGCCTGTCGAAGTCGACCTTGGTGAAGCCCGCGTCGACAACCGCGCTGCCGCCGCCCGCCGGGGTGAGCGTGAACTTCAGCGGCGTACCGGTCTCGGCGTCCACGGCGACCGTGATCTGGCCGACCGTCGATCCGGACTGCTTGGGCTTGATGACCAGGCGGTAGGCGTCACGGCCCGCGACCTGCGCGGTGCCGTCCACCTTCACCGACGTCGTGTCGTCGGCCGCCTTCAGTGCTTCGTCGGCCAGTTCCCTGGGAGTGGTCGGGACGTCCTTGGGGAGGCCCTTCTTGCCGGAGTCCTTGCCGGAGTCCTTGCCAAAGTCCCCGGCCTCGCCCGCCGACTTGGAGTGGTAGACCTCGTTCGACTTGCTGTCGTACGCCCACACGTCGTCGCCGTTGTGGATCAGGCTGTACTCGGCCGCGTCGTCCAGGACGGACAGCTTCTGCTTGTCGGGGCCGTCGGCGGCGACGCGCAGCGTGTGCGTGCCGGTGGCCAGCTCCATCAGCTTGGACTGCGGGTCCGCGGCCGAGCCGTCGCCGTCCCCGCCGCCCTCGCCGCCCTCGCCGTTGCCCGGGGCGAAGCCGCCGGCCATGTCGCCGCCGAAGGACGGAAGGCCGAGGTCGGTGCTGATCTTCACGGTGCCCGAGAGCTGCTCCGTGTCCGACGCGGCGATCTTCTCGATGAGTTCCTGCGCGGTGACATCGGGCAGCTTGGGGTCGCCCGACGTGGCAAGCGCCGGGACGAGCCCGATGGTCGCCGCCGCCACCCCCGCCACCGCGACGGGAACCACGTAACGCGCCGCCTTGCGGCGGCCCGCGCGCAGCTCCCCGGTCTCCCCGGTCTCGCTGGTGTTCTGCTCCGGTTCGTACGGTGCCATTGTGTGCCCTACCTCCGTGGTCGGCGGCGGCCTTCCCAGTACGTGCGTGCGTCCACTCCGCGCCGCCATTCTCACCCGAATAGGTCAGGAGTGGTTGTTCTTGCCGGACCTTGTTGTTCTCCATACGACCAAATCGGCCAGCCAGAAGCGTCAGACCCCGGGAGCAACTCCACGTACTGCTGTGGGATGACACGGACAGGCGGCACCTCCCCCAACCAGTAGGGGATGGGCCGCACAAGCAGTCGTGCCCGACTCAGGACTCAGCGCCGCACGAACACGTAATCCGCCTTGTACGGCACGCTCGCGATGGCGCCCGGCTCGCACTCACCCGCCGGTGCGACCCCGCCCACCGTGTTCAGGCGCAGGATCTCCGCGGTGCCTGCGAGCAGCCCCCGCGGCTTTCCTGTCTGCGTTGCCGCCAGGTCGAGTTCGGGGATGTTCCGGTCGCCGTTCGGGGTCCTGGAGATCAGCTTGCCGGTGATCTGGCTGCGGTCGGGTGCGGTCCAGCGCGGGGCGCCCGAGCCGGGGGCGACGAAGTCGTGCCCGATGCCGGCGCCGAGCCGGGCGCGCACGTCACGCTGCGCGAAGGCGAACGTGCCGGAGCCGTCCTCGGCCTTCTTGCATTCGTAGATCTGTTTGCCCCGGACCACGGGCGTCTGGAAGTTGGCCGCCGCGTCGCGGAAGTCGAAGTCCGTGGTCACCTCGTGGAGCTGGCCGCGTACCGCGCCGCCGGGGAACTGGGCGGTGTGCAGGTTGGCGTAGAAGCCGCCGGGGTTCGCCTTCAACTGCTTGAGCAGCGCCGCGTCGTCGACCTTGACCGTGCCCGTGACGCGGTTGGCCCTGCCGCCACCCTTGCCGTTGCCCTTGCCGTTGCCGTTGCCGTTGCCGTTGCCGTTGCCCTGGCCGAGCAGCTCAGTGAAGTCGATCTTGACGCTGCCGTTGGTGCCCTTGGCGCCCTGGTGGATGTGGAGGGCGGTGGGCCTGCCGGTCCCGCGCCACTTGACCGTGACCGACACCTTGTCGCCCTTGACCTCGATGAACTCCAGCGCCCGGCCGCCCCTGTCGCCCACCGCGGGGCCGCCCCGCACGGACACCTCGTTCACGCCGTTCATGCTCGCCGCGAAGATCGCCCCGCCGGTGTCACCGCCACTGTGCGCGGCTGCGGGCGGCGCCGCCAACGCCACGCCCGCCGCGGCGACCACGGCAGCAGAGCCGAAGGCGCCGAGAGTGCCCCGAGTGCTCATCATCCGAAACTCCCCGTACCCGAGCCGACGCCCCACTGCGTCGGCTTCCGGGCATAGGTACGCAATGACTCCGATCCCGGACTCAATCCAGGGCCGAGCAGGAGAATGTGACCTCAGTCACACACGGTCGGTCACACACGGTCGGTCACACACGGTCGGTCACACACGGTCGGTCACACCCGGTCGGTCACACCCGGTCGGTCACACCCGGCCGGTCACACCCGGCCGGTCACACCCGGCCGGTCTCAGCCCGCCCGGTGCACCACCAGGTCGCAGAGCTCGACGAGCGCCGCCTTCGCGTCGCAGTCCCGCAGCGGCGCGAGGGTGTCCCGCGCCTCCTCCGCATACCGCACGGTGTCCTTGCGCGCCTGCTCAAGGGCAGGGTGGACCCGCAGCCGCGCCAGCGCCTCCGCATGCCGCGCGTCGTCCGTCAGGTCCGAGTCCAGGAGCTCGCACAGGGCGATGTCCTCGGAGAGCCCGAGCTTCGCCACCCGCTCGCGCAGGCGCAGGACCGGAAGGGTGGGGATGCCTTCACGGAGGTCAGTGCCCGGGGTCTTGCCGGACTCGCGCGAGTCGGACGCGATGTCCAGTACGTCGTCGGCGAGCTGGAAGGCGACGCCGAGCCGCTCGCCGTACTGGGTCAGGACGTCCACGACGGTCTCGTCGGCGCCCGACATCATGGCGCCGAAACGACACGCCACAGCGACGAGCGAGCCGGTCTTGCCGCCGAGCACGTCGAGGTAGTGGTCGACCGGGTCGCGGCCCTCGCTCGGGCCCGCCGTCTCCAGGATCTGGCCGGTCACCAGGCGTTCGAACGCCTCTGCCTGGATGCGGACGGCGTCCGGGCCGAGGTCGGCCAGGATGTACGAGGCGCGGGCGAACAGGAAATCACCCGTGAGGACGGCGACGGAGTTGCCCCAGCGCTGGTTGGCGCTCTCGACCCCGCGGCGCACGTCCGCCTCGTCCATCACGTCGTCGTGGTAGAGCGTCGCGAGGTGCGTGAGCTCGACGACGACGGCGGAGGGCACGATCCCCGGTGCGTACGGATCGCCGAACTGCGAGGCGAGCGTCACGAGGAGCGGCCTGAACCGCTTGCCGCCCGCGCGCACCAGATGCTGAGCAGCCTCCGTGATGAAGGGGACCCCGCTCTTGGTGGCGTCGAGCAGACCTTCCTCGACGGCCACCAATCCGGCCTGGACATCGGCTTCGAGAGCCTGGTCCCGCACGCTGAGGCCGAAGGGCCCGACGACGGTCACGAGGGGTTCTCCTGTCTGCTGACGATCACAAGTCGGTCACTCAGTCGATCATCACTCGGTCGATCTTTGCGTGATGATCGCTTCGATGACACGGTTTGTCGATGTGTCGCTGCCATCACTCAAGTCAGCGTATCCGGTCGCCTTTCGATCACAGTGGGCACCCGCCTGTGCAATGCCGCCCAGGCGACGTGCGGTGACCACCGGTATGTTCTTGATCAGCTGATACGTCCGAGAACTACCGGGAGCAGAACCTTTGTCCCGCACTGAGCCCGACACCGAACCGCCCGCGGAGCCGCCGACGGAGCCACCGCCCGGTGACGACCACGCCTTCTTCGGGCAGCCGCGCGGCCTGCTCACCCTGTCGGGTCTCGAGGTCTGGGAGCGTTTCTCGTTCCTCGGCATGCAGGCCATCCTCGTCCTGTACTTCGCGGACTCCGTCGCGAACGACGGAATGGGCATGGATTCCGGAACCGCCGCCTCGGTGTCGGCGGCGTACGGAACGCTCGTCTATCTCGTGTCGGTGGCGGGCGGCTGGCTCGCCGACCGCATCCTCGGTTCGTACCGCGCGGTCCTGTGGGGCGGCATCCTCATCGCCTGCGGCCACTACTCGATGGCCGTCCCGACGGCGACGATGACCTGGGTGGGCCTCGGCCTGATCAGCGCGGGCACCGGCCTGCTCAAGCCGAACGTCGCCTCTATGGTCGGCAAGCTCTACCGCACCGACGACGACCGGCGTGACGCGGGCTTCGCGCTGTATTACATGGGCATCAACATCGGCGCCTTCGCGGGACCGCTGATCACCGGCTGGCTCGGCGACCACAAGGGCTGGCACTGGGGCTTCTCCGCGGCCGCGATCGGCATGACCTTCGGCCTGATCCAGTACGTCCTCGGCCGTCGTCACCTCGCCGGACGCAAGGCGTCGGCAGAGTTCGCGCTGCCCAAGGACGCGATGCGCCGCGCGGTCGTCCTGATCGTCGTGGGCATCCTCGCCTTCGCCGCTCTCGCGGGTGTGCTCGCCGCCGTCGGCTGGCTGACGATGGACCGCTTCGTCGACCTGCTCACCGTCGTCTCGGTGATCGCGCCCATCGTCTACTTCGTGGTCATGTTCCGCAGCCCACGGGTGACGTCCGAGGAACGCGGCCGTCTCAAGCCGTACGTGGTGCTCTTCCTCGCCTCGGTCGTCTTCAACTTCATCCTCTTCCAGGCGTACTCGACGATGATCCTGCTCGCGTCGACGAACGCCGAGACCGCGATCTTCGGCTTCACCTTCCCCGCCAGCTGGTACGCCTCCGCGCTCGGCGCCTTCGAGGTCGCGCTCGCCCCCGTCGTCGCCGCGGTCTGGGCCCGGATGGGCCACAGCCAGCCGCACGCCTCCAACAAGATCGCGTTCGGCGTGATCCTGGGCGGCCTGTCGTTCCTCCTGATGGTCCTTCCCACCTCCGGGCACGGCGACGACACGTACAAGATGGCGGTCTGGTGGATCGTCGGCTCGTACCTGCTGCTCGGCCTCGGCGACATCCTCGTGGAGACCTCCGGCATGTCCGCCACGACGAAGCTCGCCCCCCAGGCCTTCGCCAGCCAGACCATGGCCCTCTGGTTCCTCTCGCTCGCCCTCGCCAACGGCATCCAGGCGCAGGTCGTGAAGTTGTACGGAGAGGTCTCCAACCCGGCGTACTTCGGCGTGAACGGCGCGATCGCGGTGGCCGCCGGTGTCGTCGTCATCCTGCTCGCCCCGTGGCTGCGCCGCACCATGCACCCCGTCCACTGAGGACACTGAGGTTCCCCCCATGCAGATTCGCACTTCCTTCCCGTACGAGACCACCCGCGAGGACGTCCAAGTACCCCTCCCGGACGGGACCAAGCTGTACGCGCGCATCTGGCGCCCGGTGACGGACGAACCCGTCCCCGCGCTCCTGGAGTACCTCCCCTACCGGCTGAGCGACTGGACAGCGCCGCGCGACTTCCAGCGCCACCCCTGGTACGCGGGCCATGGCTACGCCTCCGTGCGCGTGGACGTGCGGGGCCACGGCAACTCGGAGGGCATGCCGGGCGACGAGTACGACGCCGTGGAGCTTGCCGACGGGGTGGCGGTCGTCAACTGGCTCGCCGCGCAGCCCTGGTGCTCCGGCAAGGTGGGCATGTTCGGCATCTCCTGGGGCGGCTTCAACTCCCTCCAGATCGCGGCCCTGGCGCCCGAGCCGCTCAAAGCGATCATCACGGTCTGCTCCGCGGACGACCGTTATGACAACGACGTGCACTACATGGGTGGTTCCGTCCTGGCCGTGGACATGCACGCGTGGGCGGCGACGATGCTCGCCTTCGTCTCCCGCCCCCCGGACCCGCTGTTCGTCGGCGACCGCTGGCGGGAGATGTGGCTGAGCCGCCTCGAAGCCGTGGACCCCTTCATCCACACCTGGCTCGACCACCAGACCCGGGACGCCTACTGGCAGCACGGCAGCGTCTGCGAGGACTACTCGGCGATCAACGCGGCGGTGCTCGCGGTGGGCGGCTTCCACGACCCCTACCGGGACACGGTCCTGCGCCTGGTCGAGCATCTGCCGGGAGATGTACGGGGGTTGATCGGCCCGTGGTCGCACCAGTACCCGGACCGTGGCCTTCCGCCGGGCCCGGCGATCGGTTTCCTCCAGGAAACACTGCGCTGGTGGGACCACCACCTGAAGGGCATCGACAACGACGTGATGTCCGAGCCGAAGCTCCGCTCCTGGATCAGCGAATCCCACCCGCCGGCGACGGTCTACCCGGAGCTGCCGGGCGGCTGGGTGGGTGACCCCTCCTGGCCGTCCCCGAACGTCACCCCGACCGCGTACGCCCTCCAGGGCACCCCGCTGATCGTGAACTCCCCCCAGCACACGGGCCTGGACGCGGGCCGCTACTTCCCCTTCGGCAACGACGCCGACCTGCCGCCGGACCAGCGGGACGAGGACGCGAAGTCGGCGTGCTTCGAGTTCGAGGTCCCCTCGGCCGTACGCATCCTGGGCCGCCCCAAGGTGACGCTGCGCCTGACGATGGACGCCCCGTCCGGCCAGGCGATCGCGCGGGTGTGCGACGTGGCCCCGGACGGTTCGTCGACGCTCGTGACGCGGGGTGTCCTGAACCTCTCCTCGCGCAACGGCAGGGACAGGGTGGACCCGTGGCCGGTGGGAGAGACGGAAGATGTCACCTTCGAACTGAACGCGATCGGCCACACGTTCCCGCCGGGGCACCGCATCCGGCTCGCGGTGTCGTCGGCGTACTGGCCGTGGATCTGGCCGCAGGCGGACTCGGCGGGCTTCGTCCTTGACCCGGCGGGCAGCGCGCTGGAACTTCCAGTGCGGGAGGGCGAACTGGACCCCTCGATCACCTTCTCCGCCCCTGAGCAGTCGGAACCGCTCGGGGTCGTCCACCCCTCGACCCTCGACGAACTGCGCCCCGAGCGCCTGGTCGTACGCGACGTGGCGAAGGGCGAATGGCGCATGGAGGTGGACCCGCGCTACGGCGGTACGCGGGTCTACCCCGACGGCCTCGAATTCACCGAGGACGCGGTGGAGACGTACACGATCAACGAGTCCGATCCCCTCAGCGCCCGCACCCGCTCCGACTGGACGATCCGCCTGCACCGCCCGGAAATGGCGTGGGACGTATCGATCAACTCCCGCTCCGAGATCACGTGCGACGCGACGGACTTCATCACGTCGAACGAGGTGGTGTGCAAGGACGGCGACGAGGTCGTCTTCCACCGCACCTGGGAGAAGCGCATCCCGAGGACGGCGGGCTAGCGAGCTTCCTTTTCTACTGGAACAACCGTTCAAGCACGACGGCCACCCCATCATCCTCATTGGACGAAGTCACCTCATCGGCGGCCGACTTGAGGTCCGGGTGGGCGTTGGCCATGGCGACGCCGCGGGCCGCCCACACGAACATCGGCACGTCATTGGGCATGTCCCCAAAAGCGATGGTGTCGTGCGCCGCCATCCCGAGCCGCTCGGCGGCGAGGGCGAGCCCGGTCGCCTTCGTCACCCCACGCGGCTGGAGTTCGACGGTGCCGGGGCCGGACATGGTGACGGTGGCGAGGGGCCCGACCGCATCGCGCGCGACAGCGGCCAACTCGTCGTCGGTCAACTCGGGATGGCGCAGCAGCACCTTGCTGATGGGCTCCGCCCAGAGCGCGTCGCGCCCCCGCACGCGCACGGCCGGCAGGGTGGGGTGCGGCATGAGATATCCGGGCTCGATGAGGGTGAGCCCGTCCACGCCGTCCTGGTCCACGGCGGCGTAGACCTGCCCCACCTCCGCCTCGATCTTCCCGAGCGCGGCCTCGGCGAGCTCGCGGTCGAGCGTCACGGACCAGATCATGCGGTCGGCCCCGGAGTCGTACAACTGCGCCCCCTGCCCACACACGGCGAGGCCCCCGCTCCCCAGATCGTCGAGGAGCGGCTTCACCCGTGGGGCGGGCCGCCCGGTCACCACCAGGTGATGCGCCCCCACCGCCGCCGTCGCCGCCAGCACGGCCAACGACCGGTCGGAGACGGTGTCGTCGCCGCGCAGCAGCGTTCCGTCCAGGTCAGTGGCGATGAGTGAATATGCAAGGGGGGCAGCCATGATCCAGAGAATACGGATCCCGGGCGATGCCGAAAGCAACGTCACAAGAGCTGTGACGAGCGGAGTGCGCTGGTCGCACAACCGGCGCTCGCGGGATTCACCGGGACGTGTCGCCAAGAACGGCCGCCACGGCAGCACTTGCCCCTTTCCCTCGCCCCGGGAGATGCCGCACCGCACGAGTTCCTCGCACCCCTGAGCGACACCATGAGCGACACCATGCTGGAGTACTACCGCGAGTTGCCGGACGTCATGGTGGAGCTCTTCGGGATGCCACGGGGGCGGAGGCGGCCGCGAGGATCGATGAGCGGTACGCGATGCCGGACGCGGACGCGTCGGAGCACGAGATCACGGGCCACGAGCTCCCCGAGTCGCGGGCCTGCGGCCTCTACTACTAGCGCGACACCGGGGGTCGCTGCCCTACAGGTGACAAGGAAGCCGACGAGGCCATCGACTTCACCACCTTGGAACACTGGCCCGCACCGCCGCAGGATTCGCCGGCCTGGACGTACGTATCTGGTAACCAATCCCCCTCGACCACCCTCCCCATCAGCAAACCTAGTAACTTTGCACCCCGCACTGAGCAGGTAGCGGGGGACGCATGACGGGGGTTGCGGGATGGCGGGGAATCGGCCGGCGGATTGGCATGTCCTGGACCTGGACAAGGACCCAACCCCCGGAGATCCGGACCGGGTTCGGAACCTGGCCAAAAACCTGCATGACTTCGC
>NZ_JBVIPU010000007.1:0-347742 GCF_055577645.1 Streptomyces sp. NPDC033180 | reverse complement strand
CAGAACTTGTAGCCCTCGGCGTTGCGGTCGATGACCGCCTGGGCGCCCATGGCCTCACAGATGGCGGCCTTCTCCGGGCTGGAGACGACACAGATCGGGTTGGCGCCGCCGGCCAGGGCGAACTGGGTGGCATACGAGCCGAGGCCGCCGCTGGCGCCCCAGATCAGGACGTTGTCGCCCTGCTTCATGCCGGCGCCGTTGCGCGAGACGAGCTGGCGGTAGGCGGTGGAGTTCACCAGGCCGGGGGACGCGGCCTCCTCCCAGCTCAGGTGGTCCGGCTTGGGCATCAGCTGGTTGGACTTCACCAGGGCGATCTCGGCGAGGCCGCCGAAGTTGGTCTCGAAGCCCCAGATGCGCTGCTCGGGGTCGAGCATCGTGTCGTTGTGGCCGTCGCTCGACTCCAGCTCCACGCTCAGGCAGTGCGCGACGACCTCGTCACCCGGCTTCCAGGCGTTCACGCCGGGCCCGGTGCGCAGCACGACGCCCGCCAGGTCGGAGCCGATGATGTGGTACGGCAGGTCGTGGCGCTTGGTGAGCTCGCTCAGCCGGCCGTAGCGCTCCAGGAAGCTGAAGGTGGACACCGGCTCGAAGATCGAGGTCCACACGGAGTTGTAGTTGACCGAGGAGGCCATCACGGCCACCAGGGCCTCGCCCGGCCCGAGTTCGGGCACCGGGACGTCGTCCAGGTGGATCGACTTGCGGGGGTCCTTGTCGCGGGTCTCGAGCCCGGCGAACATCTCCGCCTCGTCCTTGTGCACGGTGATCGCGCGGTACGAGTCGGGCAGGGGGAGTGCGGCGAAGTCGGCGGACTTTGCGTCCTGCGACTGAATCGCGTCCAGGATTTCCTTCACGGTGATGCCTCCGGCGAAGTGCGGGCCCCTTCTGAGGGGACCACGCTCTTGAGGGTTACGTCGGGTGCTGCTGGTGCAGGTGGTGGAGGTGTGCCGTCGGTTCGGCGAAGGTGATGCTCGGCAGCGCTTGGTGTGGCGCGGGAGGTGCCTGTGACGCAGGCGTCCGGGCGCACGAGCCGTGGCTTGTGGGGACAGCCGGCGTACGGAAGTTCTCTGCACGCCGGCCGCCCGGACAACATCAACGTATGACACCGCGTGCCAGTCGGCAAGACACTGAGTGCCAGCAATTTTTGATGGATGATCGATCAGTGCAGGTCAGAGGGTGTGACGGCATGGCGAAGGGGGCGCTACCGGTGGGTAGCGCCCCCTCAAAAGCCAAGGATAAAGAGGTGAATACCGGTATCTTTCGACCCGGGTCTATGCCTCCCGCAGCGCCTTCTCGATCGTCCGCATGATCTCGTCCAGCGGTGCGTCCGTCCGGGCCACGGTGACCAGGACATCGCCCCCGGTGCTCACCGAGGCCGCCGGAGCGGTGGTGGTGTCGCGCCCCGCCCCGATGCCCGAACCGAAGGTCCTGCGGACGATGGCGAAGGCGTGGTCCAGCTGGGTCTCCACGTCGCCCTGGCCGCCCGCGCGGAGCCACCGCCGAAGGACGTGGTTGTGCGCGGTGACCACCGCCGATGCCGCGACCTCCGCCAGGAGCGGGTCGTCGTTCCCGTCGTGATGCGCCTGCTCGTCGAAGTGGCCCAGGAGATAGCGCGTGAAGAGCCGTTCGTAGCGGGCCACGGAGGCGATCTCCCGCTCGCGCAGCGTGGGGACCTCGCGCGTCAGGCGGTACCGCTCGACGGACACCGCGGGCGATGCCGCGTACATCTTCATGACTTCCTTGATGCCCCGGCACACCGTGTCCAGCGGGTGCTCGTGCGGCGGCGCCGCGTTGAGCACCGCCTCCGCCCGGATCAACGTGTCGTCGTGGTCCGGGAAGATCGCCTCTTCCTTGGAGCGGAAGTGCCGGAAGAAGGTCCGCCGGGCGACACCGGCCTGCGCGGCGATCTCGTCGACCGTCGTCGCCTCGTACCCCTTGGACGCGAAGAGCTCCATCGCGGCCGCCGCCAGCTCCCGGCGCATCTTGAGGCGTTGGGCGGCGGCGCGGCTGCCGGCCGCGCTCTCCGGAGCGTCGGGCGTAGCGGGCGTACGTGAGGACTTGGCGGCCTTGGGCATGACCCGAACGTACTGCATATGCGCAGCCGATTGCTCCTGTGGGACGGGGCCGCCCGATGGTTCGAGCAGCCCGCCCCAGTCCGTGCGCGGTCTGTCCTCCGGCGCGCTCCCGTCCGCTTGTGGCCTACCGTCGGGCATATTCGCGGAAGCCGCGGCCGGTCTTGCGGCCGAGGCAGCCCGCGGCCACCAGGTGTTCGAGCAGGGGAGCCGGGGCCAGGCCCGGGTCGCGGAACTCGCGGTGCAGGACCTTCTCGATGGCCAGCGAGACATCCAGGCCGACGACGTCCAGGAGCTCGAAGGGCCCCATGGGGTAGCCGCCGCCGAGCTTCATCGCGGCGTCGATGTCGTCGAGCGTCGCGTAGTGCTCCTGGACCATCTTGACCGCGTTGTTGAGGTAGGGGAACAGCAGAGCGTTCACGATGAAGCCCGCGCGGTCGCCGCAGTCCACCGGGTGCTTCTTGATGGTCGCGCAGACCTGGCGGACCGTCGCGTGCACGTCGTCGTCCGTGAGGACCGTGCGGACCACCTCGACCAGCTTCATCGCGGGCGCCGGGTTGAAGAAGTGCATGCCGATCACGTCGCCGGGACGCGAGGTGGCGCGGGCACAGGCGACGACCGGCAGGGACGAGGTGGTGGTCGCCAGGATCGCGCCCGGCTTGCAGACCTTGTCGAACGCCGCGAACAGCTGCTGCTTGATCTCCAGGTCCTCGGCGACCGCCTCGAGGGCCAGATCGACATCGACGAACGCGTCGTACGTACCGGCCGGGGTGATCCGGTCCAGGGTCTTGGCAGCGGTCTCCGCCGTCATCCGTCCCTTGTCGACAGAGCGCGAAAGGGACTTGCCGATACGGGACTTGGCCTTCTCGGCCTTCTCCTCGCTGCGCGCGGCGAGCACCACGTCGTAGCCGGCCTTGGCGAAGACCTCGGCGATGCCGGACGCCATGGTCCCGGAGCCGGCGACACCGACCGCGCGGATGGTGCGCCCGCCACTCGACCGCCCGTCCTGCGGCGGGGTCAGCGCGTCCCGCACGACGACCGAACTGCCGGGCGCCTCGTACGCGTAGAAGCCGCGCCCCGACTTGCGTCCTGTCAGACCCGCCTCGCTGAGCTGCTTGAGGATCGGGGCGGGTGCGTGCAGCCGGTCGTGCGACTCGGAGTACATCGCGTCGAGCACCGTGCGCGCCGTGTCGACGCCGATCAGGTCGAGCAGGGCGAGGGGGCCCATCGGCAGGCCGCAGCCAAGCCGCATCGCGGCGTCGATGTCCTCGCGGGAGGCGTACTTCGCCTCGTACATCGCGGCGGCCTGGTTGAGGTAGCCGAAGAGCAGGCCGTCGGCGACGAAGCCGGGCCGGTCGCCGACCGCGACGGGCTCCTTGCCGAGCGCGTACGCGAGGTCGGTGACGGAGGCGACGGCCGCGGGCGCGGTCAGGACGGACGAGACCACCTCGACGAGCTTCATCGCCGGGGCCGGGTTGAAGAAGTGCAGGCCGAGCACGCGCTCGGGGCGCTGCGATTCGGCGGCGAGACGGGTCACGGACAGCGCGTTCGTGCCGGTCGCGATGATCGTCCCGGGGCGCACCACACCGTCGAGTTCACGGATGATCTGCTGCTTGATCTCGTACGACTCCGGGGCGACCTCGATCACCAGGTCGGCGTCGGCCGCGGCCTGCAGGTCGGTGAAGGTGCGGATGCGGGCGAGCGCGTCACGCCGCTCGTCCTCGGTGAGCTGCTCACGGCGCACGGCCCGCGCGGTGGACGACTCGATGGCGGCGACGGCCTGGGCGCCCGCGGCCTCGCTGATGTCGATGCCGATGACCTCGCGTCCCGCGCGGGCCAGGACCTCGGCGATGCCGGTGCCCATCGTGCCGAGACCGATCACGGCGACGGTGTTCAAGGGAGTGTCCATGCGTGGACTCCAGGAAGTGAGTGACGACTGAGGGGTGCACGCGGTGCGCGGCAACGGCGGCGCGGCGTACGGGAGGTGAGCTGCTGCGTGTCGTGACCGGGCGGCGAAACGCGTACGCCCGTGAGGAGTCGACCGGCTCTGTCCCGAAGCCGCGTCGTACTGGGTGGAGCTGAGGTGCTCGGAGCACCGAACCGACAGGCACTCGCACCGGCTGCGTCACCAGGCCGCTACGAGGATGAGGAACTGCTGACGAGGAGTGTGCCCCGCTCACATGAGATTAACCGGCGAGTAACGAGCGCGCCAGTCCCCAGGGTTTGTGATCTACATCGCGGATAGGCTCCCCGTCATGGACGTGGAGTTGCGCACGGTGACGGAACGCTTACGCCGCGAGGCGGGGGTCTCGGAGAGTTACGAAAGGCTGGTCGCGACCGGCGATGCGGAGGAGCTGGCGGAGGTGCTCGCCGCGGCGGGTCAGCCACTGTGGGCACGGGAGCTCGCGGCGGTCCGCCTCGGTGCCGCCGGGGACAGCCGGGCCTTCGAGTCCCTCGTGCTGCTCCTCAACCACCGGGATCCATCACGCTGCGCGGCCGCCGCGTACGCCCTGGCCAGGCTGGGTGATCCCCGTACGGCACGGGCGGCAGCCGCCCTGGCCACCAATGAGCTGCGGGTCGCCTACGCCCTGCACCCCGTGCGTCTGCTCACCGAGCTGCGCGCGCCCGAATCGGCGCCCGCCCTCATCACCACGCTGAAGCGCAGACTCGCCCCGCACGATCCGTACGGCAAGATCGCCCTGGCGTGCGTGGAGGGTCTGGGGGCGCTGGGTGACCCACGGGCCCGCCCCGTCCTGACACAGGCCTGCGGCTATCCACGCCTCGCGGCGGCAGCGTCCGCGGCGCTTGCCCGGCTGCCGGGCTAGGTCGGCGGGTTCAGAGCAGAGTGAGCTGAGTGCCGCCGGGTGAGGCCGGCGCGGGGTCGGGTTGCTCGGGGACGCGGATGCGGCGCGTGGCGCCCGCGCGTGCGGGGCCGATGCCGAACTCCTCGGCCAGTTCGTGCACTTGGCGGGTGATCCGGCGCTGGTACCACTTGGGTGCGTAGGCGCCTTCCGCGTACAGCCGTTCGTAGCGCCGCACGAGATGCGGATGATGCTGTTCCAGCCAGGCCATGAACCACTCGCGCGCTCCGGGCCGCAGATGCAGCACGAGTGGCGTCACGGAGGTCGCCCCCGACGCGGCGATGGCCCGCACGGTCGCCCGCAGCTGCTCGGGCCTGTCCCCGAGGAACGGGACCACCGGCGCCATCAGGACCCCGCACCCGATGCCGTGATCCGTCAGCGTCCGTACGACATCGAGGCGCCGCTCCGGAGCGGGTGTACCCGGCTCCACGGTGCGCCACAGGTCCTGGTCGACGAAGCCCACGGACACGGAGATCCCGACGTCGGTGACGGCGGCGGCCTGCCGCAGCAGGTCCAGGTCCCGCAGGATCAGCGTGCCCTTCGTGAGGATGGAGAAGGGGTTCGCGTGATCGCGCAGGGCGGCGATGATGCCGGGCATGAGGCCGTAGCGCCCCTCGGCCCGCTGATAGCAGTCGACGTTCGTGCCCATCGCTATGTGCTCGCCGTGCCAGCGGGGCGAGGCGAGCTGCCGGCGCAGCAGGTCGGGGGCGTTGACCTTGACCACGATCTGGCTGTCGAAGCCGAGCCCCGTGTCCAGGTCCAGATAGCTGTGCGTCTTGCGGGCGAAGCAGTACACGCACGCGTGCGTGCAGCCCCGGTACGGATTGACCGTCCACTCGAAGGGCATGCGGGACGCTCCGGGCACCCGGTTCACGATCGTTCTGGCCCGGATCTCGTGGAAGGTGATCCCACGGAACTCAGGGGTGTCGAAGGTCCTCGTGGTGACCGCGTCCGCGCCGAACAGCGCGGCATCCGCGGCACCCCGTGACGGCCCGTCGGCGAGGTTCTCCCAGCGCATGACGCCTCCTCGGTAGCACTGACCACAGAATAGAACATACGTTCCCTTGATCGTGCGACCCGGTGGCGACCCGGTCCCTCGGCGACCCCGATTTGGGGGCCCGGTACGCAGGGTGGTTGGCTTCCGGGGATCACCCTGAACAACCAAGTGCTGGAGGAAGTGCCATGGCGCAGGTCGAGGCGACCACGGAGCGGATCATCGCGGCGCAGCCGGAGGGCGTCTTCGACGCGCTCGCCGACTACGAAGGCACGCGTCCGAAGATCCTGTCGGGGCACTTCAGCGAGTTCGAGGTGCGCGAGGGCGGCGACGGCGAGGGGACGCTCGTCCACTGGAAGCTGCAGGCCACCAGCAAGCGCATCCGGGACTGCCTCCTCGAGGTCAGCGAGCCGACCGACGGGGAGCTCGTCGAGAAGGACCGCAACTCCTCCATGGTCACCACCTGGACCGTGACTCCGGCCGGTGAGGGCAAGGCGCGCGTGGTCGTCACCACCGTGTGGAACGGCGCGGGCGGCATCGGCGGCTTCTTCGAGAAGACCTTCGCCCCCAAGGGGCTCGGCCGGATCTACGACGAGGTGCTCGGCAAGCTCGCCGCCGAGGTCGAGAAGTGAGCCGGCATCTGAGAGGTCCTCAACTCCGGTAACCCATAAGGGTTGTTGTCACGCTCACCGTTTCGAGTGGTTTTCCGTTCGGGCCAGTTGTACGGCGTAGGGCTCCCACCGGCGCATACGTGCGCCGAACCCCACGCAGGGGCGACTCGTCGCGCTTGCTCGCAGTTGTCGCGTAATGCGAGAAATGCGGCGCAGGCGCAGACGAGGGGAGCAGGACGTGGGCGGCACGACGCTGGTGAAGGGCGCCGAGCGGGGGGACTTGGCGGCGGCTGTGGGGCCTTCGGACCCTCTGGGCGTCGAAGAGGCGCCACCGCCCCAGGAGCACGCATCGGCGGTGGCGGGGCTCAGCCCCGGGCGCGTCCGGATGGTCTTCGTCGGGCTCATGCTCGCCCTGCTGCTCGCCGCGCTCGAGCAGATGATCGTCGCCACCGCGCTCCCGAAGATCGTCGGTGAGCTGCACGGCCTGGACAAGATGTCCTGGGCGATCACCGCCTATCTGCTCACGTCCACGATCGGCTTGCCCATCTACGGCAAGCTCGGGGATCTCTTCGGGCGCAAAGGCGTCTTCCAGTTCGCGATTCTCATCTTCATCATCGGCTCCGCGCTTGCCGGTTGGTCGCGCACGATGGACCAGCTCATCGCCTTCCGTGCCCTTCAGGGCATCGGCGCGGGCGGCCTCATGATCGGCGTACAGGCGATCATCGCGGACATCGTCCCGCCCCGGGAACGCGGCCGCTACATGGGCCTGATCGGTGCCGCGTTCGGCCTCGCGTCGGTCGCGGGACCGCTGCTCGGCGGGTTCTTCACCGACCACGTCACCTGGCGCTGGTGCTTCTACTTCAACGTGCCCTTCGGCCTTCTCACCTTCGCTGTCGTCAGCTTGGGGCTGAAGCTGCCCAAGCCCACCGCGAAGGCCCGACTCGACGTGCTCGGCGCGCTGTTACTCGCCTCCGCCTCCACCTGCCTCGTGCTCCTGACCAGTTGGGGCGGAACCGAGTACGCGTGGGGATCGCGCGTCATCCTGGGGCTCGCGGCCGGGGCCTTCGCCTCGGTCGTGCTCTTCGTCGTCGCCGAACACTTCGCCGCAGAACCGATCATCCCGCTGCGCCTGTTCCGCGATCCGGTCTTCAACGTCACCGGTCTCGTGGGCGTGGTCGTCGGCATCGCCCTCTTCGGAGCGGCCAGTTACCTGCCGACGTTCCTGCAGATGGTCGACGGCGCGAGCGCCACCGAGTCCGGACTGCTCATGCTCCCGATGATGGGCGGCATCGTCGGCGCCTCGATCCTCTCGGGCCAGCTCATCAGCCACACAGGCCGCTACAAGATCTATCCGGTCATCGGCGGCATCCTGTCGGTCATCGGCATGTGGCTGCTCTCCCGGCTCGAAGCCGACACATCCCGGCTGCACTACAGCATCTGGATGGCCGTACTCGGCGCGGGAGTCGGCCTCGTCATGCCGGTGCTCATCCTCGCCGTGCAGAACGCGGTACGTCCGTCCGACCTCGGCACGGCCACCAGCGCCAACAACTACTTCCGGCAGATCGGCGGCAGCGTCGGCGCCGCGATCTTCGGCACGCTCTTCGCCGACCGGCTCGCGGACACGCTCGAAGACCGCATCCCGGCCGGGGCCGGTCTTCCGGACCCCGAGGCCATCACCCCGCAGCTCGTCCACGCGATGCCCGCCCCGCTGCGCGAGGGCTACATCCAGGCGTACGCCGACGCGATGCCCCGGATCTTCCTCTACCTGGTGCCGGTGCTCGTCCTCGGCATGCTGATCACCTTCTTCCTCAAGGAGACACCCCTGTTGTCCAGCGCAGCGTCCCAGGACGCCCCCACGGCCGAGCCCACGCCCATCCCCCAGGCCCGCACGTCGTACGCCGCCGGGGTGCCCGTCTGCGGCACCGTGCAGCATCCGGACGGCACCGTGGTGCCCCGCGCCGCCCTGACCCTCATCGACGTCGGGGGCCGGCAGATCGGCCGCGGCGCGAGCGGCGAGGACGGGCGGTACGCCCTGTCCACGCCGGGCTCGGGATCGTTCGTCCTGATCGCGGCCGCGGGCGGTCACCAGCCACAGGCGGTCACCGTGACCGTCGGCGAGCGTCCCGTGGAGCTCGACGTGGTGCTCGGCGGCGCTGGACGCCTGGCCGGCAGCGTGGTCACCGCGGACGGCACTCCGGTCAGGGACGCCGCGGTGACCCTCACCGACGTCCGCGGCGAGGTCGTCGCCACCACCCGCAGCGGGCGCGAAGGCGGCTATGTGATCACGGAGTTGGTGGCGGGCGAGTACACCCTGGCCGCCAGCGCACCCGCCTTCCGCCCGGCGGCCCTGCCCGTCAGCGTGCAGGCATCCCGCGAGACCCGGCAGGACGTCGAGCTCGCGGGCGGTGCCGTCCTGCGCGGGACCGTGCGGGCCAGTGGCGGGCGCCCCGTGGAGGACGCCCGCGTGACGCTCCTCGACGCGGCGGGCAATGTCGTGGACACCCTCACGACCAGTCAGGACGGCACCTTCCGGTTCATCGACCTGTCGTCCGGCGAGTACACCGTCATCGCCGCGGGCTACCCGCCGGTGGCGACCGTGCTCCAGGTCGCGGGCGGGGGGCGCACGGAGCGGGATCTCCAGCTGGGCCACGAGGACTAGCCCTGCCGGGAGCTGTCCGGCGGGGCGGAGGGGAAACACCCGCCGGAGGCGCCCCCGCGGAGCCCAATTCCCCCATTGCCCCGCACGGCAACCTGTGCCGGTCGTACGGTGGTCGGGGCGGCCCAGGCCTTCGCGGTGCCGCCGGAAGGAGCGTTGGCCATGGAATACGGCACCCCGGACGGGCCGGTGGCGCAACATGCCGTGGCCGGCCGGATCCCACTCGCCGTGGTCGTGATCGACGGCGCGGGCCTCGTCTCGCACTGGAGCACCGGCGCGCGGAAGCTGTTCGGGTACGCCAAGGAGGCGGCCGTCGGAAGCCCGGCGGGCGACCTGCTTCCGGTGGCCGGCGCGATCCCCGAGGGGCACGCGAACTACGGCGAGTACGACGGTCTCGGCCCCGACCTGGAAACCTCCCTCGACGGACGCATCTCGTACCCGGCCGCCGGACGCGCGCGGCTCTCCGTCCCCGGCGGCGACCACCACCGCGTGGACGTCCTGTGGTGGGCCTACCCCCTCATCGGCCCCGGACCGGAGCGCCTGCTCGTACTCGCGGCGGACGCCGACCGGCTGGCCGACGACGACGATCGGGATCCGGGCCAAGTCGAGCGGATAGCCCCGGGGTTCGCCCTGCACACGGATTTCCCCGGGGCGGACGAGCTGGCCGAGCGGCTGCCCGAGATCCTGCCCAGCATGAGCGTGGGCGAGAGCTCGCGCATCGTGGCGCAGGTCCTTGAACTGGGCTATCCCGTCCTGGAGTTCAGCCAGCACGACCGTGTACCCGTCACCCCCGACTGGGGTGTGCCGCGCCGCGCCGAGCGCAAGGCACGCAGGCTGCGCGCCCAGCAGGCCGCGGCAGCCGGCCTCCCGCCCCGGCCCGCCGCGTCCGACGAGGTCGAGGACCTCGAATACGCGGCGGTGCGCGAGCACCTGGAGTTCCTGAACGAGGTCAGCGGGCGCATCGGCTCCTCCCTCGACCTCTCGCGAACGATCCTCGAGGTCAGCCGGGCCGTCGTGCCCCGGTTCACGGACGTCGCGGGCACCTACCTGCGCGAACAGGTCGTCGCGGGAGAGGGCTTCCCCGAGGGGCCGCCGGACGAGACCACGCTGTGGCACCGGGTCGCCGTGGAGCACACGGACGAGCCGGGCCGCTGGGACGACGTCGTACCCGTCGGCGAATCCATGCCGTTCCCGTCGCACACGCCGTTCTTCCAGTGCATGACCTCCGGCGATCCGGTCCTCGTGCCGCGCATCACCGAGGAGATGGGCAACGCGATCGCCTCGCAGTTCGAGAAGCGCGACATCCGCCCGCTCATCAACCACCGCTCGATGCTCGTCGTGCCCCTGAAGGCCCGCAATGTGGTGCTCGGATTCATGATCCTGCTGCGCCACCAGGAGCGGCCCGTCTTCAACGACATGGACCGCGTCACCGGCGCCGAACTCGCCGCACGCGCGGGCCTCGTGCTCGACAACGCCCGCATGTACACCTACCAGGAGAGCGTCGCCGACACCCTCCAGGACAGCATGCTCCCGCACATCGAGCCGCGCATGACGGGCTGCGACATCGCCACGCGCTATCTGCCGGGCACGCTCCTCGGCCGGGTCGGCGGCGACTGGTTCGACTCCGTGAAGCTGCCCGGATCGCGTACGGCGCTGGTCGTCGGCGACGTGATGGGGCACGGCCTCAACTCGGCGGCGATGATGGGCCAGTTGCGCACGGCCGTACAGACCATGGCCGCCCTGGACCTGCCGCCGGCCCAGCTCCTGCGCAACCTCGACGACCTGGCACAGCGCCTCGGCGAGCACTATCTCGCGACGTGCCTGTACGCGGTCTACGACCCCATCGCGAGCGAGCTGCACCTCGCCAACGCGGGCCACATCCCGCCCGTCCTCGTCCGCGCCGACGACGGCCGCAGCGAACTCCTCGACCTGCCCACAGGAGCACCCATCGGCGTGGGAGGCGTGCCCTTCGAGGCGGTCACCGTGCGCGTCGCGCCCGGTGACCGGCTCCTGATGTGCACCGACGGACTCGTCGAGGTCCGCGGCGAGGACATCGGGGTCGGCCTCGCCACGCTCACCGAGTCCGCGGCCCACCCGGCCGCCTCCATGGACGCCGCCTGCGACACCATCATCCGAGCCCTCAACACACGCGGCGGCCGCAAGGACGACGTGGCGCTCCTGATGGCTCGCCTGAACGGTGTCGCGGACGAGGACGTAGCGAGCTGGCGGCTCGCACTCGACCCGAGCGAGGTGAGCAGGGCGCGCGAGCTGGTCCGCGACCAACTGAGCGCCTGGGCCCGCGACACGCTGTCCGAGACCGCGCAGCTCCTGGTCAGCGAGCTCGTCACCAACGCCGTACGGCACTCGCGCGGCGGCCGCGTGGAACTCCGCCTGGTCCGCTCGGGGGCCACACTGATCTGTGAGGTCGAGGACGACGACCACACCCTGCCCACACTCCTGAACGCGGGCCCCGGCGACGAGTTCGGGCGCGGACTGCGGATCGTCAGCGTGCTCGCCAAGGAGTGGGGGACCAGCCGTACGGCCTCCGGCAAGACCGTGTGGTTCGAGATGGGGCCGCCGCGCAAGTGAGGGCTCAGCACGCCCCGCGGGGGCGTGCGCGAGGAGGGAACGTAGCAAAGGCGCTCCGATTGATTGCGCCGGTGACTTGTCCATGCACCCCGGGCGCGATAGACCGATCTTGCCGTCGGCTTCGGCGGTCGTCGTCGCATCCTGGGGAGCTGGGCATGAGCGTCACGAGTCGGTACAGGGAGGCCTGGGAGGGGTTCTGGCGGGAGGCTCCGGGCGAACCGGGTGCGGTCTTCTGGGACGCCGAACCCGCGCTCACCGTCGGCATCCACCTCTCCCTCTTCGAACCGCACGTGGCGGCCGCGGGACTGCCCCTCGTGGACCTCGGCTGCGGCAACGGCACCCAGACGCGCTTCCTCGCCGACCGCTACCCACGCGTCCTGGGCGCCGATCTGTCCGCCGCCGCCCTGCGCCACGCACGGAACGCCGACCCGGCGGGACAGGTGGAGTTCCGGCAGGTCGACGCCGCGGAGAAGGCCGAGGCCGAGCAGCTGCACGCGGAACTCGGCGACGTGAACGTCTATATGCGCGGGGTGCTCCACCAGTGCGATCCCGACGACCGCCAGCCGCTCGTCGACGGCATCGCGGCGCTCCTCGGCGAGCGCGGCAGAGCGTTCGTCGTCGAGCTCGCCGAGGCCGCGGGGACGGTCCTGAAAGGCCTCGCCCAGAGCCCCGAAGGACCGCCGCCGAAGCTGGCGCCGGTGTTCGCGCACGGCATCGCGCCGGGCGAGGTCGAGGACGCCGCGGTGCCGGAGTACGTCGCGGGGGCGGGCCTTTCGGTGCTCGCGGACGGTGAACTGCCGCTCATCACCACCGAGTTCACCCCGGACGGTACGCGGATCGAGTTGCCGTCCAGGTGGCTGGTGGTGGGCCGGGCGGGGTGAGTGGCCGCTCCTGATGTCCCATGTGGTCCGCCACTGGCAGAGCAGGGTGCCGGGCGCCGCCTATCTGGTGTGCGTGGCCACCCAGGCCATCGTCGTCCTCGCCGCCACGGTGGCCACCGCCGACCGGCAGGCGTGGCTGATGTGGCCCGCCCTCGTCCTCTCCGCCATCGGCCTCGTCCTGTACGCGGTGGTGCTGCTCCGCTTCGACTTCCGCCAACTCGCCTCCGGGCGGGGCGACCACTGGATCATCGCCGGGGCCATGGTCATCTCCGCCCTCGCCGGATCGAAGCTGGTCGCCGCCGCCGTGCCCGGCGGTGCTCTGCGCTGGGCGACTCCGGCGCACGACGTCCTGCGCGTCCTCACCCTCGTCGCGCTCGGCCTCGCCTTCGCCTGGTACGCGCTGCTCGTAGCCTGTGAACTGCGGTGGCCACGTCCCTACTACGACGTACGCCGCTGGGCCACCGTCTTCCCCCCTCGGCATGACCGCCGTCGCCGCGCTCTCCGTCTCCACGGCCGCGGACGTTCCGGCGCTCTGGACCTGCGGGAAGGTGCTGCTCTGGCCGGCGCTCGCGGTCTGGGCCTTCGTCGCCGTCGGCGCGGTCCGTTCGGCGCGCGCGGCGCGCGGACGCGCCGGGTCCCCGGCTCCAGCCGGCCTCAGCCCGCCGCGGTGAAGGCCCCCGGCACCACACTCCTGGGATCTCCCTGCGCCACTTCACGGGCCGCCTCGCGGGCGGTCCTCGCGAATGTCTCGATCGCTCCCGTGCCGTGCCCTGCCCGCCACACCAGGCCGTACCCGACCGGCTCGGAGTCGGCGAAGGGCACGTACGCGACTCCGGGCCGTGAGAAGTACGTCCCGGTGTGGGCGGGAGCCAGGAAGGCGCCCTTGCCGCCCGCGACCATCATCAGCGCCTCCTGCATGTTGGTCACGCCGGGACCGCGGCCGATCGGACGGCCGGACGGGGTCCGCGCGGGTACGCGCTGCTCCAGCCAGTAGTCGGGCACCTCGCCCTCGATCGTCAGGAGCGGCACGTCGGCCAGGTCCTCGAGGGACACCGCGTCCCGACCGGCCAGCGGATGCGCCGAAGCGATCGCCAGGACGCGCTCCTCCGCGAGCAGCGCGGGACCACCGCCCAGGTCCTCCTCGCGCACCGGGAACTCCGTGAGCTGCACGTCGAACTCACCCTTGCGCAACTGACCGTACGGATCACCGAGCGGCACCTCGCAGATCTCCACGGCGAGCCCCGGATGGCTCACGCGCAGCGCCTCCGTCGCCCGCATCACGATCTCGCCGGCCAGCGGATTGGCGAAGCCGACGTGCAGCACACTGTCGATGCCGCGCGCGGTGGCCGCGGCCCGCTCGACGGCGGCGTCGATCGCCCGGTGATGCGGTTCCAGATCGGAGCGGAGCTGGCGGCCGAGGGCCGTGAGGCCGACGCGACGGCTCGTGCGGACGAACAGCGGTGCGCCGACGCGGCGTTCGGTGCGCTGGATCAGCTGGCTCACCCGGGCGCGGGACAGCCGCATGCGCTCGGCCGTCCTGCCGAAGTGCAGCTCATCGGCAAGGAGCAGAAAGCACTCCAGTTCATCGCGTTCCATCGACGTCCCCCCAGGCAGCTCGGATCTGGCTCGGATCTGGCTCGGATCGGTAAGCCTGGTTGAACGAACGTTGCGATCTTCACCGTTGTTCCGCCGCACGCCCTGATCGAGGGTGAGTGAGCCGGGAAATCCCCGCACCATCGGTCAACTGACGGAGAACAGACGTGAGTTCGCGAAGAGAATCATCAGCCGCGGCGCCGAGCGCGTCCCCGGCCGCCTCCCCTGTCACCTTCAGGCCCCGCGAGTGGGGCGTCCTGCTCGTCCTGTGCGGCGCGATCTTCCTCGAGGGCATCGACGTCGCCATGCTCAACGTGGCCCTGCCCTCCATCCGCGCCGACCTCGGCCTGTCGACCGGCTCCCTGCAGTGGGTCATGAGCGCCTACGTCCTCGGGTACGGCGGCTTCATGCTGCTCGGCGGCCGTGCCGCCGACCTCTTCGGGCGGCGGCAGATGTTCGTCCTCTGGCTCTCCGTCTTCCTGGTCTTCTCCGGGCTCGGCGGATTCGCCACCGAGGGCTGGATGCTGATCGTCGCCCGCTTCGTCACCGGCGTCGCCGCGGCCTTCATGACCCCCGCGGGCCTCTCCATCATCACCACCGGTTTCGAGGAGGGCCCGCGCCGCAACAAGGCGCTGCTCTTCTACTCGGGTACCGCCGCAGGCGGCTTCTCCATCGGCCTGGTCGTCGGCGGTCTGCTCACCGCGGTCGGCTGGCGCTGGGTCTTCTTCGTGCCCGTGGTGCTCTCCGCCCTGATCCTGGCCGCCGCGCTCGCCTACGTCCCCAAGTCCCCGCGCCCCGACCGCACCGGGCAGAGCGTCGACCTGGTGGGCGCCCTCACGGTCACCGCCGCGATCGTGCTGCTCGTCCTCGGCGTGGAGCGCGCCTCCCACGCGAGCGCCGCCGCCACGATCGGCACCCTCGGGGCGGGCCTCGCCCTCCTCGCCGTCTTCGTCGCCGCCGAGCGCCGCTCCGCCTCCCCGCTCGTGCGCCTCGGGATCTTCCGCAGCGGCGCCCTGGTCCGCGCCAACCTGGCGGGTCTCTTCTTCGCGGGCGGCTTCTTCGGATTCCAGTTCCTGGTCGTCCTCTACCTCCAGGAGCTGCGCGACTGGTCCACGCTCCAGACCAGCCTCGCGATGATCGTCATCGGTCTCGACGCGGTGCTCTCGCCCACCGTCACCCCCAAGCTGGTCGAGCGCTTCGGCAACGCCCGGGTGATCTTCGGCGGTCTGCTCCTCGCCGCGCTCTCCTACGCCCTGTTCCTGCCGGTCGGCGCCGACTGGACGTACCTGGCGATGTTCCCCAGCCTGATCATCCTCAGCCTCGGCTTCGCCCTCACCTACGGTCCGCTTACCATCGTCGCCACCGAGGGCGTCAAGGAGGAGGAGCAGGGCCTGGCCGGCGGGCTGCTCTACACCGCCTTCCAGTTCGGTGCCGCCCTCGGCCTCTCCACGGTCACCACCGTCAACGTCGCGGCCACCACGTCGGGTTCGCCCTCCGCGCTCCTCGACGGCTACCGCGCGGCCCTCTGGGTCCCGCTCGCCGCGGCCCTGCTCGCCGCGCTGATCAGCGCCTTCGGTCTCCGCTCGCGACCCGGCACGGTGACGGCGGCCGGCGAACCGGCGGCCGGGCGCACCCCCGAGATCCCCGCGGCCCGCTGAACCGCCACCCCGCCCGGGAAGGAGCACCCGACATGCCGCCGACGAGGCCTCCCGGCGCCACGCCTGGGGCCTGCGCACCCGGACCTGCGCAGCACCCTCTGGTGACCGGCGCGCGACGCGGTCGCCGACGGATCTGGTCCAGGAGTTGGCGACCGCGTAGCGTGAGGCGGCATGAAGATCCTGATCAGCGCAGACATGGAGGGGGCCACAGGTGTCACGTGGCCGGCCGACGTGCTGCCCGGTACGCCGCAGTGGGAGCGGTGCCGTTCGATGTTCACCTCGGACGTCAACGCCGCCGTGCTCGGCTTCTTCGACGGGGGCGCCGACGAGGTGCTCGTCAACGAAGCGCACTGGACCATGCGCAATCTGCTCCTCGAGAACCTGGACGAGCGGGCCGAGATGCTCACCGGGCGGCACAAGTCCCTCTCCATGGTCGAGGGCGTCCAGCACGACGACGTGGACGGCATCGCCTTCATCGGCTACCACGCGGGCGCCGGCATGGAGGGCGTGCTCGCGCACACCTACCTCGCCAACTCGATCACCGGAGTGTGGGTCAACGGCGACCGGGCGAGTGAGGGGCTGCTCAACTCCCATGTTGTCGCGGAGTACGGAGTACCCGTCATCCTGGTCACCGGCGACGACCTGGCCTGCGACGACGCGCTCGGCTACGCGCCGGGCGCGCTGAAGGTCGCCGTCAAGGACCACGTGTCGCGGTACGCGGCGGTCTGCCGCACCCCGCGGCGGACCGCATCCGACATCCGGGCCGCGGCGAAGGAGGCGGCGCCGCTCGCGGTGCGGCACGAGCCGGTCCAGGGCGGACCCTTCACCGTCGAGCTCGAGTTCGATGCCGAGCACCTGTCGATGGCGTCCACCGTGGTGCCGGGCGTGCGGCGCACCGGCGAGCGGAAGATCGCGTACACCAGCGAGACCATGTACGAGGGCATTCGTACGTTCAAGGCGGTCACGACGATCGCATCGGCGGCCGTGGAGGAGCAGTATGGCTGAGGAGCAGCCGGGGCATCGGGCCACCGGACACGTCGACGAGCAGGCGCTCGACGAGGTCGTCCGGTTCACCTCCGACCTCATTCGCATCGACACCACGAACAGGGGCGGCGGCGACTGCCGGGAGCGGCCCGCCGCCGAGTATGCCGCCGAGTGTCTCGCCGGAGCCGGGCTCGAACCGAGGCTCCTGGAGCGGACACCGGGCCGTACGAACGTCGTGGCACGCATCGAGGGCACCGACCCCTCTGCCGAGGCGCTCCTCGTGCACGGTCACCTGGACGTCGTGCCGGCCGAGGCCGCCGACTGGAGCGTGGACCCCTTCTCCGGGGAGATCCGCGACGGCGTCGTGTGGGGCCGCGGCGCCATCGACATGAAGAACATGGACGCGATGATCCTCTCCGTGGTGCGCGGCTGGGCGCGTGCGGGAGTGCGGCCACGGCGGGACATCGTGATCGCGTTCACCGCCGACGAGGAGGCGAGCGCCGAGGACGGGTCCGGCTTCCTCGCCGATCAGCACGCGTCCCTCTTCGAGGGCTGCACGGAAGGCGTCAGCGAGTCCGGTGCCTTCACCTTCCACGACGGCCGCGGCAACCAGCTCTACCCCATCGCCGCGGGGGAGCGCGGCACCGGCTGGCTCAGGCTGACCGCGCGCGGCAGGGCGGGCCACGGCTCGAAGGTGAACCCGGACAACGCCGTGAGCAAGCTGGCGGCCGCGATCGCCCGCATCGGTGAGCACCGCTGGCCGGTGAGGCTCACGCCGACGGTCCGGGCCTCCCTGAGCGAACTGGCCGCGCTGTACGGGGAGCACGCCGACCTGGACGTGCCCGGATTCGACGTGGACGCGCTCCTGCTGAAGCTCGGCCAGGCCGCAGACCTCGTCGCGCCGACCGTCCGGGGCAGCGCCAACCCGACGATGCTGCACGCGGGTTACAAGGTCAACGTGATCCCCGGGGAGGCCGTCGCCTACGTGGACGGCCGGTATCTGCCGGGTGGCGAGGAAGAGTTCGCCGCCACCCTTGACCGGCTCACCGGAGTGGACGTCGACTGGGAGTTCCACCACCGTGAGGTGGCGCTGCAGGCGCCGGTGCACTCCTCGACGTACGCGAAGATGCGGGCAGCCGTCGAGGAGTTCGCACCCGAGGGACGGGTCGTGCCGTACTGCATGTCCGGCGGCACGGACGCCAAGCAGTTCTCGCGACTCGGCATCACCGGCTACGGCTTCTCGCCGCTGAGGACACCGGAGGGCTTCGACTACCAAGCGCTCTTCCACGGAGTCGACGAGCGCGTTCCGGTCGACGCGCTGCACTTCGGCGTCCGTGTACTCGACCGCTATCTGAGAACGGCCTAGGGAACACAACCGATCATGGGGGAAGAAAAGGACATGATGGAGACCCAGGCTTACGGATCATGGCCGTCGCCCATCGACGCGGCGCTCGCCGCCGCCCACGACGGTTCCCCGGCCCATGTGGGTTTCGTGGGGGACGAGGCGTGGTGGACCGAGCCGAGGCCCGCCGAAGGCGGCAGGCGCGCTCTGGTGCGGCGGCGTCCGGACGGCACGGAGGAGTCCGTGCTGCCCGAGCCGTGGAACGTGCGCAGCCGGGTCATGGAGTACGGGGGGCGTTCATGGGCCGGGGCCGATGGCCCTGACGGGCCGCTGGTCGTGTTCGCCGACTTCTCGGACCAGCGGCTGTACGCGTACGCGCCCGACGCCCCCGGGGCCGCGCCGCGTCCGCTGACCCCGCTCTCCGACGTGGGCGGCGGCCTGCGGTACATCGACCCGTGCGTGCACCTGGACCGGGGCGAGGTCTGGTGTGTCCTGGAGGAGTTCACGGGGGAGGGGCCGACCGACGTACGGCGGGTCATCGTCGCCGTGCCGCTCGACGGATCGGCGGCCGGTGACCGCGCGGCGGTGCGTGAACTCTCCGACGAACGCCACCGGTTCATCACCGGGCCCCGCCTCTCACCGGACGGCGCCCGCGTGGCGTGGATCGCCTGGGACCACCCCCGGATGCCGTGGGACGGCACGGAGCTGCTGGTCGCCGAGGTCCGCGCGGACGGCACGTTCGGTGCGCCGCGGGTGTTCGCCGGCGGCCCGGAGGAGTCCATCGCGCAGGTGGAGTGGGCCGCCGACGGGCGCCTCCTCTTCGCGAGCGACCGCACGGGGTGGTGGAACCTCTACCGCGGTGACGCCTTTGACGGCGGGAGCTTCTCGTCGGGAGTACCGCTCTGTCCGCGCGAGGAGGAGTTCGGCGGCCCCCTCTGGCAGGTCGGCTCCAACTGGTTCGCGCCCCTGGACAGCGGCCTTGTCGCCGTCGTGCACGGCAAGGGCGCCACCGCCCTCGGCGTGCTCGACCCGGAGACCGGCGAAGTCGTCGACGCGGCGGGCCCCTGGACGGAGTGGGCGGCGACCGTCGCGGTGAACGGCACCCGCGCCGTCGGCGTCGCGGCGAGCCCCCGCAGCGCGTACGAGGTCGTGGAGCTGGACGCGAGCACCGGCCGCGCCCGCGTGATCGGCGCCGCGCACGACGACCCGGTGGACACCGCGTACTACCCCGAGCCGCGCATCCGCACCTTCAGCGGCCCGGAGGGCCGCGAGATCCACGCGCACGTCTACCCCCCGCACCACCCGGCCTGCATGGCTCCCGACGAGGAACTCCCGCCGTACGTGGTGTGGGTGCACGGCGGCCCCACCAGCCGCTCCCCGCTCGTGCTCGACCTGGAGATCGCCTACTTCACCTCGCGCGGCATCGGCGTCGCCGAGGTCAACTACGGCGGCTCGACCGGTTACGGCCGCGCGTACCGCAACCGCCTGCGCGAGCAGTGGGGCATCGTCGACGTAGAGGACTGCGCGGCCGTCGCCCTGGCCCTGGCCGACGAGGGCACCGCCGACCGCGACCGCCTCGCGATCCGCGGCGGCAGCGCGGGCGGCTGGACCACGGCCGCCTCGCTGACCACCACGGACGTGTACGCCTGTGGCACGATCATCTACCCCGTGCTCGACCTCACGGAATGGGCCGCGGGCGGAACCCACGACTTCGAGTCGCGCTATCTGGACTCGATGATCGGTCCTTTCGACGAGGTGCCCACGCGGTACGTGGAGCGTTCCCCCGCCGAGCACGCCGACCGGGTCAGTGTGCCCTTCCTGCTGCTCCAGGGTCTTGACGACGTGATCTGTCCGCCCGAGCAGGCCGAGCGGTTCGTCTCCGAACTGGAGGGGTGCGGCGTGCCCTACGCCTACATCGCCTTCGAGGGCGAGGGACACGGTTTCCGCCGGGCGGACACGCTGATCCGGGCCCTGGAGGCGGAACTCTCCCTGTACGCGCAGGTGTTCCGCCTGAAACTGTCCGGGGCCGCGCCCACCTTGGAGCTCGCCAAGTGAAGTCCCTGACGCGTCCCGCGCGGCTCACCCCCGGTGCGCGAGTCGCCGTCGTGGCGCCCAGCGGTCCCATTCCGGAGGAGCGGCTCCAGACGGGCCTCGACATCCTGCGCGGCTGGGATCTGGAGCCGGTCGTCATGCCCCATGTCCTGGACGTGGGCGGGGAGTTCGGCTACCTCGCGGGCAGGGACGCCGACCGTGCCCGTGACCTCCAGGAGGCGTGGTGCGACCCTTCCGTCTCCGCGGTGCTCTGCGCGCGCGGCGGCTATGGTGCCCTGCGCATGGTGGAGTTGCTTGACTGGTCGGCGATGCGGGCGGCGGGCCCTAAGGTGTTCGTCGGCTACAGCGACATCACCACGCTGCACGAGGCGTTCGCGGCGCGGATGGGCCTCGCGACGCTGCACGGCCCGATGGTCGCGGCCCTCGACTTCCTCAAGAGCGCCCGTGCTCAGGAGCACTTGAGGGCCACGCTCCTCGCGCCCGAGCAGGTCCAGGTGATCGCGTCGGGCGGAGCCGCGCTCGTGCCCGGCCGCGCGCGGGGCATCACGCTCGGCGGCTGCCTCTCCCTGCTGGCTTCGGACGTCGGCGCCCCTGAGGTGCGTGCGTCGGCGCGGGGCGGGCTGCTCTTCCTGGAGGACATAGGCGAGGAGGCGTACCGCATCGACCGCTATGTCACGCAGCTGCTGCGTGCCGGGTGGCTGGAGGGGGTGCGCGGGGTCGCGCTCGGCTCGTGGGTGGACTGCGAGCCGTACGACACGGTGCGGGCGCTGTTCCTCGACCGGCTCGGCGGGCTCGGGGTGCCCATCGTCGAGGAGTTCGGGTTCGGGCACTGCGACGGGGCGCTGACGATTCCGTTCGGGGTGGCGGGTGAACTCGACGCGGGGGCGGGGACGTTGACGCTGGATGTGCCCGCCCTGACGTGAGGACGCGCGGTCGCCTCCCTCGCTGAATTTCCGTCAATTTCTGCGACAAACTCCCGTCCCGAGCGTTGACCCGGACCTGACACGTGTCACAACATGGCCCTGGCCGGTTACTTACCGGTCGGTAGTCGGCTGTCCTCAGCGTGGAGGTCTCGTGTCCCGTCGTACCGCACCCCGTTGTGCCCGCTCCCGCTCCCGCTCCCGCTCCCGTACGCCGCTCGCCCTCGCCGTCGGTGCCGCACTGGCCGTGCCGCTGGCCGTCGTGGCGCCCGCTCCCGCGAGCGCCACCGGTCAGTTCACCGTCACCCCGCTGAAGTTCACGGTCGAAGCGGGCGGCAGGAGCTGCTCGGTCGACGCCGACCTCTACCGCCCCGCCGGAGTGGACGCCGCGCACCCCGCCCCCGCCGTCCTCACCACCAACGGCTTCGGGGGCAGCAAGTCGGACGGCTCGACGGCGGCCGCCGGCAAGGCCTTCGCCGAGCGCGGCTATGTCGGGCTCGTCTACTCCGGGCTCGGCTTCGGCAAGTCCGGCTGTCTGATCTCCCTCGACGACCCGAAGACCGACGGCAGGGCGGCATCCGGACTCGTCGACTTCCTCGCGGGCAAGCGCGCGGCCGACGACGGCACGACGGTCGACTACGTCACCAAGGACGCCGCAGCCGATCCGCGGGTCGGCATGATCGGCGGTTCCTACGGCGGGGCGATCCAGTTGGCGACGGCCGCCGTGGACCGCCGGGTCGACGCCCTCGTACCGATGATCACCTGGAACGACCTGGGCTACTCGCTCGACCCGAACAACGCGACCGACCGCGGCGTGCCCGGCGCCGCCAAGTGGCAGTGGATGAACGGCTTCTACCTCATCGGCGAGGGCCAGCCGCTCCTCGAACCGAGCCTCGACCCCTCCCGCGTCAACTCCCTCACCTGCCTGCACTTCGTCACCAAGGCCTGCGAGACGATCCGTACGCTCAACTCGGGCCGCTACCCGGCCGACAAGACCGAGGCCCTCCAGGAGTACGCCCGCAGCGTCTCGCCCGTCTCCTACCTGCCGCAGGTCAAGGCGCCGACGCTGCTGATCCAGGGCCAGGCCGACAGCCTCTTCAATCTCAACGAGGCGCAGGCGACGTACGAGACGCTCAAGGCGCAGGGCACCACGACGAAGATGATCTGGCAGTACGGGGGCCACAGCGGAGGCCTCACCGACCCCGGGTCCGGTGAACTCGACCTCTCCGAAGGGAACTTGGAGACCAGCTACGTCGGCAAGCGCGTCCTGTCGTGGTTCGACCGCTATCTCCGGCAGAAGAAGGGCGTCGACACCGGGCCCGCCTTCGCCTACCACCAGGACTGGGTGCCCGCCGACAGCGGACCGGACGGCTCCTATGCCACCGCCGCGAAAGTGCCCGCCCTGAGCCGGAAGCTGTACCTGTCGGGTGACGGCAAGCTCGTCGACGCCCGCGAGAAGGTCGCGCGCGGCAGCCGTGAGTACCGCAACTGGCTCATCCCCACCAGTCACTCCGAGAGCTCCCTCGCCGGCCTCATCGGCCTGCCCGACCCCGCGCCGCGCGACACCAAGGGCACCTATCTCGACTGGACGACGGAGCCGCTGAGCGCCGCCGTGGATGTGGTGGGCTCCGCGAAGGCCACCCTCAAGGTCGTCTCGCCGAGGACCGAGCGGGTGCAGAACTCCGGCGACGCGGCCGACAAGCTGGTCCTCTTCGCCAAGCTGTACGACATCGCGCCCGACGGCAGGAAGACGCTGGTGCACCGCCTCGTGGCGCCGGTGCGCGTGCCCGACGTGACGAAGCCGTTCACCGTCTCACTGCCAGGGATCGTGCACCGGTACGAGGCGGGGCACAAGCTGCAGTTCGTGGTGGCTGCCAGCGACGACGCGTACGGGGGCAACAGGGGTGTGAAGCCGGTGACCGTCACCAGCGCGCCCGAGGACACCGGGGTGGTCGAGCTGCCCGTGGTGGGCTGACCCGGCCCGGGCTCACCCGTACGGCCCCCACCCCCGCCCCGGAGGGGCATCCACCGCGCGCAAACCCGGTCCAGCTGCCCATGCTGGTCACCGGGGGAGGCCGGTCGATGCTCCGAGGGAAAGGTCCACGCATGAGTCCCAGCTCCTCCACGGGCGGATCGAAGAGCGGCGCGGGCGGCGTCGGTGGCGTCATGACACCCGGCAGGATCGCCGTCCTCGTGGTCGCCGTCCTCACCCTGGTCCTCATCTTCGAGAACACCCACCACACCAAGATCAGACTCCTGATCCCCGAGGTGACGATGCCGCTGTGGGTGGCACTCCTCGGCACCGGCCTGATCGGCGCGCTGTGCGGGGCGTACTTCATGCGGCGACGGAAGTGAGGACGGGGCCCCGCCCGGGCAACACCGCGTCGATCGCGCTCGCCCGCCGCTGCGGCTGCCGGCTCGAGGGTTTCTCGCCGGACTTCCTCCACACCGACGGCGCCCGGCGCGACCACGAACGATGGGCGCTGACCGCCACGGATTAGCCGTGCCGTGGCCGACGCCGCGCGCCTTTGCGGAATCCTGACCGGGACAGCCCCTGGTCGGCACGGCGTCGAGCGTGTTCCATGGTGATCGTGACGACCACCGTGCGACGTGACGTACTGACGCTGCCCGCAGCCCCGTTGGGCCCCGAGAACCCGCTGCCGCCGCTGCGGCCGCTCCGTGAAGTGCACACGCTGGACGGGCGCGGCAGACAGGGGCTGCCGCGTGACATGGCGCGGCAGCTCGGGTACGCGCCGCTGCGCGGCGTCCTGCCCACGCGGGTGCTCGACGGGTACGGGCGCGAGCGGACCGACACGACGCTCGACACGCTGGTCATCGAGAACGACCGGCTGCGCGCCACCGTTCTGCCGGGTTTCGGCGGTCGCGTCCACTCCCTCTTCCACAAGCCGACCGGACGTGAACTCCTCTACAGCAACCCGGTGTTGCAGCCCGCCGCCTTCGCGCTGAACGGCGCCTGGTTCTCCGGCGGCATCGAGTGGAACATCGGCGCCACCGGCCATACGACGCTGTCCTGCGCGCCCGTGCACGCCGCGCGGGTGACGGCGCCCGACGGCGGCGAGATGCTGCGGCTCTGGGAGTGGGAGCGGCTGCGGGACGTCCCCTTCCAGGTGGACCTGTGGCTGCCCGAAGGCTCCGACTTCCTCCACGTCGGCGTGCGGATCCGCAATCCGCACGAGAAGGCGGTGCCGGTCTACTGGTGGTCCAACATCGCGGTCCCGCAGGAGCGCCGGGTCATAGCCCCGGCCGACGAGGCCTGGCATTTCGGCTACTCGGGCGTGCTGCGCAAGGTGCCGGTACCGGAGACCGACGGGGTGGACCGGACCTATCCGCCGCGCAGCGAGTACGCCGCCGACTACTTCTACGACGTACCGGACCGCACGCGCCGGTGGATCGCCGCGCTCGACGACGACGGGCACGGCCTCGTCCAGACGTCGACCGACCTGCTGCGGGGTCGCAAGCTCTTCGTATGGGGATCCGGCACGGGCGGGCGGCGCTGGCAGGAGTGGCTGACGGAGCCGGGCACCGGCGGGTACGCGGAGATCCAGGCGGGCCTCGCACGGACCCAGCTGGAGCACGTACGCCTGGACGCGGAGGGCGAGTTCGCCTGGCTGGAGTCGTACGGACCGCTGTCGGCGGACCCGGGCCCGGTGCACGGCTCCGACTGGCGGGCCGCGCGCGACGAGGTGTCGGGGCGGCTCACGGACGCCCTGCCTCGGGACGCCGTGGAGGCGGCGTACGACGCCTGGCGGCCGAGCGCGGACACCGAGCCGGGCGAGGTCCTCGCCACGGGGTCCGGCTGGGGCGCGCTCGAAGTCCTGCGCGCCGGCTACAAGGTGCCGGGCACGCCGTTCGCCGAGTCCACGCTCGGCCCCGAACAGGAGCCGTGGCTCGAGCTGTTGCACTCCGGCGCCGTCCCCGAGCCGCGCCGGGTGGCGCCGCCGGGGCCGACCCTGGTCGCCCCGCACTGGCGCGACATGCTGGAGACGGCGCCCGCGAGGCCGGTCGCGGAGTACCACCTGGGCGTGGCGCAGTGGCACGCGGGCGACCTGGCCCAGGCGGTGCGCAGCTGGGAGCGAGGCCTCGAACTCGCGCCGTCACGCTGGCCGTTGCTGCGGTGCCTCGCGGTCGCCGACCAGGATTCGGGCCACATCGAGCGTGCCGCCGACCGGTACGCGGAGGCCTTCGACGACCTGTGCCAGGAGCGGCGCGACGACGGAGCCCTGTGGACGGCCGCGAGCGCCGCGCTCGGCAGGGAGGCGACAGGTGTCCTGCTCGCGGCGGGGCGAACGACGGCGGCACGCGGCGTGTGGGAGCGCCTGCACCCCGACACACGCGCCGAGGGCCGCTTCCGTCTGGTGGAGGTCCAACTGCTCGTCGCGGAGGGGGAGAAGACCCGGGCGCGGGCGATATTCGACGAGGGCTTCGAGGTGGCCGACCTGCGCGAGGGCGCCGAAATCCTGGGCGAGCTGTGGCGCGCGGTGTCCGACGACCCGCTGCCCGCTCGGTACGACTACCGGATGCGGGAGGCCGGCGACGAGTGAGGTCCTGGGGGCGGGGCCGGCCGCCCCCAGGCGACCGACTACACCAACTCGCCGTCCCTGGCCACGACATGACCGCCGTGCACCACCCTGTCCCGCTGCGGCATGTCCACCAGGACCTGCGCCAGGCACTCCCCGCGTACGAGGATGAAGTCGGCCGGAGCGCCGGGCTTCAGGTCCGCGTGGTCCAGGCCCATCACGTCGGCGCCGCCGTGCGCGCCCACGCGGTAGCAGTCGGCGAGCTCGTCGTCGAGGCGGACGTCGGTGACCCAGCCGAGGATGTGCGTACGGTGCAGCATGTCGGCGTTGCCGAACGGGCTCCACGCGTCGCGCACCCCGTCCGAGCCGAGCCCCACCCGCACCCCGTGCTCGCGCAGCTTCGCGATCGGCAGGACCAGCGACTCGTTCGGCGCGACCGTGGTCAGGGAGATGTCCTGCTCGCCCAAGTCGGCCGCCATCTCGCCCAGTTCGGAGTCCGAGAGATTCGGCAGGCAGAAGACGTGGCTGACCGTGACCTTGCCGCGCAGCGAGAGCGCGCGGGTGCGGTCGATGATGGCCCGCAGGACCTTCGTACCCTTCTCGTCGCGGTCGTGGAGGTGGATGTCCACGCCGACCCCGTGGCGGTCCGCGAGGCCGAAGACCAGGTCGAGCTGTTCGTCCATGGCGTTGTCGAAGCTGATCGGGTCGATGCCGCCGACCAGGTCGATGGCGCCGGAGCGGGCCGCTTCCTCCAGGAGCTCGGCCGTGCCCGGGGTCCGGATCACGCCGTGCTGCGGGAACGCCACGATCTGCACGTCCAGGGCGTCCCGCAGCCGCTCGCGGGCCGCGTTCACGCCCTCGACGCCGGCCAGGTCGTAGGCCGGTGCCACGTCCACGTGGGCGCGCATCGCGCGGGTGCCACGGGTCACGGCGTGCGCCATCAGACCGTGCGCGCGCTCGCCGACGGGACGTGCCTGGCTCTTGAACAGCTCCACGTCCTGGGCGCAGTAGTCGGCGATGCCGCTCGCCGGCTTGCGCGTCACCCAGGAGCCGCCCCACGTCGTCTTGTCCGGATGGATGTGGGCGTCCACGAGCGACGGCAGGGCGACCCGGCCGCCACCGTCGATCACCCTGGCTCCCTCGGGCGCCCGGCCGCTCGTGATCCGGCCGTCGACGACCGTGAGGTCCACGGGAGTCTTCGCGCCGAAGGGGCGGACGTCGCGGAACACCACGGCCTTGGACCGGCGACCGCCACCGCGGGACGAGGCAGTGGCCGGCGAACCGGCCGACACGGCGGCTCCGGTGCCCGCGAACGCGGCGGCGGCGCCGAGTACGCCGCGACGGGTGAGGGGCGTCATGGGGGCTCCTTCAGGGGGCTGGTGCGCGGGGAGGGAACGCGTCCGCAGTTTGTATACCAAGCCGAAGTGGGCCCGCAAGGGTGGGATGGAAATATGCAGGTTTATGGAGGGGATTGCGGGGAGATACTCGGGGCTGGCGTTCACGTGAGGAAAGCTTGGTATACAGATGCTGCTCTCGGGTGCCGCTCACAGAGGCTGCTCTCAGGCGCTGCTCTCAGGTGCCGCTTTCCTCGAAGAGCGACCGCAGTGCCACCACCTGGCTGTCCCGCACGTGCAGCAGCGTGCTCGCCGCCGCCGTCTCCTCGTCGCCCGACGCGATCTGGCGGTAGATGAGGTCATGCTGGGCCCGCATGTGGTCCGGCTCGGCCCGCATGCCGAACAGGAGCTGGAGCTGCCAGCTCAGTTGCTCCATCGTGCGGGCCAGGAGCGGATTGCCGGAAAGCGTCACGATGCCCTCGTGGAAGGCCGTGTGCGCGGCGACCTCGCGCGCGCCGTCGTCCACGTCCGACGCCTGTTCGGCCTGGTGGAGCGTGGCCCGCAGCCCGTCGAGACCCGGCGGCTCGTCCGGCGCGCTCTGCGCGACCCTGCGCGCCGCGAGCCGGGACGCCTGGACCGCGAGCGGCTCCCACACCTCGTACAAGTGCCGCACGTCGGAACGTTCCAGGCGGCGCACCCGCACCCCGCTGTGCGGCAGGAGTTCGAGCAGGCCCTCGGCGACCAGCGCGCGCATCGCCTCCCGCACGGGGACCCGCGACATCCGCAGCTCCTCGGCGACCTCACGCTCCACGAGACGTGAGCCCAGCGGATAGCGGCGGTCCACGATGCGCTGCCGGACGGCCGCGCGCGCCTGGGCGCTCAACGAAACCCGTTCCGTACCGTCCGCCGTACTGCCCGCCACGTGCACCGTCCTCCGTTCGGCCTGCCTGCCGTGGAGGATACGGGCAGACCGGTCAGGTCGCGGGGCGCCGGTCCGCGTACTCGAAGACCGTGCCGTCCGGGTGCACCGCGATGAGGTTGCGGCCCACCGGCGTCGGGACGGGGCCCGCGATGACACGGGCGCCGGACGCGTTCAGGACGGAGTAGGCCTCGTCGACGTCCGGTACCGCGATCGTCGCCGAGACCTTCCGGAGGATCTCCAGCTCGCGCTCGGGCCCGCTCATCAACAGAAAGCAGCCGACCGCCGCGACCGAGACGCCCTCTCGCTCGAAACGGTGCGCGGTACCGCCCGCGAGGCGTTCGTAGAAGGCGACCGAGGACTCCAGGTCCTCGACGCAGATACGCAGCGTGGCTCCCAGGATCTCCATACGGCGAGCCTAGTTGGCCCGGCCGGCATCCGAGATCGTTTCGGCGGACTTCCGGGGGTTCCATCCCGTGGCGGCCACCACGACGAACGGCCGCTGACCTACGCGACCCGGTACTCCTCGACCTCCTCCGTGCGCCGCAGCTCGAGACCATGGCCGACGCCCCCGTCGGGGCGGACGACTCCGCCCGTCGGGTCGAGGGCGCCGTCGAAGAGCATCGACTCGATCCGCACATGGTCGTGGAGCCACTCGATGTGCCGCAGATTCGGCACACACGCGGCGACCGCGGCATGCGCGTGCGGGGCGCAGCGGGCCGAGACCTCGATTCCGTGCGCCTGCGCGAGGGCGGCGGCGCGCAGCCACTCGGTCAGTCCGCCGCAGCGCGTGGCATCCAGCTGGAGGCAGTCCACGGAGGGGATCATCCGCGCGAAGTACGCGAGGTCATAGCCGTACGCGCCGGCCGCCACGTCGCAGACCAGCGCGTCCCGCACCAGTGCGAGCCCCCGCAGGTCGTCCGAGGGCACCGGCTCCTCGAACCATCCGACACCGTGCTCGGCGAGCACGCGGCCCACCCGGATCGCCTGCTTGCGGGTGTAACCGCCGCTCGCGTCGACGTACAACTCGGCCTGCGAGCCGATGACGTCGCGCGCGGTGCGCACCCGCAGCACATCGCGGGCCGCGGCCCGCCCCCAGGCCTCGCCCACCTTGATCTTGACGCGGGGGATGCCCTGGCCGTGCACCCAGCCGTTCAGCTGGGCCGCCAGATGCGTGTCGTGGTACGTGGTGAAGCCGCCGCTCCCGTACACCGGGACCTCGTCGCGGGCCGCACCCAGGAGACGTACGAGCGGGATCTCCAGGAGGCGTGCCTTCAGGTCCCACAGGGCGATGTCGATCGCCGACACGGCGCTCGACGCGGCTCCGGGGCGGCCGGTGTTGCGGACCGCCTTCGTCATCGCCGTGTGCGCCGCGGGGATGTCGAGCGCGTCGAGACCCGTGACGGCCGGGGCGAGCTGCTCGGCCAGCAGGGAGACGGTGGACGCGGGACCGTACGTCCAGCCTGTGCCGGTCGCGTCGCCGGCCGTGATCTCGACGATCACGATGGTCGTGCTCTCCCACGCGAAGGTGCCGTCCGCCTCGGGGGCGTCCGCGGGGACCGAGTAGGCGGACAAGGCGGGGCTTTCGATGGGCACTGCGACCTTCATCGGGACCGTCCTGGCTCACATGCGGGGTGGGGGCGCGGAGCGGGGCAGGGTCGGCTCGAAACCCCCCGCACCTGCGACGGCGCCCGGTACGGGTATCCCGAAGCCCGGCGGGCAAACCGGTCCTGCGCCGGATCCGGGCCGGGGTTTCCACGGTGTTTGACGGGGGTTCGCAGGGGCAACCCGAAGGGCCCGCGCGCCAGGGTCGTCGGGAGGCCGCACGCCAGGGCCGTCGGGAGCGCGTGCCAGACCGACGGCCCACGCGACCGGCGAACCGCCGGAACCGAAGGACCGAGGCCAAGGAGGGCCCGCCATGATCACCAGTGAACTCGCTCCGCTCGCCCGGCAGTTGCGGGTCGACTCCGTCCGTGCCGCGGACGCCGCGGGGTCCGGGCACCCCACCTCGTCGATGTCCGCGGCCGACCTGATGGCGGTGCTCCTTGCACGCCATCTGCAGTACGACTTCGACCGGCCCGACCACCCCGGCAACGACCGCTTCATCCTCTCCAAGGGGCATGCCTCGCCCCTCCTGTACGCGGCGTACAAGGCGGCCGGCGTCGTGACCGACAGCGAGCTGCTGACCTTCCGCGCGCAGGGCAGCCGCCTCGAAGGGCATCCGACGCCGCGCTGCATCCCGTGGGTCGAGGTCGCCACCGGCTCCCTCGGCCAGGGGCTCCCCATCGGCGTCGGCATGGCCCTCTCGGAAAAGCGGCTCGACCGCGTTCCGTACCGGGTCTGGGTGCTGTGCGGCGACAGCGAGCTGGCGGAGGGCTCGGTGTGGGAGGCCGTCGAACACGCCGGGTACGAGCGCCTGGACAATCTGACCGCCGTCGTCGACGTCAACCGCCTCGGGCAGCGCGGCCCCACCCGCCACGCCTGGGATCTCGACGCCTACGCGCGCCGCTTCGCCGCCTTCGGCTGGCATGTCGTCGAGGTCGAAGGACACGACTTGCAGGACGTCGACCGCGCCTTCCAGGAGGCCCGCTCCACCACCCGGCAGCCCACGGTCGTCCTCGCCCGCACCGTCAAGGGCAAGGGCGTCGCCGCCGCCGAGGACCGCGAGGGCCTGCACGGCAAACCGCTGCCGGAGGCAGCGGCGGCCATCGAGGAGCTGGGCGGCGTGGACGGCGGGGACGGCGTGCGCGTCGAGGTGGGCAAGCCCGCCGCCGCGCGAACGCTGCACGCGACGCGCAGCGGCCATCTGGAGCTGCCGCGCCACGAGGTGGGCGACTCCGTCGCCACCCGTACTGCCTTCGGCCGGGCGCTGACCGCGCTCGGCACCGCGCGCGGCGACGTCGTGGCCCTCGACGGGGAGGTCGGCGACTCCACGCGAATCGAGTACTTCGCCAAGGAACATCCCGACCGCTACTTCGAGTGCTACATCGCCGAGCAGCAACTCGTCGCCGCCGCAGTGGGGTTGGCGGTCCGCGGCTGGGTGCCGTACGCGTCGACGTTCGCCGCGTTCCTCACCCGGGCCCACGACTTCGTCCGCATGGCGGCGGTCAGCGGCGTCGGCATCAACATCGTCGGCTCGCACGCGGGTGTGGCCATCGGCCAGGACGGCCCTTCCCAGATGGGTCTCGAAGACCTGGCGATGTTCCGCGCCGTACACGGTTCGACGGTCCTGTACCCGTGCGACGCCCACCAGACCGGGAAGCTCGTCGCGCAGATGGCGGGCCTGGACGGCGTGCGGTATCTGCGTACGTCACGTGGGGACACGCCCGTCATCTACGGGCCCGGCGAGGAGTTCCCCGTCGGCGGCTCCAAGGTCCTGCGCTCCGGCGAAGCCGATCGGCTCACGCTGGTCGCGGCGGGCGTGACCGTGCACGAGGCGCTGACCGCGGCCGAGTTCCTCGACCGCGAGGGCATCCAGGTGCGGGTCATCGACCTCTATTCGGTCAAGCCCGTCGACCGCGCCACCCTGCGCGAGGCCGCCGAACGCACCGGCTGCCTGCTCACCGTCGAGGACCACCGGCCGGAGGGTGGCATCGCAGACGCCGTGTCCGAGGCCTTCGCCGACGGGGGCCCGGTGCCACGCCTGGTGCGGCTCGCGGTGAGCACGATGCCGGGCTCGGCCTCCCCCGAGGAGCAGCTGCACGCCGCCGGGATCGACGCCGAGTCCATCGCGGCGGCGGCGCGGCTGCTCGTGGAGCAGGCGGTCGTGCGGTGACCGACGAAGACCCCCGCACGACCAGCGAACGAACCCTGCGGGCGGGGCGCCGCACCGTGCGTCTGCACCGGCCCGGCATGGTGCTCTTCCCGGCCGACGGTGGAGGGGGCCATACGAAAGGCGACCTCGCGGACTACTACCGGGCCGTCGCTCCGTTCATGCTGCCCCATCTGCGCGGTCGCCCCTTGATGCTGGAGCGGCACCCGGACGGCGTCGACGGACCCCGCTTCATGCAGAAGGACACCCCCGACCACTACCCGGACTGGATAACGCGCGTGGAGGTCGCCAAGGAGGGCGGCACGGTCACCCACACGGTGTGCGACGACACCGCGACGCTCCTCTACCTCGCCGACCAGGCCTGCCTCACGCTGCACCGCTGGACTTCCCGCGTCGGCGGGGTCGGCGGCGTCACCCATCCCGACCGGCTCGTCTTCGACCTCGACCCCGCCAAGGACGACTTCGGTCCCGTCCGTGAGGCGGCACGCTTCCTGGGTGAACTGCTCGACCACGTCGGACTGCCGTCCGCCCTGATGACCACGGGCTCGCGCGGACTGCACGTCATCGTGCCCCTCAACGGCCGCCACGACTTCGACGACGTACGCGCCTTCGCCAAGGACGTCGCCGAAACCCTCGCGCGGGCCCACCCCGAGCAGCTCACGACGGCCGCCCGCAAGAAGGAGCGCGGCGACCGCCTCTACCTCGACGTGCAGCGCAACGCGTACGCGCAGACCGCGGTCGCCCCTTTCTCGGTCCGCGCCAAACCCGGTGCGCCGGTCGCCGTGCCCGTCGCCTGGGAGGACCTCGACGACCCCGCGCTCGGCGCCCGCCGCTGGACCATCGCGGACGCCGTCGAGCAGGCACGCACCGATCCCTGGGCGGGCCTCCTGCGTTCCGGACGCGCCCTCGGCCCGGCCCGCCGCAAGCTGCGCGCCCTGAGCGGCTGAGGTTTGGCCAGGGCGCGCGGGGCCACCCGGAGTGTGCGCGCGGAGTGAGGAGCGAGACCAGTGAGCACGTACATATACGGCATCGTCAGAAGCCCGCATGCGCAGACGAATCCGCCGGGCAGCGCGGACGGCATGGACGGCATCGGTGAACCGCCCCACCCCGTCCGGACCGTGCGGCGCGGTGAGCTCGCGGCGCTGGTCAGCGACGCTCCCGTGGATCTGGAGCCCAAGCAGGGCGATCTGCTCGCGCACCACAACGTCCTGTCCGAGGCGGGCAACCACGGCCCCGTCCTCCCGATGCGCTTCGGCAGCCTCGCTCCCGACGACGAAGCGGTCCTCGCGGTCCTCGCGGAGCGGGCCGACCACTACGCGGAGCGACTGCGCGCCCTGGACAGCAGGGTCGAGTACAACGTGAAGGCCTCGCACAACGAACGGGTCGTCCTGCATCAGGTCCTCGCCGAGAACCCGGAGCTGCGCGCGATGGTCGAGGCCAACCAGCTTGCCGGGGGCGGCGATCACGAGCAGAAGCTGCAGCTCGGCGAGAAGGTGAGCGCCACCGTGCGGGCGAGGGAGGCCGGTGACGCCGACCATGTGCTGCGGGCCCTCGAACCGACCGCCGAAGCGGCCTGCGCGGGGCCAAGAGGGACGGGCTGGCTCGCCGACATCTCCTTCCTCGTGCACCGCGACGCGGCTGCGGGCTTCCTGTCCGCCGTGGCCGAACTGCGCGTGGACCAGCCCCACTTGGACCTGCGGGTGCGCGGTCCGCTGCCGCCGTACAGCTTCGTCGACCCGGGCAGGGCCGAGCCCGCGGGCTGAGGCCCGCGGGCTCGGGGACTTCCGGGTCTACCAGCGGTACCAGCGGGACCTCGTCCCGCTGGCCGTCGTGCTGCGCATCAGGAATCCGACCAGCCAGATGACGAGCACGGCGATGGCGATCCACCAGAGGATCTTCACGGCGAACCCCGCGCCGAAGAGCAGCAGGGCCAGCAGAAGAACAAGCAGGATGGGAACCATAGTGTCTTACCTCCTGCCGTCCGGGTATCCGCAACTGGCCGTACTACGCAGCGAATTGAGCACTTCCGGTCACTTCCGACAGAGGATCTCCCCGTGCAGCACGGCGAACCAGCCGTCGTCCCGCGACCCCCACTCCCGCCACGCGTCGGCGACCTGCCGCAGTGCGCCGGCGTCGGCGTGCCCGCCCCGCACGGCGCGTTCGGCGTAGGTGGAGGCGACCGTGCGGTCCGCCCAGAGCCCGCTCCACCAGGCGCGCTCTTCGGGCGAGCTGTAGCACCAGGTGCTCGCGCTCGCGGTGACGTCGTCGAAACCGGCCTCCAGCGCCCAGGACTTGAGGCGGCGCCCCGCGTCCGGCTCGCCGCCGTTGGCGCGGGCCACCCGCCGGTACAGGTCCAGCCAGCCGTCCATGGCGGGGGAGTCGGGAAACCAGGTCATCGCCGAGTAGTCCGCGTCGCGGGCGGCGACGATGCCGCCCGGTGCGCAGACGCGCCGCATCTCGCTCAGGGCGCGCACCGGGTCGCCGACGTGCTGCAGCACCTGATGCGCGTGCACGACGCAGAAGGAGTCGTCCGGGTAGTCCAGGGCGTGCACGTCCGCGACGGCGAACTCCACGTTCCGCAGGCCGCGTTCGGATGCTGTCGCGCGGGCCCGGTCCAGGATTCCGGGCGCCTGGTCGACACCCGTGACGTCGCCTTCGGGGACGAGCTCGGCCAGGTCGGCGGTGATGGTGCCGGGACCGCAGCCGATGTCCAGGATCCGCATGTGCGGCTTCACCGCGTCGAGGAGGTAGCCGGCCGAGTTGGCGGCGGTCCGCCAGGTGTGGGAGCGCAGGACCGACTCGTGGTGTCCGTGCGTGTAGACGGCGGTCTCCTCCGGCATGACGGGAACTCCTTCGTGTTCGCTGCCGCTCGCTGCGGTGGATCGAACGGTACGCCGCCATGTCGGATAGTGAGACCCGTGTATCAGTATGTGGTCGGCGCGTGGAGGGGAGCGGCCGGTACACGGTCAGGGCGCGGGCAGGGATCCGAAACGCATTTGCAGCAACCAGCACCCCCCACGGAGAATCCCCCGCATGGGACATCTGGAAGCCGCGCACATCGAGTACTACCTGCCGGACGGTCGAGCTCTGCTCGGCGATGTCTCCTTCCGTGTCGGTGAGGGCGCCATCGTGGCCCTCGTCGGGGCGAACGGCGCGGGCAAGACCACGCTGCTCCGCCTGATCTCGGGCGAGATCCAGCCCCACGGCGGCACCGTCACCGTCAGCGGCGGCCTCGGCGTCATGCCGCAGTTCGTGGGCTCTGTGCGCGACGAGACGACCGTGCGCGACCTGCTCGTCTCCGTCTCGAACGCCCGCATCCGCGAGACCGCGAAGGCCGTGGACGTCGCCGAGCACCTGATCATGACCGTCGACGACGAGGCCGCCCAGCTCCAGTACGCCCAGGCGCTCTCCGACTGGGCCGAGGCGCACGGCTACGAGGCCGAGACGCTCTGGGACATGTGCACCACGGCCGCGCTCGGCATCCCGTACGACAAGGCGCAGTTCCGTGAGGTCCGCACACTCTCCGGCGGCGAGCAGAAGCGGCTCGTCCTCGAAGCCCTGCTGCGCGGCGGCGACGAGGTGCTGCTCCTGGACGAGCCGGACAACTACCTCGACGTGCCCGGAAAGCGCTGGCTGGAGGAGCGGCTGGGGGAGACACGCAAGACCGTCCTCTTCGTGTCGCACGACCGCGAACTCCTCTCCCGCGCCGCCGAGAAGATCGTCAGCGTCGAGCCGGGGCCCGCGGGCGCCGATGCCTGGGTGCACGGCGGCGGCTTCTCCACGTTCCACGAGGCGCGCAAGGAGCGGTTCGCGCGCTTCGAGGAGCTGCGCAGGCGCTGGGACGAGAAGCACGCCCAGCTGAAGAAGCTCGTGCTCAGCCTGCGGCAGGCCGCCTCGATCAGCCACGAGCTGGCCTCGCGGTACGCCGCCGCGCAGACCCGGCTTCGGAAGTTCGAGGAGGCGGGGCCGCCGCCCGAGCCGCCCCGTGAGCAGGACATCACCATGCGGCTGCAGGGCGGCCGGACCGGCATCCGGGCCATCACCTGCAAGGACCTCGAACTGACCGGCCTGATGAAACCCTTCGACCTGGAGGTCTTCTACGGCGAGCGGGTCGCCGTCCTCGGCTCGAACGGCTCGGGCAAGTCGCACTTCCTGCGCCTCCTCGCCGGTGGCGACGTCGCGCACACCGGCGACTGGAAGCTCGGCGCGCGCGTCGTGGCGGGCCACTTCGCACAGACCCACGCCCACCCGGAGCTCTTCGGCCGCACGCTCCTGGACATCCTGTGGCGCGAGCACGCCCAGGCCAAGGGCCCCGCGATGTCGCGCCTTCGCCGTTACGAGCTCACCGGGCAGGCCGAGCAGCGCTTCGAGCGGCTCTCGGGCGGCCAGCAGGCGCGCTTCCAGATCCTGCTCCTGGAGCTCGAGGGCTCCACCGCCCTGCTGCTCGACGAGCCCACCGACAACCTCGACCTGGAGTCGGCCGAGGCGCTCCAGGAGGGCCTTGAGGCATACGAGGGAACGGTCCTCGCCGTGACGCACGACCGCTGGTTCGCCCGCTCCTTCGACCGCTATCTGGTCTTCGGCAGCGACGGTCTCGTACGCGAGACGCCCGAGCCGGTCTGGGACGAGCGGCGCGTGGAGCGGAAGCGGTAGCGCCTCCGGGGGAGCGGAAGCGGTAGCGCCTCCCGGCTCCAGGAGGACAATGGCGGGTATGGCAGACACGACTGGTACAGCCGGACCGTCCGAACTGAACGACCAGGAGCTCCTCGACCGGCACGCAGCCGCCCTCGACCTGTTCGGCGACCGGGTGCACGCGATCGGAGCCGACCAGTGGGACGCGCAGACGCCGTGCACCGACTGGTCCGTGCGCGACCTCGTCGATCACCTGACCACCGAGCAGCTCTGGGTCCCCTCGCTCGTCCGCGACGGCGCCACCATCGAATCCGTCGGCGACGCCTTCGACGGCGACGTGCTCGGCCCCGACCCCGTCGCCTCCTGGGACACGGCAGCAGCCGCTGCTCGGGAGGCGTTCAGCGAGCCGGGCGCCATCTACCGCACGGTGCATCTGTCCTTCGGCGACACCGCGGCCGACTTCTACTGCGGGCAGATGATCACCGACCTCGTCGTGCACGCCTGGGACCTCTCCCGGGCCATCGGCGCGGACGAAGAGCTTCCGGAAGACCTCGTCGCCTTTTCCCTGCGCGAAACCAAGCCGTACGCTGCGGACTTGGCGAAGAGCGGGCTCTTCGCCGCCGCGGTGGAACCACCGCAGGGCGCCGATGTGCAGACGGAGCTGCTGAGTCTGCTGGGGCGCCGGGTGTAGCCGCGGGGGAGCACGAGTGAGGTCGGGGGAGCGGGTGAGTCACGCGTGAGTGCCGAAGCGCTGAGGACGTCCTTCAGGACCGCGGACGTGGACGAGGCACGGCAGATGATCGGTGCCACGTTCTACAGCAACTTCATGGACGTCATCGAGGGGCCGCGCTCTTTCTGCGCCGAGTTCGACATCGGGCAGCTGGGCGCGCTCACCGTCGGCGAGCTCAGCTGCGGCGCCGATGTGCGGATGCGGCTCGGCGAACTGGGCGCGTACCACGTGAACATACTGCTCGGCGGCCACATGCGCGTCCGGCAGGGCGGTGGCGTGGGCATCGTCTTGACGGCGGAGCGTGCCGGGGTTTTCCAGCCCGTCGGCGACACGGTGGTGGAGCGGTGGACCGGTGACTGCCGGGTCCTCGCGGTGAAGATGGACCGCGAGGCGCTCGACCAGCGCCTGGAGCAGCTCATCGGCCGGCCCCTGCGCGCCCCGCTGACACTCGCTCCCGCACTGGACACCACCCGTGGTCCCGGCCGCAGTTGGGCCCGGCTCGTCGCCACGGTCATCGAGGATCTGCGCGCGGAGCCCGGCGCTCCGCGGGACCAGGCGTCGCTGTACACACCCCTGATCGCCGCGCCCCTCCAGGAGGCGATACTGAACGGGCTGCTGCTCGCCGCGGAGCACCCCTACCGCGCCGAACTCGCCGCTCCGGCCCAGAGGTTGCGCCCGGCGCCGGTGAAACGCGCGATGGACGCCGTCCAGGAGCGGCCCGAGCATCCGTTCACGCCGGCCGGGCTCGCCGCCGAGGCGCGGGTCGGGGTGCGCTGGCTCCAGGAGGCTTTCCGCCGCTACGTGGGCATGTCTCCCATGGCGTACGTACGGGACGTGCGGCTGACCCGTGTGCGGGACGAACTGCGGGCCGCGGAGACCGGCGCGCTCAGTGTGAGCGAAGTGGCGCACCGGTGGGGCTTTGGTCATCTGGGGAGGTTCGCCGAGCAGTACCACGCACGGTTCGGTGAGCTGCCGTCCCAGACGCTGCGGAGGTGAGACGGAGCCCGCACCGAGCGGACCGTGCGTTATCCGGACAGTGGCCGCGCTGAGCGGCTCGTGACCGCCGGGCCCCTGAATTACCGTTTTATCTGTCACCGGCTGGGCCGGTCGCTGCCCACGGGTCCATAACCCGCCCCAGGGGGCGCGACCGTGACGGACCACCGGGGACGATCCGGCCCGGCCTCAGGCCGGGCCGGGCCCGCGCCGCGGGTCCGGTCGCTCCCCCTGCGCCACCGTGCAACCGGACCCGCTCCCTCACGCCGACGCCGCGAGATCCGTGAGGGTCACCATCCCCACCGGCTGTCCGTCCTCGACGACGGGCAGCCTGCGTACGGCGTTCTCCAGCATCAGGCTGACCGCGGACGACACCGCGTCGTCCGGAGCGACCATCACCGGGTTCGGGGTGCAGATGGCCTGCGCGCTGACGGTGAGGGGATCGGCGCCGTCGGCGACGGCCCGCAGCGTGATGTCCCGGTCGGTGAGCACGCCGACCAGCCGGCCGGCCGTGGCCACCAGGACATGACCGATGTCCTGCGCGCGCATCAGCTGGGCGGCTTCCACCAGCGAGGCATCGGGACCGACCGCCACGACGCCCGGTGTCATGACGTCCCTTACGACGACAGCCATGGTGGGGCCCTTCCTGTGGGGGGTGAGTCGCTTTGCCGCAGTACCCCTGTGGGGACGGACCATGCGGGTTTACCCGGAGGAAGTGGGGAGACCCGGCCCCTGCGACCCCCACGGGTGGCCGGGACGCCGCTCCCGCGGGTGCCGTCGTCGTCACGCACGTGTGTTTGCCTCCCGGACCTCGGGGCAGGCGCAGTTCACAGTGCTTCGGACCGGAGGCACGTCCGTGGGAGCAGTTCGCGCTCGCCCGGGTGTGCCCCGTCGCAATGCCGCGTGCACCCCACGGTGACTCTTCAACCCAGGGCACCTAACAGGGAGTTGCGACGCATCATGCGATCCGACGCGCGACAGGCGAAGCGCCATCCGCACGACGACGCCCCCGACACCGCAGCCGCTTTCCGCAGGCTCACCGAGATGCCGCACGGTCCGGAACGAGACGCACTGCGCCAGGAGTTGGTCAGGGCCTGGTTGCCGATGGCCGAGCGGCTCGCGGGCCGGTTCCGCAACCGCGGCGAAGCCCTTGACGACTTGCGTCAGGTGGCGGCCCTCGGCCTGGTCAAGGCCGTCGACCGCTACGACCCCGAGCGCGGCAGCGCCTTCGAGAGCTATGCCGTGCCGACCGTCACCGGCGAGATCAAGCGCCACTTCCGTGACCACATGTGGACCCTCCATGTGCCGCGCCGTGTGCAGGACTTGCGCAACCGGGTGCGCTTCGCCCGCCAGGACCTGACCCAGACCATCCCCGGGCGCGCGCCGACCCTCGCCGAGATCGCGGAGAAGGCGCAGCTTTCCGAGGAGGACGCGGCCGCCGGTCTCGAGGCGCTCGACAGCTTCACCGCGCTCTCCCTGGACGCCGAACTGCCGGGCAGCGAGGACGGTTACGCGCTGCGCGACGCACTCGGCGCCCCCGACCCGGCGCTCGACGTCGTCATCGACCGCGAGGCCGTCAAGCCCCGCATCGCGGCGCTGCCCGAACGGGAGCGCGACATCCTCTACATGCGATTCTTCGGCGACATGACGCAGAGCCGCATCGCCGAGCAGCTCGGCATCTCCCAGATGCACGTGTCGCGCCTGATCAGCCGGTGCTGCGACCGCCTGCGCGCAGAGGTCATGCAGGACGCCGCCTAGGTCATGGCCAGCGCGATGTGGCGCGACATCACGTCGACCGACTGTGCCTCGGCCATCGAGAAGGCGAGCCGCGCCCCGCTCCTGAACAGCGTGAGCACACCCTCCACCGGCCCGTCCGAGCGTCCCCTCAACGGCACGCACAGCAGGGACGTCACCTGCGCGCGTACGAGGACGGGGGCGCCGGACGCGTCACGGCCGAAGGAGTCCGGGTCCTCTGGACGCACCTGCAGCATGGGCGCCCCGCCGCGTGCCGCCTCGACGACGAGGGGGCACGCGGCGGGCGCCTGCGCGAGGACGTCACCGACCGGCGCGTCCTTCGGCCCGAGGACGGTCGTGCGCCGCTGTCGCGCGGCCCCCTCGTCGGCGATCACCCAGTCCGCGAACCGCGGGTGCAGCACACCGGCCGCCCGTTCGAGTACGGCCACGCGGTCACCGGCGGGAGCGGTGAGCAGCGCGGTGGTCATGGCATCCGCGAGGTCCATGCGGGCCGCGTGCCGGGTCGCCTCGCCGAGGTCGGGGGCGGGAGGCCGGAAGGTCTCCTGCGCCGCTGCGCGCGAGCCCGCGGGCCGGGTGCCCGGCTGAAGCACCACCAGGACCGCCGGGCGCGGTTCGGCGCCGGGCCGCAGCGCGGTGAGCGTCGCGCGGACCGGGAGGTGCGGATCGCGCTGCAGATGGACGGTGAGGCTGCGGTCTCCCTCGCCGCGTGCGACCGCGGCCGTCTGTGAGCGGAACGCCACGCGGTCCGCGTGCAGCAGGAATCCGGTCAGGGGTCTGCCGGTGGCGTAGCCCGCGCGTACGCCCGTGATGCCGGTCGCGGCGAAGTTCATCCGCCGGACCACCGATTCCCGGTCGATCAGGGCCACGGGCAGGGGGAGGCGTTGGAAGATGGCCCGCAGGAGCCGCTGCTCGTCCCGGTCGGGCACGCCGCTGCCCAAGTGCCCGTCGGCGGCCAGCCGTTCGTAAAGAGGCCTCAACTGGTCGGCCACGTGGTCGAGTTCGAAGATCGCCGCGTCGAGAACCGTGCCGAGGTCGTCCGTCGGTACGGAGCGTGCCGACTTCAACTCGGCGACGCGGCGCACGAAGTCCGCGATCTCCTCACCGAACTCCTCCGTCTGCGCCATGTGCCGAACGTATCCGTTGCGGCCGTTTTCCGGGGGGCCTCGCGGGAAGGCGGAGGGAAGGAGGAGGAAAACACCATGCCCCGCATACCGGAACCGGACCTCGACCTGGCAGGACCCGAAGCCGCTCTGCCGGGACGCAGGCTCTCGGAGCTCGCGGAACAGGCCATACGCTGCACCACCGCGTGCTGCGGCGCGGGCACGACCGTATCGGAAGGCGGCAGCGAACACCCCGCTTCGGTGACCCACCCCGACCTCGCCCGCCTCGTCTCCGTCCAATTGCGCTCGGGCGACGGACCCATCCCGGCAGCTCAGGAGCGGGGCACGCCGGTGGAGACCGGCGACCTGCTGCGGGACGAACGGTGGCCCGAGTACCGCGCCATGGCGCTCGACTCCGGCGTGCGCTCCAGCGTCACGCTCCCCTTCCGGCGCGCGGGACTCACGGTCACCCTGACCCTGTTCAGCTTCCGCCCCGGCGCCCTGGACGACGTCCGGCACGGCCCCGCCCAGGCGCTGGGCGACCTCGCCACGACGGGCCTGGTCCGCGACCGCCGCTACCGCGCGGCCCTCACCGAACTCGACCACCTCGGCACGGCCCTGCGCACCCGCCCCGTGGTCGACCAGGCCTGCGGCATCATCATGCACGTCCTGACCTGCGACGTGGACAAGGCCTTCGCGGTGCTGCGCCGCATCTCCCAGACGACGAACCGCAAGCTGGCCGACGTCGCGTCGGCGGTGGTCCGGACGCGAGGGAAGGGTCTTGAGCGGGAGCTGGCGGGGTTGGCCGCCGACGACTGACAGCCCCGCAGCGGTCGGGCGCATCCGGGGAAGGAACCACTCGGCCGGAAGCCCCCGCGCGCGCGAAGCGGCCCGCCGCGCTTCGATTGACGCATGCGGACGGAACCCGAAGGCCGTGGCCCTGTCCGGTACGGACCTCCCCTGCCGGAGCCGGGCCTCCCGGTCCTGCCGCAGCTGTCCGCCGCGCTCGCCGGTGCCGCGGGCCGCGCCCACGCCGAACCACCCGGCGGCGGGCCCGCTCTCCTGGACGCCGCGAGCGGCTACTGGGGGCGGCGTGGCCTGCCGGTGGAGCGGGATCACGTCGTCGCCGCGCCGGGCGCCGCGCCCCTGCTGCTCGCGCTGACCGCCGCACTCGGCGGCGATGTGCTGCTTCCGCGACCCTGTCCCGCCTGGTGGACGCCGCAGGTGCGGCTGCTCGGCCGGTCGGTGTACCACGTGCCGACGCCCGCCGAGTGCGGTGGCGTCCCCGATCCGTACGCCCTCATGGAGACCGTCCGCCGCATCCGTGCCGAGGGCGGCGCCCCGCGCCTGCTCGTGCTCTCCGTCGCCGACGACCCGACCGCCACCGTGCCGCCGCCGGAGGTGCTGCACGAAGCCGTGGAGGCGGCCGCGGACGAGGGGCTGCACATCGTCAGCGACGAGACCTGGCGCGACACCCTGCACCGCCCGCACGACACCGTGCTCGTCAGCCCCGCCGAGATGGACCCGGAACGGGTGACGGTCCTCACCGATCTCTCCGGGGCGTTCCTGCCGCCGGGCTGGCCCGCCGCGGTCGCCCGGTTCCCGGCCGGTGCGCGGGGCTCGGCGTTGCGGGCCCGCACCCTGGACGTCCTCACCGCGCTCGGCGCGTGCGTCGCGGCGCCGGTCGGCGCGGCGGCGTCGTACGCCCTGGGCGAGCCGGACGAGGTGACCGACCGCCTCGTCCGCGCCACCCGCCTGCACGCGCGCGTGGCCGCCGCCGCGCAGCACGCGGTGCTCGTGGCGGGCGCGCTGGCCCGGCCCCCGGCGGCGGGCCGCCACTTCTACGTGGACCTCGGCCCGCTGCGCACCGCCCTCGCCGCGCGCGGTGTCGGTGACTCACAGGACCTGGAGGACTACCTCGGCGCACGCCTCGCCATGCCCGCGCCCGGCGGCCACCGCTTCGGCGACGAGCTGGACGCACTGCACGTGCGCCTTTCCACCGGACCCCTGCTCGGCGCGACCCGGCAGGAGCGCCTGGCCGCTCTCACCGCGCCGGACGCGCTGGAACTGCCGCACGTGGAGAGGGCGTTGAGCAAGCTCGCAGCGGCCTTCGGCTAGGACTGTGTACGCCGCACCTTGCGCCACACCGTCGGCGCCGTGCTGATCAGCACCGTCAGACCGACCGCCACCACCACGCCCTGCCACGGCTCCTTGAAGAGGGAGCCGCCGAGAATGCCGATCAGTTGGTACGTCACGGCCCAGGCGAGGCACGCGGGCACGTCGCCCCGGGCGAACTCGCGCAGCGGCATCTTCGCCATCAGACAGGCCAGCATCACCGGAATCCGCCCGGCGGGCACGAGCCGGGACAGGACGAGGACCAGGACGCCGTGGTCCGCGAGCTTGTCCTGAGCCTGCGCGAGACGGTCCTCGGGCGCACGGTCACGGATCGCCGCCAGCCAGCGCGAACCGTTCTTCGAACGCATGCCGCGCCGCCCCAGCCAGTACAGCGCCACGTCCCCGAGAAACGCGGCGAACGCCGAGACCCCGAACACCACGAGCAGCGCGAACGGCGCCTCCTGGTGCACGGCCACCACGGCGGCCGAGCTGACAAGCGCGCCCGTCGGCACAACCGGAACCAGCGCGCCGACCACGATGAGCAGGAACAGCGACGGATAGCCGACGGCCTGCTGCGTCGACTCCGGTGTCACCTGGGTCGTCAGGGCGAGGATCACTGGGATTCTCCCTTGGTGACCTCGGGCCGCACGCTCTCTCCGTGCCCCAGGCGGTGCACCGCCACTTCGGGTGCGAGCAGCGCGGCCTGGCGGACGAACTCCTCGCCCGGCGTGTGGAATTCATGGGGCCGTACGGCGTCCATGCCGATCGGCCAGTACGTCCCGTAATGCACCGGCACCGCGCTGCGCGGCGCGATCCTGGCGAGGGCGAGTGCCGCGCGCCCCGCGTCCAGGTGACCATGGCCGAGATACGGCCCCCAGCCGCCGACCGGCAGCAGCGCCACGTCGACATCCCCGACCTCATCGGCCATCGAGTCGAAAAGACCGGTGTCCCCGGCGAAGTACGTCCGCGCCTCACCCCGCACCACGAAGCCGAGGGCGGGCGTGGCGTGCGGCCCCACGGGCAGCCGCCGCCCGTCGTGCCGCGCCGTCACCACCCGGACGACGAGGTCGCCGATCCGGACCTCGTCCCCCGGCACGACGTCGATGAGGTGCAGATGGGAGAGCCTGCGCGCGAGCCCCGGCACCTGCCGGCGGGCGCCGCGCGGCAGCAGCACCCGCGTGCCGGGGGCGATCCGCGCGAGGGAGGGCAGATGCAGATGGTCGGCGTGCAGATGGGACAGGAGCACGGCGTCGGCGACTGCCGCCTCGGGAGGCGGGAGCTCGCCCCTGCGCCGGCGCAGATGGGCGAGGCGGCGGGCGAACAGCGGGTCGGTGAGCACCCGAAGCCCGGAATCCTCGACCGTGCAGGTGGCATGACCCCACCAGGTGATCTCCACCGGCACTCCGGTTCCTCCTTCGCGCGACTGTCTACGAGCCTACGGCCAGGAGTAGGGTCTTCGGCTGACGCCAGTGGTGAGGACGCAGGAGGTGAGGGGGACGCGATGGGAGACACCGCAAGCGCGACAGTCGTGCGGGTCGCGGCGATCGCCAGCCTGACACCGCTGGAGGAGCTGGACGCCGATCCCTTCCTGGTGGACTCCCGCAGCCAGCACGCGATGTGCGCGCGGTGGGCCGCCGCCAGGGGGTACGTCGTCACCCGGGAACTCGTCGTCCGCGGGCTGCCCGCCGACCACGCCGTGCTCTGGGCCGACGTCGACAAGGGTCTCGTGGACCTCTTCGTCGTGCCGAGCCGCCGGGTCCTCGACCTCGCGCTGCGGTCGCCGGACGAGTTCACCGCGGAGTGCGGGCGGCGCGGGGTGCGGATCGAGACGGCGGGCCTCGCGGAACCCTCGTACGACGCGGTGATGAAGGCCCATGTCCACCGGCGGCTCTCCATGCCGACAGCGGGGTACGACGGCCGCTGACCCGACCCCGACGGCTCCTGACCCGACCCCGCCCACCGACCCGTACACCCTGTGACACGCTGGTGTCCTGATCTGTCATGAAACGTGAGGCGGCACGGCGTGGGGCGAGGGCGATGGCGGGCGGTCGGCAGTGCTCTGTGGCGCTCCGTCGCCGTGTGGCTGGTCAGTACGCTCACCATGCTCGCGCTCGCCGGCATCCTGCCCGACTTCCAGTTGCAGTCCGACGACGGTGACAGCGCCACCCGCATCGCCGTCACCGCCGCCCTCGGCGCCGGCGCCTTCGGTCTGCTCTCCTCGCTGGTGTGGCCCCTGCTCGTGCGGGCGCTGCTGCTCGTGCCCGCGCTCGTGCTCGGCCTTCTCGCCTTCTTCCTCAACGGGTCGCTGCTCCTGCTCGCCCTCGGCCTGATCCCGGACGGCCGCGGCGAGGCCAACGCCGAGACCGCGGTCGTGGTCGCCGCCGTCATGTCCGCCGTCGCCTCCGCCACCGGCGGTGCCCTCGCCGTCCGCGACGACGACGCCTACCGCCGCCGCCTCTACCGCCTCGCCGACCGCAGGCGCCGCCGCCGTGCCGAAGGGCGGCCCGGCCCCGTCCCGCCCGGCACCGTCTTCATCCAGCTCGACGGCGTCGGCCACGACGTCCTGTGCTCGGCCGTGGACAAGGGGCTCATGCCGACCGTCGCGGGCTGGCTCGGCCAGGGGCGCGAGCCCACCCACCGGCTCACCCCCTGGCGCACCGACTGGTCGAGCCAGACCGGGGCGAGCCAGCTCGGCATCCTGCACGGCTCCAACCACGATGTCCCCGCCTTCCGTTGGTACGAGAAGGACACCGGGGAGGTCATGGTCTCCAACCGGCCCGCATCGGCCGTCGAGCTCCAGCGCCGCGCCATCGAGCGCACCGGCGACGGCGGCCTCCTCACCCTCGACGGAGCCAGCCGCGGCAACCTCTTCAGCGGCGGCGCGGAGCAGGTCGCGCTCGTGCTCTCCATGGCCGCACGCCGCGGCAGGGAGAACCGCTCGCGCGCCGGGTACTTCGCCTACTTCTGCGACCCCGCCAACGCCGTGCGCACCGCCCTGTCCTTCGTCGCCGAAGTCGGCCGCGAGATCGGCGAGTCGACCCGCGCCCGGATCAGGAAGCGGCGCCCGCGCGTCGCCAGGGGCGGTCTCTACCCCTTCATCCGTGCCTTCGCGACCGTCGTCGAGCGCGATGTCGTCGTCGCCGCGGTCATCGGGGACATGCTCGCCGGGCGCAGCGCGCTCTACGCTGACCTCGTCGCGTACGACGAAGTGGCCCACCACTCCGGTCCCCGCGGCAGCGACGTGGACAAGGTGCTCCAGCGGCTCGACCGGTCCCTCGCGCTCATCGCGAAGGTCGCCGAACACGCCCCCCGCGCCTACCGCATCGTGGTCCTCTCCGACCACGGCCAGAGCCCCGGCGAGACCTTCCACGCCCGCTACGGCCTCACCCTCGGCGACCTCGTCAGGGCCGGCTGCGGACTGCCCGTGCCGCGCAAGGCGCAGCGCACGCACAGTGGTGCCGAGGCGCGCTCGACGGTCCGCGCCGCCCTGCGCCGCCCCGTCGAGGAGGGCGCGGGGCAGCACCGCCCCGCCCGCCGCGCGGAGCCCATCGTGCTGGCCTCCGGCAACCTCGGCCTCGTGTCCTTCCCCGATGTCGCGCACCGCATGACCCGCGAGGAGATCGACCTGCGCCATCCGGCGCTGCTTCCCACCCTCGCCAACCATCCGGGCGTCGGCTTCCTCCTCGTACGCAGCAAGGAGCGCGGCCCGGTCGTCCTCGGCGCGCGAGGCGGTGAGGTCCACCTCGACGAGGACCCCGCCGACCTCGGGCCGCTCGCCGACTTCGGGCCCGGCGCCGCCGACGCGGTGCGCCGCACCGACGGCTTCCCGCATGTCGCCGACATCATGGTCAACTCCTGGTACGACCCCGAGGACGGCGAAGTCCTCGCCTTCGAGGAGCAGATCGGCTCGCACGGCGGACTCGGCGGGGCCCAGGCCCGCCCGTTCCTCCTCTCCCCCCTCGTGCTCTCCACGCCCGTCGAGGAGGAGGACGAACTCGTCGGGGCCGAGAGCGTCCACGACGTGCTCCGGCGCTGGCTCGGCGAGTATCTGGGTCCCGAGATTCCGCTGGTCACAGGGGTCGCCGGGGCTGCGGACGATTCCCGGCCCGGCGACCTGGAGGGCACAGCTTTTGCGGTCGCCGACCCTGCCGCGCAGGACAATACACACTGATTTTGTACGGTCCCCGCCGTGCCCGACCATGTCTCTCGCCCCGGTGATCCCGGGCGTCCCGCGCGATGAGAGGCACCACCCCATGCACGACACCGGAACCGCGATCAAGCCGGCTCCGGCCCCCGACCAGGAAGCACAGCGGACAGAGCAGCACGCCGAGCACATAGAGCACACAGAGCACGCAGAGCACGGCAGCAGGCACGCTCGTCGCTTCGGCCTTCCCATCGCCACCTGCCTGGTCATGGGCAACATCATCGGTGGCGGCATCTTCCTGCTCCCGGCCTCCGTCGCCCCGTTCGGGACCATCAGCCTCGTCGCGTTCGGCGTTCTGACCGCGGGCGCCATCGCCCTCGCCCTGGTCTTCGGCCGGCTCGCGCGGCGCGATCCGCGCACCGGCGGACCGTACGTCTACGCGCGCGCCGCGTTCGGCGACTTCGCGGGCTTCCTCGCGGCCTGGTCCTACTGGGCCACCACCTGGGTGTCGAACGCCGCGCTCGCCGTCGCCGCCGTCGGCTATCTCGACGTCCTGATACCGGTCAACGACCACAAGTGGACCGCCTGCCTGGCCGCCCTGGTCCTGCAACTCCTGCCCGCGCTCGCCAACCTCGCGGGCACCCGGTACGTCGGCGCGGTCCAACTCATCGCCACCGTACTGAAGTTCGTGCCCCTGCTGCTCGTCGCGGTCGGCGGGCTCTTCTTCTTCGACAGCGCCAACCTCGGGCCCTTCCAGGCCGGTGACGACAGCCCGGTCGGCGCGGTCTCCGCCTCCGCCGCGATCCTGCTCTTCTCCTACCTGGGAGTCGAGTCGGCCGCCGTCAGCGCCGGAGAGGTGCGCGACCCGCGCCGCAACGTCGGGCGTGCCACCATCCTCGGCACCCTCGGCGCCGCCCTCGTCTACCTGCTCGGCACCCTCGCGGTCTTCGGCACCGTCGCCCACGACAAGCTCGTCGGTTCCACCGCGCCGTTCTCGGACGCCGTCAATGTCATGTTCGGCGGTTCCTGGGGCGGTACGGCCGTGGCGCTCGCCGCGCTCGTCTCGATGGTCGGCGCCCTCAACGGCTGGACCCTGCTGAGCGCCCAGGCGCCGTACGCCGCCGCCAGGGACGGCCTCTTCCCCGCCGCCTTCGGCAGGAAGAAGCGCGGCGTGCCGACCGTGGGCGTCGTCGTCACCGTCGTCCTCGCCTCGCTGCTCACCGTCTACAACTACACGGCCGGATCGAGCGGCGTCTTCGAGTCGCTCGTCCTGATCACCACGTTCACCGCGACCGTGCCCTACCTCCTGGCCACCGCCGCGCAGATCTACTTCCTCGTCTCCGGGAGGGGCGAGCGCGTCAACCGCGCCCGCCTGGCGCGGGACGGCATCCTCGCGGGCGTCGCGTTCGGCTTCTCCATGTGGCTGGTCGCCGGGTCCGGATACGCGGCCGTCTACCAGGGCGTCCTGTTCCTCTTCGCGGGCGTGCTCGTCTACGCGTGGATGGCGGCCCGCAAGGAGCGGACCGCCACCCACTGATCCCACTGATCTGCTACCTGGCGAGCGGTGCGACCACCCAGCGGCGGGTCGTGAACATGCTGTCGGGCGACCCGATCTCGATCACCTTGCGGGCGGCCGGGTAGGCCTCGTTGCCCTCGATCTCATAGCCGACGTCGAAGGTGCCCGGCACGTCCCTGACCTCGGGCTCCCGCTGGGCGGCGGCACCCTGGCCGCCCTGCTCGCCGGCCGTGACGACGGCGAGCTCGGCGAGCAGCCTGCGCTGGGCCGCGGCGAGAGCCTCGTGCGGGTCGCGGGCCCGCGGCGCGGCGACCGTCGCCGACGCGCCCTCGGGCGGCGGCGAGATGCCCGTGCTCGGCTCGCGCGTCGTGCCGGTGGTCTCGCGCGTGGAGATCTGCGCCTGGACGACGGTCGCGTCGTTGTCCAGGGCCACGCGGATGAGACCGCGGTCGGGCGTGATGACCGGTATGCCGTCGAAGACCTGCCGGAACGTCACATGGGTCTCGAGCGACACCGGCTCGCCCAGCTCGGAGCCGTCCTTCGCCCCGGAGTTCTGCATCAGGTCGTGCACGCTGTCCACGATGAGCTCGGCGCCGTCGGCGTGCTGCTCGGCGAACGCCCGCGCCGCCTCGACCGCCTGCTCCGTGGGCAGCTGCCGCAGGTTGCGGTGGTTGGCCTCGGCGAGCTTGACCCAGCGGACGGCGTGCGGAGCCGTGGAGACGGTCCGGTCACCGGAGCTGGCGCTGAGCACGCCCTGCCGCTCGACCTGCACCTCTTGCAGCGCCGCCGACGGGAAGTCGGCGATGCGGCCCATCTTCGTGAGCTCCTCGCCCGGGTCGCGCGGCGCGAGCTGCACGATCTGCGGGCTGGTCGGAGCCTGCGTCAGCGGCTCCCTGAGGGTCTCGCGCGCGTTGTACCAGCGCCACGCGTACCAGTTGTCCTGCACGTGCTCGCGGTAGAGGGTGCGCTCGCCGTTGAGCCGGGCGTTCGCGTCGGCCTGGTTGACGCCGACCGCGCAGACCGACGGCGCCTGGCCCTTGTGGATGTCCCAGCTGGCGTTCAGCCACGCGTCGGTGAAGGTCTGCCCGGCCCGCCACTTCTCCCAGAACTTCTTGCCGTAGTCGGGACTGTCGATGCTGACCGTCTCGAAGCCGAAGATCATGCGGAAGCCGATGTTGGGCCCCGCCCAGGTGCGGATCGGCGAGTGACCGCCGAGGACGCGCAGCGAGGTGCACGTGGACCAGAAGACGTAGTTGGCCTTCTCGTTGCCGAGCGCCATCCGGTTGGAGATCGCGTCGCTGCGGCCGTCCCAGACCGCGCCGAGCGGCGCGAAGAAGACGCCGTTGCCGTCCATGCCGCCGTGGCCCGAGTGGTACACGGCGACCACCGCGTCCATGCCGTAGCGGTCCTGCCAGTTGTCGTACGTCTCCTCGTACGCCCAGACCTGCGCCCCGCCGTCCGCGAACCAGAAGTTGCGGTCGTAGAACTGCTGGAGGTACGCCAGCCACCCCGTGGCGTCGGCGTGCGTGTGGAAGAGAGGCGACTGGTTGACGAACTTCTGGATGCTGAAGGCACCCCACCAGCCGAACGTCGAGTCACGGTCACCGGCTGCTCCCGGCTTCGCCCCTTCCAGCGGAGACGGACCGTGTTCCGAGTAATTCATGCGCATGGCAAACCCCCTGAGTGGACTCCTCGTCCCGTGGGCGAGGGGGGCCTCAAAGTGTCACCGCGGACGCGCCTTGCACAGTTGGCATTTCGGCCATAGCGACCGCGCCCCGCGACTCCCGCACCGCCTCAGGCGCCCCGGCCTCCCCGTGGGGCCGGTCTTCCATGTGCGCCGACTCAGGGTGTGATCGGATGGGCGCACGGACGTTCCGAAACGCATCTCGGAACCGCACTGAAGGGATCTACATCGTGGCTACCACGCGCTCCGCGCACACGGTCTGGGAAGGCAACCTGCTGGAGGGCTCCGGCACGGTCACCTTCGACTCCTCCGGGATCGGGGAGCAGCCCGTGTCCTGGCCGTCCCGCGCCGAGCAGGCCAACGGCAAGACCAGCCCGGAGGAGCTGATCGCCGCCGCGCACTCCAGCTGCTTCTCCATGGCCTTCTCGAACGGCCTGGCCAAGGCGGGCACCCCGCCGACCCGCCTGGTGACGTCCGCCGACGTGACCTTCCAGCCGGGCACCGGCATCACCGGCATCCACCTCACCGTGGAGGGCACGGTGGAGGGGATCGACGAGGCCGCGTTCACCGCCGCCGCCGAGGACGCCAAGGCGAACTGCCCCGTGAGCCAGGCGCTGACGGGCACGACGATCACGCTGACGGCGAAGCTGGCCTGACGCAGGCCGAAGCACGGCTTTTTGGCCATTCTCCGCGGTGCCGCCGTCCCTCCCGGGGCGGCGGCACCGTCATGGGTGGCATTGACAATGTGCCGCTCAAGTTTTGTGATGGAGGTCGAAGTACGCCGGGAAACGGGCTCGCGGTGGAAGGAGACTGGACATGGCACGTGCAGTCGGGATCGACCTCGGTACGACGAACTCGGTGGTGGCCGTCCTGGAGGGCGGTGATCCCACGGTCGTCGCCAACGCGGAGGGAGCGCGCACCACACCTTCGGTCATCGCCTTCGCGAAGAACGGCGACGTGCTCGTAGGAGAGGTCGCCAAGCGGCAGGCGGTCACGAACGTGGAGCGCACCGCACGCTCCGTCAAACGCCATATGGGTGACGGGAGTTGGCGCTTCCCGGAGGGCGGGTCCGTGGGCGGCACGCGGTACACCGCGCAGGAGCTTTCGGCCCGCGTCCTGCAGAAGCTCAAGCGTGACGCCGAGTCCTATCTGGGCGAGGACGTCACGGACGCGGTCGTCACGGTCCCCGCGTACTTCGACGACACGCAGCGCCAGGCCACCAAGGAGGCCGGCGAGATCGCTGGCCTGAACGTGCTCCGCATCATCAACGAACCCACGGCAGCGGCCCTCGCGTACGGCCTGGACAAGGGCGACGACCAGACGGTCCTCGTCTTCGACCTCGGCGGCGGCACCTTCGACGTCTCGCTCCTGGAGATGGGCGACGGCGTCATCGAGGTGAAGGCCACCAACGGGGACACTCAGCTGGGCGGCGACGACTGGGACCAGCGCGTCGTCGAGTACCTGGTGCGGCAGTTCAAGAACGCGCACGGAGTGGACCTCGGCAAGGACAAGATGGCGCTGCAACGACTGCGGGAGGGCGCCGAGAAGGCGAAGATCGAGCTGTCGTCGTCGAGCGAGACGGACATCAACCTGCCGTACGTCACGGCGTCGGCGGAGGGCCCCCTGCACCTGGCGGAGAAGCTGACCCGCGCTCAGTTCCAGGAGCTGACCGCGGACTTGCTGGAACGCTGCCGCGTTCCCTTCCACCAGGCGGTGAAGGACGCGGGCGTGCAGCTCTCCGCCGTCGACCACGTGATCCTGGTGGGCGGTTCGACGCGGATGCCCGCGGTGACGGAACTGGTCAAGGAACTCACCGGGCGCGAGCCCCACAAGGGGGTCAACCCGGACGAGGTGGTGGCGCTCGGCGCGGCGCTCCAGGCCGGTGTGATCAGGGGTGACGTGAAGGACGTCCTGCTCCTCGACGTGACGCCGCTGTCCCTCGGGATCGAGACCAAGGGCGGCATCATGACCAAGCTCATCGAACGCAACACGACCATTCCCACCCGGCGTTCGGAGACCTTCTCGACCGCGGAGGACAACCAGCCGTCGGTCGGCATCCAGGTCTTCCAGGGGGAGCGGGAGATCGCGGCGTACAACAAGAGGCTGGGTGTCTTCGACCTGACGGGACTGCCCCCGGCGCCGCGCGGCGTGCCCAAGATCGAGGTCACCTTCGACATCGACGCCAACGGAATCATGCACGTGTCCGCCAAGGACGAGGCGACGGGGCGCGAGCAGCGCATGACGGTCACGGGCGGCTCCGCGCTGCCCAAGGACGACATCAACCGCATGGTGCGCGAGGCCGAGGAGCACGCGGAGGAGGACCGCAAGCGGCGCGATGCCGCGGAGACCCGCAACCAGGCGGAGCAGCTCGTCTACCAGACGGAGCGGTTCGTGCGGGAGAACGAGGAGCGGATCCCCGCGGACACCAGGGCCGAAGTCGAGTCGGCGGCCACGGAGTTGAAGGGACTTTTGAAGGACAAGGCAGACGACACGGCGGCGCTGCGCGCGGGCGCGGAGAAGCTGGCCTCCGCCAGTCAGCGCATGGGCCAGGCCATGTACGCGGATTCCGGCGGGGGCGCCCAGCAGGACCGGGGAGCCCCAGGAGCCCCTGCCGAGGAAAGCGTGGTCGACGCGGAGATCGTGGACGACGAGAAGCCGGGGGAGCAGGACAAGCGGGCCGGGGAGTAGCGCACCGTCGATCACCGGCTTCGCCGAGTTCGTCCTCGAACGCCGGACGGGCTGATCCAGCCCGTCCGGTCATCACGACCCCGTCTTCTCCCACCCCCGCCGCTCCGGACGCGCCCCCACCCGGCGCGGGTCCTTGCTGCGGTACACCACGTACGGCCGGAACAGGTACTGCACCGGCGCGCTGAACATGTGCACGAGCCGTGTGAACGGAATCAGCGCGAACAGCGCCATCCCGACCACCGCGTGGATCTGGTACATGACCGGCACTCCCGCCATCCGGTCCGTGTCCGGCTGCAGGGTGAACAGACTGCGCGCCCAAGGGGCCATCGACTCGCGGTAGTTGTAGCCCTCGCCGGACGCGTGTGTCAGCTTGGCCACCATGCCGAGCACGATCGCCGCGAACAGCACGAGATACATCAGCTTGTCGTTGGCGGTCGTCGCCCGGAACACCGGCGCGTTCGTGCGCCGCCGGTAGAGCAGCAGCAGGATGCCGAGCACCAGCAGGATTCCCGCCGCCGTGCCTCCGTACAGCGAGAACAGATGATAGGTGTGCTCGCTCACGCCCACCTTCTCCGTCCATGACTCCGGGATGAAAAGACCCACCAGATGCCCGACGAGCACGAACAGAATCCCGTAGTGGAACATCGGCGAGGCGATATTGAGCAGCTTCGACTCGTACACCTGCGAAGAGCGCGTCGTCCAGCCGAACTTGTCGTAGCGGTAGCGCCACAGGAGGCCCGCCACCAGGAGGACGAAGGCGACGTACGGGATGACGCCCCACAGCAGCGTTCTCATCAGTGCTCCCCGATCAGTGCGAAGGGTTCGAGGCCGACGTCCTCCCGCGGCGGCCCGGACCGGGCAAGCGCCTGCGCCTCGGCCCGGTCCTTCGGCGAGGGCCCCGGCAGCGTCGCGCACACAGCCGTGAGGACGGACGCGTAGGGCGTGCCGAAGTCGGTGAGGGCGAGCCGCAGCAGCTCCAGGCCCGGCCGGTGCTCCTGAAGGAGGACGGGCCCCGCGTGCGCGGAGAACTCGAGGACCGCGGGCAGGAAGTCCGGCAGCTCCTCGCCCGTGAACTCCAGGCCGTGCTCCCGGTAGACCTCCTTGAAGCGGACCAGGGCCATCCCGCGCCGCCGCGTGTCACCGTCGCGCCACCAGCTCAGGTAGAGGCTGTGGCGGTTCTTGAAGTCGAAGACCTGGACGTAGTGCGCGGCCAGTTCGGACGGGTCGGCCGCCGTGGCGTGTGCCAGAAAGCTGTCCAACTCAGGTGCCGCAGCAACCAGTTGGGGCAAGAGGCCGCGGAACTCCTCGTCCGGATAGGACAGGCAGTGCGCGGCTGCCTGGTAGAGCACGGCGTTCTCGCTCACAGGGTGTCCTTGTCGGTGGCCGATGGCTGCTCGTCGGCGGTCTGCCGGTCCCGCAGCGTGTGGAAGTTCTCGATGGTCACCAGGGGCAGCTGCTTGCGCCCCGAGTCCTGACCGAACGGGCCGTCACCGCCGGCCCCGGGGCCGCCCTCGAAGTCGAGGCTGCACGAGTCGGGCAGCGCGGACTCCTCCAGGCGCTGCGCGTCACCCACGGCAGCGGTCGGGATGACGTAACGGTCCTCGTACTTGGCGATGGCGAGCAGCCGGTACATCGCCTCGATCTCCTGGCCGGACATGCCGACGGCCTCGGCGACCGAACGATCGGGCCTGTCCCCGAGGTTGATCGCCCGCATGTGCGCCCGCATCGCCGCCAGCTTCTCCAGCGAGGCCCGCACCGGGCCCACGTCACCGGCCGTGAAGATCTCCGCCAGGTATTCGAGCGGGATGCGCAGGGTGTCGATCGCCCCGAAGAGGTTGTCCAGATCCTCACCGTCGTGTCCGGTCTCGCTCAGTGCCTCCACGACCGGTGACAGCGGCGGGATGTACCAGACCATCGGCATCGTCCGGTACTCCGGGTGCAGCGGAAGCGCCACCTTGTACGTGCTGATCAGCGCGTGCACGGGGGAGCGGCGTGCCGCCTCGACCCAGTCGTGGCCGATCCCGGCCCGCTCGGCCTCCCGCCGCACCTCCGGGTCCTCCGGGTCGAGGAAGACCCCCAACTGGGCCTCGTACAGCGCTTTGTCGTCCTTGACCGATGCCGCTTCCGTCACCTTGTCGGCGTCGTAGAGGATCACTCCGAGGTAGCGCAGGCGGCCCACGCACGTCTCGGAGCAGACGGTGGGCAGACCCACCTCCAGGCGCGGGTAGCACATCGTGCACTTCTCGGCCTTGCCGGTGCGGTGATTGAAGTACACCTTCTTGTACGGGCAGCCGGTCACGCACTTGCGCCAGCCACGGCAGCTGTCCTGGTCGACCAGGACGATGCCGTCCTCCTCGCGCTTGTACATCGCCCCGGACGGGCAGGACGCCACGCACGACGGGTTCAGGCAGTGCTCGCAGATCCGCGGCAGATAGAACATGAAGGTCTGCTCGAAGGCGAACTTCACCTTCTCCGCGGCCTTCTCGCGGGTCTTGGCCACCATCGGGTCGAGGTCGCCGTATTCGGTGGCGCCGCCCAGGTTGTCGTCCCAGTTCGAGGACCACTCGATCTTCATGGGCTTGCCGCTGATCAGCGAACGGGGTTCGGCGACCGGGTAGTCGTCGCCGAGCGGGGCGTCGGTGAGGTTCTTGTACTCGTATGTCCAGGGCTCGTAGTAGTCCTTGATCTCCGGCAGCTTGGGGTTGGAGAAGATCTCCAGGAGAGCCTTGATGCGGCCGCCGTTCTTGAGCTTCAGGGCGCCCTTCTTGTTCAGCTCCCAGCCGCCGCGCCACTTCTCCTGGTCCTCGTAGCGGCGCGGATAGCCCTGGCCCGGACGGGTCTCGACGTTGTTGAACCAGACGTACTCCATGCCGTCGCGGTTTGTCCACGCCTGCTTGCAGGTGACGGAGCAGGTGTGGCAGCCGATGCACTTGTCGAGGTTCATGACCATCGCGATCTGTGCCATGACGCGCATGTGTCAGTACTCCACCTTCTGCGAGCGGCGGCGGATGACCGTCACCTCGTCGCGCTGGTTACCCGTCGGGCCCAGGTAGTTGAAGGCCCACGACAACTGGGCGTAGCCGCCGATGAGATGGGACGGCTTGAGGATCAGGCGGGTCAGGGAGTTGTGGATACCGCCGCGCTTTCCGGTGGTCTCCGTCTTGGGGACGTTGACCGTGCGTTCCTGCGCGTGGTGCATGTAGACCGTGCCGGCCGGCATCCGGTGCGAGACGACCGCGCGCGCGACCACGACGCCGTTGCGGTTGACCGCCTCGATCCAGTCGTTGTCCTTCACGCCGATCGCCTCCGCGTCCTGCGGTGACATCCAGATGCACTGGCCGCCCCGCGAGAGCGACAGCATGAAGAGGTTGTCCTGGTACTCGGAGTGGATGGACCACTTGTTGTGCGGGGTGAGATAGCGGACCGTCACCTCCTTCTCGCCGTCCGGGCCGAGCCGTGGCTCTCCGAAGAGGCGGTTCATGTCCAGGGGCGGCCGGTAGACGGGCATCGCCTCGCCCAGCTCGTGGATCCAGTCGTGGTCGAGGAAGAAGTGCTGGCGGCCGGTGAGCGTGTGCCAGGGCTTGAGGTGCTCGGTGTTGAGCGTGAACGCCGTGTAGCGCCGCCCGCCCGCCTCGCTGCCCGACCACTCGGGTGAGGTGATCACGGGGACGGGCGCCGCCTGTGTGTCGGCATATGTGATGCGCTTGCCCTCGTGCTCGGCGGCCAGGTGCGCCATCTCCTGGCCCGTGCGCTCCTCCAGGGTGTGGAAGCCCTGCGTGGCGAGGCGGCCGTTGGTCGTGCCGGACAGGGCGAGGATGGTGTTCGCCGCCTTCACCGCCGTGTCCAGGGCGGGCCGCCCGTCGGCGGGCCCGCCGCGCACGACGCCGTTGCGCTCGCGCAGCTCGTCGACCTCCTGGTCGGGCCGCAGGGCGATGCCCTTCGCGGGCAGGCCCAGCTTCTCCGCGAGCGGGCCGAGCGCCGCGAACTTCGCGCCGATCGCCGTGTAGTCCCGCTCGACCACCGTCAGGCCCGGCATCGTCTTGCCCGGGATCGCCTCGCACTCGCCCTTGCGCCAGTCCAGGACGACACCGCCGGGCTGCGCCGTCTCGCCGGGGGTGTCGTGCTGGAGCGCGGTGGCGACGAGGTCCTTGCGTACGCCGAGATGGTCGACGGACAGCTCGCTGAGCCGGTCCGCGATCGCCTTGAACGTGTCGAAGTCGGTGCGGGCCTGCCACGGCGGGTCGACCGCCGGGGTGAAGGAGTGGACGTAGGGGTGCATGTCCGTGGAGGACAAGTCGTGCTTCTCGTACCAGGTGGCCGCGGGCAGGACCACGTCCGAGAGCAGCGTCGAGGACGTCTGGCGGAAGTCAAGCGAGACGAGCAGGTCGAGCTTCCCCTCGGGGGCCTCGTCCCGCCACGTCACCGTCGAGGGCCGCTCGTCGGGCGCCGCCTCCTCGGCCCGCAGCGAGGAGTGCGTGCCAAGGAGATGCTTGGTGAAGTACTCCGCGCCCTTGGCCGACGAGCCGAGCAGGTTGGCCCGCCACAGGGTCAGGACACGCGGCCAGTTCTCCGGGGCGTCCGGGTCCTCGCAGGCGAAGTTGAGGGTGCCCGCCTTGAGTTCGTCGACGACATTGGCCACCGGGTCGCCCGAAGCTCCTGAAGTCTCGCCCAGGTCGAGGGAGTTGCGGTCGAAGGTCGGGTAGGAGGGCATCCAGCCGGTGCGTGCCGACAGGGCCAGGCAGTCGGCGCCCGTCATCCCCGCGAACCGCCCCTCGCCGAGCGGCGACGCGAGCACGTCCGCCGCGAACCTGTCGTAGCGCCACTGGTCGGTGTTCAGGAACCAGTACGCGGCGCCGATCATCTGCCGCGGCGGCCTGCTCCAGTCGTTGGCGCTGGCCAGCGTCGCCCAGCCGGTCGCGGGGCGGCACTTCTCCTGACCCACGTAGTGCGCCCAGCCGCCGCCGTTGCGGCCCTGGCAGCCGGTCAGCTGGAGCAGAGCCAGGAACGCGCGGTAGATCGTCTCGGAGTGGAACCAGTGGTTGGTCCCCGCCCCCATCAGGATCATGCAGCGCCCGCGCGATTTCTCGGCGGTCTGCGCGAACTCCCGCGCGATCTTCACCGCCTTCGCGGCCGGGACCGAGGTGTGCGCCTCCTGCCAGCCCGGGGTGCCGGGCGCGTCGGCATCCTCGTACGAAGCGGGCCAGTCGCCCGGGAGGCCCTCGCGCCCGACGCCGTACTGCGCCAGGAGCAGGTCGAAGACCGTCGTGACGAGCGGGCCGTCCTGCCCGCCGAGCCGAGTGGCGGGCACTCCGCGGCGCACGATCTCGCCGCGGCCCTGGCCGTGCGTGCCGCCCTCGGTGTCGAAGCGGGGGAGCAGTACCTCGACGCCGGTCGCCACCTCGGAGTCGTGCAGGGAGAGCTGCGGCCTGATGTTGCCGAGCTCCAGATTCCACTTGCCCTTGCCCGACTCGGTCCAGCGGAATCCGAGCGATCCGTTCGGGACGGCGGGCTGCCCGGTGTTCTCGTCCAGGACGGCCGTCTTCCAGTCACCGCCCTCACCGCTCTGTCCGAGGTCGGTGGCGCGCAGGAACTTCGACGGGACGTACGCGCCGTCGCGCTCGGTCAGCGTCACCAGGAACGGCAGGTCGGTGAACTTGCGTACGTAGTCGGTGAAGAAGTCCGTCTGCCGGTCGACGAAGAACTCCTTGAGGATGACGTGGCCCATCGCGATGGCGAGCGCCCCGTCCGTGCCGGGGTGCGGGTGCAGCCACTCGTCGGCGAACTTCGTGTTGTCCGCGTAGTCCGGCGACACGGCGACGACCTTCTGGCCGCGGTAGCGCGCCTCGGCCATCCAGTGCGCGTCGGGCGTCCGCGTCACCGGGACGTTCGAGCCCCACATCATCAGATACGCGGCGTCCCACCAGTCACCCGACTCCGGTACGTCGGTCTGGTCGCCGAAGACCTGCGGGGATGCGACCGGCAGGTCCGCGTACCAGTCGTAGAAGGACAGCATGGGAGCGCCGATCAGCGACATGAAGCGGGCGCCCGCCGCGTGCGACACCATCGACATCGCGGGGATGGGGGAGAAGCCCGCGACCCGGTCGGGGCCGTGCGTCTTGATCGTGTGGACGTGCGCCGCCGCGATGATCTCGACTGCCTCGTCCCAGGTCGCCCGCACGAGACCGCCCTTGCCGCGCGCCTGCTGGTATCTGCGGCGCCGCTCGGGGTCGCCCTGGATGTCGGCCCAGGCGAGCACCGGGTCCTTGAGGCGGGACTTCGCCTCCCGGTACATCTCGAGGAGCACGCCCCGCAGATACGGATAGCGCACCCGGGTCGGCGAGTACGTGTACCAGGAGAAGGCGGCGCCGCGCGGGCAGCCGCGCGGCTCGTACTCGGGGCGGTCGGGGCCGACGGAGGGGTAGTCGGTCTGCTGGGTCTCCCAGGTGATGATGCCGTCCTTGACGTACACCTTCCAGCGGCAGGAGCCCGTGCAGTTCACGCCGTGCGTCGAGTTCACGACCTTGTCGTGGCTCCACCGGTCCCGGTAGAAGGCGTCCGCGTCCCGGCCGCCGACAAGACCGATGCTGTGCAGGTCGGGGGCGGCGGTGCCGCGGCGGAAGAACTTCCCCGCACGCAGCAGCGCGGCGCCGGGCTCGGTCGTCTCTGTCACCCTTGAGCTCCCTAGGTCTGCCTTTCAACGAACCTAGGTCCGGGGCGGCGGGGGCACACGGCGGCGACCGCCGTACGGGTTGCGGGGGACGCTCGTGGCATCGGCGCTTACCCCTGAGGTAATCGACCCCCGCCCGCGGTCCCGGCAGGGTGGCCCCACCGGACCCGGTCCGGCGCACTCCGGACCGGATCCGGCCCCCTCTTCTCCTTCGCTGCCTGGAGGCCACCCGTCATGTCCACGTACTCCGCGCACCCGCTCACCGCCCTGGCCCGCACGAACGACCCGAAGACGATGCTGCGCCGCTTCCTCGCCCTCGACGCGGTCGTGACCACCGGGAACGGCCTCGCGTACGCCGCCGCCTCGGGCCCGCTCGGCCACTTCCTCGGCGTCGAGGCTGGGCTCCTCCTCGGCCTGGGGGTCTTCCTCACGCTGTACGGCGTGGGCGTCGGCTGCCTCGCGTCACGCAAGAGCCCGCCCGCGCTGCCCGTCCGGGCGGTGATCGAGGCGAACGCGGCCTGGGCGGTGCTCAGTGTCGTCGCCCTCATCGCCTGGCTTTCGCCCAGCACCGCGGGCGCCGTGTGGATCCCGCTCCAGGCCGTGACCGTCGGGGGCTTCGCCGCCGTGCAGTACGCGGCGCTGCGGGGCCTTCGCTCCTAGGCCTTGAGGGGCGGCTCGGTGCCGCGCGCGTCGAAGCGGCTGCGGGCGGCCTCGATCTCGGCGAGGTACCGGTGCGTCCAGGCGCACATGCCGTCGACCGTGGCGAGCAGCCCTTCGCCCGCCTCGGTCAGGTGGTACTCGACGCGCGGCGGCACGGTGGCGTACACCGTGCGGTGCACGACGCCGTCGCGCTCGAGGCCGCGCAGGGTCTGGGTGAGCATTTTGTGGCTGATGCCGTCCACCGCGGTTCGCAGCTCGGTGAAGCGCAGCGTCCGGTCGGCAAGCGCGTTGATGATCAGCAGCGCCCACTTGTTGGCCACGCCGGAGAAGATCTCGCGGGCCAGCGAGTCGGCGCGCGTCAGGTCCGCGTCGTCGGGCCCGCCGCTGATCTGCTGGGTCCCCATGGGCTACGACCCCGCCGACTGCAGGTACTTGACCGTCGCCGGATCGGCCGGGAGGAGCGTCTCGATGGCCAGCTCGGCGACCGTCACGTCCATGGGAGTGTTGAAGGTCGCGATCGACGAGATGAAGGACAGCAGCTGCCCGTCGTGCTCGATGCGCAGGGGCAGCGCGAAGTAGGGCACGCCGCTCCGCGTTCCGTCGGCATCGACGGCATCGACGACATCGACGCCGGGATCCGCCACCGGATAGGCCGCCACCTCCTCGTACACCGCTCGCAGCGCGTCCGACCGCTGCAGCGCGATCTGCCGCTCCATCTGGTGCAGCAGATGCCCCCGCCACTCGCGCAGATTGCGGATCCTGGGGGCGAGGCCCTCCGGGTGGAGCGTGAGCCGCATGGCGTTCAGCGGCGCCCGCAGAAGGTGCTCGGGGATGCCGTCGATGATCATCGCGATGCCGCTGTTCGCGGCGATCACGTCGTACGTCGCGTCGACGACCAGGGCGGGATAGGGCTCGTAGCCGCGCAGGAGCTGCTCCAGGCCCTCCCGCAGAGCGTCCATCGAGGGGTCGTTCATCGGGGTCTCCCGGAAGCGGGGCGCGTAACCGGCCGCCAGGAGCAGGGAGTTGCGGTCCCGCACGGGCACGTCGAGGTGCTCGGCGAGGCGCAGCACGATCTCCTCGCTCGGGCGTGACCTGCCGGTCTCGATGAAGCTGATGTGGCGTGCCGAGGAGTCGGCGCGCAGCGCCAGCTCCAGCTGGCTCACCTTGCGCCGCTCGCGCCAGCCGCGCAGAAGCGGGCCGATGCCGGTACTTTCCATGGTGGAAACGGCAGTTGTCATACCCGGACAGTAATCCAACGCTCCCGTCCGCCGCCCTGATCAGGGCCTCGCCGGAGGTGGTGTGGCAGGCTGAGGGACAGAGGCGCATGCGTACGCCATGTGCACGTCACGCAGACGGGAAGGGGCGCGGTCATGCCAGTCGAACCGCTGTCACAGAAGGACGTCGAGGAGCGGCTCGCGGAGCTGCCCGGCTGGTCGCTCCAGGGCGACCGGATCACCCGCTCCTTCCAGCTCGCCTCGCACTTCGCGGCGACCGCGATGGTCGTGCACATCGCGCAGATCCAGGACGATCTCGACCACCACTCCGACCTGACGCTCGGCTACAACACCGTCTCCCTGTCCGTGCACACGCACAGCGCGGGCGGCGCCCTCACCGCGCTCGACTTCGAACTGGCCGGCCGGGTCGAAGAGCTGGCGGTCGGGCACGGGGCGGTCTGAGCGCGGATGCTGGACTACGGCAAGGAAGCGGACCGCTATGACGCGTCGCGCGGCGGTGAGCCGCGCGCCGACGCCGCTGCCGCCGCGGTCCTCGGCCTGCTGCCGCCGGACGCCGGCACCCTCCTGGACGTCGCCTGCGGCACGGGCCTGGTCACCCGACGCCTCGCCGGGGCGGGCCTGCGGGTGACCGGTGTGGACTCGGCGCCCAACATGGCGCGCATGGCGTCGGGGCGGCTGCCGGGCGCCGTCGTCCTGGGCGACAGCCGCCGACTCCCCTTTCCCGACGCCTCGTTCGACGCGGTGTGCGCGGTGTGGCTGCTCCATCTGCTCTCCGGCGCCGAGGAAGCCGCGGCGGTCGTCACCGAGTGCGCCCGGGTGCTGCGGCCCGGCGGCGTGTTCGTCACGACCGTCGACAAGGCGGCCGCGCACGACGTGGGCAGCGACATCGACGCCGTGCTCGCCCCGCGCCCGGTGCGCCCCGCGGTCGACCGCGGCCAAGCGGTCGAGGCGTACGCGGCCGCGCGGGGCCTGGCACCGGCCGGCGGGGCTCGGTTCCAGGGGCACGGGCAGGGCCGCACGCCCCGCTCCACGATCGACGACCTCCACCGGGGCTGGTTCACCCGCGTCCCGCCCGACGGCCCCCTGGCGGCACGGCTCGCGGAGGGGCTCGCCGCCCTCCCCGAGCAGGAAGTGCCGCGCCCCGACCCGCGGTTCACGCTCAGGTCGTTCCGGATGCCGCCCCCGAGGCCGCCCGTCGCGTGAACCGCAGCCCACCTCAGCGGTGGTCTCCCGTGGTGCCGTCGGGCAGGATGTCGGCGATGTAGGCGTCGAGATCGGGCAGGCGGGGGAGCTCGGGTGCGAGCAAGTGCCGTACCCAGGCGTCGCGTTCGTGCAGCAGAGGCGGCAGCTCCCAGACACAGCCGATCAGCGGCCGGTCGAGGAGCGTGAAGTGCGTGGGGTCCCGGTCGGGACAGCCGAGCGCCGGCTGGCCCGCGACGGCGACGCGGCAGTGCAGGACGTTGTCCCACACCCAGCTGTACGCGTTGAGGTAGGCACCGCTGTCCCCGCCGCGGTGCAGCACGACGAACGACGTACCGCATCTGACCGCGGTCGCCGACGCGGTCTGGAACAGCCGGGTCCTGCACGTCCGCTACCGCCGCTGGAAAGCCCCCACCGAAGTGGAGCGCGGCCTGCGCCCGTACGGCCTGGTGCTCAAGGCGGGCCGCTGGTACGTGATCGCGGCGCCGACGGAACCCGACGCCCCGCCGCGCACGTACCGGGCCGACCAGATCCTCGAACTGGAGGTCACCGAGGGGCAGTTCACCATTCCCGCGGACTTCGACCTGGCGGCGTACTGGGCGTCGTACCAGGAGGCCTTCCACGCAGGGCTCCACCAGGGCGAGGCGGTTGTGCGCCTGGCCCCCCGCGCGGTGCTCCGCCTGGCGGGTCCCGCGGCCCGCGCCGCCGAGGCGACGGGCCGCGCCGAACCCGACGGTGACGGCTGGATCAGGGCCGTGCTGCCCATCGAGTCCGTCGGCCACGCCCATGACGAGTTCCTGCGTCTGGGGGCGGACATCGAGGTGCTGGCGCCCCCGGAACTCCGAGCGGCCCTGGCGTCCACGGCTCAGCGGCTGTGCAGGCGCTACTCCTGACCGACCCTGACCGAGACGGCCATTCCATTTTGCCGAAACCGCAAGGCGACTGGCCACAGAGGAAGGCATCGGCGCACGCTGGACACGACCCCGGGGACACGTCCACCGGCGGCTACGACCCCACCCTCCCGCGACACGAAGGCGGCGGCATTCGATGGCTCACGACCACGACCACGGGCACGACCACGGGCACGACCACGACCACGGCCACCACCACGAGGACATCAGCTGGGACACCATGGGCCCGATGCTGGAGCGGAACGCGGAGCTCGCCGCCCCGCAGAACCGCGAGATCGCCGCGTGGCTGCGCGAGTGGCAGCGGGAGCCGAAGCTGATCGCGGACGTGGGCAGCGGATCGGGCAGCATCTCCTTCCTTCTCGCCGAGATCTTCCCCAAGGCCGAGCTGATCGCGGTGGACCCGGCGGAGCCGCTCCTGGAGCGCGCACGCGAGCGGGCGGCCCGGGAGGGCCTGACGGACAGGGTCAGCACGCTCCGGGCGGAACTCCCCGAGGGAATCAGCGAGTTGCCGCACGCCGACCTCCTCTGGATCGGCAGGGCCCTGCACCACGTCGGCGACCAGGAGGCGGCGCTGGCCGCACTCGCGGACCGCATGGCGCCGGGCGGCGCGATCGCGCTCCTGGAGGGCGGCCTGAACCAGCGCAGCCTGCCCCGCGACATCGGCTTCGGCCGACCGGGCCTCCAGACGCGCTTCGACCTGGCGGACGAGACGTGGTTCGCGCGGATGCGGGCGGAGCTGCCGGGAGCGAAGGCGGTCACGGAGGACTGGCCCACGCTCCTCACCGAGGCGGGCCTGCGCCACGTGGGCACCCGCACGTTCCTCCTCGACCTGCCGGCCCCCCTCTCCGACACCGCCCGCGCCCACCTCGTGTCGGAGCTCTCCCGCCGCCGCGAGATGCACGAGGGCAAGATCGACCCCGACGACCTGGCCACCGTCGACCGCCTCCTGGACGCGAACGACGCACAGAGCCTGCATCACAGGCCCGACGTGTTCCTGTTGTCGGCGCAGACGGTGCATGTGGGGGTCAAGGGCTGAGCCGCATGGCGGCGAGGGGGGGGGCAACGGGCAGGCGAGCACGCTGATCTCCTGGTGTATCTGCCCAACACCGATCTCCCGGAGGGCGGTTGACGTTACCTTTTAGGCGACGTTGATCAGACTGTGGAGGGGAGCCGGGTTTGAGCGAGCTGATGCGATGGGACTCCGACGAAGGCCCTGTCGTCGTGGAAGTGGACTCCAGGGACCCGGGCTTCAGATCGGTGTCGCGCAGAAGTGACGGTAGCGAGATCCATGATGTCGAGGGGCACTTCGGGGCGGCGCTCGGCAATGTGCGGGGTGCGGCGATGTCCGCGTTGCGGACGTTCCGTGACCAGGCGCTCGACCCCGACGGGATCGAGCTGGAATTCGGGGTGAAGCTGAGCGCCGTCGCGGGTGCGGTCATCGCCAAGACCGCCGCCGAGGGGCACTTGACCGTCAAGCTGACCTGGTCCCGGCGCGACGAGCCGGGCGAACAATGACGGTGCGAGGCGGATAATGCACGGCATGCACTGGCGTGCCCGCATCGGCACGGTCGACGGCGCCCCCAGAGGGGCAGGCGTACTGGTCGACGGCAAGCGCCTGATCACCTGTGCCCATGTCGTCGAGGGGCTCGCCGCAGTCTCCGTCACGCTGCCCGGTGTCACCGATGCGTTGGCCGCCAAGGTGGTGTGGGCCGGCGACTGGCGGCGCCTCGGGGACCGCGGTGACATAGCGGTGCTCGAACTCGCCCATGCGCTGCGGGTGGCGCCCTGCGCGTTCGCCCCGCTCGACATGCTGCGCCCGCGGCCGGGACGTGCCGCCCACGAACTGCGCGCTCTGGGCTTTCCGTTCGGACACGAGCAGGACGGCACGCACGTCACACTGACCACCAGCGCGGACCGGCTCCTCGGCCAGGAGTGGCTTGAGGTCGATGTCGGGCAGGCGCATCTGCGGCGCCTGGACGAGGGGTTCAGCGGCGCAGCGGTCTACGACCCGGAGTCCGGCATGGTCGTCGGCATCGTCACCGATGCCGTGCTCGGTGGCGATCAGGAGGGTTATATCGGCCGGATGCTGCCCGTCGACACCATTCGGCGCCACTGGGAAGGCCTGGACGACTTCCTGCCCCTGGACTGGTGGCTGCCGGGCGAGCCGCGCCGCGAACTGCGGGCCCTGTTCGAGGGGGTGCGCCTCGACGCCGACGCCCTTGAGCTGCTGGTGCGGCGTGCTTTCCCGACCTGGTACCACCCGCTGCCCGGCTTTCGGTCGGTCTGGCACGTCATTCGATACGTGGGTGAGGTACTGACCGGTGAGGACCGTCTGCTGCCGCTGCTGCGCGAGCTCGGTGCGCGGCTGCCGGAGGTGGACATCGGAGCGTGGCTGCGGCGCTGGATGCCCGAGCATCAGGACGACAAGGCGTATGACGGGAAGGCCGCGCGGCAGTCGCCCGTGCCCGTCGGCTCGGTCATGTTCCGCGCGGAATCGATGACCCGTGGCGCCGGCCTCGACCTCACGGTGTGCACGGTGATCGACGGCGTGCAGGTCGGCTCGTCGGGGCCCGTGAGGATCCGCCCGAGCCAACTCCGCGCGAAGGTCGAGGCGATGCTCGCCGAACACATCGGCAGGGTGCACGAATGCGACTGGATGCTGGAGTTCGTGGTGCCGGAGCGGCTGATGAGCGAGCCCTTCGAGGAGTGGCAGATTCATGAGCCGGGGGCGGCACGCCCCCGCCCCATGCGCACAGTGCCCGTGGTGGTCCGGCACATGGACCGCCTCAAGCCGCTCACGGTCTCCCGCCTGACCCGCAGGCGCTGGGAAACGGTGCGGGCCCGCGGCGAGACCCGGCCCCGGCGGGTGGAGTGCGGACTGCCGTACGGATACGACGAGTTCCACGACTGGTTGGACGCGGACGACGACGTCTGCGCCCTCGCGTACGCCGCGACGCCGATGGGGGACTGGCTCTCGGCAGCCCTGGACACCGGTGTTCCGATCATGCTGTGGAGACGGCACGACTGCGGCGCGGACGGCCACACTCACTGCGCCCCCGAGAAGTTTCTCGACCGGCTGACGGAAGCGGTGGCGGTCCTTGACCCCGACCGGCTGCCGTTCGAGGTCATGAGGCTGCGCAAAGAGGCCCGCTCCCCGGACAAAGGGGACGTCGATCACTGCGGGCACCGGCTGACACTCTTCTGGGACGACCCGGAGCGCAAGCCCGACCCACCGCTGGCGATGGGAACACGGGGCGAACAGTGAGCACACGAGCATGAGGAGAACAGTGAGCACCGGCAGCGCAGGAAGCACTGGAAGCACGGGGAGCGTGAAGGGTGCCTGACATCGCCGAGACGTCGAACTGGCGCATCTACTCCGGGAGCCGGATCCCGCACGACGGCATCGACCGCCTGCCGACCCCGCCCCCCTGGCGCACCTTCACCGGCGGCCCGGCCCTGCCCACCCCGCCCGGCGACTCCGGCAACCCGCACGCCGCCGTCAGCTACCGCCCCAGCGAGGACGCGGTCCGCCAGGTCAACGCCGCGCTCTATCTGCGCAGGCCGCTCCTGGTGACAGGTGCGCCCGGCACCGGCAAGTCCTCCCTCGCCTACGCGGTGGCACATGAGCTCGGGCTTGGAAACGTCCTGCACTGGCCGATCACCAGCCGAGTCACGCTCCGCGACGGCCTGTACGAGTACGACCCACTCACGCGCTTGTACGCCGCGGAGCGCGCCCGTCGCGAGGACGGCAACGGCTCCGTGGTCGACGACATCGGGGACTATCTGCGGCTGGGCCCCCTGGGCACGGCACTGCTCCCGTACGGGCGTCCTCGCGTCCTGCTCATCGACGAGATCGACAAGAGTGACATCGATCTGCCCAACGACCTCCTCACCATCTTCGAGAAGGGGGCGTACGAGATCGTCGAGCTGGCGCGGCGCGCGGCCCCGACGGCCAGAGTGATGACGGCCGACAGCACGACCGACCGCGTGGAGGTCCGCGACGGCACGGTCAGCTGCCGCGCCTTCCCTCTCGTCGTCATGACGAGCAACGGCGAGCGGGAATTCCCGCCGGCCTTTCTGCGACGCTGTGTGACCGTGGATCTGAAGCAGCCCGCGAGTGTGGCGGAGCTGACCGCGATCGTCCGCGAGCACCTCGGTCCCGTGGTCGAGAGCGAGGGCGAGCTGCCGGCGGGCGCGCAGGACATCATCGACCGCTTCTTCGAGCGGCGCAGCGGCGGGCTGCTCGCGAACGACCAGCTCCTCAACGCCATCTACATGTGCCATCACGCTTCGTTCAGTGAACCTCCCGAATCGGTACGGCAGTTGGCGGACCAGGTGATGCCGTTCCTGAGCAGCGAGGCGACGCGCTCCGATGGAGACTGAGCGTCTGGGAAAGCTGCGGGGCCTCCTGGACACCCTGGGGCCGCACGTCACTCCGCTGGAGCTCGCGGAGATGCTGTGGCTCGCTGAGCGTCTGCCTCAGGGCGAGACAGGGGGAGCGGGGGACAGCCGAGATCGTCAGGGGCCGGGGCGCGGCTGGGGTGACGGAGTGGGAGTCGGACCACCGGAGAACAGGGCCGGTGGCGTGGCAGGCAGCGAGCTTCCCCCGGGCGCCGCCGCGGCCGTCGGCGACCACACCGGCACGGTGGATGACGCGTCCGGCACCGAAGAAGGCGGCAGTGACACACACCGAGCCGCCCTGCACCTCCCGCGCGGCCTTCCGCAGCCCGGCGCCGACGCCGAGGACATCTTGGTCCCGGCTCCCCATGCCCTGCGCCACGAACTGGAGATCCAGCGCGCCCTGCGGCCGCTCAAGCAGCGTGTGCCCGACCGGCGCCGCCGCATCCTGGACGAGGATGCGACGGCCGAGCGTGCCGCACTCCACGCCGGCCTGCGTCCCTTGGCCCCGGTCATGGTGCCCGCCACCGACCGCCTCCTGAGCCTGGCCCTCGTCATCGACACGGGCCCCGCGATGGAGGTGTGGCGTCCACTCGCCCGTGAGCTGCGCGAGGCGATGCAGCGCACCGGCGCATTCCGGGACGTGCGGCTCCGGCACCTGGCCGACCTCGGCCCGGGCGTCTGCGTCCGCTCCTCGCCCGCGGGCCCAGCGGTGGCCCCGGCTGCCATGGTGGACCCGACGGGCCGCCAGGTGACCCTGGTGCTCAGCGACTGCTCGGGACCGCACTGGTGGGGCGGGCGCATGGCCCCTGCCCTGCGACTGTGGGCCGAGCGGGGGCCCACCGCCATTCTGCAGCCCCTGCCCGAACGTCTCTGGCGCCGCACGGCGGCCCCCGCGATCCCCGGCAGGGCGATCGCCTCGCGGGCAGGTGCCCCCAACACCGCGCTGCGTTTCACCCCGCACGACGGCCGGGCGGGAAGCCCCGCAGCGGACGCGGTCCCCGTGCCCGTCCTTGAGCTGGCTCCCGAGTGGCTGGCCGACTGGGCGGGCCTGGTGACCGCGTCCGGCGATTACCACCGGGACACGGCGGTGACGTACGTGAGCGTGGCGCGGCCACCCCACGGTCAACCCCTTGTGGCAGAGGGGGGCTTGACGATCACCGAGCGGCTCCTGCGCTTTCAGGCAGCGGCGTCGCCCACGGCGGTGGACCTGGCGGCGCATGTCGCTCTGTCGGTGCCCGCGCTGCCGGTGATGCGGCTGATCCAGCAGCGGGTCACGCCGGGCTCGCGGCCCAGCGACCTCGCCGAGGTTCTCCTGAGCGGCCTCCTCGAGCCTGTCGATTCGGAGCGGGGCCTGTACGACTTCGTACCGGGTGCGAGACGTGCCCTGTTGGAAACCCTGCCCCGCCCCGAGTCACTCGCGGTCGCCGAGCTGCTGGACCGGCTCGGCGCGGAGATCGAGACCAGAGCCGGTTCGATGACCCGCGCCTTCAGGGCGGTCGTGCCGGTGCCGGAGGGGACAGGGGGCCGGGCGCTCGGGGACGCGGGCCGGCCCTTCGCGATGGTGAGCGAGGAGGCGTTGGGGCTGCTGCGGGGCCGGGCGATCCGGGTGGCTGAGCGGCCGGTGGGCGAGGGGAGCGCCGCCGGCGGGGCGGTGCCGGATCCGTACGACACCGATCGTGGGAGCTCCCCGGTCCGATCGCCGTCCCCGCTCGGCGGCTTCGACCCGCCCGCGACCGTTGCGAGCCCGTCCGGCCTGACGAACGTGGTGGCACTGGATCAGTTCGTCGGCAGAAGAGACGTGCTGGAGCGCCTGGACCGGGCTCTGTTCACCGTGCGACCAGAGTTCTCGGTGCCCCGCCGGATTGCCCTCCACGGGGCGGCGGGCGGGGGCAAGACCTGTCTGGCGGCGGAGTGGGCGGCGGGGGTGGCACGGGCCGGCAGCATGGGGCCGGTGTGGTGGGTGCGCGCGGACTCGCCCGCTTCGATCGTGAAGGGTCTCTCCGGCCTCACCCGCGCCCTGCAGCCCTCGGTGCCGGACTTCCTGGCGGGGGAAGGGCGCTGGGAGTGGGCCCTGCAGTGGCTGACCTCGCACGAGGACTGGGTCCTCGTCTTCGACGGCGTGGAGAACCCCGAGGACGTACGCGTTCTCCTGTCCCGCCTGGGTACGAACGGGATCGTCCTGATCACCAGCCGCCTGAGCACTGGCTGGGAGAGGACCGCCTCGCCCATGGCGCTCGAAGTGCCCGAACTGGCCGAAGCTGTCGCGATGTTCAACCAGAGGGCGGACGGGGACCCTGGGGAGGTGGAGCTCTTGTGCGAAGAGCTCGGGCGCTTTCCGCTGGCAGTGGCGCAGGCAGCCGCCTACATCGCGGGATCAGGCATTTCCATCGATGCGTACCACGCCATGATCGCTGTGCGACAGGACGAGCCGGGGGAGGCCGAGGGCGAGGGACCGCAGTCGCTCAGCATCGTCGACAGCCTCAGGCAACGCCTGCGAGCCGTCAACGATCCGGCGTCGAGGAAACTCATGCAGATCCTGGCCTGGTACGGCTCCGAACCCATACCCGCGGACCTTCTGGACCTGATGACCCGGTTCCATTTCACACCGTCACAGGTCGCGGACGCGATGGAAATTCTGACGAGCCTGGGTCTGGTCGAGTCCCGGGCCGGGACGGTCAGTGTGCCTCGTCTCACCGCTTCCATCGCCCGCGTCTGGGATTCCGGCCACCAGGGCGGACGCGACGAGCATGAGATTCGGGCGGCCCGTCAGGTGGCGACGCGATGGCTCAAGCAAGCGCTCCCCCGCGATGCGGACGATCCGGCGCTCTGGCCCCGCTGGCGTGCTCTCCTCCCGCACATCGAGGCGTTCGCCGACCATGACTCGCCCGAGGACGACGACGTGGAATTCGGCTCTCTGCTGGCGGCGACCGCACACTTCCTCATGGCGCAAGGCCAGTTGGAACAAGCCCTGAACTTCCTGCGGAGAGCGTCGGAGTCCCTGCGCAGAATCCTGGGAGCGGAAGATCCTCTGGCACGCCGCGCCACGACATGGCTTGCCGGAGCGTATGTGTCATCGGGTGACACGGCGCGGGGTCTTGAACGGTACCGGGAGGTACGGGCCGCGATGGACAGGGCGGGGGTGGCGGAGGACGACCCCGAGAGGCTCGCGCTGCGAGCGGAACTCGCCGGCGCGTACCTGGCGACTGGAGCGACGAGACGGGCGATCAGGGAGCTGGAGGCCACCCGCGCCCTCGCGGTCCGGAGCCTGGGCGCGGACCATCCGGCGACCCCTCCGGTGCTGGCACGGCTCGCGGGTGCCTACCTGGCGGACGAAGCGTGGGACCGTGCGGTGGCCGCATACCAGGAAGCGCTGACCGCTCACCAGCGGACCTGGGGCGACTCGGCCCCGGCCACGTTCACCGTCCGCGGGGAGCTGGCTCTCGCGCTCGACAGAGTGGGGGACACGTTGGGGGCGGTGGACGAGCTCGTGCAGGTGGTGGCCGGCCTCCGGGAAGTCCTGGGGGAGGGACATCCGCGCACGCTCACGGCTCTGGCGGCCTTGGCCGGGGTGTACGAACGCGAAGGCGCTCTGCGTCAGGCGGTGGAGCTGTACGAGGAGGCGCTGCCGCACAGCACCGAAGCGCTGGGGGAAGTGCATCCGCAAACACTGCGTCTGAAAAATCAACTGGCCCGGGCCTGTGTGCTGGACGAGAACCCGGAGCGCGCGATTCAGCTGTACGAGGAGGCCCTGTCCACCAGAGGTGAGGCCCTGGGCCACGAGCACCCGGAGACTCTCCGTGCGGCGGCGGCGCTGGCGGAGACCTACCGGCGCGGTGGGATCAGGGAGAAGGCGATCGCGTTGTACGAACGGACGCTGGCCAAACGGATCAGCGTCCTGGGGGAGGCGCATGTCGAGACCCGTAGGACGTACAGCGACCTGGCCGAAGCGCTGCTGGACGTCGGAGAAGCGCGGCGCGCGATCACCCTGCTGGAAACGACACTGGACGAACGCGTGACCAGTCTCGGCGACGTGCACCCGGGAACCCTGCGAACACGCCAGCAACTCGCGGAGGCCTACCGGCGGGCCGGAGAGCCGGAAGCGGCGATCGTGCTGCAACAAGCGGCACTGGCTTCCCTGAAAAGCTCACTGGGCGAGGACCATCTCCGGACCCACGAGGCCAGATCACACCTCGCACGTGCCCTCGCCGCTGACGGTGACATGGAGGGCGCCATCAGCCAACTGAGCCGGGCCGCCGAGGGCTTTGCCCGCGAACTCGGCGAGGACGCCGCGGAAACAGCCGCGGCGCACGAGACCCTGGCCCAGTGGCAGGAGCTCGGCTCCTGAAGACCGGGCCAGGGCCTCTCACAAGGAAAGTGACAAGGAAAGCTCAGACCACGTCGAACGTCGCCGGATCCGGCCCAAGTCGCCGGTCCTCGTTCAGCGCGCTGATCGCGGCCATGTCCTCGGGGTCGAGTTCGAAGCCGAAGACGTCGATGTTCTCCTTGATCCGGGACGGTGTCACGGACTTGGGGATCACCACGTTGCCCAGTTGGACGTGCCAGCGCAGGACGACCTGGGCCGGCGTGCGGCCGTGCTTCTGGGCGATCGCGACGATCGCCGGGACCTCGAGGAGGCCCTTGCCCTGACCGAGCGGGGACCAGGCCTCCGTGGCGATGCCCTGTTCCGCGTGGAACGCGCGGGAGGCGCGCTGCTGGAGGTGCGGGTGGAGCTCGATCTGGTTGACCGCCGGGATGACCGACGTCTCGGCCAGCAGCTGCTCCAGGTGCTCGGGCAGGAAGTTCGAGACACCGATGGACCTGGCGCGGCCGTCGGCCTGGATCTTCTCGAAGGCCTTGTACGTGTCCACGGCGAGGCCCTTCGAGGGCAGCGGCCAGTGGATCAGATACAGGTCCACGTGGTCGAGGCCGAGCTTCTCCAGGGACGCGTCGAAGGCGCGGAGCGTCGCGTCGTAGCCCTGGTCGGTGTTCCAGAGCTTCGTCGTGACGAAGAGCTCATCGCGGGCGATGCCCGAAGCGGCGATGGCCTTGCCGGTGCCCTCTTCGTTGCCGTAGACGGCCGCGGTGTCGATACTGCGGTACCCGGCCTCCAGCGCCGTCGCGACGGCGGACTCGGCCTCGGCGTCCGGGACCTGCCAGACGCCGAAACCGAGCTGCGGCATCTTGACGCCATTGTTCAGGATGATCGGGGGGACCTTGCTCACGAGCTTTCGATCCTTAAGTCGTCGGGTGGTACTCCCATGGTCAACGATCAGATGCGGTGCTGCATTCCTTGGCCACTCCCGGGTGAGGACCGGGCGATCTTCCGGGCGATTCTCGGTCCGCACCATTGATCGCGTTCCGTCATGCATCGACTCTAGGGCACATCGCTGAACATCGAACACTCATGTGAACGACGGTCGAATACCCCGCTACGCCGCGGTGGTCCCGAGGTACGCGTCCCGCACCCTCGGGTCCGCGCGCACCTCGGCCGCCGTGCCCTCGGCCAGGACAGCGCCGAGGTCGAGGACCACCACGCGGGCGCAGAGTTCCATCACGAAGGCGACGTTGTGCTCCACCAGGAGCACGGCGCAGTTCTCCTCGTCGGCGAGGTGCCGGATGACGGCCGACAGCTGGCCTCGCTCGTCGGCCGTCATCCCGGAGGCGGGCTCGTCCAGGAGCAGCACTGTGGGCGGGTCCGCCACCGCGCGTGCCAGTTCCACCATGCGGGCCCGGCCGACAGGCAGAGCGCCCGCGTACTCCTCGGACAGAGCCTCAAGTCCGCACTCGCGCAGCACGGTTGAGGCACGAGCCCGTCTGTCCTTCTCCTGCGTACGCCGGGTGGGCGCCGCAAGGAGATCGGCGGCGAACCCGCCACCGCCGCCGCGCCACTCCTGCGCGACGAGCAGATTGTCGGCGACCGTGAGCTGCCCGAAGAGCTGCTGGCGCTGGAAGGTGCGGCGCATGCCGTGGCGGGCACGCCAGACGGGCGAGCGGCGGGTGACGTCGACCCCGTCGAGCAGGACGCGCCCCCGGTCGGGGCGGCGGATGCCGGAGACGACGTCGAACAGGGTGGTCTTTCCGGCGCCGTTGGGGCCGATGAGGCCGCACACCTCGCCGGGGCGCAGGCTCAGGTCCACGCCGGTGAGGGCGTGGATCCCGCCGAAGCGGACGCCGATGCCGGAGGCCTCGAGGACGCGGTCGCTCATGGCCTGCCCACTCCTTCGGTGCGGTCCTCGTCCTGCGCGGCGATGCCCAGGTAGGCCTCGGTCAGCTGGTCCGCCCTGACCGCTGAGCGCGGGCCGCACCAGGAGACCCGGCCCTGTGCGAGGTAGGCGACGGTGTCGGCGATGCCGAGGACCTCGGCGGCTTTTTCCTCCACGAGGAGCAACCCTGTTCCGGCGTCCCGGAGTTCGGCGAGGAGCCGGAAGACCTCGTCGACCACGCGGGGGGCGAGACCGAGGGACGGCTCGTCCGCGATCAGCACGCTGGGCGGGCGCTGGAGGAGGGGTGCGAGAGCGAGCATCTGCTGTTCTCCTCCGGAGAGCGACCCCGCGGTGACCTTTCGCCGTGCGGCGAGGCCGGGGAAGCGGTCGTAGACGGCTTCGCGGGCGTGCCCCTCGGGGAGGTGCAGGGCGAGATTCTCCTCGATGGTGAGGGAGGGGAAGATGCCGCGGCCTTCGGGGGCGAGGACGACTCCCGCTCGGGAACGGTGGACGGGGCCGCTGCGGGTGGCGTCCGCGCCGGCGACGCGGATCTGCCCCCCGGTGGGGGCGATCAGCCCTGCCGCGACCCGGCATGTCGTCGACTTGCCCGCACCGTTGGGGCCGAGCAGGGCGACGATCTCGCCGGGGTGGACGGTGAGGGTCACGCCATGGAGGACGGGGGCGCCGTCGTATCCGGCGCGGACGTCACGCAGGGCGAGGGAGGGAGGGTTCTCTTCCCCGAGCCCGCCCCTTCCCGAAACCGTGGGCTGCGCCCCCGGGCCCCCGCATCGGCCTTCGGCCTCGTCCTCGGACGCCGGACGGGCTGGAGACCCCGCCACCTGCTGAGCGTGCATCCGCGGTGGCCGTCGATCACCGGCTCCGCCGAGTTCGTCCTCGAACGCCGGACGGGCTGGAACCTCCGCCACGCGCCTGCGATGCAACCGCACCGAAACCGCAGCGCAGTACCCATCCGGATCATTGGCCAACGCCAACCCCGCCAACCCGAACAGAATCACCGGCAGCTGCACGGACTCCGTCACGTAGTCGGCGACCAAGTGCGGCACGATGGCGAAGACCAGGCCCGCCACCACCGCGAACTGCGGCCTGCGCACCCCCGCGGCCACCACCACCGCGAGCCACACGAGCCCCGTCATCGCGGTGAAGTCCGTGGCGGTGATCCGGGTGTTGAACGACGCGTACATCACGCCACCGAACCCGGCGAGCCCCGCCGACAACGTGAAAAGCAGCAGCTTCGTCCGCACCACCGAGACCCCGGAGGCCATCGCCGCCGCCGGAGCGGACCGCACCGCCAGCATCGCCCGCCCCGTCGCCGACCCCCGCAGCGCACTCAACGCCGCCACGGCCACCGCCACGAGGACGACCATCGCCACGCCCATCGCACGGTCGTCGCTCAGGTCGACCGGGCCGAAGACGGCGCGTGGTATCTCCCACCCGGTGTCGCCGTTCCTCAACCACCCCATCTGGAAGAGGACTTGATCGGCCAGGAAGGCCAGGGCGAGCGTGGCGAGCGCCAGCGACCGGCCGCCGAGGCGCAGCGCGGGCAGCGCGACAAGCGCGCCGAGCACCGCCGCCCCGCACGTCCCCACCAGCGCCGCCGCGATGAACGGCCACCCGTGGCTCATCAACAGGCCCGCCACGAGCGCCGCGCCCGTCACGAACGTCGCCTGCGCCAGGGACACCATCGCGCCAAGGCCCGTCACCACGGTGAAGGAGATGAAGACCAGGGAGATCGCCAGGCCCTGCGCGAGGATGCCGCTCCAGAAGGGTGTGGTGACCGTGTAGAACGACAGGGCGAGCAGCGCAGCCCCCACCGCCCACGGCCCCCACCTGCGCGGCCACGACTTCCCGGCGAGATAGTCGATCGGCGGCGCGTCCACCGCAGCCGTGCCCGCTGTCCGCTGCCGGCGTGTCATGAGGAGCAGCCCGGCGAAGAGGATGAGGAACGGCACCGCCGTACGGAACCCGGTGATCTTCTCCGCGAAGTCGGCGTACCCGGCGACCAGGTTCTGCAGCACGCCCAGTCCCAGCCCGCCCGCGAACGCCAGCGGGATCGACATGAAGCGCCCGAGCACCGCGGCCGTGGCCGACACGAACAGGAACAGGGTGAAGTCGTGCGAGGAAAGACCGAGCAGGGGAGTGGCCAGCACACCCGCGAGCCCCGCGAGCCCCGACGACAGCATCCACGCCACCGACGAGAGCCGGTCCGCGCTCATGCCCCGCAGCTCCACGAGCGAGCGGTTGTCCACCACGGCCCGCAGCCGCAGCCCGAGCGGCGTGTGCCGCATCAGGATCCACAGGCCGATCGCGACCACCGCCGTCGCGACCCACGTGATCAACTGGTCGGAGTCGATGCCGACGCCGTCCATGAGCTGCCAGTTCCTGGCGGGGCTCGGTCCCACGCCCGGCAGCCCGAACTGGTTCTCGGCCGGCTTGACGGACGCCCCCGCATCCTCCAGGAGCTCCACCGCCCACAGGCCGAGCGCGGGCAGCGCGACGAGCAGCCCGATCGTCGCCACGATCTGCGCGGTCTCGCCCACTCTCGCCAGCTTGCGGAACATCATCCGGTCGAGGCCCCAGCCGAGCGCGGGCGCCACGACGCAGACGAGAAGGAGGGCCGTCGGTACGGCGGGCCAGCCGAGGCCGGAGTGGAGTTCGTAGAAGGTGAGCGCGCAGAGGTAGGCGGTCGCGCCGTGCGCGAAGTTGAAGAGACCGGAGGCGGAGTAGGAAAGGACGAGACCCGTCGCGAGCAGCGCGTACAGGGCGCCGGAGACGAGACCGCTCAGCACGAATCCCAGCAGGTCGGACACGAGTGGCCTGCCCCTCTACTTGAAGGGGATGGGTTCGTAGCACGTGAAGGGCGACGACACCGAGTACTTCCCGCCCTTCAGCTGCACGAGGGCGCCGCAGCCGAACGACTCCTTCTGCCCCTTGGGCAGGCTGCGGTCGCCGACCATCGTGTCCTTGTCGGAGAAGCCGTTCGCCGCCTGCTGGAAGGAGTCGACGGTCAGGTCCCTGCCCGCCTTCTCGGCGATCGAGAGGAAGAGATCCGCCGACATATAGCCGGTCATCATGTGCATGTTGAGCGGGACGTCCTCGCCCGCCGCCTTCCTGATGTCCGCCTTGAACTGCTTCATCGCGGCGGTGTTCTGCTCGAACGGCTGGAAGGACAGCAGGATGTGCACGCCGTCGAGCGCCTTCTTCGTCGCGCTCTTGGCAAGCAGGCCGGGGTCGTAGTCGGTCGGGTCCGTGATCACACCCTTGAAGCCGGAGCGCTTGACGGCCGTGAACAGGCCGATGTTGTACGGCGTCTGCATCACGGAGACGACGACGTCCGGCGCCTTGCCGCCGTCGGAGCGCAGGATCTCCTTGGTGTACGCCGACCAGTCGCTCGGCACGGAGGTCGCGGGCACGGTCGACTTGGCGTACGTGACCTTGTAACCGGCCGCAGCGAAGCTCTGTTTGTAGGTGCGGATGGCGAAGGTGCCCGCGTCGTTGTCGTTGGCGAGGATGGCCACGGACTTGCCCTTCGAGCCGTCCGTCACCTTCTTCAGGCCCTCGGGCCAGCTCTGGGTGATGGTGCCGCCCGGCATCGGGACCATGCAGCCGCCGAACCCGTACATGTAACTCGGGCCGCAGAAGGGCGGGATGGTGCCCCAGCCGAACGTCGGGACCTTCTGCTTCTGGAGGAAGTCGGCGCCGGAGAAGGTGACCGAGCTCATCGGCGCGATGGCGAACACCTTCTCCTGCTGGACGAGTTTGCGTGCCGCCGCGAGATTCTTGCCGGGGTCCTGGCCGTCGTCCTCGGCGCCCAGGTAGTCGATCTTCCGTCCGTGTACGCCGCCTTCGGCGTTCGCGCGCTCGAAGCGGGCCTTGGCGCCGAGGTCGGTGTCCTTCTTGCTGTAACCGCTCGCGGTCGTCATGGAGACGATGCCGCCGACCTTGATGGAGTCGGCGCTCACACCGCGTACGGAACCGCCGGCCTTGTCGCCGCCGCTCGCATCGCTGCTGTTGGAGGCGGAGTTGCAGGCGGTGGCGAGCAGCAGTGCGGCCACGGTGGCGGTGATGGTGCGGATCGATCGCGACACGGGTCAGCCCCCTGAAGTCGAAGTGGGGCTGATTCTGTGCGGGGCCTGATGAACCGTCAATAACCACCGCGCCATTAAATGATGGCCCGTCAGATGCGGGGTTCCGAGTGGGTGGGCGGGAGAGATCCGCCGCGAAGCGGCGGCCTTGAAGCACCCCAAGTCAAGCGCGGTACAAGGCCTCGACCTCGGCCGAGTAAGCAGTCTCGATCGCCTTGCGCTTGAGCTTCAGCGAGGGCGTGAGCAACCCGTGCTCCTCGGAGAACTGGTGCGCCAGTATCCGGAACGTACGGATCGACTCGGCCTGCGAGACAAGGGTGTTGGCGGCCACCACGGCCCGCCGCACCTCGGTCTCCAGATCCGGGTCGCGCACCAGGTCCGTCGGCGACATCGGCGGCTTGCGGCGCATGGTCAGCCAGTGCTCGACGGCCTCGCCGTCCAGCGTGACGAGCGCCGCGATGTACGGGCGGTCGTTGCCCACCACGATGCACTGCGCGACCAGCGGATGGTCGCGCACCCGCTCCTCCAACTGCCCCGGCGAGACGCTCTTGCCGCCGGACGTCACCAGGATCTCCTTCTTGCGCCCGGTGATCGTGAGGTAGCCGTCCTCGTCGAGTGCGCCCAGGTCCCCGGTGGCGAGCCAGCCCTCGTGCAGGGTCGCGTCGGTGGCCTTGGGGTCGTTGAGGTACCCCTGGAAGACGTTGCGGCCGTTCAGCCACACCTCGCCGTCCTCCGCGATGTACACGGTGGTGCCGGGGATGGCCTGGCCGACCGTGCCGTAGCGGGTGCGCTCGGGCGGGTTGGCGGTCGCGGCGGCCGTCGACTCCGTCAGGCCGTACCCCTCGTAGATCTCGACGCCCGCGCCCGAGAAGAACAGGCCGAGGCGTCGGTCCATCCCGGAGCCGCCGGACATCGCGTGGCGCACACGGCCGCCCATGGCGTCGCGCACCTTCGCGTAGACGAGCTTCTCGAAGAGCGAGTGCTGCATGCGCAGGGCCGCCGAAGGCCCGGGGCCGGTGCCGAAGGCCTTGGCCTCCATCGCGTCCGCGTACCGCACGGCGCACTCCACGGCCTTGTCGAAAGGCCCTGTCTTGCCGTCCTTCTCCGCCTTGCGCCGTGCCGCGTTGAAGACCTTCTCGAAGATGTACGGCACGGCCAGGATGAAGGACGGGCGGAACGCCGCCAGGTCCGGGATGAGCGCCGCCGCGTTCAGGCTCGGCTGGTGGCCGAGCTTGACCCGGCCGCGGACCGCCGCGACCTGCACCATGCGCCCGAAGACGTGCGCGAGCGGCAGGAAGAGCAGCGTCGTCGCCTCGTCGCCCCGCCGGGAGTGGAAGACCGGCTCCCAGCGCTGGATGACGGTCTCCGCCTCGAACATGAAGTTGGCGTGGGAGATCAGACAGCCCTTGGGGCGGCCCGTCGTGCCCGAGGTGTAGATGATCGTGGCGATCGAGTCGGGGGTGACGGCGCGGCGGTGGCGGTTGACCACCTCGTCGTCGACGTCCTGGCCCGCACGGTTCAGTTCGTCCACGGCGTCGGCGTCCAGCTGCCACAGCCTGCGCAGCTGCGGCAGCCGGTCGATCACCGAGCCGATCGTCATCGCGTGGTCCTCGTGCTCGACCATGGCGGCCGACACCTGCGCGTCGTGCAGCATCCAGAAGACCTGCTCGGCGGAGGACGTGGGGTAGATGGGCACCACCTGGGCGCCGACCGTCCAGAGCGCGTAGTCGAAGAGCGTCCACTCGTAGCGGGTGCGGCACATGATGGCGACGCGGTCACCGAAGCGCACGCCCTGGGCGAGCAGGCCCCTGGCGAGCGCTATCACCTGGTCGCGGAACTCCGCGGATGTGACGTCGCGCCACTCGCCGTCGGTCTTGCGGCCGAAGGCGACGTGGAGCGGATCCTCAAGGGCATGGTCGAACACGACGTCGGCAAGGCCGCCCACCAGCGGCGCCGACGCCAACGGAGGGTTCGTGAACTCGCGCAATGATGCTCCTTGTGGCGCTCCGCACAGCGCCGGTGACGGTACCCCACCGCGCTGCCGGGCGGGAGAGGGGTGACCGACCCCTCGGTACGTACCATCCACGCTGGTCAGCCGGTTAAATGCGGCCACAAGGGGAGAGGCGGGACAGAATACTTACGGTTGAGTAAGTTTCGGTGGCGTAATCTCCACCGAATCTGTACGCAGCGGTTACGGCTGTGGCTGTCCTTCGAGGACGCGCTCGGCGGGTGCCGGAACCTTCCCTTCCGGTGCGGTGCGCGTGGACCGCACCATGACCAGAACCGCCACTCCCGCCACCAGACCCACCACGCCCGCGACGACCGCCGCCGCGTTCAGGCCGGAGGCGAACGCCGCCCGCACCGCATGATCGGAAAGCGTGCCATGCATGGCAGACGCACCGCCCCCCGCGACGGTGTGAGCCGCGTCATGGCCGAGCGAGTCCTGCATCCGCGAGGTCAGCACGGTGCCGAAGGCGGCCACCCCGACCGCGTACCCGAGCTGCCGGAACGTGTTGACCGCGCCGCCCGCCGTCCCCGCGTTCGCCGGCGGCACCGCCGCGAGGGCCGCGCCGCCGAGGGCGGGCGAGACCAGGCCGGTGCCGATGCCCGCGAGCGTGAGCCCGGGGACGAGCGAGCCCCAGGACGAGGCGGCGTCGAGCACCGCGAGGGCGACCCCGCCCGCGCCGATCAGGAGCAGGCCCACGCCGATGGTCAGGCGCGCGGGCACCCCGTGCAGCAGCCGCCCGCCGATCGCGGCCACGACGAACGAGGTCGCGGCCAGCGGCAGCATGACGAGGCTGCCGGCCACCGGGCTCATGCCGAGCACGGTCTGCAGCCAGATCGAGAGATAGGGCATCAGGCCGAAGGCGGCGGCGTTGTAGCCGATCGCACCGACCAGTACGCCCGTGAAGGCGGGCATCCGCAGGAGCCTCAGGTCAAGCAGCGGGTGCGCGACGCGGCGTTCGACGGCGACGAAGGCGGCGAGCGAGAGCACCGCGACCGCGAGGGTCGCCACGGTGGGCGCCGAAGTCCAGCCCTCCGCACCGGCCCGCACCACCCCGTACGTCAGCGCGCCCGCGAACAGCGCGAACGTCACCGTGCCCGCCCAGTCGACCCGACGTCCCGCAAGGCCCTTGGACTCCGGCACCACGCGCAGGGTCAGCCACATCGAGGCGACGCTCACCGGCAGGTTCACGAAGAAGATCCACCGCCAGCCGGGCCCCTCGGCGAGCAGCCCGCCGACGATCGGCCCAAGGGCCGCCGCGGCCCCGCTGACCGCGCCCCAGACGCCGAGCGCGACCGACCGGTCGCGCCCCTGGTAGGCCGCGCCGAGCAGCGGCAGCGTCGTCGCGAACATCGCGGCGGCGCCGAGCCCCTGCAGCGCGCGGGCGGCCACCAGGACCTCCGCGTTCGTGGCGAGCCCGCAGCCGAGCGAGGCGAGCGCGAAGAGCGCGGTGCCCACCACGTTGAGCCGCCGCCGGCCGAGCACGTCCGCCGCCGCGCCGACCCCGAGCAACAGCGCGGCGAGCGCGAGGGCGTAGCCGTCGATCACCCATTGCAGATCACTCAGCGAGGCGTTCAGCGCCTTCGCCATGTCCGGCAGTGCCACGACCACGATGGTCACGTCGAGCAGCAGCATGAACGTCCCCAGGCATACCGCTGTGAGCGGCCCCCATGTACGCATCTTCATTTCTCCTCGTGCGATTGGTACGACGCGTGTGCGTGCCTCGTACGATGGAGTCCGCCCGGACGATCCAAGTCATCACTCACGAAAGATCGAAGGAATTCGACACCGATGGGCAGTGCAGGAATGGAATCCCCCACGTCGGGCATGCGCGACTCGTTCGACGCCAGGCTCCTCCAGGCGCTGGAGATCGACGGCCGCGCGTCCTTCAGCAAGATCGCCGCCGTCCTCGGCGTCTCCGACCAGACCGTCGCCCGCCGCTACCGCAGACTGGTTTCCGACGGCAGCCTGCGGATCGTCGCCGTCCGGGACCACGAGAAGCTCGGCCAGGACCAGTGGATGCTGCGCCTGCGCTGCGCCCCCGACGGCGCCGACGCCATCGCCACCGCCCTGGCACGCCGCCACGACACCGCATGGATCGGCCTCACCGCCGGCGGCACCGAGGTCGTCTGCTGCACTCGGCCACGTACCCGCACCGACCAGGACGAGCTGCTCCTCGCCAAGCTCCCGCGCACCCCGCACATCGTCGACATCCGCGCCCAGCAGATGCTGCACCGCTTCTTCGGCGGTCCGGACGGCTGGCTGATGAAGCACGGGCCGCTGGACGAGGAGCAGATCGCGGCCCTGCGACCCGCGCAGCCCGCGTCCGCCGTCCGCACCGACGGGCCCCAGCGGATCGAACCGGAGGACGAGCCGCTCGTCGCCGCGCTCGAACAGGACGGCCGTGCGACCTACCCGGAACTCCAGCGGGCGACCGGGCGTTCGGAGTCGGCCGTCAAGCGCCGCCTCGGCGCGCTGCTCGCCTCCGGCGCGATCTACATCGACCATGAGTACTCCAACGACCTCATCGGCCTGCACGTCGGGGCGATGCTCTGGATCACCACGGCTCCGTGGGCCATGGACTCGGTGGGCAAGGCCCTCGCGTCCCACACCGAGATCGCCTACGCCACCGCCGTGGCGGGCCCCTCCAACATCATGGCGACGGCCGTGACCCGGGACACCCCCGCGCTCTACGCCTACCTCAGCGGGAAGCTGGGGCAGCTCGACGGCGTCCAGCACGTCGAGACGGCTCCCTTCATGCGCCGCGTCAAGCAGCTCACGTACCGGCCCCAACCCCGGTGACCGGCCCTGCCCCCGCAGGTGGGTCCTATCCCCGCTGACGCCGCCGGTGCAGCCGGTCGCCGCCCGCCAGGATCGAGGCCGCGAGCGCGTCCGCCGCGTCCTGCGCCGAGGCCCGCCGCTCCCCGTGCAGGAGTACGAAGTCGACCGCCCCGAGCTCCGGGAGGCCCGCGCGCTCCGGTACGCGGACCAGACCCGGCGGAATCAGGCCGTGGGAGTGCGCCATCACGCCGAGTCCCGCGCGCGCGGCGGCCACGAGGCCGTTCAGGCTGCCGCTCGTGCAGGCGATCCGCCAGGCACGGCCCCGGCGCTCCAGGGCCTCAAGGGCCAGCGCGCGGGAGATGCCGGGCGGCGGGAACACGATGAGCGGCACCGGCTTCTCGGGGTCCAGGCGCAGCCGTTCGGCGCCGATCCACACCAGCTCGTCGTGCCAGACCAGCTCGCCGCGCGGGTCCTCCGGGCGCCGCTTGGCCAGGACCAGATCGAGCTTGCCCGCGTCCAGCTTCTCGTGCAGTGTGCCGGACAGCTCGACCGTCAGCTCCAGATCGACGTCGGGGTGGTCGTGCCGGAACGACTCCAGGATGTCGGTGAGCCGGGTCAGGACGAAGTCCTCCGACGCCCCGAACCGCAGCCGTCCGCCGAGCCGCGTCCCGGTGAAGAACGCCGTCGCCTGCTCGTGCACCTCCAGGATCCGCCGCGCGAAGCCGAGCATCGCCTCGCCCTCCTCGGTCAGCTCCACGGAGTGCGTGTCGCGAGCGAAGAGCTGACGCCCGGTGGCGTCCTCCAGGCGGCGCACGTGCTGGCTCACCGTGGACTGGCGCAGGCCCAGGCGCCGGGCGGCCTGGGTGAAGCTCAACGTCTGGGCCACCGCGAGGAACGTACGGAGCTGAGCGGGGTCGTACATGGTCACGAGGTTATCGCGGAACGTGATGACAGTCAGAGCGGTATCCGGGATTCCCGATCGCGGTGATCAGGAGGATCATCGAGAGGGCACGACATGAACCGAACCGATGGAGCGAAGTGAAACGCCCGAGCTGGCCCACCTGGATGCCGATCGACCCCTACATCCTGGCGTTGCTCGGCACAGTAGGTATCGCCGCGTTGCTGCCCGCGCGCGGCATGGGCGCCGACATCGCGGGCGGGGCGTCGACCGGGGCCGTGGCGCTCCTGTTCTTCCTCTACGGAGCACGGCTCTCCACCCGTGAGGCACTGGACGGGCTCAAGCACTGGCGGCTTCATGTCACCGTCCTCGCCTGTACGTTCCTTCTCTTCCCGCTGCTCGGACTCGCGGCCAAGGGGCTCGTTCCCTACGTCCTGACGCCCGCCCTCTACAGCGGGTTCCTCTTCCTGACGCTCGTGCCCTCCACGATCCAGTCGTCGATCGCCTTCACCTCCATGGCGCGCGGCAACGTCCCCGCGGCGATCTGCGCGGGCTCCTTCTCCTCACTCGCGGGCATCGTCCTCACACCGCTGCTCGCCGCCGCCCTGCTCGGCAACAGCGGGGGCGGGTTCTCCGCGGACTCGGTCCTGAAGATCGTGCTCCAACTCCTCGTGCCGTTCCTCGCAGGCCAGTTCCTGCGCCGGTGGATCGGCCGCTTCATCGCTCGGAACAAGAAGGTGCTGAGCCTTGTCGACCGCGGCTCGATCCTGCTCGTCGTCTACACCGCGTTCAGCGAGGGCATGGTGCAGGGCATCTGGCACCAGGTGACGCCGCTGCGGCTCGGGGCGCTGCTCGGCGTGGAGGCGGTACTGCTCGCCGTGATGCTCGCCCTCACCTGGTACGGGGCCAGGAAGATGGGCTTCGGCCGCGGGGACCGCATCGCCATCCAGTTCGCCGGGTCGAAGAAGTCCCTCGCGGCCGGACTGCCCATGGCGAGCGTCCTGTTCGGTGCCCACGCCTCGCTCGCCGTGCTGCCCCTGATGCTCTTCCACCAGATGCAGCTGATGGTCTGTGCGGTGATCGCCAAGCGGCGCTCGCGCGACCCCGAGGACTTCATCACTGAGCCGTCGCCAGCCGAACGGACACGAACCGCGGTCGGTACAGGGACACGTTCCGGCTGACGTTCGCCTGCGCGCTCGCGGGCGCCGCGTCCAGCCAGTTGACGTCGTAACTGAGCAACAGCCGCCCGTTCTCGCTGAGCGCGGGATGCGCCTGGGGGTTGTACGCGGCCATGTCCTGCTCGGTGGAGCCGTCCTTCGGCAGGGGCGGCGCGAAGCCCTTCGCGGGGCCGTGCCAGGGGCCGGTGGGCGAGCACGCCCAGTAGGAGGTCACGGTGGTCAGGCCCTCGGTCCCCGCGGCCATCGTGAACAGGACGTACGTCCCTTTCACGCGCACCACGGTGAACGCGCTGCCCACACCCTTGCGTTGGCCGTCGCCGAGCACAGCCCGCGGTTTCCCCGAATCCGTCCAGTCCCCGCCGTCCCAGTACCGCCACGCGCCGGGCTCCGCCAGCCTGCCCTTGGGGACGCGTGCCACATAGGCGTGCGAGGCGGGGCGCGCGACCGCCTTGCCGTCGTTGCCGCCGAAGACGTACGTCCAGTCGCCGTCGTCGACCGTCGTCGTGCCGTACAGGACACGCTTGTCGAGGTCCCGCACGGCGCTCTGGTCGGAGACCTTGACGATGCCCTCGACACGCAGACCGGGCAGGGAGAGCGTGGCGACCTCGGTGGCGGTCGGCACCCCGTAGATCCACGGGCCCGAGCCGGTGGCGCGGGTCCACAGCAGGACGCGTACGACCTTGTCGGACGAGCCGGGGGAGCGGGGCTCCACCTTCGCGGCGACCGGCCAGCGCCACTGCTGCGGTGCGGGGTCGGGGAAGAGCGGGGCGGGCAGGGTGCGCTGCAGGGTGCCCGAACGCGACATCACCACGGCCGAGTTGCGCACCATGGGCGCGGTCGCGTCGCGCCAGGTGTGCGGCTGGCCCACCGGGTTGGGCGGGGCGTGCACCTGGCCGAGGAAGGTGTCGGAGAACAGCCAAAGGAGACGCCCGTCCGGCAGCCGCACCGAATGCGTGCCGTCGCCGCCGGTCCAGTCGTCCGCCCGGGCCGTGTCGTCGCCGTAGCGGGCGAAGGCCCCGGTGACCTTGTCGTCGGCGGTCCAGGACGAGACGGTGCGCGCCTCACATGCGTCGCCGCCCTCCCGGTCGTCCGGGAGGGCGGTGAGCAGCACGGCCGCGCAGGCCAGGGCGAGCAGCAGGACGATCCAGGTCCTGCGCGCGCCCCAGCCTCGGCATGGACCTTGGTCGGCGGACACGTGCGGGACGTTAGTTGCTCCCGCGGATGCGGTCCATGGGGAGCCATGCGACGGTGTCCCGCGTCACAGGGGCCTTGGTCGCGCCGTCAGTACCGAGCGAGGCCAGCTCGGCGTCGCTCAACGCGCGGTCAAAGACTCGCACTTCATCGATGGATCCGTTGAAGTGGGCGCGACTGTCGACTCGTTGACCGACGTGGAAGCCGTACCCGGAGGTGCGGGAGACCGTGCCCGGGACGTCGGCGGTGGTGATCCGCGTGCCGTCGACGGACAGCGTCAGCTGTCCGCCGCCGCGACGCAGTGCGATGTGGTGCCACTGGCCGTCGTTGTAGGCACCCGTGGTGCGCACGGAGGCGGACCTGGGAGGAGAGGAGCCCTCACGCGTGGTGATCAGGCCCGTGACACGGTTGCTCGCGGGCTCGCCGCGCAGCCACACCTGCGGCTGGTTGGTGCCGATGCCGCCCATCCAGAGCAGCGGCTGTTCACCACTGGTCGCGGAGTACCGGAACCACAACGAGGCCGTGAAGTCCTTTGCGCCGAGCGGGAGTTGATCGCGATAGGGCAGACGTACGGCATCATTCGAGCCGTCGAAGGCGACGGCCTTGCCGAACCGCCCGTCGGTGGTGGACGCCCCGCCGAGCACGGCAGCCGCCTTCGCGCGCGGCGCGCGGTCGCCGGTTGTCGGATCCGGGCCCCGGCGCGGCTGCAGCCAGTCCTCGGTGAAGCGCGCGAAGCGGATCTCGTCGCGTGCGTCGACCGCTCCGCCCTCGTACATCAGGCCCACGTGTGCGCCGTCGGCCCGCACCATGTCCGAGTAGCCGGACCAGTCCGTGGTGACCGTCGTGCCGCGGTCGACGCTGTCCCAGGTGCGGCCGCCGTCGTAGGACGAGCGGATCTGCATCGTGCGGCGGCGGTCGGGGTCACCCGGGCAGGCGAGCAGCATCCGCTTGCCGAACTGGAGCGTGGAGCCCTGTACTTGGGGCGTGTAGAGATCGGGAATGGCCTTGAACGGCGCGACGAAGGAGTCACCCCCGTCGCGGCTGACCGTGTGGGTGCGATGCCCGAGGTCGGTGCCGTCCTGCTCGCGCCCGCTGACGTAGACCGCGCCGTCCGGCCGTTGCGTGATGGTCATCTCCGACGGCTTCTGCCGGAACGTGCCGTCGGCCGGTATCGGGTACGAATCCTTGGCGCCGATCCTCCAGTTGTCGCCGCCGTCGTCGCTGACGATCAGGGCCGCGTGGTTCGCGGTGACCCGACTGCCGTTCCATGTCTCGGTGTTGACGGTGAAGACAAGCCGCCCAGCGTGCCGGCCGCGGGTCAGCTGGAGGCCGTGCACGGGCCCGGTGGCGTACCAGGAGTTCCAGTCCTTCGGCAGGATCTGGTCGCTCAGGTCACGCGGCGCCGACCAGCTGCGTCCGTCGTCGTCGCTGTACTGGAGGTGCGGGGTGCGGTCGCAGGGGACGGCGCAGTTCCCGCCGTCCGTGCGGCCGGTGTTGTATGTCTCCGCAAGGAGGATGCGGCCGGTCCTGCGGTCCACGAGCGGCGCGGGGTTGCCGTGCGTGTCGCCCGCGCCCTCGTTCACGATCTGCAGCGGACTCCAGGTGCGGCCGCCGTCGTGCGACCGCTTGAGGACGATGTCTATGTCGCCCGCGTCACTGCAGTCGTTCACCCGCCCCTCGGCGAAGGCGAGGAGCGTGCCCTTGACGGTCTTCACCACGGCGGGAATGCGGTAGCAGGCATACCCGGGGTCCTGCGAGGCCTTGAAGAGCACCTGTTGTTCGAACTCCGCCGAACGGGCGTCCGGCGCCACCTGCGCCGAGGGCCCCGGGAGCAGGGCCCCGACGGCGACGACGGTCAAGGCGGCCGTGGTGGTGCGGAGGGATCTGAGGCGTAAACGGAGAGCTGATGGCATGACGCGGCCCACCCTTCGAGGTGACTTGACATCCTGACATCCCACGTCCAACGTTCGCGCCTCAGACGCTAGTTGGATGCTTCGACACCCCACAAGAAGCGTGCGTGGCACGAATGGGCGCGGCCTGGTCAGGCTCAGGGAATCAATATGACTTTCCCGAGATTGCCCCGCGCCTCGATCACCGCATGCGCCTTCGCCGCGTCCTCGAGTGCGAACTCGGCGTGCACGGCGGGGCGAAGCTCGCCCGTCGCGAAGAGCCGCCACAGCTCTCGTCGCCACGTCTCGTACACCCTGGGCCTCCCGCGCGCGATGAGCGCCATCTGGAAGCCGATGACCGACTTCGCGCCCACGAGCAGGTCGTACGCCTGGACGGTGCCGCCGCCCGAGCTGTAGGCGACGAGCCGCCCGTGCGGCGCGAGTGCCCGCACCGCGGGCGTGAGCAGCTCGCCGCCGACCGCGTCGAGGACGTAGTCGACGGGCTCGCCCCACTTCTCTTCGTCGTACGTGATGACCTCGTCGGCGCCGAGCGAGCGCAGGAAGTCCGCCTTGCCGCAACCGGCTCCGCCCGCCGACACGGCTCCCACGACCCGCGAAGCGCCCCTCAGCCTTGCCAGTTGCAGGGCGAGATGTCCGACTCCACTGGCCGCCGCCGTGACCAGCGCGGCCTCACCCGGCGCCGGGCGGGCGGAGTCGAGCGCGCCGTACGCGACGAGTCCGCTGCGGACGAGGGTGACCGCGTCGACGGCACTCGCCCCGTCCGGGACGGGCGACGCCATCGCGGTGTTCAGGAGCGCGAACTCGGCGTAGCCGTGGCCGAAGCAGAGCCCCGTGACGCGGTCGCCCGGCGCGTACCCGCTCACGCCATCGCCGGTGGACACCACCTCTCCGGCGATCTCCCCGCCGAGCGGGATCGGCTCGCGGGGCTCACGGACCTTCCGTACGACGGGGAGCGTGACCCCTGCCGCGGCGACACGCACGAGGAGCTCGCCGGGCCCCGGCACGGGAACCGGCACGTCCTCCGTGAAGAGGACCTCGGGGCCGCCACTGTGTTCGTACCGAACGCGACGCATGCACACTCCAGACACAGAGGTAATTCATTGGGGGCGCCAACGGTACGCGTGTTTTCGTTGGGAAGTCCAATGATTCTCGGATAGGCTCGCCCCATGCCCACGACCCCGCCCGCACCCAGCGGTATCCGCACCCTCCCCAGTTGGCTGCTCGGCCGCGCGGCGGCCCGGGGCCGGGGCCTCGTCGCCGAAGCCCTGTCGGGTGAGGGAATGAAGATGTGGCACCACGTGGTGCTCTCCGCCGTCGCCGATCAGGGTCCTGTCGCGCAGGCGGCACTCGGCCGCAGCATTTCGCTCGACCCCAAGGACCTGGTCGGCGTCATCAATGAGCTGCAGGACGCCGGGTTCGTCGTGCGCACGCCCGACCCCGCCGACCGCCGCAAGAACGCGATCACGATCACGGAGGACGGCGAGCGGACCCTCGACCGCTGTGCCGAGGTGGCGCGGCTGGCCAACGACGCGCTCCTGGCGCCTCTTTCGGCCGCCGAGCGGGGGCAGTTCCTGGGCCTGCTCACTCGGATCTCGGGCACCGAGGGGGCATAGCGAGGGCGCCATGGCACGGCGGGACGGGGACCCCGACGGCGCAGGGGGCGCTCCCCGCCGGTCGGGGCCCCGCCGCCGTGCAGCGGGGAGCGGCCGGTCAGCCCTGGGAGGCCGCGGCCCGCATGGCGATCCGGTGCTCGCCCGCGTACACGTTCATGGAGGAGCCGCGCAGGAAGCCGACCAGCGTCAGGCCCGTCTCGGCGGCCAGATCGACGGCGAGTGACGACGGCGCGGAGACGGCGGCGAGCACCGGAATGCCCGCCATCACCGCCTTCTGGGCCAGCTCGAACGAGGCACGTCCGGAGACCAGGAGCACCGCCCGCGACAGGGGCAGCCTGCCCTCCTGGAGGGCACGTCCGACGAGCTTGTCGACCGCGTTGTGGCGGCCCACGTCCTCCCGTATGTCGAGGAGTTCACCGTCCTCCGAGAAGAGCGCCGCCGCGTGCAGGCCCCCGGTCCGGTCGAAGACGCGCTGCGCCGCGCGCAGCCGGTCGGGGAGGCACGCGAGGAGCTCCGTTTCGAGCCGGACCGGGGGAGTGTCGGCGATCGGGAACCGAGCCGTCGTGCGGACCGCGTCCAGACTCGCCTTGCCGCACAGGCCGCAGGACGACGTGGTGTAGACGTTGCGTTCGAGGGTGATGTCGGGCAGGGCGAGTCCGGGAGCGGTCTTCACGTCGACCACGTTGTACGTGTTCACGCCGTCGGCCGTGGCCCCGGCGCAGTAGACGATGGACTGGAGCTCGTCCGCGGAGCCGAGCACCCCCTCGCTCACCAGGAAGCCCGCCGCGAGCGCGAAGTCGTCACCGGGCGTGCGCATGGTGATGGCCAGGGGCTTTCCGTTGAGCCGGATCTCCAGCGGTTCCTCCGCGACGAGGGTGTCGGGGCGCTCGGTGACGGCCCCGTCCCTGATGCGGATGACGCGACGGCGCTCCGTGACTCGTCCCATGTCGATCAGTCCCGGTTCTGTACGTGCTGGTAGCCGAAACGGCCCTTGATGCAGAGGTTGCCGTGGGTCACCGGATTGTCGTGCGGCGAGGTGACCTTCACGATGTCATTGTCCTGCACGTGCAGGGTCAGGTTGCAGCCGACTCCGCAGTACGCGCACACCGTCGTCGTCTCGGTCTGCCGCTCCTCGTCCCAGGTCCCGGCGGCCCGCATGTCGAACTCGGACTTGAAGCTCAGCGCCCCGGTCGGGCAGACCTCGATGCAGTTCCCGCAGTACACGCACGCGGAGTCGGTCAGCGGCCCGTCGTGCTCGACGGCGATCCTGGCGTCGAAGCCACGGCCCACCACGGAGATGGCGAACGTGTTCTGCCATTGATCACCACAGGCGTCGACGCACTTGTAGCAGAGGATGCACTTGTCGTAGTCGCGGACGTACAGGTCGTTGTCGACCCTGGGCTCCTCGTTGAGCCGCGCGGCGTCCGGACCGAAACGGTCGGGCTCGGCCTCGTACTCCTTCAGCCAGCCCGCGACCTTCGGTGTGGTCGACAGGTCGACGGACGAGGCGAGGAGTTCGAGCACCACCTTCCGGCTGTGCCGGGTCCGCTCGGTGTCCGTGAGGACGCTCATACCCGGCTCGGCACGGCGCGAGCAGGCCGGGGCGAGGGTCCGGGCGCCCTCGACCTCGACGACACACACTCGGCAGGCGTTCTTCGGGGTGAGGGTGTCGCCCTCGCAGAGGGTCGGGACATCCTTGCCCGCGGCCCGGCAGGCATCCAGGATGGTCGACCCCTCGGGCACTCTGGCGTCCTGCCCGTCAAGCGTGAACTCGACGAGACGGCGCGGGATTCCCAGCGGTACGGCACTCACTTGTACGCCCCCAGGCGGTCGATGGCGGATTCCACGGCGTTCCACGCGGTCTGGCCGAGCCCGCAGATCGAGGCGTCCCGCATGGTCCGCCCCACCTCGCGCAGGAGCGCGATGTCACCCGCGGCCTCCGCCCCCGTCCGCTCGACGATGCGGTGCAGGGCCTCCTCCTGCCGGACGGTGCCGACCCGGCAGGGCACGCACTGACCGCAGGACTCGTCGCGGAAGAACTCGGCGATACGGAGCAGGACGCGGGGCAGCGGCACGGTGTCGTCCAGGACGAGCACGACGCCGGAGCCGAGCGTGCTGCCCGCCTCCCTCGTCCCCTCGAAGGTGAGCGGGATGTCGAGCTCGTCGGGCCGTACGAAGCCTCCGGCCGCGCCGCCCAGGAGGACCGCGCGGAGGTTGTCCGGCTTCCCGGAGAGGGTGAGGAGCTCGCCGAGGGTGGCGCCGAAGGGGAGCTCGTAGATACCGGGGCGTTCGACGCTGCCGGAGACGCAGAAGAGCTTGGGCCCGGTGGACTTCTCCGTACCGATGGCGGCGTAGGCCTGCGCGCCCATGGTGAGGATGGGGAGGACGTTGACGAGGGTCTCGACGTTGTTCTCGGCGGTGGGTTTGCCGAAGAGACCCTTCTCCACGGGGAAGGGCGGCTTGGACCGTGGCTCTCCTCTGTACCCCTCGATGGAATTGAAGAGGGCGGTCTCCTCACCGCAGATGTAGGCGCCGGCGCCGCGCCTGATCTCGATGTCGAAGGCGTACCCCTGCCCGAGGACGTCGTCCCCGAGAAGGCCACGCGCGCGTGCCTCCGTGATGGCGTGGGTGAGCCGCTCAAGGGCGCGGGGATACTCGCCGCGGAGATAGAGGTAGCCGAGGTGGGCGCCCGTCGCGTACCCCGCGATGGTCATCGACTCGATGAGCGAGTACGGGTCGCCCTCCATGATCACCCGGTCCTTGAAGGTGCCGGGCTCGGATTCGTCCGCGTTGCAGACGAGGTAGTGGGGGTGGTCCGGCTGCGAGGCGGTGGCCTGCCACTTTCTTCCCGTGGGGAAGGCGGCACCGCCTCGGCCGAGGAGGCCGGAGTCCGTGACTTCGCGGATGACGGCGGCGGGACCCATGGCGAAGGCGGTGCGGAGGGCGGTGTAGCCGCCGTGGGCGCGGTAGTCGTCCAGGGACGACGGGTCCACGGTGCCGATTCTGCTGAGCAGCAGGAGGCCTTCTTGGCCTGCTTGGGGGACGGCGAGTTCCGCCGGGGGCTCGGCAGGGGCGGTCTCCGGGGTGAGGGCGGCTTGGGTGAGGGTCTCGGGTGTGGCGGGGGCGACGGTTGCGGTGACGTAGGTCTTCTCCCCAACCCCGCCCCTTCCCGGCTGTGACATTTGCGGCTCCGCCGCGGGGCCGCTCTGGCGCGGGGGCCTTGGTTGCCGTTGATCACCGGCTCCGCCGAGTTCGTCCTCAAACGCCGGACGGGCTGAGGCCCCCTCGCCCGGCCGTGGTCTTTCAGCCCGTCCGGCGTTTGAGGACGAGCCGTCAAGGCGATTTGCTGTCACCCCAGGCCCCCGCGCCAGCGGGTTTTCGGGAAGGGGCGGGGTGGGGGAGGAATGCGCCGCAGGCGAACCGGCCCGCACCACCAACGCAGCGGGAGCCCGCTCGCACAAGCCCAGGCAGGGGCTTCGCTCGACAGTGACCCCGGACTCCGGGGCGAGCCGCGCCTCCACCTCCCCGCAGAGCGAGGCCCCGCATGCGAGGTCCGTGCACACCCGCACCACCGTCCCGGGACGGGGCCGCACCGAGAACATGGAGTAGAACGTGGCCACCCCGTACCCCTCCGCCGGCGGCACCATCAACCGCCGGCAGAGGTAGTCGAGGCCCCCCTCGCTCACCCACCCCACACGGTCGTTGAGCGCGTGCAGCCCCGGCAACAGCTCATCCCGCCGCTCCCGCGCCGCACGGCCACCCCGAGCCCACCGCAAGTCCACGTCGCTGCGGTCATCGGCCCCCTCCCACGCCGACTCGGGCGGCCCGAGCACCGCGTCGACGGCCGCTCGCTCCTCGTCCGTCGGCTTGCTGTCACCGAAGTGCAGATCCATACGTCACCTCACGTCGCCGGCACGGCCAGCTTGTCGATACGTATGGCCGACGCCTTGAACTCCGCTGTGCCCGCGATCGGGCAATTGGCCTCGATCGTGAGCTGGTTGGTGTCGACCTCGTCGGGAAAGTGCATGGTCATGAAGGCCAGACCGGGGCGGAGCCCGGGGTCGACCCACACCGGCGCCGTCACCGAGCCGCGCCGAGACGACACCCGGACCTCCTCGCCGACCACGACCCCGTACCGCTCCGCGTCCTCCGGGCACAGCTCGACGTACTCGCCGCGCCGCAGCGGCGAGGCGAAACTCCCGCTCTGCACCCCGGTGTTGTAGGAGTCGAGCCGCCGCCCCGTCGTCAGCCGGATCGGGTAGGAGTCGTCGGTGAGGTCGACCGGCGGATCGTGCGCGACGAGCCCGAAGGGCGCCAGTACGCCGCGTCGTGCCGGGTCCGCGTCCCACAACCGGCCGTGCAGGTACGTCGGTTCGACGCGTTCCTCCGAGGGGCACGGCCACTGGATGCCCTGCAGCGACTCCAGACGGTCGTACGTCATGCCCCAGTGGTCGGGCGACACCGCCCGCAGCTCGTCCCAGACCGCCTGCGCGTCCGCGTACTTCCAGTCGTGGCCGAGTCGTTCGGCGAGGTCGCAGAGGATGTCGATGTCCTCGCGCGCCTCACCGGGCGGCCGCACGGCCTTGCGCACCCGCTGCACGCGCCGCTCGCTGTTGGTCGTCGTGCCGTCGGTCTCCGCCCAGGCGGCGGTCGCCGGAAGGACGACATCGGCCAACTCGGCGGTCTTGGTCAGGAAGATGTCCTGGACCACGAAGAAGTCCAGGGCCCGCATCCGCCGCATCGCCTGCTCGCTGTCCGCCTCCGACTGCGCGGGGTTCTCACCGATGCAGTAGACGGCCTTGAGCGAACCCCCCTCCATCGCCTCGAACATCTCCGTCAGGTTCAGCCCGTAGCGCGGCTCGATGACCGTGTCCCACGCCGTCTCGAACTTCATCCGCGAATCCGGGTCGAGGATGTCCTGGAAGCCGGGCAGGCGGTTGGGGATCGCGCCCATGTCGCCGCCGCCCTGCACGTTGTTCTGCCCGCGCAGGGGCTGCAGGCCCGAGCCGTAGCGCCCCACGTGACCGGACAGGAGCGAGAGGTTGATCAGGGCGCGGACGTTGTCCGTACCGTTGTGGTGCTCGGTGATGCCGAGCGTCCAGCACAGCTGCGCCCGCTCGGCGCGCGCGTAGGCGTGCGCCAACTCCTTGATGGCGGCGGCCGGTACGCCCGTCACCTTCTCGGCGAGCGTAAGTGTCCACGGCTCGACCAGGGCCGCGTACTCCTCGAAGCCCGACGTCGCCCGCTCGATGAACGCCCGGTTGGCCAGGCCCGCGTGGATGATCTCGCGGCCGATCGCGTGCGCCATCGGGATGTCCGTGCCGACGTTCAGCCCGAGCCAGCTCTCCGCCCACTCGGCGGTCTTGGTGCGGCGCGGGTCGACGGCGTACATACGGGCGCCGTTCCTGATCCCCTTCAGGACGTGCTGGAAGAAGATCGGGTGCGCGAAGCGGGCGTTGGAGCCCCACATCACGATCAGGTCGGTGTGCTCGACCTCCTCGTAGGACGAGGTGCCGCCGCCCGAGCCGAAGGCCGCGGAGAGGCCCGCGACGCTGGGCGCGTGGCAGGTGCGGTTGCAGGAGTCGACGTTGTTCGTGCCCATCACCACGCGGGCGAACTTCTGTGCCACGTAGTTCATTTCGTTGGTCGCGCGGGCGCAGGAGAACATTCCGAACGCCCCGCGTGCGGCCTGGAGGCCCGCCGCCGTCCGGGTCAGGGCTTCCTCCCAGGTGGCCCGGCGCAGCGGCTCGTCGCGCGCGTCGCGTACGAGGGGGTGGGTGAGGCGGGTGTACGTCTTGGGCACCCGGTCCTGTTTCCTGCTCATGGCGCGCTCCATGTGTTCTCGTTCACGGCGCGCTCCTCATGTTCTCGCTCATGCCGCGCTCCTCATACGGTCGGCCAGCAGATCCGAGATGGCGTGGACGGTGCGGAGCGTCGGCACCGGAACCCCGGTGATCTCCGCGAGTTCGACGACGGCCGCGAGCAGCACGTCGAGTTCAAGCGGTTTGCCGCGCTCCAGGTCCTGGAGTGTGGAGGTGCGGTGGTCGCCGACGCGCTCGGCGCCTGCCAGGCGCCGCTCGACGGAGATGTCGGGGCGGCAGCCGAGTGCCGCCGCGACGGCGAGCGTCTCGTTCATCATGATCTCGATGACGCGGCGCGTGCCGCCGTGCAGGCACATCTCGCGCATCGTGGCGCGGGCGAGCGCGCTGATCGGGTTGAAGGAGATGTTGCCCAGCAGCTTGATCCAGATGTCGCCGCGAAGTTCGGGCTCGACGGGGCACTTCAGGCCGCCCGCCTGCATGGCCTCGCTGAAGGCGAGGCAGCGCTCGGAGCGCGATCGGTCGGGCTCCCCGACGGAGAACCGGGTACCTTCCAAGTGCCGTACGACTCCCGGCCCTTCGAGCTCGGTCGCCGCGTACACCACGCAGCCGATGGCCCGCTCGGGCGCGATCACCGCACTGACCGCGCCCTCGGGGTCCACGCTGCTGACGCGGTGGCCGTCGTGCGGGCCGCCGTGCCGGTGGAAGTACCACCAGGGGATGCCGTTCTGGGCGGCTATCACCGCCGTCTTGTCGTGCAGAAGCGTCTCGATCAGCGGCCCGCACGCCGCGTACGAGTTGGCCTTCAGGCCCAGGAAGACGAAGTCGACGGGGCCGATGTCGGCCGGGTCGTCGGTGGCGTGGGCCCGCGCGGTGAAGTCGCCGCGAGGGCTGTGGACACGTACTCCGTGCTGCCTCATGGCCGCCAAATGCGGTCCACGGGCGACGAGATGGACGTCGGCACCGGCGCGGTGCAGCGCGGCTCCGACGTAGGCGCCGATCGCACCGGCGCCGAGGACTGCGACTTTCACGGTGGCGCGCTCCGTTCGGTTGAGGGATCCGAAGAAGGCTCAGGGTCAAGAAGGATCGACATCGCATGCCATTACTGTCGATGGAATATTGTCTACAGTATGGAAGTTGGCCCAGCAAGGGGTCGCGCGGCAGATTGCATACCGTCGACGGAATCGGTTCGGCCTCTTCCCAACTCCCCGCTTGATTCCTACTGTTCTGGATCATGAGGCCCCCCGTCGCACCTCCCGGATGGAGCCGCTGGCTCGTTCCGCCCGCCGCGTTGTCCGTCCACCTCTCCATCGGCCAGGCCTACGCCTGGAGCGTCTTCAAGCCCCCGCTGGAATCGGCGCTCCACCTCAGCGGCACGCAGAGCGCGCTCCCCTTCCAGCTCGGCATCGTGATGCTCGGCCTCTCGGCCGCCTTCGGCGGCACGCTCGTGGAGCGCAACGGTCCGCGCTGGGCGATGACGGTCGCCCTTGTCTGCTTCTCGTCCGGCTTCCTGACAGCCGCCCTCGGCGCGGCGATCAGCCAGTACTGGCTGATCGTCTTCGGCTACGGCTTCGTCGGCGGCATCGGCCTCGGCATCGGCTACATCTCGCCCGTATCGACCCTGATCAAGTGGTTCCCGGATCGCCCCGGCATGGCGACGGGCATCGCGATCATGGGCTTCGGCGGCGGCGCACTCATCGCGTCCCCGTGGTCCGCGCAGATGCTGGACTCCTTCGGCGCCGACACCGACGGCATCGCGCTCGCCTTCCTCGTGCACGGCCTCACGTACGCCCTCTTCATGGCGCTCGGCGTGCTCCTGGTACGGGTGCCCCGCACGGAGGGTGCGCGCAAGCCCGGTGTTCCCGGCGCCCTTGACGGGCCGCAGGTGTCCGCGCGGGCCGCCGTGCGCACGCCCCAGTTCTGGTGTCTGTGGATCGTGCTCTGCATGAACGTGACCGCCGGCATCGGCATCCTGGAGAAGGCGGCGCCGATGATCACCGACTTCTTCTCCGACACCTCCACGCCGGTCTCGGCCGCCGCCGCGGCCGGCTTCGTCGCCCTGCTCTCCGCCGCGAACATGGCCGGACGTATCGGCTGGTCATCGACGTCCGACCTGATCGGCCGCAAGAACGTCTACCGCGTCTACCTGGGCGTCGGCGCGCTGATGTATCTGCTGATCGCGCAGTTCGGGGACACATCGAAACCGCTCTTCATCGTCTGCGCGCTGGTGATCCTCTCCTTCTACGGAGGCGGCTTCGCGACGATCCCCGCGTATCTGAAGGACCTCTTCGGGACCTATCAGGTGGGTGCGATCCACGGCCGCCTGCTGACCGCCTGGTCGACGGCCGGTGTGCTCGGTCCGCTGATCGTCAACTGGGTCGCCGACCACCAGGAAGAGGCGGGCAAGCGCGGGGCGGGGCTCTACGGCCTCTCCCTCACGATCATGATCGGACTGCTGATCGTCGGCTTCGTGGCGAACGAGTTCGTCCGCCCCGTCCACGCCCGCCACCACATCCCCGCCCCGAGGGAGGCCGCCCATGACGGCGCCGACCAGCACGCCGCCCAGTAGTCCGCCCCGCCGCAGGGCGCTGATCGTCGCGGCCTGGCTCTGGGTGGGGGTTCCGCTCGGATATGGGGTGTATGAACTCGTCCACAAGGCCACCCAGCTCTTCACCGGGTGACACCATGATGAGAAGTGGCCAAACACCACGCCCGATTCCTGTCGCTTTACGCGTCCTGTTACTGGTGAGTCGCTGAGCAGACTGGAGGGTCCCGCATCTCCGGCAACAAGGGGGACCCGTTCATGCACGGCTCACGCATCGCCGCCGTCGGCCACTATCAGCCCGCCAAGATCCTCACCAACGAGGACCTGGCGGGCATGGTCGACACCAGCGACGAGTGGATCCGCTCCCGCGTGGGCATCCGCACCCGCCACATCGCCGGACCCGATGAGCCGGTCGACGAGCTCGCCGCGCAGGCCGGGGCCAAGGCCGTCGCCGCCGCGGGCCTCGCCCCCGACGCCATAGACCTCGTCCTGGTCGCCACCTCCACCGCGATCGACCGCTCGCCGAACATGGCGGCCCGGGTGGCGGCACGTCTCGGCCTCCCCTCGCCCGCCGCCATGGACGTGAACGTGGTCTGCGCGGGCTTCACGCACGCGCTCGCCACCGCCGACCACGCCGTGCGGGCCGGGGCCGCCACCCGCGCCCTGGTGATCGGCGCGGACAAGATGTCCGAGGTGGCCGACTGGACGGACCGCACCACGTGCGTCCTGGTCGGGGACGGCGCCGGCGCGGCCGTCGTCGAGGCGTGCGGTCCCGGCGAGGAGCCCGGCATCGGTCCCGTGCTCTGGGGCTCGGTCCCCGAGATGGGCAACGCCGTACGGATCGAGGGCACGCCCCCGCGGTTCGCGCAGGAGGGCCAGAGCGTCTACCGGTGGGCTACGACGCAGCTGCCGCCGCTGGCCCGCAAGGCCTGCGAGAAGGCCGGTCTCACGCCGGAGGATCTGGCGGCGGTCGTCCTGCACCAGGCCAACCTGCGCATCATCGAGCCGCTCGCCGAGCGGATCGGAGCGGTCAACGCGGTCGTCGCCCGCGATGTGGTGAACTCCGGCAACACCTCGGCGGGCAGCATCCCGCTCGCCCTGTCCAAGCTGGTGGAGCGCGGCGAGATCAACCACGGTGATCCGGTGCTGCTCTTCGGCTTCGGCGGGAACCTGTCGTACGCGGGCCAGGTCATCCGCTGCCCGTAGTACGGCCCCACCACCTTCCCCGCGTGGTGTGACGGGACCGACTCCCCCTGGTGCTGGCCATTGTGCTCAGTAGACTGTAGACAAAAGGCAATCGTCGAGGAGGGGACCGCGATGTTGTCCACAGGACTGCCGCAGGGGGCGGTGCCCAAGCTCGAACGGCCCGGTCCGCTCCGCGAGCGGGTGTACGAAGCGCTGCTCGAGCTCATCACGACCCGCGCGCTGCAGCCGGGCCAGCACCTCGTGGAGAGCGAACTGGCCGGGCATCTCGGGGTGTCGCGGCAGCCGGTGCGCGAGGCCCTGCAGCGGTTGAACACCGAGGGCTGGGTCGATCTGCGGCCCGCGCAGGGCGCGTTCGTGCACGAGCCCACCGAAGAGGAGGCGGACCAACTGCTCACGGTCCGCACGCTCCTGGAGGCGGAGGCCGCCCGGCTGGCCGCCGCCAACGCGGGCACCGCCGGGATCACCGCCCTGGAAGAGCTGTGCGCCAAGGGCGAGAAGGCCGTCGCGGACGGCGAGGTGGACCTGGTGGTGGCCACGAACGCGGCCTTCCACGCCAAGGTCATGGAGCTCGCCGGCAATGTCGTCCTCGCCGAACTCGCCGGGCAGGTGGACCGCCGCGTGCGCTGGTACTACACGCCGGTGGCCCGTCAGCGCGGCAAGCAGTCCTGGATCGAGCACCGTCAGCTCATCGCGGCGATCGCCGAGCGCGACGAGGGCCGGGCCACCGAAGTCATGCGCGCGCACACGGAGCACACGCGGGAGACCTACCACCGACGCGAGCGCGACGCCTGACGCTGTCTCCGGGGGTCATTCGTCGGACACACCTGTCCCCGCCTTTGTCCTGTGACTGGAGAAAGTCATGGGTAATTCCTGCGCAACTTCTTCCCACTCCCGGCAGGCGCTGCTACGTTCCCCTCGAAAGCCCGACGCGACGGCGAAAATCCGCCGCGGCGGGATGAGTTGGACGACATGAGTTGCCCACTGAGGCGGGGAGGGGCGCGTGAGACGTATGACGGCTCGACCCGCCAATGCGCACCAGGCGCGACTGCTGCGGCTGCTGCGTGACGGAGGGCCCAACTCCCGTGCTCAGCTGGGCGATCAGGTCGACCTCTCGCGGTCGAAGCTGGCCGTCGAGGTGGACCGGCTCCTGGAGACCGGACTCGTGGTCGCCGACGGACTCGCCGCCTCGCGCGGCGGTCGCCGCTCCCACAACATCCGCCTGGCCCCCGCCCTCCGCTTCCTCGGCGTGGACATCGGCGCGACCTCGGTCGACGTAGCGGTGACCAATGCCGAGCTGGAGGTACTCGGCCACATCAACCAGCCCATGGACGTGCGCGAAGGGCCCGTCGCCGTGTTCGAGCAAGTGCTCGCCATGGCCGCCAAGTTGAAGGCCTCCGGGCTCGCGGAAGGGTTCGACGGTGCCGGGATCGGCGTTCCGGGTCCCGTCCGCTTTCCCGAAGGTGTCCCGGTCGCCCCGCCGATCATGCCGGGGTGGGATGGCTTCCCGGTGCGGGAGGCCATCAGCCAGGATCTGGGCTGCCCCGTCATGGTCGACAACGACGTGAACCTGATGGCGATGGGGGAGCAGCACGCGGGCGTCGCACGCTCCGTGGGCGACTTCCTCTGCGTCAAGATCGGCACGGGCATCGGCTGCGGGATCGTCGTCGGCGGTGAGGTCTACCGAGGAGTGACCGGCAGCGCCGGCGACATCGGCCACATCCAGGTCGAACCGGACGGGCGGCCCTGCGCCTGCGGCAACAAGGGCTGCCTGGAGGCCTACTTCAGCGGCGCGGCACTCGCCCGCGACGCGGAGGAAGCCGTCGGCTCCGGGCTCTCCCAGGAACTCGCGACCCGCCTGGAAGCCGCCGGGAAGCTCAGCGCGGTCGACGTCTCGGCGGCAGCCGCCGCGGGGGATTCCACCGCGCTCGACCTCATCCGGGCCGGCGGCAACCGCACCGGCCAGGTCATCGCGGGCCTCGTCAGCTTCTTCAACCCGGGCCTCGTGGTGATCGGCGGCGGTGTGACCGGCCTCGGCCATACGCTGCTCGCCGCCATCCGCACCCAGGTCTACCGCCAGTCGCTGCCTCTGGCGACCGGCAATCTCCCCATCGTTCTGGGCGAGTTGGGTCCGACCGCCGGAGTCATCGGCGGCGCCCGGCTCATCAGCGACCACCTGTTCTCGCCGGCCTGACCGGTACGTACGACCCCTGCGTCACCTCCGTACGACCCCGTACGACCGTACGACCCGTACGACCTCTTGAGTACACCTCACCCAGCACAGCGCCCTGCTCTGCCCTGCCCGAATTCGTCGGCCGCACCCGCCCAAGGGAACCGTCATGGCACCAGAACCACCGCTGCTCACCATGTCCGGCATCACCAAGTCGTTCCCCGGCGTCCGCGCCCTCGACGGCGTCGACCTCCAGGTCCTGGCCGGCGAAGTGCACTGCCTCCTCGGCCAGAACGGCGCCGGAAAGTCCACGCTCATCAAGGTCCTCGCCGGGGCCCACCAGCCCGGCGGGGGCGAGATCACCTGGCGAGGCGAGCGCACCACGCTCAAGTCGCCCATCGCCGCCATGCGCCTCGGCATCGCCACCATCTATCAGGAGCTCGACCTGGTGGAGGGTCTGTCCGTCGCCGAGAACGTCCACCTCGGGCATGAGCCGACGGCGGCCGGTTTCGTCGTGAAGGGACGCGAGGCCAGGGCGTCAACTGCCGCTCTCCTGCAGCGACTTGGGCACAGTGAGATCGATCCGGGCACGCTCGTCGGTGCTCTCTCCGCCGCCCAGCAGCAGATCGTGTCCATGGCCCGTGCGCTCTCCCACGAAGTGCGCCTCATCGTCATGGACGAGCCGTCGGCCGCCCTCGACCCGGACGAGGTCGACAACCTCTTCCGCATCGTCGGCGACCTCACGGCGGAGGGTGTCGCCGTCGTCTACATCTCCCACCGCCTCGAGGAGATCCGCCGCATCGGCGACCGCGTCACCGTCCTCAAGGACGGCCGCGCGGTGGCGGGCGGACTCCCCGCGAAGGAGACCCCGACCCGCGAGGTCGTCGCCCTGATGACGGGCCGCAACGTCGAGTACGTCTTCCCGGACCGGCCCACCGAACCACCGCTCACCGAAGTGGTGTTGAAGGCGAAGGGCCTTGCGCGCGAGGGGGAGTTCGAACCCATCGACCTCGAACTGCGCCCCGGCGAGATCGTCGGCCTCGCCGGGCTCGTCGGCTCCGGGCGCTCCGAGATCCTGGAGACCATCTACGGCGCGCGCAAGCCGACCTCCGGTCACGTCACGGTGGACGGACAGCCGTTGAGGCCCGGGAGTGTCCGCGCCGCCGTCCGGGCGGGTCTCGGGCTCGCCCCCGAGGAGCGCAAGGCGCAGGCCCTGCTGATGCTGGAGTCCGTCACCAACAATGTGTCGGTCTCCACCATGTCCCGCTTCTCGCGCGGCGGTTGGCTCGACCGGGGAGCCGAGAGGAAGGCCGCGCAGGCCGCCACCCGCGAGCTGTCCCTGCGGCCCGACAACCCCTCCGCTCCCGTGCGCACGCTCTCCGGCGGCAACCAGCAGAAGGCCGTCCTGGCCCGCTGGCTGCTCCGTGGCTGCCGCGTCCTGCTGCTCGACGAGCCGACCCGTGGCGTGGACGTCGGCGCCCGCGCCGAGCTGTACGCCGTGATCCGCAGGCTCGCCGACGACGGCCTCGCCGTCCTGCTCGTCTCCAGCGAGGTGCCCGAAGTCCTGGGCCTCGCCGACCGTGTCCTGGTTCTCCGCGAGGGCCGCGTCGTCCATACGGCGCCCGCCCGTGACCTCGACGAACACCGCGTACTCGACCTCGTACTCGAAGGGAGCCCGGCGTCATGACGCAGCCCGCATCGCCGCCACGGCCCGCCACATCGAAGAGTCAACCGGCGGACAGTGCAGGCCCGTTGCGGACACTCACCGCACGTGTCGACGTGCGGACGCTGTCCCTTCTCGGCGTGCTCGCCGCCTTGGTCCTGATCGGCGGCATCACCCAGCCCGACTCGTTCCTGGACACCGACAACGTCCAGCTGATCCTCACCCAGGCGTCGGTCATCGGTGTCGTCACGGTGGGCATGACCTTCGTGATCATCTCCGGCGGCATCGACCTGTCGGTCGGCGCGATCGTCGCCCTCGCCTCCGTGTGGGCGACGACGGTCGCCACCCAGGAGTACGGCTTCGCGGGCATCCTGTTCACCGCGGTGATCGTCGGCATGGCCTGCGGCCTCGTCAACGGAATGCTCATCGCGTACGGCGCGATGGTGCCGTTCATCGCGACGCTCGCGATGCTGGCCGCGGGCCGCGGACTCGCCCTGCAGATCACCGACGGCAAGACGCAGATGGTCACCGTGGACGGCGTGTTGAAGCTCGGCGAGCGCGACTCCTACATCCTCGGCATCCCGCCGCTCGTGCTGGTCTTCGCGGCCGTCACCGTCGTCGGCTGGCTGCTCCTGAACCGCACCACCTTCGGACGGCGCTCGGTCGCGGTCGGCGGCAACGCGGAAGCGGCACGCCTCGCCGGCATCGACGTACGCAGGCAGCGCCTCTATCTCTACCTGCTCTCCGGCCTCTGCTGCGGCATCGCGGCCTTCCTGCTGATCATCCTCTCCGGGTCGGGCCAGAACACCAACGGCAACCTCTACGAGCTCGACGCCATCGCCGCCGCGATCATCGGCGGCACCCTGCTCAGCGGCGGCCGGGGCACCATCACCGGCTCCGTGCTCGGCGTACTGATCTTCATGACGATCCAGAACATCTTCGCGCTGAACAACCTCCAGAGCGACGTCCAGCAGATCGCCAAGGGGGCGATCATCGTCGCCGCGGTGCTCGTCCAGCGACGTACGTCCTCCCATACCTGACCCCGCAGACCCGCAGACCCGAAGGGTTCACCGCCATGCCAGAGACATCCCCATTCGCGAGCCGCAGAGGACTGCTCTTCGGAGCCGCCGCCCTGTCGACCGGCGCACTCGTCACGGGGTGCACCAGCAACGAGTCGAAGGACGACGACTCGGACGACAAGAGCCAGGCGGTCGCCGACGACAAGCCCGGCAAGAAGGTCACCATCGGCTTCGCGGGCCCGCAGGCCGACCACGGCTGGCTGAACGCGATCAACGACAACGCCAAGGAGCGGGCGAAGAAGTACTCGGACGTCACGCTGGAGTCCACCGAGGGTTCGAACGACACCGCCGCCCAGATCGGCCAGGTCGAGACGCTGATCAACAAGAAGGTCGACGTCCTGGTGATCCTGCCGGCCGATGGCAAGGCGCTCACTCAGGTCGGCCTGAAGGCCATGCGCGCGGGCATCCCCGTCGTCAACCTCGACCGGGTCTTCGCATCGCCGCAGGCCTACCGCTGCTGGATCGGCGGCGACAACTACGGCATGGGCCTCAGCGCGGGCCACTACATCGGCGAGAAGCTCAAGGACAAGAAGAACGCCAAGGTCATCGAACTGGCGGGACTCGACAACCTGGAGCTCACCAAGCAGCGCACGAAGGGTTTCGACGACGCCCTGAAGAACTACTCGAACATCGAGAAGGTCGCCCGGCAGGCCGCCGAGTTCACCGTCGAGTCGGGACAGTCGAAGATGGCCCAGCTCCTGCAGGCCCAGAAGAACTTCGACGCCCTGTGGAACCACGACGACGACCAGGGCGTGGGCGCCCTGCGCGCCATCAAGCAGGCGGGCCGCGACGACTTCCTGATGGTCGGCGGCGCGGGCGCGCTCTCCGCGATGCAGGCCATCGAGTCCGACGACAGCGTGCTCAAGGCCACCGTCCTCTACCCGCCGTCGATGGCCGCGTCCGCGATCGACCTGGCCCGCGCGCTCGGCCAGAGCAAGGGTGTCAGCGGGATGGCCGAGTTCGAGATCCCGGCCTTCATCACGCTCTACTCGGCTGTGGTCGACAAGGAGAACATCAGCAAGTACATGTCCACCGGCTTCAAGTGATGCGCGCGTCCGCACCCCCCACCGAGCGTTTACGAGGAGGAGTACCGCATGCGTGAGACGGAACACGAGGCTGAGACCGGTAAGCGGCCGTTGGGGGTGGGCATGGTCGGATACGCCTTCATGGGCGCCGCCCACTCCCAGGGCTGGCGCACCGTCGGACGCGTCTTCGACCTGCCGGTGAGGCCGGTCCTCACGGCGGTCTGCGGACGCGACGGCGCCGCCGTGCGCGCCGCCGCGGACCGCCTCGGGTGGGCGGGCGCCGAGACCGACTGGCGCACTCTCGTGGCCCGTGACGACGTCGACCTCATCGACATCTGCACCCCCGGCGACAGCCACGCGGAGATCGCGATCGCCGCGCTCGAAGCGGGCAAGCACGTGCTCTGCGAGAAGCCCCTGGCCAACACCGTCGAAGAGGCCGAGGCGATGGTCGAGGCCGCCGAACGGGCGCGCGCCCGGGGGCAGGTGGCGATGGTCGGCTTCAACTACCGCCGCGTTCCCGCCCTGGCGCTCGCCCGGCAGATGGTCGCGGACGGGCGCCTCGGTACCCTGCGGCACGTCCGGCTCACGTACCTCCAGGACTGGCTGGTCGACCCGGGTTTCCCGCTGACGTGGCGGCTGCGAAAGGAACGCGCGGGCTCGGGCGCGCTCGGCGACCTGGGCGCGCACATCGTGGACCTCGCGCAGTATCTGGTGGGGGAGCCGGTGGCGGGGGTGTCGGCGCTGACCGAGACGTTCGTACGGGAGCGGCCGCTGCTCGACGGGGCTTCGAGCGGGCTCACCGCGGAGGGCGGCACCGCGACCGGCCAGGTCACGGTGGACGACGCGGCGGTCTTCACCGGCCGCTTCCCGACGGGCGCGCTCGCCTCCTTCGAGGCGACCCGCTTCGCGGCGGGCCGCAAGAACGCGCTGAAAGTCGAACTCAACGGGTCGGACGGCTCGTTGGCCTTCGACCTGGAGCGTCTGAACGAGCTCTCCTTCCACGATCACACGGAGCCCGCCACGTCGTCGGGCTTCCGCCGCATCCTGGTGACCGAGCCCGGTCACCCCTACCTGGAGGCCTGGTGGCCGCCGGGGCACGGGCTCGGCTACGAGCACACGTTCGTGCACCAGGCCCGCGACCTGCTGCACGCCATCGCCACGGGCGAGCAGCCCGAACCGTCCTTCGCCGCGGGCCTTTCGGTGCAGCGGGTGCTCGCCGCGGTGGAGGAGAGCGCGGCGAAGAACTCGGTCTACACCCCGATAGCTTCCACCCCCTTCACGGTCTGAGGAGGCCTGTCCATGCCCCGCGACTTCACGCTCTTCACCGGCCAGTGGGCCGATCTGCCGCTGGAGGAGGTCTGCCGCCTCGCCCGCGACTTCGGCTACGACGGTCTCGAACTCGCCTGCTGGGGCGACCACTTCGAGGTCGACAGGGCGCTGAGCGACAGTTCCTACCTGGACTCGCGCCGTCAGCTCCTCGACAAGTACGGCCTCAAGTGCTGGGCCATCTCCAACCACCTGGTCGGGCAGGCCGTCTGCGACGCGATCATCGACGAGCGGCATCAGGCGATCCTGCCCTCCCGCATCTGGGGCGACGGGGAAGCGGAGGGCGTCCGGCAGCGTGCCGCCCGCGAGATGGAGGACACGGCCCGCGCGGCGGCCGCCTTCGGCGTCGACACGGTCGTCGGCTTCACGGGTTCGGCGATCTGGCATCTGGTCGCGATGTTCCCGCCCGCGCCTGAGGCGATGATCGAGCGCGGCTACGACGACTTCGCCGAGCGCTGGAACCCGATCCTCGACGTCTTCGACGTGCAGGGCGTGCGCTTCGCCCACGAGGTGCATCCCTCGGAGATCGCGTACGACTACTGGACAACGCAGCGCGCCCTGCAGGCGGTTGACCACCGCACGGCCTTCGGTCTGAACTTCGACCCCTCGCACTTCGTGTGGCAGGACCTGGACCCGGTCGGTTTCCTCTACGACTTCCGGGACCGGATCTACCACGTCGACTGCAAGGAGGCGCGGCGCCGCCTGGACGGCCGCAACGGACGCCTCGGCTCACACCTGCCGTGGGGCGACCCGCGGCGCGGCTGGGACTTCGTGTCGGCGGGCCATGGGGACGTCCCCTGGGAGGACGTGTTCCGGATGCTGGGGTCGATCGCGTACGAGGGCCCCATCTCCGTCGAGTGGGAGGACGCGGGAATGGACCGCCTCCAAGGGGCGCCGGAGGCGCTGAAGCGCCTGAAGGCGTACGACTTCGAGGCGCCCACGGCCTCGTTCGACGCGGCGTTCGGCGGGAACTGAGCCGTCACGAACGGCAGTCGCGCGGAGCCACTTTGTCCTGGCCAAGGAAGAAGCTGAACTTCATTGCTGTGCAAGGGCTTTCCGTCCAAGACAAACGTGGCTACCGTCCCTGATGTGTACAGGACATGAACCTTCCCGGGGTGACGGCGCACCCCGGCGCCCGGCGCCCTCGCACCACACCCGCGTACGACCGCCCCCCTCCCGGAGGAACCCCCGTGCACAGGAAACGCCTCAGACTCCGCAAGACCCTCGCGCTCTTCACCGGCACCCTGCTGGCCGGTGCCACCCTCAGCCTCACCGCCCCCACCGCGAACGCCGCCGACCCGGAGGCCGTCCGCGCCGCCCAGGAGCAGGCCGCCAAGGACGCGGCGGCCCCGGCGGCCGAGGACTTCCAGCAAGTCACCCTCGCCAAGGGTGAACCCGAGACGGGCGAGCCCATGACACTCGCCGTCCTGCCCGACCGCTCGGTCCTGCACACCTCCCGCGACGGCACGCTCCGCCTCACGGACGCGGCGGGCAACACCAAGATCGCGGGCAAGATACCGGTCTACACGCATGACGAAGAGGGCCTCCAAGGCGTGGGCCTGGACCCGAAGTTCAGCGAGAACCGCGCGATCTACCTCTACTACGCGCCCCCGCTCGACACCCCGGCGGGCGACGCCCCGGAGACCGGCACGGCCGAGGACTTCAAGAAGTTCGACGGCGTCAACCGCCTCTCCCGCTTCGTCCTGAAAGCCGACGGCACCCTCGACAACGCCAGCGAGAAGAAGGTCCTCGACGTCCCCGCGAGCCGCGGCATCTGCTGCCACGTCGGCGGCGACATCGACTTCGACAAGGACGGCAACCTCTACCTCTCGACGGGCGACGACTCCAACCCCTTCGCCTCGGACGGCTTCACCCCCATCGACGAGCGCGCGGACCGCAACCCCGCCTTCGACGCCCGGCGCAGCGCGGGCAACAGCAACGACCTGCGCGGAAAGATCCTGCGCATCAAGGTCGCCGACGACGGCACGTACACCGTCCCTGACGGCAACCTGTTCGCGCCGGGCACGGACAAGACCCGCCCCGAGATCTACGCGATGGGCTTCCGCAACCCCTTCCGCATGAGCGTCGACAAGCCCACCGGCACGGTGTACGTCGGTGACTACGGCCCCGACGCGGGCGCCGCCGACCCCGAGCGCGGACCCGCGGGCCAGGTCGAGTTCGCCCGCGTGACCAAGCCGGGCAACTTCGGCTGGCCGTACTGCACCGGCAAGAACGACGCGTACATCGACTACGACTTCGCCACGCAGACCTCCGGTGCCGCCTTCGACTGCGCCGCGCCGAAGAACGATTCCGTGCACAACACCGGCCTGGCCGACCTGCCGGCCGCTCAGGAAGCCTGGATCCCCTACGACGGCGGCTCCGTCCCGGAGTTCGGCTCCGGTTCCGAGTCCCCGATGGGCGGCCCGGTCTACCGCTACGACGCGGCCAACACCTCCCCGGTGAAGTTCCCGGAGGCGTACGACGGCGACTTCTTCGCCGGCGAGTTCGGGCGGCGCTGGATCAAGCGCATCGAGCAGGGTGCGGACGGCACGGTCTCGAAGATCAACCCGTTCCCGTGGACGGGTACGCAGATCATGGACATGGAGTTCGGCCCCGACGGTGCGCTGTACGTCCTGGACTACGGCACCGCCTGGTTCGGCGGCGACGAGAACTCCGGACTCTTCCGCATCGAGAACGCCACCGACGGCCACTCGCCGGTCGTCGAGGCGAGCGCCTCCGTGACCAGCGGCCAGGCCCCGCTCAAGACCAAGTTCACCGCGAAGGCCACCGACGCGGACGGTGGAACGCTGACCTACGCCTGGGACTTCGGTGACGGCGGCAAGTCGACCCAGCAGAACCCCTCGTACACGTACAAGAAGAACGGCGTCTACACCGCGACCGTGACCGTCAAGGACTCCACCGGACGCACCGGCTCCGCCAGCGCGCACGTCACCGTCGGCAACACCGCGCCCAAGGTGACCCTGGAACTCCCCGGTGACGGCCAGTTGTTCACCTTCGGCGACAAGATCCCCTTCAAGGTCAAGGTGACCGACAAGGAAGACGGCCCGATCGACTGCACGAAGGTCAAGGTCACCCACATCCTCGGCCATGACAGCCACGGCCACCCGGTGACCTCGGCCAACGGCTGCGAAGGCACCCTCCAGACGTCGGCGGACGGCGAGCACGACCCGAACGCCAACATCTTCGGGGTCTTCGACGCCGAGTACACCGACAAGGGCGCGAACGGCCAGCCCGCGCTGACCACCCACGACCAGAACGTCGTCCAGCCCAAGCACCGCCAGGGCGAGCACTACAACGACTCCAAGGGCGTCTCCGTGGTGAACCACACCCCGGCGCACGGCGGAAAGACGGTCGGCGAGATCAACAACGGCGACTGGATCTCCTTCAAGCCCTACATCCTCGGCAACGCCACCAAGCTCACCGCGCGCGTCGCGTCGGCCGGAGCGGGCGGCACGCTGGAGGTCCGCAGCGGATCGGCCAAGGGCACCCTCCTGGGCAAGGCCAAGGTCGCACCGACCGGCGGCTGGGAGACGTACAAGGACGTGAGCGCCGCCCTCAGCAAGGCACCCAAGAAGACGACGACGCTCTTCCTCGTCTTCAAGGGCAAGGGCACCGGAGCCCTGTACGAGGTCGACGACTTCACGTTCACCACGAGCTGAGGAAGGGGCCACTCCACCATGCGGGCATCCGCACGCATCACCATCGCCACCGCTACGGCCGCCTTGCTCATCGGCTGTGTATCGGGCCCTGCGGCCTCGAAGCCGGACGGCAAGCACGAGGGCGAGAAGGTCCTGGTCTTCTCCAAGACCGCGGGCTTCCGCCACGACTCGATTCCCGACGGCATCGCGGCCATCAAGGAACTCGGCGCGGCGAACGGCTTCGCCGTCGACGCCACCGAGGACGCCGGAGCCTTCACGGCCAAGAACCTCGCGCAGTACGACGCCGTGGTCTGGCTCTCGACGACGGGTGACGTCCTCGACGGCGAACAGCAGGCGGCGTTCGAGGGCTACATCAAGAAGGGCGGCGGGTACGTGGGCGTGCACGCCGCCGCCGACACCGAGTACGACTGGCCCTTCTACGGCGGACTCGCGGGCGCCTACTTCCAGTCGCACCCCGCGATCCAGCCCGCGAAGGTGCAGGTCGAGGACCACGGGCACCCGTCCACGGCGCATCTGCCGGGGATCTGGGACCGGACCGACGAGTGGTACAACTACCGCTCCAACCCCCGGGACCGCGCCCACGTCCTCGCCTCGCTCGACGAGTCGTCCTACTCGGGCGGCTCCATGTCGGGCGACCACCCCATCGCCTGGTGCCAGGACTACCAGGGAGGCCGCTCCTTCTACACGGGCGGCGGCCACACCAAGGAGTCGTTCGCCGATCCCGCGTACCGCACGCATCTGCTCGGCGGAATCCGCTGGGCGACGGGTGCGGCGCAGGCCGACTGCCGCCCGGAGAAGGGCTACACGCCGATCTTCGACGGTACGGCGAAGTCGCTGGAGTCCTGGAAGCAGGCGGGCCCCGGCTCATTCGGGCTGAACGAGCAGGACGGGACCCTGACGACCGTCGGTGGCATGGGCATGCTCTGGTACGGGGCGAAGGAGCTCGGCTCCTACTCCCTCAAGCTGGACTGGCGCATGGACGGCGACGACAACTCCGGGATCTTCGTGGGCTTCCCGGCCTCCGACGACCCCTGGTCGGCCGTGGACAACGGCTATGAGATCCAGATCGATGCCACCGACGTCCCGGAGAAGACCACGGGCTCCGTCTACGGCTTCAAGTCCGCCGACCTGAAGAAGCGCGACAAGGCGCTGAATCCTGCGGGGGAGTGGAACACGTACGAACTCCGGGTCGAGGGCGAACGCCTTCGGATCTATCTCAACGGAGTGAAGATCAACGACTTCACCAACACGGATCCGGCGAGGAGCCTGAAGGACGGTCACATCGGCATCCAGAACCACGGTACCGATGACCAGGTCTCCTTCCGCGACATCCGGGTGAAGGACCTGCCGGCCCGCACCGCTTCCGGCGTGGGCCGCTAGACGGCGGCGGGCGGAGGACGCCGGACCTCCGCCCGCCGTCTTTCCCCGTCCGCCCGTCTTTTCCCGTCCGCCGTCTCATCTCCCCGCGGGTTCGCCGCGTGCACGACAGGAGGCAGCCGTGTCCAACTCTTCTTCTTCGGGTTCTCCGGGTTCTTCTGGTTCATCCGCTTCATCCGGTTCTTCGGGTGGCGGGCTGACCGGGGTGTGGCTCATCGGGGCGCGAGGATCGGTCGCCACGACGGCTGTCGCGGGGTGCGCGGCGGTGACGGCCGGTCTGCACCCACCGACCGGCATGGTCACGGAGACACCCCCCTTCACGGACTGCGGTCTGCCAACGTTGTCGTCGCTCGTATTCGGCGGCCACGACGTGATGGAGTGCCCGCTGCCCAAGCGGGCGGAGCAGCTGGCCGCCGGGGGCGTGCTCCCGCACGGCGTGCCGTCGGCGGTGGGCGCGGAACTGGCCGCGGCGGACGCGGAGATCCGCATGGGCGGGCCGCGCCGCGGGGACTCGGACACCAGGACGGACGAGGAACTGATCGAGTCCTTCGCCGCCGACCTCCGCGATTTCGTACGCCGCCGGGGGCTCGCCCGTGCGGTGGTGGTGAACGTGGCGTCGACGGAACCGCTGCCGGTGGAGGGCGAGGGGAGACTGCCCGCCAGCTCCCTCTATGCGGCGGCGGCACTGCGGGCCGGCTGCCCGTACGTGAACTTCACCCCGTCGGCGGGCCTGCACCACCCGGTGCTCGCTTCCCTGGCCACCTCGTCCGGGCTCCCCTACGCGGGGCGGGACGGCAAGACGGGCCAGACGCTCCTGCGCTCGGTCCTGGGCCCGATGTTCGCGCAGCGTGCGCTGGCCGTCCGGGCCTGGTCCGGCACGAACCTCCTGGGCGGCGGTGACGGCGCGGCCCTCGCGGACCCGGCCGCCGCCGCGGCGAAGAACGCGGGCAAGGAGCGGGTGCTCGCGGACACCTTGGGCTCCGCCCCGGAGGGCGAGGTCCACATCGACGACGTCCCCTCACTCGGCGACTGGAAGACCGCCTGGGACCACATCGCGTTCGACGGCTTCCTCGGCGCGCGGATGGTCCTGCAGACGACCTGGCAGGGCTGCGACTCGGCCCTGGCCGCACCCTTGATCCTGGACTTGGCGAGATTGGTGGCCCGCTCCCACGAACTCGGCCTCTCCGGCCCGCTGGGCGAGCTGGGCTTCTACTTCAAGGACCCGGACGACGGCTCTTCGTCGGCCCTTGCCGAGCAGTACGAGGCGCTGGTGGACTTCGCGTCGCGGCTGCGGGGGGTGGCTGCGTGAGTGGTCGCGTGAGCGGCTGGGGGGTGGGCGTTGGTGATGCCGCCGTACGGGGGCAGGGAGCTGGTGCAGGTCGTGTGGCTCCGCGCGGCGGCCTGCGCCTGGGCACCGGTCGTGACTGGGCCGAACTGCTGCGTGTCTCCGCCCTGTTCACCGTCCCCGGGGACGCGCTCGCCGGCGCGGCGGCGACAGGACTGAGTCCCAACCGCCGCACGCTCCTCGCCATCGCGGCCTCGCTCTCCCTCTACGAGGCGGGCATGGCCCTCAACGACTGGGCGGACCGGGCGGAGGACGCGGTCGAACGCCCCCACCGCCCGTTGCCGTCCGGCCGCATCGCCCCGTCGGCCGCACTGGGCGCGGCAGCGGCCCTGACGGCAGGAGGCCTGGCCCTGGCCGCCGGCGCGGGCCGCCCCGCCCTGGCGGTGGCGAGCGGTTTGGCGGCCACGGTGTGGGCCTACGACCTGGGCCTGAAACACACCCCAGCGGGCCCGGCAGCCATGGCCACGGCCCGCGCCCTCGACTTGCTCCTGGGTGCAGCGGCCACGTCAGCAGGCACGAGGCCTGTCGGCCTGGGGAGCCCTGGTGGGCTGGCGGGCCCGGGGGGTGGGGGGAGCCCTGGCGATGCTGGTCTGGGGGGTCCTGGTGGGTTGGGGAGGCCTGGTGATGCCGGTTTGGGGGGTCCTGGTGGGTTGGGGAGGCCTGGTGATGCTGGTCTGGGGAGCCCCGGTGGGTTGGGGAGGCCCGACGATGCCGGTCTGGGGGGCCCTGGTGGGTTGGGGAGGCCCGGTGGGTCGGGGAGCCGCGCCGGGCTGGGGAGCCCCGGCGGGTCGGGGGAGGCACTTGGCTTCGGGTGGGCGTCTGGTGCTGGGCAGCTTGGTTCTGGGCGGGCGCTTGGATCTGGGCGGGCGCCTGGTTCTGGGTGGGCGTCTGGCTCTGCGCGTGGTTTCGGGGCTGGGCGTGGTCTTGGGGGTGGGGACGCACTTGGGGGCGAGCATGCTCTCGATTCTGGGCACGTTCTCGGATCCGGGTATGCGCCGGGCCCCGGGTATGCGCCGGGCCCCGGGTATGCGCCGGGCCCCGGGTATGCGCCGGGCCCCGGGTATGCGCCGGGCCCCGGGCATGCTCCCGGCCCCGGCCATGCGCCCGGCCCCCGGCATGGACTCGGTCACGTTCTCCGGCTTCGTGCTGCCGTGCCCAACGCCCTTGTGCTGGGCGCCCATACCCTCGCGGTGACCGCGGTCTCGCGGCGCGAGGCGCAGGGCGGTTCCACGGCGGCCCCACTCTGCGCACTCGCCGCGACAGCCGCGCTCGCGCAACTGCTGGCCCGGAGCGGTGGCGCTGCCGGTGGCCCTGGCGGCACCGGCACGGGTACCAGCGCCGGAACCTCTCAACTCCCGGCAGGTCGCGGCGGAGCAGCCACCCGCGGCCTGCCGGGCTTCACTCCGGGGGCGGGGGTCCGCCTGGTGGGCCGGGCGGCGGGCCGAGGCCTGCGCACCGGCGGCGTGCTGGGCTCCGCTACGGGGAGCCCGAGCAGTGCCGCCTGGCGGGCCGGAGCTCGCGGTGCCGTCCGGGCCGCGCTCGCAGCCACCTACGCGGTCACCGCTGCCCGCCCCCTCTTCCACGCCACGCTCAACCCGTCACCCCAGCTCACCCAGCGGGCCGTGGGCGGTGGCATCCGAGCCATGATCCCGCTCCAGGCCGCACTCTCCGCCCGTGCGGGAGCCCTGGGGCCCGCCCTCCTGACCGCCGCCCTGGCCCCGGCGGCCCGCAAGTTCGGCCGGAAGGTGAGCGTCACATGACGGAGACGGCACACGGGACGAACACCCCGCAGGCGCAGGCGCAGGCGCAGATGCAGACGCAGGCAACAGCACGGAGCCTGAGTCCCGCCGGGGCGGGAGATTCGTCCCCCTTCCGCTTCGGATACGGCACCAACGGCCTGACCGACCTCCGACTTGACGACGCCCTGGGCCTCCTCGCCGACCTCGGCTACGCGGGCGTCGGACTCACCCTCGACCACATGCACCTCGACCCCCTCGCCCCCGACCTCGCCGCCCGCACCCGCCACGTGGCCCGCAGCCTGGAAGCCCGCGGCCTGACGGTGACGATCGAGACCGGCGCCCGCTACGTGCTCGACCCGCGCCGCAAACACGGCCCCTCGCTCCTGGACCCCGACCCGGACGCGCGCGCCGCCCGGGTCCGTCTGCTGATCCGGGCCGTGCAGGTCGCCACCGACCTGGGCGCCCACGCCGTGCACTGCTTCAGCGGTATCGCCCCCGCAGGAACCCCCGAGGCCGCCGCCTGGCAGCGCCTGGCCGAAGCCCTCGGCCCCGTACTGGACGCCTCGCTCGGCGCCGGCATCCCCCTGGCCATCGAACCCGAACCCGGCCACCTCCTCTCCACACTCGCCGACTTCCACCGGCTCCGTCACGAACTGGGCGACCCCCCGCTCCTCGGCCTCACCCTCGACATCGGCCACTGCCAGTGCCTCGAACCGCAGTCTCCCGCCGACTGCGTACGCGCCGCCGCCCCCTGGCTACGGCACGTCCAGATCGAGGACATGTGCCGCGGCATACACGAACACCTCCCTTTCGGGGACGGAGAGATCGACTTCCCGCCCGTACTCGAAGCCCTGGCCGACACCGGCTACCAAGGCCTCACCGTCGTCGAACTGCCCCGCCACTCCCACGCGGGACCCCAACTCGCCTCCCACTCCATCAAGTTCCTGAACAAGGCGGCGACGGAAGCGGCCCGCACAGCCCCACTCCCCACCCCGGCCGGAGGAGGAACCCCGTGACCGAAGCCCCCGTCATCGCCGACCTCCGCACCCGCCTCGAAGCCGCCCTCGGTGGGGCCGCCCGCGCCTGGCTGGACCAGGCCACCGCGGAGGCCACCGCCCACCGCGGGCGACCGGAGCAAAGCGAGCTCCCCATCTGGGAGTTGCGCTTCGCCGAAGCCGGTCGACGCTGTGGCCAGGACCACGCCGACACCGCCCGCGTACTGCTCCTGCACGCGGCCGACGCGGACCCCGCCACCCTCACCCGCGTCTACGAACAAGGCACCGCGGCCGAGCGCCGCGCTGTCCTGCGGGCCCTGCCCCACCTGGTCCAGGGCCCGGAGGCGCTGCCCCTGGTCGAGGACGCCCTGCGCACCAACGACACCCGGATCGTCGCCGCCGCCGTAGGGCCGTACGCCGCCCGGCACCTCGCCCCGCACGACTGGCGCCACGCGGTGCTCAAGTGCCTGTTCACCGGCGTCCCCGTGGAAGCCGTCGCCGACCTGGACCGCCGTGCCCGTGCCGACGCCGAGCTCGCCCGGATGCTCGACGCCTACGCCGGCGAACGCGCCGCGGCCGGTCGCCCCGTCCCCAGCGATCTGCACCGCGTCCTGGCCCTGACCACCGCCCCTACGGCCCCCGCGGCCGCAGTGGTGCCCATGGCCCCCGAGACCCCTTCCACCGGCGAGGAGCAGGAGTCCTGATGCGCATCTTCGACCCCCACATCCACATGACGTCCCGCACCACCGACGACTACCAGGCCATGTACGCCGCGGGCGTCCGCGCCGTCGTCGAGCCCGCGTTCTGGCTGGGCCAGCCCCGCACCTCACCCGCCTCGTTCTTCGACTACTTCGACTCCCTCCTCGGCTGGGAGCCCTTCCGCGCGGCCCAGTACGGAATCGCCCACCACTGCACCATCGCCCTCAACCCCAAAGAGGCGAACGACCCCCGCTGCACCCCGGTCCTGGACGCCCTGCCCCGGTATCTCGTCAAGGACAACGTCGTCGCCGTCGGTGAAATCGGCTATGACTCCATGACCCCCGCCGAGGACGCCGCGCTCACCGCCCAGCTCCAGCTCGCCGCCGACCACGAGCTGCCCGCGCTCGTCCACACCCCGCACCGCGACAAGCTCGCAGGACTGCGCCGCACCATCGATGTCATCCGGGAATCCGCGCTGTCCCTGGACCGGGTCCTCATCGACCATCTCAACGAGACCACGGTCAAGGAGGCCAAGGACAGCGGCTGCTGGCTCGGCTTCTCCGTCTATCCCGACACCAAGATGGACGAGGACCGGATGGTGGCCATCCTGCGCGACCACGGGCCCGAGAGGGTCCTGGTCAACTCGGCCGCCGACTGGGGCAAGAGCGATCCGCTCAAGACCCGCAAGGTCGCCGACGCCATGCTCGAGTCAGGGTTCAGCGAGGACGACGTCGACCTGGTGCTGTGGCGCAACCCAGTCGCCTTCTATGGACTCAGTGGCCGCCTCTCGCTCGATGTCACGGACACCGACGCCACCCATGAGGGCAACTCCATCCTTCGCGGCGGGGCGTGAGCCATGCGCTTCAGGCACCCCGACGGCAGTGTCGTCCACCTCGCGTACTGCACCAACGTCCACCCCGCCGAGACCCTCGACGGCGTCCTCGCGCAACTCCGCGACCACTGCGAACCCGTGCGCAAACGACTCGGCAGGGACCGCCTCGGTATCGGTCTGTGGCTCGCCAAGGACGCCGCGCACGCCCTGGTCACCGACCCCGCTGCCCTGCGCGGCCTGCGCACCGAACTCGACCGGCGCGGCCTCGAAGTCGTCACCCTCAACGGCTTCCCGTATGAAGGGTTCGGCGCCGAAGAGGTGAAGTACCGCGTCTACAAGCCGGACTGGACCGACCCCGAGCGACTCTCCCACACGACCGACCTGGCTCGTCTGCTTGCCGCCCTCCTCCCGGACGACGTCACCGAAGGCACCATCTCCACCCTTCCGCTCGCCTGGCGCACCCCCTTCGACGCCACTCACGCCGAGGCCGCCCGCGCCGCCCTCACCGCGCTCGCCCAACGCCTCGACGCCCTCGCGGACTTGACCGGCAAGTCGATCCGCATCGGCCTCGAGCCGGAACCGGGCTGCACCGTGGAGACCACGGGTGACGCCATCGCCCCCCTCACCGCGATCGGCCACGACCGCATCGGTGTCTGCGTCGACACCTGCCACCTCGCCACCTCCTTCGAGGAGCCGCAGGCCGCGCTCGACGCTCTCGACGCCGCGGGCATCCCCGTCGTCAAATCCCAGCTCTCCGCCGCCCTGCATGCCGAACACCCCCATCTCCCCGGCGTCCGCGAGGCCCTCGCAGCCTTCGACGAACCCCGCTTCCTGCACCAGACCCGCACCCGCACCGCAGCCGGACTGCACGGCACCGACGACCTCGGCGAATCTCTCGCCGGCGACGCCCTGCCCGAGACGGCACCCTGGCGTGCCCACTTCCACGTCCCCCTGCACGCCGCTCCCGCGCCGCCCCTCACCTCCACGCTCCCCGTACTCAAGGACACCCTCGCCCACCTGGTCGGCGGGCCCGACCCCCGCACCCGTCACCTCGAGGTCGAGACCTACACCTGGCAGGCGCTGCCACCCGAGCTGCGCCCCCGCTCCCGTCCCCAGCTCGCCGACGGCATCGCCGCCGAGCTCACCCTCGCCCGCGATCTCCTGACGGACCTCGGCCTGAAGGAACTCCCATGAGCCCCACACCCCTCCTCGTCCTGGACGTCGTCGGCCTCACCCCCCGTCTCCTGGACCACATGCCGCACCTCAAGTCCCTTGGCCAGTCCGGCTCCCGGGCGCCGCTGGGCACGGTCCTGCCCGCCGTCACCTGCGCAGCCCAGTCCACCTTCCTCACCGGCACCACCCCCGCCGAGCACGGCATCGTCGGCAACGGCTGGTACTTCCGCGAGCTCGGCGACGTACTCCTGTGGCGGCAGCACAACGGCCTCGTCGCCGGCGACAAGCTGTGGGACGCCGCCCGTCGCGCGCACCCCGGCTACACCGTCGCCAATATCTGCTGGTGGTACGCCATGGGCGCCGACACCGACATCACCATCACCCCCCGTCCCGTCTACTACGCCGACGGCCGCAAGGAGCCCGACTGCTACACCCGGCCCCCGGCCCTGCACGACGAACTCACCGAGAAATTCGGCACGTTCCCCCTCTTCCACTTCTGGGGCCCCGGCGCCGACATCGTCTCCAGCCGCTGGATCGTGAACGCCACGCGCCACATCATCAGCACCCGCCACCCCGACCTGGCTCTCTGCTACCTCCCGCACCTCGACTACGACCTGCAGCGCTTCGGCCCCGACGACCCGCGCTCCCACCAGGCCGCAGCCGAACTCGACGCGACCGTCGCCCCCCTCCTCGACGAGGCGAAGGCAGCGGGTCGCACCGTCGTCGCCCTGTCCGAGTACGGCATCACCCGGGTGGACCGCCCCGTCGACATCAACCGCGCCCTGCGCCGTGCCGGCCTGCTCGAAGTGCACACCCAGGACGGCATGGAGTACCTCGACCCCATGGCCTCCCGCGCCTTCGCCGTCGCGGACCACCAGATCGCCCACATCTACGTGCGCAGGCCCGAGGACCTGGAAGTCACCCGCCAGGCACTCGCCGATCTCCCCGGCATCGAGCAACTCCTCGACGACGAGGGAAAGAAGGCCCACCACCTTGACCACCCGCGCTCCGGCGAACTCGTCGCCGTCGCGGAGCCTGACGCCTGGTTCACGTACTACTACTGGCTCGACGACGACCGCGCGCCCGACTTCGCGCAGCTCGTCGAGATCCACCGCAAACCCGGCTACGACCCCGTCGAGCTCTTCATGGACCCCGAGGACCCCTACGTCCGCGTCAAGGCCGCGTCCGCGCTGGCCCGCAAGAAGCTCGGCATGCGCTATCGCATGGCGGTAGTGCCCCTGGACCCGTCACCTATTCGCGGCAGCCATGGCCGCCTCCCCACGAGCGAGGACCCCGATTCCGGACCGCTCATTCTGTGCTCCACCCCCCGCGCTGTCAGCGGCCGCGTCGCGGCCACCGATGTGAAATCGCTGTTGCTCCACCTCGCGGGCCTGCAGTGAGCGCCGACTGTCGGCGCCCGCAGTGCTGAATCCGCTTGATCTCCACTGAACCAGACGGTTCGGGCCGTGCCATCAGGGTCCACCCCTGATCCACCCCTGATCCGCTGTTCGAACCCATCCCTGATCCGCCCCTGACTCGATCCCGGGAGAACCGCATGACGCGCAACCACACCCCCGCCGACCCCGAACTGGCCCAGAGACTCAGCAGACGCGGAGCGCTCGGCGTCGCGGCGGGCGCCACCGCCGCGGCCCTGATCGGCACGGCCGCCACCGCCACCACCGCTACGGCGGCCCCCGCCGCCCCCGCACAGAAGGGGCGTGGCCGAGCCGTCCTGCCTCCGGGCCGACTCGGCATCCAGCTCTACAGCCTCCGCGACAAGGTCTCCACCATCGGATTCGCCCCGGTCTTCGCCGAGCTGGAGAAGTACGGTTACGACGAGATCGAGTTCGCCGGATACTCCCAGGGCTCGGCGGGCGCCATCACCCTCGCCCAGCTCAAGCGGCTGGCCCGTGATCACGGGCTGAACCCCATCGGAAGTCACGTCGGCTACTACGACGACAACAACCCGAACGCGTACACCTTCGCGCAGAACCTCACGAAGGTCCTCGACGACGCCGAGGCGCTCGGCCTGAAGCACATCGGGACCGCGTCGGGGCCCTTCCGCTATGGATCAACCGTCGACGGCTGGAAGCGCGCGGCCGAGGACTTCAACACGTACGGAGAAGCTGCCCGCAAGCGCGGCATGAAGTTCTACCAGCACAACCACGCCGAGGAATTCTCCTTCGCCACCGACAAGCCGAAGGTCCGTCTCTACGACGTGCTGCTCGCGGAGACCGACCCCGACTTCGTCTATCTGGAGATGGACATCTACTGGGCGTTCTCGGCCCAGTTCCGCTTCGGCAAGCGGGCGGACGGCACCCCGGCACCCTTCGAGCCGCTCAGCTACGTCCTCAAGCAGCCGCACCGCTATCCGCTGTTCCACGTCAAGGACGGCATACGCGATGAGACCACCCGGGACGGCTACCGCATGTCGGACGTCGGGGACGGCGACATCGACTACAAGAAGTTCCTCTCCAAGGTGACGGCGCGGACCCACAACGGCCGCCGCTACCACCACTGGCAGACGGAGCACGACAACCCGGTCGAGTCCCTCGCCTTCGCCCGCAAGTCCAGTGCGCACCTGCACTCGCTCCGCGAGCGCTGCGGGGACTGACCTCGGGCCTCCCAGGCGCGGAAACACAAAAGCGGCCGCCCCGTGCACCTGAGCGCACGGGGCGGCCGCTGGACGTACGGCACACGCTAAGCGGGCGCCACGCGCGCGTGCCCCGGCTGCCGCAGCAGCAAGGAGAGCCCCGCCGCGACGAGTGACACCACACCCGCTGTCGTATAGGCGCCGATGTATCCCCAGGAGTGCACGACCATCGCGCCCACACCGCCGCCGAAGAGACCACTGACCAGCTTGGCGCTGTAGACCATGCCGTAGTTGGATGCGTTGTTGTTCTCTCCGAAGTAGTCCGGCACGAGAGCCGCGAACAGGGGATAGAACGCTCCGCCCGCGAAACCGGACAGGAACGCGAAGACGAGGAACAGCGGCTGGCTGCCCATCTCGCCCGCCCACAGCACCCCGAACTGCGCCACCGCAAGGACCAGGCAGACGGACGTCAGGGTTCGCTGCCGCCCGAGCCGGTCCGACAGCCAGCCCACCACGCCGCGGCCCGTGCCGTTGATCACCGACATCACACCCATCGACGACGCCGCGATGAGTGGGCCGAAGCCCATCTCCTTCGCGAACGGTACCTGGAAGGAGATCCCGAAGATCGACACACCCGCGCAGCACAGCATGCACACCCACATCAGGGGGACGACGCCCGTCCGCAGGGCCTCTCCCGGGGTGAACTGCCGTACAGCAGGCGGGTTCCTGGTCAGCGCCAGGGACGAGCGTGCGTTGCCGCCCCGCCGCAGCGGGTCGACTTCCGCGGGCCACCAGTTCTTCGGCGGATCCTTGAAGAAGAGCCCGGCCACCAGAGTCACGGCGAGCACATAGAAGCCGACCAGGTCCAGCACGGTCCGATAGTTCGATGTGTCGAAGCCGTACGAGAACAGGAAGATGAACGGCACAGCTCCGTAGGCGAATCCACCGTTGACGAAGCCGGTCTTGCCGCCGCGCCGCTCGGGGTACCACTTGCCGACCATGTTCACGCAGGTCGAATAGATCAACCCGGAGCCCACACCGCCGAGGAACCCGAAGCCCGCCATCGCCGCCGCCACGTTCGGTGCGTGGCTGAGGCTGACGAAACCCAGGAGCGAGAGGACGGAGCCCGTCAGCATCGCCGCCCTGCTGGTCAGGATGCCCTTCTCGCGCAGTCTTCCGGCCGGGAAGGAGACCGCGGCCTGGAAGAAGATCCAGACACTGAGCACCCAGAAGGTGTTCGACGAGGTCCAGTGGTGGGCGGCGGAGAGGGTGTCCTCCGCCGCCCCGTAGGCGTACTCGAAGACGCTGATGGCGAGCATGGCCACCCAGGGCAGCACCACCATGGTCCAGCGAGGACGGCCGAGGATTTCCCGGTCGCTCTCGCCCACGCGGTACACACGTCCGCGTTCGTCCGTGATCTCTTGGTACGACTGGTGCGACGCGTCAGTGCTGCCGGGGGTGCCCGGAGCGTTCTTTGCGGCGATGGGCTCCGCCGTCATATCAGGCCATCTCCTCACCGAGGGGTTGCGGATTGGGTTTGATGCCTTTGTCCTTGGGCCTTCCGGGCTGGGAGAGGAAGAGTGCGATGAACCCGGCGAACAGGGAAATGGAGCCGGCCAGCGTGAACGCCCCGGCGTGTCCCCAGTTGCTCACCACAACGGCACCCATTCCGGAGCCGAGAAGGCCGGATACCAGCTTGGAGCTGTAGACCAGGCCGTAGTTGGATGCGTTGTTGTTCTCGCCGAAGTAGTCCGCCGTCATCGCCGCGAACATCGGGAAGATGGCGCCTCCTCCGAATCCGGAGATGCTGGAGAAGACCAGGAACAGCGGGAGATTCTCGATGTTCGCGGACCACAGGATGCCGTACTGGGAGAGGCCCAGGACGATGCAGACGAATATCAGGCAGCGCTTGCGTCCGTAGAGGTCCGAGAGCCAGCCGATGACGCCTCGGCCCGTGCCGTTGACAATGGCCTTCAAGGACATGGCCGTGGCGACGATTCCGCCGGCGAATCCGGCTTCCTTTCCGATGTCCACCTGGAAGGCGATTCCGAAGATGTTCACGCCGGATGTGCACAGCAGGCAGAACCACATCAGCGCGACACGTCCGGTCTGCCACGCTTCCTGCGGTGTGTACTGCCGCACGGCGGGCGGGTTCATCGCCAGCGCGCGCCTGGCTCGTGGGTCGTCCGGTGGCCGCAGCGGGTCCACGTCGGCCGGCCACCAGTTCTTCGGCGGGTCCTGGAAGAAGTAACCGGCCACGGCGACCATCGCCGCCAGGAAGAGACCGACGCTCACAAGGACCCAGCGGAAGTTCGTGAGGTCCATATAACCGGTGAAGATGAACACGAACGGCACTGAGCCGTAGGCGAATCCGCCGTTGACGAATCCGGTCTTGCCTCCCTTGCGTTCGGGATACCACTTGCCGACCATGTTCACGCAGGTCGCGTACACCATGCCGGCGCCCATACCGCTGAACATGCCGAAGCCGATATAGGCGACGATGACATGCGGCGCGAACGCCAGTGACAGATAGCCCAGCAGTGTTCCGACTGCGCCGCACATCATTGCCCAGCGCGCCGGGAGCTTCCCGCTCTCACGCAGCTTGCCCGCCGGGAAGGCGACCGCGGCCTGGAAGAAGACCCAGACACCCAGCATCCAGAAGATGTGGGTGTCGCCCCAGGAGTGCGCGGTGTGCAGGGTGTCCTCGGCCGATGCGAACGCGTACTCGGCCGAGCTGATGCCCATCATGCCGATCCACGGCAGGATGACCATCCACTTGCGTTTGCGGCCCATGATGTCGATGTCGGTCTCCCCGACTCGGTACATCCGGCCGTTGGCGTCCGTCACCTCCCGGTACGGGACGGCTGTGGGTATGTCGGTTGTCGTCATGTTGTCTCAGCACCCCTTGCGTCGAAAAGATCCTGGCCAGCGCCCCCTGTCCAATTCCTTTCGTGTGCGCACGGGTCCCGGGGCCGGCCGACGCGCACCGCAGGCCGGCCCCCGCACCGGTCACCTCATGGACCGCCCCCCAACAGACCGGCCGCTCGGGCCCATCGGTACTTCGCGCCGAGCGCGGCCACCGGCTTCTCCGTCGTGTACGGGTAGGCCACGACGCCCCTCTCGAAGAGGTACTGGCAGGCCTCCTCCACCTCGACGTCGCCCGCCAGGGATGCCACGACGGGCTTCTCGATGCCGCGCTCCCGGAACTCCGCGATCACCCGGGCCGTCAGTTCGGCGAAGACCATGGGAGGGGTGACGATGGTGTGCCAGTAGCCCAGGACGAGCGCGTGAACGCGGGGGTCCTCGAGGCCGAGCCTGATCGTCGCCTCGTATGTCGACGGGGGCTCGCCCCCGGTGATGTCGACGGGGTTTCCCGCCGCCCCGAACGGCGGGATGAACGCCCGGAAGGACGCGTCCAGGTCGTCGGGGATCTCCATCAGCCGCAGCCCGTTGTCGGTCACCGCATCGGAGAGCAGGACACCGGAGCCGCCGGCCCCCGTGATGATCACGATGTTGTCGCCCTGCGGGGTGGGAAGCACCGGCAACGCGCGCGCGTACTCCAGCATTTCGTTGAGTCCCGGCGCCCTGATGACGCCCGCCTGCCTGAGGATGTCGTCGTACACCGCGTCGTCGCCCGCGAGCGCGCCCGTGTGAGATCCGGCGGCCTTCGCCCCGGCGGCCGTACGGCCGGCCTTCAGGACCACGACCGGCTTCTTCGGGACGGTCGCCCGCGCGGCCTCCACGAAGGCGCGACCATCCTTGAGGTCCTCCAAGTGCATGGCGATGCACTGGGTGTTGGGGTCCTCGCCGAACCACGTGAGGAGGTCGTCCTCGTCCAGGTCGGACTTGTTGCCGAGTCCGACGATCGCCGAGACGCCCGTCTTCGTAGTGCGCGCGAAGCCGAGGATGGCCATTCCGATGCCGCCGGACTGACTCGTCAGGGCGACCCCGCCCTTGACGTCGTACGGCGTGCAGAACGTGGCGCACAGGTCCTGCCACGTCGAGTAGTAGCCGTAGATGTTCGGTCCGAGCAGCCGCACTCCGTGCCGCTCGCCGATCTCCACGATCTCGTCCTGGAGGCCTTGTTCACCGGTCTCGGCGAACCCGGAGGGGATCAGTACCGCATTGGGGATGCCCTTGCGACCCACCTCCTCCAAGGCCGACGCCACGAACTGTGCGGGTATCGCGAAGACCGCCACATCCACCTCACCGGGAACGTCCGTGACACTCTTGTACGCCTTGCGGCCCAAGATGTCATCGGCCTTGGGATTCACCGGATGGATCTCGCCGGAGAAGCCGCCGTCGATGAGGTTGCGCATCACCGAGTTGCCGATCTTGCCCTGCTCGTTGGAGGCGCCGATCACGGCGACGGAGCGGGGCTCCATCAGCCGCCGCATCGACGTGAGTATCTCCTCGCGCGTGTACGTACGGCGCCGTTTCGTGGCCCCTTCGGAGAGGATGACGCGGATGTCCGCGGCGATCGCGCCCTCCGGGGTGGCGATCACCGGGTTGAGGTCCACCTCGGCGATCTCCGGGAAATCGGTGACCAGTTGGGACACCCGGCGTATCTGCTCGGCGACGGCCCACCGGTCCACCGCCGGCGCCCCCCGTACGCCCCGCAGGATCTCGGCGGCCCGGATCGAGTCGAGCATGGAGGCGGCCTCGTCCGCGTCGACCGGCGCGAGACGGAACGTGACGTCCTTGAGGACCTCGACGAGTACGCCGCCGAGCCCGAAGGCGACGACCTTCCCGAACGTCGGGTCGGTCACCGCCCCGACGATCACTTCCTGGCCGGAGGGCAGCAGCTCCTGCACCTGCACGCCCTCGATACGCGCGTCCGGCGCGTAGGCGCGCGCGTTCTCGATGATCTCGCAGAAGGCGGCCCGCACGGCGGTGGCGCCTTCCACGCCGACCATGACGCCGCCCGCATCGGTCTTGTGCAGGATGTCGGGGGAGACGATCTTCATGACGACGGGTCCTTCGAAGCGGGCCGCGTGCGCGACCGCCTCGTCCACGTCCGTCGCCAGCTCCTCGCCCGGTACGGCGATCCCGTACGCGTCAGCGAGGATCTTGCCCTCCGGCGCCGTCAGCGAGGTCCTTCCCTCGGCACGCACGGCGTCGAGGAGAGCCCGCACCGTCAGTGCACGGTCTTCGGCCATCACTCAGATCACTCCGTTCGACTTGAGCAGGCGCAGTTCCTCGTCGCCGAGGCCGAGCTCACCGACGAAGACCTCTCCGTTGTGCTCACCCAGGAGTGGCGAACTGACCACGTCGACGGGGGAGTCCGACAGCTTCAGCGGGGAGCCGACCGTCGTGAAGGAGCCGCGCCGGGGATGCGCGACCTCGACGACCATCTCGTTCGCGGCCAGCGAGGCGTCCTCGATGATCTCCTTGGTGGAGAGGATCGGGCCGCATGGGATGTTGTGGGCGTTGAGCCGCTCCAGGACCTCCCACTTGGGGAGCGTCGAGGACCACTCCTCGATCAGCTGGAACATCTTGCCGAGCTTGGGAAGCCGGGCCTCCGGAGAGGCCCACTCGGGATCCTCCGCGAGCTCGGGGCGACCGATGAGCTCGGTGAGCGGCCGCCAGCCCACGGGCTGCACGATGACGTACACGTAGTCGTTCGGGCCGCCGGGAGCGCACTTGACCGCCCAGCCGGGCTGCCCGCCGCCGGACGCGTTGCCGGAGCGCGGCACCTCGTCCCCGAAGTCCTCGTTCGGGTACTCGGCGAGCGGTCCGTGCGCCAGGCGCTGCTGGTCGCGCAGCTTGACCCGGCACAGGTTGAGCACCGCGTGCTGCATGGCCACGTTCACGCGCTGCCCGCGACCGGTGTTCTCCCTCTGGAAGAGGGCGGCGAGAATGCCGGCGACGGCGTGGATGCCCGTCCCGGAGTCACCGATCTGGGCACCGGTCGCGAGCGGTGGACCGTCCTCGAAGCCCGTGGTCGACATGGAGCCGCCCATGGCCTGTGCCACCACTTCGTAAGCCTTGAAGTTGGTGTACGGGCCGTCTCCGAAGCCCTTGATCGAGGCGTAGACGATCCGCGGGTTGATCTCCTGGATGCGTTCCCAGGTGAAGCCCATCCGGTCCACGGCGCCGGGACCGAAGTTCTCGACCATCACGTCGGAGCGCCGGATCAGCTCCGTGAGGAGCTCCTTGCCGCGCTCGGTCTTGGTGTTGAGGGTGATGCTCCGCTTGTTGCAGTTGAGCATCGTGAAGTAGAGCGAGTCGACGTCCGGGAGATCACGCAGCTGCTTGCGCGTGATGTCCCCGGAGGGCGCCTCCAGCTTCACCACGTCCGCACCGAGCCAGGCGAGCAGCTGGGTGGCGGAGGGCCCGGACTGGACGTGTGTCATGTCGAGGACGCGTACGCCCTCAAGAGCCTTGGTCGTCATCGCGCGGGCTCCTCACTTGTACATGGTCTGGTTCATGGTTCCGGGGGCGTACGCGTCCGGATCGACCCATACGTTGATCAGCGAGGGCTTGCCCGACTCGCGCGCCCGCCGCAGAGCCGGGCCGATGTCGGCGGGGTCGCGGACCTCTTCGCCGTAACCGCCCAGCATCTGGGCGAACTTGTCGTAGTGGACGTCGCCGAGGGTGTTGCCGATCCGCTGGCGTTCCTCGCCGTACTTGGCCTTCTGGCCGTAACGGATCTGGTTCATCGAGGAGTTGTTGCCGACGATCCCGACGAACGGCAGGTTGTAGCGGACGAGCGTCTCGAAGTCCCACCCGGTCAGCGAGAAGGCGCCGTCTCCGAAGAGGGCCACCACCTCCTTGTCGGGCCGCGCCTGCTTGGCGGCGAGTACGAAGGGGATGCCGACGCCGAGCGTGCCGAGCGGCCCTGGGTCCATCCAGTGGCCCGGGGACTTGGGCTGTACGACCTGCCCGGAGAAGGTGACGATGTCGCCGCCGTCGCCGATGTAGATGGAGTCTTCGGTAAGGAAGTCGTTGATCTCGCTGACGAGGCGGTAGGGGTGGATCGGCGAGGCGTCGGACTTCAGGTTCGGCAGTCGCTTCTCGATCGCCGTCTGTTCGGCGGCGCGCAGTTCGTCGAGCCACTCCTTGCGCTTGGAAGCGCCTCCGTTGAGGCGCCCGGACGCGGCCTCGGTGACGGACTTCAGGATCAGCCCGGCGTCACCGACGATGCCCAGGTCGATGTCCCTGTTCTTGCCGACGGTGCGGTAGTCGAGGTCGATCTGCACGACCGTGGCGTCCGGGGAGAGCCGCTTCCCGTAGCCCATACGGAAGTCGAAGGGCGTCCCCACGATGACGATGAGATCGGCGTTCGAGAAGGCGTACCGCCGCGAGAGCTGGAAGTGGTGCGGGTCCCCGGGCGCCAGGGTTCCGCGGCCCGCGCCGTTCATGTAGGCGGGCACGTTCAGGGTCCGCACGAGCTCGATGGCGGACGCCGTGCCCCGCGTCGTCCACACCTGGCTGCCGAGCAGGATCGCGGGCTTCTCGGCGTGCACGAGCAGGTCGGCGAGCTTCTCGACGGCCTCGGGGTCGCCGGCCGAGCGAGTGGACGCGCGGTACTGCCCGGCCTGCGGCACCCGGGCCTTGTCCACCGGCACCTTGGCGTCGAGCACATCGCGTGGGATCTCCAGGAAGGACGGTCCTGGAGCGCCGTGATAGCACTCGCGGAACGCCATCGACACCATGTCCGCGGCGCGCGCCGTGTCCGGCACGGTCGCGGCGAACTTGGTGATGGGCGTCATCATGTCGACGTGCGGAAGGTCCTGCAGTGACCCCATCTTGTGCTGGGTGTGCGCTCCCTGGCCGCCGATCAGCAGCATGGGGGACTCGGCGCGGAAGGCGTTCGCTACGCCCGTGACGGCGTCCGTGGTTCCCGGTCCTGCTGTCACCACCGCGCATCCCGGCTTACCGGTGAGGCGCGCGTAGCCGTCGGCCGCGTGGGCGGCGACCTGTTCGTGGCGTACGTCGACGACATCGATCCCCTCGTCGACGCAGCCGTCGTAGATGTCGATGATGTGGCCGCCGCAGAGGGTGTAGATGACCTCCACACCCTCTGCTTTGAGTGCCTTGGCGACCAGATGCCCACCGGAGATGTGGGTTTGGTTCGTGTCGCTGCTGCCGTCGGGCATGGCGAAGTCCTGTCCCTTCGTAGGGGAGTTGGAGCGCTCACACGCTGCTCGTAGGTGCTCTCGCGGTAGATTGCATACAGTCGACGAATACTGTATGAAGCTTGTTATCCCGCATCCGGTCAGTGGTGTCCAGGGGGCGTGCGGCACTTTTCGGAGGCGGGGGGTTCGCTCCCCGGAACGACACGGCGTCAGGAGCCGGAATGGACCTGTTCGAGCACCAGGCAAGGGAACTCTTCGAGGAATACGGCATCTTGGTGCCGCGGGCGGAGGTCGCCGGCACGGCGAAGGAGGCGCGCGCGGGCGCCGAACGCCTCGGCGGCCGCGTCGTCGTCAAGGCCCAGGTGAAGACCGGCGGACGCGGCAAGGCGGGCGGCGTCAAGGTCGCCGCGGGCCCGGCCGCCGCTGAGATCACGGCACGCCAGATCCTCGGCATGGACATCAAGGGCCACACCGTGCACAAGGTGATGGTGGCCCAACCCGTCGAGATCGACAGGGAGTTCTACGTCTCGTACGTACTGGACCGCGCGGCGGGGCGCTTCCTCGCGATCGCGTCCGCCGAGGGCGGCATGGAGATCGAGGAGGTGGCGGCGAGCAGGCCCGAGGCCGTCGCGCGCGTGGAGATCGACCCGGCAACGGGAGTGAGTGAGGCGAAGGCGGCCGAGATCGCCGCCGCGGCGGGACTTCCCGAGGCCACCGCCGACGTGCTGGTCAAGCTGTGGCAGGTACTGGTCCGCGAGGACGCGCTCCTCGTCGAGGTGAACCCCCTCGTCCGCACCGCCCGGGGAGAGATCCTCGCCCTCGACGGCAAGGTCACCCTGGACGACAACGCCCGCTTCCGCCAGACACGCTGGGGCGCGGACGACTCCGCCCACGACGACCCCCTGGAGGCGGCGGCCGCGTCCAAGGGCCTCAACTACGTCAAGCTCGACGGCGAGGTGGGCATCATCGGCAACGGCGCGGGCCTCGTCATGTCCACCCTGGACGTGGTCGCGGGCTGCGGAGCGCGCCCCGCGAACTTCCTCGACATCGGAGGCGGCGCCTCCGCCCAGATCATGGCCGACGGACTCTCCGTCATCCTCTCCGACCCCGCCGTCAAGTCCGTCTTCGTCAATGTCTTCGGCGGTATCACCGCATGCGACGCTGTCGCCGACGGCATCGTCCAGGCGCTGGAATCAGTCCGGTTGACCAAGCCGCTCGTCGTCCGCCTCGACGGCAACAACGCCGTACGAGGCCGCGCCATCCTCGACGCGCGCTCCCACCCCCTCGTCCAGCAGGTCACCACCATGGACGGCGCCGCACGCCGCGCCGCCGAACTCGCCGGTCACACCAACGCAGCCTAAGGAGCCGGGGCATGGCGATCTACCTCACCAAGGAGAGCAAGGTTCTCGTCCAGGGCATGACCGGCGCCGAGGGCATGAAGCACACCCGCCGCATGCTCGCGGCCGGCACGGACATCGTCGGAGGCGTCAACCCCCGCAAGGCCGGCCGGACCGTCGACTTCGACGACCGCGCCGTCCCCGTCTTCGGCTCCGTCCGCGACGGCATCGAGGCGACGGGCGCCGACGTCACCGTGGTCTTCGTGCCACCCGCCTTCTCCAAGACGGCGGTCATCGAGGCCGCCGACGCCGGGATCGGCCTCGCCGTGGTCATCACGGAGGGCATCCCCGTGCACGATTCCGTCGTCCTCCACGCGTACGCCAAGGAACGCGGCACGCGCGTCATCGGCCCCAACTGCCCAGGCCTCATCACTCCCGGGCAGGCCAACGCGGGCATCATCCCCGCCGACATCACCAAACCCGGACGCGTGGGCCTGGTGTCGAAGTCCGGCACGCTCACCTACCAACTCATGTACGAGTTGCGCGACATCGGGTTCTCCACCTGTGTCGGCATCGGCGGCGACCCCGTCGTCGGCACCACGCACATCGACTGCCTCGCCGCCTTCGAGGACGACCCCGACACCGAACTGATCGTCCTCATCGGCGAGATCGGCGGCGACGCGGAGGAACGCGCGGCCGCCTACATCAAGCAGTCCGTCACCAAACCCGTCGTCGCCTACATCGCCGGCTTCACCGCACCCGAAGGCAAGACCATGGGCCACGCGGGAGCCATCGTCTCGGGCTCGACCGGAACCGCGCGCGCGAAACAGGAGGCGCTGGAGGCGGCCGGAGTGCGCGTCGGCGCCACACCGACGGAAACGGCCCGCCTCGTTCTCCACCAACTCGGGGCGTGATGTCACTCATCGGTGGCAGGACCTGACCGCACTGACGCCCCCCCAGCACACACGCCCGGACCGCGAACCAAGCGGAGCCGTGCGAGCCATGTACGCCCCGCCCCGACCGTGCACCGTGAGCGGAGACACCCGAATGGCACCCACCCTCACCAACCCCCGTGTCCTCAAAGCCGGTACGGCCTGGGCCGACGCCTGGCAACGCTGCCTGGCCGTCGCGCCCGAGGCCTTCCGCGACGACCGCGTCCTCAATCTCTGGAACGGAACCTGGCAGGCGGACGGCCGGACCCTGCCCGCCACCTCCCCAGTCGACGGCAGCCCCATCGCGGGTCCGCCGCGTCTCGACGCCACCACCGCCCAGCAGGCCGTACGCGCCTCACTCGACCAGCACCGGGCCTGGCGCCACGTCCCGTTGGACGAACGGCGCTCCCGCGTCGCCGCCACCCTCGACGCCCTCACCGAACACCGTGAACTGCTCGCGCTCCTCCTCGTCTGGGAGATCGGCAAGCCCTGGCGGCTCGCCCAGGCCGATGTCGACCGGGCCATCGACGGCGTGCGCTGGTACGTCGACGGCATCGAGCCGATGGTCGAGGGCCGGACCCCGCTGGAGGGGCCCATATCCAACATCGCGAGCTGGAACTACCCGATGAGCGTGCTCGTTCACGCAGTGTTGGTACAGGCACTCGCGGGCAACGCGGTCATCGCCAAGACCCCGACCGATGGCGGCGTCGCCTGTCTGACCCTGGCCTGCGCCCTGGCCGCCCGCGAAGGGATCCCCGTCACCCTCGTGAGCGGCAGCGGTGGAGAGCTGTCGGTAGCGCTGGTCCGCGCACCGGAGATCGGTTGCGTCTCCTTCGTCGGCGGGCGTGACACGGGCGCCGACGTCGCCACCGCCGTCGCCGACCTCGGCAAGCGGCACATCCTCGAACAGGAAGGACTGAACACCTGGGGCATCTGGAACTACAGCGACTGGGACGCGCTCGGCGCCGTCATCCCCAAGCTCTTCGACTACGGCAAGCAGCGCTGCACGGCGTATCCGCGATTCGTCGTCCAGCGGAGCCTCTTCGACGAGTTCCTCGCCACCTACCTCCCGGCCGTCCGCACCGTCCGCGTCGGCCACCCCCTGGCGGTGGAGCATGCCGGGGACCCGTTCCCGCAGCTGGACTTCGGCCCGCTGATCAACGCGGCCAAGGCCAAGGAGCTGGGCGATCAGGTGACGGAAGCGATCGACCGCGGTGCTGTGCCGCTGTTCCGCGGCGCTCCGGCGGCGGACCGCTTCCTGCCGGGGCAGGACACCGACGCGTACGTTCATCCCGTCACGCTCCTCAACCCGCCCCCGTCGTCTCCGCTGCACCACGCGGAGCCGTTCGGCCCGGTCGACACCATCGTCCTGGTCGACACGGAGGCGGAGCTGCTCGCCGCCATGAACGCTTCGAACGGGGCACTGGTCGCCACGCTGTCGACCGACGACGCCGCGACGTACGAACGTCTCGCGCCGCAGATCCGTGCCTTCAAGACGGGCCGCGGGAAGCCTCGCTCGCGCGGTGATAGGGACGAGCTGTTCGGCGGGTTCGGCGCGTCCTGGCGCGGGGCGTTCGTGGGCGGTGAGCTGCTGGTGCGGGCCGTCACTCAAGGCCCGGCGCCGGAGCGGCCGCCGGGGAACTTCCCCAGCTACCACCTCATGGCGTGAGCGCGCGCCGTGCGGTGCGGTTGCCACCGCCGGGCACCTGCGCCGCACGGGAGCACCTGCGCCGCACGGGAGCACCTGCGCCGCACGGGAGCACCTGCGCCGAGCGGGAGCACCTGCGCCGCACGTGAGCGCCCGCGCCGCACGTGAACGCCGCGCCGCACGTGAGCGCCCGCGCCGCACGTGAACGCCGCGCCGCACGTGAGCGCCCGCGCGTCCGCGGAGGGCCGAGTCGCCCCGCCCCGTACTAGCCGATGCCCTGCCGGTCGGGCAGCAGGGCGAACGCGCGGTCCGCGGTTTCCGGGACCGTGCGTTCCACCGCCTGCGCGAGCAGCTCGCGGTGGCGCAGGAGCGGCTCCCTGCGCTCCTCGGGCGCGAGCCGCAGCAGGTCGTCGAGGCCGGCCAGCATGCGCCGGGTGACCTGCGGATGGCCGACCGCGCACCCCCGGATCTCGGCGAACCCGAGGTCCACGAGCGCGGTCCAGTCCGGCACGGGCTGCATCATCCGCACGGCCCCGCGCCGGTCACGGTGGCGCAGGGCGCCCAGTGGATACCCGGCCACCGACGCCAGGAACTGGATGATGCGGTCCAGGGCCTGCACGGCGGTGGTCGGGTCGTTCACCGCGGGGGAGAGGGCGCGCAGCGCGATGTCGGCGAGCTGGCGAAGACCGAACCCGAGGTCCTGGTGGAAGGTGCGCTCCACGCCCACCGACACCGTGTACCGCAGCGCGCGCCGCGGTGGCGCCGCCCCGCCGTGGACGGTGAACACCGGAGTCCCCGGCACCACGAAGTCCCCGATGCGCGGCAGCAGCCGCAGCACCACACCGTGGCGCCCGGCTGCCCGCACGACGCGGGCGATGTTCACGTCCCGCAGCACGCCGGCCCGCCCGTGGTGAGTGATCCGGGCGGTCGTGGGGCCGAGGTGTTCGTCGTCCACCGCGCCTTCGGTCGGGTACTTCACCGCCACCCGCAGCGCCTCCCGGGCGATCCGGTCGATGACGAAGCTGATCCGCATCATGCGGAGCGTGCCGTTCACATACGCCACGAAGAGCAGCAGGCTCAGGAACACCATGGCCATCGCCAGGAGCGACTCGACCAGCGGGATGCGCGTCAGGAGCCGCGGATCGCTCTCGCTTTCGAAGGACGTCAGCGTCATCAGCGAGAAGAGGAACGTCGCCAGAAAGACGGTGAGCGTGATCTTGGTGATCCGCGACCTGATGTACAGCCGCACCACCCGCGGGCTGAACTGCCCGCTGGCCATCTGCACGGCCACCAGGGAGATGCTGAAGACGACACCGATGAAGGTCATCATGGCCGAGCCGATGGTCTTGATCACCTCCTTGCCGTCCTCGGCGATCCCCATCATGTTTTCGAGAAGTTCGTACTCCCCGGCGTCCTGCACCGCCGTCACGATCTGGCTGTCCAGCTCCGACGTGACCCACCACAGCGCCATGGCCCCCACGAGTCCGGCGGTCGGCGCGAACCACATGGTGTCCCGCAGATGCTCGCGCAACGGGGACAGCAGTCGAGGCCGCCGCACCTTCACCTCACCGAGCTCTCGCGTAATCAACCCGTCACTCATGGTGAGACTGTAGATGTGCCGGTGGGGACCTCCGGGCAGCCGCCCTGCGGCGGACGGATACGCAGGTGAAAGGCACTCCGAAAGCTTGGTATTGTTGTCCATGTCGCCGCGGGGAACACCGCGAACGGCAGACACCTAGTCCGGGTGGCGGAATGGCAGACGCGCTAGCTTGAGGTGCTAGTGCCCTTTATCGGGCGTGGGGGTTCAAGTCCCCCCTCGGACACCAGCCAGAACCCCACGGTCTCCCTGAGACCGTGGGGTTCTGTCATGCCGCCTCGGCCCGTCTCAGCCCGCCTCCAGGGGGAAACGGTCGTCCCAGCGCGGCTTCAGCTGGTCCGTGTTCCGGCCCACCAGGAACTCGGGGCGGGTCGGGTGGGGTGGAGCGTTGTCGACGGAGTTGTACGACACCATCAGCAGCGCCCGCCGGTCCGGGGAGGCGTTGTCCGACGACGAGTGCACGATGTTCGGATGGAAGGCCTGGATCGCGCCCGCCCGGCCGGTTGCCCGCGTACTGCCGAAGGAATCCACCAGCTCCCGGGCACGGTCGGCTTCCATGGTGTGCTCAGGGTCCGCCGCGAAGTTCCTGCGCCAGTCGTCCTTGCCGCCCGGCGTGATCCTGCCGGGGCCGAGGTACCCCAGACGATGCGACCCGGGTATGAGGACCAGCGGACCGTTGCTCTCGTGGACATCGTCCAGCGGAACGGCCAGCGTGACCGCCGCGGGCCGCGGCAGGCCGTCCTCCGCGTTCCAGAACGCGAAGTCCTGGTGCCACGGCCAGGCCTGGCCCTCCCTGGCCTGCTTCAGATTCACCTTGAACTGGTAGACGTACACCGGCGTCCCGGTCAGTGCCTCGGCCAGCGCCAGCAGATAGGGGTGGCGTACGAGCGCCCCGTACACCTCGTCGAATTCATGGCAGCCGTGCACCGCGCGGACAGCCGTGCTGTCCCTCTCGTGGACCACCTCCGGCCCTCCGCGGCGGCAGACGGCGTCCAGGCTCTCGCGGAGCAGCTCCACCGCGGAGGCGGTGAACCGGAACGGAGAAAGGCACCAGCCGTTCTCCTCGTACTCCGCGATCAGCTCCGCGAGATGTCCGTCGTCAGTGTCGATCTCGATCACGAATCCAGCCTCACCGATTGTTGGGACAGGTCCGGTTGTTGGGACCGGTTCGCCTGCTCTCCGATCCACTCGGCCATCGCGCAGATCGTCGGCCGCGCGATGAACGTCTCCAGGTCCGCGTACGCCCCGAAGCGCTCGTTGATCCGGGTGATCAGCACCGCGGCCAGCAGGGAAGTGCCTCCCAGCCGGAAGAAGTTGTCGCCGACCGCGATGTCCTTCGCGTCCAGTACCTGCTCCCACAGCAGGACGAGATCGTGCCGCACCCCGTCCCCGTCCCCGTCCTCGGCCGGGCCGGCACCGCTGCCCGTGACCGTCAGCTCGCGGGCAGCAAGAGCCTGGCGATCGAGCTTGCCGCTGGGCGTCAAGGGCAGGCGGTCCACCGGGACGAACGCCACCGGCAGCATGTACTCGGGCAGGGTCTCGGCGAGCCGGGTCCGGAGGTCGTCGGGCAGCGGCGGCTCCGCCACCACGTAGGCGACCAGGCGCTTGCCCACCGTGCGGCTCTCGTTCACCACGACCGCCGCGTCGGCTGCTTCCGGCAGCGCCCTGACCGCCGACTCGATCTCACCGAGCTCCACGCGGTAGCCGCGGATCTTCACCTGTCCGTCCTCGCGGCCGAGGAAGTGGATCAGCCCCTGCGTGTCCACGCGGCCGATGTCCCCGGTCCGGTACACCCGCGATCCCGGCGGCCCCAGCGGATCGGGCGTGAAGCGCTCCGCGGAGAGGCCGGGCCGGTTGAGGTAACCACGGGCCAGAACCGGCCCGCCGATGACGATCTCACCGGTGTCCCCGGCCATGACCGCGCTGCCGTGTTCGTCCAGAACCCGCACGCGCGCCGCGTCGATGGACCGGCCGACGGGGGCGCGCTCGGGCCACGTGGCGGGATCGCCGGACAGGCGCAGCGAGGTCACGTTGTGCGTCTCCGACGGGCCGTACTGGTTGTGCAGCGCGACGCCCGGCAGGGCACTGAAGAACCGCCGGACAGCGGGCGTGACGTAGAGCTGCTCGCCCCCGCAGACGACCTCTCGGAGCGAACACGGCAGCTGCCCCACCTCCTGGGCCGTGTGGGCGAGGGACTGCAGGGCCACGAACGGCATGAACACCCGGTGCACCCGCTGCTCGTCGAGGAAGCGCAGGAGCCGGTGGGAGTCCCGGCGTACCTCCTCGTCGATCAGTACGAGGCAGCCGCCGGTGCCCCAGGTGCTGAACATCTCCTCGAAGTGGACGTCGAAGCTCGCCGCCGCGAACTGGAGGGTCCGGGAGCCGACCCCGCACGTGAAAGCCTCGCGCTCCCAGGTGATCAGGTTGCGCAGCGGACCGTGCGGCATGGCGACGCCCTTGGGCGTCCCCGTGGATCCCGACGTGTAGATGACGTACGCGAGGTCGTCGGCGCTGGATGCGGGCGTGGGGGTCTTGGGCTGGGCCGGAGCCGTGGAGATGTCGTCGTCGAGCAGGACGACCCGCGTCCCGGAGGGAGCGGGCGGCACTCCCGTGGGGGTGCGCTGCGTGAGCAGTACGCGCATTCCGCTGTCCCGCATCATGAAGTCGAGCCGCGCCTGCGGGTAGGCGTGGTCCAGCGGCATGTACGCGGCGCCCGCCCGCAGCGCGGCCAGGATGGCGATCGGGAGCCGGAACGACCGGTCGGTGCGGACCCCGACGACCGTGCCGGCGACGGAGAGGCCGTGCAGCCGCGCGGCCAACGCGTCCGCCGCGCACCCGAGTTCCTCGTACGAGAGTCGGCGCCCCCGGTATTCCACCGCGGGCAGGTCGGGCGACGTGCGCCGCGTGTCGTCGAAGTACTGCAGCACGGACCCCGGCGGTGTGGCGCGGGCTTCGTCAGGCATGCGGGCTTCGTCAGGCATGGGGAACGTCCGTCTCCTGAAGTGTCTTCTCCATTTCCGCTGCCAGTCCGGCCACGAACGGCTCGTCCAGCATGGAGTAGTGGTCACCGGCGATCACGCGTGGCGGGGAGAGGGCCGGGCACAGCTCGGCCCAGGCCGCGCCTGCCGCCGCCCGCATCTGCGGGTCGCTCTCCTGTGCCTGCAACAGGGCCGTCGGTCCCGCGTACGGCGCCGGCCGGTACCGCTGAGCCGCGCGGGTGTGGACATCGCCCGGAGCTGAACCGGTGGTGGCCGGGAGCTGCTCGGCCAGGTAACTGTCCACGAGGACCAGCATGTCGACCCGCTCCCCGAGCCGGGTCAGTCGCCGGGCCATCTCGAAGGCGACGAGACCGCCCATCGACCAGCCCATCAGTAGGTACGGGCCGTGCGGCCTCACGCGTCGGACCTCCGCGAGGTGGCGCTCGGCCAGAGCCTCGACATCGACCTCCGGATCGGCTCCCGACCCCGGGGTGGCGTCGTCCAAGGCGTACAGCGGACGTCGAAGTACGGTCCCGCCCGCGGCGAGATTCCGGAAGCCGATGGCGTCCCCGGCGCCGGGGACGCAGAACAGCGGGGTTCCCTCACCCTGGCTCTGCAGCGTGACGAGAGCGGCGGAACGCTGCGCTCCGTCCGCGGACCGGAGCAACGCGGCCAGCGCCCTCGGGGTGGCGGGGTCGACCGGTGGTCCGTCGTCGGCGGTCGCTGTCTCCTCGAACAGCACCGATACCGGCAGCTCGGCGGAGAACGCGGCGTTGATCCGCGCGATCAGCCGCACGGCCAGGATCGAGTGGCCGCCGAGGTCGAAGAAGACGTCGTCCACACCGACGGAAGGGATCTTGAGCAGGTCGCCGAAGACGGCCGCGACTCTCTCCTCCAGAGCGTCGGCGGGCGGTGACGAGGGGGCACACCTCCGCGCGTCGGCGTCTCGCGGAGCGTCGGCCGTGAGCAGTGCGTCGCGGTCGATCTTGCCGTTCGCAGTGAGGGGCAGCCGGTCGAGCCAGACGTACGAGGCCGGGACCATGGAGGCAGGCAGGCGCTCGGTGAGATGGCCGCGCAGTTCGGACGGCGCGACCGGGCCTTGGACGGAGGCCGCGACATACGCGGTGAGCCGACCGCCACCACTGCCGTCAGTCGCGTCCGTGGCGTCCTTGCCGTCAGTGCCGTCAGTGCCGTCAGTCCCGTCAGTGCTCTCCGTGCCGTCCGGCCCGAGCACCACCGCCGCCTCGCGGACGGCCGGATGTCCGAGCAGCGCCCGTTCCACCTCGGCCGGCTCCACGCGGACGCCGCGCACCTTGATCTGGTCGTCCCGGCGGCCGAGGCAGTGCAGCGTGCCGTCGGGGGCGTAGTAGCCGATGTCACCGGTCCGGTAGAGGCGTTGGCCGGGTACCTCGGAGAAGGGGTGCGGTACGAAACGTTCCGCTGTCCCGGCCGGATCCCCGACGTAGCCGCGTGCCAGGCCGATGCCGCCCACGCAGATCTCGCCGAGTGCTCCGGCCGGCACCGGTGCCAGGTGGCTGTCCAGGACGTGGACGTCGCTGCCGTCCACAGGCCGGCCGATGGGCACGTCGCCGACCGGGGGATCGTCGGCCGTGATCTCGTGGACGGTGCATCCCACCGCGGTCTCCGTGGGGCCGTACTCGTTGAAGATCCGCGTGGTCGTGTGCCCGCGCCACGGTGCGATGTGCTCCCACGACAGGTTCTCGCCGCCCAGTACGAGTGAGTGAGCGACCTCGGCGGAGGCGTCGGGATGAAGCGCTTGGTTGATCACGCTCAGATGCGAGGGTGTCATTTTGAGCACGTCGAGTCCGGATCGTCGGCCCAGCTCGTCGGTGAGGGCGAAGACATTGCGCCACACCGGATCGAGGTGCACCGTGTGCCCGCTGACCAGGGGCACGAACAGGCTGGTCACCGTCAGGTCGAACGCCACGGAGGAGTGCACCATGGCCCCCGTGCCGCCCTCGTGCGCGTACGTCCGGGCCGCCCAGAGCACGTAGTTGGCCAGGGCCCGGTGCGGCAGCATCACACCCTTGGGGACACCGGTGGAGCCGCTGGTGAACAGGATGTAGGCAAGGTTCTCCGGAGTCACCGCGGCCGGTGGGGCGGCCGGTTGCTCCGTCGCCGGCAGCTTGTCGGCACTCAGGCACCCGTCGACATTCAGACAGCGGATCGTGCCGAACCGATTCCGCGAGGTGTCCGGTCCGGTGAGGACCAGGGAGCAGCCCGCGCGCGACAGCATGTCCGTGGTCCGCGCGTCGGGCAGCTCCGGATCGAGCGGCAGATACGCGCCGCCCGCCTTGAGCACGCCCAGCATCGCCACCAGGAGATGACGGGTGTGCCCGATGGAGATCGCCACCGGTTGGTCCGGTCCGACGCCGTGCTGCCGCAGCACCTGCGCCACTCGGTCGGCCTGTGCGTTCAGCTGACGGTAGGTCAGCCGAGCCATGGGATCCACGACCGCGATGCTGTCCGGCGACCGCTCGGCCCGACGCTCGAAGATCTGGTGCAGGCAGGAGGGCGTCTGCCGGGTGGCACGGCCGCGTTCTGTGGTGGCCCGCACGATGTCGCGGCTGTGCGCGTCGAGCGCGCTGACGGTGTCGAGGGGGGCCGACGGGTCGGCGACGACACCTTCCAGCAGTGTCAGATACTGCCCCGCGAGGCTCCGTACGTACGCGGCGGTGAACTCGCCCCGGCGGTAGCGCCACACCAGCCGCAGTGAGTCGTCGCCCGCGACGCTCTCGAGTCTCACCGCACACGGCTCCGCCTCGACGTCGTCCCAGGCCACGGTGAAGGTGACGCCGTCGGCGTGCTCGGCGGGTACCTCCTCCTTCGCCTCGAACGAGGCTGCCCAGTCGGGCGGATCGGCGGCATACGAAGCCGGTATGCGCTCGCCCGCACCCTCGGAGTCCGACCACTCGTCCCGGACCTGGGCCAGAAGGCCGGAGAACGTGGTGGCACCATCCGGCCCGGCGTGTATCGGCAACCAGTGGGTGAAGTGACCGAAGCAGTCACGGAGTTCGTCGTACGGACGCCCCGGCAGGGCGGTCGCGACGGTGGCGCGGGACCGCTCCGTGATTGTCCGCAGGAGCGCCAACAGGCAGGTGATCAGCACGACTTCGGCGGTGGTGGCATGCTGCTTCGCGCATGCCCGGACGGCCTGTGCCAGCAGAGGCGGCACGCTGTTGTCGACGCGTATGACGGCTGGAGCGGTTGGTGCGCCGGGCTGGAGAGGGCGATGAAGGGGCAGGTCCAGCTGGGCGGAGTGGGATGCGTCGATGTCATGGGTGTGGGCGTCGGCGTGGGCGTCGGCCGCCGGCCGGTCCGCATCGAGCTGGCGCTGCCAGTGCGCGTACTGGATGTACTGCACGGGAGCGGTGCTCGGTGAACACCCGTCGTACGCGAGGGCGAGCTCGGCCGGGAGGCGGCGCAGGGTCAGGCTGTCGGCGGACAGCCCCGAGGTCGTGATCAGGAGCGCGTGACGCTGCTCGGAGAGCCTGAACAGCCGTGCGCGCAAGGGCGCGGCGCCGTCGACGCCCGCCGGTCGCGGACGCTCGTCCTGCGCGGCGGACTCCAGCCGCCCGAGGGTCTCGGTCGCGGAGAGTGTCCGCAGGTCCTGCGCCGTCCACTCGACGCCTCCGGCGTTTCCGCCGCCCTCCCCGTCGATGTCCGCGACCGCGGTGTTCGCCCCCGGCACGCGGCGATACCGAGCCCGCAGCGCACCATGGAGGTCGGTGACCGCACGCAGCGCGTCGGCCAGCCGACCCGGGTCGACGGCACCGTCGACGTGGAACAGCGCTTGGGCCCAGCCGGGGGAGCCGGCGCGGTACGCCTGCCAGATGCGCTGCTGCTGGAACGAGAGCCGGTAGCCCTCGACCCGGTCGGACGTGCCGCTCCGGTCAGCGTCCTGCCCCCTCATACGAACCCCTTCATGCGAGCCCCCTCATGCCGATCCCTTCATCCCTTCACGCGAACCGCACCAAGTCGCCCATGGCCACCAGTAGTTCGCGCGGCCCACGGAAGGGGTTGCGGGCATGCGCGACCAGGATGTTGTCGAGCACCAGCACATCGCCCCTCTCCCAGGGGAAGCAGACTTCGAGTTCGGCGTAGACCCGGCAGATCTCGGCCATGGCCTCGTCGGGGATCGCGGTTCCGTCGCCGAAATGGCAGTGCCGCGGCAGCGTGTCCGGTGTGTGGGTGGCTTCCAGGGCGGCTCGGGTCGCGGGGGCCAGGCAGGCCGGGTGCCAGTGCTGGGCCTGGTTGATCCAGGACCACACGCCGGTTCTCGGATGCTGGACGGCGGCCGGCCGTACCGCCTCGGTGCGCAGGCGGTCACCGTGCCAGGTGGAGCGCAGACCCTGCCGGTCGCAGCGCGCTTCGGCCTCTCGTCGGTCATCGGTGCGCAGTACGTCACGCCAGTCGAGGCCGAGCCCCGTCCCGTAATTCCGTACGTACATCACGCCCTTGGCCAGAAACTCGGCTCGCAGGTCCGCGTCGAGCCGCTGGAAGACCTGTCGGCTGTCGACGATCGGGGTCTCGCCGCCGGAGGCGGCGGGCCGCGCGCAGCAGAACATGATGCGCGAGGGCCCGGTGTCGTTGAAGGAGTTCTCGGTGTGCCACAGCAGCTTCTCCTCCGGTGGGAAGAACACCGGGGAGGAGATGCTGCCGCTCAGTGAGGCACGCGGATGCTCGCCGTTGTCGCGGTACAGCTGGTCGACGATCGCGTCGGCGAGGCGTTCCAGGCCGTGGGTGGTGGTGACCGAGAAGCCCCGGAACAACACGGCGCCGTGCTCGTGGAGGGCCTCGTCGAGCCACGTCCTCGCCCGCGTGGCCCAGGCCGCGATGTCGACGCCGGTGGCGCTCGGCCGGATGAGCAGCGGCGGTTCGCCCGCGGCGGCGAGCGGTGCGTGGCTGACGAGGGAGTCGGAGGTGTAGGTGACCGGGGCGGGTACGACCTGCCTGAGTCCCTCGGGGCCGGGCATGCCCCCGCGCGGTGGCTGCGTCACGCCGGTTCCTCCTGGTGCAGTGCCCGGCCGAGGCGGTCCGCGGCCAGCAGATACAGGGCTTCGACGTCCTGGCCGGTGATCGCGGAGAACTGGTGGGCGGTTTCGAAGGCCGGGTGGCGCACCAGCTTCTCGCGGTAGTCGGGCAGCGCGGCGCCCGACTGGAGCATCTGGAGCCACTGGCGGGTGCCGGGGTAGGGGCTGTTGACGTTGAGGGCGACGCAGCCGTCGGGGATGCAGCCCTCCCGGTGCAGTTCGGCGATGAGGTCGAGCGTCAGCAGCCGTTGTTCGGTGGTTTCCCCGAGGCCGAACTGCAGGGACGTGCCGACCCGGATGCCGGCATCGCGGCACCAGTGGGCCACGTTCCGGAAGCGTTCGGTCCAGTCGGTCTCGGCCACCAGGAGGAGCTGGCGGACCTTCTGGACGCGTTCGGCGTCGGGTTCGGCCGATTCGACGCCGAAGTAGACGTAGCTGCAGCCGGCCCCCGACATGCGCAGCAGGAGGTCGCGGTCGACGTCGTTGACGGTGGTCTGGCAGCCCCATTCGAAGGTGCCGTGCTCGGCCGCGAGATCCTCGAGGAGGGTCAGGAACTCGGTCAGCCAGCGGGGGTTCTGGGTGAAGGTGCTGTCGTCGAAGAACACCGCGTCGAAGCCCTGGTCGATCCGCAGCCGGATCTCCCCGATGACGTGCTGCGGAGTCCGCTGGCGGATCTTCGGCTGCTCGTAGAGGAACGCGTCAGCGGACTCGTGGCAGAACGAGCACGCGTACTTGCACCCCAGACAGGCCATGATCTGTGCGGTCCGGCGATTGTCGAAGACGGGGAAGCGGTTCTCGTGCGTCAGCCGGGTCACGTCGATGTACGGGAGCCGGTCGCCGTCGATCGGTACGCCGCTGAGCGGCATCGACTCGATGCGCCGCGCATGCCAGTCGTACGTGAACAGGCTGCCCACGCCCGGCAGTTCCGCGAACCGGTCCTGCTCGGCGATGATGCGCTTCTTGACCGTCTCGGCGTCGGCGGGCAGGCACTCCGCCACCACCTTGAGCACCTCGGGCAGCGCGAACGCGGAGTCGCCCGCGAACACGATGTCCATGAGCTCACGTTCGTCGGGGCGGGCGAACGTCTGCAGCGCGGTCAGTCTGCCGAGTTCCTCCGCGCCGATCCGGAAGTCGTTGTGGTTCTCCTGCCTGCGGCCGGTCATGTCGGCCACGCGGCGCGAGGCCGCCCGGTAGGCGTCCGGGTTCACGGCGTCCTCGTGCTGGCCGCCGAGCAGGACGATGGCTTGCGGGCATTCCTTCTTGACCGTGGCCGCGATGCGCAGAGCGAAGTGATGGCCCTCGGAGAGGTTGCTGATGCCGACCACCACCGGACGGTGCTCGCGCAGACAGGCGACGAGCTCCGCCTCGAAGGCGGCGGAGTAGGCAGGGGGGTTGAGGACGGCCACGACGTCGGGGACCCGCGGGCCGGGGAACTCGTCGATGCGCAGCATCCGGTCCAGGACGCAGGTCGCGTAGAGCAGCGGGGTGGGCATGCCGGGGAACGCTCCGGTCGCGCCCTCCTCGATGTGCGGGGCGCTGACGAAGAGGACAGGGAAGTACTTGACGCGCCGTCGCTCCGCGTCCCGGCGAGGGTCATCGGGTCCGGCCGTGGGCGGGCCGAGGCGGGCGGTGATCTCGTGCTCCACCGTGGCCTCGCGGCGCAGGGCCTCCTGCGAGACGGTGCGGGGGTCCTCGCCGTCGCCGGGGCACCACCGCCAGCGTTTCTCCTCCTCGTACAGCTCACGGTCTATTCGGTCGGACCGCGCCCTGCGCACGCTGTGCGCGAGGGCCTCCGGGACGGCCAGCGGTGTGGGATCCATGGGCGTCATCCGCCCATCAACCGGGTGACGTACGACGCGACTTCGGCGTCCGCGAGGAGGCGGGCCCGGTCCGCGGTGAAACGGGTGATCGTGCCGCGCGGGTCGGCGGCGCTGGTGCCGACGCCACCGGTGGCGGACAGGACGGTCGTGGCGGGCGGTGTGTCCCGCGGCGGGGCCGCGTCCGTCCAGGCCGATGCGGCGAGGTAGGCGAGGTAGTGGGAGAAGCGGTCGCAGAGCTGCTGTTGCACGGCGGGGGCGACGCCGAGGCTTCGGCAGGCGGCGGCCACCGCCGTGCCGTAGGCCGTCTCCAACTCCTCGGCGAGCGGCAGCACATCGGCTCCGGTTGCCGTGGGTTCGGCGTCGCACGGCCGCGCCGCCGCGAGGGCGGCCTCCAGGTCCTGCGGGGAGAGCTGGGCGGTGAGGGTGTTCACCGCGGTGCGGTAGTCCTCGCCCAGGGTGTGACTGTCCACCAGGACCGGGTCGAACGTGACAAGGGCGGGCTCGCCGAGCCCCAACCCCCGTAACCCGTCGGCCAGTTCGCGGGCGAGACCACTTCCAGCGCAGTGCCCGAGCACGGCTCGCACCGGTTGCCCGCGCTCCTTGATCTCCTCCAGCCAGGGCGTCACGTACGCGTCGGCCCCGTGCTGCCGGAGCGCGGCGGCCGTGCCGCGCGGTGGCACACCCTCCAGGACCTGCCACCCGCCCAGGAAGGACGCCAGGTCGGCGAACCGGGCATCTCCGCGTCCGGCGTCGAAGGCCACCGTGAGGATGAGGCCGGCCTCGCCGTCCCGTAGTACGTGCCATCGAGAAGAAGTCATGGTGCTCCCGTCTGTCCGAGGCCGCGGAAGGCTATACGTGGGCATCGGCCCAGAAGGTGCCGTACTCGTCGGCAGCGGCGGGGTCCGGCGCGGAACCGAAGTACGGGGTCTTGTCCATGGCCCGCGCGAACAGGTCCAGACCCTCCAGGAACACGTCGTACACCTGGTCCGGGGTGGCCTTGTCGGTGGCGAAGACGGGCGGCAGATCCTCGTGGTAGAGCTGGAAATCGCGGTGGAGCAGTTTCATCCCGAAACGCTCCGGGTGGTTGAACATGGCACTTCCCGGATAGGGCACGAGCCCGAAGAGATAGGTCGCCTGCAGCAGGTCCTCGTCGAGCAGTCGGCACACCCAGTCGATGCTGCGGCGCATGTCGTCGGTGCTCTGGTCGGGAAAGCCGTTCACGGTGAAGGAGCAGGCGGCGAGCCCGGCGTCCCGGACCTTCTTGAGGGTTTCCCTGGTCGCGCTCAGCTTCATGTGATGCTTGTGCGTCTCATGACTTTCCTGGGATGCGGTCTCCAAGCCGATTTCCACCCATTGGCAGCCACTGCTCTTCAGCTTGCGCAAGATATTGTCATCGGTCAGACAATTCAGTCGGGTCTGGCAGTCGTAATTGATGTCGCCTTCTTTTTCCAGGAGTTCGAGGAGTTCAAGGGTGCGGTCCGGGTGCAGGGTGAAGGTTTCGTCGCCCCAGTAGATGTTGTGCCGGCCGCCGTAACGGGCCCGATAGGCGCGGATCTCTTCGATTACGCGGTCGAGGGGGAAATAGTCGGGGCGCCTGCCAATGGTCTGGATGGTGCAGAACGTGCACTGGTAGGGGCAGCCGAGCGCATAGACCTGGCGTAAATAGCGGATGTCCTCGCCGGTACGTGACGGGAAAAGATCCACCTTGGGAAAGGGGATGTCGGCCGGGTGCAGGTGGGGGTAGCGGTGCGTCGTCCGCGCGGTGGTGCCGTCGGCCCGGCGGTGGACCAGGTTGCCCACGCCCGCCACGTCGCCGCCGACGGCCAGCGCGTCCAGGAGCGCGGGCAGGGCCTGCTCGCCGCGGTCGGCCACGACGTAGTCGACGCTCGGGTGGCCGGCCACCTCGTGGGCCAGCGGTGTGGCGACGACCCCGCCGAAGACGACGGTGGCCGCCGGGTCGATCCGCTTCACGGCGTCCGCGATCTCGTACGCGTAGCAGAGGTTGACCGTCATCGGCGAGAACAGGTACACGTCCGCGGGGTGCCCGCGCACGGACGCCTCCACGGCGTCCACGGCCATGTGCCCCGGCCGCGTGAACGTGTTCGGGTCGGTGTAGAGGTCGACGACATCGATGTCGGTGTAGCCGTGCGCGACGAGCACTCCGCCCAGCCAGTGCATCCAGTGCGGCAGCTCCCACATGTTCTTCCGCATGTGGTCGAGCCCCGGATGTGCGGCATGGTATTGGATGTCGAAGTTGCGCCAGAATTCTTTGCGCTGCGCAATGGGGACGGTAGACATGGGCGTATGTACAAATGCGACCCGCAATTTCTCTCCAGGCAAGAGGGGGTTGGGGCTGCGCACAGACGATCCAAGGGAACCAATCGAAATCGAATTTCTAGCACGTATGGCAGAGCACCGTCAAGAAGGCACATCAAGACATCTTGACCGAGATGACCTTGACGCCCTCAGGGGCGTGTGATCTACTGCCCGTCGGCAGATCTGGATTGGGGGAACCCGTGCCGTCTGGGGAACTGTCCGAGGATCAGGATCAGGTACGGCCGACGGGTACGGAGGGCGATTCGCCCTCTTTATGGAGCAACCCCGCGTATCGCATTTTCTTAGGTGTTCAGACCCTTTCCGCACTCGGCGACTCCTTCTCCTATGTCGCATTGCCGCTGCTGGTGCTGCACAGCACCGGCTCGGTCCTCCAGATGGGCCTGGTCACCGGACTCACCGGTGTCGCGTCGATCCTGACCGGCCTGGTCGCGGGCGTCGTCGCCGACCGCTTCGACCGCAGACGGCTCCTCATGCTGGCCGACGGAGCGCGCTGCCTGCTCTACCTTCTGATCCCGCTGGCGTGGATCTCCTCGACCCCCGTCTGGCTGATCTACACCGTCGTCCCCATCGCGGGCTGCTTCTCGATGCTCTTCCAGGTCACCTACGTGACCGTGGTGCCGGCCATCGTCCAGCCGGACCAGATCACCAAGGCCAACGGCCACATGTACGCGACGTACGCGGTCGCCAGCGTCGCCGGGCCCGCGCTCGCGGGTTTCGTGGCCTCGCGTGCGGGCCCCGCCGCCGCGATCGGCATCGACTCCGCGACCTTCGCGGTCTCCGCACTCGGCGTCCTGCTCGTCAAGTTCAACGGCAAGCCCTCGCCGTCCGCCGCCGCCCAACGCGGCAGGATCAGCCAGGAGTTCCTGGCCGGGGCGAAGTTCCTGTGGGTGCACCCCGTGCTGCGTCCGCTGACACTGCTGCTCTCGCTGATCACCTTCCTCATCTACGGCCTGACCGACCTCGTCATCTACCTGGTCAAGCACGAACTCGGCCACCCGGACACCACGGTCGGCTATGTCCTGACGGCCGGGACCGTCGGCTCGTTCATCGCCTCCGCCGCGGTGGCCCGGGTGCGCAAGCGGCTCGGGTTCGGCGTGACCTGGATCAGTGCGTTCTCGCTCGCGGGTCTGTCCGTCGCCGGGATCGGCCTGGCCGGGAGTGTCCCGGTGATCGCCGTGCTGATGATGATCACCCTCATGTGCACGGGCATCGCCGGTATCTGTTCCATGTCACTGCGTCAGGAGGTGACCCCCAGCCATCTGCTGGGCCGGGTCACGTCCTCCTTCTGGACCATCCACACCGCGCTGGGGCCGATCGGTGCGGCCATCACCACCGCGGCCGCCGCCGGAGCGGGCGTGACCACGGTCTGTCTCGTCATGGGTGTCGTCGTCCTGGCCGTGGCACTGACGGGCACGCTGACCGGAATCGCCCGGCCGCATGCCGTGGAACGCAGGACGGGAGAGGTCGCATGAGCTTCGGCACCTCCGGCACCTCCGGCACCTCCGGCACCTCCGGAACTCCGCCCTTGCCCGGGTACGTGTCGCCCGTGGCACACGCCCTGTCCCCGGCCCAGGAAAGCTTCTGGTTCCTGGACCGGATGCATCCCGGCACTCCGCTGTACAACGCGTGTTCGGCGATTCGGCTGACCGGACCGCTCGACCCCGAGTCGGCAGCGCACGCGGTGGGCGAGATCATCCGCAGGCACGACGTCCTGCGCGCCCGCTTCCCTGCCGACGGCGGCGTACCGCGCATGCGCGTCGAGCCCGAACTCCGGGCGGCCACCGCGCTGATCGACCTGGCAGGGCTGAGCCCTCGGGCGCGTGCCGCCGAAGCCCACCGCATCGCCGAGGAGCACGCCCGACGCCCCTTCGACCTGGAAAGCGGCCCGCTGATACGCACGGCGCTGCTGCGCTCGGCCGACGACGACCACACTCTGCTGCTCAACTGGCATCACATCATCTGCGACGGCTGGTCCCGGCAGATCTTCGTCGAGGAGTTCCTCGAACTCCTCGCCGCCCGGACCGAGGGCCGCGAACCCGATCTGCCCCCGCTGCCCGCCCAGTACGCCGATGTCGTCGCCCGGCGTCGGCACCTGAGCGCGGGCAACCCCGCATACGAGGCAGAACTGGCTTACTGGCGCCAGCAGTTGGCCGACCTCCCCGATGCACGGCGGCTGCCCCCTGACCGCACGCCTCCCGAACGGTCCACCCCTCCCGGGGCCCGCTCGCGCCGCCCGCTCGACCCCGAACTGATGAAGCGCGTGCGGGAGTTGGCCCGCTCCGAGCGCGTCACCCCGTTCATGGTGCTCCTCACCGGCTTCGTGATCGCGCTCTCGCGCCACCTGGACCAGGACGACGTCGTGGTCGGCACGCCGAGCGCCCTGCGGGAGGACATCGACGCCGACCTGCTGATCGGCCCTTTCCTCAACATGCTCGCCCTGCGCACCGACCTGTCCGGCGACCCGACCGTGCGGCAGGCCCTGGCCCGGGTGCGGCAGACCTGCCTGGGAGCGTACGAACACCAGGCCGTCGCCTTCCAGGACATCGTCTCCGCCCTCGACACCGAACGCGTCGACGGCGAGGGCCAGTTCTTCGGCGTCTCCTTCCAGTACATCGGCACGCCCTCCACCCGTACCGGTCCCGGCGGCCTGACCGCGAGCGCCGAGGAGGTGGACATCGGCGTCGCCAAGTTCGACCTGACCGTCGACGTGGTCGCCGAGGAGGGGCACACTGACGTACTCGCCCAGTACGACAGTGAGCGCTACAGGCCCGAGACCGTCGAGGGGCTGCTGCGCCTGTGGCAGTCCGTGCTCGACGACATGACCCGGGACCCTGAGCAGCCCGTCGACCTCACCGGTGGTCTCGCCGACGAGGATCGCGCGCTGCTGCTCGACGCCGCGACGGGGGCCGCGGTCGAGCCGGTCGACGACTGCGTACTCGACGTGTTCGAAGGGTGGGCGCAGAGCAGCCCCGACGCTCCCGCCCTGGTGCACGGCGACACCCGGCTCACCTACGGCGAACTGGACCGCGCCGCCAACCGGCTTGCCCACCGGCTGCGCGGCGAGGGCGTCACGCCCGGGTCCCGCGTCGGCATCTACATGGAGCGCTCCGCCGAGAGCGTCGTCGCCGTCCTCGCCGTGTGGAAGGCGGGCGCCGCCCATGTGCCGCTCGACCTCGACAGCCCCGCCCCGCGCCGCGCGATGATCGTCGCCGACGCCGGGGTGGAGGTGGTGATGACCCAGCGGGGGCTCGTCACCGACCTCGCCGGCGATCCCGTGCGCAGCCTGGTCGCCGGCCCGGACGGTGCCGACCCCGCGCACTTCCCCGGCGCCCGCCCCGAGCGGCGTCTCAGCCCCGACAGTCTCTGCTATGTCATGTACACGTCTGGCTCGACAGGCCGCCCGAAAGGCGTCATGGCCACGCACGGATCGCTCCGGCGCATCCAGCTCGCGTGGGAGCACGCCTTCGCGTTGCGCGGGCGGATCCGCAGCCATCTGCAAATGGCCAACTTCAGCTTCGACGGTTACCTCGGCGAGCTCGTGCGCTGCATCGGCTCCGGCGCGACCCTCGTGGTCTGCCCCCGCGAAACGCTCCTCCTCCCGGCCCGGCTGCTGCGCCTGATGCGCGAGGAGGGCGTGGATGTGGCCGACTTCGTGCCGACGGTGCTGCGCACCCTGGCCGCGCACGTCGCCGGGAGCCATGAGGACCTGGCCTTCCTCAAGCTGCTCATCGTCGGCTCCGACACCTTCCCCGCCGACGAGCTCGAGCGGATCCGCCGGCTGTGCGGACCGGACACGGACGTCGTCAACTGCTACGGGCTGACCGAAGGCACCATCGACAGCACCTACTTCACCGTCGGCGCCGCGGACCAGGACACGCGGTCCGTGCTGATCGGCACCCCCTTGCCCGGCACCGAGGCGTATCTCCTCGACGACCGGATGCGCCTCGTGCCCCCGGGCGTGCCCGGCACCCTCCACATCGCGGGCCCCACCCTCAGCCGCGGCTACCTGGGCGCCCCGGGCCGCACCGCGGACGCCTTCGTGCCGCACCCCTTCGCCACCCGGCCAGGCGCGCGGATGTACCGGACCGGCGACCGCGGCCGCTACCGGCACGGGCCGGGGGGCCTGCGCATCGAGTTCCTCGGCCGCCGCGACCAGCAGCTCAAGGTGCGCGGCTACCGCGTCGAACTCGGCGAGATCGAGGCCGCGTTCCGCCGCTCCCCGCTTGTTCGTGACGCCGTGGTCCTCACCGAGAGGGAGCAGGACACGACCCGCGTCCACGCCTACCTCGTGCCCAGCGCCGGACAGGAAGGCGTGGACTGGCACGCCGTGGTGCGCGAGCATCTGCCGCTGTACATGCTGCCCGACCGCCTGGTGCTCCTGGCCGAGCTTCCGCTCACCCCGAACGGCAAGCTGGACCGTTCAGCGCTGGCGCGGGCCCGCGGCACCGAGGTCGCTCCGCCCGGCTCGGCCCGCCCGGCCCGCACCCCCGTGGAGCAGACCCTGCTCGGCCTGTGGCACACCGCGCTGCGGCGGACGGACATCGGCGTGCACGACGACTTCTTCAGCCACGGCGGTGACTCGCTCATGGTGATGCGGGTCATCGCGGCCGCCCATGACACCTGGGGCGTGGACATCACCGTGCGGGCCTTCTTCCGGGCTCCCACCGTGGCCCGCCTCGCCCCCTTGGTCGAGCAGTTGCTCGCCGAGGCCGCCGCACAGGGCGGGACGGCTCAAAGCCCCGGCGCGCTCGACCGGATCGTCCCGGTCGCCCGCCGGCGCATCGCGTACGAGGAGGGGTAAGTGACGACTGGACCGCACGACGGCGACCCGGCCGGATACCGGGTCGTCGTCAATCACGAGGAGCAGTACTCGGTCTGGCCCGCGCGGCAGCCGCGACCGGACGGCTGGGAGGACGCCGGACACGGCGGAACGCGCGAGGAGTGCCTCGCGCACATCGAGACCGTCTGGACCGACATGCGGCCGCTGAGCCTGCGCCGCCGGATCGAGCGGGAGGCCGCGGGATGACGTCGTACCACCGGCCGTACTACCAGGGATGCCTCCTCGGTGACGTGCGCGGCTTCGCGGGCTGGGCCGAATCGGCGGCGCGGCAGCAGCACGACCTGCCCGACGACACCGTGGTGTACCTGCGTGACGACCTGGCCGTCGTACGGCACCCGGTGCAGGCGGACCAAGGGGTGCTGTGGGACGCGGCGACCCCGCGGTGGCGTGCCTTCTGCGCCGACGAGCTGCGGTTCGAGCCGCCTGCCGGACGGGCGTGAGGGCCGTGGAGCTGCCCCACGTCATCGAGGCGTACGAGGGCGAGGCACTCCTCGACCGGATCAGCGGGGACCGCGCCGCGATACGGAAGCGGCTGCGCACGAACGGCGCCGTCCTGCTGCGCGGCTTCACGGTCGGCGGGGTGGACGGCTTCGAGTCCGCGGTCGGTGAGCTGTCCGGTGAGGCACCGCTGGCCTACGAGGAACGCTCATCGCCGCGCAGCACCATCAAGGGCCGGGTCTACACCTCGACCGACTACCCGCCGCACGAGGAGATCTTCTTCCATAACGAGAACTCCTACCGCCTGTCCTGGCCGATGAGCCTGTACTTCTACTGTGTCGAGCCCCCGGGCGGCAGGGGAGCGACCCCGCTCTCGGACACCCGCCGCGTGCTGAGCCTCCTGGACCCCGCCGTGCGCGAGGAGTTCGAACGGCGCGGCTGGAAGGTGGTGCGCAACCTCGGCCCCGAGTTCGGACTGAGCTGGCAGGAGGTCTACGCCACCGAGGACCGGGCCCAGGTGGAGCGGTTCTGCGCGGCCAACGGCGTCACCGCCGAGTGGCGCCCGGACGGCAGACTGCGCACCTCCTCGGTGCGCGAGGCCGTCCACCTGCACCCGGAGACGGGGGAGGAGGTGTGGTTCAACCACGCAGCGATCTTCCACCTCTCGACCCTGTCGCCGGAGAACCGCGAGGGCATGCTCGAACTGTTCGGCGAGGAGGACCTGCCCAACCAGAGCTACTTCGGCGACGGCGCGGACATCCCCGACGACGTCATGGCGCATGTGCGCGAGTGCTACCGGTCGGCGGCCACCCGGTTCGACTACTCCCGCGACGACGTCCTGGTCGTCGACAACATGCTCACCGCGCACGGCAGGGAGCCCTTCACCCGTCCTCGCACGATCGCCGTCGCCATGGCCGAGGCGGTCGCGGCGAACGGGCGGAGAGGAACGGCATGACGGAACAGGCCGTGTCCGCCCTGGTGAGCGACGCGTCGTACGCCCAGGCGAGGATGTACTTCCTCGACGAACTCGCCCAGCGGGCCGGGGTGTTCACGGTCGCCCGCACCTTGGACCTGACCGGCGACCTCGACCCCGCGGCCCTGGACGCGGCGGTGCGCGGATGTGTGCGCCGCCATGAGAGCCTGCGCACCTGCTTCCGCGTGATCGACGGACAGCTGCGCCAGATCGTCACCGACCGCGAGCCGGCGCTGCGCATCGTCGATCTGCGCTCCCTCCTCGGGCGTGACAGCGTGGTGGACGAGCGGGGACTGGTCGCCGACCTGGCCCGGCAGGAGGCCGCCGAGCCCTTCGACCTGCGGCGCGTTCCCCTGCTGCGGACCACGCTGATCCGGCTTTCCGACCAGCGGTCGGTCCTGTTACTGACGTTGCATCACATCATCGCTGACGCATGGTCGTTGGACATTCTGCTGCGTGAGCTCTCGGAGCTGTACCGAGCCGGCGTCACCGGCGCCTCGCCCGCGCTGCCCGAACTTCCGCTGCAGTACGCGGATTTCGCCGCATGGCAACGGCGTGTCGCGGAGAGTGGCGGCCACGACCGGCTCCTCGCCCACTGGCGCGAACGCGTACGCGACCTGCCCGAGCTGACCCTGCCCACCGACCATCCGCGCCCCGAACAGCTCTCCCATCGCGGCGGTGAGTACGCCGTCCCGCTCGACGACGGCCTCGCGGAGCAACTGGGTGCCCTGTGCCGTGAGGAGGGAGCGAGCCTGTTCATGGCGCTGCTCGCCGGTTTCCACGTCGTGCTGCACCGCTACAGCGGCCGGACCGACCTCGCCGTGGGCGGCACCACCTCCGGCCGGGCCCGTCCCGAGACCCAGAACGTCGTCGGTTCCTTCGTGAACATGGTGGTCCTGCGGACCGAGGTGCGCGACGACCACACGCTGCGTGACGTGCTGCGCGCCACCGCGGAGACCTGCCACGACGCCTACGACCACCAGGAACTGCCCTTCGAGCGGTTGGTGGCCGCACACGGCGGGGCCAGACGGGCCAACCTCCACCCGCTCTTCCAGATCGTGTTCCAGATGATCGTCCAGCCGGAGGACGACCTGTCCGTGCCGGGGCTGCGCATCCGGATGCGAGAGCCGGTCACCGCCGTCTCCACCTTCGACCTGGTGTGCACCGTCACGAACGCGGACGGCCGACTGTCGGCGACCTTGGAGTACGCGACCGAGCTGTGGGACGCGGACACCGTCGCCGCCCTGGGGCACGCCTGGCAGCGGGCGCTGCGCGAGCTTGCCGCCCGGCCCGACCGCGCCCTGCGGGACATTCCTCTGGCCGAGGAACACCCGTACGCCCCCGACGCGTTGCCGGCGGACCTGCTCCGGGCGCCGGGCCTCGCGGACCTGCCCGCCGATGCCGTGCTGACTGTCCGCGACTCCTTCGGCCACCCCGCGCCGCGCGGAGCTGTTGGTGAGATCTTCCGCCGGGACGGCCTTGACGCTCGCGCTCTCGCGAAGCCGACCGGCGTCGCGGCGCGGCCCGGCGGGGAGGGGTGCCTGCCGGCCGCGTCCTCCCGGGACGCTGTCCCCGCCCCGGAGCCGGACACCCACTGTGCTCCGGTCGGCCCCGTGGAGTGTGAACTGGCCGCGCTCTGGGAGGAGTTCCTCGGGCGTGTCGGTATCGGACGGCACGACAACTTCTTCCGGCACGGCGGCCATTCGCTCCTCGCCACGGTGCTCATCACGCGTGTCCAGGAGCGCTACGGCGCCGATGTGACCCTGGAGGCGTTCTTCCGCCTGCCCACTCCCGCGGGCCTCGCCGAGGTCATCGCCGCCGCGACGGACGGCACCGACGGACCCGGTGGCGGGGGAGCGGATGAACTGACCGCGCTCGTGGACGCCTTGGAGCAAGGCGCCCTGGAACCGGGCGCCCTGGAGCAGAACGCCCTGGAGCGACAGGAGGGCCATGCCTGAAGTCGGCCTCGCCGAGCGGATCCAGAACCTCACCGCGCGACAGCGCGCGGACCTGCTCCGGCAACTGCGCGCACGCGGCATCACCCCGCCACTGAGCCTGTTCGCCGGACCGGCAGAGGGCGACGCTCCGGTGTCGTCGGCCCAGCGGCGCATCCTTTTCCTGGGTGCGCTGGAGCCGGAAAGCACCGCCTACACCAGCGTGAACCCCTTCCGGCTCACCGGGCGGCTCGACCCGGCCCTGCTGCACCGCTGCCTGAACGAGATCACCGCCCGGCACGAAATCCTGCGCACCGTCTTCCCCACGGTCGACGGCGTACCCGTGCAACGGGTCCGAGACGCAACACCCGTCCCGCTGGCGGTCATCGACCTGCGCGCTCTCCCGCCCGCGCGGCGCGCGGCGGAGGCCGACCGGCTCATCGCGGCCGAGCGCGGCATCCCCTTCGACCTGGCGGACGCGCCTCCCGTGCGGCTGCGGCTGCTGCGTCTGTCCGCCGACGATTCGGTGCTCCTGTCCGTGTTCCACCACGTCGCCGTCGACGGCTGGTCCCTCGCCGTCCTGGGCCGCGAACTGACGGCCTTGTACGAGGCGTTCTCGCTGGGCCTGCCCAGTCCGCTGCCGCCCTTGCCGGTGCAGTACGGCGGCTTCGCCCGCTGGCAGGCGCTCCGCGAGGACGACGACGAGGCCCGGCGGCAACTGGCCTACTGGGAAGCGCACCTCAGTGGCGCCCCCGACCGGCTCGACCTGCCCACCGACCGGCCCCGGCCGCCCATGCAGAGCCACCGGGGCGCCACGCACCGGTTCGTGGTCGACGCCGAACTGACCGCCGCTTTAGGCGGGTTGGGCACACGGCACGGAGCAACCCTCCACATGACGCTGCTCGCAGCACTCGCCACCGTGCTGTACCGCTACAGCGGTCAGGGAGACATGCTCATCGGCGGCGCCGTCGCGAACCGGCGGCAGAGCGAGCTCCACGACCTGGTCGGTTTCTTCGCCAACTCGGTGCTCTTCCGGGTACGCCTCGACGACGACCCCAGTTTCGCGGAACACCTGGCCCGGGTGCGCAGGACCTGCCTGGAGGCGCACGACCACCAGGACGTGCCGGTGGACCTGATCGCCCAGCGTCTTTTCCCCGAGCGCGACCTCGCGCGCAACCCGCTGTACCAGGTGAATTTCACGCTGCACAACACGCCTGCCGTGACCGGCCACCCCTCCGGCCTGAGGGTCACGATGCTCGACACGGCAACCGAGTCCTCCCGCTTCGACCTCGACTTCAACATCCTTGAGACCGACGAGGGCCTGGACTGCCTGGTCGACTACGCCACCGACCTCTTCGACGCCGCCACCGTCGGCCGCATCTCCGAGTCGCTCGGCGAGCTGCTCCGAGCCGTCGCCGCCGACCCCGGCCGGCACCTTTCCGCCCTGCCGGTGCTGTCCGCACGCGAACTGCGGCGGATCGTGAGCGAGTGGAACGACACCGGCACCGACTCCTGTGCGGTCCCCCTGCACGAACTGGTGGCGGCCCAGGCCTCCCGCACACCCGACGCGGTCGCGGTGCGCCGGGCGGACCAGACCCTGACGTACGCGGAGTTGGACAGTGCGGCGAACCGGCTCGCCCACCATCTGCGGGACGCCGGGGCCCGGCCAGGCGCCGTGGTGGCCGTGCTGATGGACCGCGGACCGTTGACCGTGACCGCGCTGCTCGCGATCCTCAAGACCGGCGCCGCCTACGTGCCGCTCGACCGCACGCATCCCCCGTCCCGGACGAACGCCATGCTCGCCGACAGCGGAGCCGCCGTCCTGGTGGTCTCCGGCGACCTGCCCGCGGAGGTGGACCCCGCGGGCGCACGGGTCGTCCGGCCGGCCGCCGAAGCCGACGCCATCGCACGGCAGCCCTCGGAATCCCCGGACGTCCGGGTCTCGGCGGACGACCTGATCTACCTCATGTTCACCTCGGGCTCCACGGGCCGCCCCAAGGCGGCCCTGCTCACCCACCGCAACGTCGTCAACTATCTGCTGTGGGCCAAGGACCACTACTCCGCGGTCGCGGGAACGGGCGTACCCGTGCACTCACCGCTCGCCTTCGACCTGACCGTGACGAGCATCTTCGCGCCCCTGCTCGCCGGGCAGCGCCTGCTGCTCCCCGCGCCCGCCGCCGACACCCCCGACGGCGCCCTGCCTGACCTGCTCACCGACGCCGCCGACCTGAGCTTCGTCAAACTGACACCCTCGCACTTGAGGCTCCTGGAGCAGTCCGCCGACGGCGCACCGCTCGCCCTGCCCGCCCGTACGGTCGTCCTCGGCGGGGAAGCCCTGCACGAGGACGCCCTGGCGGCGCTGCGCGCGGGCACCCCTGGCGTCCGGATCATCAACGAGTACGGGCCCACCGAGACCGCCGTGGCCTGCACCGCCTTCGAGGCCGAGGACGGAGCGCCGCAGGGGAGCGGGGGCCGGGTGCCGATCGGCCGGCCGATCCCCCATGTCCGCGTCCACGTCCTGGACGAGGCGCTGCGTCCGGTGCCGGTCGGCGTGCCGGGGGAGGCCTGCGTCGGGGGCGCCGGAGTGGGCCAGGGGTACTGGCGGCGGCCCGCGCTCACCGCCGATCGCTTCGTGCCCGACCCCTTCGCCGCGGAACCGGGCGGCAGGCTGTACCGCACGGGCGATCTGGTCCGGCTGCTGCCCAGCGGTGATCTCGAGTACCTGGGCCGCCGGGACGAACAGGTCAAGGTGCGCGGCCACCGGCTCGAACCCGCCGAGGTCGAGGCCGCGGTCCGCAGCCACCCGGAGGTGCGCCAGTGCGCTGTGGAGGTGGTGCGCCGCGCCCCGGGCGACGAGCGGGTCGTCGCCTTCGTCCGCCTGCGGGACGGTTCGAGGAGCGACCGGGACTGGGACGGCGACCGCGTCGAGGAGTGGCGCAGGCTGTACGAGACCACCTACGGAGACCTGCCCGGAGGCAACGGCCATCGGCCCGCGGCCGGCGACGCCTCCTTCAACCTCGCGGGCTGGCTCAGCAGTTACACCGACCGGCCCCTGGATCCGGATCAGATGCGAGCCTGGCTGGACGACACGCTCGGCCGCATCAGCGACCTGCGGCCGCACGACGTCCTGGAGATCGGCAGCGGCACGGGCATGATCCTGCTCAACACGGCCTCGCGATGCCGGAGTTACCGGGCCACCGACATCTCCGCCCCCGCCGTCGCCTACGTACAGGACGCGGTGAGCGCCATGGGCCTCCCGCCCGGCCGGGTCGAACTCCGCACGGCTCCCGCGCACCGGAGCATCACCCCGCGGGACTCGGGTCCGGCGCCCGACACGGTGGTGCTCAACTCCGTGGTCCAGTACTTCCCCTCGGCCGACTACCTCCTCGACGTGCTCCGGCAGGCCGTCGACGCGGTGCCCGACGGCGGCCACGTCTTCCTCGGCGATCTGCGCAGCCTGCCTCTGCTCGACCTGTTCCACACGTCCGTCCAGGTGCACCGCGCCCCGGCGAACATGCGCATCGCCGAACTGCGGTCGAGAATCCGCCGCCAGAGCGCCCAGGACCCGGAACTCTGCGTCGACCCGCAGCTGTTCGGGGAACTCGCGGACCGCTGGCCCCGGGTCGCGCGGGTCCGGGTCCTGCCCAAGCGCGGCCGCCACGACAACGAGCTCAGCCTCTACCGGTACGACGTCGTCCTCACCGTCGGGTCCGAACCTCCCGAGCCGGCCGATCCGGAACGCGTCGGCACGGTGCTCGACTGGGCCGCCTCACCTCTCACACCGGGCGAGCTCCTTCGCCGCCTGGAGCGGGAGCGCCCCGACCGTCTGCTGCTCACCGGCGTACCCAACGCCCGCCTGAGCGCGGCGCTCTCCCTGCGCGACCTCATCGAGGAGCGTGCACCCTCCTCCTCCGTAGGCGAACTCCGCGCCCGGGCCAGCGCCTTGACGCCGCACGGCTGCGCGCCGGAGGACTGGTGGGGCCTCGCGGACCAGTGCGCGTACGAGGTGGAGCTGAGCTGGCTGGAAGGGCGGTCCGACGGCGCCTACGACGTCGCCCTGGTGCTCCGCGACGCGGACTGCGCCGACCTTGCGGAAGCCTCCACGGGCCGCCGTGCCGAGGCACCCGCCGAGCCGTTCGACGCACGGCGGTTCACCAGCGATCCGCACTGGCGCCGGGCCTGCGCGGTGACCCTTCCGGCCATCGACGCGCACGTACGGCACTGGCTGCCCGAACCGCTGTTGCCGGCCCACTACGTCCCGCTGCCCGAGCTCCCCCTCACCGCGAACGGGAAGGCCGACCGCACCCAACTGCGCCGTCTCGCCGAGGATCCGGCGGTCGTCGAGCGGGCGGTCTGGGGGGCGGCCGCCCGGGAGCTCACCGGCACCGAGCAGGTGGTCGCCGATGTCTGGCGCGAGCTGCTCGACTGCGGTGACGTCACCCCCGACGACGACTTCTTCGGCCTCGGCGGACACTCCCTGCTCACCCTCCAGGTCGTCTTCCGGGTGCGCAAGCGCCTGGGCGTGGCCCTGCCGGCGCGCGCGCCGTTCGACCACCGCACCCTCGCCGAGCTGGCCGCCCGCGTCGACGCGCTGCGGGAGCCCGAGGCAGGCGCGGCGCCGCCGCTGGCCGCCGTGCCCCGCGCCGCGGCGCTGCCCGCCTCGTGCGCCCAGGAACGGCTGTGGTTCATGGACCAGTTGAACCCGGGCGACCCCCGCTACAACGTGCCGGTCTTCGACCGGATCCTCGGCCCGCTCGACACCGGAGCCCTGTCCGGGGCCCTTGACGCGCTCGTCGCCCGGCACGAGGTCCTGCGGACGTTGATCACCGCGCCCGACGGCGCACCCCGGCAGGAGATCAGGCCGCCCGAGCCGCTGCGCCTCCCGCTGATCGACCTCACCGCCCTGTCCCCGAGCACACGGGAAGCGGAACTGACACGGCTCGTGCGGGCGGAGTACCACCGCCCCTTCGACCTGGCCGAGGGGCCGATCCTCCGGACCCACCTGGTGCGCATGGCACCGGACGACCACGCCCTGCTGCTGTCGCTGCATCACATCGTGCACGACGGCTGGTCGTTGGGGCTCTTCAACGCCGATCTCGCCGCGTTCTACGCAGCCGTCACCGAGGGGCGCGAGCCCGACCCGGTCCCACCACCTGTCCAGTACGCCGACTACGCCGTATGGCAACGGCGGTTGCTCGACGAGGGTCATCTCGATGCCCAACTGGACTACTGGAAGGGCAGGCTGGCCGGTGTCACCGACCTGCCCCCGCTGCCCACGGACCACCCCCGGCCCGTCCGTTCCACCGGCAGAGGACGACTGCTGCCGGTCTCGATCCCGGCACAGACCGTGGGGGAGATCCGGCGGCTGTGCCGCAAGTCCGGGGCCACTCCGTTCGCCGTCCTGCTCACCGCGTTCGGCACGGCCCTGTGCGCCCGCTCGGGTGAGCGGGAGGTCACTGTCGGCACCGATGTCGCGGGACGCACCGCCGCGGAGACGCAGGAGATGCTCGGCTTCTTCGTCAACCAGTTGGCGCTGCGGGTCGACCTGGACGGCGGGCCGACCTGGCGGGAGCTCCTGGCACGCGTCCACGGCACGGTGCTCGAAGCGCTCAGCCACCAGGACGTGCCCTACGAACGGGTCGTCCACGCGCTCAACCCGCCCCGCAGCCGTCGCCACAGCCCGCTGTTCCAGACCAAGCTCGTGCTGAACAACACGCCGGGACGGTCCGGACTCGAAATCCCCGGGCTGCGGATCACGCCCGTCCCGGTCGGCCTCGACACCACCAGGTCCGACCTGGCGCTCGTACTGCAGGAAAGTCAGGAGGTGCGGGACGGCAACAGCCTGTCGGACACGGACGGGGAGATCACCGGCTTCCTGGAGTACAGCACCGAGCTGTTCGAGGAGCCGACCGTCACCGCGCTGCTCGACGACTTCCTCCATGCCCTCAAGGCCATGACCGACGACCCGGGATCAGGTGCCGCCTGATGAAGACGCTCTGGACGTACCTCCACGGGGCACCTGTCCGCAGGCTGCGCATCGGCGCGGACGGCCATCACGTCGTCCTGGACGATCCCGACGGAGGAGCCCTCCTCCTCGACCTCACCGGAAGACCGGTTGTCGGCTCAGGCCTTCCCCCGGCGGCGGACCTCGCGGACCTGGTCAAGACGGAGAGCGGGCGCCGCGTCACGTCCGACGGCGTGCGGCTGACGCTCACGCCGGACGGCATCGGCCTGGACGAGGCCGAGCTTGACGGCCCGGTCACCGCGATCGTCACCACACCGGACGGCTCGGTCATCGTGGCGGGCACGGAGCGGGGCACGGTGTACGGGCTGCGCCCCCGGCCGACCGAGGACGAGGCCCTCTCGCGCCCCCGAGACGCCCGGTCCGCGTTCGAGGCGGGCCGGGCGCTGGCCGCGTCGGGGGAGTACCGGGCGGCCATCGGCCTGCTCCAGCGGGCTGCCGAGGACGCACAACTTCGGGCGCACGCCCTGTACTTGACCGGCGAGTGCTTCCAGCGCACCGGGGCGGAGTCGGCGGCGGCCATCGCCTACGAGCAGGCGGCGCTGAGCGGCCCCGGCGAGGACGACAAAGGCCTTCTGTACGACGGTGCGCGGGCTCTGCAGCAGGGCGGCAGGCACGCCGAGGCGGCCGAGCGCTTCGAGACGCTGCTCGCCTGGGACGCCACGTACGAGGACGCGTGGAAGCATCTCGAGGCCTGCCGGACGGGCATCGCATCGGCCACGCCGAGTGAGGCCCGGCCGTTGCCCTCCGCGGCCTCCTCGCCCTCCGAGGTGCTCGTCCGGGACCTGGAGGCGCGCGGTCTGCTCGGCAGCTCCGACTCCCGGCTCGCCGCGTACGACGCGTTGTTCTACGTCCAGTTCGACCACACCGGCGTGCACGACAGCGCCAAGAAACGGCTGGAACTGGTCCAGCTGCTCACGGCCGTCGGGGATGTCTCCGCCGTGGCCACCTCGCTCGACGTCGGCAGCGGCACCCTGCGCTACCCGCAGGTGCTCGACCGGTTCGGCGTGCGGTCGTACGGGATCGACCTCAGCGACGCGGGGATCCGCTCCTGCGTGGACGAACGGTGGGCCGGCCGGTTCGCCGTGGCGGACGGCACGGCGATGCCCTTCCGCGACGGCAGCTTCGACCTCGTCACCTGCATGATGGGCACGGTCAACCACCTGTCCGCGGCGCAGCGCGCGCGCTTCCTCGCCGAGTCGTTCCGGACGCTGCGGCCCGGCGGGCTCCTGGTGGTGAGCGCGTGGGATCCCGAGTGCCGCTTCCAGACGTTCCTGTCCTTCTACTCACCGGCGGAAATGTCACAGCTGCGGGGGCAGTTGACCGAGCGCGAGCCGCTGCGCGCGCAGTGCGCCGCGGCCGGCTTCAGCGAGGTGCGCACCACGCCGTTCTGCATGTTCCCCGACTGGCTGGTGACGGGGGCGGGAGCGGGGACGGGCGCCGACCACCTGGCCCGCATCGCGGGCCTCGACCGGGATCGCGCGGCACACGATCCGGCGGCCCCCGGCCAGATGTTCCTGCTCAGCGCGCGGCGTTGACCTCCGTCCCGCGGAACGCGTCCGCGAGGGTGTCCGCCGTGAGGAACCGGATGCTGCGTACGGTGATTCCCTCGCGTCGGCAAGCGGTGGCCAGCTTCATCGCCGTGATCGAATCCCCGCCCAGGTCGACGAAGTTGTCACCGGCCCGGACATCGCGCACGCCGAGGATGCGCTCGCACAGGGCGAGCGCCCTGCGCATCGCCGCGTCGGGCGCGCTGCCGTCGGGCTCCGGCTCCGCCGCACGAACAGAGTGGGCCTCCTTCTCGACCAGGTCCTGAAGGAACCGCCGGTCGAGCTTGCCGTGCCGGGTGAGCGGCAGTGCGTCGAGCGCCGAGAAGTGCTGGGGGATCATGTACGACGGGAGCGAGGCCGCGAGTTCGGTCCGAAGCCGCCCCGGGTCGGGGGCCAAGCGGTCAGGGACGATGAAGGCGGCAAGGGCGTTCCGTGGCTCCTTGGCCTTCACCACCGCCGCCGCGCGTACGCCCTCCATCGCGCACAGCAGGGCCTCGATCTCAGCGGTTTCCACTCGATGGCCGCGGATCTTCACCTGTCCGTCGGCCCGGCCCACGACCACCGGCCGGCCCCGCGCGTCCAGCCGCACGAGATCTCCCGTGCGGTAGGCGCGGCCCTCGCCGTCGGGCAGCGCGCTGAACGCCTTGTCCGTGGCGCCCGGAAGGTTGAGATAGCCGCGGGCGATTCCCGCCCCGCCGATGACCAGCTCGCCGATGCCTTCAGCTGCCTGTTCCGCGTCCGCGTAGTCGACGGTCAGGTGCGTGCGGGGCAGGGGATGGCCGATCGGCAGCGGGTCGTCCGGCGCGTACTCCTCGGCGTGGAATCCGGCGGCCCTGTCGAGGCGGAGAAAGCATCGGCCCACCACGGTCTCCGTCGGTCCGTAGTGGTTGTAGACGACCGAGTCGGGGAAGAGCCGCCGCAGCGCCGTGAGATGGCGGGCGCGCAGGACCTCACCGCCGACGACGAACTGCCGCGGCCCGCGCAGTCCCTGTCGCCCGGCAAGGCGGGCCGCGAGCATCTCGATGTGCGAGGGGGTCAGGCGTACCAGGTCGAAGGCGGTGTTCTGGATGGCCGTCGCGAGATCCTCGCCCTCCTGGTGCTGCGGGGCGAGGTGGAGGGTGCCGCCGGTGACGAGTGGCAGGAAGAAGCTCGTCAGGGAGAAGTCGAAGCTGAGCGGCGTGTGCAGAAGCGAGTCGACGGGGCGCCCGCCCGCGAATTCGGCCACCGTCCAACGCACGTAGTTCGACAGGCCGGAGTGTTCCACCGCCACGCCTTTGGGGCGTCCGGTGGAGCCGGAGGTGTACAGCACATAGGCGAGACGCGCGGGCTCCGGAACCTCCGGCTGAGCTGGCCTGGGCGTCAACTGCCTTGCATATGTGCGGAGATGAACAAGCCGTAGTGGGACGTCCGTCGGCAGGTTCGGCGGCTCGGTATCGGTGACGAGGCATTCCATGGATGTGTCGCGCACCATGAATGCCAGCCGCTCCGGGGGGAGATCGGTCCCGAGCGGAACGTACGCACCGCCCGCCCGGAGGATGGCAAGCAGCCCTATGACGAGTCCGGGCGAACGTTTTGCCAGTAGCCCGACCGCCTGTTCCGGACCGACTCCGTGCTCCAGGAGTTCCTCGGACAACTGGATGACTCCGGAGTGCAATTCTCCATAAGTCATCCGGACGTCGCCTTGGATGACGGCCGTCGCGCCGGGCCGCTGTTCAGCCCGCGTGGCAAACCAGTGGTAGACGGAAAGTCCTGACTCGCCTTCGCGCGCTGTTCCCTGATGCACCGGCACGGTCATGGGCGACTCCGTTCGGAATGGCGGCCGCGGAAATGCTAGAGCCGCGGCCGCGGTCCTTCAACGGGTCAGGCGGTGGCTTCGGACGCCGGGCGCGGATCGGCGGCCGTCTGGTCGTCGGCCCCGGCATCCGCCGGGCGGACGGGAATGAGCGAGGCGACCACCGCTGCCGCGAGGCCCACTCCGCAACCCATCAGCATGGCGGCCCGGAAGCCGTTCTCCGACGGCAGCAAGTGGCCGCCGAAGTCCGTCGTCATCTGGGCCAGGACCACACCGATCACGGCTGCGGCTGCGGAGCTGCCGATCGAACGCATCAGGGTGTTGAAGCTGTTGGCCGACGCGGTGGCCGACTGGGGCACCGCGCTCATGATCAGGGCGGGCATGGCGCCGTACGCGAGTCCCACGCCCGTGTTGCAGATGAGCGTCACGACCAGCAGGCCCCACGTCGAACCCATCAGGAGCAGGGAGGAGCCGTAGCCGACAGCGATGACCAGGGCTCCGACCGACAGCGTCACCTTGGGGCCGCGGGCGGCCGAGAGCTTGGCGCCGAGCGGTGCGAGGGCCATCATCATCAGGCCCGCCGGGGCCATCCACAGACCCATGGCCATCATCGACTGGCCCAGGCCGTAGCCGGTGGCCTCGGGAAGCTGGAGCAGCTGGGGAACGACCAGCGACTGCGCGTACATCGCGAAACCGACGAGCACCGAGGCCGCGTTGGTCATCAGGACCTGCGGTCGGGCGGTGACGCGCAGGTCGACCAGCGGCTCGTCGCTGCGCAGCTCCCAGTGGCCCCAGGCCAGCAGGACGACGACCGAGGCGGCGAACAGGCCGAGCGTGGCGCCGCTCGTCCAGCCCCAGTCCGACCCCTTGGACACGGCGAGCAGCAGGCAGACGAGGCCGACGCCCAGGCCGACCGCGCCCAGGGCGTCGAAGCGGGCCGAGCCGGTCGCCATCCGCCCCGCGGGTACGAACCGCCAGGCCAGGACGGCGACCAGAAGACTCAGGGCGGCGGCGACCCAGAACAGCACGCGCCAGCTTGCGTTCTCGGCGACGGCCGCGGAGAAGGGCAGGCCGAGCGCGCCGCCCACGCCCATGGACGCGCTCATCAGGGCGATGGAGGAGCCGAGCTTCTCCGGCGGCAGCACATCACGCAGGAGGCTGACGCCCAGCGGGACCACGCCCATGCCGAGGCCCTGGAGGCCCCGGCCGACGATCATCGGCACCACGGAGGAGGAAAGAGCGCAGACCACCGAGCCCGCGACGAGCGGCACCACGGAGACGAGCAGCATGCGCCGCTTGCCGTACATGTCACCGAGCCGCCCGGCCACGGGCGTCGCCACCGCCGCCGAGAGCAGCGTGGCCGTGACCACCCATGAGGCGTTCGACGGGCTGGTGCCGAGCATGCGGGGGAGGTCGCCGATCAGGGGCACCACCAGTGTCTGCATGACCGCGGCCACGATGCCCGCGAGGGCGAGTACCCCGACGACGCGCCCCGGGCGGACGTCGGGTTTCGAGCTGACCACTGGCTTCTCCTTCGGCTTTCCGGCAGCCCCGGACGACTTCCGGGCGGCTTCCGGACGATCGCGTGACCCGAAAGGGCATCGCGATATGCACTATACACATCAAGTGCATGATGCATATGCCGAGTAGAATGCCTCCATGGAAAAGCCCGGTCGTCGCATGGACAAGCCCACTGGCCGCACGGAGAAGCCCGTGCGGCATGTCGAATTCGAGACGATGCTGCTCGGACGGCACTCGCACCTGTTCAACCCGCGCACTCGCTCATCGGGCGGGCGCCTCGACCGCAGCGCGTACATCCTGCTCAGCCGTATCCAGATGGACGGGCCCATGTCCATCGGCCAGCTCACCGACGCGTTCGGCCTCGACGCCTCCACCCTGAACCGGCAGACCGCGGCCATGCTGCGCGGGGGACTGGTCGAGCGCATCCCGGACCCCGACGGCGGCATGGCCCGCAAGTTCCGCATCTCCGCCGAGGGCACGCGGCAACTCGACGCCGACCGGGCCGAGTACACCCAGGGCCTGGAGAAGGTCATGGACAGCTGGTCGCCGCAGGACGTGGCGACGTTCGCCGGTTTCCTCCAGCGCTTCAACAGCGACATCGAGCGCCTGGAGGGGCACCCCTGGCCGCGCCCGTGAACCACCCCGGCCCGTGGAGGACGCAACCTCAGCGAATTGGCTGCTCTTCTCTGTCGCCTTGGCCGTCCGGCCTTTCCGGCGGCGCGCGCCGCCGAGCATCGCGAGGCCGTCGGTGGCGGTGTTCTCCGGATGCATCGGCGCCGGCGAATCCATGATCGAGACGATGAGGCTCGGGCTTGCCGCAGCCGTCCTGTTCGACGCGTTCGTCGTCCGGATGGCCCTCGTCCCCGCCGCTCACGCCCTGCTCGGCAAGGCGGCCTGGTGGCTGCCGCGCCCGCTGGACCGGCGCGACGCAGGGCCGCCCGGGCGGGACACGGGCGGCCCTGCGCCCGTCGGGACGCCGCGTGGCCGACGATGATCCCAGCACTCTGATCGGAGAACTCGATGCTCACCAGATGGCAGCGTCACGCGGAGGCCCACCCCCGCACCGTCGACGCGGCCGTGGTGCTGTTGCTGTTCGGCGTCTCCTTCTCCGGCAGCATGCTCAGCACCACCGAGCCGTCCGACCGGCCCGCGTGGTGGGCCGGCGTGCTGATCTCGGCCGTCGGCTGCACGGCCCTGCTGTGGCAACGCGGGCGCCCGCGCACCGTCGTCGCGGTGACCACGGTCTGCGCCATGGGCGCGAGCGCGGTGGGCGCGAGCGCGATGGGCTTCCTGCTCACGCCCCTGCTCCTCGCACCGGTCATGGTGGCGCTCTACTGGCCGGCAGCCGGCACCGACCGAAGGGCCACCCGCGGTTACCCCCTCACCGTCGCCGTACTGGACGGGGCCACGGCCCTGTTCGCGGACCCCGTCCTCAAGGTCACCGGCGGCGGACGCCGCACGGGACCCGCCACGCCCGCCACCGGTCACGGCTTCGGACTCATAGCCATGCGGGAACGCGCCCACTCCGTCGGCGGTCACCTGCATGCGGACCACCGCCCCGAGGGCGGCTTCGAAGTCACCGCCCACCTGCCGCCGCACCCCGAGAACACGGAAGAGAAACGCGCCACATGACCCTCCGCGTCCTGCTTGCCGACGACCAGGCCCTCCTGAGGGCGACCTTCCGCATCCTGATCGACTCCTGCGACGACATGGAGGTGATCGCCGAGGCCACCGACGGCGAGGAAGCCCTCGACCTCACCCGCACCCACCTCCCCGACCTCGCCCTCATGGACATCCGCATGCCCGGCACGGACGGCCTGGCCGCGACCGCCCGGATCTGCGCCGACCCGCAGCTCGCCGCCACCCGTGTCCTCATCCTGACGACCTTCGAGACCGACGAGTACGTCGCCCAGGCCCTGCGCGCGGGGGCGAGCGGATTCCTCGGCAAGGACGTGGGTGTGGACGCGCTCCTCGGCGCGATCCGCACCGTGGTCGCGGGCGATGCGCTGCTCTCCCCGTCGGCCACGCGCGCCCTCATCACCCGCTTCCTCGCCACCCCCGAGGCCGGCGACCACCTGGCGCCGCCCGAGAGCCTCGCCGCGCTCACCGCACGCGAGCGGGAGGTGATGGTCCTGGTCGCCGAGGGCAAGTCCAACGCGGAGATCGCCGAAGTGCTCTTCGTCAGCCCATTGACCGTGCGCACCCACGTGCAGCGCGCCATGACCAAGCTCGACGCCCGTGACCGCGCCCAACTGGTCGTCATCGCCTACCAGTCGGGCCTCGTCCGCCCCACGCCGCCCCTGTGCTGAGTTCAGGACTCCCCGGGCGGCTCGTTCCTCACTTCTTGAGCCCGTCCATCGCCGCACGCGTGTCGGACTTGAGCATCTCCTCGACCTCCGAAGCGGTCGGCGGCTCGGTCTTGTCGTCCGCGCCGCCGTAGTAGCTCCAGCGCGTCTCGATGGTGAACCAGCCCTCGCGCACGGCGAGCGTCATGCCGGTGAGGGAGTCCTTGTCCGTGCCGCTCGTGTCGGTGATCAGGTACGCCTCGTCGCCGATGCCGCTCACGGCCTTGGTCTTGTAGCCGTACGTCTTCTGCGACTGGTCCTCGTAGGCCTTCTGCTCCGAGGCGAACTCGCCCTCGGGGTCGGTGGCCTTGTGCCACCGGGCGGTGGAGTAGACGTAGATGCTCGAATAGGCGTCGGCGTCCGCCTCGGGGTCCTTGAGCTTGCGGCTGCAGTAGCTCTGGTCGAACCCCTTCTGCCGTGTGCCGTAGTTGGTGGTCGACGTGGAGTCCGTGTCGAGCTCGTACTTCTTCTTGAAGGCGTCGAGCGGGGAGACGTCGCAGAGGTTCTTCGCGTACTGGTACCCGGCGAGGTCCGCCTTCGCGTCGTCGCCGCCGTCGGAGCCGAGGTTGCCGGTGGCGAAGAGCGCCCCCGCCCACAGGGCCGACGCGACCACGACGCCGCCGATTCCCCACACCCAGCCGGGCGTGGACCCGCGGGGGCCTGCCGGGGGCGCCGGCGGTGCGGGTGGCTGGCCATAAGGGCCCGGCTGCTGTCCATAGGGGCCCGGTGGCTGGCCGAAGGGCTGAGGGGAGGCCTGAGGCGGCACCGCGCCCGGGGGCTGCTGGTATGGATTCGGGGTCTGTTGGTACGGGTTGGGCTGGTTGGGCTGGTTGGGCTGGGGGTTCGGTATCGACATAGGCGGCAATGTACCGCCGGCCTCCGGGCGGGCGGAGGTGGCCCGGCCCTGGTCGCCCCGGGGGTGGCCGACTCAAGTAAGGTCACCCTTAGCTATGTGTACGCAGTGAACCCCTGGAGGCTCCCTCATGCCGCTCACCGCTCCTCCCGACGGGGCCACCCGTCGGCCGCCCCGCATCCCGCGGCCGCGGCCCGTCGAGCGCGCGGAGAGCGCGTGGGTGCACCGGGCCGTGGAGCGGGGCGACTTCTGGAGCGCCGTGCGGAACTCGGGCGGGGCGCCCCTCGTCGAGCCCGACCCGCGGGGCGACGACGAGTACCGGGTGGTCACCTTCCTGTGGCGCGGCACGGACGCGACCCGAGCCGTCCTCGTCATGCCGAACAAGATCGTCGACCCGCGCGACATGGCCCCCAACCTGATGGAGCGGGTCCCGGGCACGGACATCTGGCACTGGTCGATCCGGATGCGCGCGGACTGGCGGGCGACGTACAGCCTGTGCGTGGACGAAGGGGAAGGGCCGCGCGCGGACGGCGAGTACTGGCCGTGGCTGCGACGGCAGCAGCGGGCCGACCCGCTCAACACGCGCACCCTCACCCGACGTTGGGGCGGTGACCCGGTCTCGTACGTCGAGCTGCCGCAGGCGCCGGCCGGTGACGACTGGCAGCGCCGCGAGGGCGTCGCGCGCGGCACCGTCAGGACGCACACGGTCCGCAGCGAACTGCTCGGCAACGAGCGACAGGTGCACCTCTACGAGCCGCCGGGCGGCGGACACGACCTGCCCGTCCTGGTCCTGATGGACGGTGAGATGTGGCAGCCGGGCCTGGATGTCGCGGCCCTCCTGGACAACCTCATCGCCGACGGCCGCATCCCGCCGCTTGCCGCCCTGCTCCCCGAATCCCTGAGCGCCGACCAGCGCTGGGCCGAGCTCGCCTGCAACGAGCGGTTCGTCGGCTTCCTGGAGACGGAGCTGCTGCCCTGGGCGGGCGATCTGCTGTCCCTGACCGGCGATCCGGCACGGACGGTCGTCGCGGGCCAGAGCCTCGGCGGCCTCACCGCCGCGTACGCCGCCGTCGTCGCACCGGGGCGGTTCGGCCGCGTCCTCGCGCAGTCGGGCTCCTTCTGGTGGCCCGACGGCCCCGACCTCGAACGCTCCGAGTGGCTGACCGCCCGCATCGCCGAGAGCGAGAAGCTGCCGGTCCGGTTCTGGCTCTCGGCCGGAGAGCAGGAGTGGGTCGCACTACCTGCCATGCGCAGGCTGCGCGCCACGTTGCGGGAGAAGGGTTACGAGGACGCCGTGTACCGCGAGTTCAACGGCGGACACGACTACCTGTGCTGGCGCACCGAGCTGGCGGACGGCCTCGTGGGGCTGCTCGGCGGGGAGTCCGCGGTGGAGACCGCTGCCGCGTAGCCCTCGGGGGGCGGCCGCCGGCTTTCGCCGTTCCTGCCATGGGTGAGGGGGTGTTCCAGTGAGTGGGAGTGGGGTGCGTTCACGCGCCTGTGCGATTACCTGTGCCGGAGCGTCGGGGTCGCGGATGGGCTCCTCCAGTTGCTCCGGGCGGAGTCGGCGGAGGAGTCCGCGATGGAGACCGCTGCCGCGTAGCCCTCGGGGGGCGGCCACCGGCTTTCACCGTTCCTGCCATGGGTGAGGGGGTGTTCCAGTGAGTGGGAGTGGGGTGCGTTGACGCGCCTGTGCGATTACCTGTGCCGGAGCGTCGGGATCGTGGATGGGCTCCTCCAGTTGCTCCGGGCGGAGTCGGCGGAGGAGTCCGCGATGGAGACCGCTGCCGCGTAGCCCTCGGGGGTCGGCACGTCCTGCACCGTCCAGCCCTGGACCGTGCGCGGCGCTGTGCCCGTGCCCACCAGCAGTGACGTCATCCTGCCTCCGGCGAGGCCCTCCCCCGTCGCCTTGAGGCATGCCTCCTTGCGGGTCCAGCAGCGGGCGAACGCCAAGGGGCGTTCCGCTGCGGGGAGTTCGATCAGTTCGGCCTGCTCCTGGGGATGCAGGGAAGCTGCCGCGTCCGCCACCACGCTCGCGGACGGCAGCCTCTCGACATCGGCGCCGACCGGCCGGTCCGCGAAGGCGAGCAGGGCCAGGCCGTTCGTGTGGGAGAGCGAGAAGTGCGGGCCCGCCCCTCCGGCGACGGCGGGGCGGCCGTGCGGCTCACCGCACAGCGGGCACGGCAGCCGCACCAGCTCCACCGCCGCCGGATCGACGGAGAGACAAGCGCCGAGCCGCAGGCGCAGCGCGGTGTGCGCCGCCGCGTACATCTCCCGGTCCGCCGGACGCCGCAACGCCGCCGCCCGGCGCCGCTCCTGCGCGTCGAGGAGCGACACGTCGAGCGGGGCCGGGCGGACGAAGTGGATCTCCGTCACGCGGGCGCGTCCTGGAGGCGGGCCAGACAACGGCCGTACGTCTCCGGTCCGTACACCGTGGTCCATCCCTCGGGCGCGGCGCGGAAGAGGGGCCACAGGGAGTACTCCCCGAGCGCGTTCTCCAGGATCAGGTGGGTCGGCTCGGCCTCGGCCCCGGTGTCGACCGGGTCGAAGGGGTCGGGTGTCGTCGTCATGCGTGGTCCAGCTCCTTGAGGCGGGCGGCGAGTGCGGCGCAGACCTCGTCGAGGCGGCGCGGCTGCGTCAGCTCCGGGTGCAGGCAGTCCACGTCGTGGTTGCTGATCGAGCCGCTGATGTACGGCGCCCAGGCGTCCCTCGTCAGCCAGTCCTCGGCGCGCGGCGCGGCGGCCGTGAAGAACAGGGCGTCGCCGTCGAAGGGGCGGTGGTCGTGCTCGCGCATCAGACGGGCGTTGTTGATGACGATGTCGAGGACCGCTGACAGTGTCCTGTCCGGCAGGCCGGCCAGGGCGCTGCCCTCACGCTGGAGTGTGGCCAGGACGTCCTCGCGGGTCAGCTCGTCCGTCAGGTCATAACCGGCCATCCGCAAAAGCGCCTTCAGGGCGTCCGCCTCCGCCGGGACCGCCGCGTCACGCCACTGGTCGGAAGGGTAGGCGTCGAGCAGTGCGAGCAACTCGACCTCCTCGCCCGCCTCTTGGAGCAGCACCGCGACCGTGTGGGCGAGCACACCGCCCACCGACCAGCCGACCAGTCGGTAGGGGCCGTGCGGGCGCACCGCCCGCAGCGCTTCCACGTACTCCGACGCCATCTCCTCCATCGTGGCCGGGAGTCCACCCTCGCCGTGCAGTCCGCGCGCCTGGAGTCCGTACACCGGCTGCCCCGGGTCGAGCCGCGAGAGCAGCCCCGAGTAGCACCAGCTCATGCCGCCCGCCGGGTGGAAGGCGAACAGCGGGGTGCGGTCGCCGCCCGCGCGCAGCGGAAGCAGTACGTCCAGGGCGTGGTCGGCCTCGCTGTGGTCCGCGTCCAGGTGGGCGGCGAGCGCCGCCGGGGTCTGCGCCTGGAAGAGCGTGCCGATGGTGAGCTCGGCGCCCAGCGCGTCGCGGACCCTGGCGACCAGGCGGGCCGCCAGGAGCGAGGTGCCGCCCAGGTCGAAGAAGGCGTCGTCCACGCCGAGTTGGGGCACTCCGAGGACCTCGGCGAAGAGCCGGGTGAGCGTCTCCTCGCGGTGGCCGCTCGGCACCCGGCCGCCGTCGGCGGAGCCCTCGAAGGAGGGGGCGGGCAGGGCACGCCGGTCCAGCTTGCCGTTCGGGCTGAGCGGGAAGCCGTCCAGGACGAGGATCGCGCCCGGCACCATGTAGTCGGGCAGCGTGCGCGCGAGACGGGTACGCAGCTCCTCGGGGTCGGCGACGGCTCCGGCGTCGGAGGGCGTCACGTACCCCACGAGCCGCTGATCGCCGGGCCGGTCCTCGCGGACCAGGACGCTGGCCGCGCCCACCGCCGGGTCGGCGGCCAACTCGGCCTCGATCTCGCCCAGTTCGATGCGCAGCCCCCGCAGCTTCACCTGGTGGTCGGTGCGGCCCAGGTACTCGATCTCGCCGTGCTCGCTCCAGCGCGCCAGGTCACCCGTGCGGTACATACGGGTGCCGGGCGGGCCGTAGGGATCGGCGACGAAACGCGACGCGGTCAGTTCGGGCCGCCCCAGGTACTCGGTTGCCAGCTGAGTACCCGCGAGGTACAACTCACCCTGGATGCCGGGCGGGCACGGCTGGAGCGCGGCGTCCAGGACGTACAGACGGGTGTTCCAGACGGGCCTTCCGATCGGCACCGGGCCCGTCGCGTCGGTGGCGCACGGGTGGTACGTCACGTCGACGGCCGCCTCGGTCGGACCGTACAGATTGTGCAGCGGTGCGCCGTCCAGCACGCGCCCGAACTCCCGCACCGTCTCGCGCGCCAACGCCTCGCCGCTGCAGAAGACGTGCCGCAGGCCCGTGCAGTCGGCCGCGGCCGGCTCGGACAGGAACACCTGCAGCATCGACGGCACGAAGTGGCAGACGGTGACGCCCTGTTCGCGGATGACGCGCGCCAGATACGCCGGGTCCTTGTGGCCGCCGGGCTCGGCGACGACGAGGGTCGCGCCCACCCGCAGCGCCCAGAAGAACTCCCAGACCGACACGTCGAAGCCGGACGGCGTCTTCTGCAACACACGGTCACCGGCAACGAGTTCGTATGTCGCCTGCATCCAGCGCAGCCGGTTGTCGATCGCCGAGTGCGGCACGACCACGCCCTTGGGGCGGCCGGTCGACCCGGACGTGTAGATGACGTAGGCGGGGTGGTGCGGGGTGAGCGCGCGCGGTGGGTCGTACGTGCCGTACGGCGCCGTGTCCAGCCGGTCCAGGGCGACGATCGGCACACCCGAAGCTGCGGGCACCCGGTCGGCACGGTCGGCGATCACGCAGGCAGGTCCGGCGTCCTCCAGCATGTACGCGAGACGGTCCGCCGGGTAGTCCGGGTCCAGCGGGAGATAGGCGCCGCCCGCCTTGAGCACGGCCAGGAGTGTGATCACCAGGTCGAGCGAGCGGGGCACGGCGACCGCCGCGAGCGCGCCCGGACGTACCCCGACCTCGATGAGATGGTGGGCGAGCCGGTTGGCGCGGGCGTTCAGCTCGGCGTAGGTGAGCTCCTGGTCGCCGAAGACCAGTGCGGTGGCGTGCGGGGTGCGGACGGCCTGGCCCTCGATCGGGCCGATCAGCGTGGTGGGCGGCACCGGGTGCGCGGTGGTGTTGAACTCGTCGGTCACCAGGGAGAGTTCCACCCGGCGGGCGATCGTGTGCTCGGCCAGCGGCGTGTGCGGGCCCGCGTCGGCGATGCGCTCCAGGAGCTCCATGAAGCGCGCCTGGTGGACGCCGAGTTCGTCCGGCTCGTACAGGGCGGGATTGCCGTCGTAGTCGATGCGCAGGCCGCTGCCGTCGGTGCGGTCGTAGACGTTGACCGTGAGATCGTCGACCGGGCCCGCCGACAGGTTGTGGGCGTCCGTGCGGGCGCCCGCGAAGGTCAGTCCGTAGTCGAACGGCATGACGTTGACCAGCGGTCCGACCAGGGATCGGCCATCGCCGAGCAGACCCAGGTCGCGGCGGATGTCCTCGTAGCGGTAGCGCTGGTGGCGGCGGGCGGCGCGGATGCCGAGCACCACCTGCCGGGTCAGCTCGGCGAAGGTGGCCTGCGGGGTGACGGTGAGCCGCAGCGGCAGCACGTTCATCACCATGCCGGGCACGCGAAGGGCCACCGACCCCATACGGCCCATCATCGGCAGGCCGAGCACCACCTCGGCGGAGCCGGTCGCCCGGGACACGTACAGGGCCTGCGCGGCGACGAGCACCTCCGGCCAGGTCGCCCGCATCGAGGAAGCCGACTCACGCAGCCGGGCCGTGGCCTCGGGGGAGAGGCGGGCGCTGCGGCGGTGGAAGGTGCGGGACGGCAGCGCGGTGCGCCCGGCCAGGTTGGGGGCGTCGGGGCGGTCGGCGAAGGCCCCGTCCCAGTAGCGGCGGTCCGCCTCGAACGTCTCCGAGGAGCGGTACGCGGTGTCCTCGGCGACCAGGTCCTCAAGGCGACCGAAGGGGCTCTCGCCCGGCTCCTCGCCCGCGGCGAGCGCGGTGTAGATCTCGGCGGTGCGACGGGCGAGCAGCGAGTACCCGAAGCCGTCCATCACGATGTGGTGCACCCGCTGGTACCACAGCCAGCGCTCGTCGCCGACGCGGAACAGCGCGTGCGCGAACAGCGGACCCGCCGCCAGGTCGAACGGCGTGGCCAGGTCCTCGCGCATCCACGCCTGTGCCTCGGCGTCCGGGTCGGACGCGGCGCGCAGATCGCGCACCTTCAGCGGTAGCGCCGGGTCGGCGACCTCCAACTGAGCGGGTCCTTCGGCTCCTTCGATGATCCTCACGCGCAACGCGTCGGCCTCGGACACCACCTGACGCAGTGTCCGCGCGAAGACGGACGGATCGATGGGACCGTGGATCTCCAGGCACTCGGCCGTGTTCTGGGCCGGGCTGCCGGGGTCGAGCGCCTGCGCGAACCACATGCCCGACTGGGCAGCGGTGAGCCTCATGCCGAGGCTCCCAGAATCGGCGCCCAGGCCTCGATGGCGGGCTGCTCGGCCAGGTCCACGAAGGTGGCGGTGATGTCGTGCTCACGGCGCCAGCGCTCGATGAGCGACATGATGCGCACCGAGTCGAGGCCGTAGTCGACGAGGTTCTCGTCGACGGGGATGTCGGCCGGGTCCTCGCCCAGCACGTCGGCGACGTCGGCCCGTATCAGTTCCACGCTGAGCGCCATGTCAGATCCCCTTCACAACCGCGTCGGTGGTGGTGACGACCGCGCACCGGCCGGCAGCGTAGCGCAGCGCCATGTCGTGCTCCTCGCGGGAGAAGTCGGCCACGGCGTCCGCGACGACGAACGCCTGCACGTCACGCATCCACGCGTCGCAGGCCGTCATCAGGACGCCGATGTGCGCGTACACCCCGACGATGATGATCTGGTCCCGGCCCGCCTCGCGCATGCGCTCCTGAAGGTCGGTGCGGACATACGCGCTGTACTTCCACTTCGTGAGCACCGTGTCGCCGGGCTCCGGGGCGACCGGGCCCGCGATCGCCTTCGCGTGCTCGTCGTCGGGCAGCCCGGGGCCCCAGAAGTCCTGCTGCAGGCCGCGCTCGGCCGGCGTCTGGCCGCCCGGCTGGGCGGAGTACAGGACGGGGATGCCGGACGCGCGCGCCGCCTTCGCCAACTCGCCCACGTTGGCGAGGAGTTCGGTGGCCGGCGAGGTGTCGGGGGTGTAGGCGGTCAGGAAGTGGTTCTGCAGGTCATGGACGAGCAGCACCGCCCGCTGCGGGTCGATGGTCCAGGAGACCCGGTTGTCGGGCAGCTCGTCGGACGAGGGCATCGGGTACGGCGTGACGGCGGGGAGCGCCATGGTGAAGCCTTTCGGGAACTCAAGGTAGCTGGGTGGATCGGGTGCCGCCGGGCAGGGGTCGGCCGCCCGGCGGCTGATGGCAGGGTTCAGCTGACCGGAGCCGCGGCGCTCGTCCGTTGGTCCTTCTTGCTGATCTTGCCGATGCCGGTCTGCGGGAAGGCGTTCACGAACTCGACCCGGTCGGGCACCTTGTACGCGGCGAGACCCCGCTCCCGTACGAACTTCTTGATGATGACGGGCTTCAGCGGTTCGGCGTCCGCGCGCAGGATCACGTACGCGAGGGTCCGCTCGCCGAGGTACTCGTCGGGCACGGCGACGACCGACACGTCATGGACGTGGGGGTGGGCGAGGATGATGTTCTCGACCTCCTCCGGCGCGATCTTCTCGCCGCCGCGGTTGATCTGGTCCTTCGCGCGACCCTCCACCACCAGATGTCCGGTGGGGGTGCGGCTCACGATGTCGCCGGTGCGGTAGAAGCCGTCGGCGGTGAACGAGCGGGCGTTGTGGTCGGGCGCGCGCCAGTAGCCGCGGATGGTGTACGGGCCGCGGGTCAGCAGATGGCCCGCCTCGCCCTCCGGCACGTCCTGGTCGAGGTCGTCGACGATGCGTACCTCGTCGTCCGGGGAGATCGGACGGCCCTGGGTGGTGACGATCGTCTCCGCCGGGTCGTCGAGCCGCGTGTAGTTGACCAGACCCTCGGCCATCCCGAAGACCTGCTGAAGGGAGCACCCGAGCGCCGGTGCGACGCGGCGCGCGGCCGACTCGCTGAACTTCGCGCCGCCCACGAGGAGCACGTCGAGGCTGGAGATGTCGTACGGCGTGCTGCGGCCCGCGTCCGTCCACACCAGCGCCAGCGGCGGGACGAGACCGGTGATCGTCACCCGTTCCCGCTCGATGAGCGGGAACGCGGTGTCCGGGTCGGGCTGCGGGCACATCACGACACGGCCGCCCGCGTAGAGAAGCCCCAGTGAACCGGGCGACGACAGCGGGAAGTTGTGGGCCGCGGGCAGTGCCACGAGGTAGACGGAGTCCTCCGTCACGCCACAGAGCTCGTTCGAGCCCCACAGCGAGTACATGTAGTCGTCGTGGGTGCGGGGGATCAGCTTGGGCACGCCGGTGCTGCCGCCCGACAGCTGGAGGAACGCGAGGTCGGACGGCTTCGGCCCGTCGATCTCGATCGGCTCGCGCGGCACGTCGGACAGGGCCGTGTGCTCGCCCGGGTCGCCCACCACGAACACGTCGCGCAGCGTGGGTACTTCGGCGCGGACCTTCGACGCGAGGTCACGGTGGTCGAAGCCGCCGTGCCGGTCCGGGATGACGTAGGCGACGGCCTCGGTGAACTCGCAGAAGTAGTGGATCTCCGTCTCGCGGTGCGCGGGCAGCGCGAAGACCGGCAGGGCGCCGATCCGGAAGAGCGCGAAGATCACCTCGAAGAACTCGGCGACGTTCGGCAGCTGGACGACGACCCGGTCACCCTTGCCGATGCCACGGGCCGTGAACCCGGCGGCCAACTGGTCGGCGCGGACGTCGAGTTCGCCGTACGTCCAGTTCCGCTCTCCGTCGGTGATCGCGACCCGGGCGGGGTGTGTGTCGGCGCGTTCACGGAGCATGCCGCCGAAGGTCTCGCCGCGCCAGTACCCGGCGGCGCGGTAGCGCTCGGCGAAGACCTCCGGGATGCGCGGCGCGTCCGCGCGGCTCTCTGCCGTCGTCATCGGTCGACCCCCACCGCGTCCAGGAACGTACGGAACTTGGCGCCCGTCTCGGCGCGTTCGGCCTCCGGCGAGGAGTCGGCCACGACGCCCGCGCCCGCGAAGAGCCGCAGCCGTCCGGTGCCGTCCTGCGTCTCCTCGGCCTCCGCGCAGCGGATCGTGACGACCCACTCGCCGTCGCCGCGCGCGTCGCTCCATCCCACCATGCCGGTGTAGTGCCCGCGGCCGAAGGGCTCGAGCTCTCCGATCACGCCACGGGCGTGCCCGGTAGGGGTACCGCAGACAGCCGGAGTCGGATGCAGCGCGGTGGCCAGCTCCAGGGCGGAGGTGGCCGGCTCGGCGAGATCGCCGGTGATCGTCGTCGACAGGTGCCACATCGTGGCAGTGCGGACCAGCGTGGGCCGCTCCGGCACGTCGAGGTCGGTGCAGAACGGGGCGAGCGCCTTGTGCACGGCGTCCACGACGACGGCGTGCTCGTGCAGGTCCTTCGCCGATTCGAGCAGCGCGGCGGCCCGGCGCACGTCCTCGGCGAGATCCGCCGAGCGGGGCGTCGAACCGGCCAGGGGATTGGCGGTCAGACGGTTGCCGTGCCGCGAGACGAGCAGCTCCGGGCTCGCGCCGAGAAGGGTGCGGCCCGAGCCCGACGGCACGGCGAAGGAGTAGCCGCGCGGGTCGCGGCGTGCCAGGCGCTGGAGCATCGCGGGCAGGTCGAGCGGTCCTTCCGTGGACAGCTCCAGGGTGCGGGCGAGGACGACCTTGTCGAACTCGCCGCTCTTCATGCGCGCGACGGCGGCCTCGACCGACGCGGCGTACTCCTCGCCCGAGGGGACCTCGCGCACCTGCCAGCCGCCGGCCGTCGCGGGCGGCGGGGTGGGCAGCGCGACGAGCGGGTCGGTGCGCAGGGCGGGTGCCCAGCGGGCCGCTTCGGGCACCGCGAGCACAGCGGGCTCGGTGGGGTCGAAGGGGATGGAGCCCACCACGACCGGGGCCTGGTTGCCCGCGCGCAGCTGCGCGTCGAGGGTGGCGGCTACCCGCTCCGTCAACGGCCGCTCGTCGTGCGGCACTTCGGCGGCCGTGCCGTGGGCGAGGAGGGTGCGGGTGGGCGACGCGAAGAACCGGGTGTCGCCGGGTCGGTAGGCGTCGAGCAGCGCGGTCGCCGCGCCGACGGCCCCGGGGGTGGTGGGGGCGGCGTCTGCGACCACGTCATTGGGCGGTGTCACGGATGACTCCTCGTCAAGTAGGGGAGGGCGGCGCGGCTTTCAGGCGCGCAGGGTGGCGCCGCCGTCCACGTACAGGTCGTGCAGGGTGATGTGCCTGGCCCGGTCGGAGACCAGGAAGGCGACCGCGTCGGCGATGTCGGAGGGGTCGGCGATCCGGCCGAGCGGAATGCCGACCCGGTACGAGGCCGGGTCGCCGTCGATGACCCGGGCGGCGGCCTGCTCGTGGTCGCCCGTCCACAGCTGCCGCTGCATGTCGGTGTGGGTGGAGCCCGGCGACACGACGTTGCAGCGCACGCCGTCGCGGGCGACCTCCAGACCGAGGCATTTGGTGAACATCGTGGCTGCGGCCTTGGACGCGGCGTACGCGGCCATCTGGGTGCGGGGCACCCCGGCGGCGTTCGAGCCGACCGTCACGATGGAGCCCTTGCCGCGCGCGGTCATGCGGCGGGCCGCGGCGCGCGAGGTGTGGAAGACGCCGTTCGCGTTGACGGCGAAGGTGTCCGCCCAGTCGGTGTCGGTGAGTTCGACGACCGGGGCCGGCCGCAGGATGCCTGCCACGTTCACGAGGATGTCCAACGGCCCTACGGTGCGCTCGACTTCATCGATCGCGGCGTCCACGGCTGCCGCGTCGGTGACGTCGAGCACCATGCCGGTGACGCGGCCGCCCTCCGACTGCTCTTCGACGTCCTGTTCCTTGACGTCGGGCGACCGGTCGGCGGCCACGACCCGCGCGCCGCGCTCGGCGAGCGCGCGGGCCACTGCCTGACCGATACCCCGGCTCGCGCCGGTGACCAGGGCCACCCGGCCCGCGAGCTCAGGGTCGGTTATGCCGGAAGTCACTTGCCCATCGCCTTCTCGACGTCCTGAAGGACGGAGACGGCGGCCTGCGCGCCACCCAGGCTGGTCCACTTCGAGCCGTCGATCTCGGTGGTGTGGTCCTTCTTGACCGCGTCGAGCTGCTTGTACGCGGCCTTGCCCTTCAGCTCCTTGAAGAGGTCGGCGTCAGGGCCCGCGGAGGCGAGGGTGCCGATGAACAGCCAGTCGGCGTCGATCTGCTTCAGGTCCTCGTCGCTGAGCGGCGTCGAGTGGCCCTCTCCCTTCTTGTTCTGGATGCCGGGCCGCTTGAAGCCGAGGTCCTTCAGGACGTCGGAGATGAACACGCCCTGCTGCATGACGGCGGTGCCCTTGGCGGAGTAGCGCGCCACGGAGACGCTCGCGCCCGCGTTGTCGCCGAGGTTCTTCTGCACGGCGGCGGTCTTGGTGTCGTAGTCCTTGAGGAACGCGCTCGCCTCGTTGGACTTGCCGAGCACCTCACCGGTGATCTCCAGGGACTTCTTCCAGTCCTTGGTCCTGTCGATCGTGACGACGGTCGGGGCTATCCCCTTCAGCTGCTTGAGCACCTGCTGGTCGGCGAGCTGCCCGGCGAGGATGACGTCCGGCTTGGCCTGGAGGACCTTCTCGATGTCGGGTCCGGTGACCGCGCCCACGACCGGGATGCCCTTGGCCTGGTCGGCCAGATACTCGGGGGCGCCCTTCTGGCCTCTGCCCGCGGACAGACCGACGGGCTTGACCTTCAGGGCGAGGGCGGAGTCCAGGTCCATCTCGCTGAGCGCGATGACCTTCTTGGGATTGGCCGGAACCTTTACCTCCGCACCGGAGGCGTCGGTGACGGTGACCTTCCCGGCGTTTTTGGCCTTGGCACCGGAGCCGGAGTCGTCGGACGAGTCCGAACCGCAGGCGGAGAGGGTGAGCGCGGAGGCCAGGGTGAGGGCCGCAACCGCGGTCAGCCGGGTGCGCGGGGAGTGGTTCGAGGACATGTCCGTGTCTCCATGCTTCCGAGTCCGGGGGGCAGTCCGGACATAAGGGTCATCCCTGGCCGTGTCGGGGCATGACGAAGTACCCCTGCAAGAACAGGGAGTTCGCCGCCACCCCGACTCGGGGCTCCAGGTCAAGGTTAGGTTAGGCTAACTTCATGTTGGTTGCGCAAGAGGGGCGGGTCCCAACGTCCGGATCCAGACCTCCCATACCGGGCTTGGCGAAGATGCATCGCCCCACGCTGTGGGCGGCTGCCGCCCTTGTTGTCCTGCTCCTGCTGCTCGGCCTGCTCTCGCTCCTGGTCGGGTCCGGGTCGACGCCGATGAGCCGCGCCTGGGACTTCCTCGCCGGGGACCCCTCCGCGCGGGCCGACGCCCAGATACGGCTGGCCGTGATGGATGTACGCCTTCCGCGTACGCTCGCCGGCGTCCTGGTCGGTGTCGCCCTCGGCGCGGCGGGCTGCCTCCTGCAGGCCGTGACGCGAAACCCGCTCGCCGAGACGGGCCTCCTCGGGGTCAACTCGGGGGCGGCGCTGGGCGTTGTGATCGGTCTCACATACTTCGAAGTGACGTCGGCGTACGGCGTGTTGGTGTGGGCCCTGGTCGGCGGCATGGCCGCGAGCGCGGTGGTGCTGCTGCTCGCCGCTTCGGGCCGGGCCGCGGGCTCGCCGCTGCGGCTCGTGCTCGCCGGATCGGCGCTAGGCGCGACCTTCCACGGCATGACGTCGTACGTACTCCTCGGTGAACAGGCCACCTTCGACACCTACCGCTACTGGACCATCGGCTCGCTGGCCGGCATCAGGACGTCCGAGACGTACCCCTTGATCCCGCTGATCGCGGTCGGCCTCCTCATCGCCTTCAGCTGTGTACGCCCCCTCTCCGCGCTCGCGCTCGGCGACGACAGCGCACGCTCGCTGGGCCACCACCCGGGGCGGATCCGGCTGGTCGTCGCGGCGGCGGTGACCCTCCTCGCGGGCTCGGCGGTCGCCATCGCCGGACCCATCGCCTTCCTCGGCCTCCTCGCCCCCTACGCGGCGCGCGCCGTCACCGGCCCCAGGATGGCGGGCCAGTTGGTGCTCTCCGCGCTGGTCGCGGCGAACGTGATGATCGCCGCCGACCTCCTCGCCAGGGTCGTGATCCGCCCCTGGGAGACCCCGGTCAGCGTGCTCCTCGCCTTCATCGGCGGCCCGTTGCTGATCTGGATCGCCCGGTCGCAGCGGATGTCCACGGCGGGGGTCGCCGCGTGAGCACGGAGCGCACGCCCGACTCCGGGCCCGCGGAGATCACCCCGCCCGACTCCACCTCTGTCCGTGTGGGGACCTTCTCCTGGCTCTTCCCCCACCGCAGCGCCCTCGCCGCCGTGGGGCTCACGCTGGTGATCGCGGCGGTCGTCTCGCTCGCCACCTTCGCGAGCTCCACCGGCATGAGCTTCTCCGACAGCCTCTCCGGACTGCTCGGGACGGGGGACTCCGCCACCGTCATGCTGGTGCGGGACTTCCGCCTTCCGCGGATCGCCGTGGGGCTCATGGTCGGCGCGGCGCTCGGCATCGCCGGGTGCCTGACCCAGACGCTCGCCGGAAACCGGCTCGCCACCCCCGACATCATCGGCGTCAACGAAGGCGCCACCGCGGCCGTCGTCGCCTCCGTCGTCGGTTCGTCCACCGGGATGATCGGCGACTGGTGGCTCGGGCCCCTTGGTGCAGCGGCCGCGGCCATGGTCGTCGTCGCCTGCGCGGGCGGCGCGGGCAGCGGGGGATACCGGATCCTGGTCGTCGGCATCGGCGTCTCCACCGTCATCGGCGCCGTCACCGACCTCGTCATGTCCCGCGAGAACGACAACACAGCGGGCGGCGTCTTCCTCTGGACCGTCGGCTCCCTCAGCGGCCGTGACTGGAGCGTCGGCACGCCCCTGTCGATCGTCCTGCTCGTCCTCGTACCGCTGTCCCTCGTGGCCGGCGGGCGCCTCCAACTCCTGCGCTTCGACGACGACATGGCGGCCACCCTCGGCGTGAACGTCCGCCGCGTACGCGCCGTGACCCTCGCGCTCGCCGTCGCCCTGTCCGGCGTGGCCGTCGGCATCGGAGGACCGATCGCGTTCGTCGCGCTCGCCGCACCCGTCGTCGCCGGCCGGCTCAGCGGCCCGTCCCGCGTCCCGATCATCGGCTCGGCCCTGGTCGGCGCGGCTCTCGTGGGCGCCGCCGACGCGCTCGGCCGCGTCGTCGCCCCCGTGGAGATCCCCGTCGGCGTCATCACCAGCGTCCTTGGCGGACCCTTCCTCCTGTGGGTCCTCTTCGGCAAGAACTCCGAGCAGACCGGAAAGGCCTGACCCGTGCAACTGACCGTCGAGGCGCTCACCTCCGGCTACCCCGGCCACACGGCCGCCGTGGACGGCGTCGATCTGACCATCCCCAGCGGACAGGTCGCCGCCATCGTCGGCCCGAACGGCTGCGGAAAGTCGACGCTTCTTCGCTCCATCTCCCGGCTCCACAAGCCGAGTTCGGGCACAGTTCGCGCCGGGGACGAGGACGTGTGGCGGCTCACCCAGCGCCGCGCGGCCCACCGCATCGCGCTGCTCGCCCAGTCCCCGCAGGCCCCCGAGGCGGTAACCGTCGCCGGACTCGTCCGCTACGGCCGCCACCCCCACCAGGGCCTGTTCCGCCAGTGGTCGCGCGAGGACGAGGCCGCCGTGCGCGAGGCCCTCGAAGCCACCGGCACCACGGACCTCGCCACGCGCCGCCTCGACCACCTCTCCGGCGGCCAGCGCCAGCGCTGCTGGCTGGCGATGGTCCTCGCACAGCAGACGCCGATCGTGCTCCTGGACGAGCCGACCAGCGCCCTTGACCTCGGGCACGCCGTCGAAGTCCTGTCCCTGGTACGGGAGGTGGCCGCCGCGGGCCGCACCGTCGTCATGGTCCTGCACGACCTGGCGAGCGCCGCCCGCTATGCCGACACCGTCATCGCCATGAACGCCGGCAAGATCGTCGCGAACGGCCCGGCCCGCGAGGTGGTGACCGCCGAGCTCGTCAAGGAGCTGTACGGAATCGACGCGGACATCCTTCAGGCACCGGGCGACGGCTCCCCGGTGGTCGTACCGACGATGACCGCGAAGGCGCCCGGAAGGGCGCCGGAGGAGGCGGCCGGGCGGGCGCCGGAGCAGACGCCTGAGAGGGCGACCAGCAAGAACACACCCGGGCAGGCGCCCGAAGCGGCCTCCACCACGGCCTCTACGAAGGCCTCCACCACGGCCTCCGCGCAGCCGGCCGAGCCGGGCTGACCGGAGCCCGCGGAGGTGGCGCCGCGCCCCGCGACGGGCGGCTAGGACCGGCTGACGGCGAAGTCCGCCGCCGTCCAGGCGAGCCCCACGGCCCCGTCGATCAGGGCCTGTTCGGCGACCGGCGTGGCGGCCGCGGCGGCGAACTCGGGCTGGTGGGGGCCGCAGCCGCCCCCGCTGATGTCGAGCACGGGGTGGATCGACGGCACGACGTGCGAGACGTTGCCCATGTCCGTGGACGCGAAGGGTCCGCGCCGCTGCGGTTCGGGCCGCCCCAGGGCGCGGGCGTTCGCCTCCCACAGCGCGAGGAGACCGGCATCGGACCGGAAGTCGAGGTAGTCGGGAGCGGGCTGCTCCAGTTCCACCGCGCACCCGGCCGCGAGCGCCCCCGCGCGAAAGCAGTCCGCCACCCGCTCCCGCAGCTCGCGCAGTTCCTCCACCGACGGCGCCCGCAGTGCGTACGCGGCGCTCGCCCGCTCGGGAACGGCGTTGAGTGCCGTCCCGGCCTCGGTGGTGATCCCGTGCACCTTCCACTCGCCGGGCAGCTGCTGCCGGAGCAGCCCGAGGGCGACCTGCGCCACGGTCAGCGCGTCGGCCGCGTTCCGCCCGTCCTGCGGGTTGAGCGTGGCGTGCGCGGACTTCCCCGTGTACGTCACCGACAGCGCCCCCATCGCGTACGAATGGAAGTCGGCCACCTCGAACGGGCACGGGTGCACCATCATCGCCGCGTCGACGCCCTGGAACGCCCCGGCATCGAGCAGCAGCGCCTTCCCGGCTCCGCTCTCCTCGGCGGGCGTCCCCAACACGCGGACAGTGAGCCCGAGTTGATCGGCGACTGGAGCGAGACCGAGGGCGGCCCCCACGCCCGCCGCCGCGATCAGATTGTGCCCGCAGGCATGCCCCATGCCGGGCAGCGCGTCGTACTCGCAGGCAAGCGCGACGGTCACGGGCCCCGACCCCAGGGTCGCCTCGAAGGCGGTCTCGAGCCCGTACGCGGGAGCGGTCACCGCGAAGCCGTGCCCGCGCAGCACGTCCGCACACCATCCGGCGGCCCGCCGCTCCTCGAAGGCGATCTCCGGATGAGCGTGAATGCGCCGACTGAGCCCGACGAGCTCGCTCCGCACCTCACCGATCCGAGCCCGGATCTCCTCCTTGACCTGGTCCGCGCCGCCTGCCACGTCATCTCCTCGCCGTTCTGTCACCCGTGCCGGGACAGCTTAAGGCGGGGTCGAACGGGTCGGGGGCGGACGTCCCGGACGGTTCAGACCGGCAACAGCCGTCCGGTCAGTGCGCTGAGCTGCCGCGCGTTGCGGCACTCGTACATCTCCACGAGCTCGGCACACGTGCCCGCCGCCGAGTCGCCCGTCTGCCACTGGGCGCGGCGCTCCGGGTTGAGCCAGTACACCTGGCGGGCGCGGGACGCGACGGTGCGCAGGGCCGGGACGTTCGGGTCGCTCATGTTCGTGCGGGCGTCGCCGAGCACGAAGACCGTGGAGCGCGGGGTGACCGCCTCGGCGTAGCGCTCGGCGAACTCGCCCAGGGCGGAGCCGTGGTCGCTGCTGCCGTGGTAGCCGGTGACCGCCGCTCCCGAGATGACGCGGCTGCCCAGGCCCTCGGGGTCGGCCGTGCCGCGCGCGATGAGGTCGGTCACCTCGTCGACACGGTTGACGAAGGCGAAGACCCGCACCTTGCTGAACTGGTCGTGCAGCGCCTGGACGAGCAGCATCGTGAAGTTGGCGAAACCCGCCACCGAGCTCCACAACGGAGCGCCGCGTGTGCGTCGAACGTCACGTGAGCGCCTCTCCACCGGCCGCGGGCTGCTGAGTCCAGTTCCGAGACCCACCAGGAGCCGTGACCTCTTCTCGTATCCTTGCGGCATGAGGCGGACCTCCTTTGCCACCTGGCCCTGCTCCATCGCCCGCACCATGGACCTGCTGGGCGACTGGTGGACCCCGCTCGTGCTGCGCGAGGCGTTCTACGGGATCAAGCGCTTCGACGTCTTCCAGCAGGAGCTGGGCATCGCGCGCAACACCCTGACCGACCGGCTGCGCCGCCTGGTCGACGAGGGCCTGATGGAGAAGCGCCCCTATCAGAGCGAGCCCGTGCGCTACGACTACGTGCTCACCGAGAAGGGCCGCGACTTCTTCGGTGTGCTCGCCGTGATGAACAGCTGGGGCAACCGCTGGCTGAGCGGTGACGAGGGAGCGCCGGTCGTCTTCGAGCACGGCCGCTGCGGGCACGAGGCCACGGCCGAGGTGGTCTGTGGCCACTGCAAGGAGCCGATGTCGGCAGACGACACGCATGCACGCCTCGGGCCCGGCTATCCGGCCCGGCTGGCCGAACGGCCGGAGATCCGGGACCGCTTCAGCCGCTGAACCCACCTCGGCCCCTGACGGGCCCTCACCCTTGACGAGTGAGTCTATCTACGCAACTCTCGTGGTCAGCGACTACAGAGAGGCGACCCACGATGGAGTGGACAGGCGCGCGCTACGCGGAAAAGCCGACGACCGAGGTGCGCACGCGGATCACCGCGTCACCGGAACACGTGTGGGAGCTCGTCTCCGACATCGGCCTGATGCCCACGCTGAGCACGGAGCTGCGGTCGGTCGAGTGGCTGGACGGGGCGGCCAGGGCCGCGCCCGGCGCGCGGTTCGTCGGCCGCAGCGAGCACGCGTCGTTCGGCGCGTGGCAGACCACGTCGTACGTCGTGGAGTGCGAGGCCCCGCGGGTGTTCGCCTGGGCGGTCGAGGACCCCGAACGGCCCAGCGCCGTCTGGCGGTTCAGCCTCACGGCGGCGGACGACGGCGGCACCGAGCTGACCCAGTGGATGCAGCTGGGACCCGGCCGCTCCGGCCTGTCGTACGCGATCGACCGGATGCCGGAGAAGGAGCAGAAGATCGTGTACGTACGGATGCGGGAGTTCGAGCGGAACATGACGGCCACGCTGGAGGCGATCAAGAAGCTGGCGGAGGGCGCCGCTGCCGGGAAGGCGGACGCGTGATGCGCACATCGACGACCATCGAGGCCTCCGGGGCGAACTGGCGGGAGACCGTCGACTTCGTCACCGAGGCCGAGAAGCTGGGAATGGACATCTGCTGGGTCGCGGAGGCGTGGGGCTCCGAAGCGCCGTCCCCGCTCGGCTACTTGGCCGCGCGCACGGAGCGCATGCTGCTCGGCTCCGGCATCATCCAGCTCGCGACCCGCACCCCGGCCGCCATCGCCCGCGCGGCGATCACCCTCTCGAACATCTCCGACGGCCGCTTCCTCCTCGGGCTCGGCCCGTCGGGTCCCCAGGTGATCGAAGGCCTGCACGGGGTGCCGTTCGCGCGGCCGCTCACCCGGATGCGGGAGACGGTGGAGATCGTCCGCCGGGCGGCCACGGGGGAGAAGATCTCGTACACGGGACGGGAGTTCACCCTGCCGCTGCCCGGCGGTGAGGCGAAGCCCATGCGCCTGTCCATGCGCGCCGAGCACGAACTGCCCATCTACCTTGCCACCCTCTCGCCCAGGATGCTGCGCCTGACCGGCGAGATCGCCGACGGCTGGCTGGGTACCAGCTTCGTCCCGGAGGGCGCGAAGGAGGCCTACTTCGACCATCTCGACGCGGGCCTCACCGCCTCCGGCCGCACCCGCGGTGATCTGGACATCTGCCAGGGCGCCGAAGTGGCCTTCGCCGACGACGAGGACGTGCTGCGCACGATGGTCGCGGGCCGCAAGAAGGAGCTCGCCTTCAGCCTGGGCGGCATGGGCTCCGCCAGCACCAACTACTACAACAACGCCTACAGCAGACAGGGTTGGGCCGACACCGCGGCGGAGGTCCGCACCCGCTGGCAGTCCGGCGACCGCGACGGCGCGGCCGCCCTGATCACCGACGACATGGTTCTCGCCACCACCCTCATCGGCACCGAGGACATGGTCCGCGAGCGGCTGAGGGTGTGGCGCGACGCGGGCGTGGACACGGTCCGCTTCTATCCGGCCGGCGAGGGCCTTGAGGCGCGGCTCACGACCCTGGGGCGGGCGATCGATCTGGTGCGGGAGGTGGAGGAACAGGAGAGCCCTCAGACCGCCCGGCCGTCGGGCGCCCCAGCGACGTGACTTCCCCGTCCCTCCGAAGCAGCCACTTGTACCGCCTCCGACCAGGGCGTCCGATGATCATCAACTACCGGTGCGGTGGGGCCTGTTGGCGCCGGGAACCCCTTGATCTAACCTGGTAGCCGCCTGAGGGGGAGACGCATGAGTGGAAACGTCGAGCACGCCCGGGACAGCAAACGGCCGGCCCCGGCGGGCAAGGGGGAGCGGGTCGCCGACTGGGCTGATGGCCGCCTCGGCATCCACACCCTGGCCAAGAGCCAGATGCGCAAGATCTTTCCCGACCACTGGTCCTTCATGTTCGGGGAGATCTGTCTCTACAGCTTCCTGATCCTGATCCTCACCGGCGTCTATCTGACGCTCTTCTTCGAGCCGAGCGGCTCCGAGGTCATCTACGACGGCGTGTACACGCCGCTCAAGGGCATCCAGATGACCCGGGCGTTCGAGTCCACGGTCGAGATCAGCCTGGAAGTGCGCGGCGGCCTGCTGATCCGGCAGATCCACCACTGGGCCGCGATCGTCTTCGTCGCCGCCATGCTCGTGCACATGATGCGGGTGTTCTTCACCGGAGCCTTCCGCAAGCCGCGCGAGGTCAACTGGTTGTTCGGCTGGACGCTGCTGTTCCTCGGGATCATCACCGGCCTCACCGGATACTCGCTCCCGGACGACCTGCTCTCGGGCACCGGCATCCGCTTCGCGCAGGGCGCGATCCTCTCCGTCCCGGTCGTGGGGACGTATCTCTCCTTCTTCCTCTTCGGCGGGGAGTTCCCGGGCGACGCGATCATTCCGCGGCTCTTCAGCGTCCATGTCCTGCTGTTGCCGGGGATCATGCTGGGGCTCGTCGTCGCCCACCTGATCCTGGTCTTCTACCACAAGCACACCCAGTTCGCCGGGCCCGGAAAGACCGAGAAGAACGTGGTCGGGGCGCCGTTCATGCCCATCTACATCGCCAAGGCCGGCGGCTTCTTCTTCCTCGTCTTCGGCATCCTGGCGATCATGGGAGCGGTCGCCACCATCAACCCCGTGTGGGTGATCGGGCCCTACCGACCGGATCTGGTCTCCACGGGCGCTCAACCCGACTGGTATCTGGGCTTCTCCGAAGGTCTGATCCGGGTGATGCCCAGCTGGGAGATCAACGCCTGGGGGCACACGCTGGAACTGGGTGTCTTCATCCCGTTCTCGCTCTTCCCGCTCATCCTGATGGCCATCGCCGTCTACCCGTTCATCGAGGCCTGGGTCACCGGCGACAAACGCGAGCACCACATCGCGGACCGGCCGCGCAACGCTCCGGTGCGCACCGGGCTCGGCGTGGCGTGGCTGACACTGTTCGCCGTCCTGATGGTCGGCGGCGGCAACGACATCTGGGCCACGCACTTCCATCTCTCCATCAACGCGATCACGTGGTTCGTGCGGATCGCCTGCTTCGTCGGGCCGGCCCTCGCCTTCTACGTGACCCACCGATGGTGCATGGGGCTCCAGCTCCGCGACCGCGAGAAGGCGCTGCACGGCCGGGAGAGCGGCACCATCAAACGCCTGCCCCACGGTGAGTACGTGGAGGTCCATGTGCCGCTCACACAGGGTGAGTTGTACAAGCTGACCGCGCACGAGCAGCCCAAGCCGTACGAGGCCGGTCCGGCGGTCGACGAGCACGGCGTGGCACGCAAGGTCACCCGCGGCGAGCGGATGCGGGCCCGTCTGGGGCGGGCCATGTACGGTCCGTCGGCGCAGGTGCCCAAGGCCACGCCCGAGGAGTACCTGGAGATCCAGCAGGGCGGCGGGGACGGACACCACTGAGGGCCCCTCGGCGCTGTCCCCGTACCCGCACACCGGAGGAAGCTGATCGCACCCCGCGCGGTCAGCGCTGCGGTTAGCCTCACGGAGTGACACAAGTGCCCAAAAAAAAGCCGAAGTTGTACGCCATCAGCGATCTGCACGTCGCGTACGACGACAACCGCGAGTTCCTCGAGTCCCTGCGCCCGGAGACCGACGGGGACTGGCTGATCGTCGCGGGGGACACCGCCGAGCGCATGGCCGACATCGAATGGGCGCTGCGCACCCTCACCGATCGTTTCGCCAAGGTGGTGTGGACGCCGGGCAACCACGAACTGTGGACGCCCCGCGACGACCCGAACCAGCTGCGGGGCGAGGCCCGCTACCGCCATCTCGTCGAGCTGTGCCGCTCCTTGGGCGTCGCGACCCCCGAGGACCCCTACCCGGTCTGGCACGGCGACGGTGGTCCCGCCACCGTGGCCCCGCTGTTCCTGCTCTACGACTACACCTTCCGCCCCGAAGGCACGTACGCGAAGACGGACGCGCTGGAGGCGGCGCACGCGGCGGGCATCGTCTGCACCGACGAGGTGCTCCTGCATCCCGACCCCTACCCGGGCCTTGACGACTGGTGCCGCGCCCGCGTGGCGTCCACCGAGGAGATGCTCGCCCGGCGGACTCCCGGCCTCCCGACGGTCCTGATCAACCACTGGCCGCTGGTGCGCGACCCCACGCGGATCCTGCACTACCCCGAGTTCGCCCTGTGGTGCGGCACCGAGCTGACCGCCGACTGGCACGTGAAGTACGAGGCCGCGGCGGTCGTCTACGGCCATCTGCACATCCCCCGCACCACCTGGCACGACGGAGTCCGCTTCCAGGAGGTCTCGGTCGGCTACCCCCGCGAATGGCGCCGCGACCGCCACCCCGCCCCACGCCTCCGCCCGATCCTGCCGGAGCCGCGGGACGCCGGATAGAGGGGAGCGGTCAGGGGCGGGCGGGTGAGGGCAGGCCGGTCGTCGCCTCCATCTGGCGGTCGGCGGCGATGCCGAACTCCCGCAGCCAGTCCGGGCGTACGGCCGCCATGCCGAACCCCGACGGGGCCGGCAGCGGGCCGTGCGACAGGTCCTCCTCGCGGTAGCGGCGGCAGTCGCGGTGCCAGGTGTAGATGCCGGCCATCCAGTTCTCCAGCTCGCGCACGTAGCCGTCGAGGATGCCCCGCGTCATCTGCGGCAGATTGAACTCGTCGTAGAGAGCGGGGAGTTCATGGGCCACGATGTGCTGGAACTGGCTCAGCCGTGACTTCATCAGGTCGTCGATGATGCCGAGCGCCGTCGGGTAGTCGCAGCCGAAGAAGTTCTGGACGACGAGGATGCCGTTGTGGATCTCGCCCTCGTACTCGATCTCCTTCTGGTACGAGAAGACGTCGTTCATCAGAGCGGAGTAGTCGCTGGCCGCGTTCTCCAGGTTCTGCATGGGGCCCGTGCGGTAGATGTCCTGCGGCACCTGGGGGCCGTTGCCGAGGCGGCACAGGCTCATCGTGAGCGGGGAGCCGAAGGTCAGGCGCCGCATCTCGATGTAGTCGACGGGGTCGGGGATACGGTTCTGCGCCTGGTTGTCCAGCTCCCAGAGCCAACTGGCCGTCATGACCTCGATGGCCGTGCGCAGCGTGCGGCGCCCTCCCCGGTCCATCGGCTCCGCCGTGCGCACCCACAGATCGGCGAGCCCCCGCTCCATCGCGCTCGTGGGCGCCGGCATGTCGGCGAAGTCCAGCGGCATGAAGAGCGAGAGCCGTTCGTTGCAGAGCTTCGCGCCCGCGAGGTCGCGGGGCCTGCCGAAGACCACCGGGAAGTAGTCGTCCCCGTACGTGCCCCAGGTCAGCCACTGCGAGCCCAGGTCGAGAGCTTCGAGGTCCGCGTCCGGGTGGATGCCCGCCGCGCAGAGCGGGAAGTCGTAGCCGTACAGCTTGTGCGCGTCCCAGATGTCCGAACTCGGCACCCCTGTCTGGGGTTCGAGCATGCCCATCCGGTCCGCCCACTGAACGGCGCGGGGGCGTGCCTCCTGAAGGTGCGGCGAGAGCCGGGTCGCGTACGGCAGGTCGAAGTCGGGCAGCCGGGAGGGGCCGACCCGCTGGAAGGGGATGTGTGTGTAGCCGCGCAGCCGCTTCGCACCCGTGGCGGCGATCAGCGCCTTGATCCCGGCGGCCGACGTACCGGGTCCGGTGGGGCCGTCGAGTGGCGAAGGGCTGGCGCCGCCCTTGTTCATGTAGCGGCTCGACACCATGTGCCACTCCTGACCGCCGGACTGCCAGTCCTGGAGGCCCTTGGTGTACGCCAGGACGTCCGCGCACTCCTTCGGGGGCAGCCCGGTCTCCGCGAAGAGCGGGGCGAGTTCGGTCAGCGCCGTGTTCTCGAACTGCTGCATCCGGGAGGTCAGGAGGTCGTTCACGGCATCAGCCGCCTCCTGCGTGGTGCAGCCGAGGAACTTCTCAAGGACCAGCACGCCGTTGGAGAGTTCACCCTCGTCCTGGATCTCCCGCTGGTACGAGAAGAGGTCGTTGCGCAGGTGGACGGCGTCGGAGAACGTCTCCTTGAGGACACGCAGCGGCCTGGAGCCGGCGACGGCCGGCGGGACCTCCGCGCCTGTCGCGTACTCGATGAGCCCGGCCGACCAGGGTGCGCCGCCCACCTTGCGGCGCATCTCGATGTACTCGACGGGGTTGGCGACCCGGCCCTCGTTGATGTTCGCGAGTTCCCACAGGGATTCGTTGAGCAGATTCGTCGTGCTTTCGGCGAACCGCGCCCGCCAGTCGCGCGACATGAACGGCACCGTCCGCGCCCACAGGTCCGCGAGACCCGCCTCGACCGGATTCGTCGGCTCCGGCACCGGCGTCGACAGGTCCATCGGCATGAAGGCGGGCAACCGGTCCAGATAGGCCTTGCCGCCCTCGCGGTCCTGGGTCCGTTTGAACAGTTCGAGGAAGTGGTCGTCGAAGAAGAACACCCACACGTACCAGTCGGTGACCAGTGACAACGCGGGGCCGTCGCAGTCGGGGTGGGTGTACGCGCACAGCAGTGCGTAGTCGTGGGCGTCCAGGTCGCGCTGTTCCCAGACGCCCGAACCCTCCAGCATCCCCATGCCACGTGCCCACGTCCTGGAGTGCTCCCTCGCCGCTTCCACGTGGGGGTTGAGACGGGCGGGATGCACCATGTAGAAGCTGGGCAGTTCAAAGGGCTGCGACATGCGGCGTTCTCCTCGCGACGGCGGCTTACGGGCAGCGGAGCACTACCCGAGCGGGGATGACCGATGCGGCGACTGCCGCAGCGTCACACCATTGCGTGACCCACCGGAGTTCAAACAGGTAGGCAGCGCACCGGAGTTCGGACGGGGTAGTCAGCGCACCGGTGCGCCGGGACCGAGCGGGATGCCGAGCGCCCACCAGGCGAGGAACAGCAGCGTCCAGGCCACGGTCATCGCGACGGCGAGCGGCAGCGTGTACGAGGCGAGGGTGCCGAGCCCCGCCGACTTGCGGTACCGCTGAAGGAACCCGAGCGCCATCACGAAGTACGGGCTCATGGGCGTGATGGCCGTCGAACCGGAGTCCGCGATGCGAAAGAGCCCCTGCGTGGTCTCGGCGGGGACGTCCACGAGCATCAGCATCGGTACGAGGACGGGGGCGGCCAGGGCCCACATCGCGGACCCGCTGGTGACCATGACGTTCACGAGGGTCAGGAGCAGCAGGATGAGCAGGAAGACCACCACGATCGGCAGCCGGCTGTGTTCCAGCGCCTCGGCCGCCCTGACCGCGAGGACGTCGCCGATGTGCGTCCAGTCGAAGTAGGCGAGGAACTGGGCGATCGCGAAGAACAGGACGAGCACCGGAGCCATCTGCATGACGCCCTGGCCCATGAGCCTGGGCACGTCGCCGGGCTTGCGGACGGACCCGGAACGGACTCCGTAGACGACGCCGACGAGCGCGAACAGGAAGGCGACGATCGCCGCGATGCCGGCCAGGAGCGGTGACTCGACGATGCTGCCGCCTTCGCCGCGCAGCGGCGACGAGGCCGGTACGACGGCAGCCGTCAGGGCGGCGACGGCCACCACGAAGGTGAGGCCCGCCCGGCGCAGGGCCGAGCGCTCGCGGTCGCTGAGGCTGAGCGCCCCGATGTCGTCGAGATCGGCGTCCGGGTCGGCGTCGAGGTCGGGCCGCCTGCTCAGGACGAAGCGCGTCACGAGGGTGATGACGGCGGCGAGCAGGAGGGAGGAGGCGATGTTGAAGAACCAGTTGCTGAGCGGCGAGACGTACGCGTCGTCGCCGCCCGCTATCTTCGCCGCCGTCGTGGTGATCCCGGCGAAGATCGCGTCGTTGGGAGTCGGGACGGGGCTCGCGTCGTAGCCGGAGGCGATGGCGGTGTAGGCGACGACGACGCCGAGGACGGGGGAGCGGCCCACGGCGCGGAAGGCGAGCCCGCCGAGCGGTACGAGGATGACGTAGGCGGCGGCCGACGCGACATGCGCCACCGTGCCCGCGAAGGCGACCGCGAAGACCACCCACGAGGCAGGGACGCGGGAGACGCCGACCTTCATCAACGCGGCCAGGAATCCGCTGCGTTCGGCGACCGCGACGCCCATGATGACCACCACGATGGTCGCCATCGGCGGGAAGGCGGCGAAGTTCTCGATCATCGTCGAGACGGCCATCGCGAGCCCGTCCCCGCTGAGCAGACTCCGCACGGCGACGCTCTTGCCGTCTCCCGGCGCGATGACAAGGACGTCGAACCCGGCGAGGATCGCGCTGATCACGGCGAGGACGCCGGAGAGGATCCAGAACAGCCAGAAGGGGTGCGGCAGCGCGTTGCCGGCGCGCTCGACGACGGCCATCGCGCGGATGACGCGGGGGAGAGGGGGCCCGCCGGGTGGTGGGGGCGGTGCGTCCGGCAGGGCGGGGGTCGGGGAGGACATGGCGGCTCCGCGGGGCATGGGTGGGGAGGGGACGGGGCGGCGCGGCTCAGCGCAGGTGGTGGCGGCGCAGGAAGCTCCACATGACCTCGTGGGCCTCGATGCTCTGGGTGGTGTGACCGCCGCCGCTGTAGCTGTCGGCGCCGGGCCAGGTGTGACCACCGCCCGCGACGGCCACATGCCGGACTTCGGCGCCGTCCGCGCAGCGCACCCAGCGGGACTCGGTGATGTCGGGCGCGGTCGCCCGGTCCGGGGTGCGGGTGCGGCAGCCGTCGCGGTCGGCCCAGGTGGTGAGCCAGTCGCGGAGTGCGGGCAGGCCGCGGTCGGGATCTCCCGCGTACGGGATGGTGGCGTCCGCGGTGCCGTGGAAGTCGATCACCGGGACCGGGCGTGCGGGGCGGCAGCTCTCGCCCGTGCCCGGGTAGAAGGCCCCCGCCACCGGAGCGATCGCCGCGATCCGGTCGGACATCCGGCAGGCGAGGAGCGCGGTGAACCCGGCGCCGTTGGACTTCCCGGTGGCGTACACCCGCCGCGAGTTCACGCAGAGGCGGTCCTCCAGCGCATCGAGCAGATCGCGGGTGAACGCCACGTCGTCCACACCGGGTGCGGCGTACGGAGCTCCCTGCCATGCCTGTCGCTGCCCGTCACCGGTGCCGACGACACCCTCCGGGTACGCGACGATCGCGGGCAGGGTGGACAGCTTGCTGAACTCCTCGGTGCCGCTGCCGGTGTTGCCCCGCCCGTGGAAGGCGAGGACCACGGGCCACGCGCGATCGGCGGTGTATCCCTTCGGCAGGTGAAGCTGATAGGTCCGGGTCAGACCGCCGCTGGTGAGCGTGTGCGGGGCGGTGGTGCCGGGCGGCTGCGGCCCGGCTTCGCGGCAACCGGGCACGCCCCCTTGAGCGTACGAGGGAGTGGTCAGGGCCGCCCCCGCGAGCAGGGTGAGACCGGCGATGACAGAGACGGCCGTGCGGGACAGTGCGCGTTTCAAGGCAGGCTCCTTCCGCCGACGGCGCGGGGACGCGGGCGGCTGAGAGAAGAGGTTCAGTGACGAGGCGTCAGCTGGCGGTGTCCAGCCACTCCTTGGCGAAGGTGACGATGCGATGGACGGCGGCGTCGACGATCGCGCGGCCGTCCCCGGGGGTGGCGCGGCGCGGGTCGCCGAGCACGCCGTTGGGGCTGAGCCGGTCGTACGGCACGGTCAGGGCGGGGTGGCCGCCACGGCGTGCGAGTCGGGAGAGCGGGTCGAGATCATCCTGGGTGACGGACCCCGGCGCGAGGCGTTCGCGGTGTACCAACTCCGGTGAGAGGTAGAGCATTTGCGCGGTTTCCGCCTCTCCGCTGTGCCCGTGGACCTCGCTGGGCCGCATGGCCGCGACGGCGTCCGGGGCGAGCGTGGTCAGCGGCGTCCAGGCGAACCGCACGCCGGGGTGGGTCACGAGCAGGTCCTGCGCGACGGTGGTGAGCGTGGCGTTGTTCCCGCCGTGGCCGGTGATCACCAGGATGTCGCGCCAGCCGTGCCGGTGCAGGCTGTCGACGTAGTCACGGAGGAGCGCGGCCAGCGTTCCCGTCGAGAGGCTGACCGTCCCGGCGAAGGCCAGGTGGTGCGGGGAGACGCCGATGCCGAGCGAGGGACCGATCACGGCCCGCCCGGCGAGCTGCGATGCCACCAGGTCGGCGACGTGTTCGGCGCGGATGGTGTCGGTGGCGAGCGGCATCCCGGGTCCGTGCTGCTCGAAGGCGCCCGCGGGAATGATCACGAGAGGGCTGTCACGAACCGCGGCGGCGGCTTCGGGCGTGGTCATCTCGGCCAGGTGGCAGGGGCGTTGGGGGGCGAGGGGCGGAGGGCCGTGTTCCTCGGCCGTATGTGGTTCGGGCTGACGGGACACGTCAGGTGTGTGCTCCGCGAGGCGGGGGTGCGGCGGAGATGGTTGCCGGGGTGTCGGTGACCCGGGTTCGGAGATGGCGTCCGCCGCTTCCCTGTCCTGGGTCGCGGCCGTCTGTCGGCCGTTCGGTGCCCCGGCGTGTGCGGCGGATCCGTTCATCGGCCCACCTCCTCGGGGAAGTCCGCGGAGGCGACCGCGTCGCGGATCGCCGTCAGGTGCTCGCGGGTGAGCCGCTCCGCCGCTTCCGCGTCGCCCGCGCGCACCGCCTCGTAGATCTCCACGTGTTCGGCGTGGTCGCGCTCGCGGTCGTTGTAGCGGTGCCGGATCTCCACCTGCTCGCGCGCCCGCACGTGCAGCAGGGCCTCGACGGCTTCCCGGAGCAGCGTGTTGCCGCTGGCCGCCGCGAGCGCCACGTGGAAGTGCACGGACTGGCGCAGTGACTCTTCAGGCGGCAGCAGGGCGTTGCCCGCGGCGAGAGCCAACTGCCGTACGCCGTCATCGGCTTGGGCGCGGGCGGCGGTTGCCGCGATCGCCGGTTCCAGGACGAGACGGGCCCCGACCAGTTCGAGGACCGAGGCTCGGTCGCTGCGCGGCTGATGCGGGTTGGCCAGGAGCCTGCGCTCCACACCCGGCCCGACGTACGTCCCTGATCCGTGCCGGAACTCCACCACTCCGGTGGCCTCCAGCCTGCGCAGCGCCTCGCGCACGGTCGGCGTGGTGACCTCGAAACGCCGTGCCAGCTCGCGGGACGAGGCCAGCGCGTCGCCGGGAGTGAGGCGCTCGGTGCGGATGATGTCGACTATGTCGTCCGCCAGGCGCTCGGACAGGGAGGGCTGACTGCCGTAACTCATGAAGTGAATAAATCACTTGGTCTCTCGGCGGGTCAATGGTCGCGACAGTCTCAGCCGCCCTCTTGTATGGGGCAACTTTCTCGATCTAGCCTTCTGGCGCGCAAGCGCTTTCCCCCTGACGAGGAGAACTGCCAGTGATCCAGCCGTGGTTCACGGACGCCAAGCTCGGGATCTTCCTCCACTGGGGCATCTACAGCGTGGACGGAGTGGCCGAGTCCTGGTCCTTCTTCGACGGCCGGGTCCCCTACGACCGCTACATGGCGCAGCTCGACGGCTTCACCGCCTCCGCCTACGACCCCGAGTCCTGGGCCGATCTCTTCGTCCGCGCGGGCGCTCGCTACGCCGTCCTGACCGCCAAGCACCACGACGGGGTCGCCCTCTGGGACACCGCGGCGAACGACCTGTCCGTCGTCAAGCGCACCCCCGCGGGCCGCGACCTCATCACCCCGTACGTCGCCGCCCTGCGCGCCCGAGGCATCAAAGTCGGCCTCTACTACTCGCACTTGGACTGGTCCCACCCCGACTACGCCTCCGTGCGTCCCGAAGGGCAGGACCCCGCCGAACGCGGCAACCGCTACGCGATGCCCGCCGTCGGCGAGGAGTCCGAGGAGAGGTGGGCGGACTTCCTCGCCTTCCACCGCGTACAGGTGCGGGAACTCCTCCAGCGCTTCGAGCCGGACCTGCTGTGGTTCGACGGCGAGTGGGAGCGCAGTGCGGAGCAGTGGCGGATGGCGGAACTCGCCGATGAGATCCGGGCGCTCTGTCCGCACACCGTCGTCAACGGCCGCCTCACCGGACACGGCGACTATGCCACCCCCGAGCAGGGCGTTCCGATCGAACCACCCGACCAGCCGTGGGAGTTGTGCCTCACCGTCAACGACTCCTGGGGCTACCAGCCGCAGGACACCCGTCACAAGTCGCCGCGTCAACTCGTCCGCATCTTCGTCGAGACCGTCGGAGGCGGCGGCAATCTGCTCCTGGACGTCGGGCCGAAGGCGGACGGCACGCTGCTGCCCGAACAGACCGAGCGCCTGGAAGCGCTGGGGGAGTGGACGGGCCGGCACGCCGACGCGGTCTACGGGACGGTACGCGGCCTTCCGCACGGTCACTTCTACGGCCCTTCGACGCTCTCCGCCGACCGCCGCACCCTGTATCTCTTCCTCTTCGACCGGCCCAACGAGTACGTGGTGCTGCGGGGCCTCGGGAACGGCGTGGCGTCCGCCCGCGTGCTCGGCACGGACACCGTCGCCCGGCACGAGCGTGTCGGCGGCCTCGGCGACGTACCCGGCTGGGAGTACGTCCATCTCACCGACGACCAGCTCGATCCGCTGTGCACGGTCATCGCCCTGGAACTCGACGGCGAGCTCGACCTGTACCGCGCGCACACGCGCGACTGAGCGGTCCGCTGGACATGCGGTTCATTCACCGCGGGCCGGTGGGGGCTGGTCGCGCAGTTCCCCGCGCCCCTACGGGCGCGTCTCCCGACGCGCCCCCCTGACCCCACCCGCACCCCCATCCCGAAGTTCGGAGGCCCCATGCCCCTCACCACACGCGCTCTCAGACCCCGGACGGCGCTTCTCGCGCTCGCCGTCCTGGCGATTCCCCTGGCCCCGTCGGCAGCCGCCGCGCCGCCGTCGGCTCAGGAGGAAGCCGTGAGCCGCGAGCTCCCCGTCGTCTCCCCGACCCCGCAGCACATGGACCGAGCGGGCGGCGACGTGCCGCTCGCCCGTCGCGCCGAACTCGTCGTCGGCGATGCCGCCGAGGAAGCGGACGAGGTGGCTCGGCGCCGCGTCACCGAGACGCTGCGCGCCCACGGGGTGCGCGACATCGACGTACGCGCCAAGGCGTCGGGCCGTGCCCCGCTGACCGTCCTGCTCGGCCCGGCGACCCGGCCGGACATCGCGAAGGCGCTCGGCGATACGAAGGTGCCGACGCGGGCGGAGGGCTACGCCCTGCGGGCGAAGCACCGCACCGTCGCGCTCGGCGGCAAGGACGCGACCGGGCAGTTCTACGCGGCGCAGACCCTCGGCCAGCTCATCTCGCGCGGGCGCATAGCGGGTGCGGAGGTCTCCGACTTTCCCTCCATGCCGCTGCGCGGCAGCATCGAAGGGTTCTACGGACCGCCCTGGACCGAGGCCGAACGTCTCGACCAGATGGACTTCCTGGGCGACACCAAGGCCAACACCTACGTCTACGCGCCCAAGGACGACCCCTACCACCGGGAGAAGTGGCGCGAGCCGTACCCCGAGGACAAGCTCACCGAGCTCGGCAAGCTGATCGACCGCGCGAGCGCCAACCACGTGCGCTTCACGTTCGCGGTCTCGCCGGGCGGCTCCATCTGCTACTCGGACCCGGCCGACGTCAAGGCGCTGACGGCGAAGCTCCAGGCGATGTACGACCTCGGGGTGCGGTCCTTCTCGGTCCCGCTCGACGACATCAGCTACACCAAGTGGAACTGCGAGGGCGACAAGGCCAAGTTCGGTGAGCCGGGCCGTGGACCCGCGGCGAAGGCCCAGGTGGGGCTCCTCAACACCATCCAGCGGGACTTCATCGCCAAGCACGAGGACGCCAACCCGCTGCAGATGGTGCCCACGGAGTACGGCGACCTCACCGACACCGCGTACAAGCAGACGATGCGGGCCGAGCTCGACGGCGCCGTGGAAGTGATGTGGACGGGCACGGACGTGGTCCCGCCGGAGATCACCAACTCCCAGGCAAAGAAGGCCGCCGAGCTCTTCGGGCGGAAGGTGTTCGTCTGGGACAACTACCCGGTGAACGACTTCGCGCGTACGGCGGGGCGGCTGCTGCTCGCCCCCTACGACAAGCGCGAGCCCGGTCTCTCCGGTCACCTGAGCGGCATCGTGTCCAACCCGATGAACCAGGAGGGGGCCAGCAAGCTCGCCGTCTTCACCATGAACGACTTCTCCTGGAACGACCGCGGGTACGAGCGGGCGCGGTCGGGGCGGCAGGCGGCGCTGTATCTCGCCGGGGGCGACGATCGGGTCGCCGACGCGGTGCGGACGTTCGTGGACCTCAACCACGCGGCGCCCACGTTCGGTGAGTCGAACTGGCAGCCGCAGTCCCCGGTCCTCGGGCCGAAGCTGGACGCGTTCTGGAAGCGGTACGAGAGTGACCCCGCCGGGGCGCTGCGGGCGCTGCGGCCCACGGCTCGGGAGATCGAGAAGGTCCCCGCGGTGCTGCGCGCCGGGGTGCCGGACCAGCAGTTCCTCCACGACGCGAAGCAGTGGCTCGATGCCACGGAGCTGTGGGGGTCCGCGATGCGGCATGGGCTCGCGGCGCTGACTGCGGCGCAGGAGGGGGACTCTGCGTCGGCGGCGCGGGAGCGGGCCTCGATGGAGTCGCTCGCGGGACGGGCGCGGGCGATTTCCGTGGACCCGGCGGAGCATCATCAGCTGGGGGCGGTGAAGATCGCCGACCCCTACCTGGATGAGTTCGTGCAGGGGGTCCAGGACAGGACCTAGCCCGTCGCTTCGCGACGGATCCTTCTCCCACCCACCCACCCGTTTGCCCCGCAGGGGCGAGCGGGTGGGCGTGCGTGGTCCCACTCGCTGCCCTCGCCGGATGCAGTGACTGAGGCATCAGTCAGGATCGCAATGCCGGACGTAGGTATGGATAAAGTCGTCCTCTGGATTGCGATCTGCTCAATACGCGGGTAGCGTCACCGCCCATGCAGCAAGACCCCGAGGTCGCGGACAGGGTCCGCAAGGTCATCGCCGACGCCGGAGCGACCCAGCGCGAATTCGCCCGTCGTATCGTGATGGACCCCTCCAAGCTCTCCCGCTCCCTCGGCGGCACCCGCCGCTTCACCGCGGCCGAGCTGGCCCGCATCGCCGACACCGGCGGCGTGGACGCGGGCTGGCTCCTTGGCACCCAGGCCCCGACCGCCGCCCCGCAGGCGCGACGCGAACGCACCGCAGCGGCCCCCGAGGGGGGCCGCCCCCTCCAGATCGTCCGCGAAACCGTGCGGCTCGTCGCCGAGCGCGGATTCCACGCCGTCCGCGTCGCGGACATCGCCGAAGCCTGCGCCACCAGCACCGCCGCCATTCACTACCACTTCCCCGGCCGTGACGACCTCCTGGAGGCCGCCGTCCGCTGGTGCATGGACGAGGACACCGCCCGCCGTGCGGCCCGCATCGCCGAAGCGGCCGACGCCGCCGACGAACTGCGCCAGCTGATCGAGCTCCAGACCCCCCGCACCCCGCAGCAGCGCTGGCAGTGGAGCGTCTGGCTCGACCTGTGGGCGGAGGCCGCCCGCTCCACCGCCGTGGGGCGGCTGCACGCCGAGTACTACCGCCAGTGGCGCGCGACCGTCGCCGACGTCGTCCGGCGCGGCGTCGACCAGGGCGTGTTCCGCCCCGTCGATCCGCAGTCCGCCGCACTGCGCCTCACGGCGCTGATCGACGGCCTCGCGACCCAGGTGCTCGCCTCCACTCCGGGGGCCGACGGAACGACTCCCGACGACATGCACGAGGCGCTGCTCGTGTACGTGGACGCGACGCTCACCGCGCCACGCAGCGCGTAGACACCCCGCGCAGCTTGCTACAGGAAGACCAACACCCCACCCCTGAGGGAGAGTTCACCATGCCCGTGAATCAAGACGTCATCATCACCGCCGCCCTCACCGGCGCGGGCGACACCGTACGCAAGAGTCCCCACGTCCCGGTCACCCCCGAGCAGATAGCCACCTCCGCCGTGGAGGCCGCCGAGGCCGGCGCCGCCGTCGTGCACATCCACGTACGCGACCCCGAGACCGGCGACCCCTCGCGCGACCCGCGCCTGTACCGCGAGGTCGTCGAGCGCATCAAGGAGACCGGCACCGACGTCGTCATCAACCTCACCGCGGGCATGGGCGGCGACCTGGTCATCGACCCGGTCGAGCCGCTGAAGGAGCTCGGCGAGTTGCCCGGCACCGACCTCGTCGGCGGCCTGGACCGGCTCCCGCACGTCGAGGACCTGCTCCCCGACATCTGCACGCTCGACTGCGGCTCCCTCAACTTCGGCGACAACCTCTACATCTCCACCCCCGACATGCTCCGCCAGGGTGCCAAGCGCATCCAGGAGCTCGGCGTGCGGCCCGAGTTGGAGATCTTCGACACCGGGCAGCTGTGGTTCGCCAAGCAGCTCCTCGCCGAGGGGCTGCTCGACAACCCCACCGTCTTCCAGCTCTGCATGGGCATCCCGTGGGGCGCCCCCGCCGACCCGGGTGTCCTCCAGTCCATGGTCAACATGCTCCCCGAAGGCGCCCAGTGGGCCAGCTTCGCGCTCGGCCGCATGCAGATGCCGTGGGTCGCCCAGTCCATCCTGCTCGGCGGCCAGGTCCGTGTGGGCCTGGAGGACAACCTCTACCTCGGCAAGGGCAACAAGGTCAGCAACGCCCAACTCGTCGAGCGGGCCGTGCAGATCACCGAGAACCTCGGCTCGCGCGTCGCCACACCGGACGAGGCCCGCCAGAAGCTCGGCCTCAAGCCCCGCGCCTGACACCCCTCCCCCCCCCACGACGAGTAGGACCCGCATGAACGACACCATCACCACACCCCCCGCCCCCTGCGCCCCCGAAGACGTACGCCGTATCGCCTGCGTCGGCGCCGGAGTGATCGGCGGCGGCTGGGTCGCCCACTACCTCGCCCGCGGCTACGACGTCACCGCCTGGGACCCCGCCCCCGACGCCGAGCAGAAGCTGCGCCGCCTGGTCGACGCGGCATGGCCCGCGCTGACCCAGCTCGGGCTCGCGGAAGGCGCTTCGCCGGAGCGCCTCACGGTCACCACCACCCTCGAAGAGGCCGTGGCCGACGTCCAGTTCGTGCAGGAGAGCGCCCCCGAGAAGCTGGAGCTCAAGCGGGATCTGCTGGCCAAGCTGGACGCTGCCGCGCCCGCCGGAGTCGTCATCGCCTCCTCCACTTCCGGCTACCCGATGACGGACATGCAGACCGAGGCCACCGACCCCGGCCGCCTGGTCGTCGGGCACCCCTTCAACCCCCCCTACCTCATTCCGCTAGTGGAGGTGGTCGGCGGCGACAGGACAGCGCCCCACGCGATCACTTGGGCGTCGCGCTTCTACGAGGTCGCGGGCAAGTCCGTGATCACCATGGCGAGCGAGGTCCCCGGCTTCATAGCCAACCGCCTCCAGGAAGCCCTGTGGCGCGAGGCCCTGCACATGGTCGCCAACGGCGAGGCCACGGTGCAGGAGATCGACGACTCGATCACCGAAGGCCCCGGCCTGCGCTGGGCGTTCATGGGCCCCATGCTCACCTTCGCGCTCGCGGGCGGCGAGGGCGGCATGGCGCACATGCTCGACCACTTCGGCCCGTCCCTGAAGTCCCCCTGGACGCGCCTCGAAGCACCCGAGCTCGACAAGGAGTTGTACGACGCGGTGGTCGCCGGATGCGACGACGCGGCGGACGGCCGGACCATCGCCGACCTGGTCGCCGAGCGTGACCAGGGAGTCATCGACGTGCTGCGGGCGACGGGACGCCTGCCGCAGCAGCGTGCAGCACAGGAGGACACCAAGTGACCGAGCCCCTGCCTCTCCTGCACCGGACCGTACGTCCGGAATGGATCGACTACAACGGCCATATGAGCGAGGCGTTCTACGTCCTCGTCTTCGGCTACGCCACCGACGCCATGATGATCGAGACGGGCCTGCACGCGGGGTACCGCGAGTCCACCGGCTGCTCCCTCTACACGGTGGAGGCGCACATCCGCTACCTCGACGACGTCGCGGAGGGCGCCCACCTGGCCGTCCGCACCCGCATCCTGGGCGCGGACACCAAGAAGGCCCGCTTCACCCACGAGCTGTACGTGCTCGACGAACCCGAAACACAGATCGCCCCGGACGCGACCCCGGCGGCGACCACCGAGCTCCTCGCGCTGCACGTCGACCAGAACGCGGGCCGGACGACCCCCTTCCCGGCCCCGATCCGCGACCACCTGACGTCCCTCGCGGAACCGGCCCCGGAATGGGCGGGCCGCTCCATCATCGAGGTGCCGCGTCAGTCCTGACGGCGCAGCCGCTCAGCTGTCACAGCCGACACCGTCACCGTCACGGTCGAGGTGAGGCCCGTAGCCGGGCTCACCGCGATGCACGGGAGCAGCTCCCGCGGCACGGGCCTCGCTGCAGTTCCCGAAGGCGACGCTGCCGCCCCCTCCAGTGCCGGAGTCGCTGCCACCGGAGCCGGGCGCAGCGGCGTCCGGCTGGGCAGTGACGGTGGCCTTCACCGTCTTCGTGGCCTCGACGGTCTTGGTGACTGTGGGAGCGGGCTTCGGCTTCGCCGTCTCGGTCGCCGTCGCTGTCGCCGTGACGGTCGGCGTCGGGCCTTCCTCCTTCGCGGCAGCCTTCGTCGAGGTGCTGCCGTCGTCACCGAGACCCGCCCCGAGGCCGATGAGGAAGGTGAGGGCGAGGGCGGGAAGCACGAAGCGCTTGCGTGCCCACTTCGGTGCGGGTCTCGGCGATGACGGCGGCGCGGGATACGGGTTGGCCATGGTTGCCCCCTCGCTGCGATGAAGAGGCATGACGCTAGTCCTGCGGTGTCAGTTGTGAAGGCGGTTTGTGGAACCAGTGATGGAGCCGTGACCCGACCTGCCCCCGCTAGCGCTCCAGCTCCTTGTGCGCGGTTTCCGGGAGCTTGAGGTACACCGCTGACGATGCGAGGCAGAGCACGGCCACGTACCACGGGAAGAGGCCCGGTTCGCCGATCTCCTTGAACAGGGTGCCCATGTACGGGGCCGTGCCGCCGAACAGGGCGACGGTGAGGGAGTACGGGAAGCCGATCCCCGCGGCGCGGACGCGGGCGGGGAAGATCTCCGCGTTCACGGCCGCAGAGATCGAGGTGAAGCCCGTGAGCAGCACCATGCCCGCGCACTGCACCATCAGGAGCGAGCCGAACGAGCCGGTCAGGGATCGCAGCAGCGGCACGCTCAGGACGGCGAAGCCGATACCGAAGAAGAGCAGGAGCGGCCTGCGGCCGAAGCGGTCGGAGAGCAGTCCGCCGACCGGCTGCAGCAGCGCGAAGAACGCGAGCGAGAGAGTCCCTGACAGGAGCGCCTGACTCTTGCTGATGTCGGTGTTCAGCTCGGCGTACGTCGGAAGGTACGACGTCCACGTGTAGTACGCGATCGTGCCGCCGGCCGTGATGCCGCAGATGAGGAGGGACTGGCGTGGGTGCTTGCGCAGGGCGTCGAACAGGCCGGGGCGTGCGGACTCGTCCTGGGGTGCCTGATGGGTCTCGTACGCGCCCTGTCTGATCCAGAAGCCGACCAGGCTGAGCACCGCGCCGATGACGAACGGCAGCCGCCAGCCCCAGCCGTCCATCTGCCCGTCGGAGAGCGTGCCGACGAGCAGCGCCGCGATGCCGGAAGCGGCGAGCTGGCCCGCGGTCGTCGACACGTACTGGAAGCTGGAGAAGAGACCTCGCCGTCCGGGTCCCGCTGACTCGACGAGGAAGGTCGTCGACGCCGCGAACTCACCCCCCACGGACAGGCCTTGGAGCAGTCGCGCCAGGACGAGGACCACCGGCGCGAGGACCCCCACCGACGCGTACGTCGGCGTCAGGCCGACCAGCAGGCTGCTGCCGCCCATCAGCAGGATCGTGACGGTCAGCGCGGCCCGCCTGCCGCGCCGGTCGGCGACCGCGCCCATGAGCAGTCCGCCGACCGGACGCATGAAGAAGCCGACCGCGAAGACGGCGAACGTGGAGAGCAGCGGTACGAGGGAGTTGCCCGAGCCCTTGGGGAAGACCTGGTCGGCGATGTACGTGGCGAGGAACGTGTACGCGTACCAGTCGTACCACTCCACGGCGTTGCCCACCGATGCGGCGAGCAGCTGCCGTATGGGGCGGCGGGAGTGAGCGGGCTGGGCGGGGAGCGTTTCGGACACGGGTCCGTGCCGGTGTTGCTGTGTCATGATCGCGACCATCCCCCGCCCGGCCCCTCCGCACACGTCCCGCGCGTACAGGGTGTGTTCGGAGCGGTTGCGCAGGTCAGCTCAGCCCGTCGTCGGCTTGTACGAGTAGACCGACGTCGCTACCAGGCACGGCACCGGCGGTACGACCTCGGCGCGCAGCGTGCGGCGCTCGGAGTCGTAGTCGACGCCCTCCGTCTCGAACGTGCCGCGGCAGATGCTGCGTTGCGGCACGGCGAACAGGCTCGTGACCTCGCCCGTGACGGGCTTCCCGTCGAGCGCGTGCGCCAGGTCCACCTGGAGGACGGGCCGGTCCTCGGGCCACAGCTCCTTCGACGCGTCGTTGGACGCGCACACCAGACGGGTGGCGGAGACGAAGTCGCAGCCCTGGATGTCACGGACCGGCTTGTCGAGCGAGATCTGGCCGGCCTGGGGGAGCGCCCCACCGGTCGGCGGGGTCGAGGAGTTGAGGAGCGGGGCGGGGAAGACCTGGAGGCGGTTCTGGTCGCCCCACTCGCCCGACACCAGCCACTGGCTGTCGGGCGAGACGGCCGCGAAGGAGTTGTTGAGCTTCTCGCCCGCGTCGAGCGGGTGCTCGTAGAGGTAGCGCTTCCCGCCGGGCGTCGTGACGGCGAACATCTTCGACTTCGCGTCACCGCCGCCCTGATAGGCGTCGACAGTGTGTCCGGCGGATATGTCCGGGTCGCCGACATGACTCCAGCCCTTGGCCCGCAGGTCGAGCGGGATCGAGGCGAGGCCCCGGTAGAGGAGGCTGCCGTCGGCGCGGCTCGCCAGGCCCTGGCTTCCGGTGAGGGAGTTGACGGACGAGACGCCGGACTCCTGCCAGCCACCGGGTGATCGCGGGGCGGTGTCGGCGACGGCGCCGGTGCCGGTCGCCATCGCGAGCGCGAAGGCGCCGATCAGGGCGATGGACGCCTTCGCGGATGTCTTCGGGGATGTCTTCGAGGTCGTCTTGAGGGGTGTCATCGGTGCGCTGCCTCCGTGGGGGGTCGATCGCTGCCGGGCAATCGTACGTAACGTGACCTCTGTCGACGGGTGAGTTCTGACAGGTCGACAGATGTGCGTGCGTCGGTTCCGACAGAAGGTGGTTGAGACGTGAGGCTGGTCATTCTCGGTGGCGGCGGATTCCGCGTTCCGCTCGTGTACGGCGCGCTGCTCGGCGACCGTGCCGAAGGGCGGGTCACGGAGGTCGTGCTGCACGACCTGGACGCGGGACGGCTCGGTGCGGTCGCCCGGGTGCTGGCCGAGCAGGCGATCGGGGTGCCGGACGCCCCCGCCGTGACCGCCACCACCGACCTGGACGAGGCCCTGCGGGGCGCGGACTTCGTCTTCTCCGCGATCCGCGTCGGAGGCCTGGAGGGGCGAGCGGCCGATGAGCGGGTAGCCCTCGCGGAGGGCGTCCTCGGGCAGGAAACGGTCGGCGCCGGCGGTATCGCCTACGGCCTGCGGACCGTGCCCGTCGCCGTCGACATCGCACGGCGCGTACGGCAGCTCGCACCGGACGCCTGGGTCATCAACTTCACCAACCCCGCGGGCCTGGTCACCGAGGCGATGTCCCGGCACATCGGCGACCGCGTCATCGGCATCTGCGACTCACCGGTGGGCCTGGGCCGCCGCGTGGCCCGCATCCTGGGCGGCAACCCCGACGAGGCGTTCATCGACTACGTCGGCCTCAACCACCTCGGCTGGCTGCGGGGCCTGCGGATCGCGGGACGCGACGAACTGCCGCGGCTCCTCGGCGACGCGGAGCTGCTGGGCTCGTTCGAGGAGGGCCGGCTGTTCGGCGCCGAGTGGCTCCAGTCTTTGGGAGCCATCCCGAACGAGTACTTGCACTACTACTACTTCAACCGCGAGGCGGTACGCGCCTATCAGCAGGCGGAGCAGACGCGGGGAGCGTTCTTGCGTGACCAACAGGCGCGCTTCTACGAGGAGTTGGAGCGACCGGCAGCTTCTCCCTCCGCACTGAAGACGTGGGACGCGACACGTGCGGAACGCGAGGCCACGTACATGGCCGAGAACCGGGAGGCCGCGGGTGTCGGGGAGCGTGCGGCCGAGGACCTCGAGTCGGGCGGGTACGAGAAGGTCGCCCTCGCCCTGATGCGGGCGATCGCACGCGACGAGCGGACGACGCTGATCCTCAACGTCCGCAACCGCACGACCCTTTCGGCACTGGACACCGACGCGGTGATCGAGGTCCCGTGCTCTGTCGACGCCAACGGCGCGCATCCCATGGCGGTGGATCCGCTGCCGGGTCACGCGACGGGGCTCGTGTGCGCGGTGAAGGCGGTGGAACGAGAGATCCTGGCCGCGGCGGAGAGCGGCTCACGCGCCACTGCGGTGAAGGCGTTCGCGCTGCACCCGCTGGTGGATTCCGTGGCGGTGGCGCGGAGGTTGATGGAGGGGTACGGGGAGGCACATCCGGGGCTGGGGTACTTGGGCTGAGGAGTCCCTGGACTGAGATGATCACCGGATGAGCCCCGTCATCGCCATCGGATCCGCTGCCGCCCGCCCCTGCACACTGGTCGTGTGCAGGGGCTGCTGCTGCGGCAACGCGCAGAAGCACCCTGGCACCGACCACGCCTGGCAGCTCGCGCGGATGCGTGCCGCCGCCGCGAAATCGGCGGGGCGGTTCGCGGTGCGTACGAGCGAGTGCCTCGGGCCCTGCGGGCAGGCGAACATCATCGTCGTACAGCCCTCGCGGGACGGGCGCGGGCGAGGTGGCCGGGCCGTCTGGATCGGCTTCGCCATGGACGACGACTCGATCGACGAGATACTCGCGTGGGCCGAGGCGGGCGGGCCGGGGATCGCCGCGCCGTCGCCGGCGCTCACGCTGCAGGTGGTGGACCCCCGCGCGACGTGAGGGTCAGCGGTCAGGCCACCGCCTTCGAGCCATTGAGGACCTTGTCGAGGAAGCCGTGCAGGTTCGCCACGGTGCGCGCGTTCTGCTCCTCCAGGGTGAGGCTCTCCTCGAAGCGGCGGGCCAGTGCCGTGGTCTTCTTGCCCCGTACGTAGAGGGAACAGGCGAGGTCCGCGCAGATGTAGATGCCGGCCGAGTTGCCCTGCCGGCCCGCGGGGCCGGCGAGGGGCGCCACGAGCAGCGTGATGCCCGAACCGGACTGCGGGGTCACGCAGACCGAGCAGATGCTGGACTTGAGCAGGCTCCTGCGGGCGCCTGTCGAGGCACGCAGCGCGATGCCCACGTAGGCGCCGTCCCGCTCCGTCACGATGTAGCCGCGGTCCGGGGCCTTGGGGTCCCGCCAACCGAGGAAGTCCAGGTCGGACCACGGGGTGTCCGGGAAGCCCGCAGGGAGAGTGAGTCTGCGGGCTTCGCCCTTGGAGCAATTGACGAAGGCCGCGCGAATCTCTTTCTCGCCGATAGGTTCCATGATCCGGAATCTACCAACGCGGCTAGGGGACCGTCTTCCCCTTTTCCGCCGCCCGGAGCTCAGGGGCATCGGGCAGACCTCCCCTCGGCGACACGTCCGTCCAAGGGGCGTGCCGGCGTGCCCTCTGCGGGGAGGGGCGCCCGAGGGCGTCCAAGTGGGGCCCCATCGGTGGGTCCCCGGTGGGTCCGCAGTGAAGCGCGCCGAGGTCGCACAGCCGGCCCTCACGCGCCCACCTCAATCACCACCTTGCCCCGCGCATGCCCGCCTTCCACCGCGCGCAGCGCCGCACCGGCCCGCTCCAGCGGATACACCGCCGTCACCTGAGGCCGCAGCACCCCGTCGACGGCAAGCCGTGCCACGGCGTCCAGGACCTCACTGGTCCGCGCCCGCGCAACCGCCGCCCCGCCCAGCTCACCGACCGTCTCCTTGCCCGCGGCCGTGATCAGCTTCCCCTCGCGGTCGGCCGGCGGCAGCAGGGACGCCACCGCCACGAGATCCTCACCGCCCACCAGATCGAAGACCGCGTCGACGCGACCGCCCGGCGCACCCGCCCGCACCCGGTCCGCCAAGTCCGCGACATCGGGCCCCGCCGGCACATGCACCGCGCCCAGCGACTCGACGAAGTCCCTTTTCCCCGCGCTCGCCGTGCCCACGACACGGATGCCGAGGTGCCGCGCCAACTGCGCGGCGGCCACCCCCACACCCCCGCCGACCCCGGTGATCAGCAGCGTCGCCCCGGCGGGCAGATCCAACTGACGCAGCCCGTCGTACGCCGTCGCCACGGCGACCGGCAGCGCGGCGGCTTCCGCGAAGGTCAGGCCCTCCGGCTTGTGCGCGGCAAGCGGGGCGGGCAGGAGGGTGTACTCGGCGTAGCCGCCGGTGTCCGGATTGCCGAACACCGCGTCGCCGACCGCGAAGCCTTCGACGTCCGCGCCGACGGCTTCGACCACGCCGGCGACCTCGCTGCCCAGCACTTCGGGGAACTCGACGGGCGGCGCCCCCGGCCTCCGCTTGCCCGCGCGCAACTTCCAGTCGACCGGGTTGACCCCCGCTGCCCGCACGGCGACCAGGAGTTGACGGGGGCCCGGCTCCGGTAGTGCCTGATCGATGAAGGCCTCGACTTCCGGGCCGCCGAACCGGGTGAATACGTACGCCTTGGACATGTGCTCCCTCGCTTCAAACTGTGAACCGTGCGGCCACGACGTGTGCTTCTCCTTGGATGACCGCCGTGATCACCCCGCTATTCCCCCTGAGCCGCCACGTTCACGAGGCCGCAACGAGATCCCCGGCCTACGGGAACCAAAAACTGAACGGCCTCCAAAGTTTTGCTGACGAGAGCCTTGACCTTAAGCGTTCAACCAATCAAGACTCAGGCCCCGTAACACCGCACTGGCGCGGGTGACGCATTCAGCTCTTGGCGTCGTCGACCAGTTCGGCATGCCCAGAGCAGCGTTCACAGCCGCGTTCGGAGGCCATTCCGCCATGCCCGCCACCACCCGTCGTGAACTTATGAAGCAACTGGGCGGCACCGCAGCCGCCTTCGCCTTCGTGGCCGCCGCCGGCCCGATCGCCACTGCCACGCCCGCCGCCGCGGCAGCCGACTCCGCCGCCTCCCCGGGCACGGCCGCCGCCACGCGCCGCGTCCGGGGGCTCGTCGCCCGCCTCACCCTCGACGAGAAGATCAGCCTCGTCCACGGCGCGACCGACCCTCGAAGACTGGGTCAGGCCGGTTACCTGCCGGGCATCGAGCGCCTCGGCATACCGGAGCTGCGCCTGAGCGACGGCCCCGCGGGTGTGAACGTCACGAAGTCCGCGACCGGCCTGCCGCCGGTCGCGACACTCGGCTCCTCCTTCAACCTCGAACTCGCCCGCGAGTACGGCGAGGTCATGGGCCGCGAGGGCCGCACCCTCGACATGGACGTACTGCTCGCCCCGCAGATCGAGCTCTCCCGCACGCCCTTCTTCAGCCGGAACAAGGACCAGTCCGGCGAGGACCCCTACCTCAACGGCCTGATCGGCGCCGCCCAGGTCGAGGGCGTCCAGGCACAGGGCATGCTCGCCCAGGCCAAGCACTTCCTCGCCAACAACCAGCGCCTGCACGAGTTCGACCGCGAGAAGCCGGAGAACTCCTACGACTTCGTCGTCGACGACCGCACCCTGCACGAGCTGTACCTGCCCGCCTTCGAGGCGGTCGTCCGCGCCGGAGTCGCCTCGGTGATGTCGGCGTACAACCACCTCAACGGCGAGTGGAACTCCGAGCAGCGCACCACTCTCACCGACATCCTCCGCGGCGAACTCGGCTTCAAGGGCTTCGTCACGTCCGACTGGGGCGCCACCCACTCCACGGCCGCGCTCGAAGCGGGCCAGGACATGCAGATGTGGGACGGCTCGTTCTACGGGGAGCCCCTGAAGGAGGCCATCAAGGACGGGTCCATCCCCGAGACCGCCCTGGACACCGCCGTTTCCCGCATCCTCGGCCAGTACGACACCTTCGGCATGCTCGACGGCAGCCGCGTCCCCGCCCGCAGGAAGATCGATGTCCGGGCCGGCGCCCGTGTCGCCCGCGAAGTCGCCACCCAGGGCTCGGTGTTGCTCGCCAACGACGGTGGACTCCCGCTCTCGCACGCCGCGTTGCGCGACCTCGCGCTCATCGGCCCGACCGCGGGCCAGGTCGCCACATCGGTCTCGGGCGAGCGCGCGTACGGCTTCGAGGAGCGCCTGGTCAGCCCGCTCGACGCGCTGCGCCGCAGCACCAGTCGGAAGATCGCCTACGAGGTCGGCGTCGACCTCACGGGCACGGCCGTCCCCGCATCCGCCCTCCCCAAGGGCCTGACGCGCAAAGGCGGCGGCACAAGCAAGACGCACAAGACCGACAAGACCGTCGACTTCGTCGGCGACAACGCGCTCCCCGTCGGTACGACGGCCGAGTGGACCGGCACCTTCGTGCCGCCCACCACCGGCGAGTACGCGCTCAAGATCCAGGGCTGGGGCGCGGCCGTCTCGCTGAGCCTCGACGGCAAGGAGCTGACGACCGCGGCCGGCGCCCGCGACAGCTTCGCGCGCAAGTGGTCCTCGATCGTCCCGACCACGGACGGCCTCGACAACGGTCAGGCCGACCCCGTCGAACTCACCGGCGGCAAGTCCTACCAGGTCGTCGTCAAGGCCACCGGCTGGGCCGCGACCATCGCCGAACGCGGCCCGGTCCAGGTGCGGTTCGCCTGGGTGACGCCGCGGCAGCGCACCGCTTCGATCGCCGCCGCGGCGAAGCTGGCCCGGCGCGTCCACACTCCGGTCGTCTTCGCGTTCAACGGCTCGGGCGGATCGGTGGGCGGCAGCGGCGACCTCACCACGCTGACGCTCCCCGCCCACCAGGACGAGCTGATCACGGCGGTGGCCAGGGCCAACCCGCGTACGGTCGTCGTCCTCACCACCGGCTGCCCGGCGACGATGCCCTGGCGCCGCGAGGTCGGCAGCATCCTGCACACCGGTTACGTCGGCCAGGAGGGCGGCTGGTCCACCGCCGATCTCCTCACCGGCCGCGCCAACCCCGGCGGCAAGGCCACGGTGACCTGGCCGAAGAAGGACGCGGACCACCCCACCCTGGACCCGGCCCACCCCGAGCGCTACTACGGCGTCGACGGAGTGGTCACGTACAGCGAGGGCATCTTCACCGGCTACCGCGGCTTCGACAAGGCGGACATCGAGCCCCTCTTCCCCTTCGGGCACGGCTTGTCCTACACGGAGTTCGGCTACCGCAACCTCTCCGTGCGCCGGGCGGGCGAGGGCTACGAGGTGTCGTTCACGGTGACCAACCGGGGGCGGCGCGAAGGCGCGGAGGTCCCACAGGTGTACGTCGGTGCGCCGCGCGGCGCCGACGTCGAGATGGCGGTGAGGACGCTGGCCGCCTTCGACCGCGTCGAGCTGCGCGCGGGGGAGTCGCGCCGCATCAGGATGCGGGTCGCCGAGCGGCAGCTGTCGTACTGGGACACGGACCGAGGCCGCTGGGTGCGCCCCGAGGGGCGGCGCGCGGTGTACGTCGGGTCATCGTCGCGCGACATCCGGCTGACGGGGGTGGCGCGCTAGGCGGACGAGGGCCCGCCGGCCGGTTCACCGCACCCGAGTCCCTCGCCGTCCACGGTGAGTGCTCGGGTGAGCCGGTCCAGGTGGGCTCGGTACAACCCGACGAAATCCAGGCGCCCTTCGGCGATGGCCCACTGGACCTGGAGCCCGTCGGACACGGCGAGGACCTCGCGGGCGATGCCCTGCGGGTCGGTGCCGTGCTTCAACTGCCCTGCCTCGACGGAGCGTTGCAGCACGGAGGCGAGGGAGAGCGCGACGCGTTCGTACCGCTCGCTGAAGTAGGCGTGTGCCGGGTGCGAGGGATCACCGGCCTCCGCCGACAGCTTGGTGTAGAGCTGGATGAGCCCCGGCTGGGTGAGGTTGTACGCGGCCAGTGCGAGCACCTCGTGGAACAGCGCGCGCACGTCGTCACCGCCGGAGTCGGGGCCGAGCCGTCCGAAGGTGCGGACGGTGCGCTCCTCGCGGGCTTCGAGCACCGCCATCAGGAGCCGCTGCTTCGACCCGAAGTGGTGGGTGATGACGGTGGCGGACGTGCCCGCTTCCTCGGCGATCTTCGCCAGGGAGGAGTTCAGATAGCCCGCCTTGGCGAAGAGCGCGAGAGCGGCGTCGATGATGGCCGCTCTGCGGGTGTCGGCGGCGGCGTACTGCCCTGACGGGCGGTGGCGGGGGGTGTGCTGCTCCATGGTGGGCAGATTACGTTCCCCCCGCGTTCGCGGGATCTCGCGAGCTCGCGAACCCCCACCCCCTGCCTCACGCTCCTTGCCTCACGCTCCCCCCTTCAGGCCCCGGTACAGCGCCCCCACCAAATGCACGCTCCGAAGATCTTCACCCGAGGTCCCGCCGCCCATCTGGTTCATCACGTACGCGTACGCGACCCGGTTCTCGGGATCGGCGAACGCGTACGACCCACCCACGCCCCCGTGTCCGAAGGCCCGCGGGTTGGGGCCGGCCTGCCCGTACAGGTTCAGCATGTAGCCGAGCCCCCACTCCCACTTCGCGCCCCACGCCGTGCCCGCCGCGAGCACCAGGTCCGGCTCGTCGGGCTCGCCCTGCCGCGTCCGGAGCCGCTCCAGCGTCGCGGGGCTCACCAGCTCCCCGCCTCCCAGCGCCGCGTACACCGTCGCGAGACCACGGGCGGACGCGTGCCCGTTGGACGCGGGGATCTCGGCCGACCGGTAGGCCGCGCTGTTCACGTTGCCGACGGGCAGGTACTGCAGGGCGAGCGTGACGACCGCCATCGGGTGGTCGTCGATCGACGCCACCGGCGGCGCGGGCGGAGCAGGGGAGCCGAGCACGCTGCGCGGGCCGTCCGAAGCCGAAACCGGCGCCTTGGCCATGTTGGCGCACCGGCCGTGCTCGCTCTCCGGAGTGCCGACGTACACATCCGCGCCCAGCGGACCCGTGACCTCGCTCCGCAGGAACGTACCGAGCGAGACGCCCGTGATCCGCCGGACGACCTCACCGACCAGATAGCCGTAGGCCACCGCGTGGTACCCCTGCGCCGAACCCGGCTTCCACCACGGCGGCGTCGCGGCCAGCGCCCCGCACACCTTCTCCCAGTCGTAGAGATCGTCCGACGTCATGGGCTCACGCGGCGCGATCACTCCGGAGCGATGGCTCAGCAGCCAGCGCACCGGGATGTCGGCCTTGCCCTCCTGGGCGAACTCCGGCCAGTAGCGGGCGACCGGCGCGTCCAGGTCGAGCTCGCCCCGGTCGACCAGCAGATGCGCGCACAGCGCGGTCATGCCCTTGGCCGTGGAGTACACGTTCACCAGCGTGTCGCGCTCCCACGCGCGTGTGCCCGTCCTGTCCGCGTCGCCGCCCCACAGGTCGACGACGAACTCGCCGTCCACGGTGGCCGCGACGGCCGCCCCGAGGTCGCCGCGTTCGACGAAGTTCCGCTCGAACTCCTCGCGTACGCCCTCGAATCCCGGGGCACAGGTGCCATGGATGCCTACCGTCATGACTCTCCTCGATCGCTGGAAGCGCCGACCCGCCACATCCTCGCGCATGGTTGCCCGCGGCACCTGGAGTGCGGCGGCAGTGGAGAAGCAGCAGAGGAGAAAGAGAAGAGGCAAGGAGGTGTTCCCACTCCTTGCCACTCTTAATTTATAGCGCAGTGGGGGGCTTGCGGCAAGGCCCCCGTCATGCCGCACAATCGCAGGCCTAAGCCCAGGACCTGCGAAAACGGGAGATTCACCAAGTGCCTGCGTTGCTGTCTGCGTTCGACCTTCCTGCCCACCTCGCCCCCAAGGCCGACCCGACGCTCATCGACCGGGACGAGAAGCACTTCGCCGCCATCGAACAGAGCCTTGAGCAGACCATCGCCGACGTGTCCGACCGCCTCGAAGCCCAGCGCAGGGCGCCCGGTGGCATCGGCCGTGAGGCGATGGACCGGGACCTGGAGATCCACCGCCTGACCGGGCGCCTGCGTGCCCTGAGCCGCTTCGGCCTCGACCTGTGCCTCGGCCACATCGTGACCGCGGACGACCCCGAACCCGTCTACATCGGCCGGCTGGGCCTCACCGACAGCGACGGGCGCCGGTTGCTTCTCGACTGGCGTGCCCCCGCGGCCGAGCCGTTCTTCGCAGCGACCCACGCCGACCCGATGGGTCTGGCGAGCCGCCGGAGATACCGCTGGACCGACGGCCGGATCAGCGACTACTGGGACGAGGTGTTCACCGCCGACGGACTCGAAGGGCACGCGGCGCTCGACGACCAGTCCGCCTTCATCGCCAGCCTGGGCAGCAACCGGTCCGCACGGATGCGTGACGTGCTCGCCACCATCCAGTCCGACCAGGACGCCATCATCCGCGCGAGTTCCCGGGGTGCTCTCGTCGTCGACGGCGGCCCGGGCACGGGTAAGACCGTTGTCGCCCTGCACCGGTCCGCCTATCTCCTCTACTCCGACCCCCGTCTCGGGCACAGCCGGGGCGGCGTGCTGTTCGTCGGCCCGCACCGGCCCTATCTGAACTACGTCGCCGACGTCCTGCCCAGCCTCGGGGAGGAGGGTGTGCAGACCTGCGTCCTGCAGGACCTCGTCACCGAGGGAGCCACGGCGGGGGCCGAGACCGACCCGGAGGTGGCCCGCCTGAAGTCGTCCGCCGACATGGTGGAGGCGATCGAGAAGGCCGTCAGGTTCTACGAGGAGCCGCCCGCCAAGGGGATGACGGTCTCGACCGACTGGGCCGACGTCTGGCTGAGCGCGGACGACTGGGCCGAGGCGTTCGACGCGGCGGGCCACGGCACCCCGCACAACGAGGCCCGCGAGCAGATCTGGGAGGAGCTCGTCGCGATTCTCCTCGACAAGCTCGACGGCGACGTGCCCGGCGAGCTCTTCGAGAGGTCGCTGCGGCACGACGAGGAGCTGGTCACCACCCTGCACCACGCGTGGCCGCTGCTCGAAGCGGCCGACCTCGTCTCAGACCTGTGGTCGAACTCCGCCTATCTGCGGATGTGCGCGCCCTGGCTCACCCCGGACGACGTGCGCAGGCTGAGGCGCAAGGAGGCTCCCCAGGCCTGGACGCTGGCCGACCTGCCGCTCCTGGACGCGGCACGACAGCGGCTCGGCGACCCGGAGGCGGTCCGGCACAAGCGTCGGCACGAGGCCATCCTCGCCGCCCAGCGCGAACAGATGGCGCAGGTCGTCGACAACCTCATCGACGCCGCGTCGGCCTCCGGCGCCGACGGTGACGACGGCGAGGGTCTGGTGACGATGTTGCGCGGTCAGGACGCCAAGGTCAGCCTGGTCGACGAGTCCGAGCTGCCTCCGGCCGACCCGGACCGCCTCGCGGGGCCGTTCGCGCACGTCGTCGTGGACGAGGCCCAGGAGCTGACCGACGCGGAGTGGCAGATGCTGCTGCTGCGCTGCCCGTCCCGCAGCTTCACCATCGTCGGCGACCGCGCGCAGGCCCGGCACGGGTTCACGGAGTCGTGGCAGGAGCGTCTTGAGCGGATCGGGCTCGACCGGAGCGAAGTGGCCTCCCTGAGCGTCAACTACCGGACGCCGGAAGAGGTCATGGCGGAGGCCGAACCGGTCATCCGGGCCGCGCTCCCGGACGCCAACGTGCCGACCTCCATCCGCAGCAGCGGCATCCCCGTCGTGCACGGCTCGGTGACGGACCTCGACACGGTCCTCGACGGCTGGCTCGCCACCAACGCCGACGGGATCGCCTGTGTCATCGGCGATCCCGCCTTCCGGGAGAGGGACCGTGTCCGGTCACTGACACCGGAGCTCTCCAAGGGCCTCGAATTCGACCTGGTCGTCCTCATCGACCCGGAGAACTTCGGTGAGGGGATCGAAGGGGCGGTGGACCGCTACGTCGCGATGACGCGAGCGACCCAGCAGCTCGTCGTCCTCACGAGCTGACCGGGCCGCCCGTGGGCCATCGCCGTCAGAGCCAGCTGCCGTAGCGACGGATGTACCGGCCCTTCACCACCTGGGTGAGCGTGCAGTACGCGAGCAGCGTCCCGATCAGCCACGGGAAGTAGCTCATCGGCAGCGGCTGCATCGACAAGGCCGAAGCCAGCGGCGAGAACGGCAGCCAGAGGCCGAAGGCCATCACCGCGCCCGTCATCAGGAGCACTGGCAGTGACGCGCGGGACTGGATGAACGGGATCCTGCGCGTGCGGATCATGTGCACGATCAGCGTCTGCGACAGCAGGCCCTCCACGAACCAGCCCGTCTGGAAGAGGGTCTGCTGCGCGGGCGAGTCCGCCCGGAAGACGTACCACATCACCAGGAACGTGGTGATGTCGAAGACCGAGCTGATCGGACCGACCCGGATCATGAACCGGCCGATGCCCTTCGCGTCCCATGCGCGGGGCTCGCGCAGGTACTCCTTGTCCATCCGGTCCCAGGGGATCGACAGCTGGCTGATGTCGTAGCAGAGGTTCTGCACCAGGAGGTGGATGGCGAGCATCGGCTGGAAGGGCAGGAACGCCGATGCGACGAGGACGGAGAAGACGTTCCCGAAGTTCGACGACGCCGTCATCTTGATGTACTTGATGGTGTTGCCGAACGTCTGACGGCCCATCAACACACCCTGTTCCAGGACCATCAGGTCCTTCTCCAGGAGGATGATGTCCGCGGACTCCTTGGCGATGTCGACGGCCGTGTCGACCGACACTCCCACATCCGCCTCGCGCAGCGCCGCCGCGTCGTTGATGCCGTCACCGAGGAACCCGACCGTGTGCCCGTCGGCCTTCAGGGCCCGTACGATCCGCGCCTTCTGGACCGGGTTGACCCTCGCGAACACCGTGGTCGTACGGGCCAGACGGCGCAGCTCCGCGTCGTCGACGAGGTCGACCGTGGCGCCGGTGATCAGCTCGCTGACGTCGAGGCCGACGTCAGCGCAGACCCGCGCGGCGACCAGTTCGTTGTCGCCGGTGACGACCTTGACCGCGACGCCGTTCCCGGCGAGCGCGCGCAGGGCCTCGGAGGCGTCCTGCTTGGGCGGGTCCAGGAACGCCAGGAACCCGACAAGGGTCAGATCCGACTCGTCCGCCACCGTGTAGGTGTCACGGTCGGCGGGCACGGTGCGCGTGGCGACCGCGAGCACACGCAGGCCCTCACGGTTATGGCGTTCGCTGATGTACGTGACGTGGGCGCGCAGTTGGGCGGTGAGTTCGACGCGCTCGCCGCGGTCCATGACGTGACCGCACCGCTCGAGGACCTCCTCCACCGCCCCCTTGGTGACGATGGTGTGCTCGGCGGCCGGACCTGACAGCTCCTCGCGGCGCAGCACGACGGACATCCGCCGCCGGGCGAAGTCGAAGGGGATCTCGTCGACCATCGTGAAGAGCCGGTCGACGACAACCTCCTCGGCCTCGTCGATGCGGTCGACGACCGCCTGGTCCATGAGGTTGCGAAGGCCCGTCTGGAAGTGCGCGTTGAGGTAGGCGTGTTCGAGCACCTCACGGTCCTCGTGACCGTGGGCGTCGAGGTAGCGGTCCAGGACGATGCGGTCCTCGGTGAGCGTGCCCGTCTTGTCGGTGCACAGCACGTCCATCGCGCCCAGGTTCTGGATCGCGTTGAGCTGCTTGACGACGACCTTGTGCCTCGACATCGCGACCGCGCCCCGCGCCAGGTTCGCCGAGACCACCATCGGCAGCATCTCGGGAGTGAGCCCGACCGCCACCGAGATCGAGAACAGCAGCGCCTGGTCCCAGTCGCCCTTGGTGAAGCCGTTGATCGCGAAGACGATCGGGACCATCACCAGCATGAAGCGGATGAGCAGGAAGCTGACCCGCCGTACACCGAGGTCGAAGGCGGTCTGCGGCCGGTCGCCGGCCAGGGCGCCCGCCATCGAGCCGAAGTAGGTCTCCGCACCCGTGGCGACGGCCACGCCGGTCGCCGTGCCCGAGGTCACCGACGTACCCATCAGGCAGAGGTTGTCGGCCTCGACGGGGTCGGTGGTCGTGCTCTGCCCCAGGTCGGGGGCGCGCGTGTCCGCCTTGGCCACCGGGAGCGACTCGCCCGACAGGGCGGCCTGACCGACCATCAGGTCCTTGGCGGTGAGCAGCCGCAGATCGGCGGGGACCATGTCGCCCGCGGCGAGCTTCACGAGGTCGCCGGGGACGACCTGCTCCATCGGGATCTCTTCGGTGCCGGGGCGCTCGCTCCACCGGCGCTGGACCGCGCAGGATGTGGTGACCAGGGCTTTCAGCGCCTGGGCCGACCGGGTCGAGCGGAACTCCTGCCAGAACCGCAGCACTCCGCTGACCAGCACCATCGAGGTGAGGATCCAGACGCCGGGGTCGGCCGGGTCCTGCCAGTACATGACCGCGGCGAGCGCGACCAGTACGCCGATGAAGGGGTTGCGGAAGGACCTGGCGAGCTGCGCGGTCCAGTGCGGCGCGCGCTCCTTGGCGACGGTGTTCTCGCCGTGCCGCTCCAGGCGCTCGAGGACCTGGTCCTGGCGCAGTCCGCGGGTGCCCGTGCCGAGGTGCCGCAGGACATCGCGGGCAGGCGTGGCGCTCAACTCGGCGAGGCGGACGCCGACTTCGCGGGTGCGGGCGTCCAGCTCGGCGGCCTTGCGCTCGCGGCGGCCGTCGGGGACGCGGGGTGTGGTGAGGCTGGGGTTCTCGCCCGGGGGAGCCGGGCGTACCTGGGGAATCAGCTTGTTCATGGCAGACCTCCCTCCGTGCGGGGGCATGGCGAAGCACGCCCGCGCACAGGGACGTGGTTGTGATGGGTGCCGTCAGTCAGCAGACACGGCGTATCGCCGCGGGTGTACTACCGCGTGACGGAAAAGGGGGCTGGGCGGCATGACGCCTCAGCCGGGAAAGCGGAGCTCGGCCGGGAAGGCGGAACCGCTTCAGTGAGACGTGGCGCTGACGCAAGGACTTCCTTCGGGACTCATCCCGAACACCTCCTTGCGATCGCGGAACACGGAAGAACGCACCATCGAGCGGTGCAGAGCCAAGTCAGGCATGTCAGTACACATATGTCAAATACGGGACTTTGGTCCTCATAAGGTCAGGCCTTGTGTCCTGCCCACCAAGGGTTGGACTTCTCTTCACATCCAGGTCACAGCCCCTTCCCTCATCCTTGCTCCCCTTGAAACACTTCACCCGCTCACGTCCCCCACACCCCACACCACGAGGTCGAATCCACTCATGCCAGAACTCAATCGGCGCCGGTTCATGCAACTCGCGGGCGGCACCGCAGCATTCGCGACGCTCTCGCAGAGCATCGCCCGCGCCGCCGCTCTGCCCGCCCAGCGCCGCTCCGGTTCCATCGAGGACGTCGAGCACGTCATCGTCCTGATGCAGGAGAACCGTTCCTTCGACCACTACTTCGGCACGATGAAGGGTGTACGCGGCTTCGGCGACCCGCGCCCGGTGACTCTGCCAAGCGGCAAACCCGTCTGGAACCAGTCGGGCGGCGGCAAGGAGGTGCTGCCCTTCCACCCGGACGCCGAGGACCTCGGCATGCAGTTCATCGCGGGCCTCGACCACGACTGGGCGGGCGGCCACAGCGCCTTCGGCAACGGCAAGTACGACAACTGGATCGCCGCCAAGTCCGAGCGGACGATGGCGTACCTGACGCGCGACGACATTCCGTTCCACTACGCCCTCGCCGACGCGTTCACCGTCTGCGACGACTACCACTGTTCGTTCATGGGGGCCACCGACCCCAACCGCTACTACATGCTCACGGGCCACGTCGGCAACGACGGCAAGGGCGGCGGCCCGGTCCTCGGCAACCAGGAACTCGGCTACGACTGGACGACGTACGCCGAGCGCCTGGAACAGGCCGGGGTCTCCTGGAAGGTCTACCAGGACATCGGCGATGGCCTGGACGCGGCCGGGCACTGGGGCTGGATAGACGACGCCTACCGCGGCAACTACGGCGACAACTCGCTGCTCTACTTCAACAAGTACCGCAACGCCAAGCCCGGCGACCCCCTCTACGACAAGGCGCGCACCGGCACGAACGTGAAGGCGGGCGACGGCTACTTCGACCTCCTGAAGGCCGACGTCAAGGCCGACAAGCTCCCCCAGGTCTCCTACATCGCCGCGCCCGAGGCCTTCACCGAGCACCCCAACTGGCCGGTGAACTTCGGCGCCTGGTACATCGCGCAGGTCCTGGACGCGCTCACCTCCAACCCCGCCGTGTGGGCGAAGACCGCGCTGTTCATCACGTACGACGAGAACGACGGCTACTTCGACCACGTCGTCCCGCCGTACGTCCCGTCCTCCGCCGACCAGGGCCTGTCCACCGTGGACACGAAGCTCGACCACTTCCCCGGCAACGCGCAGTACGCCGCCGGACACTACGGCCTCGGCCAGCGCGTCCCGATGGTCGTCGTCTCGCCGTGGAGCACCGGCGGCTTCGTGAACTCCGAGGTCTTCGACCACACGTCGATCATCCGGTTCATGGAGAAGCGCTTCGGCGTGCGGGAGCCGAACATCTCGCCGTGGCGGCGTGCGATCTGCGGTGACCTCACCTCCGCCTTCGACTTCGCGGGCAAGGACACCGAGCCCGCGCAGCTGCCGGACACCGACGCCTACGAGCCGCCGGACAACGAGCGCCACCCCGACTATGTGCCCAAGGCTCCCGCGAAGGCGAACCTGCCCAAGCAGGAGACCGGCTCCCGGCCCGCGCGCCCGCTGCCGTACGTACCGCTGGTGGACGGAACGGGAGTGCCCGCCGACGGGAAGTTCACACTCACCTTCAGCGGCGGCGACGCGGCCGGCGCCTGCTTCCACGTCCGCTCCGGCAACCGCACGGACGGGCCCTGGACGTACACCACGGAGGCCGGCAGGACGATCTCCGACACCTGGAACACGGCGTACTCGAAGGGCGCGTACGACCTGTCGGTGTTCGGGCCGAACGGCTTCCTGCGCGTCTTCAAGGGGCCCGGCAAGACCGCGGGCCCGGAGGTGGCAGCCCGCCACGACAAGGCCACCGGCAATCTCAGGCTGACCCTGAGGAACGCGGGGAGCGCCGACGTGAACCTCAGCGTCTCCAACGCCTACGGCGGCGCGGCACAGACGTTCAAGGTGAAGGCGGGCAGCACCGTCGAGCACACTGTCGACCTGCGGGCGAGCAAGCGCTGGTACGACGTGACGGTGAAGTCCGACGCGGACGCCACCTTCCTGCGACGCTTCGCCGGGCACGTGGAGAACGGCCGGGCCGGGGTCAGCGACCCGGCGATCATCTCCGCCTGAGCATCTGCCCGAGCATCTGCCCGAGCACCTGAAGGGGCCGCCGTCGGACTACAGCTCCGACGGCGGCCCCTACGCCCCCCAGATGTTCTCCCTCGGCGGTTCCTATGACCTCGGGAACATGACATCGCTGGCCGCGTTGACGAAGGGTGCGGCCATGCTGGCGAACGCCGACGCGCCTTGCGCGAGCGGCTTGAGAGGGTCGACCGAGGCTGACTTGCCCCGGGCTTGTGGTCGTCGGCGACGGCTGAGGCGCCGCCCTGCAGGGCGGCCGGCACCTGCGGCCGCGCCACGTGCGCTCAGTCGATCGGCGGCGCCGACCGCGAAGAAGTCGCGGCACTCCGCCCCTCTGAATGATCACTGAGGCGGACCAGCCTTCATACGGTGAACTCAGCGGACCATCGCAAGATGCCTTCGCCCCCCCGTACGTCGCGTCATGCCGTTTCAGTGGCGTGACAGGTGCAGCGCCGCAGGTTCCGTCTGTCCTGGAACGGAGGGCAGGAAGTCCTCCGAGGACAACTCCGAAGGCGCCCGGGACGCCGACGCCTCCCGCGGCGACCGTGACAGGACCACCACGCCGTACGCCGCGATTCCCGCACCCCCGGCTGCCAGGAAGAGACCGGCCACGCCCCCCTGCAGGCGCTCGCCGAGCAGGGTCAGGCCGATGGCGGCGGCGGCCACCGGGTTGGCCAGGGTGACGACGGCGAGCGGCGCCCCGAGGCCCCCGCGGTAAGCGGTCTGGGACAGGAAGAGGCCGCCCACGGCGAAGGAGGCGACGAGCAGCGCCACGACGATCACCTGCGGGCCGAGCAGCGGGCCCGAGCGGTCCGTCGCGGCGACCGTCACGGTCTGGGTGAGCGCGGACGCGACGCCCGAAGCGAACCCGGAAGCCGTCGCGTGGCGCAGCCCCGGCCGTGTACCCGGACGCGACAGGACGCCGATCACGGCCATCGTCGCGCCCGCGACGGCCAGCGCCTCCGTCAGGGTCAGCGTGTCGTCGGGCGCGGGGCCGGAAGCGGTGAGGAGCAGGGCTCCGAGGCCGATGAGCGTGAGCCCCGTGCCGCGCCACTCCAGCGGGGTGACGCGCCGCCCCGCGAGCCGCGCGCCCAGCGGTACGGCGGCGACCAGGGTGAGCGCGCCGAGTGGCTGGACCAGGGTGAGCGGACCGTATTTCAGGGCCGCCACGTGCAGCAGGGCAGCGGACGCGTTGAGCCCGACGGACGACCACCAGGCGCCGCTGCCGAACAGCCGCAGGAAGCCGTTGCCGGGGGCTGTGACGCGGGCGGCGAGGCGTTCCTGGGCGACGGCGGCGCAGGCGTACGCGGCGGCGGAGACGAGCGAGAGCGCGACGGCGACGAGGGTGGCGTTCATCGCCGCATCCCGGGGACGGCCGGCTCGCGGGCGGGCGCGTGCCGCCGTACGACGAGCGAGCGCGCGGCGTCCGGCAGCTTGATCACGGCGAGCGCGACGCCGAGCAGCGCGGTCGCCACGAGGGCGTCGAGCCAGTAGTGGTTGGCGGTCCCGACGACCACGAGCAGGGTGATCAGCGGATGCAGCAGCCACAGCCACCGCCACCGCGATGAGGTCGCGGCGATGAGTCCGACGGCGAGCATCAGCGCCCAGCCGAAGTGCAGGGACGGCATCGCGGCGAACTGGTTTGCCATCGAGTCGGTCTGGGGGGTGGAGCCGTAGACGGTCGGCCCGTACACCTGGCCGGTGTCCACGAGCCCCGTCGCGTCCAGCAGCCTGGGCGGCGCCAGAGGAAAGGTCAGATGGAGCACGAGGGCCGCCGCGGTCAGCGCGGCGAGCACCCGGCGGCTCCAGACGTAGTGCCGGGGACGGCGCAGGTAGAGCCAGATCAGGAACAGCGCGGTGGCCGGGAAGTGCACGCTCGCGTAGTAGGTGTTCGCGATGTGCACGAGGGTGTCGCTGCTGAGCAGCGCGTCCTGGACCGCGTCCTCGCCCGGCAGGCGCAGGGTGCGTTCGGCGTCCCACACGTGGTGGGCGTTGCGGAAGGCCTCGCCGGTGTGGCCGTTGGCCAGCTGCCGGCCGAATTTGTAGACGAGGAAGAGTCCTACGACGAGGAGGAGCTCGCGGACGAGGGGCGGTCGGGCAGAGGTGTCCGGCTCCCGGAGGGCTATGTCCGGTTCCCTTTCGGCAGGCTCGGTTCGGGATTCCATCCCCCGGCCCCTTTACGTGATGACTGGGTGGTGCGGGTAGTGAGTGGACAAGCGCCTCGCGCAGTCGTGGAGCGCCCCACTCATCGATACGTCAGTGTACCGATACGCCAGTGTACCGATACGGATGCGTACCGGTACACTGGCGTATCGATAGGGTCGGTCGAAACCACCGCACCGAGGAGAAGAGCCATGACGTCGCCGGACCGGGCAGCAGACGCGAGCACAGCGGACCTCGTGGGCTCGTCGCGCCGTTCCAAGATCACGCCCGAGCGTGAGCAGGAGTTCTACGACGCCGTCCTCGACCAGCTCCGCGAGTGTGGGTACGACGCCGTGACCATGGAGGGCGTCGCATCGACCACCCGGTGCAGCAAGTCCACGCTCTACCGCCAGTGGAAGACGAAGCCCCAGTTCGTGGCCGCCGCGCTGCGCGCCAACCGTTGCGTGCGGTTCGCGGGCATCGACACCGGCACGCTCGCCGGTGATCTGCGCGAGGCGGCGCGGGCCGCGGGGGAGTGGTCGACCCGGGACAGCATGCTGGTCCAGGCGCTGAGCCACGCGGTCCTTCAGGACGAGGATCTGCGCAGCGCGCTGCGCGAAGCGCTGGTGGAGCCGGAGACCCGTGCGCTTGACGACCTGGTCGAGCGGGGAGTGGCCCGGGGCGAGATCGCCGCGGACCATCCGGCCACGCGGTTCATCACGGCTCAGCTCATGGGCGTGGTCCGGGCCCGGCCCGTCCTCGAGGGCAAGCAAGCGGACGAGGAGTATCTGTCCGACTTCGTGGAGGCGTGCGTGCTGCCCGCACTGGGTCTGACCGGACCCACCTGATCGTGGACCGGGGCCCGGTGGATGACGGGCCCCGATCTGCCTGCCGCGCCGCACCGTGGGGACGGGGGTGGCGTGGCCGCTCCTGGCCGGGCGGGCGGAACCCCTCGTGGTTCCGCCCGCCCGGCTCCGACGTTCCCCGGCCGGAGCCGCGTGAGCCGGAGCCGGAGCCGGAGCCGCGCGAGCCGGAGCCGCGACGTCCCGTCAGACTTCCTGGCCGTTGCCGCCCCCGCCGCCCGCCGCGGCCTTGATCCCCTTGGTGATCTCGTCCATGACGGACAGCTTCGGGGACTTGTCGTTGACGTCGATGCCGAAGCGGACGATGACGAGCTGGGACTTCAGGGTCGGGGAGGGGAAGGCCAGCGACTGGACGTAGCCGTCGTCGCTCTTCTCGGTGACGGCCTTCCAGCGCACGAGGTAGCCCTTCTCGCCCGCCACGGTGACCGCCTTGGACTCCAGCTCCTTGTGCGAGGTGATCTTGCCGTAGGTCTTGCCGCCGTATGACTCCTTGGCGTTGGCGGCGATGTCGGCCTTGGCGGCAGCCTCCGCCGTCTTGGCGTCGATCTTGAATCCCTCGGCGAGTCCGGCGTACGCGCCGCCGCGCGTACAGGTCTTGGAGGCCTCCCTGGGGCAGGGATAGGGGCCCGTGGTCACCGAGGCGCCGCCTTCCTGGCCGCTCGCGCCGGTCCAGCCGTCCGGCACCGGGAGGCTGACACCGCTGAGCATGTCCGTGGCGTACCCCTCTTCGCTCGGCGGGCCGGCGGACGGGCCGCCGCCGGGGGGCTGGGACTGCTCGGGGTCCTGCGGGTCCTGCGGGTCCTGGGGCACGCCGGGCTTCGAGGGGGCGGAAGACGACGGCGGGTTGGCGGTGTTGTCGCTGTCCCCGTTGTCGTCGTCAGCGGTCAGGAAGTAGACGCCACCGCCTATCCCGGCCAGGACCACGAGGGCCACGCCCACGGCTATGCCGGTGCGCAGGCCGCGCCGTGCGGCGGTGGGCCGGCCCGGATAGGCGGGGTAGGCCGGATACGCGCCCGGGGCGCCGGTCGGGGCGGTGGGCGGATAGGCCGGGGAAGCCGCCGGAGCGGAACCGTCCCACCCGGCGGCGGATCCCACCGCGCGGACCTGGTCCGTCCATACGTTCCCGTCCCACCAGCGTTCGGTACGGGGGCCGTCAGTCGTCTGGCCGGGGTCGGGGTACCAGCCGGGAGGGGTTACCTGGGTCATGGGCGTCAGGGTATGAGCATTCGGTGAAAGTGGGATGAGAGGGGGCCTCTACGGAGGTCGCCGTTCGCCCGCTGTACTCGGGTGGTCGGGGCGCCCTGCTCGCCGCCGTACTCCCCGGAGGGCGTGGCGAGTTCACCGTCCCCGCCCGTTCACCACCAACCGCACCGGCCCGCCTCCCTCAGGAGCGGGCACCCGCACCCCGGCCCGCCCCGGAGTGATCGACCCCAGCACGCTCGCATGCCGGGCCCCCGTACTCTGCGGCACCGTCCCGGGCAGTCCGTGCGCCGTCAGAAAACCGAGGACCGCGAAGGCGTACGCCTCCTTCGCCGCGGATGGCAGCCCGAGCTCGTCGGAGGTGCGCACCGGCACCTCGCCCCCCGGCCCGGCCCCCAGCGACGCGGCCCCCAACTCGGCCCGAAGGAACGCCATCAGCGTCGGGTTGCGCGTGCCGCCGCCGGAGGCGATGACCTCGGAGGCGTTCACCGCCCTGACGGCGTCGGCGACCGTGCGGGCGGTCAGACGGGTGAGCGTGGCGACGACATCCTGCGGGGCGAGCGACTCGTACCCGGTGAGCGCCGCCCGTAGATAGGGCAGATGGAAGAGCTCCTTGCCGGTGGTCTTCGGGGCGGGACGCGCGTAGTACGGCTCGGCGAGCAGGACCGTGAGCAGCCCCTCGTCGACCGTGCCGCGCGCGGCCATCTCGCCGTCCACGTCGTACGTGAGGCGCTCCCGCGTCAGCTCGCGCACGGCGGCGTCGATGAGCGCGTTCGCGGGGCCCGTGTCGAATGCGGTGCCGTCCGGGGCGGTGATGTTGGCGATGCCGCCGAGGTTCAGGGCGGCCGGGGCGCCGGGCCTGCCGCGCAGCCACATCCGGTCGACGATGCTGACCAGGGGTGCGCCCTGGCCGCCCGCGGCGATGTCGCGGGGGCGGAAGTCGGCGACCACCGGGAGCCCCGTCGCCTCGGCGATCCACGCGGGCTGCCCGATCTGCAGGGTGCCGACTGCCCGGCCGTCCTCCACCCAGTGGTAGACCGTCTGTCCGTGCGAGGCCACCAACTCGGCGCGTCCGTCGCACAGTTCGCGGTCCGCCTCGGCCGCCGCCGCGGCGAAGGCCCGACCGATGAGGGTGTCGAGGCGGCAGACGTCGGCCAGCGTGGTGGAGGCGGGTGGCAGCGCGGCGCCGAGCGACGTCCGCAACTCCTCGTCGTACCCGCGGGTGATCAGGCCCAGTGGGGAGAGCAGCAGGCGGTCACCGTCGATCGTCAGGTCGGCCGCCGCGGCGTCGATGGCGTCGTACGAAGTCCCCGACATCAGCCCGATTACGCGCACGTGCTGCCCCTTTCGCTCTCCTCACCAGTGCGTTTGATCATCGCAGCGACAAAGGGGCGCGCGCACTCGCACGTACGAACCAGTTCAGGCCATCGACACAGCGGGAGGGGCGACTTGTCCCTGCCCACCACGGGATCGTCAGGTCCGCACCCTCAGGTGCGCCGCACGAACCTCACCCGAACCGACGCTCCTCAAAGGCTGCTCCTGACGCAAGCGGCACTGCCCCGAGTGCTGGGCCCACCACCTCGGTGCCGCGGAGCCGTCGCGCGGCCCGCGGCCTGCGGAAGCTCCGCGTCAGCGCAGGGAGAGGACGCAGAAGTCGTTGCCTTCCGGGTCGGCGAGGCACGACCACGGCACGTCGCCCTGGCCGACATCGGCGTCCGTGGCACCCAGCGCCCGAAGCCGGGCCACCTCCGTCGCCTTGTCGTCATCGGCGTACGGCGCCACGTCGAGATGGGCGCGGCTCGTCATGGTCTTCTCGCCGGACGTGCGGATGAACTCCAGATACGGGCCGACCCCCTTGGATGAACGCATCCGCGCGTGGTCGTCGGTCACCTCGTGCAGGGTCCAGTCCATCGCCTCGTCCCAGAACCGGGCCATGGCCCGCGGGTCGGCGCAGTCGACCACGATCGCGGCGACCGGCCCGGTGTCCCGGTAGAGCTCCCGAGGCTCCAGCACGCAGAACACGTTGCCCTCCGGGTCGGCGAGGACCGTCCACGGGACGTCACCCTGGCCCACGTCGGCGGGCGTCGCACCGAGCTCCTTCAGGCGCGCGACCAGCTCCGCCTGATGGGCCTCGGAGGTGGTGGCCAGATCCATGTGCACGCGGTACTTCACCGTCTCGGGGTCCGGGACGGTGACGACATCGACGCAGATGGCGGAGGGGTCCGGCCAGGCGACGCCGACGGGTTCGACGTTGGTGACCCCGGGCCCCTCGCTGGAGGTGCCCCAGCCGAGCGCCTCCGCCCAGAACCGGCCGAGCGCGGAGTCATCCCGAGCCTTGAGATTCACGTTAACAAGTCGCAGTGCCATGCTGTCGATCATATGCACAGGTGGCTGACGATCAACCGCCCCGAACCCCGGACAACACCAGCCGTCGGCATTCCCCGGGACTGCCCCAAGCACCGCGCAGCGCCCGCGCCTTGGTGAGCCACAGCGACAGGTCGTACTCAGCGGTGTAACCGATGGCCCCGTGCAGTTGCAGAGCCGCCCGCGCGGCGCCGTACGCGGCTTCGCCCGACGCCGCCTTCGCCGCGGCCACATCCGCCGTCTCCAGGGTCAACGCCGCCCCGAACAGGAGGGGTCGGGCGAACTCAAGGCCTATCAGGACGTCCGCGAGCCGGTGCTTGACCGCCTGGAAGCCGCCGATCGGCGTGCCGAACTGGGTCCGCTGCTTCACGTACGCGACCGTCCTGTCGAGCAGCGCGAGCCCAACCCCCAAGGCCTGCGCGGCCGTCGCGAGCGAGGCCCAGTCGGCCGCGTGCCGGCAAGCCTCTGTCACCGCCGGGCCCGTGGCGAGGAGTTCGCCGGGCCGGAGCCGGGCGAGACGCCGCACCGGGTCCAACGACCGCTCCACGCGCGCGTGCCCGGAGGCCAGGCGCAACTCGCCGTCGGCCGCGGTCAGCCGCAGCGTCGCCGCGTCCGCGTCGAGGGCGAACGGCCCCCCTTCGGGGAGAGTGAGCGTCGCGACGGCCTCCCCGGAGGCGATGGGTGCAAGGAGCCGTTTGGCCGGGGCCGCCTCACCCAGTGCGGCGAGGCGGGCGAGCAGCGCGCCCGCCGCGACCGTCTCGACCACCGGTCCCGGCACCGCATGCCGTCCCAACTCCACCAAGGCGACGGCCATGTCGACCGGGAGCAGCCCCATCCCCTCGTACTCCTCGGGGGCGGCCAGGGCGAACACGCCCGCGTCCGCGAGGCGCCCCCACACGGCACGCCCCGGCGTGTGGTCCCCGGCGGCCCACGCCCTCGCGGCGGTCGGGGTGTCCGCCGCCGTCAGCATCGCGTCGAGCGAGCGCGCGAACTCGCGCTGCTCGTCGTCGAGGAGGAACCTCATCAGCGGCGTCCCTTCGGAAGTCCGAGCAGCCGCTCGGCGATGATGTCGCGCTGGATCTCGTTCGTGCCCGCGTAGATCGGCCCGGCGAGCGAGAAGACGTACCCCTCGGCCCATTCGCCGCGTCCGTCGCTGTCGCCGTCCCCGTCCGCTTCCGTCAACTCACCCTCCGAGCCCAGGAGATCGAGCGCGGTCTCGTGCAGCGCGATGTCGTACTCGGACCAGAAGACCTTGTTCAAACTCGATTCCGCGCCGATCGTCTCGCCCGCCGCGAAGCGCGAGGCGTTGGCCCAGGTGAACAGCTGATAGGCACGGGCCCCGATCACGGCGTCGGCGACCCGGTCGCGCAGCGCGGTGTCCGTGGGGTCGCCGTGCGCGCGCCACTGCCGCACAAGACGGTCGGCCGTCGCGACGAAGCGGCCGGGGGAGCGCAGCGTCAGGCCGCGTTCGTCGCCCGTCGTCGACATGGCGATACGCCAGCCCTGGCCCGGCTCACCGATCACGTCCTCGTCCGGCACGAAGACGTCGTCGAGGAAGAGCTCCGCGAACGCGGGCTTGCCGTCGAGGCGCCCGATGGGGTGGACGGTCACGCCGTCCGCGTCGAGCGGGAACATCAGATACGTCAGGCCCCGGTGCGGCTTGCCCTCGTTGTTCTCGTACGGATCACTGCGGAACAGGCCGAACGCGCGGTCGGCGAACGCGGCCCGCGACGACCAGGTCTTCTGGCCGCTGATCAGCCAACCTCCTTCCGAGCGGCGTGCGGTGGAGCGCAGCGACGCCAGGTCCGAGCCCGCCTCGGGCTCGGACCAGGCCTGCGCCCAGATCACCTCGCCGCTCGCCATCGGGGGCAGTACCCGTGCGCGCTGCTCGTCGGTGCCGAAGTCGAAGAGGGCCGGCGCGAGGAGGTTGATGCCGTTCTGCGAGACCCGTCCCGGCCCGCCGGCGGCGAAGTACTCCTCCTCGAATATCAGCCACTTGACGATGTCGACGCCCTGCCCGCCGAACTCCTCGGGCCACGAGACCACCGACCAGCGGTCGGCCGCGAGCTCGCCCTCCCAGGCGCGGTGGGCCGCGAACCCCTCCCGGGTCTCCAGTGACGGCAGCGGCTCGGCGGGCACATGCCCGGCGAGCCAGTCGCGCGCCCGCCGCCTGAACTCCTCTTCCCCGGCGGTGAAGTCGAGGTCCATCAGTGGCCCACCTCTTCGGTCGGTTCTTCTCCAGCGCTCTTCCCTAACAAGTGTTTGGTAGATTACTCTGAGTCGAGTCAGCCGTCGAGAGCGAGTCGAGAGCTACGAGAGTCGAGGGGGGCCGAGCATGGACGCGCCCACGTACGTGCCGGGGCACGGTCTGCTCGCGGGCCGCACCGCCGTCATCACCGCCGCGGCCGGAGCGGGTATCGGCGGCGCGACCGCCCGCCGCTTCCTGGAGGAGGGTGCGCGCATCGTCATAGGTGACGCCCACCCGCGCCGCACCAAGGAGACGGTGGAGGCGCTGGCCGCGGAGTTCGGCGCCGACCGGGTCGAGGGGATGCCGTGCGACGTCACGGACGAAGCCCGAGTGCAGGCTCTGTACGACCTGGCCGAGCAGTGCCACGGCGGCCTGGACATCGTCGTGAACAACGCGGGACTCGGCGGCACCGCCGAGCTCACCGAGATGACCGACGAGCAGTGGGACAGAGTCATCGACGTGACGCTGAACGGCACGTTCCGCTCCACCAGGGCCGCCCTGCGCCGTATGCGGGCCGCCGACCGGGGTGGCGTGATCGTGAACAACGCCTCGGTGCTCGGCTGGCGTGCCCAGGCCGGCCAGGCGCACTACGCGGCGGCGAAGGCGGGCGTCATGGCCCTCACCCGCTGCGCCGCCGTCGAGGCCGCCCCCCATGGCATACGGATCAACGCGGTGTCGCCCAGCCTCGCCATGCACCCGCACCTCGCGAAGGTCACGTCGCCGGAGCTGCTCGAAGAGCTCACCGCGCGCGAGGCGTTCGGGCGCCATGCCGAGCCGTGGGAGATAGCCAACGTCATCGTCTTCCTGGCCAGTGAGTACTCCTCGTACATGACGGGGGAGACGGTCTCGGTCAGTAACCAGCACGCCTAGGCGGAGAATGACCGTGTGTCGAAACAGAAGCAGAGCAGCACCAGCACCAGCACCAGCACCAGCAAACCACCGGCCAAGAAGGCAGCGGCCAAGAGGGCTCCGGCCAAGAAGGCCTCGGTGAGTCCCTCGCCCGAGCGCCGCGGCGAACTCCTCGCCATCGCGGCCGACGTCTTCGCCGAGCAGGGGTACAACGCGACCACGGTCCGCAAGATCGCGGACGCCGCCGGCATGCTCGCCGGTAGCCTCTACTACCACTTCGACTCCAAGGAGTCGATGCTCGAAGAGATCCTCTCCACCTTCCTGACCGAGCTGTGGGACGGGTACGACACCGTGCTCCAGTCGCGGCTCGGCCCCCGCGAGACCCTCGAAGCGCTCGTCACCGAGTCCTTCCGGGAGATCGACCGGCACCGCTCCGCCGTCGCCATCTACCAGAAGGAGTCCAGACACCTGGTCGCGCAGGCACGCTTCCAGTACCTCGCCGACTCGCAGCAGCGCTTCGAGAAGACGTGGCTGACGGCCCTGGAGCGCGGAGTCGCGGAGCGCGTCTTCCGCGACGACCTGGACATCCGGCTCGCCTACCGCTTCGTGCGCGACACCGTCTGGGTCGCCGCGTCCTGGTATCGCCCCGGCGGCGGCCACAGCCCCGAGGAGATCGCCCGCCAGTACCTCTCGATGGTCCTGGACGGCATCGCCGTACGCACGTAGAGCGCGTCGTCACCCGGCGACCGCACCGACCGAGGAGCACGAGGAGTACGCAGTCATGGCCGAGGCCTACATCGTCGAAGCGGTCCGTACCCCCGTCGGCAGGCGCAAGGGAGGCCTCGCGGCCGTCCACCCCGCCGACCTGGGAGCCCATGTCCTGAAGGCACTCGTCGAGCGCACCGGAATCGACCCCACCGCCGTCGAGGACGTCGTCTTCGGCTGCCTGGACACGGTCGGCCCGCAGGCCGGGGACATCGCCCGCACCTCCTGGCTGGCGGCGGGACTGCCCGAAGAGGTGCCCGGCGTGACCATCGACCGGCAGTGCGGATCCTCGCAGCAGGCCGTGCACTTCGCGGCGCAGGGCGTCCTGTCCGGCACACAGGACCTCGTCGTCGCGGGCGGCACGCAGAACATGTCGATGATCCCCATCGCCTTCGCCTCCCGGCAGGCCGCCGAACCGCTCGGCCTCACCGAGGGTCCGTACGCGGGCAGCGAGGGCTGGCGTGCCCGCTACGGGGACCGGCCCGTCAACCAGTTCCACGGCGCCCAGCTGATCGCGGAGAAGTGGGGCATAACCCGCCGCGACATGGAGGAGTTCGCCCTCCGCTCGCACCAGCGGGCCGTCCGCGCCATCGACGAGGGCCGCTTCGACCGCGAACTCACCGCCCATGGGGACGTGACCACCGACGAGGGCCCGCGCCGCGACACGACCCTGGAGAAGATGGCGGGCCTCAAGCCGGTGCTGGACGACGGCACCATCACAGCCGCCTGCTCCTCACAGGTCTCGGACGGCGCGGCAGCCCTGCTCATCGCCGGTGAACGGGCCGTGCGGGAACACGGGTTGACGCCACGCGCCCGCATCCACCACCTCTCCGTGCGCGGCGAGGACCCGATCCGAATGCTGTCCGCGCCGATCCCCGCCACCGCTCACGCCCTCAAGAAGACCGGCATGAGCATCGGCGACATCGACCTCGTCGAGATCAACGAAGCCTTCGCGCCCGTCGTCCTCGCCTGGCTGAAGGAGACCGGCGCCGACCCTCAGAAGGTCAATGTCAACGGCGGTGCGATAGCCCTCGGCCATCCTCTCGGCGCGACCGGCGTCAAACTCATGACCACGCTCCTGCACGAACTGGAGCGCACCGGCGGCCGGTTCGGTCTCCAGGCCATGTGTGAAGGCGGCGGCCAGGCGAACGTGACCATCATCGAGCGCCTCTGACGGCGTCCAGCCGGGGATCCGACCTTCACCCCTTGCGGGAGTTGCTGCCCGGACCCCGCACCGCGAGGCCTTCTCCCCAGCTAGTCTCGATGTCTGTACGTCGATTGAGCGACCTCGGGAGGTAGCGCGATGACGCAGGGACGGCCCGGAGGTGCCGCCTGGGCCCCGCTGTGGGAGCGCGACGTGGAACTCGCCGCGGCTGGACGGGCCGTTGACGAGCTGTGCTCCGACTCGACGACGGCGGGCGGGCTGCTCGTCTTCCAGGGCGAGGCGGGCATCGGCAAGACGGCGCTGCTCGCCGAGGTGCGCCGCATCGCGGAGGGGCGGGCCATGGTGTGGGCCGCGCGGGGTGGAGAGACCGTCACCTCCGTCCCCTTCAACGTCGTACGCCAGTTGCTGCAGCCGGCACTCGTAGGTCTCTCCCCGGAATTGGCGCGCGAGTATCTCGGTGACTGGTACGAGATCGCGGGCCCCGCGCTCGGCATAGCCGAGCCGACCGGTCTCCAGGCCGATCCGCAGGGTGTGTGCGACGGCCTGGTCGAGGCGGTCGCGCGCCTTTCGGGGTTGCACTGGCCGCTGGTCCTGCTCATCGACGACGCGCACTGGGCGGACCAGGAGACCCTGCACTGGCTGGCCGCGTTCGCCCAGCGCCTCGACGAACTGTCCGTCCTCGTGGTGGTCGCCCACCGGCCCGACGAGGCCACCGGCGACAGCGCGCGCCACCTCACGGCGGTCGGCGCCGCGGCCCGCCCTTCGCCCCCGCTGCGCGCGCTCACTCCGGACGCGGCGGCCGGCCTCACCCGGGCCACCCTCGGCGAGCACGCGGACGCGCCGTTCTGCCGCGAGGTGTGGGCGGTCACCGGCGGCAATCCGTACGAATCCGTGGAACTGCTCGCCAAGGTCCAGGACAGCGAACTCGAACCGGTGGAGAGCTCCGCAGCCGAACTGCGCGCCCTGAACCGCTCGGCGCGCGGCCGTGGACTCGTCGCCCGTCTCGAGGGACTGGGCACGGACGTCAACCGGTTCGCGTGGGCGGCCGCGATCCTGGGCACCGCCATCCCGCTCGACCTCGCCGCCTCCCTCGCCGGGATGACCCGCGACACGGCCGAGCGGTGCGCGGAGCGGCTGCGCACCGCGCGCATCCTGCTCGGCGCGGACGACGCCCTGGAGTTCGTCCATCCGCTGATCGCGAGCACCGTCTACCGCTCGATTCCGCCCGCCACCCGCACCGCGTTCCACGGCCAGGCCGCCTGGGCCGTCACGCTGTCGGGCCGTGGCGCGGCGGCCGCGTCCCGGCACCTCCTCGAGGTCCATCCGGACGATGACCCCGAACTGGTCAAGCAGTTGCGCGAAGCGGCGGCCGAGCACCTCGCGGTCGGTGCGCCGGACGCGGCCCGCCGCTGCCTCGAACGCGCCCTTCGGGAACCGCCGCTGCCCGAGATGCACGCGCGCGTGCTCTATGAACTGGGCTGCGCCACGCTCCTCACCTCGCCCGTCACGACCATCGGCCACCTGCGCGAGGCGCTCCACACCCCCGGTCTCGACCGAAAGCTGCACGTGGACGCGGTGTGCCGGCTCTCCCAGGCCCTGGTGCACAACGACCAGTTGGAAGAGGCGCTGCGCGTCGTGGACGCCGAGGCCGAGCGGCTCGACCCCGGGCCCGACCGGATGCGTCTGCAGGGCGTTCACTACATGTGGGAGGGGATCTATTCGCGCGAGGAAGACGCGGCGGGCCGCTCACGCCGCCTGGCCGCGCTCGCGGGACCGCTGGTCGGACGCGACAACTCCGAGCGCGCCCTGCTGATCCTGCGCGCCTTCGACGCCATGACCCGCGGGGAGAACGCGGAGGAGATCGTCGATCTCTGCGACCGCTCCCTCGTCAACGGCCGCCTCGCGCCGGGGCTCGGCTGGACCGACACGGAGTGGGGCTTCGAGCTCCTGACGATGCTGGGCGGCTCCTACATCTTCACCGACCGTCTCGACCGCGCCGAGAGCGTCTTCGCCGAGGGAGTCCGCGCCTACGAGGCGGCGGGCTGGAGCGGCGGCCATCTGGCCGTCGCCAAGGCCTGGTTGGGTCTGGTGTACCGCAGGCGCGGACGTCTCGTCGAGGCGGAGGCCTCGCTGCGGGAGAGCCTTCGCCTCACCGACCGTGTGGGCAGCGGTCTCCCGATGCACTGGGACGCCGCGTGCAAGCTCATCGACACGCTGCTCGCCCGGGGCAGGGCCGACGAAGCCCAGGAGGTCGCCGACCGCTACGGCATCGCGCCGCCCTACCCGTCCACGATCCTCCTGCCCGACATCCACTCGGTGCGGGCCCGCCTGCTGATCGCCACGGGCCAACGGCCCGAGTGCGTCAGCGAGCTGGAGGTGGCGTCGAAAGCGGCGAACGAACGCGGCCGTTACAACACGGTCGTCAACCCCTGGGCGTACGACCTCGCCCGCGTACTCGCCGAGGAGGATCCCCGCCGGGCCGCCGACCTGGTCGCGGACGCACGGGTCCAGGCGGAGCTCTTCGGCACGGACACGGCGATCGGCGAGGCACTGCGGTGTGCGGCATACCTGGAGACCGGCCAGCGGGCGATCGAGCTGTACGCACGAGCCGTCGCCTGCCTGGAGGCGTCACCGTGCGCCTATGAACACGCGGTCGCACGGGTCGAGTACGGGATCGCGGCGGGCTCCGAAAGCGAGTTGGCGCGGGGCCTCGCCCTGGCCGAATCATGCGGTGCCGATGGCTTGGTCGCCCGGGCGCGGGCTTCCCTGGAGGTGGCGGGGGTCTGAGCGGGGGCGCCCCCCGATCCCGAGACCAGGTGCGAGCTCCCGACTGCCGGGCGCAACTCGGCCTCCAGGGGCTGGGCTCCGCCCCAGACCGCGCTGCTCAATCGCCGGACGGAACAGGCGCACTTTGGCCCGCCCGTCGAATGGGGAAGCACGCGGCGGAGGCCCGGTGATCGACGGCGTGTAAGGCCCCGGCTGCAGCGGGTATGGGGGGTGGGCGGGACGGGGATCGGGGATGGGGTGATCTCGGACCGTGCTGCTAATCGCCGGGCGGGCGAGGGCAACTGGGTTCGACCTGCGGTGCTGGACGCGCGCGGTGGAGCCGGTGATCAGCGGCGTGCAGGGCCCGGAGCCGGTGATCACCGGCGTACAACGCCCCGGCGCAGCTGGCTTCGCCAAGGGGGCGGCATCGGGGGCCCGCCGGAGGTCCGCTCAGCTCAGCCGCAGCCGCCCCACCACCTCGGCCGCCTCCGTCATCACCCCCGAGATCAGCTCCTCGCACGACGGTAGATCCTCGATGACGCCCGCCACCTGGCCGGAGGCCATGATCCCCGCCTCCGGTAGTCCGTCCACCATCGCCGACTTCAGCATCATCGGCGTATTCGCGGCCAGCAGGACCTGGCTCCACGTCATCCCCTTGCCGTGCCGCATCGCGAGCCCGTCCCGGACCATCTCCGTCCACCCCATGCCGGATATCTTCCGGAACGCCGCCGCGTGCCGCACGGCTCGCGCGAGGGACGCCGTCCGCCCCGATCTCTCCAGCGACGCGACAAGGTCCGTCCGCAGCATCCGATGGGGGAGACCGTCCATCCGCGCGGTCACCGTGACGTCCTTGACCGACGCGGCCAGATAGCGGGCCTTGACCGCGTCCGGCACCGTCGAGTCCGACGTCAGGAGGAACCGCGTGCCCATCGCGACCCCCGCCGCGCCATAGGCGAGCGCGGCGACGAGCCCCCGGCCGTCGAAGAAGCCGCCCGCCGCGATCACCGGAATGTCCACCGCGTCCACGACCTGCGGCAACAGCACTGTCGTGGCGACCTCGCCCGTGTGCCCGCCGCCCTCACCGCCCTGCACGACGACCGCGTCCGCACCCCACGCCGCGACCTTCTCCGCATGCCGACGTGCCCCGATGGACGGGATGACGATGACCCCGGCATCCTTCAGCTCCGCGATCAGCTCCCTCGAGGGGGCGAGCGCGAAGGACGCGACCCGCACCCCCTCGTCGACGATGACCCGCACCCGCTCCCGCGCGTCGCCCGCGTCGGCCCGGAGGTTGACCCCGAAGGGCTCGTCCGTACGGGACTTGACCTCATGGACCGCGGAGCGCAGCTGGTCGACGGTCATCGTCGCGGAGGCCAGGATGCCGAGGGCGCCCGCATTCGCCGTCGCGGAGACCAGACGGGGGCCCGCCACCCAGCCCATGCCGGTCTGCACGATCGGGTACCGGACACCGACCAGCTTGGTCAGCGCCGTCTCCATGCCCGCCGGGGCCGGAGTCACGAGCGCACCTCGCGCTCGCGCAGAGCGCGCGGGTCCACCACGTCCCGGATGAGCCGCAGTTCCTGCGCGGTCGGCTCGCGGGTGTACGGGACGTCGTGCGCCGCCGCGAGCGTGAAGCCGGTCGACTCACGCACCTGCTCGACCGTCACGCCCGGATGCAGCGACACCAGGCGCATCGCGTGGTCCACCGCCCCGAAGTCGAGGACGCCGAGGTCCGTCACGACCCGGCGCAGGTCGTGGAAGCGGGTCGCGGAAGGTCCTGCCGCCGCGGCGCTGTCGTAACCGACGCCGCTGATCATGTCGACCTTCTCGACGAAGACGCGCGTCGAGTGGCGCGGGACCCAGTAACTCACCGGGTTGTTGAGGGTGTTGACCGGGGCTCCGCGCACTCCCAGCAGCTGGCGCCTGGGCCGCTTCCAGTCGCCGATGCAGGAAATGTTCTGGTTCCCGAAGCGGTCGATCTGGCTCGCGCCCATCATCACGTGCCGCCTGCCGCCCATGACCATCGCCAGGTGCTTGCGGTACGGAAGCCAGCCCTCCGTCACCGCCGAAGGCGTCCCCACGGCGGGCACATCGCCGATCAGCAGCGCCTCCCCGTCCGTGAGCAGCAGGTCCGGCGAGAACGTCAGCTTGGCCAGGCGGGCGGCGATCGAAGGGATCGTGCCCATCGGGGACGCGAGAATCTCGCCGGCGTCCCGCCAGGCCTCGGCGCAGGCGATCACGCAGTACTCGGCGCGGGTGACGGCATCCGGCTCGGCGGTCGTCTCGGACGCACCGGCCGCGGCCGTCGGGTCGGTCTGCGTCATCGCTGCTCCTTGTGCCAGGTCAGGACCGCCGCTTGGTAGCCCTGCTCGGTGCCGGTCAGGAAGCGGTCCTCGAATTCCTTCCAGGCGTCGGGGTCTGCCGCGGCGGCGGCATAGGCCTTTTGGAAGGGTTCGTCGCGGTCGTAGTCCGGCACGCACGACGTGAAGTGCGCGCCCTTGGGCGTCTCGGCCACGCCCGTCACGGCGTGCCGTGAGACCAGCATCGTCTGCGGCGCCGCGTGTTCGGTGAGCTCGCCCGACTCGACGATCCGCTCGCACGAGACGTACGCCGTGTCGGCAGCCTCGCAGAACAAGTCGTCGAAGTACGGGTCCGGGCCCAGATACTGGGCGTTGCCCAAGCGGTCGGCGCGGTTCAGATGGACCAGCGCGGCGTCCATCCGCAGGGCGGGCACCGCGACCAGCTCCTCCCCGTCCCCGTACGGCGAAGTGATCGTAGCCAGTTGGGGGTTGACCCGCAGGACGTCCGAGCCGAGGCCCGCGCGGATCGGCAGGAACGGCAGCCGCTGGGCCCCGGCGGTCAGTCCCTGCATGAACATCGCCTCGTCCAGCTCGACCATTTCGAACGCGCCACGCTCGCGTGCCGCGCGGAAGTGCGGCTCCAGAGGGATGGAGTCGAGGGTCGCGAACGCCGTGACCAGCTTGCGGATCTTCCCCGCCGCGGCGAGCAGGCCGACGTCCGGGCCGCCGTACGAGACGACGGTGAGGTCCGTGATCCCGGACCGCAGAAGGGCCCTCACCAGCGCCATGGGCTTGCGGCGCGACCCCCAGCCGCCGATGCCGAGCGTCATCCCGCTCCGCAGCCGCCCCACGATCGCGTCGGGCGTCATGGTCTTGTCCGTCATGCCCTGCCCTCCTCCTTCTTTCCCTCTCCGGGGCCTGTCCCGGAGCCCGTTCCGAAGTCCTCGCGGATCCGGTCGGCCAGGCCGCTCAGGTTCGCCTCGTAGGTGAAGCCCTGCTCGAAGCGGTAGCTGCGGTGCACGTCCACGGGGTCGATGCCGTTGATCGCGGCCTTGGCGAACCGCAGCAGCGTCCCGTCCTTCCGCGCGATCTCGCGCGCCAACTCCAGTGCCGCGTCACGCAGTTCCTCGCGCCGCACGATGCGCCACACGGAGCCGTGCGTGTGCAGCTCGGCCGCGGTGGCCGTGCGCGAGGTGTAGTACAGGGTGCGCATCAGATGCTGCGGCACCAGGCGGGCGAGATGGGTCGCCGCGCCGAGCGCGCCCCGGTCCAGCTCGGGCAGGCCGAACGTCGCGTCCTCGCTCGCCACGATCGCGTCGGCGTTGCCCACCAGGCCGATGCCGCCGCCCAGGCAGAAGCCGTGCACCGCGGCCACGACCGGCACCTCGCATTCGTACACCGCCGAAAAGGCCTTGTAGCACCCGCGGTTGGCGCCTATCAGTGCGCTGTGTCCGCTGTCGCGCTGCATCTCCTTGATGTCCACGCCCGCATTGAAACCGCGGCCCTCGGCGGCGAGGACGACGCAGCGGGTCTCGGGGTCGCGGCCGGCCGCGCGCACCGCGGCGGCCAGGGCGAACCACCCCCGCACGGGCAGGGCGTTGACGGGCGGGTGGTCGACGGTGACGACGGCCACGCCCTTGTCCGGGGTGGAGGTGGAGACAGACATCAGAGGATCCGCTACCTTTCAACCAGGCCCTTCAACCAAACATTTGTTAGTTAGAAAGGTAGCAGCGATGACTGACACCCGACAGGTGGTGGTCGTCACCGGCGGCACCCGAGGCGTCGGCGCCGGGATCGCCCGCAGCTTCCTCGCCGCCGGTGCGCGGGTCGTCGTCTGTGCCCGCAGGCCCCCGGACCGCCCGGTCGAAGTGGCTGACGCCGCCGCCGAGTTCCGGCCCCTCGACCTGCGCGACGCGCAGGCGGCACACACGTTCCTCGCCGATGTCGCCGCCGACCACGGCCGGTTGGACGCTCTGGTGAACAACGCGGGCGGCACGCCCTTCGGCCTGCTCGCCGATTCCGCACCGGCCCGCCAGGCGAAGATCGTCGAGCTCAACCTGCTGGCCCCGCTGTACGCGTCCCTGGCGGCGTACGAGGTGATGCGCGGCCAGGACGACGGAGGGGGCAGCATCACCATGATCGGAAGCGTGAGCGGCTCCCGGCCCTCACCCGGCACCGGCGCCTATGGGGCGGCCAAGGCGGGCCTGGAGAACCTCGCGCGCACGATGGCCGTCGAATGGGCCCCGAAGGTGCGCGTGAACACCGTCGTGCTCGGCCTGGCCCGCACCGAGAGCGCCCATCTGCACTACGGAGACGAGGACGGCATCGCGGCGGTCGCCCGCACCGTCCCGCTCGGCCGCCTGGCCGATCCGTCGGACGTCGGGGACGCGTGCGTGTTCCTCGCCTCCGATGGCGCCCGCTACATCAGCGGCGCCGCACTGCATCTGCACGGCGGCGGCGAACGCCCCGCGTTCCTGGACGCCGCGTCCGTCAACCACTGAACGTAACCGAGTAGTTCCGACAGAACGTATCCGAGTAGTTCCGACAGAACGTATCCGAGCAGTTCCGCCGACCGAGGAGTTCCGCATGACCTCAGCCAACAAGCCGGGCACGGGAATCTGCGCGGGCCGCGTCGTGATCGTCACGGGCGCGGGCCGAGGGCTCGGCCGGGCGCACGCGCGCGCGTACGCCGCCGAGGGCGCCAAGGTCGTCGTCAACGACCTCGGCGTGGGGCCGGACGGCTCCGGAGCGTCCGGCGGGCCCGCGCACGACGTCGTCCACGAGATCCGCGCGGCGGGCGGCGAGGCCGTCGAGCACGGTGGTGACATCGCCACGTCCGAGGGCGCCGCGTCCCTGGTGCGGGCCGCGCTCGACACGTACGGAGGCCTCGACACCCTCGTCAACAACGCCGGCTTCCTGCGGGACCGGATGCTGGTCAATCTCGAGGAGGACGACTGGGACGCGGTGATGCGCGTCCATCTCAAAGGGCACTTCCTGCCGCTGAAGCATGCGGCGGCGTACTGGCGCGGCGAGGCGAAGGCGGGGCGCGCGCGGCACGCGTGCGTGGTCAACACCAGCTCCGGGGCGGGGCTGTTGGGGAGCGTGGGGCAGGGCAACTACAGCGCGGCCAAGGCCGGGATCATCGGGCTCACCCTGGTCGCCTCCGCGGAATTCGCCTCCTACGGAGTGCGGGTCAACGCCATCGCGCCCGCCGCGCGCACGCGGATGACGGAACACACCTTCGCCGAGACCATGGCCGCGCCCGAAGGAGGCGGCTTCGACGCGATGGCTCCGGAGAACGTGTCGCCGGTCGTGGTGTGGCTCGGCTCCGAGGCGTCCGCCGGTGTCACGGGACGCGTCTTCGAAGCCGAAGCGGGGCGCATCACCGTCATGGAGGGATGGCGCCCCGGACCGACGGCCGACAAGGGGGCCCGCTGGACCCCGGCGGAGGCCGGCGACACGGTGCTCAAACTGCTCGCCGGGGCGGAGGTGCCTCAGCCGGTGTACGGGGCGCGGTAGGACAGAGGGGTGCCGGACGCCACCCGCACCGGATCCGTGCCCTCCGCACTGTGCCGCGCCGCCCAGTTCTCCAGCGACGTACGGCACGCGTGGTCCAGATGCCGCAGCCCCGTGAGGTCGAGCTCGATCGGGCGGTCCTGGGGCAGCGCCTCGAGCGCGTCGAGGAGCTTAGGGAGGCACAGGAACGTGGCGTGGCCCGACAGGCGGACGTGGACCGTGCCCGCGTCCTTGCCGGCGACATCCACGTGCACGCGCGGCGTCTCCCAGGCGATCTTTATGACGGCGAGGGCCAGCCCGATCAGAACCCCCTCGAACATGTTCACCGAAACGATCGCCACGGCCGTCACGACCAGGACCACGGCTTCGCCGCGGTGTTCGCGCCACAGCGTCACCAACTGCCTTACGGGGATCAGCTTGCAGCCCGCGTGCACGAGGACACCGGCCAGTGCGGCCACGGGGATGAGGCCGAGCGTGGCGGGCAGCAGTGCCGCGAAGAGGAGCAGCCAGACGCCGTGCAGGACGCGGGACGCCTTCGTCCGCGCGCCCGCCCGGACGTTGGTCGCGCTGCGGACGATGACGGCGGTCATCGGCAGAGCGCCGAGCAGTCCGCACACGGTGTTGCCCGCGCCCTGAGCGATCAGTTCCTTGTCGTACGACGTGCGCGGACCGTCGTGCAGGCGGTCCACCGCGGCCGCGCTGAACAGACTCTCCGCCGAAGCGATCAGGGCGAACGCCAGGACGGTGCCGAGGGCGCCGAGACTCAGCAGACCCCCGAAGCCGGCGGCGTCCGGCATCCGCACCGCATCGATGAGCCCCCGCACCTCGACCGTGGCCACCGGCAGGGAGAGGAACAGCGAGGTACCCGTGGCGAGCACGACGGCGGCGAGCTGCGCGGGCACCACGCGGAGCTTCGCGGGGAGCCTGTTCCAGAACACGAGCACGGCAACGGTGCCCACACCGAGCCCGAAGGCGGTGAGAGCGCGCTGCGAGCCGATCATCCCGATGAGCATCCCCGGCAGCCCGGTGATCTTGCCGAGGCCGCTCGCGGGGGCTTCGCTGTCCGTCATGGCGTACAACTGGCCGGCGATCAGGACGAGTCCGATCCCGGCGAGCATGCCTTCGACGACGGCGACGGAGATGGCACGGAAGAAGCGGCCGAGTCGGAGGAAGCCCATGACGAGCTGGAGGACCCCGGCGACGAGCACCAGGACGCCGAGCGCGGCGAGACCGTACTCCCGCACGGCTTCGTGGACGAGGACGGTGAGCCCTGCGGCAGGGCCGCTGACCTGGAGGCTGCTGCCGGGAAGCAGGCCGGTGACGAGACCACCGACGATGCCGGTGATCAGGCCGAGTTCGGCGGGCACTCCGGAGGCGACGGCCACCCCCAGGCACAGAGGCAGGGCGACGAGGAAGACGACTACGGAGGCGGCGACATCATGCCGCGCGTCGTTGGGCGCCGTGCACAGCGAGCGGGCGCGGTCGAGCAGGGAGGCAGAGGAAGGCTGCATGTCGGTTGACTCCTGAGCGCCGTGGCGGGCGCATCGGTGTGACGTGGACCGGAGTTCGGGTCCGGCCTGCGGCGCGTCAGGCGTGCGGGCCTGACGGCATCGCCGTGCCGGAGGGACCGATCAGCAGCGGAAGACCTGGAGGAGGGCCGGTAGTTCGCGGCCCGCGGGTTTCGCCTCGCGGTGGGAGACGGCAACGGGAAGGCACGCGCGCGTGCCGCCGTCCGTCGTCGTGTCCGTGCCGGTGTGGAGCGGCGGAGCCGGATCAGGGGTGAGGTCACGGCAGTGCGCGCGGCCGCGGGTCCGGAAGCGTTCGGACTCCTGCGGGTGCGTGTCGTCGCCGCACTGGGCGTACGGCGCCGTGGCCGGTGGCATGCGGGTTTCCACGGCGGACGCGGATTCGTCGATCCCGTGCGCGAAGAACTGCACGATCACCAGGAGCACGGCGACCAGCACAGCGGGCAGCACCCGCATGCGCACTCCGGCTCCCGTCACCGTGCACATCCTCACCTGGCCGCGTAACTCGCATGGTCACCGAGCAACGTAACCGCCAGAAGTGTCAGCACAGTTGATCAGGTGGTGACATGGCGCGAGAGCCACCCTTCGTTCAGGCGTACGTGGCGCGGGTGTGCGGGTGGGCGTAGGGGACGCGGCAGCGCGGGCGGGGCGGTGCGGGGCCCCGCCCGGAGCAGGTCAGTGCACGTGCGGGCCGCCGGTCAGCTGCGGCTTTCCGCGCGGCACGAGGACGAACGTGGCGGCTGCGCTGACCGCGGCGGCCACGGCGCACACCGTGAACGCGTCCGAGAATCCGCCGCTGGTGCCGCCGTCGATCCCCGCGGCGGCGACCGTCGAGACCACCGCGACGCCGATGGATCCCCCCACCTCGTGGAAGGTGTTGACCACGCCGGACGCGACGCCCGCCTCCTCGTGTGCGATGAACCCCAGCGCGGTGGTGGTGGCCGCCACGAACACCGAACCGAGCCCCAGAGCGGCGACGGACATGCCCAGGGCGACACTCGTCCACGCGTTGCCGCCCGGTCCGGCGCCGGTGAGCACAGCGGTGCCGATCCCCGCGAGCGCGAGCCCCGCGGCCGCCGTGGGCCGCGCCCCCCACTGGCCCACGAACCGCCCGCCCAGGTGCGCCCCGACCCCCGTGGCCACGGCCACCGGCAGGAACAGCACCCCGGTCCGCAGGGCGCTGTAGCCGCGTACCTCCTGGAGGAAGACCGACCCCAGGAAGAACAGCGAGATCAGCAACGCCGTGGCGACCAGCATCAAGTAGGAGCCCGCGACCACCGGACGGCGCCGCAGGACGGCCAGGTCGATCAGCGGCGCCCGCTGCGCCCGCTCGACGGCGGCGAACGCTCCGTAGGCCACCACCGCCGCGGCCACCGGCACCAGTGTCCGGGGGTCCGACCAGCCCGTGTCTCCCGCCGCGACGAGGCCGTAGATGAGCGAACCCGTGCCTGCGGTGACGAGCAGCGCGCCGGGGACGTCGAGGCGTGCGGGCCGGGGTGCGCGGGCGGGGACGACGGCGGGCAGGGCGAGCAGCAGGGCCACCCCGATGGGCACGTTGACGTAGAAGACCCACTCCCAGCCGGGGCCGTCGCTCAGGACGCCGCCGAGCAGGACGCCGCTCGCGGCGCCCGCACCGCCGATCGCCGACCAGACGCCCAGCGCGCGATGCCGGTCGCGGCCGTGGAAGGTCGTGGTGACGATCGCGAGGGCGGCGGGGGAGAGCAGTGCGGCGCCGACACCCTGCGCGGTGCGGCCCGCGAGGAGGGTCGCCGGGCCCGTGGCGAGGCCGGTCAGCAGGGATGCGGCCGTGAACAGGGCGAGGCCGGTCAGGAGAGTGCGGCGCGCTCCGAGGACGTCGGCGAGCCGCCCTCCGAGCAGCATCAGACCGCCGAAACAGAGCGTGTACGTCGTGACGACCCAGGTCAGCGCGGTACGGCCGAGGTCGAGGTCGGCGGCCATGCTCGGCAGCGCGACGTTCACGACCGTCACGTCGAGCACCAGCATGAACTGGGCGACGCACAGCAGCGTGAGGGCCGGCCAGGGGTGTGGGCCGGTGGGTGGTGGCGCGGCCGGTTGGGGTGCGGTGGCCGGGGCCGGGTGGGGATGCGTCATGGCAGGTCCTTGGCAGGAGTCGGGTCAGGTGGGTGGGAAGCAGGCATGGCCTGACGCATCTGAACTGTACTGGCGAGTTCATATGAACTCAACTGTTCAGTTCAGTTCGCTGGTAAAGTGCGACGCATGCGGAATGCGGGAAGCGACAGGGCCAAGGGAAGCGGCGAGGCGGAAAGTGCGGGCCCTCCTGGCGCGACGGCCCCCCCTGGTCCCACAGGACCTCGCGCCGAGCGCAAGCGCGAGGCGATCGTCCGGGCGGCCCGCACGCTGTTCCTGCGCGAGGGATTCGGCGTCGGCATGGACGCCATCGCGGCCGAGGCGGGCGTGTCCAAGGTGACCGTCTACAACCACTTCGGCAACAAGGAAACCCTCTTCGTCGCGGTGATCGCGGGCGCACTCGACGAACCCCTGGACGCCTCGTCCTCGGTCGCCGCGCTCGACGGCCTCACCGAGGCGGACGACCTGCGCGAGGCTTTCCTGAACGTGGCCCGCGCCTGGGTCGGCGTCGTCCGCAACGACCAGGAGATGAACGCGCTGCGCCACCTCGTCGCCCGGGAGATCCACCGCTTCCCGTCGCTCGGCGACGCGTGGGGACAGCGCGGCCCGGAGGGCCATCACCCCGCCATCGCGGGCGCGTTGCGCGAGCTCGCCGAGCGGGGGCGCCTGACCGTCCCGGACATGGAGACGGCGGTCATCCAGCTCTACTCCCTGCTGGTCTTCCCGCACCTGGTCTTCGGCTCGTACGGCACCGACATCAGCGACGATCTGACGGAGCGTCTGATCGTCGCCGGTGTCGACATGTTCCTGGGGTACTACGCGGCCACATAGCGGCACGGCGCGACGCGCCATCGGCGCCCGTATCGCGCCACCCGAAACCCCTACGAAACCAGCCCGCAGCGCCGCCCGCCTACACTCCGGCCCATGGCGCGGATCCTGCCCTTCCAGTCCAGGCGGCTTCCCTCCGGCGACGAGAGCGGGGCCGCCCTGCGGTTCCGCACCGTGCACGGCTACCGGCGCGCGTACCGCGTCGCGGGTGAGGGACCGGCGATCGTGCTGGTCCACGGCATCGGCGACTCGTCGGCGACATGGTCCCCACTGATCCCCCAACTGGCCCTCGCTCACACGGTCATCGCCCCTGACCTGCTCGGTCACGGCGCGTCCGAGAAGCCACGGGCCGACTACTCGGTGGCCGCGTACGCCAACGGAGTCCGGGATCTGCTCGGCGTACTCGGCGTCGAGCGGGTCACCCTCGTCGGGCACTCGTTCGGCGGCGGGGTCGCGATGCAGTTCGCCTACCAGTTCCCCGAGCGCGTCGACCGGCTGGTCCTGGTGAGCACGGGAGGCGTCGGCCCGCAGGTCACCCCCGTCCTACGCGGTGTCTCGCTGCCCGGGGCCGCACTGCTGCTCTCCCTGCTCGGACTGCCCGGCGCCGATCTGCCGGTGCGGGCGGTCGTCGCGCTGCTGCGGCTGCTCGACACCGGCCTCGGGCGGGACGCGCCCGAACTGGTGGGTCTGGTCGACGCGTTGCCGGACGTGCGGGCGCGGGCCGCGTTCATCCGCACGCTGCGATCCGTCGTCGACTGGCGCGGCCAGGTGGTCACGATGCTGGACCGCTGCTACCTCGCCCAGGGCATGCCCACGCTCCTGGTCTGGGGCGACCGGGACGGCGTGCTGCCGGTCGACCACGCGTACACCGCGCACGAGGCGATGCCCGGCAGCCGCCTCGAGATCTTCCCGGGGGCCGGGCACTTTCCCTTTCACGCCGATCCCGCGCGCTTCCTCTCGCTCGTCGAGGAGTTCATCGGGGCGACGGAGCCGGCCAGTTGGAGCATCGAGCAGTGGTGGCGTCTGCTGCGGGCGGGGCGGCCGGGTGACGACGCGTACGTCGACGCGATGGAGCGGCGCTACCGCGAGGCGAGTGAGCGAAGCGCGACCTAGCGTCCTGAGGCGCTCATCGAGCGCGCCACACAGTCATGTCCGCGGTCATGAAGCTGATCCCGTCGTTCGGCAGCGCGGTCGACTTCACCTGGACGACGAGCAGGGCGATGTCTCCGCTGGGGTGCTGCACGCAGATCTCGCTGCCGGACGCCACCGCGGCCAGCGGGAGGTCGTGGCTGTCGGCGCCCTTGAGGGCGAGACGGCACGAATCGAGGGTGGCCCCCGGTTTGCCGTACAGCAAGGTGATCAAGCTCTTGTCGCTCTCCAGCGCACACCTGTCCTGTCCGCAGACGAAGCGGATGTCGCCCTTGCGGTCCTTCCGGGCGACCGGCTCCCTGAGGCTCACGGAGTTCTTCTCGTCGAACCATTCCTGGGGGTACGCGACGGGGCGCGGCGGGGTGGAGGCGTCGGTGGAGGGGCGCGACGCGTCAGGTTTCTGGCCGCTCCCGTCACCCGCCCCCGAGCTCTCCCCGGACCTCGCGTTCTCCCCGGTCTTCGCGTTCTCGCCGGACCCCGAGGCCGCCCCGGATCCCGATGTGGACCCCGACGTCGATCCCGCCCCCCGTCCGGACGCCTCCGAACCGGACTTCGAGGACGTGTCCCCGCGGCGGAGCAGGTCCGTCGCGTCCATCACCGCCCACGTCAGGCCGAGCACCAGCAGTGCGCTGACCGTCGTGATGGCCGTGATGAGCGCGTTGCGTCTTCGGCGGCTCCTCCGATCCAACGGCCCCGTCGGCTGCGGCGTCCGCTGCTGCGGCGGTGGCGCGAACAACGGCAGGGTGTGCACCGGAGTGGGGTGGGGCACCGGCGCCGGAACCGGGACCTCCGGCCCCGCGACGTCCCGCCACAGGGCCAACCCCGCGCCCGCGTCGGACTCCCGGCCAAGACGCCGGCGGCACCACGCGACGATCTCCGCGGGGGTGGCCCGCTCCGCCGGATCGGCGGCCAGGCACTTGGCGAAGAGCGGACGGAGCTGCGCGGGCAGCAGGGACAGATCGGGCTCCGAGTGCACGATCCGGTACAGCACGCCCACCGAGGGGCCGTCCCCGTACAGCGGCTCGCCCAGAGCCGCGAACGCGGCCGTCTGGCCGAGCGCGAACACATCGGTGGCCGGGGTGACTTCGCCCGCGGACGCCTGCTCGGGAGCCATGAAGTGGGGCGTGCCGACCGTGGCGCCCGTGGCGGTGTACGCGGAGGTGGCGCCGGAGGTCAGTGAGATGCCGAAGTCGATCACGCGCGGCCCGTCGGCGGCCAGCAGCACGTTCGACGGCTTCAGGTCACGGTGCACGATTCCGGCGCCGTGGATGGCTTGCAGCGCCTCGGCGACCCCCGCCATCAGCCACAGCACCGCGGGCACCGGCAGCGGTCCGCGCCGGACGACGGCCTCCGTGAGGGAGGGACCCGGCACGTACACGGTGGCAAGCCAGGGCGGCACGCCGTCCGCGTCGGCGTCGATCAGCTCGGCCGTGTAGGCGCCCCGGACCCGCTGGGCCGCCCTTATCTCCCGGCCGAACCGCCGCCGGAAGGCCGGGTCGTCGGCCAGCTCCGGCCGAACCACCTTGATCGCCACCGGTCGGCCGCCCTGGGTGTGCGACAGATAGACCCGGCCCATGCCGCCCGCCCCCAGCCGGGCGGCGAGACGGTAACCCGCCACCACGGGCGGGTCCTCCGCCCGCAACGGCTGGAACACCTCAGTCGCGTCGTTCATCGCAGCTAGCCCCCCGGCTCCCCTGAACCCCAGATCCCTGGCCCTGATCCCCCTGATCAGAGCAGCAGCCTAAACGGTCTGGGGTGACCGCTACTCCTCGGCGATGACCCGCTGTGCCACCGCGAACGCGGAATTGGCGGCGGGCACACCGCAGTAGACCGCCGTCTGGAGCAGCACCGCGCCGATCTCCTCGGGCGTGAGCCCGTTGCGGCGGGCCGCCCGGACATGCATGGCCAGCTCGTCGTAGTGCCCGTGCGCGACCAGGGCGGTCATGGTGATCATGCTGCGTTCGCGGCGCGCGAGGGTGGGATCGGTCCAGATCTCGCCCCAGGCGTAGCGCGAGATGAAGTCCTGGAAGCGGGCCGTGAAGGGAGTGGTGTTCCCCTGGGCGCGGTCCACGTGAGCGTCCCCGAGGACAGCCCGGCGTACGGCCATGCCGCTCGTCGCCGCCCCCGTCAGGTGCGTGCGCAGCGCGGCGGTCACGGCCTCCGGGCGCTCGGCCGGCGCCAGGTGCGAGGCGCCCGCCAGCTCCGTGAGGGAGGCGCCGGGCACCGCGTCGGCGATCTCGCGCGCGTGGGCGGGCGGCGTCGCCGGGTCCTCGCGGCCCGCGACGACGAGCGTGGGAGCGGTGATCGTGGCCAGGGACTCCCTGATGTCGTACGCGGCCAGCGCGTCGCAGCACGCGGCGTACGCGTCGGGGTCGGTGGTCCGGTGGTCGTCCACCAGACCGGGGACCGTGAACCCGGCGGTGAACCAGCGCTCCGGCGCGCTCTGTGCGAGGCCGGCGAGGCCCTCGCGGCGTACGAGGGCCGCGCGCTCCTGCCAGCGCGCACTGCCGCCGAAGTGCGCCGACGAGCAGATCACGGCGAGGCTCTCCACGCGCTCCGGGTGGTGCGCGGCCAGGTGCAGACCGACGGCGCCGCCGAGGGAGACACCCGCGTAGGCGAAACGGTCGATGCCGAGGGAGTCGGCGAGCGCGAGGACGAGGGCGGCCAGGTCGGCGACGGTCGCTCCCGGGCCGATCAGCTCGGCGGGAGACCTGCCGTGACCGGGCAGGTCCCAGCGTATGACCCGGTGGGTGGTGGAGAGTTCGGGCGCCACGGCGTCCCACAGGGCGGTGGAGGTGCCGACGGAGGAGCCGAGGAAGAGCGGGGGAGCGGTCGGGGCGCCCTCAGTGGTGTGGTGCGGCAGTTTGCTGGTCATCGTCGCTCCAGGGCGCGGTCCGTGAGGGCTCCTGCGGAGCCGGTGTAACGGGCGGGGTCGGTGAGTTCGGTGAGGTCCACGGCCGTCAGGTCGGGTTCTTCGGCGAGTACCTCCGCGAGCGTCCTGCCCTCGTCGCGGGTGCGGTGGGCCGCCGACGTGAGGAGCTCCTTGGCGCGCGCCCGGCCCAACAGGGGCGTCAGCTCGGCGGTGAGGCGTTCGGAGACGATCAACCCGTGGGTGAGGCCGAGGTGTTCGCGCATCGTCCCCGGGTGGACCCGGAGGTTCTCGGTGAGTTCCGCCGCGTGGAGGCTCGCGCCGCCGACCGTACGCAGGAGGTCCCGCAGGGGCTCCCACTCCGCGTGCCAGGCGCCTGCCGGGCGTTCGTCCTCGGCGGCCATCGACGCGTGGAGCGTGGCGGCCAGGGCGGGGGCGCGGCGGGCGGCGGCCGCGACGAGGGTGGAGCGTACGGGGTTCGCCTTGTGGGGCATGGCGGAGGAGCCGCCACCAGCACCCTCGGTGACCTCGGCGATCTCCGTACGAGTAAGGGTGAGGATGTCCACGGCCGTCTTGCCCAGGGCGCCGGCGGTGAAGGCGAGGACTCCGGCGAGGTCGGCCACCGGGGTGCGGAGGGTGTGCCAGGGGAGGGCGGGCTCGGCCAGCCGGAGCTGGCGGGCGTAGGCGGAGACGATGCTGTCCCCGAGGTCACCCGCCGATGGGACACCCGGCGACGGGACACCCGCCGACGGGGCATCCGCCGATGGGTCACCCGGCGACGGGGCACCAGGGCGCGAACTGTCCGCGTAGGCCGCAAAGGCGGCCAACGTGCCTGCCGCGCCCCCCAGTTGAGCCGGAAGCGAGGCCCGCACCGCCCGCACCCTGTCCCGCGCGTCGAGGACCAGCGCCCGCCAGCCCGCGGCCTTCAGACCGAACGTCGTCGGGACCGCGTGCTGAGTCAGGGTGCGGCCCGGCATCACCGTGTCCCGGTGTTCCGACGCCAGGCGGGCCAGCGCCGCCTCCGTGCGGGTCAGGTCCACCAGGACCAGGTCCAGCGTGCGCCGCGCGACCAGCATCATCGCCGTGTCCATGATGTCCTGGCTGGTCGCCCCCCGGTGGACGTACGGCGCCGCGTCCGCGGGCACCGCCGCCGTCAGGTCCGCGACCAGCGGGATCACCGGATTGCCGCCGGCCCCCGCGCGCAGCGCCACATCGCGTACGTCGAAGTGTTCGGCGCGCGCCGCCGTGGCGACGGCCGTCACCGCCTCCGCCGGTGCCAGACCCACCTCGGCCTGGGCCCGCGTCAGCGCCGCCTCCGCGTCCAGCATCGCCTGCAGAAGGGCGGTGTCGCCCGTCGCGGCCTCGGCCGGGGTGCCCGCTCGCCCGGGGGCCAGCAGGCCGACGTCGAAGCAGCCGGAATCGTCAACACTCACTGGAACTCCAGGAACACCGTTTCGCCCTCGCCCTGAAGGCGGATGTCGAAACGGTACGTGTGGCTCATCTCGGGGTGGGCGACCAGCGTCGCGCGCCGCGCCGGGTCGAGCGAGCCGAGGAGCGGATCGCCGGGCTCGTCGACCAGGTAGGCGCGTGTGTACAGGTGATGGAGCAGACCGCGCGCGAAGACCGCGACCGCGATGTACGAGACGCCGCCCGGCGGCAGCGTACGGACCGTCCAGTGTCCGTCCGCGTCGGTCGGGACGCGGCCGAACCCGGTGAACGCGACGCCGTCACGGCCGATGACCTCGCCGGTGACCGGATCATGCCGCAGCGACCCCGGCGCACCCGTGCGGGAGCCGTCGGGTGCGGGCTGCCAGGTCTCGATGAGCGCGTCGGGGACGGGGTTTCCCGCGCCGTCGTGGACATACCCGTGCAGGGTGACCGTGTCCGGGTGGCCGGCCGGTGCGACCTCGCCGCCCCGCGGGAAGGGCAGTGCGTAGCCGTAGAAGGGGCCGACCGTCTGAGAGGGAGTCGGAGCGTACGACATCAGTGGTGGTCGCCTTCCTCGAAGAGCGTCGCGGCGGGGCCGTCGAGCACGATGTCCCAGCGGTAGCCGAGGGCCCACTCGGGGGCGGAGAGATCGTGGTCGTAGGCGGAGACCAGGCGTGCTCGCGCCGCCTCGTCGGTGACCGAGCGCAGGACCGGGTCGTAGGGGAACAGCGGGTCGCCCGGGAAGTACATCTGTGTCACCAGGCGCTGCGTGAAGGCGGTGCCGAAGACCGAGAAGTGGATGTGCGCGGGGCGCCACGCGTTGACGTGGTTGCGCCACGGGTACGCGCCCGGCTTGATGGTCGTGAAGGAGTACGTTCCCTCGTCGTCGGTCAGGCAGCGGCCGAAGCCCGTGAAGTTCGGGTCGAGGGGCGCCGGGTGCTGGTCCAGCTGGTGGGCGTACCTGCCGGAGGCGTTGGCCTGCCACAGCTCGACCAACTGCCCGCGTACGGGCCGCCCTTCGCGGTCGAGGACACGGCCGGAGACGGTGATGCGCTCACCGAGCGGCTCGCCCAGGTGCTGGCGCGTCAGGTCGCGGTCGAGCGCCGTGATGTCGGTGACGCCGAAGGCCGGGCCGTATCGCTCCACCGCCTCCGGGTCGCGCAGCGGGATCAGCGGCTGCTCGGGGTGGCGGAAGTGGCTGCTGCGGTACGGGGGATAGTCGCGCGGGGGGTGATCGGAGGGGGCGGCCGCGGCCTGCGCCTTGGCGACCTCCGCGTCTATCTCCTGCTGGCTCAGCCCGTCGGGCAGGGGTTCGGTGAGGGGCATGTCTGTCGGCTCCGTGAGTCCGTGAGTACAGCGTGCTGCGGGATGAGGGCTGGGGGCTGGGGGTTGTGCGTCAGCGTTCGAGGACCAGGGCCAGGCCCTGCCCGACGCCGATGCAGAGGGTGGCGACGCCCGTACCCGAGCCGCGCCGGGCGAGCTGGTGGGCGACGGTCCCGGCGAGCCGCGCTCCGGACGCGCCGAGTGGATGGCCGAGCGCGATGGCGCCGCCCTGAGGGTTCAGGACCCCCGGGTCGAGGTCCGGCCATTCGGCCGCGCACCCCAACACCTGGGCCGCGAAAGCCTCGTTCAGCTCCAGTGTGCTCAGATCGCCGAAGGACCGGCCCGCTTTTGCGAGAGCGCGGTTGACGGCCTCTACCGGCGCGAGGCCGAAGTAGTGCGGCTCGGTCGCGGAGACCGCGGACGCCGAGACGCGGGCCAGCGGCTCACGGCCCGTCGCCTCCAGGCCCTCCTCGTCGACCAGGAGCAGCGCGGCCGCGCCGTCGTTGAGCGGTGACGCGTTGCCGGGCGTGACCGTGCCTCCCGGGGCGCGGAAGGACGGCTTGAGCTTGGCCATCGCCTCCCGGGACGCGTCGGCGCGTACGCATTCGTCGCGCTCGAAGAGGACGGGCTCGCCCCTGCGCCGGGGGACGGCGACCGGCGCGATCTCCGCGTCGAAGAGACCGTTCTGCTGTGCGGCGGAGGCTTTCTGATGACTGCTCAGGGCATACGCGTCCTGCTGCTCGCGCGTGATCCCGTGCTTGTCCGCGACGAGTTCGGCGCTCTCGCCCAGCGGGACCGTCCACTGCGGCTCCATCCTCGGGTTGACCATGCGCCAGCCCAGGGTGGTGGAGTACAGCTCGGTGTTCCCGGCGGGGAAGGGGCTCTCGCTCTTCGGCAGGACGTAGGGGGCGCGGGTCATCGACTCGACTCCGCCGGCCAGGGCGATGGAGACGTCACCGAGCGCGATGGCCCGCGCGGCCTGGATGACGGCTTCGAGCCCGGAGGCGCAGAGCCGGTTGACGGTCACGCCCGGCACCGTCACCGGGAGACCGGCGAGCAGGGCGGCCATCCGTGCGACGTTGCGATTCTCCTCACCCGCGCCGTTCGCGTTGCCGAAGTAGACGTCGCCGATCCGTGAGGGGTCCAAGTCCGGTGTACGGGACAGGAGTTCACGGATCGCGTGAGCGCCGAGATCATCCGGGCGGACGCTCGCGAGCGCGCCGTTGTACTTGCCGACGGGGGTGCGTACGGCGTCGACGATGTAGACGTCACGCAGGCTCATGACGGCTTCCTTCGGAGATCGCATCGGAGAAGGCTTCGGGGACGCGGACCCTGGCCGCTGTCTTGGTGGTGATCTCCCTGGGAGTGACGCCGGGCGCCAACTCGACGAGTTCCAGACCGGTTTCGGTGACGTCCAGGACGCCGAGATCCGTGATGATCCGGTTCACGCAGCCTTTGCCGGTCAGCGGCAGCGCGCACTCATCGAGGATCTTGGGGGAGCCGTCCTTGGCGGTGTGCGTCATCGCCACGATCACCGTGCGCGCACCGTGCACCAGGTCCATCGCCCCGCCGATCCCCGTGATCATCTTGCCGGGGATGGCCCAGTTGGCCAGGTCTCCGCGCTCGGAGACCTGCATGGCGCCGAGCACCGCGACGTCGATATGGCCGCCGCGGATCATCCCGAAGGACAGCGCGGAGTCGAAGTAGGCGGCGCCGGGGCGGACAGTCACCGTCTCCTTGCCCGCGTTGATCAGGTCCGGGTCCACCTCGGCGTCCGTAGGGTAGCGGCCCACGCCGAGGATGCCGTTCTCGGACTCCAGGACCACCTCGACGCCCTCGGGGAGGTGGTTGGGGATCAGCGTGGGCAGGCCGATGCCCAGGTTCACGTACTGGCCGTCGCGCAGTTCGCGCGCGGCGCGGGCGGCCATCTGGTCGCGGGTCCAGGCCATCAGTCGCTCACCGTTCCTTGCGCAGGGGGTTGCTCCTCGGGCGCGGAGACCGTGCGCCTCTCGATCTGTTTGTGGGTGGCCTGCTCCGGCGTCAGCTCGACGACCCGCTGGACGTAGATCCCCGGCAGATGCACCGCGTCGGGGTCGATCTCGCCCGGCTCGACCAGCTCCTCCACCTCGGCGATCGTGACCCGTCCGGCCATCGCGGCCAGGGGGTTGAAGTTGCGGGTGGACTTGTTGAACACGAGGTTCCCGTGCCGGTCGCCCTTGGCGGCCCGCACCAGCGCGAAGTCGGTCCGGATGCCGCGCTCCAGGACGTACTCCCGCCCGTCGAACTCCCGCACCTCCTTGGCAGGCGAGGCGAGCGCCACCCCGCCCGAGCCGTCGTAGCGCCAGGGCAGTCCGCCGTCGGCGACCTGCGTGCCCACCCCGGCCGGCGTGTAGAACGCGGGAATGCCGCACCCTCCCGCGCGCAGCCGCTCCGCGAGCGTGCCCTGCGGGATCATCTCCACCTCCAGCTCGCCGCCCAGGTACTGGCGGGCGAACTCCTTGTTGGCGCCGATGTACGAACCGGTCACCCGCGCGATCCGGCCCGCCGAGAGCAGTACGGCGAGACCCGACTCCATCGCCCCGCAGTTGTTGGACACCACCCGCAGGCCCGACACGCCGGCCTCGTACAGCGCCCCGATCAGCACGCCGGGCACACCGCTCAGCCCGAACCCGCCCACCGCAAGGGACGAACCGTCCCCCACATCGGCCACCGCGCCGGCGGCCGAGGCCACCACCTTGTCCATCCGTCGAGCCCCATCTCTTCCAGGCCTTCGATGCCCTGCTCATTAATCAGGGCACTGACTATTTCCACGAGGTTGAACTTACGCTGCCACTCGTTCCCGGGGCCGTCAAGAGCGAGTAGTGTTCAGTGCACCTACAGAAATCTTCGGCACAGGCAGTGGAGGAACTCATGGCCGCGGTGGACCTGACCACCCACCCCGGGCACCTGGCCCGGCGTCTGCAGCAGGCGCACTACCTGCTGTGGAACACGATGGTCTCCGAGGAGATCACCTCGCCGCAGTTCGCCGTCCTGAACGCGCTCGTCGCCGAGCCCGGCCTCGACCAGCGCACCGTCGGCGAGCGGGTCGGCCTCGACCGGTCCACCATCGCGGAGGTCATCAGCCGCCTGATGCGCCGCGAGCTGCTCGACAAGGTCCGCGACCCGCAGGACGGCCGCCGGTATCTGCTGCACCTCACCGACGAGGGCAAGCGCACGCACCGCAAGCTGACCGTGCGGACGGCCCGGATGAACCAGGTCTTCCTCGGGCCGCTCTCCGCGGACGAGCAGACCGTGTTCTTCGACCTCATCCAGCGGGTCTCGGACGCGGCAGAGGGCCTGCGCAATCCCGCGGAGGCCGTCGCCGCCCCCCGGGCCTGAGTCAGGCCTTCACGTACACCACCCACACCTGGCCCTTGGCGAACGGCAGTTGCTCGCCGCCGTCCGCCGTCGTGAACTCCGTGCCGTCCTGCGGCAACGGCCGCTCCCAGCGCGCCTCGTAGGCACGGCCGTCCCGCAGGACCCGCGCCTTGCCCGAGCCGACGGTCTCGGTGAGGGGCGTGTTGTTGCCCGAGCGGTCGTGGAAGCGCGACTCGCGCATCTTCACGTACTGCACGACGACGGTCGACGCGGCCAGCGTCCCGCCGTCGGTGGTGCGGGCCCGCTCGCCGTCCATGGAGACCAGCCAGCGCTCCTGCCCGGCGGACCAGGTGAAGGTGAACCGCGCCGCCGGGAAGCGGACGGTTTGCTCACGTTCCGGGGTGCCGCCCTTCGGTCGCGGGCCGAAGCGGAAGCCCGTGCTCTCCAGGCCTCCCTCGCCCAAGTCGGCGTCCAGTGCTTTCGGGCGTACGAAGAGGTTGTGCGGGGCGACCTTGTCGCCGCCCCGGAAGTAGGCGTCCCCCGGAGCCTTGCCGGGGGACAGCTGTCGCAGGGGAGCCGCCGAGATGAGCGGGAGGAGCTTCGACTGCGCCCCGGAGAACACGAGAGCCGGATCGTCGAACTGCCGAAGCAGCTCCAGATCCGTCTCCCGCGCGCTGCGCACCGGGCCGATGACGGGTGGCAGCCGGTCGGCGTACACCGCCATCAGGCGGCTGAGACCCGCCTCGACCTGCTCCGCGTACACGACGTCCGCCGCCTCCAGGCCCGTCTGGGGACGCGCCGGACGTACGTTGTCGATCTTCACGGCGAGTACGCGCCCTCCGTCACCGGAGGGCGCCTTCCCGTCGCCTGCCGTGTCGCTCAGGGTGCAGCCGGGCGCCAGGGCCAGGGCGGCGACGGCCGCCACCGCCGCCACCGTCGTGCGTCGTGTCCGTGTCCCTGCCCCAGTCCGCGTTCCCATGCAGGCTTCCTACCCCGTACGCCTCTGCTCTCCCGTCTCCGAGTCCCTCAGCCTCGCCGCCTCCCGCTCTTCGGCCCTTCAGCCCAGATCGAGGGCGTTGCGCAGGCCGAGCCGGTAGCGGGTGCGGTCGTGGCGCTTGAGGAGCTCGATCGCGGGCGCGCGGAACAGGGAGGTCACCGTGCACGGTGCGGCATCCGAACCGACCCTCTCCAGGATGGCGTTCACCGCCTGGCGTGCTGACGTGTTGGCGCCCTCCATCGTCGCCAGGTCGATCGGTACGGCCACGTAGTCGCCTGCCAGACAGAGGTTGGGGATCTTCGTGGCGGCCGACGGGCGGTTGTGCAGGGTGCCCACCGGGTGGATGAGCAGCTCGTCCTCGTTGGTCGGGTTCGGCGTCCCGAGGCCGTCGACGCCCGGGTCCAGGAACCACGAGTGCAGCTTGCTGTCGCTCAGGACCACCTTGCCGGTGTCGTTGAGCGCGGCCTTGAGCTGCGCCCACACCTCCTTGGCGATCTCCTCGCGCGTGCACTGCTTGGCGGTCTTGCCGTAGAGGATCCCCGGCTTGTCCCACTCGGAGATGTCCACGGAAAGACACTCGACCGCGACGCCGTCTCCGTAGTCCGCGGGGAAGTCGCGGTCCGTCCAGTGGCCCGCCTGGGCGATGCCGGTGAGCGACCAGGGCGAGTCGATGCAGTTGAAGTGGCCCTTCACCAAGGGCGGACGCTCCGTCAGATAGAACTGGATGCCCGTCATCCAGTCCGTCTCCAGCTTGTCGCAGCGCGCCAACTGCGGGTCGGCAGCCTTCAGTTCGGCGCTCCACGTCCTGCGCGCGTGCTCCACCGGCATGGCCTGTACGTACTGGTCGGCGGTGATGTCACGGCGTACGCCCTCGGGGTCCTCGATGACGGCCTTCGTGATGCGGCCGCCCGCGAAGCCCAACTGGCGCACGCTCCAGCCGACCTTGAACTCCACGCCCAGAGACTCCAGATGAGTCACCCAGGGGTCGATCCAGGCCTCGTTCGTCGGCGCGTCGAGCAGCCGGTCCGGCGGGCCGTCCGCGCCCTGGCCGAGCGCGTTGAAGACGAAGGCCTCGCCGAGCGTGCCGACGGTGCGGGTGCTCGCCTCCTCGGCCTTGGTGGCGACGATGTTGCGGGTGACGCCGATCGCGAGGATGCGCTGGTAGTCCTTCGACATCTGCGCGGCGCGCACGAACTCCCACCAGGGCGTCGACTCCCAGGTGCTGTCGCGGCGTTCGTCGCAGCTGGTGAGGAAGACCAGGGCGCGGTTCACGAAGTACGCGACCTCGTGCGCGGGAAGGTTGAAGGCGGTGTCGAGGAGCGCGGTGAGCGCCCGCGCGATGTCGTCCGGTGTGAGCTTCTCCGGCTCGCTGCCCGGCCATGGGATCGGCATCCGGATGTCCTCGCGTCCGGTGCGCGCGAACGACATCTCGCGCGGCGCCGCGAGGTTGTCCCAGACGCCGTTCGCGTTCCCCGGGAAGGGAATGCGGCGCATCGTGTCCGGGAGGTTGTGATAGATCCCCGGGATGAAGCGGAACCCGTGCTCGCCGGGCAGCGGCCTGCGGTTGCCCTTCGCGCTGTTCGGTACGTCCATGCTGCGGGCCTTGCCGCCCAGCGCCCTGCGCTCGTAGACCGTGACGGCGAAACCGCGCTCGGCCAGCTCATGCGCGGCGGTCAGGCCCGCGACGCCGCCGCCGAGCACGGCCACCGAAGTCTTCGCCGCATCCGCCCGCGGAGTGCGCCCGGCGGCCGCCGCCGGCAGCGCGCCCGCCCCCAGTGCCGCCACGCCGCCCGCCGCGGCCGCCCCCGCGACAAACGTCCGTCTCGTGCTGCCCGTAACTCCCGAGTGCCCCATGCCCCGGCCCCCTTACCGTAGGTAACTCCCGTATCAGGCGCAGGAGCTTACGGTCGGTGTCCGTGACGTGGAAGCGGCGCGAGGCCGCGGGCGTGAACATTGGCGCGATTGCGTTCCCGGCAGGGTCGGCGCCGGGTCGGGCCGGGTCAGCGCAGTACGTCCGCCAGGTCGTAGCGGACCGGCTCCTCCAGCTGGGCGAACGTGCAGCTGTCGGGGGTGCGGTCGGGTCGCCAGGTGCGGAAGCGCGCGGTGTGCCGGAAGCGCTGTCCGTTCTCCATGTGGTCGTAAGCCACCTCGCAGACGCTCTCGGGGCGCAGCGGCACCCAGGAGAGGTCCTTCTTGCCCGACCAACGGCTCGGCGCCCCCGGCATCCGGGACGTCTCGTGCGCGGCCTCGTCCGCCCAGGCGGCCCAGGGGTGCCCCTCGGGCGACTCCATCCGCAGCGGTTCGAGCTCGTCCACCAGCGCCGCGCGCCGCGCCATGGAGAACGCGGCGCAGACCCCGACGTGCTGCAGGGTGCCCGTCTCGTCGTGCAGGCCGAGAAGGAGCGAGCCGACGATGGGACCGCTCTTGTGGAAGCGGTAGCCCGCGACCACGCAGTCCGCCGTGCGCTCGTGCTTGATCTTGAACATGAGGCGTTCGTTCTGCCGGTAGCGCAGGTCGAGCGGCTTGGCGATGATGCCGTCGAGGCCCGCCCCCTCGTACTGCTCGAACCACTCCTGGGCCAGCTCGGGGTCCTTGGTGGCGGGCGCGAGGTGGACGGGGGCGCTCACGCCCTCCAGAGCCTCGGTCAGCCGTGTGCGGCGGTCGGTGAGGGGCGTGTCGACGAGGGCCTCGTCGTCCAGGGCGAGCAGGTCGAAGGCCACGAAGGAGGACGGGGTCCGCTCGGCGAGCGTGCGCACCCGGGAGGCGGCGGGATGGATGCGCTCCGTGAGGGCGTCGAAGTCGAGCCGCCCGTCCCGCGCGATCACGATCTCGCCGTCCAGGACGCACCGGCCGGGCAGGCGGTCGAGCAGGGCCGCGGCCAGCTCCGGGAAGTACCGGGTCAGCGGCTTGCCCGTACGGCTGCCGATCTCCAGGTCCGCGCCGTCCCGGAAGACGATCGCGCGAAAGCCGTCCCACTTGGCCTCGTACTGCATGCCCGGCGGGATCCTCGCCACGGGTTTGGCGAGCATGGGCTTGACGGGGGGCATCACCGGCAGATCCATGGCTCGATTCTGTGCCCATACGCCACTTCGTGCCCGGTGTGCGCCTCTCGTCCGTTGCGCCTAGCGTGGCGGCATGGGTGGTAGAGCGGTCGAGCTCGACGCGGGTGGGCGGACGGTGCGGCTGTCCAGCGCGGACAAGGTCGTCTTTCCGGAGCGGGGATTCACCAAGCTGGACGTCGCCCAGTACTTCCTGGCGGTCGGCGACGGGATCGTCCGCGCGCTGCGGGAGCGCCCCACGACGCTCCAGCGCTTCCCGGACGGGGTCACCGGTGAGTTCTTCTACCAAAAACGCGTCCCCAAGAACCACCCGGACTGGATCCCCACGGCCACCATCGCCTTCCCCAGCGGCCGCACGGCCGATGAGATGTGCCCCATGGAAGTCGCCGCGGTCATCTGGGCCGCGCAGTTCAACACGCTGACCTTCCATCCCTGGCCGGTACGGCGCGACGACCTCGACCATCCCGACGAACTCCGCATCGACCTCGACCCGCAGCCCGGCACGGACTACGCCGACGCGGTGCGCGCGGCGCGTGAACTGCGCGCCCTGCTGGACGAGTTCGGCCTCAAGGGCTGGCCCAAGACGTCCGGCGGGCGCGGCCTGCACGTCTTCGTGCCGATCGAACCGCGGTGGGACTTCACCGGGGTGCGCCGGGCCGCGATCGCGGTCGGGCGCGAGCTGGAGCGCCGCATGCCGGACGCCGTCACGACCGCTTGGTGGAAGGAGGAGCGGGGAGCGAAGATCTTCGTCGACTACAACCAGACAGCGCGCGACCGCACCATCGCCTCCGCCTACTCGGTGCGGCCCCGGCCGAACGCCCCCGTGTCGGCGCCGCTGCGCTGGGACGAGGTCGACGACGCGGTGCCGGAGGACTTCGACATCGGCACCATGCCGGAGCGGTTCGCCCAGGTCGGAGACGTGCACGCGGACATGGAGAAGCACGCCTTCTCCCTGGAGGCACTCCTCGAACTCGCCGCCCAGGACGAACGGGACCACGGCCTGGGCGACCTGCCCTATCCGCCCGAGTACCCGAAGATGCCGGGCGAGCCGAAGCGGGTGCAGCCGAGTCGGGCCAGGCACGAGGACTGAGGTGTGCCCGGGGTCCGGCTAGGGGGCCAGCGCGGCAGCGATGCCGCGGCAGCTGCTCAGCAGAGCCTCGTCCTCGGCGCAGGCATGGCGCAGGTTCCCCCGGGCGCCGCGGTTGTTGTGGCGGCGGGTGGCGGCCAACTCCTCCCGTATCAGGGGGAGAGCGGGCATCGCCTCCGAGCCCATCTCGGCCAGGCAGGCGGCCGTCGCCGGACGGGTGGCGGGGTTCGCCGCCCACTGGGCCAGGAGCGTCGGCAGCACCTCGGCCGCCTCGGCCCGTACCTTCCACAGAGCGAGGGTCGCCTCCAAGGACCCCTCGTCGGACCCCCCGTCCGCGCTCAGCTCGCGCAGCCGAGGGGCCAGTTTCGCGGCCGGTGGGCCGAGTGACCTGGTGATGCGCAGGGCGAGGTTCCGGTTGTAGGGCCGCGTCGCGGCCAGGGCCTCGCTCAGGAGCGGCAGGGCGAGGTCACTCTCGCCCGTGACCGCCCACAGGGCGTCCGCCGCCTCCATCCGATGGCTGTTGCTGAGAGAGCTGTCGGACACCAGCTCGCGGAGGTACGGCGCGACGTCCGCGGCAGCGCGCCCGAACCTGCCGACTGCCCTCAGTACGGACGACTGGGTCTGTGCGCCGTGGTGGTCCCGCAGGACACCCACCACCAGCGGCAGGGAATCAGTGTGGCGCAGTCGGCTGAGGGACGCGACGAGGCGCGTGGCATCCGACCGTGTGCCGTTCCCACCGACTGACGTGAGCCGGCGGTGCAGCACCTGCGCCAGGGGCGCCGCGGCGGAGCCCAGCGCCCCGACCCACCGGAACAGGTGCTCCGGGACGGCGGCGCCGCTCTCCAGCACCGTGGTCAGCTGAGGCACGGCCCGCGCGTCACCCTGCAGAGCCAGTACGTCCAGGGCCTTGCCGAAGAGGGAGGACTCCCAGCCTTCCGGCTCCCACCGGCCCTCCCACTCGACCAGGGCCGCCGTCAGCATGTCCGCAGCGGCATGGGCGATGGGGTACACCTGCGCCAGCTTGCTCAGCGTGGCCCGCGAGAGCCCCTCGTCATGCTCGGCGAGCTGGCGTCCGAGCAGGACCACAGTGCGGTCGTCCGGCGCGCGCCAGCCGGTCAGCAGGCGCCCGCTCAGCCGGACCGCGGTCATGCGCTGTCCCCGGTGGGCGCCGCACAGCTGGTCGTTCAGCAGCGCGAACCGCTCGGCCGTGCGGTCGCCGAGCGCGTCCTGCAGCTCCTCGAAAAGTGCGTCGGCCGCGTTCGTGTCGATGCTCGCACTGTGCGCGGCCTCGATGTCCCTCAGATGCGACACCAGCGTCTTCGTACGCGGCCGATCGGGGGAGACGGGAGCTTCGCCTCGCTCGCTCGCCGTCCCGTACGCGGTCCGCATCACCTCCGTGGCGATCGCCACGGAGTCTTCGGGCAGCAGGGCGGGAGCGCACTCGGCCAGCTGCGCCAGGGCCGTGAGACGGAGCCCGGGGCCTGCGGTGCCGGACTCGACGACCGCGCGCAGACACGCGCCCGCCTCCGCGCCGAGCGGCTGCGCGTGCCGGGTGCCCAGCAGGCCGACGGCCCGCACCAGGGCCCGCACGACCTCGTCCGCCTGTTCCACGGCGATCCGCTCGCGCAGTGCCCTCAGCACCCGCGCGGGGTCGCCGTGCAGCTGGGCCAGCGCCCGCGGCAGCGCCTCGCGCAGACCCGGGTCCTGGTCGCCCAGGCGTTCCAGGAAGAACTCGGCCCGCCCCCGGATCATCGCGCTCGCGGCAAGAATGTGCGCCGCCCGGTCCGTGTCCTCCTCCTCGTCCGCGAAAAGGTCCGCGAGCTCCTCCGGGTCGGGCTCCTCCTCGCCCGCGATGCTGCACAGCAGCTCCACGAGGGCCCCGCGGTCGGCGACCGACGCGTCGGCCACGAGATCGAAGAGGAACGGCAGGCAGGCGACCGTGGAGTCATAGACATCACCCTGGTGATGCACCGCGCCGTACATCCCGTCCAGAGCGATGTCCCGCTCCTCCGGGTCCGCCGACGCCAGGCCCCGCAGCAGCCGCGGCACGTCCGACGCGTCTCCATAGGCATGCGCCATCGACGCCCAGTCGACGTCCTCGATCCCCGTGGCCATTTCCGGCCCCCCGATTCCCCCGCGCCTCGATCGTGCCTCGATCCCGTTGATCAGAAGCATGCCGTACGGCACTGACAACGGCCCCCGCGCCCCCAAGTGGGGGAGCGGGGGCCGAGGTCGGTCCTGCCGGCCGGGAACTACAGCCCGGTGACTACAGCTCCTTGATCCTGATGTCCCGGTACGAGATCACATCGGTGACCCCGTGCACCTGGAGCCCGACATAGCCGGACGAGTAACGCCGCCCGTCCGTGCCCGGGTCGTCGCCACGCGGTGGCGTGAAGACCTGGCCGCCGGTGTTGTCGAACTCGTTGATCAGGACGCCGTTGCGGTAGATCGAGTAGTGCTGGTCCACCACCTTGATCTCGTAGTCGTTCCACGTGCCCTTCGGGGTGACCCCGGCGCCGCCGAGACCCACCCGGTCGAAGCCGTAGATCGACCCCGTCTTGTACATGTCGCCGGCGGGCCTGTCGAGCATCTGCACCTCATGCCCGTACTTGATGGCGACCCACTCCGGACGTGACTCCTCCGGGTGGTCGTGCACCTGCGGGAAGCGCACGAAGGCACCGCCGTTGGCGTTGCCGTTGCCCGGCGCGTCGTCCCGCCACTGGAGCTTCAGCGAGAAGTCGCCGTACTTGCGCTCCGGGAACCACAGCATGCCCATGCCCTCGACGGTGGTGCTGCTGGTGATCGAACCGTCCGCGTTCAGCCCGAACTTGCCGCCGCCGACCTGCTCCCACTTGTTCAGGGACTCCTGGGTGCCGTCGAAGATCTTGCGGTAGCCCTCGGTCTGGCCCGGCTTGCCGATGCCGGACTGCTTGGCGGCGCGGTTGATCTTGTTGTACTCGCGCTGGTCGATCTCACCGGCCCGCAGGAGCTTGTCCGTGACGCTCTTGACGTGCTTGAGGAAGAGCGCGTGGGACGTCCACTCCTTCTCGTCCTCGATCATCTCGTTGATGCGGCACCGGTTGTTGGTGACCCGGTTCGGGATGCCCGTGTCGATGGTGCCGACGATCACCGTCAACCGCTCGTCGTACTCGGCGCAGTTGGGGGACGGCACGCCGCCGCCCTCCGCGACGGTGAAGGAGACGTCCTTCGCCTCCGCCGTGTTGCCCGCCTTGTCGCTCGCGCGGTACGCCACCGTGTGCCGGCCCACGCGGTCGACGACGACCGGGTCGGCGTAGGCGAGATACGGACCGCCGTCGAGCGAGTACTCGACCTTGTCGACACCGGAGTCGGCGTCGGTCGCGGTGACCGTCACCTTCGCCTTGCCGACGTACGCGCCGTCCGAGTTCTTGTCGCCCTCGACCTTCGCGGAGGTCTCCGGCGGCGTCTTGTCCTCGACCGGCGGCGTGACCACGGTGAACTCGACGGCCTTCTCAGCCGCCTGGTTCCCCGCCTTGTCCGACGCGCGGTAGCGGATCTTGTGCGCGCCCGCCGCGTGGACCATGACCGGCGCGGTGTACGCCGTCCACGCGCCGCCGTCACCGACCGCGTACTCGATCTTGTTGACGCCGGAGCCGGTGTCGGACGCCGTCACGGTGACGGTCGCCATCCCGAGGTACTCGCCCTTGTCGTTCTTCTCGCCGGTCACCGTCGCCGAGGTCTCCGGTGGCGTCTTGTCGTCGGACGAGGGTGGGACCACCGTGAAGTCGACGGCCTTCTCCGCCGCCACGTTGCCCGCCTTGTCGCTCGCGCGATAGCGGATCTTGTGGGTGCCGACCTGGTCGACGACCACGGGCGCCGTGTACGGCTGCCAGGCGCCGTCCGCGCCGACCGCGAACTCGGTCTTGTCGACGCCCGAACCCTCGTCGGTCGCCGTCACCGAGACGGTGGCGGAACCGACGTACGCGCCATCGGAGTTGGTCTGTCCCTCGACCTTGGCCGCCGTCTCGGGAGCGGTCGTGTCCTCGTCGCCGCCCTCGGTCACCACCAGGATGCCCTGCATCGCCCCGTGGCCGGGGATCGTGCAGTGGTAGCGGTAACGGCCAGGCGTCAGGGTGACCTCGGCGGTGTGCTTGCCGCCCTGGTCGTCGTTCGGGTTGGCCAGGATGTTCAGCGGCACGTCGTTGTTGTACTCGGGGTCCGAGACGTCGAACGTCAGCGTGTGCGGCATGCCGGTGTTGTTGCCGGTCGCCTCACTGTTCTCGAAGACGATCGTCGTCGCGCCCGCGACCGCGGTGGTGGGCGCGGACGCGTACTTGTCGATGTCGTTGTTCGCGGTCCAGGTCAGGGTCTGGGCCGCCGCCCGGCCGGGACTGTCCGGCTGACTCGCCGCCGTGGACGTCAGGCCGAGCACCATCAGGAGCGACGCGAGAAGCGCCGTCCAGAGTCCTCGCTTGCGTACCGCCCGCATCATCCGGCCTTCCTTGCGAGATCCTTGGCGGCCGGTGTGGCCTCGCCGCCGGAGTAAGTGACGCGCCACAGCGCCGACTTGGAGTCCGAGGTGAAGAACCCGCGGCCGTAGTCGAGGACGTAGAGCGAGCCGTCGGCGGCGAACTTCCAGTCCATGAGGTTCTTGATGCCGTCGTTGCCGATCGGGATGATCTTCTTCAGGGATTCGGCGTGCGTGGGCAGGCCGCCGCTGCCGACCGTCTTGGGGTCGGTCAGGACCGCGTGCCGGGGCTGGTCGGCGTCGTAGAAGTCGCCGACGAACCACTTGCCGTCCCAGTACGAAGGCCACTTGTCCGCGCTGGAGTTGGCGGCGTCGAAGCGGTAGACCGGGCCGTTCATCGTGGCCTGGCCGCCGCCCTTGAGCCACGGCAGGAGGATCTTCTGCTCCTCCGTCTTGTAGCTCGGGACGCCGTTCGCGTCACGCGGGTAGTCGACGCCGCCGCCCTGCGGCGAGTACCAGATGTTGTTCGGCTCGGCCGGCGGGATGTTCACCAGACCGTCGTTGTTGGGCGACTCGTTCTTGAGGTTCTTGCAGTCGTACCAGCCAAGCGGCTTCGTCGGGTCCGGCAGATTGCGGTCGCGGTAGGGCTGGTTGTTGCCCATGCAGTAAGGCCAGCCGCGGTTGGAGGCGTGGGTGATCGCGGCGAACGTGTCGTACTTCGCGGGGCCCCACGTCGTCGACGGCGCACCGGCGTCAGGACCGACCCAGCCCGCGTAGAGCGTGTCGGTCTTCTTGTCGATGGAGATGCGCGCCGGGTTCCTGACGCCCATCACATAGATCTCACCGCGCGTCTTGCCGCCACCCTCGTCCGGCTCCTTGCCGGTGAAGAGGTTGCCCGAGGGGAGCGTGTACGTCCCGTCGTCCTCCGGGTGGATGCGCAGGATCTTGCCGTTGAGGTTGTTGGTGTTGCCCGCAGTGCGGCGCGCGTCGGCGAAGGAGACGCCCTTGAAGTTGGGCTGCGGGTTGTTGCCCGAGTAACCGTCGCTGAACTGCGAGGAGTTGTTGTCGCCGGTCGCGATGTAGAGATTGCCCTTGGAGTCCCAGGCCATCCCGCCGCCCGCGTGGCAGCAACTGTGGATCTGCACCGGCCACTTGAGCAGCACCTTCTCGCTGCCCATGTCCAGCTTGTCGGTGGCCCGGTCGAGCGTGAAGCGGGAGACGTGGCGCTCGGCCATGTGCGTCTCGCGGTTGATCTTCGAGTGGGGTGTGTAGTGCAGGTACACCCAGCCGTTCTGCTCGAACTTCGGGTCGAGCTCGATGCCGAGCAGGCCCTCCTCGACCTTGATCAGCTCGTCGCCGCCGCCCTTGTTGCCGAAGACGGTCAGCGCGCCCGCGAGGGTCGACTTCTTGGTCTTGGGGTCGTAGACGTGGATCTCGCCCTTGCCCTTGCCGACGTCGGGGTTGTTCCAGTCGGTGATGACCGGCTGCGAGGAGTCGGCGCCGCCGCGGCCGATGTAGAGGACCTTGCCGTCGGGCGCGGTCACCAGGCCGTGCGGCTCGCCGATCTGGTCGTTCTGGCCCGGCTGGTTGGCCTGGGTCAGGCGCGACGCCTTGTAGTTGGCCGTGATCGTCGACTTGCAGTCGGCGCGCGCGATGCGGCTCGTCCAGAGCAGCGCGCCGCGCAGGTGCTGCCGGAAGTCGGTCTCGTCGTAGGAGGCCGCCGTGCCGCCCATGCCGGTGTAGAAGGAGCGTCCGCCGTCGTAGTCACGGCACCAGGAGACCGGGTGGTCGGCGCCGTTCTTGCTCTCGCCCGGCTGGTACGTCGACTCGCGCACGCGGGCCACCGTGTGGACCTCGCCGGTCGGGTTCTTGGTCCAGTTCAGCCACTGGTCGGGACGCTTCCACTCCAGGGGCAGGTCCTTGGTGGCCGGGTTCTCCCGGTCGCCGACCTCGACGGTGGCGCGCTGCACGTTCGCCGGGCTGGAGTCGGCAGGTCGTGCGCCGATCAGACCGGTGAACCAGGTCGAGTACGGCTCGGCGCGGGCCGCGTCATGGATGCCGACGAAACCGCCGCCCGCCTCCATGTAGGCCTCGAGTCCCGCTTCCTGCTCGGCGTCGAGGACGTCGCCGCCGCCGGTCAGGAAGGCGATCGCGTTGAACTTGCCGAGCTTGGCCTCGTTCGTGAAGACCGCCGGGTCGTCGGTCGCCTCGATCCTGAACCGCTGGGCGGCCGGGCCGGATTGGCCGATCTTCTCGATGGCCTCGATCCCGGCGTTCACGACCGGGGACTCGTCGCCGTCCGCGGCCGAGCCGTGGAAGACAAGCACGCGCACGTTCGCCTGGCCGGGCGGTGACGGCAGGGACATCGTTGTCAACGGCGGCTCGGGATAGGGCCGCGCGGTGGCGGCCTGTGTGGAGAGCGCGCCGGTGACCATCGCTCCGGAGAGCAAAGCGGCGGCCCAGGCACGGCGCGAGCCGACCTGGTGGCGATCGTGGTTCTGGCTCTGGCGGTTCCGTCTGCGTCTGACTCTGCTCAACCCTCGTACAGCCAAGGGCTCTTGATGCGGTGTGAGCCGCATGAGTACACCCACCCCTCGTCGGTCACAGCAACAGGCGCGGATGAAGCTAGACCTCTTTTGGCCACTCGCCAATAGGTAACACCGGAATTCCGCGAACTTTGTCCTGCGTGTGGATAAACAAAGATCCCCCCGATACCGTGTGGCCGTCTCGGGGGCCACCTGCGCCCCGTCAGTCTCCGTACCGCAGTGGGGAGTTCGGCATGGACCGACGGAGCTTCAACCGGCGGATGCTCGTGGGCGGGGCGGTCGCGACCGCCGGGGTGACATCGTTGTCGCTGGCTACCGCGCCCGAGGCGAGCACGGCCGAAGGGCCCAAGACCGCGCCCGCGGGCGGCGAGGTGCGCCGCATCAAGTTGTACGCCGAGAAGCTGCCGGACGGGCAGATGGGCTACGGCCTGGAGAAGGGCAAGGCGTCCATTCCCGGCCCGCTCATCGAGCTGAACGAGGGCGACACCCTGCACATCGAGTTCGAGAACCTGACGGACGTCGACGCCAGCCTGCACGTCCACGGCATGGACTACGAGATATCCAGCGACGGCACCAGACACACCAAGAGTCACGTCGAACCGGGAGGTAAGCGCACGTACACCTGGCGCACGCACGCGCCGGGCCGCCGCAAGGACGGCACCTGGCGTCCCGGGACCGCGGGCTACTGGCATTACCACGACCACGTGGTCGGTACCGACCACGGCACGGGCGGTGTGCGCAAGGGGCTCTACGGCGCGCTGATCGTGCGCCGCAAGGGCGACCTGCTGCCGGACAAGACCTTCACGATCGTCTTCAACGACATGACGATCAACAACAAGGCGGGTCACGACAGCCCCAACTTCGAGGCCACGGTGGGCGATCGGGTCGAGTTCGTCTCGATCACGCACGGCGAGTACTACCACACGTTCCACGTGCACGGTCATCGCTGGGCGGACAACCGCACGGGCCTGCTCACCGGCCCCGACGATCCGAGCCAGGTCCTCGACGACAAGATCACCGGGCCGGGGGACTCGTTCGGCTTCCAGGTCATCGCGGGGGAGGGGGTGGGCGCGGGCGCCTGGATGTACCACTGCCATGTGCAGAGCCACTCCGACATGGGGATGGCGGGACTCTTCCTGGTGAAGAAGGCGGACGGAACGATCCCGGACTACGAGCCGCATCATGCCGCCGGGTCCGCGTCCGGGGCGTCCGGGCACGATCACGGCTAGGCGCTGATCCGCCGGGCCGGGCCTGGGGAGGGCCTGGCCCGGCCCAGAGGCCGCGTACGGCCTCGATGAGCTCGCTGAGCAGCTCGGCCCGGTCGGCGGGCTCAAGGACCTCCACGTTCGGGCGGGCCGTCGCGGGCCCGGGCGCGTCCCGGTCCGCCCACCCCGCGGCACGCAGAGCTTCGAGGCGTTCGATGGGCGCCTTGCGCACCGGGCGCGCGAGGGCAGGACGAAACCGGAGCCCAAGGGCACGTGCAGCAGGCCCGAGAGCAACTGGCTGTGGACGTGCGGGGATTCGAGCTCGACCAGCAGCCGGTCGTACGCCTTTGGGGCACCGCGCCGCAGGGCGTCGGAGACGCTGTGCGCGCGGATCTCCGGGTCGTCCGCGTTCGCCTGGCACGCCAGGGCCTCGGCGCCGGCGCGGGCGTGGTCGGCATGGCTGTACTCGAGCCATCGCAGCGCGGTGGCGGCGTGCCGGCGGACCGAGACATCGGGGTCGTGTTCCAGGAGGCCGATGAGCCACCCAGTGAAGTTCGCCGGACTCGGCGGCGGTGACCGACGCCATCCGCCGCACCTTTACGTCCGGACCCCGCAGCGCGGCGGCCAGCTCCTCGTGCAGCTCCGCCTGCTTGCGCGCTCTCCGCTTCGTGAACATCCGGACAGCCTGGGCGCCGTGGTCAGGGGCGATGCGGGCCGGGCCCACCGGGGGCACCCCGAACGGCTTCATCGCGCGCGTCATGTGGAGATCGTGTAGGACAGGCCGATCCTCGTGCCATCCCTTTACCCAGAGGTCCACGATGGGTGTACTCCTTGTACGCCTCATCCATGCACCTCAGCCACGCGCCACGCCGGTACGTCCCCTGCGCCCATCCCCCGTGAACTGCCATTCAAGGGAGTCGAGTTGAGCAAGGACAGCGTGTACGACTACGTCATCGTCGGTGCCGGTTCAGCGGGGTGTGTCCTCGCGGCGCGGCTCTCCGAGGACCCCGCGGCACGGGTGGCGCTCGTCGAGTCGGGGCCACGCGACCGGAAGCCTGAGATCCGCATCCCGGCGGCCTTCCCGAAGCTCTTCAAGACGCCCTACGACTGGGACTACTCCACGGCGAAGCAGTCCGCGCTCGACGGCCGCGAGCTGTACTGGCCGCGCGGCCACATGCTGGGCGGCTCGTCCTCGATGAACGCCATGATGTGGGTGCGCGGCCATCGCGACGACTACGACGCCTGGGGTGAGGCGGCGGGGCCCGAGTGGTCCTACGACGCGATCGAGCCGTACTTCCGGCGCGCGGAGCGGTGGACGGGCGGGCCCGGCGGCGCCGGCGCGGACAGCGTGTACGGAAGCGAGGGGCCGCTCTGGATCTCTCCGCCGCGTGCCCTCAACCCGACCACCGGCGCGTTCCTGGACGCCTGCCGCGAGGCGGGCCTGCGCGAGCTGACGGAGCTGAACGAGCCCGACCACAGCGGCTTCGCGCTCACCCCGGTCAACCAGCGCCGCGGGCGCCGGTGGAGCGCCGCCGACGGCTATCTGAAACCGGCCGGGCGCCGCCGCAACCTCGACGTCCTGACCGAAGCGCGGGTCCGCAGGCTGGAGTTCGACGGGACGCGCGTGGCCGGCGTCATCGCCGACGGTGTCCCCGGGAAGCTGATAGCCCGCCGCGAGGTGCTGCTGTGCGCGGGCGCCATCGGCTCACCGCAGCTCCTCCAGGCCTCCGGCGTCGGTGACCCGGACACCCTCGCGAAGGTGGGCATCGAGCCGCGCATCGAGTCCCCGGGCGTGGGGCGCCACCTCCAGGACCACCTTGCCTACGCGGTGACCATGCGCTGTCCGGAGCCCGTCACACTGACCGGCGCGGACTCCCTCTCCAACGTCGGCCGCTGCCTGCTCGGTGGACGCGGCCCGCTCACCTCGAACGTGGGCGAGGCCGTCGCCTTCATCAGGACCAGGCCCGAACTTGCCGCCCCCGACATCGAGTTGATCTACGCGCCCGTCCCCTTCGTCCAGCACGGCCTGACCCCGCCCACCGAACACGGCATCACCGTCGGCGTGGTGCTGCTCCAGCCGGAGAGCGAGGGACGGATCACGCCCCGGGGCCCGGGAGTCGGGTCAGCGCCCTGCATCGACCCCGGCTATCTGACGGCGGATGCGGACATCCGCACGCTCGTCGCCGGGGTGCGCCGCGCGGAGGAACTTCTCGCGGGGCGTGCCCTCGCCCCGTACACCTCGGGGCCCCTCGCGCCGTATCCGGGCACGGTCGACGACGCGGCGCTCGCCCGGGCGATCCGCGGGGCGTCCGAGACGCTCTACCATCCGGTCGGCACCTGCCGGATGGGCAGCGACGAGGCTTCCGTCACCGACCCGACGCTGCGGGTGCGGGGAGTGACGGCGCTGCGGGTCGTGGACGCCTCGGTCATGCCGCGGATCACGCGCGGCCACACGCACGCTCCCACGGTGGCGCTCGCGGAGAAGGCGGCCGAACTGATCAGGACGGACGCGCGGAGGTGACGCGGGCAGGTGGTGTCCGCGCGCCTCGCCCACCGGTCGTATCCTGACCGGCGCACACCAGCAGGACCGCCCCCGAGGAGCCCCACGTGACCGAGCCGCCGAGCGCCGCCCCGCGCCCCACCCTGGAGGCCGTGGCCGCACGGGCCGGAGTCTCCCGGGCCACGGTGTCCCGCGTCGTCAACGGCGATGCGGGCGTACGCGAGGTGCTCGCCGAGAAGGTCAGACAGGCGGTCGACGAGCTCGGCTACGTGCCGAACCGCGCCGCCCGCAGTCTGGTGACCCGCCGCCATGACGCGGTCGCCGTGGTGATCGCCGAGCCGGAGACACGGGTCTTCGCCGACCCGTTCTTCGCCCTGCAACTGCGGGGCATCAGCAAGGAGTTGACGTCCAGAGACGTCCAGTTGGTGCTGCTGCTCACGGAGGGAAGGGACGACCACGAGCGAGTCGGCCGCTATCTGGCGGGCGGCCATGTGGACGGCGCCCTCGTCTTCTCCCTGCACCTGGACGATCCGCTGCCCGGCATCATCCAGGGCGCGGGCGTGCCGACGGTGTTCGGGGGCCGCCCGGGCTGGCCGGAGGGGACGGTGACGTCTCCGTACGTCGACTGCGACAACCGCGGCGGGGCGAGGGACGCGGTCCGCCACCTCCTGTCGCTGGGCCGCACCCGCATCGCGCACATCACCGGCGCGCTCGACCAGACGTCGGCGGTGGACCGCCTCGACGGATTCCGCGACGTTCTGCCGGATGCGGGGGAGAGGTTCGTCGCGCGGGGCGACTTCACCCCGGCCGGCGGTGAACGCGCGATGCGCGAGCTCCTGGACCGCGTCCCCGACGTGGACGCGGTCTTCGCCGCCAACGACCTGACGGCGTCGGGCGCGCTCCGGGTCCTCCGGGAGCGGGGGAAGCGGGTGCCGCGGGACGTCGCGGTGGTGGGCTTCGACGACATGCTGGCGGTGGCGGAGCAGGTGGACCCCCCGCTGACGACGGTGCGCCAGGACATCGAGGAGATGGGCCGCCTGATGGCCCGCATGCTCCTGTCCCGCGGCGAGCTGCCGACGGAGAGTGTGGTCCTGCCGACGGAACTGGTGCGCAGGGGCTCGGCGTAGGGGCCCGCAAGAGTCCGCAAGGGCGGCATTCGGTCCATTGATCCCACTAACGGGTGCCCTCGTTACCCCGCACGGTCCACCGGCGTTTTTGGCGCGGCGTGGGCGGGTGAGGCTCGGTTCAGCACTTTCCCTCATCCGGAGGTAACACCATGCGCAAGTGCGCGATCCTGGCAGCAGCGGCGTTCGCCGCGGTCACCGTCATCGGCGGGGCCGGCTCCGCCGTCGCCGGCCCGGGCCCCGGCTCCCACGCCGAGGGCACGGCCAAGAAGTCGCCGGGCGTCCTCAGCGGCAACGTCGTTCAGGTTCCCGTGGACGTTCCCGTCAACGCGTGCGGCAACTCGGTGAACGTGGTCGGCCTCCTCAACCCGGCCGCCGGCAACAAATGCAAGTAGGTCTCCGGACCGGCGGGCCAGGCCTGCCATAACGGCACCCGCCCCGTCGCGATCAGCTCGCGGCGGGGCGGTGTACGTGGGGGGTGGGTAGCGGGGCCGGGACGTCAGGAGCCGACACTCACCGTGAAGCGGCGCGGGTTTCCGTCGTGGGCGGCACCGGACACGTCGGGCTCGCCGTCCGGCCGGACATCGTCGTACGGGAACGCGTAGCCGATGGGGGAGTTCGCGTGCACCACACGGGCCCAGTGGTTGGTCACGTCGCCCTTGTAGTAGTCCCCGGCGCCGGCGCCGTTCGGCTGCTCCGCGTGCGTCAGCATGATGCTCCGGTTGAACCCCGCCGCGAGCCGCGCGAGCAGGCCCTTCTTGTCGTCGGAGTCCCCGGGGTTGTTGGTGAAGGGGCCGTGGTTGCAGGTGAAGATGTCCTTCGACGTCGGCTTCGGAAACGTGTGCCCGCCGTTGAACGTCAGCGTGTCCCCGCTCACCCGGCCCGTGAACACACCGCGACCGCCCTGCAGGTCGATCTTCAAGTCGGTGCTCCGGTACTTCTCCCACGTCTGGTCGATGTAGCTGTTCCACACGTCCCGGAACGGCATCTCATTGGGGCGGTCGAAGTACGGGGCCATGAGATTCTGCGGTGAGATGACCCGGAGTACGTCCCCGCCGTCACCGCGGATGACCAGATCGTCCCAGGGCTGCCCGTCCTTCTGCCCCTGGGCGACGAGGTCGGAGGCTATCTTGGCGACGGCGCCGTCCGGCAGCGGGGCCACCGTGTGCGTGGCGTCGCCCTCCAGGGTCAGGCCGATGGGGAGGGCCGTGACGAGGTCCACGTAGCTGATGTTGGCGTACAACTGCGTGCTGTTGAAGGTGAATTCGCAGAACGACCAGGTGCGCCCGTAGTTGGGATCCTCCTTGGTCGCGAAGGCCGGCTCGACCAGCGAAGGCCCCGGGTTCAGGAAGAAGTCGAGCTTGTCGTCCCGGACGAAGTAGACGCGGGCGCCGAACATCTGAGGCAGGGTCAGGACCTTCGGTGCTGAGCCCGCCGCGCCGAGCGGGATCGCGCAGTCGACGGGCAGCGGAGTCTGCGGGGCCGAGGGTGAATCGGGGCGATAGACGCCCCCGTCAGGCTTCAGCAGGACCCAGCGGTCGGTGCCCTGCTCGTGCCCGGTGACGTAGGCCCGCACCTGGCCGGGCAACGACTTGTTCTGGAGGGCGAGTTCACAGGTCGCGGGAGCCGCCTTGGCGCCGGGGCTGAGGGCGCTTCCCCAGACGGGGTAGGTCAGGGCTCCGGCGGCACCGGCGGCAGAGGACAGGAACACTCGACGCGAAATCACGGAAGGTCTCCCGGGATGAGTGGGGGGATGCGAGTGGGGGTGAGGGATGAGTGGGGGTGAGGGATGAGTGGGGCGTGGGGGATGCGGGGGGATCCATGGGGGTCGGGGTGGGTGTGATGCGGCCGTGCGGAGGGGGTGGGGGCCGTGCGGTGCGACCACTGTCGCGTCGGCGAATTCGACCGTCAAGAGTTGTGACTGAGAGCGCTCTCAGAATCTTGTTTCCTTCACAAGATGGCAGCGCGCGCGCACTGTCAGTGCCGGGTGTCAGACTCGGAAGGACGGAAGAGAGATGCGACAAAGGAGTCGATCATGCTCAATACCCGTTATGTGGCGGGCGCCCCGACGTGGGTCGACCTGGGCACCCCGGATCTGGAAGGCGCCCACACCTTCTACCGCGCACTCTTCGGATGGGAATTCCAATCGGGCGGCGCGGAATTCGGTGGATACGGCACGTATCAGGCGGACGGGAAGACCGTGGCGGGCGCCATGACCGTCACCGCCGACCAGGCACCTCCGGCCTGGACGATCTACTTCAAGACGACGGACGCCGACGCGACGACCAAGACGGTCGAGCAGGCCGGCGGCAGCACGATGTACGAGGTCATGGACGTCGGCGACCTCGGCCGCATGGCGATCCTGAGCGACGCCCAGGGCGTCGGCTTCGCGGTGTGGCAGCCGGGCACGAACAAGGGCCTCGACCTGGTCGATGCCCCGAACAGCATGTGCTGGACCGAGCTCTACACCCCGGACCTGAAGGCGGCCCTGGAGTTCTATGGCTCCGTGTTCGGCTGGGGTACCACGACCCAGGCCTTCGAGGGCGGTTCGTACACGATGGTGCACCCCGCGGGCGGCACCGAGAACGACATGTTCGGCGGCCTGTGGCCGCTGTCCGACGCCCCGGAGGAAGCCGAGGCGGGGCCGTACTGGACTCCGTACTTCCAGGTGACCGACATCGACGCGGTGCTCGCCAAGGTCGAGCCCTCCGGCGGCACGGTGCGCGTCGCCCGCATGGACCTCGCGGGCGTCGGCAGCTTCGCCAAGCTCGCCGACCCCGCAGGGGCACGGTTCGCGCTGATGCAACCGGAGCCGCCGAGCGCGGGCTGAGAGTGGCGGCCCGAGAACCGGGGCCGGAGAGCTGAGAGCTGAGAGCTGACGGGGAGGAAGGTCGAGAGACGAGGGCCCAGACCTCCCTTCCCGTCCAGCACTTGAACGCGCCCGCGAATGTTTCCCCACGCCCCCCACGGGCAAGCAGAAGGAGCCTGAAACAGCGCACGTCACGGCGTTGATCGTTCGTTGATCCGTTGTTTCGCGCGCCCTGCCAGCATCGGCGGCATGCAGATCGACATGACAGCCGAGCCGGAACTCGCCTGGCAGGAGCAGGCCCTGTGCGCCCAGACAGGATCCGAGTTCTTCTTCCCCGAACCGGGCAGCTCGGTGCGCGAGGCCAAATACATCTGCCGGCTCTGCGAGATGCGCCCCGCGTGTCTCGAGTACGCCCTGGCCCATGACGAGCGGTTCGGCGTCTGGGGCGGCCTCTCGGAGAAGGAGCGGCTCAGCCTCAGGCGTAGATGACCGTGAACCTCCTCGTTCCCGCCGGGACGTGCACGTCATCCCCTGCCACCGTCAGCTCGCGGCCGTCCGCTGTCGCCGCACGCACCGGACCGAACCGGCACGGATAGACGTACCGCACCCGCTCCGGCGCCCGCGCGATGTCCACGGTCACCTTCCGCGCGCCCGCGTCATGGGTGAGCCGATAGCCGAAGGGCGTGCCGAACAGGTTCGGAGCGTCGTCGACGGCCACCGAAGCGCCGTCCGGCACCCAGTGGGGGCGTACGCCCGGAGCGATGTAGAGATGCGGGTCGCGGTCCTCGTCTGCCTCGAAGAAGAGGATGTCGCGGATCAGGAGCAGATACTCCGCCGCCGCCCAGCCGTGCGGGATGTCCCCCATGTACCAGTAGCGGGAGGGGACTTCGCGGAAGTCGGAGGCGATGGGGAAGGCGTGCTGCTCGTTCCACGCGCCGAGCGCCACCGCCCGCTCCTCGGTCCGCGGCAGCGAAGCGCCCACGATCCAGCCGAGCAGCGCGTCCATCCGCACGGTGTCGCCGGCCAGCAGGTAGGCGTGCGCCAACTGCGTGGTGAGGTAGGGGCCGTAGGTGTTCCAGGCCGCCTCGTGCCGGTAGCCGCCGGTCACGAAGTGCGCATACATCGTGTCCAGGGTCCAGCGTGCTGCCCGGTCGATGTCCTCGCCCAGCTTGCTGCCCATGTGCAGCCGCAGCGGATGGAAGAACGCCGCTGTGCCGATCATCGTCGAGTCGAGCCTGCCGACGTCGCCCGGCCCGGTCGGGATGTACGTCTCCCAGGCGCCGCGCCTGCGCTGTTCCTCCAGGACCCAGCGCACCGAGGCGGCCGTTGCCTGCTTCAAGTCGTCGAAAGCGCCCCAGAGTTCGGGTACGTCGGGGGAGCCGAGCCGCTCAGCGAGCCGCGCGGCCTCGTACAGACCGGCCAGGCCCCACAGGTCGTCCCAGTAGTGGGGCTTGTCGCGTTCGCCGAGGTGCTCGGCGCTCCAGCCGCTGTGCAGCAGGCCGTTCTGGTCGCGGTTGTCCCGCAGCCACCGGGCGCCGTCGATGACGTACGGGGTGTAGAGCTTCGCGCCGAACGCGGTGGACCTGCCGTGGGTCCGGTCGAAGCGGCCGATCGCCCACAGCGCCTGGCCGTTGCTGTCCCACTCACGGTCGTCCTTCTCGTGCGGCCCGCCGTAGAAGCCGTACTCCGCGCACGGCCCGACGCGGCCCGAACCGCGGTTGAACTTGAGCGGGTAGTGCGTGCCCAACTGGCGCTCGGCCAGTGCCGCGTCGCCGACCAGCGAGCACGCCGTGGCCTCCACGGAGGAGTCACGAATCCAGAAGGAGTCGTACACCGTCGGGCCCGGGTGGATCTCGCCGTGGTCGGAGAGGATCAGGAGCTGTGCGCGACACTGACGGAACTGATCCGCCAAGTGCGCTACCGGCTGCGGCAGTTGAGGCTGAACGCCCTGCTCGACCAGTTTGCCGGTCCAAAAGACACGGTTGGCCTCCTCCAGATCCGCGGCGGGAGTGGCCTTGATCTCCGCCAGATCGGCGGACCCGCTGTAGAGATCGACCGGCAGCCGCACGTCGAGCTCGAACAGCTCGTCGTCGGCGATCCGGTAGGGCCAGGCGAATGCCGCGCTGCACAGTCCCGCGATCTGGTCCTGCGCCTGAAGTGCGCCGTTCAGCTTGCCGCCGGTGACGAGGTCGTGGAACGGGTTGTGGGTCAGATAGGAATCCGGGTCGTGACTGAAGACCGGGTTGCCGTACACGCCGTGCTGCTCGGGTGCCGTGTCGAAGACCGGGCCCCAGCCCGTGTTGGTCTCCAGCCGCCCCTCATCGGGCAGATGGCGCAGGAACGTCAGGCGGCGGTCGGTGATCTGGCGGCCGTTGCGGTCGTGCCGCTGGAAGCCGCTCGGCCCCGCGGGCATGACGGCGGCGCACAGCCATCCGTCGCGCGGCTGCCCGGTCGCGCTGCCCACGGTCAGGCGGGTCACGACGAGGTCCCGCTGCCGGGCTCCGACGGCCGTCCCGAAGGTCCGCTGCACGAACTCGGTGCCGTCAGCGGTGCGGAACGTCGTCAGGACCACCGGCAGATGGGGCGCCTCCATGCGCTGGCCGAGTGTCCCGGCGTCCGTCAGCTGCGGCAGGCGGACGGCGCCGGTGGACGGCGAGTAGAGGAAGAAGGACAGGCAGTACTTGTCGTAGACCGGCTCGATCTCGCCCGCCTGCCCGATCAGGGACTCCTGACGGTGGTCCTTGACCCCCACCATGTGCCAGTAGCGGTACAGGGCGTTGGAGGCGAAGGCGGCCTCCTTGGATGCGTACGTCCCCGAGTCGAAGTCGTCGCTCCAGCGCCGGAAGGCCGCCTGGGCCCACCAGGGAACGGGATAGGGCACCTCGGCCCGCCCCGCCCAGCCGCGCCACATGACCTCGTAGAACATCCACTCATGGGTCTGCGCCGTCTCTGCCATGGGTTCACCCCCGCTGCCCACCGTTGCACCGGGACGGGCGGCCGTAAATCGGTTCGGCACGGCGGTCCTCAACACGCTGGTTCGATTCCAGCCGCCCCGCAGCTCCCCGTGGCATGCCGTCTCGCCGAGGGCGGGAGCCCGCGCCTTTGGCCTCTTCGCCGTGGCGGCGGTGGAAGCGCTCGGCTAGCGGGCGGGCCGGACGGCTGCCTGGCGGGATCTGCTGGGGTCCCTGCGGGGCCACGGCGTCCCGGATGTCCGTGACGCCGCGCCGGCGGTGTGCAGGTCCTACGAGTGACTGCCCGCGGGGGCAGCGTGCTGCTTGCTGCTTACTTGCCCCGCGCGGCCATGCGGGCCTTACGAGCGGCCAGCTTCTCGTCGAACTTGGAGGCCTCGGTGTCGAGCCCGTTCATGTACAGGCCGAGCTCTTCCTGCGCCTTGAGACCCTCGGGGCCGAGCCCGTCGATGTCCATGACCTTCAAGTAGCGCAGGACGGGCTGGATCACGTCGTCGTGGTGGATGCGCATGTTGTAGATCTCGCCGATCGCCATCTGCGCGGCGGCCCGCTCGAAGCCGGGCATGCCGTGTCCGGGCATCCGGAAGTCGACCACGACGTCGCGCACGGACTGCATGGTCAGGTCGGGGGCGAGCTCGAAGGCCGCGCCCAGGAGGTTGCGGTAGAAGACCATGTGCAGGTTCTCGTCGGTGGCGATGCGCGCCAGCATGCGGTCGCAGACCGGGTCGCCGGACTGGTGGCCCGTGTTGCGGTGCGAGACGCGGGTGGCGAGCTCCTGGAAGGCCACGTACGCGACCGAGTGCAGCATCGAGTGACGGTTGTCGGACTCGAAGCCCTCGGCCATGTGCGCCATGCGGAACTGCTCGAGCTTGTCCGGGTCCACGGCGCGCGAAGCCAGCAGGTAGTCGCGCATCACGATGCCGTGGCGGCCCTCCTCCGCGGTCCAGCGGTGCACCCAGGTGCCCCAGGCGCCGTCACGGCCGAAGAGGGATGCGATCTCGTGGTGGTAGCTGGGGAGGTTGTCCTCGGTCAGGAGATTGACGACGAGCGCGATCTTGCCGATGTCGGTGACCTTGGACTGCTCGGGCTCCCAGGCCTCGCCGTCCTCGAAGTACCCGGGGAAGTTCCGGGCGTCGGAGAACGGCACGTACTCGTGCGGCATCCAGTCCTTGGCCACCTTCATGTGGCGGTTGAGCTCCTTCTCGACCACTTCTTCCAGGGCGAACAGCAACCGGGCATCGGTCCAGTCGTCCGTGCTGCCGAGATGAGGAGAGGTGATCGTCACGGGGGCTCCAGGGGGACGGGAGTTTTTCTACGGATTACGTGCGTAGGGGTTACGCGGCAGTACGAGCGGGTGCTACCTACCTACGGTCTCGTAGGTTACGTTGCCGTAGGTTAAGCCCTCCGTAAAGTGGCCGAGACAGAGGGGCTCACTGGCCTCTCACGTCCCGCCCGCCCCAGGACTGGTCAGGCGTACAGCTCTCTGAGCCGCACTGAGAGGCATGTCACACAGCCTTCGAGCTTCTCGAACTCGCTGATATCCACCACGACCGGTTCGAAACCGAGGTCCGCGAGCAGCTCGGCACTCTTCGGCGCGCTCGCCGCGAGCAGCAGTTTCGCGCCACCGAGCAGCACCACGTGGGCCCCGGACTCCTCGGGGACCGGCAGGAAGCGCGGGAAGAGCGAGGGGGAGTCCACGAGCGGCGGGTGGCCGATGACCGTGCCGTCCGGCAGCGCCGTCACCGCCGACTTCAGATGCAGGACCTTGCTGACGGGGACGGCCACGACCCGCGCCCCCAGCGGCTCGAACACGGCCCGCAGCTGCCGTAGGCCGGCAGCGTTCGTGCGCCCGCCGCGCCCCACGTAGATGGTGTCGTCGATCTTGAGGATGTCGCCGCCGTCCAGCGTGCCCGGCTCCCACACCCAGTTCACGGAGGCGCCGAGCCGGGCCACCGCCTCCTCCACGGCGGCCGTCTCCGCCCGCCGTGACTCGGCGCCGGGCCGGGCGATCAGCGCCACGTTGCGGAAGACGACGACCGTGTCCTCGACGAAGACCGAATCCGGGCAGTCGTCGGCAGGCTCCACCTCGACCGTCTCCCAGCCGTGCGCCCGCAGCGCGTCGGCGTACGCCTCCCACTGTTCGAGGGCGAGGCCGGTGTCCACCGGGGTTCGCTCGACATGTGTGACCAGGCCTTCGGCGAGACGCGGTCCCGGTCGGCGGATCAGCGCTTTCCTGCTGGGCACGGGATGCTCTCCGTAGGGGTGGAGCGGCGGGGGCGCCCCCGTCCGGCGGGCGCCGGGCCAGGGGTTCCCGCACATCATGCAGCGTGTGAGGGGTCCAGGCCCAGGTCTCGTCGCAGATGTGCGGCGGTGAACGAGCCCTCCGCCTCGATCAGCTGCCCCGGTGTGCCCTCGAAGACGATCCGGCCACCGTGCTTGCCGCCGTCGGGGCCGAGGTCGATCACCCAGTCCGCGTGCTTGACGACCTGGAGGTTGTGCTCGACGACGATCACGGTGTTCCCCGCGTCGACCAGCCGGTCCAGGAGGGCCAGCAGGCCGTCCACGTCCGCCATGTGCAGGCCGGTCGTCGGCTCGTCCAGGACGTAGGTCGTGCCGGTGCGGTGCAGCTGCGTGGCGAGCTTGATGCGCTGGCGCTCGCCGCCCGAGAGGGTGCTCAGTGGCTGCCCGAGCGTCAGGTAGGTCAGCCCCACGTCGTGCAGGGCCCGCAGCCGACGGCGCATGGCCGTGTCGGCGACGGCGGCGAGGAAGCCGAGGGCGCGCTCGGCCGTCATGTCGAGCACATCGGCGACGGAGCTGCCGCCCACGGTCAGCCGGAGCACCTCCTCCTTGAAGCGGCGCCCCTCGCACGCCTCGCAGGTCGTCGTCACCGGGTCCATGAACGCGAGGTCGCTGTAGATGATCCCGCGCCCCTGGCAACTCTCGCACGCACCACTGGAGTTGAAGCTGAACATCCCCGCGTCCCTGCCGGTCTCGCGCGCGAACAGCTTGCGCAGCGAATCCATGATGCCGAGGTACGTCGCCGGGGTCGAGCGGCCCGAGATGCCGATGCTCGACTGGTCCACGACCACGGCGTCCGGATGCTCGGCGACGAACGCCCCCGAGACCAGCGTGCTCTTGCCCGAGCCCGCGACGCCTGTCACCGCCGTGAGCACCCCGGTCGGCACGCGCACGCTGACGCCCTTGAGGTTGTGCAGATGGGCGCCCTTGACCCACCGCCCGCCGATGGCCTCGCGCGGGTTCGCCTTGATGCCGGTGGAGCGCCGCAGGTGCCTGCCCGTCAGGGTGTCGGCGTGCCGCAGCTCGTCCGGTGTCCCCTCGAAGACGACCAGGCCGCCGCCCGTGCCCGCCGCCGGCCCCATGTCGACGACATGGTCGGCGACGGTGATCACATCGGGGTCGTGCTCGACGACCAGGACGGTGTTCCCCTTGTCGCGCAGGCGCAGCAGCAGGTCGTTGAGCCGCCCCACGTCACGCGGGTGCAGGCCGACGCTCGGCTCGTCGAAGATGTACGTCATGCCGGTCAGGCTGGAGCCCAGGTGCCGCACCGTCTTCAGGCGCTGGCCCTCCCCGCCGGACAGAGTGGACGTCTCGCGGCCGAGGCTGAGGTAGCCGAGCCCGATGGCCTCGATCCGACTCAGCGCCGTCACGGCAGCCGACGCGACCGGTCCCGCCACCGGGTCGTCGATCGGCTCCAGGGCGGCGATGAGGTCGGTGACCTCCATACGTGAGCAGTCGGCGATGTTCATGCCGCCGATACGGGTGGCGAGCGCCGCCGCGTTGAGCCGGGCCCCGTCGCAGGCGTCGCACTCGCCCTCGACGAGGAAGCGCTGGACGAGATCGCGGGTCTTCTGGGAGAGCGTCGACAGGTCGCGATTGAGGTAGAGCCGCTCGAAACGGTCGGCGAGCCCCTCGTAGTCGATGTCCCGTGCGCCTCCGGTGTTGTCGACGTTGACCTTGCCGCCGTGCTGTCCGCCGTGCATGAGGAACTCCCGCTCACGCGCGGTGAATCGGCCCACCGGCTTGTGCGTGTCCAGGTCGGGGGTGTTGGTGTACGTCTGGCCCTGCCAGGTCCCCACGGCGAACGGCGGGAAGAGGATCGCGCCGTCCGCCAGGGACCTGGCGGGGTCCAGGATGAGGTCGTAGTCGGGCCGCACGGTCTTGCCCAGGCCGTGGCACCGGGGACACATGCCCGACGGGTCGTTGAACGAGTACGCGGTGGCCGGACCGGCACTCGGTGTGCCGTGCCGCGAGAACAGCACGCGCATCACCGAGTAGATGTCCGTCATCGTGCCCACCGTGGACCGGGAGTGGCCGCCGATCGGTCGCTGGTCGACGACGATCGCGGGCGAGAGGTCCTCGATGGTCTCCGCGTGCGGCCGCTCGTACTTCGGCAGCCGGTTGCGGACGAACCACGTGAAGGTCTCGTTCAGCTGACGCTGCGACTCGACCGCGATCGTGTCGAAGACGACCGACGACTTCCCCGACCCCGACACGCCGGTGAAAACCGTGAGCCGGTCCTTCGGAATGCGCAGGCTCACCTCCTTGAGGTTGTTCTCACGGGCTCCGGTGATGGTGATGTATTGGTGCATACACGCGAAGCTAGCCAAAATACCCGACACCTTCTGTCGGGATTTCCTTCATTTCGCCGTCGAGGAGCAACCAGCGCGTGATGCCGATCGACTCCAGGAACGGCACGTCGTGACTGGCCACGATCAGCGCTCCCTCGTACGACTCCAGGGCCGTGGCCAGCTGTTTCACGCTGGCCATGTCGAGGTTGTTCGTCGGCTCGTCGAGCATCAGGAGCTGCGGCGCCGGCTCCGCGAGCAGCAGCGCGGCGAGCGCCGCACGGAACCGCTCGCCGCCCGACAGGGTCGCCGCCCGTTGGTCGGCCCGCGCCCCCTTGAACAGGAAGCGGGCCAGGCGGGCCCGGATCCGGTTGTTGGTGGCGTCGGGTGCGTAGCGTGCCACGTTCTCGGCGACGGTCAACTCCTCGTCGAGCACGTCGAGGCGCTGGGGCAGAAAACGCAGCGGGACGTGCGCCCGTGCCTCGCCCTCCACCGCCTCCAGCTCTCCGGCGATCGTCCGCAGGAGCGTGGTCTTGCCCGCGCCGTTACGGCCGACCAGCGCGATCCGCTCGGGGCCGCGCAGCTCGAACTCGCCCTCCACGCGGGCGCCGTAGCGCAGGGCGAGATTGCTCAGCGTGAGTACGGTGCGGCCCGGTGGGACCGCCGTGAACGGCAGGTCGACGCGGATCTCGTCGTCGTCCCGCACCGCCTCGACGGCGTCGTCCAGGCGCTCCTTCGCCTCGGTGAGTTTCTCCTCGTGCATGATGCGGTGCTTGCCCGCGGAGACCTGGGCCTGGCGCTTGCGCTCGCTCATGACGACCTTCGGTTCGCGCTTGGTGTCCCACATCTTCTGGCCGTACCGCTTGCGGCGGGCCAACTTGACCTGCGCGTCGGCCAGTTCGCGCTTCTGCTTCTTCAGGTCGGACTCGGCGACACGCACCATGCGCTCCGCCGCCTCCTGCTCGGCGGCCAGCGCTTCCTCGTACGCGGAGAAGTTTCCTCCGTACCACTTGAGTTCTCCGTCCCGCAGGTCGGCGATCTGGTCGACCAGGTCGAGGAGTTCACGGTCGTGGCTGACCACGACCAGGACCCCGGACCAGGCCTCGACGGCCGCGTACAGGCGCCGACGGGCGTACAGGTCGAGGTTGTTGGTGGGTTCGTCGAGCAGCAGCACGTCGGGCCGGCGCAGCAGCAGTGCGGCCAGGCGCAGCAGCACGGACTCGCCGCCCGACACCTCGCCGGTGGTGCGGTCGAGGCCGATGTGCCCGAGGCCGAGCTGATCGAGGGTCGCGACGGCACGCTCCTCGACGTCCCAGTCGTCACCGACCGCCGCGAAGTGCTCCTCGGCCACGTCGCCCGCCTCAATGGCGTGCAGGGCGGCGCGAGTTACCGCGATGCCGAGCACCTCGTCGACACGCAGACCGGTGTCGAGGGTGACGTTCTGTGGCAGGTACCCGATGTCGCCCGCGACGCGGACCGCGCCCTCGCTCGGCGCGAGTTCACCGGCGACGAGCTTCAACAGGGTTGATTTTCCAGAGCCGTTGGCACCGATGAGGCCGGTCCTGCCCGTTGCGAAGGCGGCCTGGAAACCATCGAAGACGCCGGTGCCGTCCGGCCAGGTGAAGTCGAGCGACGTGCACGTGATGGAGGTGGGGGAAGTAGACATGTGGTCCTCGCGGTTGCGTGAGATGAAGCGCGGTCAGGGGCAACGCGTTTCGGGGCACCGCGGGGCGCGACAGGAGGACGGGAGCAGCGTCGTCAGAGAAGACGAGGGCAGGAAAACGGGCCCTGCGTCAGAGGGAGACGGCTCGTACGCCGAGGTCGCACGCCATGCACACGGCCGAGCCGTGTGACGCGATGACTCCAGACCTCAGACGAGCAACGTCCTACTCCTATCGGCGACAACAGAACCGTTATGCACCGTAGGACTCACCCTGACCGCTGTCAACGAATTATCGTGAGCGCGAAGAAGGAAGAAGGAGGCCCCATGCCCTTTGGCTCGCTCTCACTTCCGACCCGGATTTTCCTGCTGGCCTGGGACACCGGCCGGAACAGGATCGCCGGAGCCCCCGAACTGCACTACGCGGTGCGGGCCTGCGCGCTCGCGGAGCTTGCCCAGCGCGGACTGCTCTCGGACGTGGGCGGCATCGCCACGCCGGTCCTCGGCGCACGCACCGGGGACCCGGCGCTCGACAGCGTCCTCGAACTCGTCGAGGAATCCCGGCCCCGCAAATGGAACGGCTGGATCACTCACAAGGCCCGCCACACCCTGGACACGGTGCGCGACCAGCTGACATCCGAGGGCTATCTGCGAACGGAGCGCACCCGGGTCTTCGGGATCTTCCCCTCGCGGCGGTACGAGCTGGAGCGCGCCGGCTACGTCGAGGTGCTGCACGCAGAGGCGCTCGCGGTCCTGCGCGGTCCGGTGCCGGTGTCCGAGGTCCCCGCGGGTGACGCGGCCCTGGTGGTGTGCGCGGCGACGGGCAAGCTGCGCGCCGTCATCTCGGGCAAGGACCGCAGACAGTACAAGGAGCGGCTCGACGCGCTCACCGACCGCAGCGGGGCCCCGGCCCCGGAGCTCCCCGAGCTGATGCGCGGGCTGCGCAAGGCGCTTGCGTCGGCGGTGACGTACGCGGAGGCGGCCAGGTCGGGCGGCGGGGGCAGCGGCTGAGGGGTCGGTTCAGCAGGCGTCCCGCATCAGATCGGCGAGGTCCTGGTCCAGGTCGACGTACAGATGTTCGTCGCCCGTGGGCACCAGGGTCAGGGTGCGGTGCAGGAAGTGGCGCAGCTCGCCGGTGCGGATGTGGACGATCGCCGTGCCTTCAGGGGCGTGGAACTCCACGACCGTGCGGTCGAAGCCGTAGGGCCGCACGCGGACGTCGCCGTCGCCCACCGCCTGCTCCATGCCCTGCGCGAGCAGCTCACGGGCGAAGGTCCAGTAGACCTCGACGCCCTCGAGGGTCGCCGGGGCGGGGAAACTCATCCGGACGGCGAACGGATCGCTCCGGTCGTAGTGCAGTGTCGCGGGAATGGTCGACATCCGCGGTGCGGCGGCGACGAGGCGGGCCTCTACGGCTTGATCGATGCTGGTGGACAACGCCTGCTCCCTCAACTACAGCTGGACGACTCGGGTCGGCACTTGGATAGACGTCGGAATGACGGAATCCGTGCACGCGAACACCGAGTGACCTCGGTCACCGCGTGCTCTTCACCGTCTTCACGGAATCACCGGCAGGAATCCTGCGTTCCGGTGGTAACTTCGCCCGCCATGAGGTCCTTGGGGAAGACGAGATGGTCGCGGCCCGTGGGCCGTGCGGTGTCGGTGGGACTGTGCGGGGCGGCTCTCGCGGTGGCGGCACTGGCCGCGCCCGGCCCGGCCGAGGCTGTGCCCGAGCGTCCTTCGCAGCGGGGCGGCGGCTGGGATCTGAAGGACAGCGGCACCGACGCGCGCTTCCGCGGTCTCGCCGCCGTCAGCCGGAGGACCGCCTGGGTGGCCGGCGCGAAAGGCACCGTGCTGCGCACCTCGGACGGCGGCCGGCACTGGCAAAACGTCTCGCCGCCCGGAGCCGGAGCGCTGGAGTTCCGGGACATCGAGGCCTTCGACGGCCGCCGCGCGGTGGTCCTCGCCATCGGCGAGGGCGAGGCGTCGCGGGTCTTTCGCACCGCGGACGGCGGGGCGACCTGGAAGGAGTCCTTTCGCAACACCGACCCCAGGGCCTTCTACGACTGCATGACCTTCTTCGACCGGCGCCACGGCCTGGCGATGAGCGACCCGGTGGACGGCAAGTACCGCATCCTGTCCACCGCCGACGGCGGCCGCTCCTGGAAGGTCCTGTCCAGCGACGGCATGCCCGCCGCCCAGGAGGGCGAGGCGGGTTTCGCGGCGAGCGGCCAGTGCCTGGTGAGCTCCGGCCCCCGCGACGTGTGGCTGGCCACCGGGGGAGCGCCGCGCGCGCGTGTCCTGCACTCCGCCGACCGCGGCCGCACCTGGACGGCCACGGACGCCCCGATCCCGGCCGGCGATCCGGCGCGCGGCGTCTTCGGCCTCGCCTTCCGCGACCGTACGCACGGCATCGCGGTCGGCGGTGACTACCGCGCCGACGAGCCGTCTCCGAAGGCCGCGGCCACCACCGGCGACGGGGGTCGCACCTGGACCACGGCCGCCGAGCCGCCGCCCGCCTACCGCTCCGGTGTGGCCTGGCTGCCCGGGAGCCGCCGGGGCGCGCTCGCGGTCGGGCCGACCGGCACGGACGTCACGACGGACGGCGGGCGGAGCTGGCGGACGGTCGATACGGGGTCGTACGACACCGTGGACTGCACGCGGGACCGGGCCTGCTGGGCGTCCGGCGAGAAGGGTCGGATCGCGCGCTGGGAGCGGGGCTAGGGGAGGACCTGCCGGTAGGGGGCGAGCTCCGGGGCGGTCTTCGTGGCGATGAACTCGGTGATGCGGTACTCGCAGACCTCCGCGAGTACGAAGGGATCGCTCGCCGCGATCTCCTCGATCGCCGCACGGTCGTCGGCCACGGCCAGGATCACGCCGCCGTCACGCGGATTCTTGCGCCCGGAGGCGATGAAGACGCCCTCCGCGTACAGCTGGTCGAGCCACGCGACGTGGGCCTGAAGCTCCTTGTCGACGGCGGTCAGGGGCGCGGTGTAGGTCAACTCGAGAACGAACATGATCGCGAGGCTACCGCCGCACGCCGCCATGTGCGGCCCCGGGCCGGGGTGTTCGCTTCGTCCCGTATCCGTAGCAAGTGTGAACGCGCATCGTGTGCACGGTATGGAATCGCCTCGACCGCTTGCGTAATCACCCCTTATGCTGACCGCTCAACCGGCCGCGCCATGGGGTGACTTCGTGCTGCGCGCCGGCCCATTTCTGCCTGGAGTTCACTTTGCTGTACAGGAAGACCGCTTTGCGTGTTGCCGCTCCCGTGGCCGTGCTCGCCCTCGCGCTGACCGCCTGCGGTGGTGGCGACGACAAGAAGGACTCGGCGGACAAGCCGAAGGCCGGGGCGAACGAGCCGAAGGCCAAGCCGAAGCCCGAGTCGGGTGGCGAGCTCGGCACCGGCGAGAGCGCCACCGGCAAGGTGAAGGAGGGCGACGCGTCCGTCACTTACGAGATCACCGCGCAGAAGGTCGAGCTCGGCACGGAGGCCGACACCAAGAAGATGGTGGCGGACCCCAAGGAGGCCAAGGGCCTGGTCCCGGCCATCGCCTACGTGAAGTACACGCACAAGTCCGGCGCGGCCCTCACGGAGTCCCCCGACGCCAACGACTCCACCACGGTCTGGGCGGACGGTCAGCGCGGCACCCTGGTCATCGGCGCCGCCGACGACGCGCCGGGCTGTGAGGACCCCTCGTCCATCGAGGGCTGGAAGCAGGGCGAGACCCACGTCCTGTGCGACACCTACCTGGTGCCCAAGGATGCGAAGGACCTGGAGATCCACTGGTCCGAGGAGGACGGCGAGCCGTTCATCTGGAAGTTCGCGGCCAAGTAGCGCACCGCCGGGCGGGCGGGGTGGGGAAGGCCGAAGGCCTAGTCTTGACCGCACCATGACGACCCACGCCGCCGCCCTCGCGCACATCCCCGCCGACTGGCCCGCCGACGAGCCGACCGCCCGCGCGGTCCAGGACGCCCTCCGCGCCCGGGTCGTACTCGACGAAGCGGGCCCCGAGCCGGGCACGGGACACGTCACGGGCGTCGACGTCGCCTACGACGACGAGCGCGACATCGTCGCCGCCGCGGTCGTCGTCCTTGACGCCGTGACGCTCGATGTCGTCGAGGAGGCCACCGCGGTGGGCCGCGTGGCCTTCCCGTACGTGCCGGGCCTGCTCGCCTTCCGCGAGATCCCCACCGTCCTCGCCGCCCTGGGCGCGCTCGAAGCCGGCCCGGGCCTCGTCGTCTGCGACGGCTACGGCATCGCGCACCCCCGCAGGTTCGGCCTCGCGAGCCACCTCGGAGTCCTCACGGGGCTGCCCACGATCGGCGTGGCCAAGAACCCCTTCACGTTCACGTACCAGGCTCCCGACGCGCCGCGGGGGAGCGCTGCCCCGCTCCTGGACGGCGGTGAGGAGATCGGCCGCGCCCTGCGCACCCGCGAGGACGTCAAGCCGGTCTTCGTCTCCGTCGGCCACCGCGTGAGCCTGGACAACGCCTGCGCCCACACGCTCCGGCTGACGCCGCGCTACCGCATCCCGGAGTCGACGCGCCGCGCGGACGCCCTGTGCCGCCGGGCCCTGAGCGAGGCGACCGCCCAGGCCCCGACTAGCGCGACGCCGCCACCCGGAAGCTGAGCCCCGCTGCCATCAGCCGCGTCGTCAGCGCGTCGCCCATCGCCACCGCGGTGGTCACCTGCCCGGCCACGTCCGGCAGTTCGTCGTCGACGGCCAGGCACAGCGCCGCCTCGCCCAGCATCTTCGCCGTCTCGTCGTACCCCGGATCGCCGCCCGAGACCTCCGTGAACACCCGCTTGCCGCCGCCCTCGCCGACGAACCGCACGGAGAACCAGCTCTCCGCACGCCGCTGCTCGCTCGGCCCCTCGCCCGGCTTCAGACGTGACGACAACCACCGCCGCACGGGCGGCAGTTGGGCCGCGGCCACCAGACCGCTGACGGCCGCCGCGCCGCCCACCGCGAACGGCAGGGTGCGCACGGCCGCGTAGTGCCGGTAGCGGAAGTCGGGCCCGTAGCGTTCGAGCGCACGCGCCGAGCGCTGCACCACCTGCGGGTCGATCGTCGGCAGCGGAAGGGCCCAGGCGCCGACCTCGCCCGCGTACCGGGGCGCGCTCGGCGGTGCGTACGCCTTGCGGTCCACCAGGCGCGGCTCGTGCCGCCGCCGGTCACGCGCGGCGGTCAGCATCTGCGGTCCGCGCGCGAACTGGGCGAGGGCGGAGGCGAACGTACCCCCGGAGAACGTCGCGTTGCTGCGCACGAACCCGTCGACGCGCAGCGGCACGCCCTCCGGGAGCTGCCGCACGGTGAAGTACGCGCCCAGGTCGTGCGGGACCGAGTCGAAGCCGCAGGAGTGCACGAGGCGCGCGCCCGTCTCCCGCGCGCGGGCGTCGTGCCGCACGTACATGAGGTCGACGAACTCCGGCTCACCGGTGAGGTCCACGTAGTCCGTGCCCGCCTCGGCGCACGCGGCGACGAGTTCCTGGCCGTACTCGAGATAGGGCCCGACGGTCGTGGCCACCACGCGCGCGTGGCCCGCCATCTCCCGCAGGGACGCCGGGTCCGCCACGTCCGCGCGGACGAGGGGGAGCTTCGCGCAGGCCGGGTGGGCGCCGGCGAGACGCTCCCGCAGCCGCTCCAGCTTCCCGGTGTCACGCCCCGCGATCGCCCAGCGCAGCCCCTCGGGGGCGTGGGCCGCGAGGTACTCCGCGGTGAGTACGCCGACGAAACCTGTCGCCCCGAAGAGCACGATGTCGTACGTGCGGTCCGCCGCACGCTCCTTGCCGTTGCCGTTCCGACTGGTCATGGCACCTCTCTTCCGTGCACCCCGCGCCGATGTCGGTGGCCGAGGCTAGCGTGAGGGGTCGCAGCGGTTACCAGGAGGTACCCCATGGCTGTCCCGAAGAGTGCCCTGAGGAAGTGGGAGCGGGTGCGCGAGTTCGCGCTCGGCATGCCGAGCGCGACCGAGGACTTCCCGTGGGGCGAGACCGTCGCCAAGGTCAACAAGAAGGTGTTCGTCTTCCTCGGGACGGACGACGGCAGTTACCCCCTCGGCATCACCCTCAAGCTCACGGACGAGGCGGCGCACGCCCATGCCCTGACGGCGCCGGGCGCCGAGCCCGCCGGGTACGGACTGGGCAAGGCGGGCTGGGTGAGCGTCCCCCTGGAGGAGAAAGGCGCACCGGACGCCGACCTGCTCTGCGACTGGGTCGAGGAGAGCTACCGCACGATCGCCACGAAGAAGCTCGTCGCCGAACTGGACGCCCGCGCCACGTGACCGACCGCGCCTGCCTCCGGGAAGGGCCCCACGTCCCGGGCGCCGACCGGTGAGCCTCACACCCCGGGCGCCGACCGCACGGTGACCCCGTTCCGCTCGAACAGCGCCGCCGTCACGCCGTCGCCCGCCACCAGCTCACCGCCGAACGAACCGTCGTGCACCACGCCCCGCCCGCACGAGGGGCTGCGCGGCATCAGGAGCGCCTCGGTGCAGCCGCCGTTCCGCGCGGCGGCCAGGGCCCGCCGAGCGCCCTCGACGAACTCGGCCGTCACATCGTGGCCCGTGTCGTCGACGACGCGCGCCGTGCCGTCGAGCACGTCATGACCGTCACCGCCGACGAGCTCGGCAGGGCGGCGCGGTGTCGGCAGACCGCCCGCCGCCTCCGGGCAGAAGGACACGACCGCGCGTCCCGCCACCGCCTCGTCGACCTCGGACGACGCCTTGTCCCGGCCGTCGAAACGGCATGGCACCCCGCGTAGACACGCGCTGACCAGTACGGAATCCATGCGTCGAGGCTAGCCGAGGCCAAGCGTCGCGCGTCCTGTCCCCGAAATTGCCTAAGCGCTTGCTTGCTAGGGTCTTGTGCGGAGTGGAACACGTTCTTAGCATCACTGGTGTTACATCAGTTGTGTCATAGCTGTGCCATAGCGCTGGGGGCTCAATGGCAGTTCCGGACAAGGGCGTTCACGGGCCGCTCGCAGGAGTGCGCGTGGTCGAGCTGGCGGGCATCGGCCCCGGCCCGTTCGCGGCGATGCTCCTCGCCGACCTCGGCGCCGACGTCGTACGCGTCGACCGGCCGGGCGGCGGCGGCCTCGCGATCAACCCCGAGTACGACGTCACCAACCGCAACAAACGCTCCGTGATCGTCGACCTCAAGGCCGCGGACGGAGCCGGCCGCGTCCTCGACCTGGCCGACCGCGCCGACATCCTCATCGAGGGCTACCGCCCCGGTGTCGCCGAGCGCCTCGGTGTCGGACCGGGTGCCTGCCACGCCCGCAATCCGAAGCTCGTGTACGGCCGGATGACCGGCTGGGGCCAAGAGGGGCCGCTCGCCCAGCGCGCCGGGCACGACATCGCGTACATCGCGATCACCGGGACCCTCGGCATGATCGGCAACCCCGGTGAGCCGCCCACCGTCCCCGCCAACCTCGTCGGCGACTACGCGGGCGGCTCGCTCTATCTCGTCGTCGGCATCCTCGCGGCCCTGCACCACGCCCGCGCGACCGGCGCCGGGCAGGTCGTGGACGCCGCGATCGTCGACGGCACCGCACACCTCACGTCGATGATCCACGGCATGCTGGCGGCCGGCGGCTGGCAGGACCGGCGCGGAGCCAACCTCCTGGACGGCGGCTGCCCGTTCTACGGCAACTACGAGACGGCCGACGGCGGTTACATGGCCGTCGGTGCACTTGAGCAGCAGTTCTACGATGAGTTCATCGAGCTGCTCGGCCTGGCGGAACAGGCACCCGCGCGCAAGGACCTCGCCCGCTGGGGTGAGCTGCGCGAGGCGGTCGCCGCCCGCTTCAAGGAGCGGACGCGCGAGGAGTGGACGGCCGTCTTCGAAGGCTCCGACGCGTGCGTGGCGCCCGTGCTCTCGCTGCGCGAAGCGCCCGGTCACCCCCATCTCGCAGCCCGCGGCACCTTCGTCGACCACGGCGGCATCACCCAGCCCGCCCCCGCGCCGCGCTTCTCCGCGACGCCCACGGACGTCCGGAGCGGCCCCGCCAAGCCGGGCGCGGACACCGAGGCCGTGGCCCGCGACTGGGACGTACCGGCCCTCCAGCAGTCCGACACACCCACCAAGGAAGACGACTGATGCAACTCTCCGCACCTCTCGCCTACGCGGGCGACCCGCGACAGGCCGCCGACGACATCGCGGCCCTGGAGTCCGCAGGTCTGGACGCCGTCTGGGTGGCGGAGGCCTACGGCTTCGACTCGCCCACCATCATGGGCTACCTGGCCGCGCGCACCGAGCGTATGAAGATCGGCGCCGCGATCCTCAACGTCTACTCGCGCACCCCGGCCCTCATCGCCCAGACGGCGGCCGGACTCGACGCGATCTCCGGCGGCCGGGCGATCATGGGGCTCGGCGCTTCGGGGCCGCAAGTCGTCGAGGGCTGGCACGGAAAGCCGTACGACAAGCCCCTGGCCCGCACCCGGGAGGCCATCGAACTGACTCGCCGCATCCTGCGCCGCGAGGTCATCGACCACCACGGCATCACGGACATGCCGCTGCCCCCGGAGAAGGGCGGCAAGCTGGGCAAGCCGCTCAAGATCCTCACCAGGCCGGTGCGTTCGGAAGTGCCGCTGTACGTCGCCTCCCTGGGCCCGGCCAACGTCCGCATGACCGCCGAGATCGCCGACGGCTGGCTGCCCACCCTCTTCATCCCGGAAAAGGCCCACCAGGTGTGGGGCGCTCCGCTCGCCGAGGGCAAGGAGAAGCGCGATTCGGGGCTCGGACCGTTGCGGACGGTGGCGGGCGGACTGCTCGCCATCGGTGACGACGCGGCCTCCGTACGGGATCTCGCCCGGCCTCAGATCGCCCTCTACGTAGGCGGCATGGGCGCCCCGGGGAAGAACTTCTACAACGACCTCGCGGTCGCGTACGGCTACGAGAAGGAAGCGGCGCGCATCCAGGAGCTGTATCTCTCGGGCAAGAAGAAGGAAGCCGAGGCCGCCGTCCCGGACGAGTTCTGCGAGCTCATGTCGCTGTGCGGACCCGAGAGCTACGTCCGCGAGCGTGTCGAGGCCTTCCGCGAGGCGGGCGTCACCATGCTCAACGTCATTCCCGTCGGCCCCGAGCCGGCCAAGTTGATCGAGACCGTCAAGGGCTGGCTCTAGGGCTCCAGGAGGCCGTAAGTGAAGCGACAGATCTTCTCCGCCGAACACGAGGCGTTCCGCGAGACCGTCCGCACCTTCCTGGCCAAGGAGGTGCTGCCCCACTACGAGGAGTGGGAGAAGGACGGGATCGTCAGCCGTGACGCGTGGCTCGCGGCGGGCAAGCAGGGGCTGCTCGGGCTCGCCGTGCCCGAGGAGTACGGCGGCGGCGGCAACACAGACTTCCGCTACAGCGCCGTCCTCGCCGAGGAGTTCACCCGCGCGGGCGCGGCCGGGCTCGCGCTCGGCCTGCACAACGACATCATCGGCCCCTATCTGACCTCCCTGGCCACCGAGGACCAGAAGCGGCGCTGGCTGCCCGGCTTCTGCTCCGGCGAGATCATCACGGCCATCGCGATGACCGAGCCGGGCGCGGGCTCCGACCTCCAGGGCATCCGCACCACCGCCACCGATCAGGGTGACCACTGGCTGCTCAACGGCTCCAAGACGTTCATCTCGAACGGCATCCTCGCCGACCTCGTGGTCGTCGTCGCCAAGACCTCTCCCGAGGGCGGCGCGAAGGGCCTGTCCCTCCTCGTCGTCGAGCGCGGTGCGGACGGCTTCGAGCGGGGCCGCAACCTCGACAAGATCGGCCAGAAATCCCAGGACACCGCCGAGTTGTTCTTCAACGACGTACGTGTCCCCAAGGAGAACCTCCTCGGCGAGCTCGACGGCGCCTTCATCCACCTGATGACGAACCTCGCGCAGGAGCGCATGGGCATCGCCGTCGCGGGGATCGCCGCAGCCGAGCACCTCCTGGAGATCACCAAGACGTACGTCAAGGAGCGCGAGGCTTTCGGGCGCCCGCTCTCCAAGCTCCAGCACATCCGCTTCGAGATCGCCGAGATGGCCACCGAGTGCGCCGTCACCCGTACGTTCCTCGACCGCTGCATCGTGGATCACTCGAACGGGGAACTCGACGCGGTGCACGCCTCGATGGCCAAGTGGTGGGCCACCGAGCTGCAGAAACGCGTCGCCGACCGGTGCCTGCAACTGCACGGCGGATACGGCTACATGACCGAGTACCGCGTCGCCAAGGCCTTCACCGACGGCCGCATCCAGACGATCTACGGAGGCACGACCGAGATCATGAAGGAGATCATCGGCCGCTCCCTGCTCGCCTGAGCCTTCCCTACCCTCACCTGCAAAGTTCTTTGCGAAAGGCTGCTGTCTTGACCACCGAAGCGTACGTATACGACGCGATCCGCACCCCGCGCGGACGCGGCAAGGCCAATGGCGCCCTGCACGGCACCAAGCCGATCGACCTCGTCGTCGGCCTGATCCACGAGATCCGCGCGCGGTTCCCCGACCTGGACCCGGCCGCCGTCGACGACATCGTCCTCGGCGTCGTGGGCCCCGTCGGCGACCAGGGCTCCGACATCGCGCGCGTCGCGGCCATCGCCGCCGGACTGCCCGACACCGTCGCGGGCGTCCAGGAGAACCGCTTCTGCGCCTCGGGTCTCGAAGCGGTCAACATGGCCGCGATGAAGGTGCGTTCGGGGTGGGAGGATCTCGTCCTCGCGGGCGGCGTCGAGTCGATGTCGCGCGTCCCGATGGGCTCGGACGGCGGCGCCTGGTTCGCCGACCCGATGACCAACTACGAGACCGGCTTCGTGCCGCAGGGCATCGGCGCCGACCTGATCGCCACGGTGGAGGGCTACTCCCGTCGTGACGTCGACGAGTACGCCGCCCTGTCCCAGGAGCGCGCCGCGGCCGCCTGGAAGGACAGTCGCTTCGAGAAGTCCGTCGTGCCGGTGAAGGACCGCAGCGGCCTGGTCGTCCTGGACCACGACGAGTACATGCGCCCCGGCACCACCGCCGACTCGCTCGCCAAGCTGAAGCCGTCCTTCAAGGACATCGGGGACCTCGGCGGCTTCGACGCCGTCGCGCTGCAGAAGTACCACTGGGTCGAGAAGATCGACCACGTCCACCACGCGGGCAACTCCTCGGGCATCGTGGACGGCGCCGCGCTCGTCGCCATCGGCAGCAAGGAGGTCGGCGAGCGGTACGGCCTCGCTCCGCGCGCCCGCATCGTCTCCGCGGCCGTCTCCGGCTCCGAGCCGACCATCATGCTCACCGGCCCCGCGCCCGCGGCGCGCAAGGCACTCGCCAAGGCCGGTCTGACCATCGACGACATCGACCTCGTCGAGATCAACGAAGCCTTCGCGGCCGTCGTGCTGCGCTTCGTCAAGGACATGGGCCTGTCCCTGGACAAGGTCAACGTCAACGGCGGCGCGATTGCGTTGGGGCATCCCTTGGGTGCGACCGGGGCGATGATCCTGGGGACGCTTGTGGACGAGCTGGAGCGGCGTGACCTGCGGTACGGGCTCGCCACCTTGTGCGTCGGCGGTGGGATGGGGATCGCCACGATCGTGGAACGCATCTCCGGCTGAGCGCCGTAGGAGCTGTTGTACGTCGCCGACTGCGGGTGCTTCGTGGCTGGTCGCGCAGTTCCCCGCGCCCCTGAAGGCATGCGGCTCCGCCGCGGCCTTCCCCGGTACGCGCCCCTGAGATGGCGCACGCAGTGCGCATCTCAGGGGCGCAGGGAACTGCGCGACCAGCCCCCACCCACCGCCAGTCGGCGACGAACGGCACCGTCCACCCCCGTAGCCGCGCACGGCCCCCCGCCAACAGACTTCACGGAGAAAAGACCATGACCCAAAGCACCACCATCCGCTGGGAACAGGACGACACCGGCATCGTCACCCTCGTCCTCGACGACCCCAACCAGTCCGCGAACACCATGAACCAGGGGTTCAAGGACTCCATCGCGGCGATCGCCGAGCGCGCGGAGGCCGAGAAGGACTCCCTTCGCGGCATCATCTACACCTCCGCCAAGAAGACCTTCTTCGCGGGCGGTGACCTCAAGGACATGATGCAGGCGGGCCCCGAGAACGCGCGGGACGCGTTCGAGGCGGGCGTCGCCATCAAGAGCTCCCTGCGCCGCATCGAGACCCTGGGCAAGCCGGTCGTCGCCGCCATCAACGGCGCGGCCCTGGGCGGCGGTTACGAGATCGCCCTGGCCAGCCACCACCGCGTCGCGCTCGACGCGCCCGGGTCCAAGATCGGCCTGCCCGAGGTCACCCTCGGCCTGCTCCCGGCCGGCGGCGGCGTGACCCGCACCGTACGCCTCATGGGCATCGCCGACGCGCTGCTCAAGGTGCTCCTCCAGGGCACCCAGTACTCACCGAAGCGCGCCCTGGAGAACGGCCTCGTCCACGAGGTGGCGGCTACCCGCGACGAGATGATCGAGAAGGCCCGCGCCTTCATCGACGCCAACCCCGAGTCGGCCCAGCCCTGGGACAGGCCCGGCTACCGCATCCCCGGCGGTACCCCGGCCCACCCGAAGTTCGCGGCGAACCTGCCGGCGTTCCCGGCCAACCTCAAGAAGCAGATCAACGGCGCCCCCTACCCGGCCCCGCGCAACATCCTCGCGGCCGCCGTCGAGGGCTCGCAGGTCGACTTCGAGACCGCGCTGACCATCGAAGCCCGGTACTTCACCGAGCTGGTCACCGGGCAGACCGCCAAGAACATGATCCAGGCGTTCTTCTTCGACCTCCAGGCCGTCAACTCCGGTGCCAACAGGCCCAAGGGCATCGAGGCACGCCAGGTCCGCAAGGCCGCCGTCCTCGGCGCCGGGATGATGGGCGCGGGCATTGCCTACTCGTGCGCCCGCGCGGGCATCGAGGTCGTCCTGAAGGATGTGTCCGCCGAGGCCGCAGCCAAGGGCAAGGCCTACTCCGAGAAGCTGTGCGCCAAGGCGGTGCAGCGGGGACGTACGACCCAGGAGAAGGCCGACGCGCTGCTCGCCCGCATCACGCCGACCGCCGACCCGCAGGACCTCGCGGGCTGCGACGCCGTGATCGAGGCCGTCTTCGAGGACACCGCCCTCAAGCACAAGGTGTTCCAGGAGATCCAGGACGTCATCGAGCCGGACGCGCTGCTGTGCTCCAACACCTCGACGCTGCCGATCACGCAGCTCGCCGAGGGTGTCACGCGGCCCGTCGACTTCATCGGCCTGCACTTCTTCTCGCCGGTCGACAAGATGCCGCTCGTCGAGATCATCAAGGGCGAGCGGACCGGGGACGAGGCGCTCGCGCGCGCCTTCGACCTCGTACGACAGATCAACAAGACGCCGATCGTCGTCAACGACTCGCGTGGCTTCTTCACCTCGCGCGTGATCGGGCACTTCATCAACGAAGGCGTCGCGATGGTCGGCGAGGGCATCGAGCCCGCGTCGATCGAGCAGGCCGCGGCCCAGGCGGGCTACCCGGCGAAGGTCCTCTCCCTGATGGACGAGCTGACCCTCACCCTGCCCCGCAAGATCCGCAACGAGACGAAGCGCGCCGTCGAGGAGGCGGGCGGCACCTGGGCCGGGCACCCCTCGGACTCCGTCATCGACCGCATGGTCGACGAGTTCGAGCGTCCCGGCAGGAGCGGGGGAGCGGGCTTCTACGACTACGTGGACGGCAAGCGAGCCGGGCTCTGGCCGGGCCTGCGCGAGCACTTCACCGAGCCGGGCACACAGATCCCGTTCGAGGACATGCAGGAGCGGATGCTCTTCTCCGAGTCGCTCGACACGGTGCGCCTGGTGGAGGAGGGCGTCCTGACGTCCGTCGCGGACGCCAACATCGGCTCCATCTTCGGCATCGGCTTCCCCGGCTGGACCGGTGGCGTGCTCCAGTACATCAACGGTTACGAAGGCGGCCTGCCCGGATTCGTGGCACGCGCGCGTGAGTTGGCCGACCGCTACGGGGAGCGGTTCACGCCGCCCGCCCTCCTCGTCGAGAAGGCGGACAAGGGCGAGCAGTTCAGCGACGCCTGACCCTCGGTCACCTACGGTTCCGCCCGTGTGCGCGGGCGGAACCGCGGGGCCTCACCCGCGCGTCGTATCCTGCCGAAGAGCATGATCACGACAAACGGAGGATGACCGCTGTGCGGTTCACAACTGGGGGAACGACGCGAGCAGTAGGCGTCGGAGTGCTGGTCCTCTCGCTGGCCCTGACGGGCTGCGGGGGCAAGAAGAAGAACAAGAAGAGCAAGTCCGGTTCCGGGTCGTCGCACAGCCGCACCATCGGCGGCGCGACCGGCGGCGGGTCCGCGGGGAAGAGCGGCGGCTCCCTGAGCGGCGCACAGGACGCCAAGGCGATCCTGCCGCCCACCGACACCATGCCCGCCGCCCTGCGCAACGTCAGCACGGAGCTGCACAGCCGCGCCAAGGCCCCGTCCGTGTGCCAGGACCCCGGGGGCAAGTGCAAGAACGCCGTCGCCAACGGCCAGGTCGGCTACCGCACCGACGACAAGGCCGGGGGTGCGAGTTACGACGTGATCGTCTACCGCAACGAGCGGGCCGCCGAGCGTGCCTTCGCCGCCTGGGAGAGCTACGCCCGCAACAACAAGCACGAGCTCAAGATCCTCGACGGGCCGCCGCAGGGCGAGGCGAGCATCAGTTACGCGTACAAGACGGCCGCGAAGAAGAACACGCAGACGGTCGTGATCTTCCAGGGCAGGTACATCGGCACGATCGAACTGCGGGACACCGCCGGTAACGCCGCCGGACGCAAGGACCTCGCGACCCTCGCCGAGGTCTTCGCCACCCGTCTCGTGCAGGCCACGCGGGGCGAGACGCCCACCGCGACCGCGGCCAACGTCAAGGTGTAGCAAGGGAGTTGCCAAGGGCCGCGGGAGTGGCTCAGCTCTCGTCGAGCCACTCCCGCAGCTCCTCCTTGAGGGAGCGCTGGAAAGCCGTCACCAGGGCCTGCACCACCATCGGCTGCATATGGGCCGACAGGGAGCGCATCGCCGCCACGTGCTCCGGGTCCGACTCCCGGTCCCGGTAGGGCCCCCACACCTCGTCGCGGAAGAGCCGGGACAGCTCGACGGCGGCCGAACGGGTGTGCTCCATCAGGACGGTGCGCGCCGCCAGGATCGTCTCGTGCGCGATGGGCACGTCGAGCAGCTCCACGCCGAGCCGCAGCAGCCCCGGGTCGACGCGATACGACCCCTGGGGCCCCGTCGGCGCGACGACGCCCATCGCCGAGAGCCGGTCCAGGTCCGCCGCGGTCAGCGAACGGCCCGCCCTGCGCTCCAGCTCCGCGTGGTCGGTGTCCTCGGCCGAGTCGGGGGCCCAGGAGGCCACCACCGCGCGGTGGATGGCGAGGTCGTGGGCGCTCAGATCGGGCGGCAGCTGTTCCAGATACCGCTCGATCGCGGCCAGCGTCATGCCCTGGTGCTGCAACTCCTCGATGAGCCCGAGCCGGGACAGATGCTCCTGGCCGTAGTGCCCGACCCGGCGCGGACCGATCACCGGTGGCGGCAGCAGGCCCTTGGTGCTGTAGAAGCGGATCGTGCGGACGGTGACGCCCGCGCGCGCGGCCAGTTCGTCGACCGTGAGCGTCGGCTCGTCCGTGCCCGACGTCGTCGTCATCGTCATGGCAGCGCTTCGCCTCCCCAGTTGAGCACCGGCAGTGAGTACCGACAGTTGAGCACCGCCAGTTGTGCACCAGCCGTCGAGCACCCACAGCAGCGCACCGTCAGTCATGCACCGATCAGGTGCAACAGTATTGCTGTCTCACCACTGTTGTGAAAGCGTCCGGGCCAGTCACTTGCTTCGTCGATGACGCCAGGAGGCGGTCATGACCACGATCCTGCGACTCCCCGGGGAACCCACCGCCATCACCCTCCCCGCCCTGCTGCTCCGCAACGCCGAGGACCACGGCGACCGTCCCGCGCTCTCCTGGCGTGCCACCCCCGAAGGGGAATGGACGACACTGACCTGGCGCGAAGCACGCCGCAAGGTCGCCGTTCTCGCCGCCGGGTACACGGCCCTCGGCGTACGGCGCGGCGAGCACGTCCTGATGATGATGGGCAACCGCCCCGAACACTGGCTGAGCGATCTCGCCCTCGTGCACATCGGCGCGATCCCCATCACCGTGTACGGCACGTCGGCCCCCGAGCAGATCGCGCACATCGCCCGGCACAGCCGCGCCCGCTTCGCGATCGTCGAGGGCGCCCGTGAGCTGGAACGCTGGGAGCCCCTCCTGTCGGACCCCGAGGCCCCGATCGAGCGCCTGGTGGTCGTCGACGCGGCAGAGGCGGGCCCCCACCGCACGTACGGCTCCCTGCACGCCACAGGAGGCCGGCTGTTCGACCCGGACGCCTTCGAGAAGGGCTGGCGCGAGTCCCGGGCCGACGATCCGCTCACCGTCGTCTACACCTCGGGCACCACCGGCGACCCCAAGGGCGTTCGCATCACGCACCGCAACGTCGTCCTCAACGGCGTCGCCCTGGACGCCGTCGTCGAGCTCCCCGACTTCGTGGAGCACATCAGCTACCTCCCCTTCGCGCACGTCGCCGAGCGCATGCTGGGCATCTACCTGCCCGTGTTCCGCGCCTCACACGTGCACCTGTGCGCGGATCCGACCGCCGTCGCCGCGACCGCGCGCGAGCTGCGTCCCGCGCAGTTCTTCGGCGTCCCGCGCGTGTGGGAGAAGCTGGCCGCGTCCGTGAAGGCCGTGCTCGCCGGGCTGCCGGAGCAGCAGCGCGAGTCGATCGAGGCGGCGAACGAGACGACACGCGCGCGCGTGGAGTACGTCGAGCGCGGCGAGACCCCGCCGGCCGACGTGGAGACGGCGTACCGCGAGGCCAAGGAGAAGATCCTCGATCCGCTGCTCTCCCTGGCGGGATTCGACCGCCTGGTGTGGACCGCGAGCGCGGCGGCGTCGATGCCCCTGGACGTCGTGCGCTTCTGGGCGGGCTTCGACATCGTGATCATGGACGCGTGGGGGCTCACGGAGACGACCGGGGTCGTCACCATCAACACTCCGGCCGACTTCCGGCTCGGCTCGGTGGGCAAGCCCCTGGACGGCCTGGAGATCCGCACCACCGACGACGGCGAGATCCTGGTGCGCGGCGCGACGGTCTTCGACGGCTACCTCCTGCCCGACGGCGGCGTCGAGTCGGCCTGCGACGCGGACGGCTGGTTCGCCACCGGCGACGTCGGGCGGATGGACGAGGACGGATTCCTCTGGCTCACCGACCGCAAGAAGGAACTGATCGTGACCTCGACGGGCAAGAACGTCTCGCCCGCGCTCGTCGAGAACACCCTCAAGGAGCACCCCCTCATCGGCCAGGCCCTGGTCCACGGCGACGGCCGCTCCTACCTGGTGGCGCTGCTCGTCCTGGACGCCGAGATGGCCCCCGTGTGGGCCGCCGCCCGGGGAATCACGGGCGACCTGATGGCGAGCGAGGCCGTACAGGAGGAGGTCGCGCGGGCCGTCGACGAGGCCAACGCGCGCCTCAACCGCACCGAGCAGGTCAAGCGCTACCGGCTCCTCGGGGAGGAGTGGGGGCCCGACACCGGGGAGCTGACGCCGTCCCTGAAACTGCGCCGCAGGGTCATCAGGGAGAAGTACGCGGAGGCCATCAACGGGCTGTACACCTTGTGATCATGGTGTGTACACCCCCCGACCACCATGTGAGAAGTGCCGCTATGTGACCTGCGCCACCGCATGTGGGGCGATCTCTGGGGGAAGGTGTCGCGTCGGTCCACGTACACGTCAGGGGTGCCGTGGACCGGAGCACATCCGGACACCGGAGTTTTCCGGGCACCAGAGAGTAGACCCCCCACGTGAGCAAGGAAGCCGTAGACACGGCCGCTGCGGACGCATCCCGCACAGATGCGTCCCAGGCCCCCGCGGACGCGGGCGACGCCGGTTACAGCAAGGACCTCAAGGCCCGTCACGTCAACATGATCGCGATCGGTGGCGCGATCGGAACTGGACTCTTTCTCGGTGCGGGCGGCCGCCTGCACTCCGCGGGCCCCGCGCTCGCCGTCGCGTACCTCGTGTGCGGCATCTTCGCCTTCTTCGTCGTGCGCGCCCTCGGCGAGATGGTCATCTACCGGCCCTCGTCGGGTTCGTTCGTCAGCTACGCGCGTGAGTTCCTCGGTGAGAAGGGCGCCTACGTCGCCGGCTGGATGTACTTCGTCAACTGGTCGACCACCGGCATCGCCGACATCACGGCCATCGCGCTCTACACGCACTACTGGAGCTTCTTCACCGACATTCCCCAGTGGGTGCTCGCGCTGATCGCCCTCGCCGTCGTGCTCGTGATCAACATGATCTCCGTCAAGTACTTCGGCGAGATGGAGTTCTGGTTCGCGATCGTCAAGGTCGCGGCCCTGGTCGCCTTCATGCTGATCGGTATCTTCCTGCTGGTCACCCAGCAGGACGTGGGCGGGCAGACGCCGGGCCTGAGTGTCATCACCGACAACGGCGGCTTCCTGCCGAACGGCATCATGCCGGTCGTGATCGTCATGCAGGGTGTCGTCTTCGCGTACGCCTCGCTTGAGCTGGTCGGTGTCGCGGCGGGCGAGACCGCCGAGCCGCACAAGGTCGTCCCGCGCGCGGTGAACTCCATCATGTGGCGCGTGGGCCTCTTCTACGTCGGCTCGGTCGTCCTGCTCGCCCTGCTCCTGCCGGGGTCGGTGTACTCGGCCGACCAGAGCCCGTTCGTGACGGTCCTCTCCAAGATCGGCGTCCCCGCGGCCGGTGACGTGATGAACCTGGTCGTCCTCACGGCGGCGCTGTCGTCGCTGAACTCGGGCCTGTACTCCACGGGCCGCATCCTGCGCTCGATGGCGATGGCGGGTTCGGCGCCGAAGTTCACCGCGCGGATGAACAAGAGCCAGGTTCCCTACGGCGGCATCCTGCTCACCTCCGCGGTGTGCGTGCTCGGCGTCGGCCTGAACTTCCTCATGCCGAGCCAGGCCTTCGAGATCGTCCTGAACGTGGCGTCCCTCGGCATCATCAGCACGTGGGTGATCATCATGATCTGCCACCTGGCGTTCGTCCGCCGCGCCAAGGAGGGCTTGATCACCAGGCCCGGCTTCCGGCTCCCCTGGAGCCCGGTCACGGAGATCGTCACGATTGTCTTCCTGCTCTCCGTGCTCGTCCTGATGTGGAAGGACCCGGAGATCGGCCGCAAGACGCTCTACCTCATCCCGATCATCGCGGCGGCGCTGGTCGCCGGCTGGTACGGGATCCGCCGCAGGGTGGACCGCGAGGCGGCAAGCCTCACCAAGTAGCCGCACGAACCAGCAGGTCAAGGGCGACTGTCAGTGGCAGCGCCTACGGTGGCGTCATGTCGGAGATCACATATGTCCGAGGTGACGCCACCGCGCCGTTGGGCAAGGGCGTCAAGCTGATCGCCCACGTCTGCAACGACCTCGGGGGCTGGGGCAAGGGCTTCGTCGTCGCGCTCTCGCGCCGCTGGCCCGAGCCGGAGTCGGCATACCGCCGGTGGCACCGCGAGCGCGCCAAGAACGACTTCGGCCTGGGCGCCGTCCAGTTCGTCGAGGTCAGCCCCTACGTATGGGTGGCCAACATGATCGGCCAGCACGGTATGCGCACCGGCAGCAAGGGCGTCCCCGTGCGGTACGAGGCGATCGACACCGCCCTGGGCGCGCTCGCCGACAAGGCGGCCGAACTGGACGCCTCCGTGCACATGCCGCGCATCGGCTGCGGGCTCGCGGGCGGCAAGTGGTCCCGCGTCGAGCCGCTGATAACCCGGCGCCTGGTGGAGCGGGGCATCGCGGTGACGGTGTACGACTTCGGGGGCTGAGTCCACGTCCGGGCAGCGGGCGAGTGGCGAGGGGCACTCAACTTCCGTACAGGCGTGCGTTGTTGTGCACGCATGAGCGGGTGGATCAGCGGCATGCACCTCATTCCCATGCCGCTGGGGCCGATCAACCCGGACGTCGAGAATCTCGCTGTCGGAGCCGTGCTGTTCGGCTCCCTCTACTTCTTCGTCAGGCGCATGATCCTGCGCGTCAACCGCGTACTCGAAGAGCGCGCCGCGATCCTCGATGGGGTAACCGGCGGACCGGCGGCCGAGCTGCGCCGCGAGGCCGAGCGGATACGCACCGAGCGCGAGGCGACGCTGGCCGAGGCCCGTCACGAGGCCGCGCAGGTGCGGCAGCGGGCCCGGGAGGAGGGCGCCGTCCTGATCGCCGCCGCCCGTGAGGACGGCGTACGCGAACGCGACGAGATGCTCACCGCGGGCCAGGCCGCAATCAGGGCGGAACGTGTGTCGACGGAAGGGGAGCTGCGGGCTCAGGTCCCCGAGCTGGCGTCGACCCTCGCGAGCAGGATCGTGGGAGAGCCGCTCCCGACGGCAACGGCTTCGGGCCGCTAGACGGCAGGCGCCCCGCCGCAGACAGGCCGAGTTCCGTCTGGTGTGCGGGCCGCCCCCACGGCACGCTCCCACCATGGAACTCATGGTGCCGGTCAAGGACGGCGAAGTATGGGCGCAGGACTCCGGCGGCGAGGGACTGCCGCTGGTCCTGCTGCACCCGGGCGTCGCGGACTCCCGTGTCTGGGACGGGGTCCTGCCGCGCCTGGCAGAGGGGCGCCGGGTCATCCGCTACGACGCGCGGGGGTACGGCAGGTCTCCCGACCCCACGGCGTCGTTCTCGCTCGTCGAGGACCTGATCGCGGTCCTGGACCACTTCGACGTCGCACGGGCGTTCCTCGCGGGATCGAGCATGGGCGGCGCCACGGCCATCGGTCTCGCGCTGAGTGACCCCGCCAGGGTGGCGGGGCTCGCCCTGCTGGTCCCCGGGATCACCGGCAACCCCGACTTCGCCATGGAGGAGTTCACCGCCGAGGTGGGCCGTCTCGCGGAGGCGGGCGACATGGACGGCATCGTGGCCCTGGTCAAGCGCACCTCGGCCGCCGCGGGGGCCGAGGACGACCACGCGGCGGACACGCTCATCCGCTCGGTGATCCCGGCCTGGTTCGCCGTCCACCGCCACCACGTGCCCGACCCGCCCGCCTTCGACCGGCTCGGCGAGCTCGACGTGCCGTGCGTCCTCGCCCTGGGGGAGCACGACGACCCCGAGGTGGTCCGCTGCAACGAGGAGATGGCGGCACGCATCCCGGGCTGCCGCCTCGTACGGCTGCGGGACAGCGACCACTTCCCGACCCTGCGCGAGCCGGCCGCGGTAACGGACCTGGTCCTGGAGGCATACGCCACGGTGCGATAAGCAGCCGCCGCTCGCAGCCCGGCTACAGCTCCAGGAGTACGGCGGCCCAGGAGTACGGCGGCCCCTGGCTTTTCCCGATGGTGTCCCGCCGGACCTCACTGATGCCGCCGTACACCGTCGACACCACGGCGGCCCGCAGATGTTGACCTGGGCGCTGTGCCAGGAGGGGCCCTGCGCCGGGTCACACGGCTCGTTCGGGGCGTGATGGCGTTCGTGATGGCGTTGGTGCCGCCACCCCCCGCGGGTCACCGTGACCTCGGCGGTCGCATACTGGAACACACACGAACCGGGCACCGACCGACGGGCCCGCCGACCCTGTGAGCCGTGTGATGCAAGACCGCCGCCAGGCTCCCGAGCCGCCCCCGCCCGGCGGGATCCTGTGGGACATCGCGGGCGACGTACGCGCCCTGCTCGCCCTGCCCGCCGCGCTCACGATGCAGGTCGCGCACCCCGCGGTGGGCGCCGGCGTCGACACGTACTCCGTCTTCCGCACCGACCCCTGGGGGCGCGGCGAGCGGTCGCTGCGGTCGCTGCAGACCTGGGTGTACGGCGGTCAGAGCGCGGCCGATGAGGGGCGCAGGCTGCGCGACCTGCACAAGCACATCCGGGGCACGGACGCGCACGGCCGTGACTACCACGCGCTGACGCCCGCCTACTACACGTGGGTCCACGCCACCGGGTTCCCCGTCTACCGCCACGCCCAGACGTACCTGGGCCGCCCCTTCACCGAGGTGCAGGAGCGGCAGCTGTACGCGGAGTGGCTCCAGGTCGGCCGGATCCTCGGCATCCACGACCGGGACATGCCGCAGACGCTGGAGGAGTTCTGGCCGTACTACGCGAAGGTCCTCGCCGATGAGCTGGAGGAGACCGAGGTGGTACGCGACCTCGTCGCCACGGACCGCCCGGTCCCACCACCGGACCGCGGCCCCCACCTGCTCCGAGTGTCCCTGCGCGCCCTGTGGCCGCTGCTCCTGCCGCCCCTGGCGCGCTTCCGCCGCTTCATCACGATCGGCCTGATGCCGCCGGACGCGAGGGCGGCCATAGGCCTGCCGTGGACCGCCGCTCAGGAGCGGCGGCTGCGCCGCTTCGGCCGGGTCGTGCGCACGGTGGTCCCGCGGTTGCCGGAACGCCTGCGGTACATGCCCCTGGCTCGCCGAGCCCGGGCACGCAGCAATCCCACCGCCCCCGCCAAGCCGCACCTCAACCGGGGCTGATCTTCCCGATTCACCGGCTCCGCCGTGCTCGTCCTCAAACGCCGGACGGGCTGATCCCCCCGATTCACCGGCTCCGCCGTGCTCGTCCTCAAACGCCGGAAGGGCTGATCTTCCCGATTCACCGGCTCCGCCATGCTCGTCCTCAAACGCCGGACGGGCTGATCTCCCCACCCACCCGTCCCACCAGGCACGCCGACTCCCCGCCCACCCCCATCCGACGCGCGGAATCCCACCCACCCCCGCCCTACCCAGCAGCTTGCCGCCGGGTGATCGGGTGGGTGGGTGGGAGACATCCGCCGCGAAGCGGCGGCTCAGTATCAGTGCCCGTGCACACCATTCGTCGCGGCGATCGACTTCCACGACTTCGGCGCGGCAGCCGGAACCCCCGAGGACCGAGCAATCCCCGCCCCCCGCGCAGCGGGAGCATCCGGTCGCGACGGCTGGAAGAGCCACGCGTCGAACAGCGAGGCCAGCGGCTGACCGGAGACCTTCTCCGCGTACTTCACGAAGTCACTCACCTTCGCGTTCCCGTACGCGTGCTCCTTCGGCCACCCCTTCAGAATCGCCGAGAAGGACTTCTCGCCGATCTCGTTCCGCAGCGCCTGCAGGGCCAGCGCCCCGCGGTCGTACACGGCGATGTCGAACTGGTTCTCCGGACCCGGATCACCCGGCTTGACCTTCCAGAACGGGTCGTCGGCGGGGTGTTGGGCGTACACGTAGTCCGCCAGTTCCTGCGCCGTCCCCTCACCCTCCTTCTCCGACCAAAGCCACTGGCTGTACCGCGCGAAGCCCTCGTTGATCCAGATGTCCTTCCAGCCGTCGACGGACACGCTGTCGCCGTACCACTGGTGGGCCAGTTCGTGCACCACGACGGACACGTTGGACCCGTTCGCGAACTGCTTCGGGCTGTAGAACGGCCGCGTCTGCGTCTCCAGGGCGAATCCGCTCGTCACGTTCGGGACGTACCCGCCGAGCGCGTTGAAGGGGTACTTGCCGAAGACCGTCTCCAGCCACTCCGTGACCTCGACCGACCGCTCGATGCTCGCCCGCGCGGCCCCCGCGTTGTCGCCGAGGTCCTTGCTGTAGGCGTTCAGGACGGGCAGGCCGTCCGCGGTCTTGTCCGTGGTGATGTCGAACTTGCCGACGGCGAGCGTCGTCAGATAGCTGGCCTGCGGCTTGTTCGAGCGCCAGTTGAAGCGCGTCCAGCCGAGCTTCGAACTCTGCGACTGCAGCACGCCGTTGGAGATGGCCTGCGAGCCGTCCGGCACGGAGACCGAGACGTCGTACGTCGCCTTGTCGAGCGGGTGGTCGTTGGAGGGGTACCACCAGGCGGCCGACTCCGGTTCCTGCGCCGCGACGCCGCCGTCCGGCGTACGCGCCCACGCCGTAAAGCCGTTGATCTTCACCTCGGACGGTTTGCCCGCGTAACGGACGACGACGGTGATCGGCGTGCCCTTGGGCAGTCCTGCCGCCGGAGTGATCTCCAGCTCCTGCTCGCCGGACTTCTTGAAGGCCGCCTTCTTGCCGTTGACGCGCACCTCGCTGACCTTCAGGCCGAGATCGAGGTTGAAGCGGGAGAGGTCCTGCGTCGTGGTGGCGTTGATGGTCGCCGTGCCTTCGAGCAGGTCGGTCTTCGGCTGGTACTTCAGCCGCAGGTCGTAGTGCGAGACGTCGTAGCCGCCGTTGCCGCTTGCCGGGTAGTAGGGGTCGCCGATACCCGGGGCCCCGGGCGTGAAGTCAGCGGCCGATGCCGGGATCGCCAGCAGGAGAGAGGCCGCGAGCGCGCCCGGTGCGATGAGTCTGCGGTGCACAAGAGCTCCAAGTCGTACAAGTCGTAGGGGCACTTCAGTAGATGCGTCCGACCTTATTGAGCCCCGTGGCCACGCGTCATGTCCATGGTCGCTGCTGTCACACGATCGCCATTCGGCCGACATGTGCCAAAACGCCCCATGAGCCTGTCATCGGTGCGTACCGCCCTCTGTCGCGCGGGAGTTGACCGGTGTACCTTCCGCGCCATGCCGATACGTGCGCGACGCACACGCTTGATCTGGAGAGCACTGCTGACGGCGGCCATCGCCGCCCTGTTGGCCACGCTCGTGGCCCCGGGTGCCGCACAAGGGGCGCCGAGCGCCCCGCGCGAGAGCAAGCCCGTCTACTCGTACGAGAGCGCGATCCGTGAATCCGTCTGGGTCGACACGAGGATCGACGGGGACGGTGACGGGAAGTCCGACCGCGTCGCCGTCGACATCGTCCGGCCCCGCGAACCGGCCGCGCAGGGCCGGAGGATTCCCGTGATCATGGATGCCAGCCCGTACTACTCCTGCTGCGGGCGCGGCAACGAGAGCCAGAAGAAGACGTACGACGCGGACGGCGACCCCGTCCAGTTCCCGCTCTACTACGACAACTACTTCGTCCCGCGCGGCTATGGATTCGTCGCCGTCGACCTTGCCGGAACGAACCGCTCCGACGGCTGCGTGGACGTCGGGGGCCGCTCCGACATCCAGTCCGCCAAGGCCGTCGTCGACTGGCTGAACGGCAGGGCCCGCGGCTACACCACCCGCACCGGGGGCAAGAGCACCAAGGCGTCCTGGACGAACGGCGCCACCGGCATGATCGGCAAGAGCTACGACGGCACCGTCGCGCAGGGCGTGGCCGCCACTGGAGTGCGAGGTCTCAAGACCATCGTGCCGATCGGCGCGATCTCCTCCTGGTACGACTACTACTTCGCCCAGGGCGCCCCGCTCTACGACAGCGGCCCCGAGTGGCTCTCGGACTACGTGCAGAGCCCCGAGGCGCGGGCCCGCTGCGGCGCCGTACAGCAGCGGCTGATCGACGAGGCGCCCCGCACCGGGGACTGGACCCGGCTGTGGAGCGAGCGCGACCACGTCCCGGACGCGGACAAGGTGAGGGCCAGCGTCTTCGCCGTGCACGGCATGCAGGACCTGAACGTCCGGATGAAGCACTTCGGCCAGTGGTGGGACGCGCTGGCCGACGCGGGCGTCGACCGCAAGGTGTGGCTCAGCCAGACCGGGCACGTCGACCCCTTCGACTTCCGCCGCGCAGAGTGGGTGCGCACCCTGCACCGCTGGTTCGACCACGAACTCCTCGGCTACGACAACGGCATCGACCGCGAACCGATGGCCGACATCGAGCGCGCGCCCGACCGGTGGACCACTGACCGGGTCTGGCCCCCGCGCGCCACGGACACGGTCAAGCTCCGCCCCAACAAGGGGACTTCACCCGGCGTCGGAACCCTCGGTACTCGCCGCGGCACCGGCAGCGAGACCTTCACCGACGACCCGAAGCTGAGCGAGACCGACTGGGCCGCGCAGATCGACACCTCGACGCCGTCGAAGGCCGGATTCATCAGCAAGCCGCTGCGCCGCGACCTGCGTCTGTCCGGTTCCTCCGAAGTGACCGTCACCGCCACCCCGACGACCCGCACCGCCCACCTCTCCGCGGTCCTCGTCGACCTGGGCCCCGACACCATCCGCGACTACGCGAGCGCAGGCGAGGGCATCACCACGCTCCCGGAACGCACCTGCTGGGGCCCGAGCACCGGCGGTGACAGCTCCTGCTTCAAGGAGACGAAGGCGAAGGCCGCCGACGTCGACTACACGGTCTTCAGCCGCGGCTGGGCCGACCTCGGCAACTGGGCCGACGACCACAAGGGCCGTCCCCTCACGCCGGGCAAGAAGCACACCATCACCCTCGACCTGGCTGCGAGCGACCACGTCGTACCGAAGGGGCACCGCCTCGCGCTGATCGTCGCGGGCACCGACAAGGACCTCATCGATCCCCCCGCCGACACCCCGACGCTCGCCATCGACCTGTCCCGTACGTCGGCGAAGGTGCCGCTCGTCGGCGGCGCCGACGCGTTCCGTACCGCCAAGACCGTCACCCCCCACGAGTCCCGTCTCGACGGCGTGGCCCCGCCGCGTCCGTTCCGCCCCGTCCCTGGAGGCAGCACTTCATGAGAGCCCGCACCGGCCTCACGCCCCGTATCCGCACGGTGGCGCTCGCCTGCGCCACCGCCGCGCTCGCCGCACCGCTCCTGACCGCGCCGGCGCAGGCGACGCCGTCCCCGCCCCGCACCGGATTCGAGGAGAGCAACGGCGCACGCTGGACCAGTCAGCCGGCGGAGCAGAGGTTCCTCGCCGCCGTCGACAGGGCGAGCGACCGGGTCTCGGTGTCCCGCATCGGCACCACCAAGCAGGACCGGCCCGTCCAGCTGGTCCGCATCGGTGCACGCCCCACGAAGAACACGGTGTTGCTGATCTGCAGCCAGCACGGTGACGAGCCGTCGGGCCGCGACGCTTGTCTGTCGACGATCCGCGACCTGGCCTACGCGAAGGACAAGAAGACCCACAAGTTCCTCTCGCGCACCACGCTCCTGGTCGTCCCCACCGCCAACCCGGACGGCCGCGCCGCGAACACCCGCGGCAACTCCGACGGCGTCGACATCAACCGCGACCACATCTCCCTGCAGACCGCGGAGGCCCGCGCCATGGCCGCCGTCATCCGTGACAAACAGCCTGACTCCATCTACGACCTGCACGAGTACGGAGCAACCCCGAAGTACTACGACAAAGACCTGTTCGACCTGTGGCCGCGCAACCTCAACACCGACGAGGCGGTGCACAAGGAGGCGCAGACCCTGTCCAAGGCGTACGTCAGGCCCGCCGCCAACAAGGCGGGCCACACGACGGGGACGTACGGAATCTGGACGGATCCCGTGACCGGTGAACCCGTCAAGCAGACGGCCGGCGACGGCCAGGAGCGCATTCTGCGCAACCTCTCCGGCATCAAGCACGCGGCGGGCCTGCTCATCGAGAGCCGGGTCGACCCGCTCACGGAAGCCGAGAAGAAGGACGAGGCACTGAACAACCGGCGCCGCGTGACATCCCAACTCTCGGCGCTCGGCGGCCTGTTCGCCTACGCCGACGAGCGGCGCGGCCAGTTGGAGGCGGCCACGGGCGCGGCCCGCCTCGAAGGGTTCCGTGACCGCGGTCCTGTCTATGTCGGCGGAGCCGACAACGACCCGGCCGAGCCGTCCGAAGTGATCCAGGACCCGCCCTGTGGCTACCGTCTCAACGCAGCCCAGTACGGCGACATAAAGGACGAACTCGCCCTGCACGGCGTCAAGGTGAAGCGGGACGGCGGGGGCGCCTATGTGCCGATGCGGCAGTCCGCGCGATCTCTCGTACCGTTGCTCCTCGACGAGCGCGCTCCCTATCACCTCGTCACAGGTCGGCCCGACACTGGCTGTTGAGTAGGTGAGAGGTGCGTCACATGTGGTAGGGGGTAGCGGAGTACAGATATTGCACGTCGTCGACATCCGTGAAAGGTGCACTTGTGACGCAAGACGAGCAGAAATCGGACGACGGGGGAGGGGGAGCGATCATGACTCCCGCCCCCGGCGCCCGGACTCCACAGACGGACCGGATCGTGTTCGGTGTGACAGCCGTGCTCACCCTGGCCTTCGTGGTCTGGGGCGCCGTGGCGACGGATTCCCTTCAGGACATCTCCACGGACATGCTCAACGGCCTGATGCACAACGGCGGCTGGTTCTTCATGCTGACCGCCAGCGGCTTCGTGGTCTTCGCGCTCTGGCTGGCCATCAGCCGGTACGGGAAGATCACCCTGGGCAAGGAGGGTGAAGCACCGGAGTTCCGCACGGTGTCCTGGGTGGCGATGATGTTCAGCGCCGGTATGGGCATCGGCCTGATGTTCTACGGGGTGAGCGAGCCGCTCGCCCACTTCACGACGCCACCGCCGGGCACCGACCCCGCGGACGCTGCTGCGGCGATGGAAACCGCCATGGCCACCACCCTCTTCCACTGGACGCTCCACCCGTGGGCGATCTACGCGGTGGTGGGACTGGCGATCGCCTACAGCACCTTCCGGCGCAACCGGCGCCAGACGATCAGTGCCGTGTTCACGCCGCTCATGGGCGAGAAGCGCGCCAACGGCGGCTGGGGCCGCGTCATCGACATCCTGGCCATCTTCGCGACGCTGTTCGGCTCGGCGGCCTCGCTCGGTCTCGGCGCGTTGCAGATCGGCAGCGGCGTCGAGGTGCTCGACTGGATGGACGACGCGGGCACGGGTCTGCTCGTCGTCATCATCGCCGTGCTGAGCCTGGCCTTCGTGGCGTCCGCCGTCTCCGGTGTGGAGAAGGGCGTCCAGTGGCTGTCCAACATCAACATGGTCCTCGCCGGGATCCTCGTGCTGTTCGTCTTCATCGCGGGCCCCACGGTCATCATGCTGGACATGCTGCCGACATCCCTCGGCGCCTACCTCGACGACCTCCCGCAGCTGATGGGCCGCACCGAGGCCTCCAGCGGCAAGGGTGTCGCGGACTGGCTCAGCGGCTGGACCGTCTTCTACTGGGCCTGGTGGATCTCGTGGACGCCCTTCGTGGGCATGTTCATCGCCAGGATCAGCCGGGGACGTACCATCCGCCAGTTCGTCGGCGGCGTCATCCTGGTGCCCAGCACGGTCAGCCTGATCTGGTTCGCCGTCTTCGGCGGCTCCGCCATGACGGTCAAGGAGCGGGGCGGCCTCGAGGGCGAGTCCACGCCCGAGGCCCAGCTGTTCGGCCTGCTGCACGAGTACCCGATCGCCACGGTCACGAGCCTGCTCGTGATGATCCTCGTGGGCATCTTCTTCGTGTCGGGTGCCGACGCCGCGTCGATCGTGATGGGCACGCTCTCGCAGAAGGGCGCGCTCGAACCGGGCAAGCTCGTCGTCATCTTCTGGGGCATGGTGACGGGAGCCGTCGCCGCGATCATGCTGTTGATCGGTGACGGTTCCGACGACGCTCTGACCGGTCTGCGAAATCTCACCATTCTCGTGGCGGCGCCCTTCACCCTGGTGATGATCGGGATGTGTGTCGCCCTGATGCGGGACCTGCGCCACGACCCGCTGATCGTCCGGGGCGAGCACGGCACGGAGGCCGTCGAGAAGGCCGTGATCGCGGGCCACGAGCAGTACGACGGCGACTTCGAGATCCGTATCGGCCCGAGCGAGAACGGGGACGAGGAGGAGACTCCCACCAAGTCGGTCTGAGTTCGCTCCGGTTGACCCTGGGTTCGCTCCACCTTCAGGAGGCGGCCGCTTCGTCCGCGAGGTGTGCCGCCTCCTGCGTTCCCGTCCGATCGCGTCCAGCCGGGTCTCGCGTCGTACGCCATCGACCATGCGTGCGGCCGGTCCGGGCGGTCCGGGACACCAACTCCTGGTACACGAGCAGGGAGGGGGCGGGCGTACGTAGCGGAATGTGTCATGCCGTGCTCATATCGCCCCCCAGATGGGGATACTCACACCATGTCTGCCGAGTACGCGACCTTCGGCCTGGCACCGGCCATCCGCGCCGGTGGAGTTCTCGCCAACGGTGATTACCAAGTCCACCGGGATTTCGTCGACTTCATCGTGAACGGGCGCCCGCTGCTGTTCCAGCTCTCCGACCTCGACGCCGTATCCCCGCTCGCCTCCGACGTACCACCCGCGATCTTCACCCACCATGTGCGCGGACTCCTCCTGGAGGCCGAAGCGCCCCTGCTCGACGAGCGGCACGTCATCTACGGCTGCCCCGAGTGCGAAGGTCTGGAGTGCGGGGCCGTCACGGCGGTCATCGAGCGGGCACCGGACGGCTCCGACACCTATGTGTGGCGGGACTTCGCCTGGCAGACGGCCGATCGGGCCGACCTGAAGCTCAACGGCTACCACGGCATAGGGCCCTTCTGTTTCCAGGGCGCCGAATACCGCGAGGCGCTGCGGCAGTTGCTGGCCGGCGGTGAACCGGCGGCGCGACGCAGGGTGCTCCTGATCGGCGCCCGCGTCGCCGTCCTCGCCAAGCTCGCCGCGGCGCTGCGCACGATCGGTGTCGGCGCCGAGATCGCGGCGGACGCGGCGGGCGTGCCGCCGGACGAGCTGCGGACGTACGGGGCGGTGGCCTTCGGGCGGTCCGTCCCGGCGGGGACACGCGAGGGGGTACGCGCGGCGTTCGAGGGCGCGGGACTCCAGGTCGCGTACGTCGACGGCCTGGCCCCGATCATCCCGCTCCTGGTCGCGCAGATAGAACACGCTCTGGACCGCAGCCCGTTGGAGCAGCGCCGACTGACCCGCCTCGCGGCGGCGGACGGCTCGGCGGACGTGGAGATCACCTCGACCTGCCGCGTCCAGCTCATCGCGTACCGCCTGGACAGGCTCTCCCGCACCCAGGTCCACGAGGTCTTCGACGGCGTCCTGGAGCCGGGGGAGCACCGCGTGGCCCTGGACGCCAAGGCGACAAAGGGGGAGTCGTTCGTGGTGGCCCGGACGACGGACAGCGTCCTGACGGCACCGATAGTGCGGTAGCGCGCGCAGGGCTGCGGCGTGCTGCTCGCCCCGCGGGCGAGTCCGCGAGGGTCCTGAGCCGCCGCTCGCGGGGCGCCTGCGGTGGCCGAGGCCGGGGCCTGCGACGCAGACCGCGGGGGAGTGGGCGCAGGGGCGGATGGCCGGGCAGGCCCGGTTGCGGTGCCGTCGCTCGTGCTGCTGGATCGGCAGGGCTCGGGCTCGCCTAAACTCGACCCCCTGATGACCGCAACCCTCGTCGCCAAGAACCTCGCCGCCGGCCACGGCGACCGCTCCCTCTTCTCCGCTCTGGATCTCGTCGTCGCCCCCGGCGACGTCATCGGCCTGGTCGGTGCCAACGGCGCCGGCAAGTCGACCCTCCTGCGCCTCCTCGCGGGCCTTGACACCCCCGAGAGCGGCGAGCTGCGCCTGTCTCCGCCCACCGCGGCCGTGGGGCACCTCCCGCAGGAGCCCGACCGCCGCCCCGGCGAGTCCATCCGCGCCTTCCTGGCCCGCCGCACCGGTGTCGCCGAGGCCCAGCGGACCATGGACGAGGCCACCCAGGGCCTGGTCGACGGAACCCCGGGCGCGGACGACGCGTACGCGCTCAGCCTGGAGCGCTGGCTGGCTCTCGGCGGCGCCGACCTGGACGAGCGGGCGGAGGAGGTCGCCGCCTCGCTGGGCCTCGACGTCGGCCTCGACAAGACCATGACCTCCCTCTCCGGTGGCCAGGCCGCCCGCGCGGGCCTCGCCTCGCTGCTCCTCTCCCGCTACGACGTGTTCCTCCTGGACGAGCCGACCAACGACCTCGACCTGGCCGGCCTCGAACGACTGGAGAGCTTCGTCCGCGGACTGCGCGCCGGCACCGTGGTCGTCAGCCACGACCGCGAGTTCCTCACCCGCACCGTCACCAAGGTCCTCGAACTCGACCTCGCCCAGCAGCAGATCAACCTCTACGGCGGCGGCTACGACGCCTATCTGGAGGAGCGTGACGTCGCGCGCAGGCACGCGCGCGACGAGTTCGAGGAGTACGCCGACAAGAAGTCCGCCCTGGAGGGCCGCGCCCAGATGCAGCGCTCCTGGATGGACAAGGGCGTCAAGAACGCCCGTCGCAAGGCGGGCGACAACGACAAGATCGGCCGGAACTTCCGCAGCGACGCCAGCGAGAAGCAGGCGGCGAAGGCGCGTCAGACGCAGCGCATGATCGAGCGGCTCGACGTCGTCGACGAGCCCCGCAAGGAGTGGGAGCTGCACATGGAGATCGCGTCGGCGCCACGCTCCGGCAGCGTCGTCGCCGCCCTCCGGGACGCCGAGGTGCACCGCGGCGACTTCACCCTGGGCCCCGTGACGCTGCAGATCGACTGGGCGGACCGGGTGGCGATCACCGGCGCGAACGGCTCGGGTAAGTCGACCCTGCTCGGCACCCTGCTGACCCGCGTTCCCACGGACGCGGGATACGCGACCCTCGGCTCCGGAGTGCTCGTCGGCGAGGTCGACCAGGCCCGCGCGCTGTTCCACGGCCCGGAGTCGCTCCTGGACGCGTTCTGCGCGGCCGTACCCGACACCGAACCGGCCGAAGTCCGCACGCTGCTCGCCAAGTTCGGTCTGAAGGCGGCGCACGTCCTGCGCCCGGCGGCCACCCTCTCCCCGGGTGAACGCACCCGGGCGGGTCTCGCGCTGCTCCAGGGCCGTGGCGTCAACCTGCTGGTCCTCGACGAGCCGACGAACCACCTAGACCTGCCCGCCATCGAGCAGCTGGAGTCCGCCCTGGAGGCGTACGAGGGCACGCTGCTCCTGGTGACGCACGACCGCAGGATGCTGGACGCCGTACGGGTCACGAGGCGTCTGGAGGTGACGGAGGGCAAGGTGACCGAGCTGTCACCCTGACCTCCGTCAACTCTCCCTGGATCAGCGCTTCTTGGGGTCCAGTAGTCCGGCCCGTCGCAGGGCGTCAGCCATCGCGTCGTTGGCCGGCGGCGGCCCCTGGCGCTCCTTGCGCTGGCCGCCGCCACCGCCCTGCCGCTGGGGTCGCTGGCCGCCCTGCTGCCGCTGCTGCGGGGGACGCCCGCCGCGCTTGGGGCGCTCCCCGGTGGTGTCCGCCGCGGCCTCGTCGTCCAGGCGCAGCGTCAGCGAGATCCGCTTGCGCGGAATGTCGACGTCCATCACCTTCACCTTGACGATGTCGCCCGGCTTCACCACGTCCCGCGGGTCCTTGACGAACGTCTTGGACATCGCGGAGACATGCACGAGCCCGTCCTGGTGGACACCGATGTCCACGAAGGCGCCGAACGCCGCCACGTTCGTGACGACCCCCTCCAGGACCATCCCGGACGCGAGGTCGGAGATCTTCTCGACGCCGTCCTTGAAGGTCGCCGTCTTGAACGCGGGACGCGGGTCACGCCCCGGCTTCTCCAGCTCCTTCAGGATGTCGCTCACCGTGGGCAGACCGAAGGACTCGTCCACGAACTCGTCCGCCCTGAGCGAGCGCAGCGTCCCCGTGTCGCCGATCAGCGAGGCGACCTCGCCGCCTGTCTTCTTCGCCATCCTGCGCACCACCGGATACGCCTCGGGGTGCACGCTGGAGGCGTCCAGCGGGTCGTCGCCGCCCCGGATGCGCAGGAAGCCCGCGCACTGCTCGTACGCCTTGGGGCCGAGCCGTGCCACGTCCTTGAGGCCCTTGCGGGAGGAGAAGGGGCCGTTCGTGTCGCGGTGCGTCACGATGTTCTCGGCGAGGCCCGCGCCGATGCCGGAGACCCGGGAGAGCAGCGGGGCGGACGCGGTGTTCACGTCCACGCCGACGCCGTTCACACAGTCCTCGACGACCGCGTCGAGCGAGCGGGACAGCTTCACCTCGGAGAGGTCGTGCTGGTACTGACCGACGCCGATGGACTTCGGGTCGATCTTCACCAGCTCGGCGAGCGGGTCCTGGAGGCGCCGGGCGATCGACACGGCGCCGCGCAGCGACACGTCCATGTCGGGCAGCTCCTGCGAGGCGAAGGCCGAAGCGGAGTACACCGACGCGCCCGCCTCGGAGACCATCACCTTCGTGAGGTTCAACTCCGGGTGCTTCGTGATCAGTTCACCGGCGAGCTTGTCCGTCTCGCGGGACGCAGTGCCGTTCCCGATCGCGATCAGGTCGACCGCGTGCTCCTTGGCGAGCTTCGCGAGGGTGGCCAGGGACTGGTCCCACTTGTTGGCAGGGACGTGCGGGTTGATGACGTCCGTCGCGACGACCTTGCCGGTCGCGTCGACCACGGCGACCTTCACACCCGTACGGAAACCGGGGTCGAGCCCCAGCGTCGCGCGCGTGCCCGCCGGTGCGGCGAGCAGCAGGTCGCGCAGGTTCGACGCGAAGACCCGCACGGCCTCGTCCTCGGCGGCGGTACGCAGCCGAAGGCGCAGGTCGATCCCCAGGTGCACCAGGATGCGGGTCCGCCAGGACCAACGCACCGTGTCCTGCAGCCACTTGTCGCCCGGGCGGCCGCGGTCCACGACGCCGAAGCGGTGGGCGACCATCCCCTCGTACGAGGACGGGCCCTCGGTGGCCTCCTCCGGTTCGAGGACGAGGTCGAGGACGTCCTCCTTCTCGCCGCGCAGCATCGCGAGGACGCGGTGCGACGGCAGCTCCTTGAAGGGCTCGGCGAAATCGAAGTAGTCGGCGAACTTGGCGCCCGCCTCCTCCTTGCCCTCGCGGACCTTCGCGGCGAGGCGGCCGCGCACCCACATGCGCTCGCGCAGCTCGCCGATCAGGTCGGCGTCCTCGGAGAACCGCTCGGCGAGGATCGCGCGGGCGCCGTCCAGGGCGGCCTGCGGTTCTGCGACGCCCTTGTCGGCGTCCACGAAGGCCGCGGCCGCGGCGAGCGGGTCCACCGACGGGTCGCCCAGCAGACCGTCGGCCAGCGGCTCGAGTCCCGCCTCACGGGCGATCTGCGCCTTCGTACGCCGCTTCGGCTTGAACGGCAGGTAAATGTCCTCGAGCCGCGCCTTGGTGTCCGCCGCGCGGATCCGCTCCTCAAGGTCGTCGGTGAGCTTGCCCTGCTCGCGCACCGATTCGAGGATCGCCGCGCGCCGCTCCTCGAGCTCCCGCAGATAGCGCAACCGCTCCTCGAGCGTACGCAGCTGCGCGTCGTCGAGCATCTCGGTCGCTTCCTTGCGGTAGCGAGCGATGAAGGGCACCGTCGAGCCGCCGTCGAGCAGGTCGACGGCGGCCTTCACCTGCCGCTCCCGTACGCCGAGTTCTTCGGCGATCCTGCCTTCGATCGATGCTGGAGTGGACGTCTGCAGAGGTGCCACGTTTCCCGCCTTCTCACTGGGGTTGCGGGGCAATTGTGGCAGGTGGCACCGACAGCGGGGGGATCAGACCCGGCGTGCCCGCCCGGGGCGGCGTCCCGACCGGCGTCCGCCTCGCCGTGTGGAGCTGGAGGCACCGCCGAAGAGCCGGGCAACGGCGCGGAACGGCAGCGTCACCACGGTGGCGAGTGCCGCGCCGATCTGACGCAGGACATCTGCGATCGCTCGGAACACGGGATTTCCCCTTTCGTCGCCCGGTCCTGCGCCAAGCGCGCGGGACCGGAGACGGACGGGTACCTCGCACGGCGCCGTCCATGCCTGCACCGCGGCCTTGCCTGTGCGGGGCAAGTGGAGGGGGCTACTCCTTGCCGAGCAGATCCGCCGGGAACGCCCCCGCGTTGAGCGCCGCGCCCGCGAACACGGTCCCCAGTTCCGTCAGGCGCTCCACTCCGGCCGCGCCCAAGTGCTCGTACGGTGCCCGGTCGAGGCGGTCCGTGGCCTCTTCGACGTCCTTGCGCAGCGCGACGCCCGCCTCGGTCAACTCGGACACTCCGTCGTGCAGTCCGCGGGCGCGGAGCTGCTCCACTGCGGCGTCCCAGTCCTCCTGGTTCCAGCCGCGCGTGGTGAAGTTCCACTTCGGCGTCATGCCCTTGCCGGTCGCCGTGTGGCTCACCAGCGCCTCCAGGGCGTCGAGTTCGGCGTACTGGAGGGCGGTGAGGTGCCCGTCGCCCCGGTGCTCGCGCAGCAGCGTCGCGGCATGCCAGAGCGCGAGGTGCGGCTGCTCGGGTACGGGCAGGTCGGCGTGGGCGGCGTAGAGCGGCCGTGCGGAACGGGAGCAGGCCTCGGCGGCGCGCAGCGCGAGCTCCGCCGCCTCCGCCATCTCCGGGGACGCGAGGGCTTCCTCTCCGAGGAGGCGCCTCAGCGTCGCGTCGACGGCACGCAGGCGTGCCGCAAGGACGTCCTCGGGGGACGCCACGCTCCAGATGTCCGGCACGTGGCGGGCGACGGTCTCGTGCTTGTAGCTGTAGAACGCCGCCGTGACCACGCCGGCGCCGACCGGTCCCATGGCCGCCGTGCGAACGGCGAAGTTGACGGCCCTGGGGTGGGTGATCCCGATCGCGCCCAGCTCCCGGCCCACGTCGGGGGAGAAGTAGTGCGTCGAGTGCAGCGAATTGAGCACGGTGTGACACCGGCGACCCGCGCGCGGGTGCAGCGCCGCGGCCGGGGAGGAGGGCCTGAGAGAAGTCATGACCGCACGCTACCGACTGGTTGGTATGAGGTGAAGCCCGGGGCGCCACCCCGGCCGGCCCGCCCCCGCGTCGCTCTGCCGATGGCAGGAAAGGAGGGCCATCCGTCATTGCGGCCATCGCGCCCAGGGCCAAGAATCATGGCATGGAGCAGCGAACTGTCCTGGTCGTCCTCTTCGACGGGGTCCAGAGTCTCGACGTCACGGGGCCGGTGGAGGTCTTCGCGGGCGCCGCCACCTGCCGCGGCGGTGACGTCCCGGCGTACCGCATCCGCACGGCGTCCCTGGACGGCGCTCCCGTACGCACCTCCAGCGGACTCACGCTCGTACCGGACTCCTCTCTCGCGAACGCCCCCGTGCCGCACACCCTGCTCGCCCCGGGCGGTCTGGGCAGCCGTGAGGCCGACCCCCGCCTGATCGACTGGCTGCGGACGAACGCCCCGCGCGCGCGGCGCCTGGTCTCGGTCTGCACCGGCGCGATCCTGTACGCCGAGGCCGGGCTCCTGGACGGCCGCCGGGTGGCGACCCACTGGGCGTACTGCGCCCAGCTCGCCCGCGACCACCCCGCCATCGAGGTCGACCCCGACCCGATCTTCGTCCGCGACGGCCATGTCGCGACCTCCGCGGGCGTGACCGCGGGCATCGACCTGGCCCTGGCCCTGGTCGAGGAGGACCTGAGCCGTGACGAGGCGCTGACGGTCGCGCGGCATCTCGTCGTCTTCCTGCGACGCCCGGGGAACCAGGCGCAGTTCAGCGCCCAGCTCGCCGCCCAGACCGCGCGGCGCGAGCCCCTGCGCGAGGTCCAGCAGTGGATCACCGAGCACCCGGACGAGAACCTCTGCGTCGAGTCGCTCGCCGCCCGCGCCCGGCTCTCGCCCCGGCACTTCGCCCGAGCGTTCCAGACGGAGACGGGGATGACGCCGGGCAAGTACGTCGAGCGTGTGCGCGTCGAGCACGCGCGCCGGCTCCTGGAGGACACCTCCCACGGCGTCGAGGAGGTCTCGCGCGCCTGCGGCTACGGCACCCCGGAAGCGATGCGCCGCGCCTTCGTCAAGACCCTCGGCGCGGCGCCCGCCGAGTACCGGCGGCGCTTCCACGCCCCTCTCGCCCCTCAGCGGGCTCCCGCCCTCAACAGATAGGCACTCCATGCAGATCGCCATCGCCCTGTTCGAACGCTTCACCGCCCTGGACGCGGTCGGCCCGTACGAGACCCTCAGCCGCATGCCCGGCGCCGAGACCCTCTTCGTGGCCGAGCGCCCCGGTCCGGTGCGCAACGACAACGGCTCCCTCGCGCTCGTCGCCGACCGCGCCTTCGCCGACGTACCCGACCCCGACGTCGTGGTCGTCCCCGGCGGCCCCGGCCAGAGCGATCACATGGCGGACGAGGCGCTCCTGGGCTGGCTGCGGTCCGCCGACGCCACCAGTACCTGGACGACGTCCGTGTGCACCGGCTCCCTCCTGCTCGCCGCCGCCGGACTGATCAAGGGGCGCCGCGCCACCTCGCACTGGCTCGCCCTCGCGGAGCTCGAGCGGTTCGGCGTGGAGCCGACGGAGGAGCGGGTGGTGTTCGACGGCAAGTACGTCACGGCGGCCGGGGTCTCCTCCGGCATCGACATGGGGCTCGCCCTGATCGGCCGGATCGCGGGCGATGAGCAGGCCCAGACCGTGCAGCTCCTCACGGAGTACGACCCGCAGCCGCCCTACGACGCCGGGTCCCCGCAGAAGGCACCCGCGCACCTCGTCGAGAAGTTCCGCGCGGGCAGCCGCTTCAGCCAGTAGCACCGTCGCCGGGAGCGCCGCCGCCCGGAGTCCAGGTGAAGCGCGGCTCGCGGCGCTCCAGGAAGGCGGCCACGCCCTCGGCGGTGTCGCCGCCCGCGTGGGCCTGTCCGGTCCAGTACGCGTCCCGGTCCGTGTGTCCCGCGGCGAACTCCTTGGCCGCCGCCTGCGTCAGCTGTGAGCGCGCGGAAAGGATCCCGGTGAACTCCGCAACGCGCTTGTCCAGTTCCCCCGAGGGCAGCACCTCGTCCACCAGACCGGTGCGCAGCGCACGCTGCGCGTCGATCAACTCCCCGGAGAACAACAGGTACTTGGCGGACGCGGGCCCCACGAGCGACACCAGCCGCCGGGTGGACGACGCGGGATAGACGATCCCCAGCTTCGCCGGGGTGATCCCGAACAGCGCGCCCTCATCCGCGAACCGCAGATCGCAGGCGGCGGCCAGCTGACTTCCCCCTCCCACGCAGTAGCCGCGCACCGCGGCCAGCGTCGGCTTCGGGAAGGCCGCGAGCGCCTCCTCCGCCCGTACCGCCAGATCCTGCGCCTCACCGGGCGCCTCGCGCAGCGAGGAGATGTCGGCCCCCGCGCAGAAGGTCCCGCCCTCGCCGGTCAGCACGACCGCCCGCACGGCCGGATCGGCGGCGAGCCCGGCGAGCAGCGGCGGCACCTGGCGCCACATGTCCGCCGTCATGGCGTTGCGCTTCGCCGGATGGTCGATGACGACGGTGGCGACGCCGTGGGTGACGGCCTGCCTCAGCTGGGGCTTCATGCGCAGGATGCTATCCGCACTACTCGAACGTACGATCAAGAAGGGGCGGCCCTGAGAACTCTGCGCAGCGGGGGAAGCAGGACGGAGACGCTGATGGCCCGATCCGAGAGCGCCACGACCGACACCCAGGGCGCCAGGCAGCTCAGCCGCAGTCTGGGCCTGCTCGCCCTGCTGGGGGCGATCCTCGCGCTGGCGGGGATCGTCGGCCTCGTCTACACGGGCGTCGCCACCCTCACCTCCATGCTCCTCTTCGGCTGGCTGCTCCTGATCGGCGGCTGTGTCGGGCTGCTGCACGCGGTGCAGTCGCGCGGCACGAACTTCTTCTGGCTCGGCGTGGTCGTGGCAGCCCTGAATCTCGCCGCCGGAGTCGTGATCATCCGCAGGCCTGATGTGGCGGCGGAGGCGCTGACGATGTTCGCCGCGCTGCTCTTCCTGACCGGTGGTGTCTTCCGTCTGGTCGGCAGCCTGGTGGTGCGCGGCCCGCAGTTCGGCTGGACGCTCGTGCAGGGCGCCTTCGGGCTGCTGCTCGGCATCCTGGTGCTCGCCAACTGGCCGAGCAGCAGCCAGTACGTGATCGGCTGCTTCTTCTCGCTGGCGCTGCTCTTCGACGGTCTCGGTCTGCTCGCCGCGGGCCTTGGCGGGCGCCGGATCGTGAGCATGGTCGCAAAGGACCGGCCGGCGGACGACCCGAAGGACCCGAGCGGCCCGGACGGCCCGAGCGGCCCGAACAACCCGTACAAGCCGAAGAACGCGTGAAGCGAAACCGTGAGAGCAGGAGCAGTCGCACAACTGACACCGCTCGGGCGGCAGTGATCAAATTCCGTCGATAGTCGCTGACTTCTGGTCAGTGCTACGGTCCGGACCAGGACATTCCCAACACTCGATGCGTGGTGACAATCGAGCGCAAGGGTGGCGACCCGACGATGGGCGACGACGGGAGCGGGCCCGGCCCTCTCCCCCGGGAGCCCGCAAAGGTGCCCTACGAAGGCGTGTGGCGGTTCACCGCCGCCGCCGTGGACGCCTCGGTGCCCCAGGCCCGGCACGCGGTACGTGACCTGTTGGCCCGGCAGGGCGTGCCCGTGTCGGACGACCTCGTGCAGGGCCTGCTCCTGATCGTCTCCGAACTGGTCACCAACGCGGTGCGGCACGCGGCCCTGCTCTCGCCGATGCTCGCGGTGGAGGTGGCGGTCGGCGCCGAGTGGGTGCGGGTCTCCGTGGAGGACGACCACCCCTACCGCCCGACCGCCCTGGTGGCCGACCACGGCCAGACCGGCGGCCGCGGCCTGCTCCTCGTGCGCGAGATCACCCAGGAGGCGGGCGGTGCCTGCGACGTCGAGCACACCGCGAGCGGGGGCAAGGTCATCTGGGCCGCCCTGCCCCTGAAGCCCAACGGCGTGTCCCCTGACGGGAGTTGACGCGCCAACCGGTTCTCACCGGGTCGGCTCCACCAGCGGGCTCTCACCAACCGGCGGAAGACCCCGTCAGCTCCCGGATCGCGGGCCGCGCCGCGTCGAGGACGGTCATGAACCACGCCGAGAACGGCCCCTGCGCATGCCGCTCCGCCAGCTCCGCGGCCGTCACGAACGCGGTCTCGCCGACCTCGGTCGAGTCGGGCCGCAGCGGCGCCTGGACCATCCCCACGAAGAGGTGGTTGAACTCCTGCTCCACCAGGCCCGAGTCGGGGTCCGGGTGGTTGTAGCGCACCGTGCCCGCCTCCGCGAGCAGTGAGGGCGAGACGCCCAGCTCCTCGTACGTGCGGCGCGCGGCGGCCGCGAACGGAGCCTCACCCGGGTACGGGTGGCCGCAGCAGGTGTTCGACCAGACGCCGGGGGAGTGGTACTTGCCCAGGGCGCGCTGCTGCAGCAGCAGCCGCCCCTGCTCGTCGAAGAGGAAGACGGAGAACGCCCGGTGCAGCTGCCCGGGCGCCTGATGCGCGGAGAGTTTCTCCGCTGTGCCGATCGTCCTGCCGTCCTCGTCGACGAGTTCCAGCAAGATCGCTTCTCCGGTGCCGTTCGACGAGCTGTTCGCCGCGGTGGCAGGTGTGGTCGGCATACCCATCCTTCGCTTCGGTCTTCGAGCCTCAAGTCTGCCGTACGCGACCGGCCCCGCAGGCAAGGAACCACCGGAAGCCACCCTCACCGGTGTCAGTGGCAGAGCTTCGTCTCGTGCTCCGCGTGGCCGACCGGCTCCAACTGGAAGGTGCAGTGCTCGACGTCGAAGTGGTCGCCCAGGCAGCCCTGCAGTTCGTGCAGCATCTTCTCGTGGCCGATCGCGTTCAGCGTCTCGGTACTGACGACCACATGTGCGGAGAGGACCGGCATTCCCGAAGTGATGGTCCAGGCATGCAGGTCGTGGACGTCCTCGACGCCCGGCAGATCCAGTATGTGCGAGCGGACCTCACCCATCTCGACGCCCTTCGGCGCGGACTCCAGGAGCACGTTCAGGGTCTCGCGCAGCAGCTTCACCGTACGCGGGACGATCATGAGGCCGATGACCAGCGAGGCGATCGGGTCGGCCGCCTGCCAGCCGGTCGTCAGGATGAGCACCGCGGCGACGATCACGGCCAGTGAGCCCAGCGCGTCGGCCATGACCTCGAGGAAGGCGCCGCGCACGTTCAGACTGTCCTTCTGGCCGCGCATCAGGAGCGAGAGCGAGACGATGTTCGCCACCAGGCCGATGACGCCGAAGACGATGGTCAGGCCGCCCTCGGTCTCGGCGGGCGTGATGAACCGCTGGATCGCCTCGAACAGGACGTAGCCGCCGACGCCCAGCAGCAGCAGGCAGTTGGCGAGCGCGGCGAGGATCTCGGCGCGCGCGTAGCCGAAGGTGCGGTTCTCCGTCGCCGGGCGGTTCGCGAACTGGATCGCGAGCAGTGCCATGCCGAGGCCCAACGCGTCCGTCGCCATGTGCGTCGCGTCAGCGATGAGCGCGAGCGAATCCGCCATGATGCCGCCGACGATCTCGACCACCATGACGGTGATCGTGATGGACAGCGCGATGCGCAGCCGCCCTCGGTACGCCGCCGTCGCCGTTCCCCCGTGCGTATGTCCGTGGTCGTGCCCAGCCCCCATGGAAGCCGCCTCCGTGTGCTCGGTATCGGTCTTCTGTTCCCCGGTCGCGTGTCTGTCGCGACCACAGTGAACTACGGGTGGGGGGTATCCGGCAACACGGCACTGAACACCGTTGTCATATGCTCTGACCTGCGGAAATGACCGCAGGTCAGAGCGTTGACGCGATCAGGAGCGGCGCGCGTCGGGGTGGTGGAGGCACCAACCCGCCCACGCGGATTCGACCATCTCGCGTACCCCGCGCCGCGCCTTCCAGCCCAGCTCGTCGGCGGCCAGGCCGGCGTCCGCGACGGCGCGCGGGGCGTCGCCCTCGCGGCGCGGCTCGACGAGCGCCGGGCGGCCGTCACCGGACACCTCGCCGATGAGCGTGACGAGTTCGCGTACGGAAACGCCCTCGCCGCGGCCGATGTTCACCGTCAGGTCGCCCTCGGGGCGGGCCTGGACGCGGCGGGCCGCCGCGAGGTGGGCGTCGGCGAGATCGGCGACGTGGATGTAGTCGCGGACGCAGGTGCCGTCCGGGGTCGGGTGGTCGTCACCGAAGATCCGCGGCGCCTCGTCATGGGTGAGCCGGTCGAAGACCATCGGGATCACGTTGTAGACCCCGGTGTCCGCGAGCTCGGGGGCCGCGGCGCCCGCCACGTTGAAGTAGCGCAGGCACACGGTCGCGATGCCGTGCGCCCGCCCGGCGGCCCGCACCAGCCACTCCCCGGCGAGCTTCGTCTCGCCGTAGGGGTTGATCGGTACGCAGGGCGTGGCCTCCGTCACCAGATCCACGGCGGGCGGGTTGCCGTACACCGCGGCCGACGAGGAGAAGACGAACCGCTTGATGCCGGCCTCGGCCACCGCTTCGAGCAGCGTCACCAGGCCGCCGACGTTCTCCCGGTAGTAGCGCAGCGGCTGCTCCACGGATTCGCCGACCTGCTTGCGGGCCGCGAGATGCACCACACCCGTCACCTCGTGCTCGGCGAAGACCCGCCGCAGCAGATCGCCGTCGAGTGATGAGCCCCTAATGAGAGGGATGTCCGCGGGGAGTCGCTCCGGCACCCCGGCCGAGACGTCGTCAAGGACGACGACCCGCTCCCCGGCACCGGCCATGGCCCGCGCCACATGTGCCCCGATATAACCCGCTCCACCTGTGATCATCCATGTCATGGGCGTCGACTTTATGTCGTTTGTGCCGGTCGCATGAAGCGCGGTTTGTGGCCGCCGCCTCCGATCGACCATGATGATCGAGTCGGCGTTGGCCCTCGCAGGCCGTGCTTATCGGGCCGTAAACGGGCGGTGAACGCCCGCTTCCCATCATCCGATAGCCTCTGCCGACGTGCCGCCCGGCCGCTGCCGGCCAGGGGCGCCCCTCATCACGCACGTGCCCGGCGCGAGCCGCGCCGGCAATCAAGGAGTGAGTTCGTCTGTCGACCGCCATCCTGACCGGTCAGCCGGTCCCCGGGTCGCCGCTCGAAGGCGATCTGCGGTCCCTGGGGTTTGACGTCCGGGTCGCATCCGACGCCGCGGACACCGAAACGCTGCTCGCCGCCGTACCTGGCGGGCAGCGGGTCGCGGTCGTCGACGCGCGTTTCGTGGGCCACGTCCACGCGCTCCGACTCGGCCTGACGGACCCGCGCTTCGCCGCGTCGGCCGTCCCCGGCGCCGTCACCGCTCAGCCCGAGGCCCGAGCCGACCTGGCGCGCGCCCTGCGCGCCACCGCCGGCTCCGGCAACGGCGGCGGCTCCACCGTGACGGTCGAGGCACTCGCGGACCACGTGGCCGAGGCGATCGAAGCCGAGGGCCGCGCGCTCCACCGACCCGAACTCGGCACCCTCGTCGCCACCGTGCCCAGCGACCCGCAGACGCGGAACGAGGCACGCCAGGCCGTCGCCGCCGTGGACGACGAAGCCGTACGCCTGCGCACGGCCGTCAAGTCGCGGGACGGCTTCTTCACGACGTACTGCATCTCTCCCTACTCGCGCCACATCGCCCGCTGGTGCGCGCGCCGGGGCCTCACCCCGAACCAGGTCACCACCGCCTCGCTCCTTGTCGCCCTGATCGCGGCGGGCTGCGCGGCCACCGGTACCCGGGGCGGCTTCGTCGCGGCCGGTCTCCTGCTGCTCTTCTCCTTCGTCCTGGACTGCACGGACGGGCAGCTCGCCCGCTACTCCCTGCAGTACTCGACGCTGGGCGCCTGGCTGGACGCGACGTTCGACCGCGCGAAGGAGTACGCCTACTACGCGGGCCTCGCGCTCGGCGCGGCCCGCGGCGGAGACGACGTATGGGCGCTCGCGCTCGGTGCGATGGTCCTGCAGACCTGCCGCCACGTCGTGGACTTCTCCTTCAACGAGGCGAACCACGACGCGACGGCCAACACCAGCCCCACGGCCGCCCTTTCGGACAAGCTCGACAGTGTCGGCTGGACGGTCTGGCTGCGCCGGATGATCGTGCTGCCGATCGGCGAGCGCTGGGCGCTGATCGCCGTACTCACCGCCGTGACCACCCCGCGCATCACGCTGATCGTGCTGCTCATCGGCTGCGGCCTCGCCGCCTGCTACACCACGGCGGGCCGCGTTCTGCGCTCGCTGACCCGCAGGGCGACCCGCACCGACCGCGCGGCGCAGGCACTCGCGGACCTCGCCGACACCGGACCGCTCGCCTCCGCCTTCGCGGCACTCAGGTTCCGCGGTCCGTCGCTGCCCGCGCCGGCCCTCGCCTTCGTCGGCGGTGCGGTGATCGCCTGCGTGGCGGGACTCACGTCGTACGGCAGCCCGTGGGTGATCGTCGCCGCGGTGATCTACGTCATCACTTCGGGTCTCGCCGTGGCCCGCCCCCTCAAGGGCGCCCTCGACTGGCTCGTTCCGCCGTTCTTCCGCGCGGCCGAGTACGGCACGATCCTGCTGCTGGCCGCCAACGCGGACGTGAACGGTGCCCTGCCGGCGGCTTTCGGACTGGTGTCCGCTGTCGCCTACCATCACTACGACACGGTGTACCGCATTCGCGGCGACGCGGGAGCGCCGCCGCACTGGCTGGTGCGGGCGATCGGCGGGCATGAGGGCAGGACGCTGGCGGTCGCTCTCGCCGCCGCTCTGCTCACCGACACAGATTTCACCGTCGCGCTCACGGCACTCGCCGTGGCCGTGGCACTCGTGGTGCTCGTCGAGAGCATCCGCTACTGGGTGACCGCTCACAAACGTGGAGCACCCGCCGTACACGATGAAGGAGAACCCGCATGATCGGCCTCGTGCTGGCGGCCGGCGCCGGACGGCGTCTTCGCCCCTACACCGACACGCTTCCCAAGGCCCTGGTGCCGGTCGACGGTGACACCACCATCCTCGACCTGACCCTCGGCAACTTTGCGGAGATCGGTCTGACCGAGGTCGCGATCATCGTCGGCTACAAGAAGGAGGCGGTCTACGACCGCAAGGCGGCGCTCGAGGAGAAGTACGGCCTCAAGCTCACGCTGATCGACAACGACAAGGCGGAGGAGTGGAACAACGCCTACTCCCTCTGGTGCGGTCGTGACGCGATCAAGCACACGGTGATCCTCGCCAACGGCGACACCGTGCACCCCGTCTCCGTCGAGAAGACGCTGCTCGCCGCCCGCGGCGAAGGCAAGAAGATCATCCTCGCCCTCGACACGGTGAAGAACCTCGCCGACGAGGAGATGAAGGTCATCGTGGACCCCGAGAAGGGCGTCCAGAAGATCACCAAGCTCATGGACCCGGCGACGGCCACCGGTGAGTACATCGGTGTCACGCTCATCGAGGGCGACGCCGCCGAGCAGCTGGCCGACGCCCTGAAGACGACCTTCGAGCGCGACCCCGACCTGTACTACGAGGACGGCTACCAGGAGCTCGTCAACCGCGGCTTCAAGATCGACGTGGAGCCGATCGGCGACGTCAAGTGGGTCGAGATCGACAACCACGACGACCTCGCCAAGGGGCGGGAGATCGCGTGCCAGTACTGACGAGGCTCATCCCCTCGCCGGTCGTCGTGGACATCCGGCCCGGGGCGCTCAACGACCTGGCCGGTGTCCTCGCGGACCAGCGGATCTGCTCGTCCACCGGCAAGCTCGCCATCGCGATCAGCGGCGGCTCCGGCGCCGTGCTGCGCCAGCGGCTCGAACCGTCGCTGCCCACCGCCGAGTGGTTCGAGGTCGGCGGCGGCACGCTCGATGACGCCATCAAGCTCGCCGACGCCATCAAGAAGGGCCGCTACGACGCGGTCGTCGGCCTCGGCGGCGGCAAGATCATCGACTGTGCCAAGTTCGCCGCCGCGCGCGTCGGCGCCCCGCTGGTCGCCGTAGCGACGAACCTGTCGCACGACGGTCTGTGCTCGCCGGTCGCCACGCTCGACAACGACGCGGGCCGCGGCTCGTACGGAGTGCCGAACCCCATCGCGGTCGTCATCGACCTCGACGTGATCCGTGAGGCCCCCGTACGGTTCGTGCGCTCCGGCATCGGCGACGCCCTGTCCAACATCTCCGCGATCGCGGACTGGGAGCTCGCCGCCCGTGAACGCGGCGAGGACATCGACGGCCTCGCGGCCGCGATGGCACGCCAGGCCGGCGAGGCCGTCCTGCGCCACCCCGGCGGCGTCGGCGACGACAGCTTTTTGCAGGTCCTCGCCGAGGGTCTGGTCCTCACCGGCATCGCGATGTCCGTGTCGGGCGACTCCCGCCCGGCGTCCGGCGCCTGCCACGAGATCAACCACGCCTTCGACCTCCTCTTCCCCAAGCGCGCCGCCAGCCACGGCGAGCAGTGCGGCCTGGGCGCGGCCTTCGCGATGTTCCTGCGTGGAGCGCGCGAGGAGTCGCTGTACATGGTGGAGGTCCTGCGCAGGCACGGCCTCCCCGTGACGCCGGAGGAGATCGGCTTCACCGTGGACGAGTTCGTCCAGGTCGTGGAGTACGCCCCGCAGACGCGCCCCGGGCGCTACACGATCCTCGAGCACCTCAATCTGAATTCCGACCAGATCAAGGACGCATACGCCGACTATGCCAAGGCCATCGGTAGCTGAACTCCGCCCCGTCGTTCACCCCGCAGGGGTGAAGGACCGGCGCAGCGGTGAGCACTGGGCGGGACGCCTGTACATGCGAGAGATCTCGCTGCGCTGCGACCGCTACCTGGTGAACACCAGGATCACGCCCAACCAGCTCACGTATCTGATGACCGTGGCCGGCGCCCTCGCCGCCCCGGCGCTTCTGGTGCCGGGGATCACGGGCGCCGTGCTCGGCGTGATCATGGTCCAGCTGTATCTCCTGCTCGACTGCGTCGACGGCGAGATCGCCCGCTGGCGCAAGCAGTACTCCATGGCCGGGGTCTACCTGGACCGCGTCGCCGCTTACCTCTGCGACGCCGCGGTGCTCGTCGGCTTCGGCCTGCGCGCCGCCGACCTGTGGGGCTCGGGGCGCATCGACTGGCTGTGGGCCTTCCTCGGCACCCTCGCCGCGCTCGGTGCCATCCTGATCAAGGCGGAGACCGACCTCGTCGGTGTCGCCCGTCACCAGCAGGGCCTCGCGCCGGTCAAGGAGTCGGCCGCCGAGCCGCGCTCCTCCGGCATGGCCCTGGCCCGCAGGGCCGCGGGCGCGCTCAAGTTCCACCGGCTCGTGCTCGGCATCGAGGCGTCCCTGCTCATCCTGGTCCTCGCGATCGTGGACTCGGTCCGCGGTGACCTGCTCTTCTCACGGATCGGTGTCGCCGTACTCGCGGGTATCGCACTCCTCCAGACCCTGCTGCACCTCGTGTCCATCCTCGCCTCCAGCAGGCTCAAGTGAGTGCGGCGGGGAGCCGGCCCCTGAAGGTCGGCGCGGTCATCATCACCATGGGCAACCGGCCGCAGGAGCTGCGCGCCCTCCTCGACTCGGTCGCCAAGCAGGACGGCGACCCGGTCGAGGTGGTGGTCGTCGGCAACGGCGCCCCCGTGCCCGAGGTCCCCAATGGCGTACGCACCGTCGAGCTGCCGGAGAACCTCGGCATCCCCGGCGGTCGCAATGTCGGCATCGAGGCCTTCGGACCCGGCGGCACCGACGTCGACGTCCTGCTCTTCCTCGACGACGACGGCCTGCTCGCCAACACGGACACGGCCCAGCTGTGCCGCGAGGCGTTCGCCGCCGACCCGAAGCTCGGCATCATCAGCTTCCGCATCGCCGACCCGGACACCGGGGAGACCCAGCGCCGCCACGTGCCGCGCCTGCGCGCCTCCGACCCGATGCACTCCTCGCGCGTGACGACCTTCCTCGGCGGCGCCAACGCCGTCCGTACGCAGGTCATGGCCGAGGTCGGCGGCCTGCCCGACGAGTTCTTCTACGCCCACGAGGAGACCGACCTCGCCTGGCGTGCCCTGAACGCGGGCTGGATGATCGACTACCGCGCCGACATGGTGCTCTTCCACCCCACGACCGCCCCCTCGCGGCACGCGGTCTACCACCGGATGGTCGCCCGCAACCGCGTCTGGCTGGCCCGCCGCAACCTGCCCGCGCTCCTGGTCCCGGTCTACCTTGGTGTGTGGATGCTCCTGACCCTGGCCAGGAAGCCCTCGCGCCCCGCGCTCAAGGCCTGGTTCGGCGGCTTCAAGGAGGGCTGGACGACGCCCTGCGGACCTCGCAGACCGATGAAGTGGCGTACGGTGTGGCGCCTGACCCGACTGGGCCGACCTCCTGTCATCTGACAAGCTCGGGTCTGAGAACATCTGGGCCATACTCCGGTCCCTGGCCCACGCCTACGCCCGACCGGCTGCGCATCTGAAGACGAAAGTTTCCACTCGTGAGTGAGACAACGCATGACGGCGGGGTCGCGGTGACCGCGCCTCCGTCGCCCGATGACGGGCTCTCCCGGGCCGATCTCGCCGCCAAGTACGGTCTGACCGTCAGTGGCGCACGGCCCGGACTTTTCGAGTACGTCAACCAGCTCTGGGGACGGCGCCACTTCATCCTCGCCTTCTCCCAGGCGAAGCTGACCGCCCAGTACAGCCAGGCCAAGCTCGGCCAGCTGTGGCAGGTGGCGACGCCGCTCCTCAACGCCGCGGTCTACTTCTTCATCTTCGGACTGCTGCTCGGCGCCAGGGAGGGTATTCCGCACCACATCTACGTGCCGTTCCTGGTGACCGGTGTCTTCGTCTTCACGTTCACGCAGAGCTCGGTCATGGCGGGCGTGCGGGCGATCTCCGGCAACCTCGGCCTGGTCAGGGCCCTGCATTTCCCACGGGCCTCGCTGCCGATCTCCTTCGCGCTGCAGCAGCTCCAGCAGCTGCTGTTCTCGATGATCGTGCTGGTCATCATCATGTGCGCGTTCGGGATCTTCCCCGCCCTGTCCTGGTTCCTGGTCCTGCCCGCGCTGCTCCTGCAGTTCGTCTTCAACATGGGCCTGGCGCTGATCTTCGCCCGGATGGGCAGCAAGACGCCCGACCTGGCGCAGCTGATGCCGTTCGTGATGCGGACCTGGATGTACGCCTCGGGCGTCATGTTCAGCATCCCCGCCATGCTCGCGACCAAGGAGAGCGTGCCCAGCTGGATCGGGGACGTGCTCCAGTGGAACCCGGCCGCCGTCTATATGGACCTCATCCGCTTCGCCATGATCGACGACTACGGCAGGTCGTACCTGCCGGAACACGTGTGGTTCATCGCCGCCGGCTGGGCGGTCCTGTTCGGCGTGGTCGGTTTCGTGTACTTCTGGAAGGCTGAGGAGCGTTACGGCCGTGGCTGACGAAGGCAAGATCACCGACAAGGGGCACATCCCCACCGTCATCGCCGACGAGCTGCACATCGTCTACCGCGTGAACGGCGCGAAGACGGGCAAGGGCAGCGCCACCTCCGCACTGAGCCGCATCCTCAGGCGCGGCGAGGAGCGGGGCGTACGCAAGGTGCACGCCGTGCGCGGCGTCAGCTTCACCTCCTACCGCGGCGAGGCCATCGGCCTGATCGGCTCGAACGGCTCCGGCAAGTCGACCCTGCTCCGTGCCATCGCGGGCCTGCTGCCCGCCGAGAAGGGCAAGGTCTACACCGACGGTCAGCCCTCGCTGCTCGGCGTCAACGCGGCCCTGATGAACGACCTGACGGGCGAGCGCAACGTCATACTCGGCGGGCTCGCGATGGGCATGACGCGCGAGCAGATCAGGGAGCGCTACCAGGAGATCGTCGACTTCTCGGGTATCAACGAGAAGGGCGACTTCATCACCCTGCCGATGCGCACCTACTCGTCGGGCATGGCGGCCCGCCTGCGCTTCTCCATCGCGGCCGCCAAGGACCACGACGTACTGATGATCGACGAGGCGCTCGCCACGGGCGACCGGAAGTTCCAAAAGCGCTCCGAGGCCCGCATCCGCGAGCTCCGCAAGGAGGCCGGCACGGTCTTCCTCGTCAGTCACAACAACAAGTCCATCCGTGACACCTGTGACCGCGTGCTGTGGCTGGAACGCGGTGAGCTGCGCATGGACGGGCCGACCGACGAGGTCATCAAGGAGTACGAGAAGTTCACGGGCAAATAGCCCATCGCGTACGCCCGAACGCGCCAGGGCCCCGCCGGAGTCGACCCGGCGGGGCCCTGGCGCGTCCTGAGTCCTCGGCTGCCCCTCTGGTTGCCTCAAGTCCCTTGGGTCCAGGGAAGATTGACGCCAATCGGTGTGTTGTTGTGATGCGCGGAACACCCCGACGATGCACGCCGCGTTGTACAACGTAAGCTGTACCGGTGCTGATTCGCGGCAAGTGGGGCGAAATCGCGCGGCGCCCCGGCTCGCGGCACGGTCCGCCACGCGGAGGGCCGGGCGGCGTGTCCGAAATAGGATGTATTGGATCGGCAGTGTAGAACGGGAGATGTGACGGCAATGGCTACGGATGATCTCCAGCTGCGCGACGCATCCGCCGTCCTCGCGAAGGCCGCGGACGAGAACTTCCCCGTGGCGCCCTTTTTCCTGCCCCGCGCCTGGCGCGACGATCTCATGGCCGTGTACGGCTATGCCCGCCTCGTCGACGACATCGGCGACGGCGATCTGGCCCCCGGCGGCGCCGACGCCCGCTACCTCGGTGTGGACCCCGAGGCCGCGGAGGACCGGCTCACCCTCTTGGACGCTTTCGAGGCCGACCTGCACCGGGTCTTCGACTCCACGCCGCGGCACCCGCTGATGCGTGCCCTCCAGCCCACCGTGCGGCGCTGCCACCTCACCCCCGAGCCCTTTCTCGGCCTGATCGCGGCCAACCGCCAGGACCAGCTCGTCGCCCGCTACGAGACGTACGACGATCTCCTCGCCTACTGCGAGCTGTCCGCGAACCCCGTGGGCCGACTCGTCCTCGGTATCACGGGCACCGCGACCCCGGAGCGGATCCGCCGCTCGGACGCGGTGTGCACCGGCCTCCAGATCGTCGAGCACCTGCAGGACGTCGCCGAGGACCTGGGCCAAGGGCGCATCTATCTGCCCGCCGAGGACATGAAGCGATTCCATGTCCAGGAGCGGGATCTGGCCGCACCGACAGCAGGCGCGTCGGTGCGCGCACTGGTTGCATATGAAGCAGAACGCGCCCGCTGCCTCCTGAATGAAGGCACCCCCCTGGTGGGTAGCGTCCACGGCAGGCTGAAGGTGCTGCTTGCAGGTTTCGTGGCTGGGGGGAGGGCGGCGGTCTCTGCGATCGCCGCCGCCGGATACGACGTACTTCCTGGACCGCCGAAGCCCACCAAACCGCGTTTGCTGCGCGAGGCGGGGGCGGTTCTGCGAGGAGAGGGGTGAGCCGGACCGTGGAGTCAGGCCCGAACGTGTCCGCGCCGGTACTCGCCGCATACAGCTACTGCGAGGCCGTCACAGGGCAGCAGGCACGCAATTTCGCGTACGGCATCAGGCTGCTTCCGCTGCCCGAGCGCCGCGCGATGTCGGCGCTCTACGCCCTCTCGCGGCGCGTGGACGACATCGGCGACGGGGCGCTCGCGCCGGACGTCAAGGCCGAGCGCCTCGACGAGACCCGGGCCCTGCTCGCCCGGATCCGCGAGGGCAAGGTGGACGAGGACGACACCGACCCCGTGGCGGTGGCGCTCGCGCACGCCGCGACACACTTCCCCATCCCGCTCGGCGGGCTCGACGAGCTGATCGACGGGGTCCTGATGGACGTCCGCGGTGAGACGTACGAGACGTGGGAGGACCTCAAGGTCTACTGCCGGTGCGTGGCGGGTGCCATCGGGCGGCTCTCGCTGGGCGTGTTCGGCACGGAGCGGGGGGCGCTCAATGCCGAGCGCGCGCCGGAGTATGCCGACACGCTCGGCCTCGCACTCCAACTCACCAACATTCTCCGTGACGTTCGCGAGGACGCGGAGGGCGGCCGTACGTATCTGCCCGCCGACGATCTCGCCAAGTTCGGCTGCTCCGCCGGGTTCTCGGGCTCACAGCCGCCCGCCGGTTCCGACTTCGCCGGGCTCGTGCACTTCGAGGTGCGCAGGGCGCGGGCGCTGTTCGCCGAGGGGTATCGACTGCTCCCCATGCTCGACCGGCGCAGCGGGGCCTGTGTCGCCGCCATGGCGGGCATCTACCGGCGGCTTCTCGACCGCATCGAGCGGGAGCCGGAGGCGGTCCTGCGCGGTCGTGTCTCGCTGCCGGGCCGCGAAAAGGCGTACGTCGCCGTGCGCGGTCTCTCCGGTCTCGATGCGCGCACCATCTCCCGGCAGACCGTCAGGAGGCGTATTTGATGGGCATCCGAGGCGAATGCGGAGAACGTAGGGCAACCTCCTGCGACCGGTGGGCAACCCTCCGCTCCGCCCCGGCGTCCCAGACTGCAACCGCCGAGGGGGAAAGCGCATGAGAGACGACGACACGCCATCGACCGCGGAGGCCGACGGCCATGATGGCCGCGGGGCCGCCGTGGTGGTCGGCGGCGGCCTCGCCGGCATCACCGCGGCGCTGTCCCTCGCCGACGCGGGGCTGCGCGTGACGCTGCTCGAAGGACGGCCGCGCCTCGGCGGGCTCGCCTTCTCCTTCAAGCGCGGCGAGCTGACCGTCGACAACGGCCAGCACGTCTATCTGCGCTGCTGCACCGCCTACCGCTGGTTCCTGGACCGCGTCGACGGCGCGGCCCTCGCGCCCCTGCAGGAACGTCTCGACGTGCCCGTCCTCGACGCCGACCGCAATCGGCTCGGACGCCTTCGCCGCACCGCGCTGCCCGTGCCGCTGCACCTGGCGGCGAGCCTCGCCACGTACCCGCATCTGTCGCTCGCGGAGCGCGCCAACGTGGGGCGTGCCGCGCTCGCCCTCAAGGGACTCGACCCGGCCGACCCCAAGCTGGACGGCCAGGACTTCGGCAGCTGGCTCGCCGCGCACGGTCAGTCGGCGCGTGCCATCGAGGCCCTGTGGGACCTCGTCGGCGTGGCCACGCTGAACGCCGTCGCGGGGGACTCCTCGCTGGGGCTCGCCGCGATGGTCTTCAAGACCGGGCTGCTCTCGCAGCCGGGCGCCGCCGACATCGGCTGGGCGCATGTGCCCCTCGGTGATCTCCATGACACGCTCGCCCGCAAGGCGCTCGACTCCGCGGGCGTGCGAACCGAACTGAGGACACGAGTCACCTCCATCTCCCGTACGGAGAACGGCGGTTGGAAGGTCGAAGTTCCCGGCGAGACGATCGAGGCACAGACCGTCGTGCTCGCGGTGCCGCAGCACGAGACCCACGATCTGCTCCCGGACGGCGCCCTGGACGAGCCCGACCGGCTGCTCGACATCGACACCGCGCCGATCCTCAACATCCACGTCGTCTACGACCGCAAGGTGCTCAAGCGGCCCTTCTTCGCAGCCATCGGCTCACCGGTGCAGTGGGTCTTCGACCGGACCGACGCCTCCGGGCTCACCGAGGGCCAGTACGTCGCCCTGTCCCAGTCCGCCGCCCAGGACGAGATCGACGCCCCCGTCGCCGCGCTGCGCGAGCGCTACCTGCCGGAGCTGGAGCGACTGCTGCCCGCCGCGCACGGCGCCGAAGTGCGGGACTTCTTCGTGACCCGGGAGCGCACCGCGACGTTCGCGCCGACTCCCGGTGTGGGCCGGCTGCGGCCCGGTGCTCGCACCAAGGCCCCCGGCCTGTACCTGGCCGGGGCGTGGACCGCCACCGGGTGGCCCGCGACCATGGAGAGCGCCGTCCGCAGCGGCATCAGCGCCGCAAGGGAAGCTCTCTCCGCACTAGACCGCCCACGTGACCACCTCTTCGACGTCGAGGAGGCCGCGTGAAGCCAGCCCTTCTGGGGTCAGGTCCCCAGGAAACCAGCACCGGAACAACCAGTACCGGAACAAGAGGAGAGACTGTGCCGACTGTGCCCTCGGCCGAATCGGCTGCCGACACGGTGGACGTGACCTCACTGCTCGAGCGCGGAAGGACGCTGGCCACCCCGGTGCTGCGGTCCGCCGTGGACCGCCTCGCGCCGCCCATGGACACCGTCGCCGCCTACCACTTCGGCTGGATCGACGCCGAGGGCAACCCGTCGGACGGTGACGGCGGCAAGGCCGTGCGCCCCGCCCTCGCCCTGCTCTCCGCGGAGGCGGCCGGCGCCGCGCCGGAGGTCGGCGTACCGGGAGCTGTCGCGGTCGAACTGGTGCACAACTTCTCGTTGCTGCACGACGACCTGATGGACGGTGACGAGCAGCGCCGCCACCGCGACACGGTGTGGAAGGTGCACGGCCCGGCCCAGGCCATCCTCGTCGGCGACGCCCTCTTCGCGCTCGCCAACGAGATCCTCCTGGAGATCGGCACCGTCGAGGCGGGCCGTGCCACGCGCCGCCTGACCACCGCGACCCGCGCCCTGATCGACGGCCAGGCGCAGGACATCTCCTACGAGCACCGCGAGCGGGTCACCGTCGAGGAGTGCCTGGAGATGGAGGGCAACAAGACCGGCGCCCTGCTCGCCTGCGCGGTCTCCATCGGTGCGGTCCTCGGCGGCGCCGACGACCGCACCGCCGACATCCTGGAGAAGTACGGCTACCACCTCGGCCTCGCCTTCCAGGCCGTGGACGATCTGCTCGGCATCTGGGGCGATCCGGAGTCCACCGGCAAGCAGACCTGGAGCGATCTGCGCCAGCGCAAGAAGTCACTGCCCGTCGTGGCCGCGCTCGCGGCGGGCGGACCCGCGTCCGAGCAGCTCGCCGAGCTGCTCGCGGCCGACGCCAAGAGCAATGACTTCGACAGTTTCTCCGAGGAGGAGTTCGCCGCACGAGCCGCCCTGATCGAGCAGGCGGGTGGCCGCGAGTGGACCGCCGAGGAGGCCCGGCGCCAGCACACCATCGCCATCGAGGCCCTCGACACCGTCCAGATGCCGGACCGGGTGCGGGCGCAGCTCGTCGCGCTCGCCGACTTCGTCGTCGTACGAAAGAGATGATCACTATCGAGCAGATATAGGACTCGCAGTCGCCGGCCGGCGCCCAGCGCGTCGGCCGACGGCGGACCCACAGCAGAGAAGACGACTGCACGAAGGGGAAGCCATGACAGCGACGACCGACGGAAGCACCGGAGCGGTGACGCCCCGGGCAACCTCGGCCAGCCAGCCACTCGACCGGCCCGCGGTGACGACAGCAGGGCCACGTGACACCGCCGCGCGCGCCATACAACGCTCCACCGAATTCCTGCTCTCGCAGCAGGACGCCCAGGGCTGGTGGAAGGGCGACCTCGAAACGAACGTGACGATGGACGCCGAGGACCTGCTGCTCCGTCAGTTCCTGGGGATCCGCGACGAGAAGACCACCCGCGCCGCCGCGCTCTTCATCCGCGGCGAGCAGCGCGAGGACGGGACCTGGGCCACCTTCTTCGGCGGCCCCGGCGAACTCTCCACCACCATCGAGGCGTACGTCGCGCTGCGTCTGGCGGGCGACGCCCCCGACGACCCGCACATGGCGAAGGCCTCCGCCTGGATCCGCGACCAGGGCGGCATCGCCGCGAGCCGCGTCTTCACCCGTATCTGGCTCGCGCTCTTCGGCTGGTGGAAGTGGGAGGACCTCCCCGAACTCCCGCCGGAACTCATGTACTTCCCCAAGTGGCTGCCCCTCAACATCTACGACTTCGGGTGCTGGGCGCGGCAGACGATAGTGCCGCTCACGGTCGTCTCCGCCAAGCGCCCCGTCCGCCCCGCGCCCTTCCCGCTGGACGAGCTGCACAGCGACGCGCGCGTACCGAACCCGAGCAAGCCCTCTGCTCCCATGGGGAGTTGGGACGGTGTCTTCCAGAGGCTCGACAAGGCGCTGCACCTCTACCGCAAGGTCGCCCCGCGCAGGGTGCGCAAGGCCGCGATGAACAGTGCCGCTCGCTGGATCATCGAACGCCAGGAGAACGACGGCTGCTGGGGCGGCATCCAGCCCCCGGCCGTCTACTCCGTGATCGCACTGCATCTGCTGGGCTACGACCTGGAACACCCGGTTCTCAAGGCGGGCCTTGAGTCGCTCGACCGGTTCGCGGTCTGGCGCGAGGACGGCGCCCGGATGATCGAGGCGTGTCAGTCGCCGGTCTGGGACACCTGCCTGGCCACCATCGCGCTCGCCGACGCGGGCGTGCCCGCCGACCACCCGCAGCTCATCAAGGCGGCGGACTGGATGCTCGGTGAGGAGATCGTACGGCCCGGCGACTGGTCGGTCCGCAGGCCCGGGCTCGCGCCCGGCGGCTGGGCGTTCGAGTTCCACAACGACAACTACCCCGACATCGACGACACCGCCGAGGTCATCCTGGCCCTGCGCCGGGTGGAACACCCCGACCGCCCGCGCCTGGAGAACGCGGTCGAGCGGGGCATGCGCTGGACCCTGGGCATGCAGTCGAGGGGCGGCGCCTGGGCCGCCTTCGACGCCGACAACACCAGTCCGTTCCCCAACCGGCTGCCGTTCTGCGACTTCGGCGAGGTCATCGATCCGCCGTCGGCCGACGTCACCGGGCACGTCGTGGAGATGCTCGCCATCGAGGGCAAGGCGCACGACCCGCGCACCCGGCGCGGCATCGAGTGGCTGCTCGCCGAACAGGAGCCGGACGGCTCGTGGTTCGGCCGCTGGGGCGTCAACTACGTATACGGGACAGGGTCCGTGGTGCCCGCGCTGACCGTGGCCGGGCTGCCGGCCTCGCACCCCGCGCTGCGCCGCGCCGTCGGCTGGCTGGAGTCGGTGCAGAACGACGACGGAGGCTGGGGCGAGGACCTGCGCTCCTACCGCTACGAGGAGTGGCGGGGCCACGGCGCCTCCACCGCGTCGCAGACCGCCTGGGCGCTGCTGGCGCTGCTCGCGGCGGGCGAGCGGGACTCCAAGGCCGTGGAGCGGGGCATCGCCTGGCTCGCCGAGACACAGCGGGACGACGGCTCCTGGAACGAGCCGTACTTCACCGGTACCGGCTTCCCCTGGGACTTCTCCATCAACTACCACCTCTACCGGCAGGTGTTCCCACTCACCGCGCTCGGCCGGTACGTCAACGGGGAGCCGTTCGCGGGCCTCTCCACCAAGGGGGGCTGATGGACCGAACCCCGGCCGCGCCGGACCCCGCACCGCTGCTGATCGCCTGCGCGCTCGGCATCGAGCACCTCGCCCTGCGCATGGGCGACCGCGGGAACGCGCACGGGCGGCTCACCGTGCTCCGTACGGGCATGGGCCCCAAGAACGCCGAGCGCGCCGTCACCGGCGCCCTCGGCAGGCAACCGCTGCGCCACGCCGCCGTCGTGGCCACCGGCTTCTGTGCCGGGCTCGCCCCCGGCATGCACCCCGGCGATCTGGTCGTCGCCGACGAGACCCGGCACGCGGACGGCCACACGCCTTGTGTCCGCACTGATCTGCTGGTCAAGGAGCTGGAGCGGGCCGTACCGGGCCGCACCGTGCACACCGGCCCGCTCACCGGCTCCGACCATGTCATCCGCGGCCACGAAAGGGCCGCTCTGCTCGCCACGGGCGCGATCGCGGCGGACATGGAATCCGCCGCGACGCTGCACAGCGCGCTGCGGGCGGGAGACCGTCCTGTTGCCGCCGTCCGGGTGGTCGTGGACGCCCCACAGCACGAACTCGTCCGCATCGGCACGGTGCGCGGTGGAATATCAGCTTTCCGTGTTCTCCGTTCCGTGCTTCCCGCGTTTTTCGAATGGCACCGTTCTTCTTTGCTCCCCCGGAGGTGAGCCAGATGGCCATGCCGCTGCGCCAGACCATCAAGGTCGCGACGTATCTCTTTGAACAGAAGCTCCGCAAGCGTGACAAGTTTCCCCTGATCGTCGAGTTGGAGCCGCTCTTCGCGTGCAATCTCGCGTGCGAAGGGTGCGGCAAGATCCAGCACCCGGCCGGGGTGCTCAAGCAGCGCATGCCGGTGGCCCAGGCCGTGGGCGCCGTCCTTGAGTCCGGTGCGCCGATGGTGTCCATCGCCGGTGGTGAGCCGCTGATGCACCCTCACATCGACGAGATCGTGCGGCAGTTGGTGGCGAAGAAGAAGTACGTCTTCCTCTGCACCAACGCCATGCTGCTGCGCAAGAAGATGGAGAAGTTCACGCCTTCCCCGTACTTCGCGTTCGCCGTGCACATCGACGGAATGCGGGAACGGCACGACGAATCCGTCGCGAAGGAGGGCGTGTTCGACGAGGCGGTGGAGGCCATCAAGGAAGCCAAGAAGCGCGGTTTCCGGGTGACCACCAACTCCACGTTCTTCAGCAACGACACGCCGCAGAACATCATCGAGGTCCTCAACTTCCTCAACGACGAGCTGGAAGTCGACGAGATGATGCTGTCGCCCGCCTACGCCTACGAGAAGGCGCCGGACCAGGAGCACTTCCTGGGCGTCGAGCAGACCCGCGAGCTGTTCAAGAAGGCCTTCGCGGGCGGCAACAGGCGGCGCTGGCGCCTGAACCACTCGCCGCTGTTCCTCGACTTCCTGGAGGGCAAGGCGGACTTCCCGTGCACCGCCTGGGCGATCCCGAACTACTCGCTCTTCGGCTGGCAGCGCCCCTGCTACCTGATGAGCGACGGGTACGTCCCGACGTACAAGGAGCTCATCGAGGAGACCGACTGGAGCAAGTACGGCCGCGGCAAGGACCCGCGGTGCGCCAACTGCATGGCGCACTGCGGCTACGAGCCCACCGCCGTCCTCGCCACCATGGGCTCCCTGAAGGAGTCCATCCGCGCCGCCCGCGAAACGGTCTCCGCGAACCGCGCGGGGTGACGTCATGAGTCTCGGAACGCCTGTCGCACTGGGCCTTCCCGAGCTGCCGGTCCGGCCGATCTCGCAGCGCCGCCTCTCGCGGCGCATCGAGGTCGGCTCGGTGGCCGTGGGGGGCGGCGCACCGGTGTCGGTGCAGTCGATGACGACGACGCGTACGTCCGATATCGGGGCGACGTTGCAGCAGATCGCGGAGTTGACCGCGTCGGGTTGCCAGATCGTGCGGGTGGCGTGTCCGACGCAGGATGACGCTGACGCGCTGGCGACGATTGCGCGGAAGTCGCAGATTCCGGTGATTGCCGACATTCACTTCCAGCCGAAGTATGTTTTCGCGGCGATCGACGCCGGTTGTGCCGCGGTGCGGGTGAACCCGGGCAATATCAAGCAGTTCGACGACAAGGTGAAGGAGATCGCGCGGGCCGCGAACGACGCGGGTACGCCGATCCGGATCGGCGTGAACGCGGGTTCGTTGGATGCGCGCCTCCTCAAGAAGTACGGGAAGGCGACTCCGGAGGCTCTGGTGGAGTCGGCTCTGTGGGAGGCGTCGCTCTTCGAGGAGCATGGTTTCAGGGACATCAAGATCTCGGTGAAGCACAACGACCCGGTGGTCATG
>NZ_JBVIPU010000006.1:0-382641 GCF_055577645.1 Streptomyces sp. NPDC033180 | reverse complement strand
GGCGGAGGCCTTCACCCGCCCGGCCATGATGCGCACCCTGGCCGCCATCGGCTTCCAGCAGTCCTACACGTACTTCACCTGGCGCAACACCAAAGCTGAACTCACCGACTATGTACAAGAGTTGGCCGGTGACACAGCCGCGTACATGCGGCCGAACTTCTTCGTCAACACCCCCGACATACTGCCCGAGTTCCTCCAGAACGGCGGGCGCCCGGCCTTCGAGCTGCGCGCGGTGCTGGCCGCGACCCTCTCGCCGACATGGGGCCTCTACAGCGGATACGAACTCTGCGAGGGCACGCCTCTCCAGCCCGGCAGCGAGGACTACCTCGACTCGGAGAAGTACCAACTGCGCCCGCGCGACTGGGAGTCGGCAGAGCGCACCGGCTCCACCATCGCGCCCCTCATCACCGCGCTCAACGCGATCCGTCGACGTCATCCGGCTCTGCACCGGCTGCGCAACGTGCATTTCCATCCCGTGGACAACGATCGGGTGATCGCGTACAGCCGTCATGAGCCCGGCGACACGGTGCTGGTGGTCGTGAACCTCGACCCGCACCACACCCAGGAAGCGACCGTACGCCTCGACTGCGCACGCCTGGGCATCGCGCCCGGCTCTTCGTTCCGCGTGCGCGACGAACTGGGCGAAGCGACCTACACGTGGGGCGAGGCCATATACGTCCGCCTGACGCCGGGTGTGTCCCCCGCGCACGTATGCGCGGTCGAGTGAGGAAGCACGCGCCCCCAGCCGTGCGGCAACGGAGGATGCATGACCATCAACAAGCCTGTGTCCGACCTGTTCGAGGACACCCCCACCAAGGACCGCGACCCCGAGTGGTTCAAGCGCGCCGTCTTCTACGAGGTCCTGGTCCGCTCCTTCCACGACAGTGACGGCGACGGCATCGGCGACCTCAAGGGCATCACCGCCAAGCTGGACTACCTGCAGTGGCTGGGTGTCGACTGCCTGTGGCTGCCGCCGTTCTTCACGTCACCACTGCGGGACGGCGGTTACGACGTGGCCAATTACGTCGCCGTGCTGCCCGAGTTCGGCGACCTCGGGGATTTCGTCGAATTCGTCGACGCCGCGCATCAGCGGGGTATGCGCGTGATCATCGACTTCGTGATGAACCACACCAGCGATCAGCACCCGTGGTTCCAGGAATCACGCAAAGATCCCGAAGGCCCCTACGGCGACTACTACGTCTGGGCCGACGACGACAAGCAGTACCAGGACGCACGCATCATCTTCGTCGACACCGAAGCCTCCAACTGGACCTTCGACCCGGTCCGCAAACAGTACTTCTGGCACCGCTTCTTCTCCCACCAACCCGACCTCAACTACGAGAACCCGGCCGTCCAGGAAGAAATCATCTCCGCCCTGCGCTTCTGGCTCGACCTGGGCATCGACGGCTTCCGCCTGGACGCCGTGCCCTACCTCTTCGCCGAAGAGGGCACCAACTGCGAAAACCTCCCCCGCTCCCACCACCTCCTCAAACGCGTCCGCGCCGAAATCGACGCCCACTACCCCGACACCGTCCTGCTCGCCGAGGCCAACCAATGGCCCGAAGACGTCGTCGACTACTTCGGCGACTTCAAAGACGGCGGCGACGAATGCCACATGGCCTTCCACTTCCCCGTCATGCCCCGCATCTTCATGGCCGTCCGCCGCGAATCCCGCTACCCCGTCTCCGAAATCCTCGCGAAGACCCCCGCCATCCCCTCCGGCTGCCAATGGGGCATCTTCCTGCGCAACCACGACGAGCTCACCCTCGAAATGGTCACCGACGAAGAACGCGACTACATGTACGCGGAATACGCCAAAGACCCCCGCATGCGCGCCAACATCGGCATCCGCCGCCGCCTGGCCACCCTCCTGGACAACGACCGCAACCAGATCGAACTCTTCACCGCACTCCTGCTCTCCCTGCCCGGCAGCCCGATCCTCTACTACGGCGACGAAATCGGCATGGGCGACAACATCTGGCTCGGCGACCGCGACGCCGTACGCACCCCCATGCAGTGGACACCCGACCGCAACGCAGGCTTCTCCTCCTGCGACCCAGGACGCCTCTACCTCCCCACGATCATGGACCCGGTCTACGGCTACCAGGTCACCAACGTCGAAGCCTCCATGTCCTCCCCCTCCTCACTCCTGCACTGGACCCGCAGGATGATCGAGATCCGCAAACAGAACCCCGCCTTCGGCCTCGGCTCGTACCTCGAGCTCTCCTCCTCCAACGCCGCCGTCCTCGCCTTCCTGCGCGAGTACAACGACGACCTGGTCCTGTGCGTGCACAACTTCTCCCGCTTCGCGCAGCCCACCGAGCTCGACCTCCGGGCCTATGACGGCCGCCACCCCGTCGAACTCATCGGTGGGGTGCGCTTCCCCGCCATCGGCGAACTGCCCTATCTCCTCACCCTCGCCGGACACGGCTCCTACTGGTTCCGACTCTGCGAAAGAGCGCCTCGGACCGTGCGTTCCACAAAGTGATCGGACGTGACGTCATGTCTTCGCCTCTGCTGCTGTCGTACGACACCGAACCTCTTCCCATCGCCGGCCCGACGCTGGCGGCCCTGTTGAGCCGCTGGCTGCCACGGCAAAGATGGTTCGCTCACCGGGAGCGTGCTGTCACCGGCGTCTCCGTGACGGCCGCGACGGAGCTGGCCCCCGACATCTTTCACCTGCTGGTGCGGGTCGAACAGGACGGCCTCCCTCAGGACTCCGCCTGCTACCAGCTGTTGCTGGGCGCCGTCACCGATCTGCCGCCTCGTCTGCACGGCAGTCTCCTTGGCCGGATGGAGGGTTCCCACGGTCAGGACCTCCTGGTCTACGACGCGCTGTACGACCCTCGAGCGACGATCCTGCTCCTCGACCGGATACGGCGCGGCGGCGTCATGGGAGCGCTCCGTTTCGAGTCGTTCCCCCGCTCCGCGGTTCCCGCGGGCCTCATGCCCCACGTCCTGGACGCCGAGCAGTCGAACACGTCCATCGTGTACGGCGACGAGATCATCCTGAAGCTGTTCCGCCGGGTCCAGCCCGGCATCAACCCGGACCTGGAGATCCCAGGGGTCCTTGCCCGGCACGGGTACACCCGCGTGCCCGCGCCCGTCGCCTGGTTCCACACCTCCCAGCCGTTCTGGGGCACGCTCGGTGTCGTGCAGCGCTTCCTCCGCGGAGCGACGGACGGCTGGACCCTGGCCCTGCAATCGACGCTCGACCAGGGCGACTTCTCCGATCAGGCCCGGGAACTCGGCCGGTTGACCGGTGAGTTGCACGTGGCACTCGCCGAATCGTTCCCCGTGGGCGAGCCGACCGCCGAGCACCACACACGCCTGGCCGACCAGATGACCCACCGGCTGCTGCACGCGGCGGCCACCGTGCCGGCCCTGCGCTCGCACGTGGCGGGCCTGCGGGAGGTCTTCATCAAGCTCGCCACCGCGGACGGCGGTCTGCACCTGCAGCGCATCCACGGCGATCTCCATCTGGGTCAGGTGCTGCGCGCCGGCGGCAGGTGGCATGTCGTCGACTTCGAGGGTGAGCCCGCAAAACCCCTGGCGGAACGGCGGGCCGATCGCTCTCCCATCCATGACATCGCCGGCATGCTGCGCTCCTTCGACTACGCCGCCCACGTCGAGAAGGGGGCGCGGCCGGAGTGGGCGGCGCGCTGCCGCGCGGCCTTCTGCGACGGATACGGCGATACGGGGCTCTTCGATCCGCAGGACATCCCGGTGCTTCTGCGCGCGCACGAGGCCGACCGGGCCGTCTACGAGGTCCTCTACGAGGCGACGCACCGCCCCGACTGGATCACCGTCCCCCTGCGGGCCGTCGCACGTCTCGCCCGCCACCACTGACCGCCCGCCCCCGGTTCGAGGAGCAACACACATGGCCGTCACCGACGTGTCCCCAGCCGCAACAGTCACCGCAGCCGCCACAGCCGTCCGCGGTGCGTGCGCGGTGCCTCCTCCGGACGCCGCCGACCGGGAGCGGCTGTTGCGCGGCGCACACCACGACCCGCACGCCGTACTCGGTGCGCATCCCGTGCCCCACGGCGTACATCTGCGCTGCCTGCGGCCCGGCGCGAAGGCGGTGTCCGTCGTGATGGACGGTCTCGCGTGGGAGCTGCACGACGAGGGAGAAGGCCTGTTCTCAGGAGGCATTCCGGTCATCGGCCAGGGGCCACCGTCCTACAAGCTGCGTGTGCACTACCCGGAGGCCGTCTTGGAGGTGGAGGACCCCTACCGGTTCCTTCCCACCCTGGGCGAGCTGGATCTGCACCTCATCTCCGAGGGCCGCCACGAGGAACTCTGGACGGCGCTCGGCGCGCACGTGGGAGAGCACCAAGGGGTCCGGGGCACACGATTCGCCGTGTGGGCCCCGAACGCGCTCGGCGTGCGGATCTGCGGCGACTTCTCCCACTGGGACGGAACCGCGCTGCCGATGCGGTCCCTCGGGTCATCGGGTGTGTGGGAGCTCTTCGTGCCCGGCCTGGGCGAAGGGGCGATGTACAAGTTCGAGATCACCCGGGGAGACGGCTCCCGTACGCAGCGCGCGGACCCGATGGCACGCCGCACGCAGACCCCGCCGGCGACGGCCTCCGTCGTGACGAGCAGCCACCACGTGTGGGGCGATGCCCGATGGATGGAGCACCGGGGTGACCGCCCGGCCCACGAGGCTCCCATGTCCGTGTACGAGGTTCACCTCGGCTCGTGGAGACAGGGATCCACCTACCGTGAACTGGCGACGGAACTCACCGACTACGTAGTGGAGTTGGGCTTCACCCATGTCGAGCTGATGCCGGTCGCCGAGCATCCCTTCGGCGGCTCCTGGGGCTACCAGGTCACCGGCTTCTACGCCCCCACGGCACGCTTCGGATCTCCCGACGACTTCAAGTTCCTGGTCGACACGCTGCACCAGGCCGGCATCGGCGTCTTCCTGGACTGGGTCCCCGGTCATTTTCCTCGCGACGACTGGGCACTGGCCGCGTTCGACGGCCGACCGCTGTACGAACCGCAGGATCCGCGGCAGGCCGAGCATCCCGACTGGGGCACCCTCGTCTTCGACTACGGCCGCAAGGAAGTCCGCAACTTCCTTGTCGCCAACGCCACTTACTGGTGCGAGGAGTTCCACATCGACGGGCTCCGGGTGGATGCCGTCGCCTCCATGCTCTACCTGGACTACTCACGCGAAGAGGGGGCGTGGTCGCCCAACGCCCACGGCGGACGGGAGAACCTTGACGCGGTGGCCTTCCTGCAGGAGATGAACGCGACGGTCTACCGGCGGTGTCCGGGGGTCGTCACCATCGCCGAGGAGTCCACCGCGTGGGACGGGGTCACCCGGGCCACGGACCACCCCGCGGCGGCCGGGCTCGGGGGGCTGGGGTTCGGGCTCAAGTGGAACATGGGCTGGTCCCACGACTCCCTGGCCTACATCTCCCACGAGCCCGTGCACCGCAAATACCACCACGACGAGATGACGTTCTCGATGGTGTACGCCTACAGCGAGAACTACGTCCTGCCTCTCTCCCACGACGAAGTCGTGCACGGCAAAAGGGCGTTGGTCGACAAGATGCCGGGTGACTGGTGGCAGCAGCGCGCCAACCACCGCGCCTACCTCGCCTACATGTGGGCACACCCGGGCAAGCAACTCCTCTTCATGGGCCAGGAGTTCGCCCAGGGCGCCGAGTGGTCGGAGGCTGACGGCCCTCAATGGTGGGTGCTCGAGGAGAACCACCCGGCGCACCTGGAACACCGCGCGGTCCGGCATCTCGTAGCCGATCTGAACCACCACTACCTCGCGACGCCGTCCCTGTGGGAGCAGGACACCTCCCCGTCCGGCTTCACCTGGATCACCGCCGACGCCGCCGAGGACAATGTCTTCGCCTTCCTCCGCCATGCCTCCGACGGCAGCCCGCTCATGGCCGTCTTCAACTTCTCGCCGGTGGTCCGCCACGACTACCGGCTCGGCGTGCCCCCCGAGGCGGACGGTGCCTGGGAAGAGATCCTCAACACCGACGCGTCGCGCTACGGCGGCAGCGGAATCGAGAACGACGGTCCCCGCCGGCGGGAGCCGGAGGCCCGCCACGGCTTCGCCGCATCCATCACGTTGACTCTTCCACCACTGGCGGCCCTCTGGCTGAGACCGCTCAGGCCTGCGGCTGCTGCCCCTGGGGGTCCCCGCTCAGGAACTGCGTGACAAGTTCGGGCGGGTTGGCGGCGCGGGGCAGGGCGAACATGGGGTACGGCGTGCTTGAGCTCAGTTGATGACAGCGGTGGCTTCGACCTCCACCAGATGGTCGGGGACGTCCAGCGCGGCAACGCCGACCAGTGTGCCCGGCGGCACCGGCGTGCCCCCCAGCTTCGCGGCCGCCCGCGCGACTCCCTCACCGAAGAGGGGCATCTTGTCGGGAGCCCAGTCGACGACGTACACGGTCAGCTTCGCCACGTCATCGAAGGAAGCACCGACCGCGGCGAGGGCGGTGGCGACGTTGAGGTAGCACTGCTCGACCTGAGCGGCGAGGTCACCCTCGCCGACCGTGACGCCCTCGGCATCCCAGGCGACCTGCCCGGCGAGGAACACCAGCTTCGCCCCCGTCGCGACCGACACCTGCCGGTAGGCGTCGATTTTCGGCAACCTGTCGGGATTCACCAGAGTGATGGCCATGCTGTATGTCTCCCTGCCTCGAGAACCTGCGGGCTCGCGTCCTCCGGCCCAAGTCGCCCTTGGTCTCCGGTGGTTACTGGGAAACTCTAGGAGAGTGGCTACTGACGTGGAAGAACGCACTTTCCAGTGCCTGGGGAACCATTTGGTGACCGCGGAGCCCTGGATGACCCGGCCCTGATCCCGGAGTTGTCGGAGTTATCGGAGTCCTCGGAGTTGTCGGAGTTGTCGGACAGGAACGCCGCAAGCGCCTGTCCCTCTTCGGTGACCGCGGTGTGTTCGGCGCGGGAGAAGCGGCCCAGCGGGGCGACCGTCACGGTGCCTGACTCAACGGTCCAGGTGGCGGCGACCCTGCCGTCGACCAGGACGACCCGGGCCCCGGCGACCGACAAGCCTCGGTGGGCGTCGTCGATGATCCGGGTGCGGTCGTGGTAGCCGAGGATCGCGTTGTCGAACGCCGGCAGGAACCGCACCGGAGCGGGCGTGTCGGGGTCCGGCCGCGGTGCGTCGGGGAGGTCGAGGAGTTCTCGGCCTCGCTCGTCCCGGAAGGTGATCAGCTCCTCGCGCAGCGCGGCGACGGCGGCCGGCAGTCCGGCGAGTCCGCACCAAGCGCGCAGGTCTGCCGAGGCGGCGGGGCCGAACGCGGCGAGGTAGCGCCGTAGCAGCGCCTGTCCCACGGGATCGGAGCCGTCCGAGGAGGAAGGGTCGATCTCGCGCCCCAGCCAGGACGACAGCGGGACGTTCCGCACCCCTGCCTTCGTACGCCAGAGCCCGCGCGGCGGCAGCTGCACCATCGGGACGACGGCCATCAGCATCTCCCCCAGCGCCCGCGGCCCCGGCTCCGGCCAGCGCTCGGCGAGCGCACGAGCCAGTTGGGTCATCGAGCGCGGCTCGCCGTCGGCCATGACCTTCCGGCCCGCTGCCGCGAGTTCGTCGAGGTCCGTCCCGTCGAGTTCGCTGCGGTAGACCCCGAGCACGCGCTGGCGCAGCATCATGTCGTGACGGGCACGCCAGGCAAGGGCGTCGTCGGCGGTGACGAGGTGCACGGTGCGGCGCATGAGGTGGGTGCGCACCACTCGACCTTGGACGAGTTGGTCCGAGAGCTCCGCCGGGTCGAAGGCCCGCAGCCGCGACCAGAGGCCGAAGAACGGCTCCTGCGGTTCCTGCGCCTGCAGACCGCAGAGGTGTGCGACGGCGTCGAGGGACGGTACGTCGGCCCGCTCGAGGAGCAGCTGCCGGGCGAGTGTCGCGCGGTTGAGTGCCCGGTTGTCGAGAACGGTCATCGGCTGCCTCCTGCGGCGTGCTCGGACCAGTAGCATTTTTCATGGTGGACCCGCGAGGGTGAACGCAGTGCGTTACGGGTCGCTCAGCTCGACTTCCTACCGTCGAGCGCCTCGCGCAGGATGTCCGCGTGGCCGGCGTGCTGGGTGGTCTCGGCGATGACGTGCAGGAGTACCCCGCGCACGCTGCGTACGGCTCCCGGCTCGTGCCAGGGGGCCTCCGGCAGGGGGTGCGTCACCGAGAGATCGGGTACGGAGGCGATGGTCTTTTCGCTGCGGGCGGCGACTTCCTCGTAGCACGCGACGATCTCGGCCAGCGTTTGGCCGGGCAGCATCCGGAAGTCGTTCTGGTGGTCGATCGCCCACTGCGGGACCTCGCGGGCGGTACCGGCCGCGAGGTCCTCCCAGGTGACACCGTCGGGCAGGTCGTAACGCATCGCCGACGGGCCGTCGACGACGAAGCGCAGCCATCCTTCCTCGACGGACGCGACATGCTTGATCAGCCCACCCAGGCACAGCGCGCTGACGGTCGGCTGACGGCCGGCCTGCTCGTCGCTGAGCCCACGCACCGTGTTGAGCAGGGCCGATCGCGCGGCCGCGAGCCCGGCGAGCAGGTCGGCCCGCTCGTCGTCGAGCGCCGAGGTGGGGTTGGTGGATGTGGCGGGTGTGGCGGGCGTGGTCTGGGTGGTCACAGTGATCGGCCTTCCGGTCGCGTCGTGCTCGTTGTCGGCAGCTACGACCCTCGCAGGAGAAGCGGTCAGGTTGTGGCCGCTTCTCCTAGCACCATGAAGTCATGCCGAAGACCTCAGGGCGACTGCTCGCGCTTCTCTCGCTGCTCCAGGCACGCCGGGACTGGCCGGGGGCACTGCTGGCCGAGCGTCTTGGCATCAGCGCGCGCACCGTACGCCGTGACGTCGATCGCCTGCGCGAGCTCGGCTACCCCGTGGTGGCCGTCAAGGGGCCCGAGGGGGGCTACCGACTGGAAGCGGGCGCGGAACTGCCCCCGCTGCTGTTCGACGACGAACAAGCCGTCGCCCTCGCGGTCGCCCTCCAGATCGCCACCTCCACCGGCGCCGGCATCGAGGAAGCCGCGGCGCGTGCGCTGACCACTGTCCGGCAGGTCATGCCCGCCCGGCTGCGCCGCCGCATCGACACCCTCCAAGTGACCGCCGTCGAGCGGCCATCCGTCCCGCCCAACCCGCAGGTCTCCGGCCACGTCCTCATGGCGCTCAGCTCCGCCGTGCACGCCCGCGAAGTGCTGCGCTTCGACTACGCCCCCGTTTCCCCGCCGGAAGCCACCGACGGCGACCGCACCGATCGCCCTGCGCGCCGGGTACAGCCCCACCACCTCGTCACCTGGGGCTCGCGCTGGTATCTCGTCGCCTGGGACCTCGACCGCGAGGACTGGCGCACCTTCCGCGCGGACCGGATCACCCCGCGCACCCCGACGGGGCCCCGCTTCACCCCGCGCGAAGTGCCCGGCGGTGAGGTGGCCGCCTTCGTCGCCGGCAAGTTCCAGGGCTTCGACGGCTCGGGCGACTGGCCCTGCCGCGGCGAGGTGATCCTCGATCTGCCGGCGGCCGCGGTGTCCCGCTACAGCCGCGAGGGCATCGTGGAGGAACTCGGCCCCGACCGCTGCCGACTCGTCCTGGGCTCGTGGTCATGGCCCGGTCTGGCCGCCGCCATCGGCAGATTCGACGCCGACATCGAGGTCATCGGACCGAGTGAACTCAAGGACGCCTTCGCGCACTTGGCCCGACGCTATGCCAACGCCGCGGCAGGTTCGCCTACTCGCCAGGGCGGCCCCGCCACTGACGATCCGGGTCAGCTCGCGGAGTGATCGCCCGTGGCGCCGTCGATGAGTTCGCGCAGGATGTCCATGTGGCCCGCGTGCCGTGCGGTCTCCTCGATCAGGTGGATGAGCACCCACCGCATTGACATGCTCGCGCCGAACCGCGCCGTGCCGAGCTCCTCGATCCCGACCTCGGCGATCACCGCATCGGCGGCGGACCGGGCCCGCCCGTAGTACTGCACGATGTCGGCGGTGGTCTCGTGCGCCTCCACTCGCAGGTCCGCGCCCTCGTCTTCCGGATCGAACGGAAAAGGCTCCATCTCGCGCCCGAAGGTCTCGCAGAACCATCCGTACTCGACGACGGCGAGATGCTTGACCAGGCCGAGCAAACTCGTCCCCGACGGCGTCATGGGCCGTCGCAGCTGCTCGTCGTCGAGGCCGTCGAGTTTCCACAGCACCGCATCGCGGTGCCGGTCGAGGCTGGCGCGCAGGCTCTCCTTCTCGCCGCCGATGAACGGCACGTTCGTCACCATGCACGGAAGCCTAACGGGCCTCCGCGACCGGCAGCCGGCGTCTCATGCGCAGCAGCGACGCCGGCGCGGGCCTACTTGTTCGGGTCCCGGAAGCGGCCGAACGCCTTTGTCAGGGCGCTCAGCGGCGAGCCGTCCGCCTTGACGTGCCCGGGCGTCGACGGCCGGGGCACACCGTCGCCGCCGGTCACCTCGTCCAGCGCGGCCTGCGCCGCCTCGGCCGCCTGCTGGTACAGGTCACGGGAGTTGGTCATGGCCTCGAGGGCCTCGGCGTACTTGGTGACCATGCCCTGGGCGTGGGTCAGCTCCTCGTCCGGGGTGAGCAGGTGCCAACCCTGCCGCAGCCGGGTCAGGGCCCGCTCGGCCTCGGCGGACAGCGGTCGCGGCAGCGCGGCGAACTCCTTGATCCTGTCGAGGAGTTCGGTCGGTTCCGAACCGTCCAGGAAGACAGTGCGCACCGAGAAGCGCTCCGCGTCGTAACCCTCGGTCTTCGGCTCCGTGGGCAGGACGACGGCGCCGCCGCGCGGCATCCGTACACGCAGCTCCCGCTTCATCGCGAAGTCGGCGATCTGTGCCTGCTCCGGCGTACCCCGGTGCTCGACCACCCGGTGCCGCAGGCTCGGCGGCAGGAACGTCGAGATCGGCTGCTGCCCGATCTCGTCCGGCGTCATCGCCTCGTGCACCACGAGGTGGATGAACCAGTTCTGACGGGTGCAGTCCCGCAGCCGGTGGCGCAGCTCGTCGTCGTCCTTCGGCAGGTGATTCGTCGTCCGCAGGCGCACACCCGGCACCGTGTCGTGGTCCCAGGCGACCCGGTCGCTGTCGGGCCAGAACATGAGGGCGGGCGAGGGCCAGTGTGTTTCCCACGTCCGCTCGGCCTCGGCGGCGAGGACCCAGGTGACGCCCTCGCCTTCCTTGCGGCGGGCCTCGGGGGCGTACAGCGTCAGCTGCGCGCGGACCGTGACGTCGTCGGCCACGCGCCAGCGGGCCTCGAAGAGGCGGCGGGCCGACGGGCCGGGGTCGGCGGACTCGTCCCGCGGATGCAGGACGGTCGAGCGGGCCGCCTCGACGGGATCGAGGTCCAGGAAGTCGTCGAGCACCCCGGCCGCCTTGAGGGCGATCAGGTTGCGCCGGACGTCCTGCTCGGGCTCGGGCCCGATGTGGCGCCCGCGCCCCAGCCACGCGGTGTCGGGGACGGTGGTCGAGGAGCTGCTTTTCTTGGCCATGGAGTCGTTCTGTGAGTGGTCGGGGCCCGACCAGTATGGCCCTTGGACCTGAGGAAGGAAGCGGTACCCCGCCTCGGTCTCCGCCGGGAACGCGAGCCGGCAGCGACAGGACCGATGAGTATTCGTGCCGCACGATGTCTGAAGAGTGGGAGGGACGGACACACCCCCGTTCGATCCCTCGTTCGATCCGCGGTTCAGTCCCCCGTTCCGGAGAGTGGTGCGCGATGAGGTTGGTACTGCAGGAGTTTCTGTCCCTTGACGGCGTCTACCAAGGCCCTGGGTCGCCGGACGAGGACACCAGTGACGGGTTCACCCGGGGCGGCTGGTTCGTGCCGCACCTGGACGAGGAGTTCGAACGGCTGGTCGGCACCTGGCTCGGCCGGGCGGACGCGTTCCTGTTCGGCCGCCGTACGTATCTGAACTTCGCGCGGGACTGGCCGAAGATGACCGAGCACCCGTCGGCCGCCATTTTGAACGGTCTGCCGAAGTACGTCGCCTCGCACAGTCTGACCACGGCCGACTGGGACCCGACCACGATCCTGTCCGGCGACATCCCCACCCAGGTCGCCGAGCTGAAACGGCAGCCCGGACGCGAGCTGCAGATCCACGGCAGCGGACGCCTCGGCCAGTCCCTGCTGGCAGCCGGCCTGGTCGACGAACTGCGCCTCGCGATCGCACCCGTGGTCGTGGGCACGGGTCGCCGCTTGCTGCCGGACGGCGGTGCGCCCGCCGGCCTGCGGCTCCTGAGCAACGAGACGACACCGGGCGGGCTGGCGATTCACCTCTACGAATCGACGGGAGGCCCGGAGTACGGAACGTACGGCGCCGACACGTAGCAGCCGGCCTTTCGGTGATGGCTACGGCAGCAGCAACGGCGCCTGCGCCGACGACTCGGTAGCGGGGCGGCTGTGCACAAGGGTGGCCGGTCCGCGAGTTGTCCGGCACGCGCGCGTGGCGTTTCGGGCGGGGGCCGGGGCTTCGCCTAGAAACGGCTCCATGTGCCACTACTGCGGTTGCCGAGAGATCCCTCTGATCAAGGAGTTCATCGCCGAGCACGAGCGCGTCACCGATGCCGCGGGAGACGCGGTCCGGGCCCTGGAGCGGGGCGACACCGCCCATGCGCGCACGCTCGTGGACGTCATGGCCCGCGAGCTGGACGCGCACTGGCGGGGCGAGGAGAACGGCCTGTTCACGGTGATGCGTAAGGACCCCGAGTACGCGGACTACATCGCGAGCCTGGAGCGCGAACACCGTGAGCTCGCGGCCCTGTTGCCCGCTCTCGACCTGGCGGACGCCGACGACGTGCGTACGCTCACCGAAGCCGTCGACGAGTTGCACCGGCACATCGCCAAGGAGGAGGACGGCCTGTTTCCGGCCTCGCTCACCGCGCTCGACGGCGAGGAGTGGAACCTCTCGATGGCGGCCTGGCGCGCGGCACACCCCGTGTGAGTGTCAGGGGGGAGCACGGGTTGGTCCCTTCCCGTGGACCGGTGGCGCGTCCCGGGCATCCTGCCGGTGTGAGGCCGTCGCCCCGGATACCTTCCGCGGCCATGGACACCCTCATCTTCGGCGGCCTCCTGGCCACCCTGTACGCGCTTCACCGGCAGCGGTCACGGGCCGTGCTGCTCGGCGGCTGGTGGATCATGCTCGTGCTCACCATCCTTCTCCTGGCTCACCACATCACCAGCGGCCTCAAGCTGGGGTTGAGCTACTGATGAGCACCCTGACGGCCCCGCTGCCGGGGACCGAGCGCTTCAGCGTGCTCGGCAGGGTCCAGTACTGGTTCGCCTGCTTCTTCGCTGTCGGCTGGACCGGTGTGGTCTGCGGCGGGCTCGGCGTGCAGTTCATCTCCTGGGACTATCCCTGCCCGCTGTGCATGGTGCAGCGCATGTTCATGCTGCTTGCCGCGCTCGGGGCCGCGTACATCGTGCGCCGCGGCATGACCGGCACGGTCACGGGCCGCGACTACATGATGGGCTGGGGTCTTGCCCTGGTCGCCGTGATGTGCGGCGCCTTCGCGTCCTGGCGGCAGACGATGCTGCACATCCTGCCGGGCGACAAGGGCTACGGCGCCCCCGTGCTCGGCCTGCACATGTACGTCTGGGCCTGGATCCTCTTCATGGCCTCGGTGGTGGCGATCGGCGTCGTGATGGCCTTCGCCCACTCCACGGCCGACACGACGGTGCCGAAGCGGGGGGTGTACGGGATGGCGGGCCGCATCGTGCTCGGCTTCCTCGCCCTGGTGATCGCGGTGAACCTGGTCGCGGTCTTCCTCCTGGAGGGCTTCCACTGGTTCCTGCCGGACGACCCGGACCGCTACCGCTTCTTCTACGACGTCGGGATCATGGACTGAGGCGCCCCACCGCTATGCCGCCTCGTAATGGTGAGCCCGGCCGCCCCGCCACTTCACCCACGCCGGATCGTCGAGCAGAACCTCCGCGTCCGGCAGCCCCGCCCGGCGCAGGAACTCGATGACGTCCGCATCCGAGTGCGCGAGGCCGAGGATCTCCCCGCGCGCCGTCACTCTGCGCCCGCCCGTCGGCGAGAGCGCGTGGACGGTGATCGGCGCGGTCTGCATGTCTCCAGGGTGCTCCGCGTCGCTCACATCAGCACTCCGAGCGATGGCGCGGCCTACGCGCCGCCCGCCGCCGCCCCCGCCTGAAACGTCTTCCGGTACACCTGCGGCGAGACTCCGATGGCCGCCTGGAGGTGCTGCCGCAGCGACGTGCCGGTGGCGAAACCGACCTCGGCGGCGACCCGGTCGACCGACAGGTCGCTGGACTCCAGCAGATGCCGGGCCCGGTGCACCCGCTGCTGGATCAGCCAACGACCGGGGCTCGTGCCCGTCTCCTCCTGGAAGCGGCGGGCGAAGGTGCGCGGGCTCAGCCGGGCGTGCTCGGCCAACTCCCGCAGGGCGAGCGGCCGGTCGAGGTGCTCCAGGGCCCAGGCGCGGGTGGCGGCGGTGCCGATGGCGCCGAAATCCGGGATCGGCTGCTCGATGTACTGGGCCTGGCCGCCCTCTCGCCACGGGGGCACGACACAGTGCCGGGCGACGCTGTTGGCGACCGCGCTGCCGTGGTCGGAGCGCACCACGTGCAGGCATACGTCGATGCCGGACGCGGCCCCCGCGGAGGTGAGCACGTCACCGTCGTCGACGAACAACACATCGGGATCCAGGTCGACTTGGGGGAACATCTTCCGGAAGTGCTCCGCGAGCGCCCAGTGCGTCGTCGCGGGCCGTCCGTCGAGCCTGCCGGCCGCGGCAAGCGTGAAGGCTCCCGAACAGATGGACACGAACCGCGTGCCGGGCCTGATCCGGGCCAGCGCGTCGCGCACCGGCGCCGACAGCTCGGCAGTAAGAAGCCGCAGGTCGTAGGGCGGCAGTACCACCGTGTCCGCGCTCTCGAGTGCCTCGGGTCCGTGCCCGACCGTGATGCTGAAATCGGCGTTGGTGGCCACCGTGCGGTCCTCCGTCGCCGCGCAGGTCACCACCTCGTAGCCCCCGGGGACCAGCGGGAAGACCCTGTTCGGGATGCCCAGCTCGAAGGGGTAGACGCCGTCGAGAGCGAGGACGACCACGCGGTGCGGGCGATCTGCGAGGAATTCCATCGAAGCCATGGCACGATTCTATCGCTTAATGGCAATCTTGCCATTGCCCAGGTCAGACGCTTGCAGCACGCTGGACTCATGACCAACACCACCGCATCTCAGCCCACAGGACCGACCAAGCCGACCATGAAGGCCATCAGCCAGGACGTCCTGGGTGACCCCGACGTACTGAAGGAGATCGAGGTCGCTCGCCCCGAGCCCGGCGTCGGCCAGGTCCTCGTCGCCGTACACGCGGCGGGCGTGAACCCGACCGACTGGAAGCACCGCAGGTTCGGCGCCTTCCTGGGGGAGCCGCCGTTCACGCTCGGCTGGGACGTGTCGGGCGTCGTCGAGGCGGTCGGCATCGGCGTCTCGCTGTTCGAGCCGGGCGACGAGGTGTTCGGCATGCTGCCGTACCCGCACGGGACCGGTTCGCACGCCGAGTACGTGACCGGACCCACCCGCGCCTTCGTGCCGCGGCCCGCGGGGTTGAGCCATGTCGAGGCGAGCGCCCTGCCGCTGGTCTCGCTGACCGCCTGGCAGGCCCTGGTCGACAACGCCCAAGTGAGGCCGGGCCAGCGGGTGTTGGTGCATGCGGCGGCCGGTGGCGTGGGCCATGCGGCGGTTCAGATCGCCAAGGCGCGCGGCGCGTACGTCATCGGCACGGCTTCCGCCGCCAAGCACGACTTCGTGCGCGGCCTGGGCGCGGACGAGGTCATCGACTACCGCACCGCCGACTTCGTCAAGGAAGCCCGCGACATCGACGTGGTCCTCGACCCGCTGGGCGGCGATGACCGGCTGCGCTCCCTGGAAGTACTGCGCCCCGGCGGCATCCTGGTGTCGATCCTGCCGGGCAACTTCGACGAAGTGGCCGAGCGCGCCGCCGAGTTGGGCGTGCGGGCCACGGACATGATCGTGGAGCACGATCAGACGGGCATGGCGGCGATCGCGGCGCTCGCCGAGTCCGGACAGCTGCGGGTGCACGTCTCGGAGACGTACCCCCTCGCCGAGGCGGCCAAGGCGCACGCGGAGGGCGAGACGGGCCGCGTCACGGGCAAGCTGGTCCTCACGGTCCGCCCGTAGGCCCCACGGCGGCTACGCGACAGAGCGGGCGGCACCGATTCGGCGCCGCCCGCCATCGCCGCACGGTTCGCCCGGAGAAGCCGCACGGTCCACCCGTGGAACTCGGATCACTCGCTACCCGTAGAACTCCGGTCGCTCGACCAGCTCAACCTCGATGCGCCCGCCCTCCCGCTGGGACACCACTCCCGCCTCGCACACGGCGGCGGCCGCATAGCCGTCCCAGGCATTCGGCCCTGTGGTCTCGCCCCTGCGGGTGGCGTCCACCCAGGCCTGCACCTCGCGGTCGTAGGCGTCCTCGAATCTCTCGACGTAGTCCGGGGGGACGTGGCCTCCCCAGCGGCCGTCGGCGCTGACCCGGAGCCCCTGTTCGTCCCCGATGCGCACGGTGCCCCGCTCGCAGACCGCCTCGGCCTGGACCTGGTAGCCGTAACCGCAGTGACCGAAGATCTCGACATCGGCGAGCGCGCCCGATGTGGTTTCGATGAGGACGAACTGAGGGTCGTTCATGCCTGCCGGGGCGAGGGACGACGCCGTCGGTCTGTGTACGGTGACCGCCGCGATCTCCTGGCCCAGCAGCCAGCGGGTCACGTCCACCTCGTGGGCGACCGAGCTGGTGATGAGCATCTCGTCGGTGAACCCCGCGGGCATGGCCAGATTCCGGTGGCGTTGGTGCAGCATCAGCGCCGCGCCCAGCTCGCCACTGTCGAGGAGCCCTTTGAGCCTGGCGTACTCGGCGTCGTAACGCCGCATGAAGCCCACCTGGACCCGCCGATGCCCGAGCCGCTGCTCCGCCTCGAGGACGCGCAGCGAAGAGGCCGTGTCCGGGGTCATCGGCTTCTCGCACAGCACCGGCAGATCGCGTCCGAGGGCTTCGATCAGGGCCGCCTCGTGGGCGGGGCCAGGAGAGGCGATGAGTACGGCATCCACCTCTCCCGCCGCCATGGCGGCCGCCGGTTCGGTGTAGGCCGTGCACCCGTCGATCGTGGCGGCCAGGGTTTTCGCCCGCTCCGCCTCGATGTCGACGACGGCCGCCACCCGCGCCCCGCTGATGACCTCATGGAGCCGGCGTACATGGTCCGCGCCCATCTTCCCGGTGCCGATGACGGCCACTCCGAGTCCTCGCTGAGATGGCATGACTGTGGTGTCTCCCCTCCTGGTGAAGGCATTTCCCGCACCTCGTCCCCGGCGAGAGAACCCTCCGTCGCCCCGCACCGTCAACGCCACGCGCCCCAACGAGCCCGGCCGACCCCGTTTACAGACCCGCCCGGCTGGTCACTCGGCCCACCTGGGACATCAGGAAATCACGACGTCAGGACGGGAGCAGGGGCAATGAAGTGGTGGAGGCAGGACGCGGCGTGCGCGGAGGAGGACCCCGAACTCTTCTTCCCCGTAAGCGGCCTCGGCGCTGGGGCGACGCAGACCGAGGACGCCAAGGACGTGTGCGGGCACTGCCGCGTGCGGACCGAATGCCTGGAGTGGGCCCTGGACACCCGGCAGCAGTCGGGCGTGTGGGGCGGTACCGACGAGAGGGAGCGCACGGCGATGCTGCGCCGCCGCAAGGCTCTGCGGCCGGTGTCGTCGTCGCGATCCGCTCAGGGGTGAGGGTGTCCCTGGTCGGGGTCGTCGTCGGGGGTCTGCCAGGTGGTGCCGCGCTGGGCTTCGCCGCTGGGAGGGTCGGCGTGGTGCGGGGGTGTGGTGGGCTCGGTGCGGCGGGCCGCGCGGCGCCGGCCGCTGACGAACATGGCCAGCAGACCGATGACCACGGCGAGGCCGACGATGATGAAGATCAGCGAGCCGCCGCCCTCGACGGCCAGAACGGTATAGCTGTGAGTACGCATACCGATCATGTACCCCATCTGGGGAGAAAAAGCTCTCTCCAGGGGGATGGGGTCGCGGGTTCCTGACCGCTTTGTCGCGAGGGGCCCCGCCCGAAGCGGGCAGTACAGCGCGACGTGAGGCCCGTCGGTGGGGATGATGGAGCCGAAGGGATCACGGGCGCGGGCCGCTGACGCGGGTCGTCATCCGGCCTCACGCGGTCGGGCGCCAGTAGCCCAATGGGGGGAAAGCGTCCATCGACCTCAGAACGGTACGAAGATGAACAGCGACAAGGCACCTGCAAGCCGGAGCGTAGCCAGCAGCTCGGTGTTCGGAGCGCCCTGCTGGGTCAGCCTGACCACGCGGGATCTAGAGGCCGCCGAGGAGTTTTACCACGCCGTACTGGGGTGGGACTGGCGCATCGGAAAGCTGGGCGACCAGTACAGATTCGCGAGTGTGAATGACGTGCCGGTGGCGGGAGTCTCCGCCGTGGAGGCCATGGGACAGACGGCTGTGGCATGGACCCCCTTCTTCGCCGCGTCCAACGCGAACGAGACCGTGGCCCGCAGCCACGAGCGTGGAGGGACGACCGCCGTGGGCCCGATCTCGTTCCCTCCGGGGCGGGCGGCGCTGCTTGCCGACCGCGAGGGAGCGGTCTTCGGCATCTGGGAGGGCGAGCTGGTGTCCGACTGGGAGGAATGGCGCCGCGCGGCTCCGGTCTTCGTGGAGCTCTACACCCGGGACGCCTTCGACGCGGCCATCTTCTACGCGGAGGTCCTCGGCTGGGCCTCCACGGCCTCCAGCTGCTGCGAGGTCCACTACGAGGACGACAAGGTCGTCCTGCGCAGCCAGGGCGACGTCGTGGCCCACATCCATTCGGGCGCGGTGGAATCCGCGCCCGACCCGGCGGTCCGGCCGCGCTGGAAGATCCATTTCACGGTCGCCGACGTGGACGCCTGCGTCCGGGCCGCGCTGGCCCACGGCGGCAGTGTCCTCCAAGGCGCGCAGGGGGCGACGGAGGCGGTCCTGAGCGATCCCGACGGTGCGCGCTTCGTGGTGAACTCACAACCGGCACAGTGACAGACGCGGCTCAAGGCCTGAGCAGCGTCTTGATCATCCCGTCTTCCTTGTCCTGGAACATCTGGTACGCCTTGGGAGCGTCTTCCAGAGTCATGTGGTGGGTGGCGAAGTCGTCGACTCCGAGCGGATCCTCGTCGGTGAGGAGCGGCAGGATGTCGTCCACCCAGTGCCTGACGTTGGCCTGCCCCATGCGGACCTGGATCTGCTTGTCGAACATGGTCAGGAGCGGCATGGGGTCGAGCGCGCCGCCATAGACACCGGAGATGGAGATGGTGCCTCCGCGCCGGACGATGTCGATCGCCGCGTGGAGGGCGCCGAGACGGTCGACGCCGGCTCGGTCCATGAGCTTCTCGGCCACGGCGTTCGGCAACAGGCCCACGCCCCAGTGGGCCGCCTTGGCCAGGGGAGCGCCGTGCGCCTCCATCCCCACGGCGTCGATGACGGCGTCCGTGCCGCGCCCGTCCGTCAGGTCCCGGATCGCGTTGCCCAGGTCCTTGCCGTAGCGGCGCAGGTCCAGGGCCTTGACGCCGTCGCCGTATGCGCGGCTCAGCCGCTCGGGCACCAGGTCCACCCCCACGACGAGGCTCGCGCCCCGGTGGAGTGCGATGCGCGCGGCCATGGCGCCGATCGGCCCGAGTCCGAGGACGGTCACCGTGCCGCCGGGCGGGATGTCGGCGTACTCCACGGCCTGCCAGGCGGTGGGCAGCACGTCGGAGAGGAAGACGAACCGGTCGTCCGGAGGGCCCGTCGGCACCTTGATGGGCAGGGTGTTGCCGAACGGCACCCGCAGGAGTTCCGCCTGCCCTCCGGGCACCTGCCCGTAGAGCTTGGTGTAGCCGAAGAGGGCGGCGCCCGTGCCGCGCTCCTTGACCTGGGTGGTCTCGCACTGCGAATGCAGGCCTCGGTCACACATGAAGCAGTGCCCGCAGGAGATGTTGAACGGCACGACGACTCGGTCGCCCGCCGACAGTTCGGTGACCCCCGGGCCGACCTCCTCGACGATCCCCATCGGTTCGTGGCCCAGGATGTCACCGGGGTCGAGGTAGGGCCCCAGGACTTCGTACAGATGCAGGTCGGAACCGCAGACGCCGGTGGACGTCACCCGCACGATGACGTCGGTCGCCTCCTGGAGCACGGGGTCGGGGACTGTCTCGACACGGACATCTCGCTTGCCGTGCCAGGTGAGTGCGCGCATCGGGCTCTCCTTCGGTAGCGGTGACGCTCGGCCCCCTGCGGGTCTCCCATGAGGGCTTCGCTATGCGTGGGTACGTTCTCGCAGACGCCGGGCAGCCGCGGTCACGCCACGCGCGTGACGGGCGAGTCCGGCCCACGGATCCTTGTCGAGGCGGTCGCCGAGGTCGCCGACGGTCCAGCGGCGGGCGGTCAGCTCGGGTGCGTCCAGTTCGTCCCAGCTCAACGGCGCGGCCACGGGGGCACCCGGCCTGGACCGGACGGCGAACGGGGCGACCACGGTCTGGGCATAGCCGTTGCGCGCGACGTCCAGATACAGCCGCCCCTTGCGTGCGTCCTTGCGGGGTTCGGTCGTCAGCTCCCGCTCGTGCCGCGCCGCCAGCTCCTGAGCGGCGGCACGGGCGAACGCGAGCACGTCGTCGGCGTCGTCGCGCCGGTTCAGCGGCACGACGACGTGCAGACCGCGTGAGCCCGTGGTCATCAGGCCCGACGGAAGCTCCAGCTCGTCGAGCAGCTCGCGCAGGCGGTGTGCCGCTCGGCGCACGGGCTCGAAGTCGTCGGCGGGCGGGTCGAGGTCGAAGACGAGGCGGTCGGGGCGGCGCGGCCGGTCGGCACGGCTCAGCCAGCGATGGGGAGTGATGCACGCCTGGCTCGCGAGATAGACCAAGGTCGCCGTGTCGTCACAGACCACATGGGTTACTTCGCCGCCCTCCTTGGCCACCGTGGTGCGATGGATCCAGTCGGGGAAGTAGTCGGAGACCTCCTTCTGGTAGAAGCGGTCCTTGTCGATCCCGTCGGGCATCCGCTCCAGCATCAGAGGCCTGCCGCGCAGTTCGGGCAGCATGCGCGGTGCCACACGCCGGTAGTGCTCGGCGAGGTCGGCCTTGGTGATGCCGTCCTCGGGGAACAGTTCCTTCTCGGCTCGCTTCACCTCGATCCTGCGTCGTCCGACCTGTAGCTCAACGGTGGAACTCACGTCGCCGCCTCCTTCGCCGAGATGCCCGTGCTGCCCCTCACTCCCCCGGCCGCATCACGGGAGCGGCGTGCCTCCGGTGGCGTTCATGATCTCCGCGGTGATGAAGCTCGCGTGCTCCGAGGCCAGGAAGACGTACGCGGGCGCCATCTCGGCGGGCTGGGCAGGACGGCCCATCGGGGCCTGCTTTCCGAACTCCTTGGTGTCCGGCAGCGTGGCCGGGATCAGCGGCGTCCACACCGGCCCCGGAGCGACGGCGTTGACGCGGATACCGTCCTCGACCAGCATCTGCGCGAGGCCCTGGGTGAACGTGACGATGGCGCCCTTGGTCATGGCGTAGTCGAGCAGGTGCGGGCTCGGCTTGTAGGCCTGCACGGACGTGGTGTTGATGATGGACCCGCCTGACGGAATGTGCGGCACGGCCATCTTGCACAGCCAGAACATGCCGTACAGATTCGTGCGCACGACACGGTCGAACTGCTCCGTGGAGATCTCCGTGATGCCCTCGGGCTGCGACATCTGGTAGGCCGCGTTGTTCACCAGCACGTCGATGCGCCCGAACTCCGCCACGGCGCGCTCGACGAGGCGACGACACTGCTCCTCTTCCCGGATGTCGCACGGCACGGCCAGCCCGCGGCGCCCCGCCTTCTCGACGAGGCGGACCGTCTCCTGGGCGTCCTCCGCCTCCGTGGGCAGGTAGGTGAACAGGACGTCCGCGCCCTCGCGCGCGTAGGCGAGAGCGACGGCCCGGCCGATGCCGGAGTCACCGCCGGTCACGACCGCCGCCCGGCCCTGCAGCAGGCCGCTCCCCCGGTAGGACTCCTCGCCGTGGTCCGGGGGCGGGTCCATGGGTCCTGTCCAGCCCGGGGTCTGCTGGTCCTGCTGGGCGAACTCCGGCTGCGGGTGCTTGGTCGTCGGGTCCTGCGGGGTGTCACTCATCAGTGCGCTTCCTTCCTCGGATCCACTCTCTCCAGCTTGCTCCGCACCGCTCGGGGGTGCGAACGCCTGACGGCGCTCACGGCATACGACCTGCGTGAACGCGCGCCATCGGGGCACCGGGTGTCCCGATGGCCGCGGTTCCACACATGCCGGTCCGCGCGGGGGGCCGGTCCGGGCCGCTCGCCCGGTCGCCACGCGGCGCTCGCCATGCGGGTGGGATCGGGGGTGCATAACCTGTACGCGGCCTCCGGACCAGTCGGCAGAAGGGACCTGAGGTGAGCGAGAAGGACGGACTGCGGACCTATCGGGACAAGCGGCACTTCGAGCGTACGAGCGAGCCGCACGGCGAGCGCGGGACGCGGGACGCCGCCGGGCGGACTCCAGCCGATGAGCCCGCGTTCGTGGTGCAGATCCACGACGCGAGTACGGTGCACTTCGACTTCCGCCTGGAGGTCGACGGCGTGTTGAAGTCCTGGTCGGTCCCGAAGGGCCCCTCCACCGACCCGCACGACAAGCGGCTCGCCATCCCCACCGAGGACCACCCCTTGGAGTACCGGGACTTCGAGGGGGTGATCCCCCAGGACGAGTACGGGGGCGGGACCGTCATCGTCTGGGACCACGGCACGTACCGGCCGACCAGTCACGACAAGCGGAACCGGCCGGTGCCCTTCGACCAGGCCCTGGAGAACGGTCACGCCACGTTCGTCCTGCGCGGCGAGAAACTGCGCGGGGAGTACGCGCTCACCCGCTTCCACAGCCGCGAGGAGAAGAGCGGAGGGTCATCCGCGAAGCCGACATGGCTGCTCGTGCGGACCGGCCACCATTCGGGCGGCGGCACCCCCGATCCACGGCGGGCCCGCTCGGCCCGCAGCGGCCGTACGCTGCGTCAGGTCGCCGAGGCGCCGGACGCGCCGACATGGCGTTCCCACGGCGGTGAGCAGGGATGACCGGCCTCCTCGACACGCTGCCGCCCGATCTGGTCGCCCGCACCCGCACGGCGGCGCCGGGCATCGACCTCGCGGCCTCCCCGATGCTGGCGACGCTCACCGACCGGCGTCACTTCGCGGACGGCTGGATCTTCGAGCGGAAGCTGGACGGCATCCGGGCGCTCGCGGTGCGCGAGAACGGCACGCTGACGCTCCGGTCCCGGTCGGGGCGACGGCTCGACGCGACGTACCCGGAGATCATCGACGCGCTCGCCGGACAGGACTGCGCGGACTTCACGGTCGACGGGGAGATCGTCGCCTACTCGCACGGCCGGACCGACTTCGCGCGACTGCAGCAGCGCATGGGGCTCACCCGGCCCGCCGACGTGGCGGCGAGCAAGGTCGCGGTGACCTACTACCTCTTCGACCTGCTGCGCCTGGACGGCATGGACGTGCGGCGGCTGCCGCTGCGCACGCGCAAGTCCCTGCTGCGGCGCTCGATCGCGTTCACCGCGCCGTTGCGGTTCAACACCCATCGCAACGAAGGCGGGCCCGAGCTCCTGGCCGACGCGTGCCGGCGCGGCTGGGAGGGCCTCATCGCCAAACGGGCCGACGGCGCCTACCAGGCACGCCGCTCGGGCGACTGGCTCAAGCTGAAGTGCTCCCGCGGCCAGGAGTTCGTGGTGGGCGGCTTCACCGAGCCCACGGGCAGCCGGACCGGCATCGGCGCGCTGCTCATCGGCTACTACGAGGGCGAGCGGCTGCGTTACGCGGGGAAGGTCGGCACCGGGTTCGACGGGCGCACCCTGCTGTCCCTGCGACGGCAACTCGACGAACTCCGGGTGACGGAGTCGCCGTTCGCCGACGCGGTACCGGAGCGGAGGACCGCCCACTGGGCGCGGCCGCGTCTCGTGGCGCAGGTCGCCTTCACGGAGTGGACGCGCGACGGAATGCTGCGCCACCCCCGCTATCAGGGGCTGCGGGAGGACAAGAGCCCGGCCGATGTGGTCAGGGAGCGCGGGGAGCCCTGACCTCCGTAGCCGCGTTGAGCCGGGCCGCCTGGCGCGTCAGGTGGTCGCGTTCGGGGAGGTTGGGCGCCTTGTGGGCCGCCTCGGCGTAGAGCCGTGCCGCCGTCGTCAGGTCGCCGTCGCGTTCATGTCGTACCGGACGAACGTCCCCTCGGGAGCGAGGGCCTGGCCGTCGACGAACTCCCCGGTCTTCTCGAGCCGGTCCGCGAAGTCGCGCATGTACTGCACGTGGGCCGAGATCTCCCCGGGCGTCCATCGCTCCATGGGCACGTCGTTGACCGCGCTCGGGTCGCCACGGTAGTGCTTCAGCAGCAGGTACTTCGCCATGGTGTTCTCCTCGGTCCTTGTGCGACCCATTGTTCCCTCGAGGAGCGCCCGGCCCCGGAGACTCGGAGGAACGGCCTTGACGATCACGACCCGGACCGCGTGCTACGCCACCGGTGGCGACAGCAAACCAATCGACATCCATGCCGCCATCCGTAACCCCGGGCAGCAGGACGATCGGTGCGTGCTGCTCTGGCACGGAATGGGGCCCGATGAACGAGACGTGATGGCCTCGCTGGCTCGGGAGATCGCCGGGTTCGGCCCCACCGTCCTCGTCCCCGACTGGCGTGCGGACCGGCCCGACGGCGGCCGGGAACATCTCACCGACGCCTTGCGGTTCGCCCGCGACCATGTGCGCGAGTTCACCGGCGGATCCGGTCAGTTGGTCCTGGCAGGCTGGTCGGCAGGGGCGGGAGCCGCATTGGGCGTCGCTCTGCAGCCGGACGTCTTCGACGGCTGGAGACCTGCCGCGGTGGTGGGCGTAGCGGGCGGCTACCGGCGCCCGGCACGCACTACGGGCACCGCGCCCCTCCAAGCAGTGGGTAGTCGGACGGTGGCGCCGATACCCGTACGGCTCGTGCACGGCACCAGAGACGAGGTCGTGCCCGTCGAATCCTCGCGCGAACTGCACGAAGCCCTGCTCGCCCACGGCTGGGACTGCGAACTGTCCGAGCCGGTGAGCGACCACGCCGGGGTGCTCGGCTGTGTGTACGACCCGGCCGCGCACCGGTGCCTGCCGACGGACGAGCCGTCCGTTTCGCACATCGGGCGGGAGACAGCCCGCTTGATAGCGGGCACGGCGCTGTCGTCCTCGTAGGCGTTCCGTTCCTTGCAGGGCTTTGGCACCGGTCAGCTCAGGGCCTTGGTCCCCTGAATGGGTGAGGAAGGTCCCGGTATGGCGCCCTCCGTCTGCGGAACCACTGGCGAGACCGCCGGAACCAGATGGGGAGAGGGCGCTATGCCAAGGGACATCGGTGTGAGCAACGAGCGCGAGCAGCAGCGGCGAGAGAGGCCTGCTCCGCGCGCCAGGGGGCAGGGCCGGGAAGCGGCGCGAGCGTGGACCGGCGTCAGGCCGTTCCGGCGGGCGGGAGGACTGCGCCTGGTCCCGCCGTCCGGTGAGCGGCGGCCTGCCGTGCCCGGCAGGAGCCTGCTGCCGCACGCTTCGGAGAAGGCGCGCGGCGCACCGTGCTGGCTCAGCCTGGCCTCCGGTGACGTCCTGGCCGCCAAGAAGTTCTACGCCCGGGTTCTGGGCTGGTGCCACGTCCCGCTGCTCGGGCCGCCGGGCAGAGCGCGCTTCCTCGCGCTGCGGATGGGGGCGCCGGCGGGAACCCTCAGCCAGGCCACATGCGACCTGGGCGTCTCCGCGGGATGGATTCCGTACTTCGGCGTCGATGACGTGGACGCCATGGTGGGCCGGTTGCGTGAGCGCGGCGCCACCGTCGCCGTAGGGCCGCTGACCACGGAAACCGGCCGGCTGGCGGTGGCCGCGGGTCCGCAGGAAGCGGTGTTCGGGCTGCGCCAGCAAGCACCCGACCCGCGGTGGATGGTGGGCCCGGGCCCCGTCGCCCGGCTCGAACTGCACACCCGGGACATCTTCGCCGCCGCCTACTTCTACGGGGACGTACTGGGCTGGGCCGGCACATCGGGCGACAGCTGCGAGGTGGAGTACACCCACGGACAGATCGAGGTGCGCGACGGGCTGCGCACCGTCGCCGCGTTCAGGGATGCCACAACGTCCGGTTGGCATCCGTGCTTTCGCGTGGCCGACGTCGGCATGGCCGCTGTGGCGGCCGCCGGGTGGGGCGGACGGGTCATCTCACCACCCGAAGGGCCCCGCGGCCGGCGCGAAGCCGTGCTGGCGGACCGTGAGGGCAACCCCTTCACGGTCGTCGCGAGCTGAGCAGTACAGAACAAGAGAGTGAGGAGTCAAACGATGTTTCTGCAGGCGCCGGACGTGGACGAGGTCGCCGAGCCGAGCGGACGGGCACGGGGCGACAGCGTCGGGCTGCCGTGGATCGAGGAAGCCGACCAAGTCGCGCCGAAGGATGCCCGGGAGCTGTCAAAGCTCTTCTTCGAGCAGCTCAAGGCACTTGAGGAGGACTCCCCCACCTACCTGTACACACGCAACACGCTGATCGAGATGAACCTCTCCCTCGTGCACTACGTGGCCGGCCGCTACCGCAACCGCGGCAACGGCCAGCTGGAGGACATCGTCCAGGTCGGCATCGTGGGCCTGATCAAGGCGATCGACCGGTTCGACATCAGCCGCGGCTTCGAGTTCGTCTCCTTCGCCGTCCCCTACATCCTCGGGGAGATCAAGCGCTATTTCCGTGACACCAGCTGGGCCGTGCACGTCCCGCGCAGACTGCAGGAACTGCGTCTCCAACTGGTCAAGACCCAGGAGCGGTTGTCCTCGACACTCGGCCGCGAACCAACGGTCGCGGAACTGGCGGCCGACCTCTCGGTGACCGAGGAACAGGTCCTGGAGGTGATCGTGGCCGCCAACGGCTACGCGGCCGGATCGCTGGACAGCCCGCGCAGCGAGGGAGAGGAAGGCGGCGCCCACACCACCGGCCGCTCCCTTTCCGACGTCATGGGCGAGGAGGACCGGGCCATCGAGGTGTTCGAGGACCTGCACGCCTTGGCCCCGCTCCTGGCCGGACTCGACGAACGCGAACGCCGCATCATCGAGATGCGCTTCGGCCAGGAAATGACCCAGGCGCAGATCGGTGCCGCTCTGGGGCTCTCGCAAATGCACGTCTCACGACTCCTGTCGGCCACCCTCGCCGCCCTCCGCACCGGTCTGCTCACCTGCGACTAGCACTCGGTGCGGGTCCGGGCAGCATGCTGCCCGGACCCGCACCGACCACGAAGCTCGTCGGTCGACCGGCTCTTTCAGTCGCGCGTCGTATCAGCCCGGTGGCCCGGGACCAGCTTCGCCAGGTGGTGCAGCGACTGGGTGAGGTGCTCGGGGCCGAAAGGCGGGAACTGGAGGTACTCGCGGATGAATTGCGGCACCGCCGACCAGTCGTAAGTGAGCGTGACCTCCGTCTGCGACGGGCCGAGCGGCACGAGGTCGTAACGCCAGACCCAGCCGCCGAACTCCAGGTGGCCGTCTTCCTTCTCCTCCCCCGTCAGCCAGCCGATGGCGCGCGGCGGGTCGAGCACCTGGACTCTGTTGGCCACCTGGTAGTCACCGTTCGGATGGTTGGGGTGATACATGTCCATCCGGAAGATCTGCCCCACCTCGGTCAGCGGCGCCCGGTCGGCGGCTTCCTGGACCCAGCCGGTGCCATCGATGGCGGGATGGGTCGTCGGGTCCGCAAGCACCGCGAACACCCTCGCGGCGGGCGCTGCGACGGTCAGGGTGGCGCTCACGTTCTCCTGGGCCACGATGTGCACGCTCCTTGTCACCTCATCGAGCCTCCGCGGTGGCGGAAGGTACGTCCTCTACATGCAGACGACCCGGCGATGCGGAACTCATCGGTCGGGCGGTCCGAAGGCGCTCTCCTGCCTGAAGGTGCTGCGCGGCCTCGGCCGCGGTGAAGGAGGAGGCGAAGGTGAACGCGCGCGGGGACGGCCCGTGCGCCTGCAGGTCCGCCAGCCGCTCCAGGGCCTCGCCGACCGTCGGGAGGTGGCCGGCGGGGACCCACCAGAGGACCATGTGCGCCTCGACGTGCCGCTCGAACCAGAGCGGACACCGGGAGACCCCGGGGGTCAATGTGCCGCGTGCCATCCGCGGTGCGGATGAGTCGGTTGCATCAGTGGGGCAGGGCGGCGGGGCGGACTTTTGTGCCGTACTCAAGCGGATTGGGCAACCATCGGCCCCCCGGCCCACACCGGTGGAGTCCGGCCCACCCACGGGCTTGCCTGTTCGAGTTGTCCGGCGAGGCGGAAGAGACGCCCTTCGAGCCCGTAGCCGGCGGCGAACTGCATGCCGATCGGGAGCCCCGTCTCGGCGTCGGCCGTCACCGGTACGGACATGGCGGGCGTGCCCGCCATGTTGAACGCCGTGGTGAAGGGCGAGCGGTCGTTGAGCCGGTCGATCCAGCCGAGGCCGTCCAGCGCCTCCCCGCCCTCGGCATAGGCCCCCAACCGCATGGGAAGCTCCGGCAACGTCGGGGTGAGCAGAAGGTCGTGAGCGTCGAAGTACCGTGCCAGGCTTCGAGCGACCCGGTTCCGGTGGCCGAGAGCGCTGACGAGTTGGCTTCCACTGACCCGCTGCCCGTAGTGGTAACCGGCGAGGGTCTCCGGCTCAAGGGTCGAGGTGTCGATGGGCCGGTCGAAGGCGGCAGCAAGACCGTCGACCAAAGCCGTGAGATTCGCCGTCATCAGACGGGCGTTGGCCAGGACGAACTCCTCCCAGTCGGCCCCGAGGTCGACCTCGACCTCCTCCACTCGATGGCCGAGGGATTCGAGCAGACGCACGGTGCGAGTGAGCGCGTCGGCCACTGGTGCGGTCGTACGGCGTCCGCCCCATGCCTGGTTGAGGACACCGATCCTCAACGAGCCCGGGTGGCGGGTGACTTCCTCCGTATATGGGCGGTGCGGCTCCGTCGCGAAGTAGGGGTCACCCGGTTCCGGGCCGCGTATCTGGTCGAGCAGTGCGGCGCTGTCGCGCACCGTGCGGCTGACGCTGCCGTGCACGGCGAGGCCGTTGAAGACTTCGTCGACGTCGGGGCCCATCGATACCCGGCCCCGGGTGGGCTTCAGCCCGAAGAGGCCGTTGTAGGACGCGGGTATGCGGAGCGAGCCCGCGGCATCGGTGGCGTGGGCGATCGGGACCACCCCGGCCGCGACAGCCGCGCCCGCTCCCCCGCTGGAACCACCCGCGCTCCGGCCCGGATCCCACGGGTTGCGGACCGCCCCGTACAGCACTGGCTCCGTGGTGATGCTGTAGGCCATCTCCGGTGTCGCGGTTCGCCCGAACGTCACCAGGCCGGCGCGGCGCAAGCGCAGCATCAGGGAGGAGTCGGCGCCCGCGACGTTGCCGGCGGCGAGACGGCTGCCCAGTTCCGTTCGCCTCCCCGCCATGGCGACTCCGATGTCCTTGACCAGGAAAGGGACCCCCGCCAGCGGGGCGCTGCCGGAGTTCGGCACGTCATCGGCCGGCCAGGTCTCCGCGATGGCGTTGATCCGCGGGCCGACCGTCTGTGCGGCCTCGCGTGCGGCTGCTTCCAGTTCGGCGGGGGTCACCTCGCCCGTGGCCACAAGCCGCGCGAGCCCGACCGCGTCGAAGTTCACGTACTCGGTAACTCTCACTGTCACTCCCAGCGGAAGAAGCGATACCGTCGAGTGGCGGACGATACCAAGCGGTATCGTCCGGCACGGACTGGTACCGTAACAGGAATCGAGGACCCCGCAGCACCCCCAACTGACCGGACGTCACGGAGTGGTTATGGCATCGACCGCCAGCAGGCCGAGCAGGGTGGCGAAGCTGCCGCCTCGCGAGCGCATCCTCGACGCGGCAGAGGAGCTCTTCCAGAGCGAGGGGATCCGGCGGGTGGGCGTCCAGGCGATCGCCGAGAGGGCCGAGACCACCAAGATGGCGATCTACCGGCACTTCGAGACCAAGGACGCGCTGGTCGTGGAGTGGCTGCGGATCGTCGCCGCCGACTACCAAGCGGCCTTCGACCGGGTCGAGGCCGAGCACCCCGACCGCCCCAGGGAGCAGATCCTGGGCCTGGCCCGCTTCATCGCCGAGGGACTGCCGGCGATCTCGCACCGGGGCTGCCCGTTCATCAACTCCATCGCCGAGCTGCCCGACCGCGACCATCCCGCACGGCAGGTGATCGAGGCGCACAAGACACACCAGACCCGCAGACTGGTCGGCATGTGCGCCGAGGCCGGGCTGCCCGATCCCGAACAGACGGCGGCCGAAATCACCTTCGTACTCGAAGGCGCGCAGGTCAGCACGCAGAACGGAAGCGTCGATCGGGCGGGGGACCGACTGCTGAGAATCGTCGAGGGGATCGTGGCGAAATGACCGACTGGTGGGCGCACTTGGAGGAACGGGCCCGCAGCGAAGTCGATGCGGACGTGCTGCGCGACCGCCGGATCGCAGCAGTCAGGACCGTGTGGGAGGCCCTGCGCACCATGGGGTTGGGGCTGCACGAGGCGGAGCATGTGGTCCAGTCGCGATACGAGGCTCTCGGCGACCGAGTGCAGAGCAGACCACCCGATCCGCTCGACACTCCGTCCCTCGCAGCCCGTGCCGATGCTCTCCCCGGCCGCGTGGCCGCGGTCGAGGCTCTCTGGGACGGCGACACCGTGCACGACTGGTTCGTGGAGCTGGTCGCCGTCCTGGACGACCCCTGCGGGGAAGGCCACTTGGCGACCGTCCACCGTCGCCCCGACCGCTCCCCCGCAGACGCTGCCGCCGAAGCCGGCCGGGCGCTGGCCCACCACCTTGGCGTGCCGTTCCACTTCGCCTCACCGGACACCCCCGACGAGACGGCCCCGCGCTGGAGAGCGGTCCAGCGGCTGCCGGAGGGGCACTGAGCGGACGGGCCATCGGTACGGTCCGCCCGGGAATGCGCAGGCATGGGGACAGGCCGCGCTCGTAGTGGGACGCTGGGAGTGTCCGGCGCTGCTGCCCGAGTGCGGCAGCGTCCGGGGCGCGAGGGACCGAGGCTCCCCCTTGATCGGCTCTCGCGCGAAATGCCCCCGGCGGTGCGAGGCTGCGGGAGTTGCCTCGCCGCCGCGCCTGGAGGGCGGAGGCTGGGGCCGTATTGTCGGTGATGCGGCTCCAGTCGGCCTTGGCTGTTCGAGCCAGGCGGCCTGTTCGCTCCCTTGCGCGAACGATCCTCACCGGCTGCCGGCCGGAGCTCGGATGTCGGCGATCCTCCTGGGGCCGGCTCGACACAACGCCGCACCAACTGCTCGGAGGGCATTTCACGCTGCCCGAGAACGCCCGGGACGGGAATTCAAATGGAGCGATAGATTCCGAATTTTGAATTCCGAATGACAAATTCCTGTGAATGGCGGCGACATAATCGGCCAACCTCACTGTGCCGGTGGAGCCGCCCCACTGGTCGCTGTAGGCTCGAAAATGTGCCGGCATTCATTTGCCAGCAGTCCAATTTCCGCAACCACAGGAGATGCAGTGGAAAACGGCATGGAAATCGAATTCGACCTCGATGACATCCCCGCGGATGTCTTCGATCTGGCTGACAGCGGGCTCACGGTGGAGTCTCTGACGGCGGGCCACGGCCTCGTTGAGAACGGCGCCTCGTGGCCGAGCTGCGGTAGCTCTTGTTCCTCCCTGCCGTAGTCAGAAAACCGCGGCGCCGGGGAGGGAGTCCTCCGCGGCGCCGCGGCCAGGCGACCTGCGCACCCGCCAACTAATTCCAGGCAAGGGCTGCATGTGACTTCCTCCTCCTTCGGAACGCACTTCTTCGCCCGTTTCTGCGGACTTCCCGCGACTCTGCCCGATGAATTGGCGGGCGGTCGATCCTGGCAACTGGCCCAGGATATTCTGTCGCTCGACGATGAATTGGCGAAGGATGCGGAAGAGCTGAGCGATCTGCTCTATACGGCGATCGGTGAGCTCGGCGACCTCTCCTTGAAGCCGAGGCTGGTGGCATTACGCCGCAGCATCCACGGCAAACGGCTTCCGGCCCGCAAGGAATGGGACAAGGAACTGGCCCGGGCGCTGCCCGCAGAGACCGCGGAACGCGTCGGGCGCTGGCTGGAGACCCTGCGGAGCCAGCGCGAAGGCCGTCGCGAACTCGCTGCGGCGGTGGATGAGGACCGCGCGGACGAGATGGTGAAGCTGCTCAAGAGCGCCGCCGATCCGATGTTCAGGCACGCGCTGTCCCAGGCCAGTCCCCCTCTGCTGGAAGAACTGGTGCGCAGCCAGGCCCGGCTCAAGCCACGCACCGTCGTCGGACTGACGAAGTTCCTCTCCCGCGCCGCCACGAAGACCAGCCCGTACAGCACCTTCACGGCGACGGCAGCGGGCACCTGGTCGGACGACGGCCCGGCGCTGTCCTCCTCGGGTGACAACACCATCGCCTGCGTCCTCGAACTGGACCGGATGGTCCTGGACCAGCTCGTCGGCGCGCTGCTGACACACGATGAGGTCGCCCACGGCCTCCAGGTTCGCCCCAACCCCAGCCTGCGAGAGGTGGACGGCCGTTACACCTTCCTCGGCCGTCGTCCGGCCGAGCCGCTCATGTCCGTGCCGGCGACTCCCCAGATCGCCGCATGCCTGCGCATCGTGGGAGAGCAGTGCTCGCTGACCCACCTGCGCCTCACACTCGCCTCCGAGGCGCCCGAGCGCATGGACGCGGTGGCACGGTTCTGCGCACGTCTGGTGACCCTCGGCGCGCTGGAGTACGTCGGTCCCGTCCGCGACCAGTCCGAGAACCCGCTGGACGACCTGATCGGGCACCTCGTCACCACGGCCCCCGGCCTCAGCGACCTGACGGCCGATCTCACCGCCCTGCGCGACGAACTCACCGGGGAACTGCGCCCGACGCAGGTCGACGGCTACCGCACGCGGCAGGCCGCCATCGCGCGACTGCTCACCGCGATCGGCAGACGGCTGGAGCTGAACTGGCCGCCGCCGGACGTGCTCGGCAAGGTCGCCTTTCACGAGAACGCGGTTCTGCCGCACGGTTCACTCACCGCCTCGACGACCGAGTGGCGCCCGGTCCTCGACGACCTGGACGTACTGCGCCGCTGGCTCTCCCTGCACGACCGCATGCTGCCCGTCCGGATGGCGCTCGGCGAGTACGTCAGGCACCGCTTCGGTGCGGGAGCCGCGCCGGCGTTCCTGGACCTGCACACCTCGGTCCAGTTCGACCTCGCCCGCGAGGACGCCGACTGCCCCGACTGGCTGCGAGCGCTGCGTCCCTTCCTGCAACTCAGCAACCCCGTCCCGGCCAGGGTGCTGGAGCACAGCCCGGTGCCCGACCTCGCGCTGCTGCACCGGCTGCGCCAGAAGTCGCTGGAGACCGTACTGTCCGGCATGCGTGACGGCACCGTGCTCAGAACCGACCCTGCCGTGCTCGCCGACCTGGCCGCGGGCTGGCCGGACTGGGTCCGCGCTCCCGGCTCGGTCGCCTGCTACGTACAGCCGGAGCTCGGCGGCGGTCGACTGACGGCCGTGGTCAACACCATCAGCGGCGGATACGGCAAGGGCGCCGGCCGCTGGTCCCGGCTGCTGCGCCGAGCAGGCGGACGGCAACTCCCCGCCGGCAGGCCCGCATCGGACGCGGAACACCTACCGGTACTCGCCGAACTGTCCGGGACCTTCGGGGTGTCCGTGAATCTGCGTGCCCCCATGGCCCCGTACGAGATCGACTATCCCTACACCACGACCGCCCGGCCCGCGGCCGAGCGCATCCCGCTGCGCGATCTCGTCGTCCGGCACGACCCCGGCTGCGGCACACTCGAGTTGGTGGCCGGGCCGACGGGCCGCCGCATTCAGCCCGCCCATCTGGGCATGATGGCCGATCCGCTGCTGCCTCCCGCCGCACGGCTGCTGCTCGCCGCCTTCGGACAGTCGTATCTCCTGCACCCGAGCCTGTCCCTGCTCAAGCCCGCACCCGCGGACCGCAGCCAGGACGTGGAGTTCCTGCCGCGGGTGGAAGTGGGGCGGCTCGTCGTGCAACGGGCGGAGTGGCGGGCCCCGATCGACCACGTTCCGGTGCAGCGTGCCGGGGAGACGGACGCGGAACACCTCCTGCGTCTTGCGGGCTGGCTGCGCGCCCACGGCATCCCGCGGCGGTCCTTCGTCCGGCTGCACACGGCCGGTGGGGACTGGGTGAACAACGTGTTCGCCAAGTCCCGCAAGCCCATGTTCCTGGACCTGTCCAGCAGTTCCATGCTCGCCGTCTTCCGGCACATGACCAAGTCGTTCACCGGACATGTCGCCTTCGAGGAAGCGCTGCCGGACCCCGCCCACGCCCGCCCGGTAGCAGGCTCGGAGCCCCGGGTCGCCGAAATCGTCTTCGAACTCACCGCGGACGGCGCACCATGAGCGATGGCAGGTGGATCAGCGCGCATCTGTTCCACCACGGAGACCAGGACCAGTTGCTGACCGGACTCGTGGACCCGCTGGCCGGTGAACTGCGCGAGCGTGCCTGGGCGGACCGGTGCTTCTTCCTGCGGTACTGGGACGGCGGCCCGCACATCAGGCTCCGCGTCCTGCCCGGCGACGACGCGGTGCGAGACGACGTGCGCGAGCTGATCGAACACCGGGCCGCAGCGCACTTCGAGCGCTTCCAGGCTCCCGATGTACTCACCCAGGAGGAGTATCTCGCCTCCGCCCGGGAGATCGGAGCATGGGAAGGCGTCGCCCCCATCGAGCACATGTACGCCAACAACTCGGTGTGTTTCCTGCCGTATCACCGCGAACACCACCGTTACGGCAGCGGCTCCACGATCGAGACCGTGGAAGAGCACTTCGCCGAGTCCAGCATGCTGGCGCTCGCCCAGCTGCGTTCCGGAGCCGGACGTCAGCGACGTGAGACAGCCGTACTCTGCTGCCTCCTCCTCGCCTGGACACTCGGCAGCCAGGACGTAGCGGACCTCGCCCGGCGCCAACTCGCGAAGGCAGGCGCACGGGGCGGTGGACAAGAGGCCCTGTACGAGCGACAGCGGGACCGGATGCTCGCCCTGGCGGCCGACATGCGCGCCTCCGCACGGCAATGGCGTCGGATGTCCGGCGACGGCGGCACCCTGCGGCGGTGGACGGCGTCGCTGACGCAGGTAGTGGACGCGCTGAATGCGGATGCCACCGCTCCGTCCGCCGAGTCCGCGGCAGACCTGTGCGCGCACCTCTTCGCCAACCGGGTCGGCGTACGCGTCGACGCCGAGGGAGTGCTGCGCTATCTGGCCGCACGTGCGGTCACCGACCCGGACGGATCCCAGGGGGAATGATGTGGCGGACGTTCCGTGTCACCTATTACGACGAGGACCGCGGTGGACTGCTGCTGGAGGCTGTGAAGCCCCTTGTGGAGAGGATCGCGCCGCACGTGTCCTCGGTCCACTACCTGCTGCACTGGCTCCGCGGCCCGCATGTGCGCATCAACGTCGACGCCGCGCCCGAGGTGTTCGAAGACGTCGTCCGTCCCACGGTCGACGAGTTGGTCAAGGCCTACCTGGCCGCGCACCCGTCCACAGCGGCGGTCGACGCCGCGGAGACGGCTCGTCGGCATGAGCGGCTAGCCGAACTCGAACACGAGCCCGGACCGCTGACTCCGCTGCTGCCCGACAACTCCGTGCGGGAGATCCCGTACGACCAGCGGCTGCATGTCCTCGGCAGCCACCGGGCCGCCGAGCTGCTCGCCGACTTCTACGCGGCGACGACACCGCTCGCCTTCGACACGGTCTCTCATCTGCGCACCGGCGGCCGGCTCACCGGGCTCGCCTTCGACACCATGATCGCCTCGGCCCACGGCCTGTCCGGCACCGGCCTTCGACAGGGGTTCGTCTCGTTCCGTTCCCATGCCGAGGCGTTCCTGTCCTGGTGGCCGGAGGCCGAGGGGCTGCGCGAGGCATGGGATCGGCACTACGCCGCCCACCGCGACCAGCTCGTGCGGCGGCTCGAAGTGCTTCTGGCCGCCATCGACGCGGAAGCGGCGGAACCCCTCGTACGCGGCTGGCTGGACGCCGCGGGCGACCCGGTGCGGCGCGGCGCGAAACTGATCGCCGCCGGCGACATGAGCATGGATCCGCCGTGGGCGCATCGATCGGCCGAGAACGACGAAGTGGCCCGGTCCATGCTGCAGAAGAGCCCGTTCCACAACCGTCCGCGCCCGCCCGGAGTCGAAGTCGACAAGGTCTGGTTCGAGGGGTACCGGCTCACCCTCAACTACACCTATCTGCACCTCACCCGGCTCGGACTGGCTCCCGTCGAGCGGTTCCTGCTGTGCCATCTGGCGGCGAACGCCGCCGAGGATCTGTTCCAGGTGTCCGCCACCGACGTACTGCTGCCCGCCCCCGGCCAGTCGCCCAGGGCCGATTCCGCGCGGGTCCGGGAGCCGTCGTGACCGCGCTGCGCAGGCTGTACCGGCTCACGGACGGCGTGCGGTGCCTCACCTCAGGCTCGGGAGCCACCGCCCTCCTCCGCTGGCCCCACGCCGAGGAGTTCGGCAGGCTGACCGGTCCGGAGCGCGCCGTGCTGCGCGAGCTCGTCGACGACCGGTCGATCGAGGAACTCGCCGAGCTCTGCCCGGCCGAGAGCACCGCGGCCCTGGTGGCGGCACTGACCCGGGGCGGTTGGGCGGTGACCAGCGTCGTCTGCGGCGAGCGGACGCTCTACAGCACGCATACCCGGTGGCCGCCACGCCGTCCTCCCGTGCCGGACCGCCCGCGCCGGCTCTCCCGATTCGCTTCGGTCAGGCGGGACGGGGACACGGCGCTCGTGGCGTCGCCGACCGCCGCACGGAGTGTGCGGATCACCGACACCCGGCTCCTGGGAACCGTCATGACGGCTGGTTCGGGCGAGGGTCCGAGCGGCCTTCCGGACGAGGCGGCACGGTGGATCCTGTCCGACCTGGCGGACGCGGGGCTCCTGGCCACCGCCGAGGAGACCGACGAGCTGCGGGGAGCCCAGTGGAGTCCGCACGAGCTCGCCTTCCACCACGACAGCAGGCTGCGTCGCGATCACCGGATCGGCGAGGATTTCGGCGGCAGTTACTGGGCGAAGGGCCGCTTCGATCCGCCGCCCGCCCGGCACCCCACCTGGGGGACCGCGGACGTCGCGCTCCCGCGCCCCGACCTCGAACGGCTGCACGCCCAGGATCCGCCCTTGTCGGCGGTGATGGAGGGGCGCCGGTCGATCCGCTCGTACGACGAGGACGATCCGCTGACCGTCGAGGAGCTGGGCGAATTCCTGTTCCGGACCGCACGGGTGCGCGCGACCGGTCAGGACACCGGCCTGGACGTGTCGGACCGGCCGTGGCCCGCGGGCGGCGCCGCCCACGAACTGGAGGTGTATCCCTTGGTGCACACGGTGCGCGGTCTGCCCCCCGGCCTGTACCACTACGACCCGCACGAGCACGGTCTGAGCCAGATCCCGGCCAACGCGACCGCCCTGCGCTGGCTGATGATGTCGTCGGCGGCCGGCATGAACGGGGGTGCCACGCCCCAGGTGCTTTTCGTGATCGCGACCAGGTACGGCCGGCTGTCCTGGAAGTACCGGGCGATGGCCTACGCGCTGACCCTCAAGCACGTGGGTGTGCTCCAGCAGACCATGTATCTGGCCGCGACGGCGATGGGCCTTGCGCCGTGCGCCCTGGGCGTCGGTGACGCGGACGCCTTCGCTGCCGCCACCGGGCTCGGCGCCCTGGAGGAGACCGGGGTCGGGGAGTTCGCGCTCGGACGGCCTGCCTCGTCGAAGGACGGGGAAGACGGAGGCGGAGTGTGAGGCCCCGACTCCGTGAGGACGCCTACTTCGCACCGGTGGCACACGGTGTGGTCTGGCTGAGCAGCGCCGGTGAGATCACCCTCAACGGGACGTCGATCGCGGCCGTCACACAGCGGCTGGCCCCGCACCTGGACGGCCGCAGGACCGTGGACGAGCTCACCGCGACCCTGTCGCACGGGCACCGGGCCCTGGTCGTCGAGCTGATCGACGTACTGCTTGCGAAGGATCTGATTCGGGACGCCTCCGAGGAGCGGGCCGCGCCGATGGAGGGCGAAGCCGAGCGGGGGTTCGCCACGTACTTCACCGGGGACGGGGGCGCTTCCCACGAGCGCTTCGTGCGGGGCAGGGCGCTGGTCGCCGGCCCGGGACCCATGGTCGCCGCATGCGTACGGGCGCTGTCCCGCGGCGGGGTACGCAAAGTGACGGCACTGATCGACAGCCCCGTCCAGGTCGCCGATGACCTGAGCGACGGCGGCACACAGGGCGCCGCTCCGGACGACGACGCCCTGGAAGGCATCGACTTCGCGCTCCACCTGTTCGACTGTCAGGGCATCGCTCCGGCCCGTCGGCTCGCCGCACACTGCGCGCGGCGAGGGGTTCCCCTGGTGCAGGCGCTCCTGTCGGCGACCGAGGTCGTCATCGGACCGAGCCCCGCGCTGGACTGGGAGACGGTGTGGCGGCGGTTCTCCCCCGGAGACAGGCAGGTCTTCCGGACCGCCCGTACGCCTCCGACATCGGGTGCGTGTCCACCCGTACTGGCCAACCACCTCGCGTTCCGGCTCTATCGCGACGTCACCGGGGCATCAGCGTCCGGCGACTCCCGTCTCCAGGTGTTCGACACCGGCACGCTGGAGCAGTCCTCGCACCGAGTGCTGCCCCTCCCTCCGCCTGCGGGGCCGGTGCAGCGATCGCGTGAACGGTTCTGGGCGTCCGTACGACGACTGCGCGCCGAAAGGAGGTTGACCGAGGAGGAGTTCTCGACCCGTGTGATGGCCGCCGTCGACGAGCGGTTCGGGCCGATCAGAGACCTGGGCGAGGCCGACCTGCCCCAGGTGCCGCTGCGGCAGATGTGTGCCGTCGTCGCGGACCCGTTCTCCGCCGACCGTGTGGAGGTGACGGCAATCGGACCGGACTTCGCCTCGGCCAGGCACCGGGCCGCCCTGAAGGCCATCGGCAGGTACGGGGTGCTCGCCTCCGGACCGCACGCGCCGCATTCCGCTGGGCGCCGCCCGCGCTGGGGGCTGCGCCTGGGCGACGACGCACCGCGGCTGGTCGACGACGATGCCGCTCACGGCGCCACGCACCCGTACGCGCGGGACCTCGGAGCCGGTGTCGGGGCCGGTCTCGACTGGGCGCAGATGGTGACCGCCGCTGTCCTTTCCCGTCACCGAGCCGAGCTGTTCACCGGCTCCGACGGCCGGTCTGACCTGATCGACCGGCCCTGTACGCCGATCGACGAGAAGGCGCTCGCCTCGGACCCCACCCTCCGGAGGTATCACCGGCTGCTCGGCGCACTCGGCCATGACGTCCGTCTGTACGACCTGACGGGTGTCGCCGGGGTGCCGACCGTGGGGTGCGCGGTGGAGGGGGCCATCCGCCATGTGGAGACCGCGCTGAGCTGGACCGCGGCGGCGTCCCACGGTCTCGAACACCTGCTGGCGGCAGCGCAGTCGAGGACGCTCCCCGGAGCGGTCCTGGAGGAGCCGGCCGCCCGCGCCCGCGGGTGGACGCCGCCCGCGGACGTCACCACGGCCGCAGTGATCGACGCGCTGCGGCGCACCGGCAGGGAGCCAATCCTCCAACTCCTCGACGACGACCCGGCGATGGCCCGGGTCCTGCCCTGCGCCGGAAGGGTGGTGCTGCTCGATGCATGAGATGACACCGGTCGTGAGCCTGCTGGGGAACGGCATCCTGCGGGAGGCCATGACGGCCTCCCTGGACAAGAAGGTCCGGCTGCGCGATCCGGCGGAGCTGCGGCCGGACGCGTACGACGACCTCGTGGCGCTCGTGCCTGTCTCGGACAGTTGGACGGACACGCCCCTCGGCGCGGTGCCCGCCATCCCGGTACCCGCCCTTCCCGTGACCGCCGAACTGGGCCACGTCGTCGTGGGACCACTGACGGCCCCCGGCACATCCGGCTGCTGGACCTGTGCCGACCTGCGGCGGCGCCGCAACCGCCCCGGCCGCTACGCCGTGCTGGACCGCAACCGTGACACCCTGGCCCGCAGCCCGGCGCCGTGGCTGACCACCTTCTCCGCCGACGCCATCGCGGCGCTGGTCGCCGACGAGATCACGGCACTGGTCGACGGCACCACACCCCGGTCCGCGTCGGCCCTGCTGCGCGTCTCCTTGGCGGACCTGACCGTGCGCACCCACCGGGTGTTGCCCGAACCGCTCTGCCCGGTCTGCGGAGAGCTCCCCCAGGACACTGCCGAGCGCGCCCTGCTCACTCTGCGTCCCAGGCCCAAGCCCCGGCCCGGAGCCTTCCGGATCCGCAACGCGACCGCCGAACGCCGGACGCTGGTAAGCACCTTCGTCGACAGTGAGACGGGCCTGATCAGAGAGGTCGGCACAGCGGACGAAGGCGGGCTTCCCGTCGCCAGGGCGCCGTTGCCGATGCGTGGACACACGGCGGAGGAATCCGGGTGGGGCCGCAGCGACAGCTATCGCGCCAGTGAGGCGACCGCCGTGCTGGAGGCTGTGGAGCGGTGGGGTGGACTGCAGGCGGGCGGCAAACGGACGACCGTCCACGCCCCGTACCGCGACATCCGGGAGACCGCTGTCGACCCGCGCACGCTCGGGCTCTACACGCCGGAGCGTTACGGGGCACCCGGCTTCCCCTTCACTCCCTTCCACGAAGATCTGCCGATGCACTGGGTCTGGGTCTATTCGTTCGCCCGGCGCCGGCCCGTGCTGCTGCCCGAGGCGTACGCCTACTACGGCGCCCATCTGCTGCGGCCGGACGAACCTCGACTGGCCTACGAGATCTCCAACGGCTGCGCCCTGGGCGGCTGTCTGGAAGAGGCCATCCTCTACGGTCTCCTCGAAGTCGCGGAGCGCGACGCCTTCCTGACCGCCTGGTACGCGCGCCGTCAACTGCCCAGGATCGATCTGGCTTCGGTCCGTGATCCGCGGGTCCGCCTGCTCGCCGCGCATCTCGAGGAAGAGACGTCGAGAACCGTAACGGTGCTTGACACCACCGTCGAGCAGGGGCTGCCCTGCGTGTGGGCCATCGCCGTCGACCGCACGGACAACACCGGCCGGGCCAGGGCCGTGTGCGCGGGCGGCTCCCATCTCGTCCCCGAGCGTGCCGTGCTCAACGCGCTGTGCGAGCTGGGCCCGATCCTGTCCAGCGTGGACCGCTCGTACGGCGAGCATCGCGAGCGGGTGGAGGCGATGGCGGCGGACTCCTCGCTCGTGCAGAGCATGAGCGACCACTCGTTGCTGTACGCCGACCCCTCGGTCTTCTCCCGGCTTGAGTTCCTGTTCTCCTCGCCCGAGCGACGGTCACTGGAGGAGATGACGGCCAGGAGCATCCCCATCAGCGGCGACGACCTCACCCGGGACGTCGAGCACGCCATCGACCGGTACCTGCGGACGGGCCTGGACGTGCTGGTCGTCGACCAGACCACCTCGGAGCAGCGGGCCGGCGGGCTGGCCTGCGCCAAGGTCGTGGTTCCCGGTGCCGCGCCGATGACGTTCGGGCACAACATGCGCAGAGTGGACGGCCTGCCCCGGCTGCTCGACGTGCCACGTCTCCTCGGCGACCCGGCTCCTCCCTCGACCGTGGCCGAACTCAACCCGTTTCCCCATCCCTTTCCCTGAGCCGGGAAGTCCGGTGGGGCCTCTCCGTACCCCTGAGTTTCAGGGGGGTCGTCACACCGCGCACACGCCGGGTTAAGGTCACCCTGGTGTTGTGAGGATCGACGAGGACGACGGAGCAGGGTGCCGCCATGGGAGACGACGTGACGAACATTCCGGCTGCGCCTTCGCCCGAGGACCAGCCCTCGTCTCAGGACCTGCCCTCCCCGAGGGGCGAGACGGAAGAGCTGAGAGCCACCGCCGAGCAGCTGCGCGAGCAGGTGTCCGAGCTGGAGGTCCAGGCGCGTGCGCGCCCCAGGATCGCCATGGCCGAGGGTGTCCTGGTCGAGCGCTATCGCCTGGCGAACGCGGAGGCGGCGTTCACGCTGCTGCGCCAGGCGTCCCAGCGGGCCAACATCAAGCTGCACCAGCTGGCCGCCGCGGTGGCCCGGACACCGGGACCGGCGCCGGGGGCCAGGAGGTGGTTCGGCGGACGGGCTCAGCATCCGATACCCGACCTGACCGCGCTCGAGGCGGGCACGCTCAACGCAGCCAACCAGGGCGAGGTCCTCGGCGCCGCCCTGCATCGCGTCCTGGCCGTCACGGGCACGGACATGGGGAACGTGCAGCTGGTCGAGGACGGAGTTCTGCGGATGGCGAAGCACGCGGGCCTGCCCCGGCAGTTCACCGACTACTTCGCCTTCGTCGACGGGAACACCGCCTGCTCACGAGCCGCCGCCGCCAGCCACCAGGTCACCGTCAAGGACGTGGCGTCATCGGCCGGTTTCGACGACGAGACGCGCAAAGTGATCCTCATGGCCGGCAGCCGCGCCTGCCACAGTGTCCCGCTCGTCGACGAACAGGACACTGTTCACGGCGTCATCTCCTCCCACCACGCCCGCCCCCTGATCGGCTTCACCCAGACGCAGCTCCAGGCCCTGGACGCCACCAGCCGCGCCCTCGGCACCTGGATCAGGTGGCACCAGCACACCGTCCTGGTCGACGCACTGGAAGACCTCCACCAACTGGCCCGCGCCTCCGACCAGTAGCAGCGATGCCCGGTGTCGGGCTCGGTCAGTCGGTTCGGGGTTTGCCGAACTCCTCGATCAGTACGGGATATCGCTCCCCACCATGTCCGGCGGCGATCTGCTGCGCGAACGGCGCGTACGTCGCGGCGCCGACACCGGCCGTCCTGAGCATGGCAGTGCCCTGGAGCCAGGCGTTCAGGACGCTCCACATCATGGCAAGGCCGGCCACGTCGTACAGGGACGCCAGCCCGTGATCCGCTCCGAGGTTGGTGACGGTACCGAGCGCGTCGAGTATCGGCTTGTGCGTCTCGAAGTCCGACTCCGCCCCGCTCTGCAGGATCACCGCATCGGCGGTCCCGATCCCCGCCGGGACGGCCATGATGGCGCCGTCCAGGTAACGGGCACCGCGCTGCTCCGCCCAACGGGCGGCTTCGCGGGCCTGAGCCGAGTCGCCCGAGGTCAGATTGACCAACATCGTGCCGCCCAGGGCGATATCGCTCGCGCCGAGCAACGCGTGCACGGCCTCGTAGTCGGTGAGGCAGATGACCGTCAAGGACCCTGACTTCAGCGCGTCGCCGATCGTTGGAGCCAAGTGCGCGCCCTGGTCCACCAGTTGCTCGGCCTTGGAGGCTGTGCGGTTCCAAACGGTTGTGGGATGCCCGGCTTTCTGGAACGCGCCGGCGAGAGCCTGACCCATCAGTCCGAGTCCGCGGAGGCGCACCGCAGGGCGAACGGCTACCGCGACTACGACGAGAACGCCGTGCTGCGCGTGAAGCAGATCAGGCACCTGTTCGGCGCCGGGTTGTCCTCCGAGGACATCGCATACGTCCTGCCCTGCGCCGTCGGAGAAGCCCCGGAGCTGCCCGGGTGTTCCGAGCTGTTGGCAGCGATGCGGTCACGGCTGCAGCGGCTGGACGACCAGATGGAGAGGCTCGCTCAATCCCGCGACGCTCTTGCCGTCTACATCGACGCGGCCGAGCGGACGCGCAGCGGGAGCTATCCCCCTTTCGACGAAGCCGGCCAGGAGGCCGTCCCCGCCTGAAGCACTCCGGGAACAAGTGTTGGTTGTCGCTTCCGCATCCGGCATGCAAGTCTGAGCCGCCGTGATCGACATCTCCACACGTCACCCGGAAGGAGTCTGGACCATGCTGAACGGCTGCACCCCGCACCTGCCCGAGACCATAGGCCGCTATTACGACCGCGGTTACTACCAGGGCGCCGCCCTGCCCCAACTCCTCGCCGAGCACGCCCGCACGCACGCCACCCGCACCGCCCTCGTCCACGGCGAACGCCGTCTCACCTACCGCGAACTGAACCGCCGCGTCGACCGCATGGCTGCCGGGCTCACGCTCCGGGGCGTCCGCGCGGGTGACCGGGTCATCGTCCAGCTTCCGAACGTGCCCGAGTTCGTCATCGCCGTCTACGCCCTCATGCGCGCCGGTGCCCTCCCGGTACTGACACCCGCCTCGCACCGCGCCGCAGATATCGGGCAACTCGCCCATGTCACCGAGGCCGCCGCCTACGTGGGCCCCACCGTCCACCAGGGCTACGACCACGCCAAGATGGCCTCCGAGGTCAGCGACGACCGTCCTCGTCTGCGCCGCGCCTTCACCCTCGACGGCCCCGATGGCACGCACGGAGGCTTCGCCACAGCCCCCAGCGGATGCCTGTTCTTCCCCCTCGGCTCCCTGGACGCTCCGCGCGACCCGGACCGCACGTACGACCCCAACGACGTCGCGTTCCTCTTGCCGGCGGACGGCACCTCGCCCGGGCCCGATCTGATCCCTCGCACCCACAACGACTACGCGTATCAGACCCGAGCCGCCGGCGAACTCATCGGCCTCGGCCCCGAGGACGTCTACCTCGCGGCCCTCCCGGCCGCGTCCAACTTCGCCTTCGGCTGTCCCGGCATCGTCGGCACCCTCGCTTCCGGCGGCACCGTCGTGCTGATCGACGACCCCGGCCCCGCCGGCGCCTTCCCCGTGATCGAGACCGAGAAGGTCACCATCACCTCCCTCGGCCCCGCTGACGCGCACCTGTGGCTGAACGCCCTCCCCGCGAGCCGGTACGACCTCTCCAGCCTGAGGCTCGTCCAGATCGGCGGCGCACCTCTCCACCCCGATCTCGCGGCCCGCGTCCCCGCGGCCCTCGACTGCCGCCTCCAGCAGGTCTTCGGCATGGCGGAGGGACTGCTCTCCCTCACCCGCCTCACCGACACCGACGACGTCATCCAGCACACGCAAGGCCGCCCGCTCTCTCCCGGGGACGAGATCCGCATCACCGACCCGAACGGCGACGACGTCCCGACGGGAACCCCCGGGCAGCTCTGGACGCGCGGCCCCTGCACGCTGCGCGGCTACTACAAATCCCCCGACCGGAACACCCGCGCCTTCGCCCCCGACGGTTTCCACAAGACCGGCGCCGACGCCCACCTCACCGAGGGCGGCAACCTCGTCATCGAAGGGCGCACCCATCGGGTCCAGTGACCCACCTCACACCCGACTCCTGTCAGGAATCGCCGCGCTGTCCCGCTCAAGGGGCAAGCGATTCAGACAGGAGCCACACCATGAAGCACCGCATCCTCGTCCTCGGCGCCGGATACGCCGGGGCCTTCGCCGCCGGGAGTCTGGCCCGCCGCCTCTCGCCCGCCGACACCGACATCACCGTCGTCAACGGCGAGCCGGTCTTCGTCGAGCGGATGCGCCTGCACCAGTTCGCGGCTGGTCGGCACATCGCGACCCAGCAGCTCGCCGACGTGTTCGCGGGCACAGGGGTACGGCTGCGCGTGGCGCGGGTCACCTCGGTCGACCCGGAGCGCAGGACCGTCGCCGTGACCGGAGAGGACGGCGACGACGAACTCGGGTACGACACGCTGCTGTACACACTCGGCAGCCGGGTGGCCGACCACGGCGTCCCCGGCGTGACCGAGCACGCCTTCGACGTCGCGGGCCGGCCCTCCGCGCTGCGGCTGCGCGCACGCCTGGACGCTCTGGGCGGAGTCGGCACCGTACTGGTCGTCGGCGAGGGCCTGACCGGCATGGAGACCGCCACCGAGATCGCCGAGTCGCATCCTGGTCTCTCCGTGGCGCTCGCCGCACGCGGTGAGCTGGGAGCCTGGCTCTCTCCGGCGGCCCGGCTCCATCTGCGCGAGGCCTTCGACCGCCTTGCCATCACCGTCCACGAGCACACCGGCATCGCGTCCGTCGGGGAGACGTGCGCGGTCGGCGCGGACGGCACCTCCTACCCGGCGGACGCGGTCGTGTGGACGGCCGGGTTCGCCGTCGACTCCCTCGCGGCAGCCGCCGGTCTCGAGGTCACCGAGGAGGGCCGGATCGTCGTCGACGACACCATGCGCTCGGTCTCGCACCCGGATGTCTACGCCGCGGGCGACAGCGCGTACGCGATCGGCGCGAACGGCCGGCCGCTGCCGATGTCGTGCGCCTCGGCGGGGCATACCAACATGCAGGCGACGGACGCGATCGCGGCACGACTGACCGGACGCCGGGTTCCGAGCGTCAAGAAGACCTACGTCGGCAACCACATCAGCCTCGGGCGGCACGACGCGATCTTCCAGATGGTCGATGGCGACGTACGGGCGAAGTCCTGGTTCGTGGGCGGCCGGAAGGCCGCGCGGCTCAAGGCGGGCATCCTCAGGGGCAGCTTGTGGGCCGTCTCGCACCCGACCTTCGGCATGCCGAAGCGCAAGCGCCGCCTGACCGCGAACACAGCGGCTGTCGACGCAACGGCCCTGGGTGACAGGGCAGTTGGCGCCGCACCCGAGAACGTCGCGGCATAGGGTCGTCCGCGTGGAGAGCGCTGTCGCTGACCGTTTCGAGGCCGGCCGGGCCAGGCTGGCCTCACTCGCGTACCGTCTGCTCGGCTCGGCGGCCGACGCCGAGGACGTCGTGCAGGACGCGTACCTGCGCTGGCACGCCGCGGAGCGGGAGCGGATCGCGGTACCGGAGGCGTGGCTGGCCAAGGTCGTCACCAACCTGTGCCTGGACCGGCTCCGTTCGGCACCGGTGCGCCGCGAGCGCGCGGCCGGAGCCTGGATGCCCGAGCCGCTTCTCGACGGCGACCCGATGCTCGGCCCGGCCGACACCTTCGAGCAGCGCGAATCGGTGTCGCTCGCGCTCCTGACCCTGATGGAGCGGCTCTCACCGGTGGAACGGGCCGCTTACGTCCTGCACGAGGTGTTCTCCTACCCGCACTCCGAGATCGCCGGGATCCTGGACATCTCGGAGTCCGCGAGCCAGCAGCACGTCCACCGCTCCCGGCGCCGGGTCGCAGCCGCGCGCCGCGGCGGCGGTGAGGTCGACCCGGCATCGGCGCGCAAGGTCCTCGAGGAGTTCCTCGCCGCCGCGTCATCGGGTCGTACCGAACGCCTGGTGGCGCTGCTCACCGACGACGCGACCGCGGTCTCCGACGGCGCGGGACTCACCCGGACGCTGTGGCGCTACGAGACCCCGGCGCGCATCGCCGGCATGATGCGCAACGCCTTCAAACCCACCCCCGCGAAGCGGCGCCTGGCCGGCGGTTCACCCACGATCCACATCGGGCAGGTCAACGGTTGGCCCGCGGTGCTCGCCGTGCTCGATGACCGGGTCGTGGGCGCGGTGGCGTTCGAGATCGACGACGGCAGGGTCGCAGCACTGCACGGCTTCGCCGCCGCGGAACGACTCGCCCGCCTCACCGCGATGTGGCATCAGCACGAACCCGACGCACCGGTCATCGCCCAGTGGTAGCTCTCGGGCCGGACCACCCCACAACGTCGGTGCCGGGTCACCGGGACGGGCGGACATACGTCATTCGACCTGCATGCGCGCCCGTTGGACGTGTGCGGCACCTTCCTGCGTCAACTGCGTGCACCACGTGCATTCGTCGCCCACATGTACGGGAGAGTCCAACCAGTAGGCACCGGTGAGCAGTTGTCCCTGGCCCGGAGCCGCAAGCAGATCCCTCATGTCGTCATCGTCCATGTTCCGCTCAACGAGGCCTGACGGTCGGGGGTTTGGGGGCGGCAGCCGCACCACCCCCGCACGCCGTCCATATGCCTGAAGTTCCCTCTGCGGTGTCTTCAGTCGGCAAAGAGCGGGTAGAAGGGGCGATTTCTCACTGGGCTCCTCGTGGCCCGCGAACGGGTTGAAGAGGTGCCCGATGACCTCCAGGCCGCGGATGTCCATGCCGTCTGGTGGAGGTCGATGCGCTGGAGGACGTACGGAACCGGGCAGGCCCCGTCACACCCCAGGGTCGTTCGGGGACTATTGACGCGTGTTCGGCTGGGAAACCGCAGGGTGACCATGAAGAGTTGGTCAGCGAAGGCAGGACCCGCACAATCCCACGCGTACACGAAGGAGACAGCAGATGCTGTTCGGTAAAGAGCACGTCGAGCGTTATGTGGCGACTGACGGCGCGGAAGGTCACGACTGGCAGAACACTACGGTGCTGATCCTCACCACCGTCGGCCGCAAGAGTGGCGAGCAGCGCAGCACTCCGCTGATCTACCAGCCGTACGGTGACGATGTGCTCGTGGTGGCCTCCAACGGCGGAGCGGACCAGCCTCCCCTGTGGTATCGCAACATCGAAGCGAACGACGAGGTCCAGGTGCAGGTGAAGGGCGACCGTTACACAGCCCGCGCGCGTACGGCCGGACCGGACGAGAAGCCGGACATGTGGCGGACCATGGCCGCCACCTGGCCTGCCTATGACGACTACCAGCGCAAGACCGACCGGGAAATCCCGGTAGTCGTCCTGGAACGCGTCTGACGCACAAGCCATCGGAGCGGATACGTACGCAAGTTGCGTGGGTCGAGCAGTTGCGTACGCGTCCGCCCCCGGGGCCGGGCTACCTCAGATCGGTGAGGAGGCCGTCCAAGGCCTTGTTGAGGGCCTGGGAGTTGTCCGGGCCGAACCACGTCGTGCGGATTCGTTCGTTGTTACCGTTCGGGGTTTCGTGGTCGGCTGCGAGTTGGTGCAGGGAGCGGGTCTCGTCGCTCAGGGCCCGGCCGACGGCCTGAAAGAGTCCGCGGACGTAGCGGTCGGCGTCGTCGGAGGCGATGCCATGGCCGACGGCCCACGACGTGAGCGTGGCCAGGTACGAGTAGTGGGTGGTCAGCGTCCCCGTCAGCGCGGAGAAGACGTTGAAGGCATCCTCGTCCGCGACCGGCTGCGCCCCGCCCAGCCGTTCGAAGAGCTCGTCCGCCACCGGGTGGGACGGGAACGTCACCGTCACGGAGCGGCGTTCGCGTACGGCGGGCAGGGGGATGGCCCGCACCAACGCGGCCTCGGTCGCGAGTACCTGGCGCAGGTCATCGTTGGCGACACCGGACATGACGTTGATCACCGTCTTGCCGTCGTCCACCCTCAGGCCGGCCAGTGCTGCGTGCCGGTCCTTCGCGCGTACGGCGATGATCACCACCTCGGCGCGGTCCACCACCTCCTGGTTGTCGGCGCACACCTCTACGCCCTCGTAGCGCGCGGACAGCTCCGCTGCCGTGCCGGCTCCCCGCGGGGAGAGGAACACTTCCGGCGACTCGTCGGCCCCGTCGCACAGGCCCATCACGACGGCCCGGCCGATCTCGCCCACTCCGATGATGCCGATGCGCTTGCTGCCGATGCGCTTCACTCTGTCTTCCTCCATGATCCTTGGCGGTCGTGGCCCATCATCGTGGTGTGGGCCGGGGAGTTGGCCGACTCCGTGAATTTCCTTCCGGGTCAGGTCGCGAGGGCGGTCCGGAGGAATGCGAGGATCTCCGTCCGCGCGGCCACGGCCTGTGGGTCCACGCCTGGCAGGGTGAGGAACGCGTGCCGCGATCCGGGGTATTCGGTGAGCCGTGCCGATGTCCCGGCTGCCTGCAGTCGTTCGGCGTAGTTGCGGCCGTGATCGGCCACCGCGTCCTGGGTCGGCACCACTACGAGCGCCGGGGCGAGGCCGCTCAGGTTGTCGGCGTACAACGGCGAGAGCGCACGAACGTCGGTTCCCGGCGGAACGGCGAGCTGCTGGAAGAAGCGCAGTTGCGGCTCGGCGCGGGTCGGGCTGTGGCCGTACTCGGCGATCGAGGCGTAGTCGAACATCGTCTCGGACACGTCGACTGCGGGGTTGACCAGCACCTGCGCCTTGAGCGACAGGCCGGCCTCCCTGGCCCGGATCGCCGCCAGTGCACTGATCAAGGCGCCGCAGCTCTCGCCGAAGACCGGTTCTCGGCTCCTGGGCACTTGGCCGAGGAGCGGGCCTCGCCTCTCGAGGAGGGAGCACTCCAGGCGGGGCCCGCGCAGACATGCCCTCTGATCCGGCGGTCTGCCCACCCCAGCGCGGCAGCGATTCCGCCCGGGGTGTTCCTTCGAGCAGCGTTCCACTTGTGCCGTGCGTGCGGCGCAGCATTTCGGGGCATATTCATGCGCGACGAACGAGCAACCGGCCCCGCACCGATCCGCGCACCCGAGGAGACCACGAACCATGGCTCCCGCCACACCCCAGCCGCTGCATGTGGACACGGTATTGGGACTCGACCCCGTACTGATGCGTGTGTGCGGGGACCTGGACATGGACAGCGCGCCCTCGCTGAGAACCGTCCTGGAACCCTTGCTGGCCAAGAGGATCGAGATGGATCTCGCCAACGTCACCTTCATCGACTCCTCCGGCGTCAACGTACTGCTGTCGCATCACGAAAGGTGCCGGGCGGCGGGCGGCCGACTCGTCGTGCTCCACCAGTCCAGGGCCGTGCGGCAGATCCTCCAACTTCTCGGCGTGTACGGGCTGCTGGCGGCCCAGCACAGGACGGAAGAGAAGCATGACCCGGGAGACAGCTCCCCGGGCATGCCCTAGCCCCTCCTTTACCAGGTGATGCCGTTCGGTGTCAGGCGACGAAGCGTTCCGTGTGGGCCGCGGTCGGAGGAGCCGGGGTGGGGCTCGTCATGCCGGCCGACCAGAATCCGGCGGTGCCGGGGATGGGTGTCACGTCGTTCAGGTACGGGGCCGGCGCCGCGTCCGCCGGACCTCGGACGACGGACCAGGTGCTGCCGTCCCTGCGCAGGTATGTGCTGCGGCTCTGGTCCTGGTAGTTCCAGCCAGAGATCCATGCGGCGCGGCCCTGTGCGTCGGCCGCGATTCCGCTCAACGACCCGACGGTGAAGCCCGGTTGGATCCGTGTCCAGGCCGTACCGTCCCAGTGGGCCAGGGCGGGGTTGCCGGGACGTCCCGGCGGGCCGCCGACACCGGCATCGGTACCCACCGCCCACACGTCGTCCGGAGCGGCGGCGTGCACGTCGCCGATGCTCAGGCGGGCGCCCGCGATCGGGGGCAGCACCGTCCACGACCCGTTCCAGCGGGCCACAAGTCCCGACCATCCACCGCCCGAGGCCTGGTCGCCGCTCACCCAGACCTCCTCCGGCGAACGCAGCACGATCCGGTACAGGTTGGCACTCGCGACAGGCAGTGGTTCCGACCATCCCCACCGCTGCCCGTCACCGAGCAGCAGGCGGGCCGCGCCGTCCCTGCTGCCACAGATCCACACCCGCCCATCGGGCCCGACCGCCACCGATTCGAGCCGGACGCCCGGCTCGCCCCTGCCCGGGAACGCCGCCTCGCGCCAAGTGGTTCCGTCCCAGCGCAGCAGCGGGCTCGCGTCCCCGGCGGGCAGCCCGACGCTCCAGGCCACGCTGGAGCAGGTCCCTGCCACGTCGCTCAGCCTGCCCGCGTAATCCAGATGCGACAGGTCGGTCTTCGACCAGGCGCTGCCGTTCCAGACCATGGCCAGCGCCCGCCCTCGCGATGGTCCGGCGAGCCCCTCCTCGCCGACGGCCCAAGCCAGTTGGGGCCCGGCGGCGGCGATGCGGCGCAGCTGTGCGGCCGGGGTGCTGCCGGGGGCCGGTACCGGCTGCCAGCCTTGTGCACGGGGTCTCGGCGCGTCGGCCCGGGCCGGGCCCGAAGCGAGCGTGATCCCCGAGAGGGCGCCGATGGTCCCTGCCACAAATCGTCTTCGTTTCATTGCTGAATCCATTGCTGATTCCCTCCGCGCGAGTAGGAGGGACCACCGTGCGCCCGGGCGGCGCGGCGGTCTAGCCACTCATGTGACAAGACCCAGCCGCGTGCGCGGGTGCAGATTCAGCCGCGTGCGTGGGTGAAGACGAACCGGCCTTCAAATTCGATCGCAGGTCCGGGGTAGCGGGTGTCGATCTCGCGCAGGCCCTCGTGCAGTTCATCGTCGTCGAACGTGCAGAGAAGCGACATGAAGCGGTTGGCCACCCACGCCAGCCACTGCTCCTTGGCGATCGACATCCGATATCTCTCGCACGTCACCTCGACGCTCAGACCGCAGCCGGTGAGCACCTCCGCCATGTCCGCGGGGTCGACGTAAGCCTGCTCATGCCGCTTCACCGCCTTGTCGAACAGCGGATAGTCGATGCGCAACGGCCAGGTCACGATGACCAGCCTGCCTCCTGGAGCGAGCAGGGTCGCCAGCGCGCGCAATGCCATCGGCACATCGCGAGCGTGATGAATGACGTCCTTGGCAAGCACCGCGTCGAGTCGACCCGCGTGGGGGAGCCGCACAGCCCCGGTGGCCAGATCCTCGATGCACGCCCGCACCGGTACGAAGGAAGGCGTCGTCGGCAGCTTTGCCAGCATCTTCGCCGAAGGGTCGACGCACACGACAGAGAGCGCATGCTCAGCCATGGATCGCGCGTACAGACCGCTGCCGCACCCGATGTCCGCTGCCCGTTCCCGGGGCTGGAGACCGAGCCTGGCACCGATGCAGCGGTCCATCCACGAGACGAACGCCGGGCTGTGGGCCCAGCTCTCTTCGAAGTCGTCGGCGAGCCGCTCGTAGTGGGCGGCGAGGTCATCGGGCTGCAGGGTCATGTCACCGTGTCCACACGTCGTTCATGCAGGTCAAGGCGGTATGCACGAGGGCATCGACGACTCGGTGCCACCAAGCAGCCTCACCTGCGCCCCGACCCCACGCACGACGGCATCCGCCATATGGACCTAGGCTCCTGCGCATGCTGAAGCTCGGAATCACCGTCATCGGCGTCGCCGACATGCCCCGCGCGGTCGCCTTCTGGACGCAGGCGCTGGACCTGGTTGCCACCGAGGAGTGGAAGAGCGAGGAATGGCGGACGCTCAACCACGCCGACGGCTCAGGCCGAGCTCTCGGCCTGCTCCGCAGCGCGTCACCGGCGGAGCCCCGGCCGCGTCTCCACCTGGACCTGTTCACCGAGACCAGCGAGGAACAACGGACAGAGGTCCGGCGGCTGATCTCACTGGGGGCGCGAGCCGTCGAATGGGACCTGTATCCGCCCGACCCCGACTTCGTCGTTCTCGCCGATCCGGACGGCAACCTCTTCTGCGTGGTCGACCTGAGCCGTGCCCCCAGCGGCAGCAGCCGACCGCGCCCCTGACGGCCGAACGGCAGGCTCACGCAGCTCACGCACCCCCGGATCCCGTCCGTGTCAGCCTTGCTGGGCCCGGTCGTACACCTTCTTGGCCGTGGCCCCCCATACCTCTCCGTACATCCTGGTCGGCTCCAGGGAGTCCAGCGAACTGTTGACCGAGACCAGGGTGCCCTTGCCGGTGGTGGCGTTGAAGTCGGCCAGCCATGGGCCGCAGCTGGAGCCGCCGCTCATGTCACAGGGGATGGCCTGCGTGCCGTTCTCCTTCTTCGCCGTACCGACGCAGCGCAGGAGCTCCTCGCCCAGCTGCGCGGGGTCGCGGCGGAGCGCACCGCGAACGCGCCGTACGGCGCCTTGCCCTTGCTGTAGGCGGGGACGAACACCATCGAGATGTTGGTGTTGTAGGGAGAGGAGCCCCGCGCACGCAGTGCGCCGCGGTCATCACGGCCGAGCGGTTGCCGCTCCGCGCGGCGGTGGCCGTGCACCAGGTGTCGGCGCCGTCCGCGTTGACGAAGAACAGCCGCCCGACCGTCTTCAGCGTGGTGTCCCGCCGCCACGGCTTGGCCCTCGGCCCCGTCGGGCCGAGGGCCACGGACTTTCCGACGGCCTTCATACGAGCCGGCGTCCAGTAGGCGAGGGCCTCCCGGCGTTCCTGGGCCGTGTACTTCAGCACGGAGACGGGGTCGGCCGATGCGGCGCGGGCCTGGCCCGACGCGGCAGTCGCCGGGGTCGGGACCGGACCGGCAACGGCGAGAGCAAAAGCCGTACCGGCCACGGTGATGCCTGTCGCGCGGGCGCGAAGACGTCGGCTCGTGGAAGTGGATGTCCCGGGCACGGTGGAAATCTCCTCGGCAGTGGCTGAGCACGACGGGTGGGGTGTGTCGGTCCGCCGTGCAAGAGAGGAGAACCGTCTGTCCGGTGGCTGCCCGGTTGGCGCTGTCGACGATCTGTGACACAAGGGGGCGGATACGCCTGGCTGTGCGGGCACGCTGCGACGCCCTCCGCCAGGAGAACGAGCTCGCGGCCGGCTACAGCATCCGCACCTCGGTCTCGGTCTCGGTCTCGGTCTCGGTCACGGTCACGGGGAGCTTCGCCCACCAGTGGTGGTATCGGCCGTAGACCGCCGCCTCGCGGTCGCCGATGAGGGCTTTCAGGGACTGGGCCTCCTTGGTGAGTTCGTCCCAAGTGGCGGAGGACAGGGGGTGGAAGGCCGTGGCCTCGATGCCGTCCTTCAGCGGGCGCCACACTCCGGCCACATGACCGTCCACCAGCAAGGTGGGCAGTACGTCGCCGTTGCGTCGGATCACCCAGGGCCGGTAGGCCGGTGGTATCACCCGGCCGCGGTCGGCGTACGCCAGCAGAATGCTGTCCCACATGGCCATGAGCCGGGCAGGTGCGGGGGTTTCGGCGGGCGGCCGGGAGGCACCGGGAAGGTCGAACAGCGTCTCACCGTCCGGCCCCTGGAGCCGCTCGACCGTGTCGCCCAGCGCAAGGAGCGCCGCCCGGACGGGCGCCCTCTGCACCATGGCGAACTGGGCCACGTCCGCGACCGACGCGGGTCCGAAACCTGCCAGGTAGCGCAGGATCAAGGCCCGCAATGCCTGTGGGTCCACTTCCCGGCCCCTCGGCACGGGTCCGTTTCGGGCTGCCACGAAGGACGGCCGGATGCCGTAGGACCAGGGCGCGTCCGTCGGGGCATGGTGCAACGGCGCGTACGCCTTCAGCCCCCACCACGCCCCCTCCTTCTGCGCTGCGCCGAGCCGTTCCTGGACCCACGCCTGCATCTGTGCCGAGGTCCGCGGACGGTCGGCGAAGTCGAGCAGCTCCTGCACCAGCTCATCGGCGTCCGCCGGAGTCAGCCCCGAGGCGGCGAAGCGCGAGCCGAGCCGGGAGGCGTACAGCGTCGGCTGCATCGCCGTACGGAAGGCGGGATAGTCCTCGGCGTGCACGACGTGCAGGGTGATCCGCATCAGGGTGGCCTTGACCAGCGAACCCTCGGTGAACGCGGTGTCGAGGTCGGCCGCGGTGAAACCGGTGAGCCGGTTCCACAGGGCGAGGTAGGGCGAGACCGGCTGCTGCGCCTGGAGCGCGACCACGCGCCGCATGCCTTCCTGGACGCTCAGTGGCTCACGTGCCAGCAGCAGTTGGCGGCTGAGGGTCGCTCGGTTCAGTTCGCGCGCGGTGATCGTCACGGTTCAGGATTCTGCCCTTCCCGTACCTGAACGTCCGCCCGTCAGCCGGATCCCTCAGGCGGACCCCGCCGCGTCGTACGCGCTCAGGGCAGCCCGCAGCGTCAGAAGATCGGTGTGTGCGGCGAGGTCGAGTCCCGTCAGAGTGGCGATGCGGCGCAGGCGGTAGTCGACGGTGTTGGGGTGCACGTGCAGGCGTGCGGCCGTCTCGCGTCGGTCCAGGTTCGAGGCGAAGTACGTCCGCAGGGTCGCCGGCAGGTCCGGCCCGTCCGCCAAGGGGGTCAACAGCGCGGCCAGGTGGGCGCGGGCGGGGCTTGCGCGGGTGAGCTGGTAGTCGAGGAGCAGCGCGGTCAGGGGGTAGACGCCCGGCGGTCGACCCGTGCCCGCCGCGGTGTCGCGCAGCTCGGTGGCGAGGCGGACGGCGTGCGGGACTTGGGCCGGGGTGCTCGCGGCGACACCCGCGATCAGGGGAACTCCGCTGACCGTGATGAGGGATGCCGTCAGCCTCTCGAGGCGGGGCCGGTCGGTGTCGGCCGCTCGGTCCGGCGCTGCGTCGGACGGGATGAGCGCGAGGCCCTCGTCGGCGGACAGGCGGGAGAGGACGGGGTGGCCGAGGGCGCGGTCCAGCTCCGTACGCAGGCGTCTGATCTTGCGGCGGGATGCCACGGTGGCGTCGACGTCCTCGCGGTCCTCGTCGGGGTGGCGTCCGATGGTGAAGGCGAGCACCAGATAGCACGGCGGGAGGCGTATCCCCAGGTGGGCGGAGTCGAGTTGGGCGCCCCTGCCGTCCAGCAGGGCGGACAGGGCGGTGTGGCGGGCCGCGTCGCGCTCCCCTATCAGCGACTGGCTCTCCTCCACATAGCCGGAGGTGACGGCGGCCGTGATCTCCCGCAGGCAGTCGAGCAGCAGCCGGTGGGCCTCGATCAGATCGTGCGGTTCGACCGTCGCCGCCACCTCTTCCACGCAGATGCGGGCCCCGTAGTGGTAGGCACTGACGACCGCATCCACGGGGAGGCGTTCCTCCGCGCGCCTGGCCGCCGAGCGGCGCACCGCCTCCAGGAACTCCGGGGGCGGCATGCGTTCCGTACGCAGCACCTCGGCGAAGGCGCGGATCGTCATGCCGACGATGGCCCGGACGTCCCCGTGCAGTTCCTCGGCGGGCAGCCTCCCGTAGACCGGCAGGTCGTCCGCGATGCGCCGGGTGACGGTCGCGGCCAGCGTCGGCACGTCGGCAATCAGGAAACGGCTCACGCTTTTGTCACCGGGCACAACTGATCCCCTGAAAAGTCTGGTTGCGCGCCCAGAACAACAAGGCGGCGATGGCCCGGATCATAAGGGCGTCCGTTACCCCCGGTACACCCCACACAGGAGAGCCCGTGCGCCCCACACGCGCCCGCACCACCGCGGTCATGGCCGCCGCCCTGTCCGCCTGCGTCCTCGGAGCGCCGCCGGCCGGCGCGGTGTCTTCGCAGGTGTCTTCGCAGGTGTCTTCGCAGGTGTCTTCGCAGGCCGAGGAGCCTCTGGAGTACGTCGCCATCGGTGACTCGTTCGCGGCGGGCCCTCTCATCCCCGACCAGAGCCAGTGGTCCTGTCTGCGCTCCGGGCGGAACTACCCGGCCGTCGTCGCGGAAGCGTTGGACGCGCGGCTCACCGACGTCAGCTGCTCGGGCGCGCAGGTCGGCGACTTCTCCGGCCGCCAGTTCGGCCTGCTGCCGCCCCAGTACGAGGCCCTCAAGCCGAGCACCGACCTGGTGACCCTGACCATCGGCGGCAACGACGTCAGCCTCGTCAGCAAGGCACTCGGCTGCGTCAATCTCCTGCCGAAGCCGACGGGCGTCTCCTGCGCGGACACCGCCGCGGCCAAGGGAGACCCCACCGCGAAGGCCATCGACGCCTGGAGCGCCACCTTCGGCAAGGCCCTTGACGAGGTGCACCGGCGTGCGCCGAACGCCCGGATCGTCGTCGCGGGCTACGCCACCTACATCCGCAAGGACGGCTGCTGGCCCACCCAGCCCCTCTGGGACAAGGACGCCAACTACCTCCAGGCACGCGTGAACCAGCTCAACGGCGTGCTCGCCGAGCAGAGCCGGGCCCACGACGCCACGTACGTCGACACCGCCGCCGTCAGCGTCGGACACGACACCTGCGCCGCGCCGTCCGAGCGTTACATCGAGGGCCTGGTGCCCACCAGCGTCGCGGCGCCCCTGCATCCCAACGCCCGCGGGATGGCCGCTTTCGGGACAGCCGTCGCCCGGGCCGCGGCGCGTCCGTGACGGCCCGCACCCCAGGACAGGAGATCCCCATGCCGAAGCAGCAGAGGATGCGGCGGTCCGCTGCCGTATCGACCACGTCCAGAGTGCGGCGGTCCGCTGCCGTATCGACCACGCACAGAGTGCGGCGGTCCGCCACCGCGCTGGCCGCGTCGCTCGCGCTGTCGGCCGCGCTGACGGGCCAAGGCGTCGCGCAGCCGCCCACCGGCCCGGCAACAGCCGCCCGCACGGCCGACAGTTGCCCGCCGGTCGGCGGCCGCTGGGCCGACGACGGCCCCTTCGCCGTGACCAAGGAGCGCGCCGGGCCGGGTCACACCATCCTGCGCCCCACCGAACTCGCCAGCAGGGGATGCGCGAAGCACCCGGTGATCATCTGGGGCAACGGCTCGTTCGTGACCCCGGTCATCTACGACGGACTCCTGAAGCACCTCGCTTCACACGGTTTCATCGTGGTCGCCGCGAACACCACACAGGCGGGCTCCGGCACCGCCATGCTCAACGGCCTGGATGTGGTGAAGAAGGCCGACGCGGACCCCGGAAGTCCGTATTACGGCAAGGTCGATCTGGACAAGGTCGGTGCGTCGGGGCACTCGCAGGGCGGCGGCGGAGCGATCAACGCCGGAGCCGATCCGCGCGTCGATGTGACGGTCCCCGTCGAGCCGGGCCCCCAGGGCAGGATCGGCGAACTCAAGGGCCCCATGTTCATCCTCGGCGGCGAGCGCGACCTCGTGGTGATCCCCGAACTCCTGGTGATTCCCCGCTACAAGAGCGCCGGTCATGTCCCTGCCGTCTACGGGGAGTTGGCAGGAGCGTCGCATGTCACCCCCGCAGGAGACGGAGGTGGGTTCCGGGGCCCGATCACCGCGTGGTTCCGCTACTTCCTGATGGGTGATCAGGAAGCGCGCGCCGAGTTCTTCGACGGCTGCGGCGCGTGCTCCTCACCCGTCTGGTCGGACTTCCGGCGCAATGCCAAGGCAGTCGGCTACGAGGGCTGACGGCTGGCCCGGGGCCCACGCGGGGCGGGTGAATCGGCGGGGCACGAGGGCGTTGTGTCCTCGTCGCGCGGGCCCAGCCAGTGATCGAGGGCGGCAGCGGCGTCGGGGCAGTTCTCGCGGATGACGTCGAGGAAGGAGTTCAGCACCGAGGAGCGCTGCCCGGCGACGAAGGACAGGACCAGATCGGGCAGCGGCGCGCGCGGGGTCACCTCGCAGAACCACGTGCCCCGGCGCGGCGCCGACAGCACGCGGGAGGGCCCCAGACCTACCCCCACACCACAGGCGGCGAGGCCGATGATCCTGTGGATGTCACTCGCGACGGTCGCGCCGGAGAGAGCCGGGGAGTCCTTGCCCAGCAGGGCGCGCAGCCCGTCGACGACGGTGGGCTCCTCCACGCCGGACGCCACGATCAGCGACACCCTCCCGGGCAGTCACAGCCCGTTCGCCGCCCGGCCCCGGGAGCTCGCCGCGGCTCTGCTGCTGTGAACGAGTCGTCCGGTGATACGGAGGGCTTCATCCATGTTGGTTCGTCTCGACGAACTGTGCCCCTTCCGGCTCGCATAGCGTCGCAGACATGTATCCGAGGAGGAGTCGCAGGTGACCGAAGATCTGAACAGCCGAATGGTCGTCGCCGACACGCACCCGGTGAGCGGCGCTCTGCCGGGGCAGCCGGCGCTTCACCTTCCCGCGATGCTCGCGGACCTCGAGGAACTGGTGGAGTGCGAGTCCTTCTCCTGCGACCTGGATGCGGTGGCGCGCAGCGCGGACGTCGTGGCCGCGCAGGGGGCCCGTCATCTGGGCGTCCCGCCCGAACGCCTCGTCGTCGACGGCGTCACTCACCTGCGGTGGTCCTTCGGCACACCCCGGGTGCTGCTGCTCGGACACCACGACACGGTCTGGCCGATGGGCTCGCTGACCACTCACCCATGGTCGGTGAACGACGGCATCGCGCGCGGCCCGGGGATCTTCGACATGAAGGCCGGGCTTGTGCAGATGTTCCACGCCCTGGCCTCGCTGCCCTCCTTGGAGGGGATCTGTGTCCTGGTGACCGGCGACGAGGAGGTCGGTTCGGACGCGTCGCGGGCGCTGATCGAGGAAGTGGCCGGGCGGTGTGCGGCGACCTTCGTCCTGGAAGCGTCGGCGGACGGCGGCGCCCTGAAGACGGCCCGCAAGGGCACCTCCGCCTACGAGTTGGTGGTGCACGGCAAGGCGGCCCACTCCGGCCTCGAGCCGGAGAAGGGCATCAACGCGGCGGTGGAGGCCGCGCATCTGACCCTCGCCCTTGACGGGCTGGCCGAGGAGATCAACATCGACGCCCCGCGGGACTGGCGAACCACCGTGGTCCCCACGGTGGTCGGGGCGGGCACGACGACCAACACGGTGCCCGCGGAGGCACGCGTCTCGGTGGACGTCCGCGTCCCGACCCTCAGCGCACAGGAGCGGGTGGACGTGGCGATGCGCGCGCTGAAGACCACCGTTCCCGGAGCGGGCCTCGTCGTACGCGGCGGGCCCAACCGGCCACCGCTGGAGGCGGCTTCGTCCGCCGACCTGTTCGAGCGGGCCCAGCGTCTCGCAGGGCGGCTGGGCCTGGGCCCGATCTCCTCGGCGGCGGTCGGCGGAGCGTCCGACGGGAACTTCACCGCGGGGCTCGGCTGCCCCACTCTCGACGGCCTGGGCGCTGTCGGCGGCGGTGCGCACGCCGACCACGAGCACCTGGTCGTCGCCGAGATGGTCCCCCGCGCCCGGCTGCTCGCCGCCCTCGTCGAGGAGGTCGCCCGGTGAGCATCGTCGACGTACAGGAACCGGCCGCACCGCACGGTCTCGTCGTCAAGGAGCTGCACGAACTGCACGAACTGGAAGGCGCCAACGCACTGTTCGAGACGATCTGGGGCAGTTCGCCCGGCAGTTCGCCCATGGGAGTCGAGCAGATGCGGGCGCTGTCCCACGCGGGCAACTACGTCGCGGGAGCCTTTGACGACGGCCGGCTCGTCGGCGCGTCCGTGGCCTTCTTCGCGGCCCCGGCCGGAGAGGCGCTGCACTCGCACGTCACCGGTGCGCTCCCCGGCCGTCGAGCGGGCCTGGCCCTCAAACTCCACCAGCGCCGGTGGGCCTTGGCCCGCGGGCTGCGACGGATCACGTGGACCTACGACCCGCTGGTGCGGCGCAACGCCCACTTCAACCTGGCCAAGCTGGGCGGCCGGCCGGTGGAGTACCTCACCAGCTTCTACGGGGCGATGGACGACGTGATCAACGGCGGCGACGACACCGATCGGGCCCTCATCGCCTGGGAGTTGAACGAGGACGCCGCCATCGCCGCCTCGGCATCGCGCCCCGTGCCCGTGGCGGTACCCGCCGATGCCGCGACCGCGCTGTCCGTGCGCGACGGCCTGCCCGCTGTCCACCCCGGGGACGCCGCGACGCTGCTGGTCGAGGTCCCGCCGGACATCGAGGGGCTTCGCCGCACCGACCCCGGCGCTGCGAAGGAGTGGCGCCTCGCGATGCGCGAAGTACTCGGCGGCCTCCTCGCCGACGGCGCCCGCGTCACCGGCTTCCACAACCGGACCTCCTACGTCATCACGCGCGACACCACCGCGTGACCCCCGCCCCCTCTCCTTCGCCCCACCCTCACCCCTCCCTCAGGAGCCAAGCAGCATGAAGATCAACGGAATTGAACTGCGCCGTATCGCGATGCCCCTGCGGGCTCCGTTCCGCACCTCCTTCGGTGTCGAGACCGCCCGCGACGTCCTGCTCGTCCGCGTGGTCACGCCCGACGCCGAGGGCTGGGGAGAGTGCGTCGCCATGTCCGAACCGCGCTACTGCTCCGAGTACGTCGACGGGGCGGCCGATGTGCTGCGCCGCTTCCTGATCCCGGCGCTGCCCGCCGTGGCGGACGCGCACGCGGTCAAGCGCGCCATGAAGCCGTTCAAGGGCCACAAGATGGCCAAGGCGGCACTGGAGACTGCCGTACTCGACGCCCAACTGCGCGCCACGGGCCAGTCCTTCGGAGCGTTCCTCGGCGCCGAGCGCGAGCGCGTACCGTGCGGTGTCTCGGTCGGCATCATGGACTCGATCCCCGAACTCCTCGACGCCGTGGGCGGTTTCATCGACGAGGGCTACGTACGCATCAAGCTCAAGATCGAGCCCGGCTGGGACCTGGCTCCGGTCCGCGCGGTGCGGGAGCGCTTCGGCGACGACCTGCTGCTCCAGGTGGACGCCAACGCCGCTTACACCCTGGCCGACGCCCGTCAGCTCGCCAAGCTCGACGCCTTCGACCTCCTGCTCATCGAGCAGCCACTGGCCGACGACGACCTGGTCCAGCACGCCGCGCTCGCCAAGCAGTTGCGTACGCCGGTGTGCCTGGACGAGTCCATCGAGTCCGCCGAGGACGCCGCCGCGGCCATCACGCTGGGCGCCGCCTCGATCATCAACATCAAGCCGGGCCGGGTCGGCGGCTATCTGGAGGCCAAGGCCATTCACGACCTGTGCGTGGCCCACGGCGTCCCCGTGTGGTGCGGCGGCATGCTGGAGACCGGGATCGGTCGCGCCGCCAACGTCGCGCTGGCCGCGTTGCCTGGCTTCACCCTGCCCGGCGACACTTCGGGTTCGAGCCGCTACTTCGCCACGGACGTCACCGCGCCCTTCGAACTCGCAGACGGCCAACTCGACGTCCCCACCGGACCGGGGCTCGGTGTCGAACCGGTCGACGAGATCCTTGAGCAGGTGACCACGGCGAAGGAGTGGATCCAGTTGTAGCGGCTCGGCGGGCTCGTAGCGGCTCTGCGGGATCATGGAGGGATGACCGCCTTTTACCATGTGTGCTTCGCAGTCCCGGACATCGAGCGGGCGATGCGGGACTTTCGGCGTTCGGCCGGGGTCGAGTGGAGTGACCCCGTGTCCGACCGGCTCGGTGAGTGGGACTACCGCATCGTCTTCACCACGGGCGGGCCGCCCTTCATCGAGCTCATCGAAGGGCCTTCGGGCAGCCCCTGGGACTCGTCCGAGGGAGCCAGGTTCGATCACATCGGCTTCTGGACCAGCGATGTGCGGCAAGGCTCCCGGCGGCTGGAGGAAGAGGGCATGCCCCTGGGCTTCTCCGGCTGCCCCTTTGGCCGGCCGTTCGCCTATCACCAGATGGACAGCATCGGTGCGCGGATCGAACTCGTCGACGTGAGCAGGCAGGCCGCTTTCCTCAGCCGGTGGCATCCAGTTGGGGAGCCGATGCCCGTCATCGACGAGCCGTCCGGAAGCGGAGCTTGAGGCGACTCCCAGGGATCGCCACCCGCCGCCGTCTCACTCCCGCGTGTCCGTGCCCGCGGGACGCATCAACCGCAGCTGCAGCATGAGAGCGAAACGCACCGAGGGGTCCCGTAGATCGATCTGCGCCACCTCGGAGACCCGGCGGACGCGGTAGCGGAAGGTGTTGGGGTGGACGAACACGCTCGCCGACGCGCCGATGACGTCACCGAAGGCGTCAAGCCACGCGCGCAGCGTCTCGACCAGGTGAGAGCGGTGCTTGGTGTCGTAGTCCACCAACCGGGCCACCGGGCCGAGCAGTTCGTCCCCCTGCACCGCGGCCAGGTCCCGCAGATCAAGGAGCAGAGCATCGATGTGCACGTCGCCGATGGTGGCCACCCGCCTGCTGCCCAGGTCACTCATCAGCACCCGCAGCGCCCGGTCCGCCCTGGTGCGTGACCGGCCCAGCGCCGACGGGTCGCTCGCCACCGACCCGATGCCGATCGCCACCTGCGCCCGCTTCCCGGCACGCTCCAGGAAATTGTCCGCGATCTGCACCGCCCGCTCCCGGCCGGCCACGGGGTCCGCGGGCACCGGAACCACGGCGTACGCGACATCGCCCAGCAGTGCGAGAGCCGACCGTGGCTGCACCGCGTTCAGATGGATACCCAGAGCGCTGGTCAACCGCTGGCGTTCCGCCGCCAGCTGAGCGTGATCACCCTTCTCCCCGGCGAGGCCCATGGCCATCACCACCGTGGGCTCCTTCACCAGGCCGAGACGGTCCAGGGCGTCCACCGCGCCCGTGCCGCCTTCAAGCACCGTGCTCACAAGGTCGGCCCGCAGCCGGTTCTGCGCGTCGGCGCCCGCCCGGTGGCGCAGCAGGTGCAGCGCGACGAGTTTCGCCGCGTCCTGAAACGCCTGCTCACGATCAGGGGTCAACGGCTCCTCGACCGCGGCCCACACCGAACCCAGGAACTCGTCACCGGCGCGTACCGCGACGGCCACCCGCGGGATGGCCGTCTCCCCCTCCTCGACCGTGGCCGGGGCGATGTGCACGGGGCGGTCGCTGCGGTACAGCTCACTGAAGACGCCGCGGCTCTCCAGGATCCGCAGATATCCGTCCGGCACCCGGCGGGCCAGGATGGTGGCGACGCGCGACTGGTCCGCCTCGTCCTGACGGCCCGAGAAGGCCAGGATGCGCTGGCGGCGATCCTCGATCGTGATCGGCGCGTCCAGCAGCGTCGCGACGGCATTGGCCAGCGCGAACAGATCACCGGAAGGGACCCCTCCGAGCGACTCCGCCCCCGCGTCACCGACATCCCCCTCGGTCAGCAGCGTCCGCAGGAGCTCCGTCAGCTGCGACCACGAAGCGCCCTGCGTCAAACTGACCAGGACCACCCCCGAGGCCGCCGACGCAGCGGCAAGTGCCTCGTCGCGCTCCACCGGGCCGCGCACCACCAAGGCCGCGACGCCGTGCTCGCCCAGCTCGTGCAGGAGCCGGGCGATCCCCTCTGCCCCGTAGACGCCGACGCCCAGCACGATGGCGCTCGGCGGGTACGCGACCACGTCCCCCGGGTCGTGGATGACCACCCCGCCCACCTCGTCGACAAGCTCGGGGCTTCCATGGACAAGGTCGAGCAGGGCAGGACTGAAGTCCTCAAGAACTCGGACAAGACTGGTGCGAAGGTTCCTCGGCACGTCACGGATCACCACCTCAGGCTATGAGGGCGACTGTCACTGACGTTCGTGTGGGGGAACAAGTCGGCGAAGGGAAATCGTCGCCGCGTACCAACGGGCCGGCGTCATATCGTGCGTCGTCGTGCGTCGCCGTGCGGCAGAGCGCCCACGCCTCCCCCATCAGGAGCCGGTCGACGCCGCGCGCTCAGCGGCCGCGCAGAGCCTTCCAGTCGTCCTCGAGAATCGAGTACTGGACGATGTCGTGCCACACCCCGTCCACATGGCCGTAGTGCCGCAGCCGCCCCTCCCGCACCATGCCGGCCTTCTCGATGGCTCGCTGCGCGGCAACGTTCGACGGCATGAATCCCGACCAGACGCGGTGCAGGCCGAGCCGGTCGAACCCGAGGACGCCCAGCAGGAAACCGATTTCGACGCTGTGGCCCACGCTGACCCGGTCGGCGCGCAGGGCCAGCCCCACTTCCGCGCTGCGGTAGCCGACGCGGACCATCCCGCCCTCGCCCGACTGGTCCTCGACGATCAGCTTCGCCGAGCCGATCAGCTCGCCCGTCGCGATCTCGCTGACGCCCAGGCGGTAGTGCGAGCGAGGGGTCCGCCGGGCGCCTGCCCTGGCCTGCTCGACCAGTGCCGCGGCGTCAGGGCGCCGGAAGGGCGGCATTCCGAACTCCCGGGTCGTACGGGGGTCGCCGAAGATGCCGAGTACTCCGTCGACATCGCTGGGCAGGAACTCCCGCAGTCGCAGCGTGGTGCCTTCGATGAGAACCGCACGCTGCTCCGACACCGGGGGCGGCCGTTCATCGATCCGCGCCAGGGGCGATTCCCGCGGAGGCCATAGGTGGACCTGCTGCCGCTCGGCTTCCAGGCGATCCGTCATCTGTTGACTCCTTGGTGAGGTTTCGTCGGGCCGAACGACACGCGCGTGACCCAGAGTGGTTTCCGCGCGCGGATCGCAGGAAGGAAGTTGGCCAGCGGCAGGACCCACCCGCAGAGGAAACCCCGGCCCCGCGGTTCGCGGACTGCGCGCACGGCGGAAATATTCGAGTGCACCGCGCGCAGCTTCCGCTGTTCCGCCGGTGTCATTCCCCAGAGCATCGGCGGCGGACGGTACCCGGCGGGGTACTTCCACCGGCCACGTTCGGTGCGGGCGGCCATCCAGGCGGGCGGGGTGTCGAACACCAGCTCCGCTCCGGGGAATCGGGCGGCGCACGCCTCGATGAGCCGGTGAACCACATCCCGCGGGAGATACATCAGCATCCCCTGGGCGAGGATCAACACCCCGCGCGAGACGTCGACTTCGTCCATCCACCGTGTGTCGGTGGCCGAACAGGGCAGCGTACGGTGCCGTGGCTCGTCCGGCAGCAGCCGCCTGCGCAGCGCCGCAACCTCGGGCAGGTCGACCCCGAGCCAGCGCACGGTGCCGTTGTCCACCCGCCAGAACTGCGTCTCCAGACCCTCCCCGAGCGAGACGACCATGCCGTCCGGGTGTTCCCTGAGGAAACGTCGCACCTCGCGGTCATAACAGCGCGCCCGTACCGCCATCCCTTGGGCGTAACCCCAGTTGCCGGTGCCGAACCGCCCCTCGAAGGGGTAGTCGACGGCGTCGATCACCTCGATCGCTTTCGGGTCCCTCAGTGCCGAGCCGGGGTCCTTCGCGGCCAGAGCGCGGTGGTGCAACGTCCATAGCGTCGTCTCGGCGACGCCATCCAACTCGGCCTTCCGCTTCTGTCCGTTCATCCGGCGATGGTCACAACACTGTCGCCGCCCCAGCAAGGAGCGTCACTCCTGCGAGCGCATAGATCACTCCTTCAGTTGGGATTTCCCACAACCCGCCACGCGCCGAACACTCGAACCTTTGATTCCTGCCGCAAAAGGAGTGGTGCACACCGCACACGAGAAAGGTGGGCCCGTCACGTGCGAACGGAAACGGGCCCACCCACAGCGTCCTCGGGAACGCATGCGGCCACCGTACGAGCAGCCGCGCGGCTGCGCCTGCCGTGCAGGCATCTGCTCGTCCGGGGGGCGCTGGGCGTTTCACGCCACCGGGGCGGTGACCTCTCCCGTCGGGCCGCTGTCCTCGGGCGACTCCCCTTCGGGGCCCAGCGGGCGTCCCTCCCACACCAGGGCCTGCCAGCCCTCGCCGGGCGAGCCCTCCAGGATCACCACGCCCGTGTTGCGCAGCGGGTGACCGGACGCGTACGCCACGTCGACGTTGCCCGCCCGGGCCGCCACCCACGTGCGGATCACGGCGCCGTGGCTGACCATCGCCACCGTCTCCGCCCCCGTCGCGGCGGCCTCGGCGACGACGGCGTCGAAGCGTCCCAAGGCCTCCACGCCGTTCTCGCCACCGGGCATCCTGCGCTCGGTGTCCCCGCCGGACCAGGCGAAGGCGGTGGCCATGTAGACGGCGGCGGCCTCGTCGTCGCCCCGCATCTCCAGGTCCCCGGCGAACAGCTCCCGGATCCCGTCCCGGATCTGGACCTCAAGCCCCGTCGCGGCCGCGAGGGGCGCGGCGGTCAACTGGGTGCGCAGCAGCGTGGAGACGTACAGGGCATCGATCTTCTCCGCCGCCAGCGCCTCCGGCACCGCGGCCGCCTGGTCCTGCCCCAGCGGCGTCAGCCCCGGGCCCGGCGCCCCGGTGTCCAAGAGGTGCTTGAGGTTGGACGGGGTCTGACCATGGCGTATGAGCAGCAGGCGCATGCGGGGGGACTACCTTCCCTGGGCGAAGACGGAACAGCTCTTCCACTCTGCCACCAGAGCGCTCCTTCTCCGCACCGGAGCCCGTCGCCCCCGCACGCGGCCCCTACCACCAGGCGTTATGCCGGGATGATGCGGTAGACGCTGCCGCCTATGTCGAGCACGTACAGCTCGCCGTTGCCGCCCTGCACGAACGAGACGACTTCCCCGGCGTTGACTCCGAGGTCGGCTACGCCCGTCACCTTGCCGTTCTCCATCTGCAGAGCGCGGACCGTGCCGTCGCAGTAGTCGCTGAACACGTACTGGCCCTTGAGGGCCGGGATCGCCTTGCCGCGGTAGACGTATCCGCCGGTCACCGAGCAGCCCAGACCGTCGCGGGCGTACTCGTGGATCGGCGGCACGTGGTTCGCGGGCTCCGTGCCCTCCCGGAAGGGGTGGGTGCCCTCCATCTGGGACCAGCCGTAGTTCTCGCCGCCCTTGCTGTTCGCAGGGGCCCAGTCGATCTCCTCCCACGCGCTCTGACCGACGTCACCGATCAGCAGGTCGCCGGTGCCCGCGTCGAAGGAGAACCGCCACGGGTTGCGCAGCCCGTACGCCCAGATCTCGTCCCTCGCCTTCGGGTCGTCCACGAACGGGTTGTCCTGCGGGATCGCGTACGGCTTGCCCCCGCTCGGGTCGATCCGCAGCAGCTTGCCCAGCAGGGTGTCGAGGTTCTGTCCGTTGCCGTGCGGGTCCCCGCCCGCGCCGCCGTCGCCGAACGCGATGTAGAGGTAGCCGTCGGGGCCGACCTTGATGTCGCCGCCGTTGTGGTTCGGATAGGGCTGCGTCTGTGTGAGGACGGTGCGCCGGGTGTCGGGCCGGATCTTGCCGTGCCGCACGGCGAACTCGTCCACGGTGCTGGTGCCTTCGAGGTTCGTGAACGAGATGTAGAAGCGCGCGAACTTCTTGTCGAACGCGATGCCGAGGAGCCCGCGTTCGCCGTCGGTGGTGGTCTCTTTGGATATGTCGAGTACGGGCTTGCCGAGCCCGTTGCGGTCCAAGGCCCGTACGGTGCCTGCGCGTTCGGCTATCCAGACCGTGCCGCCGGGACCGGCGGTGCCGGCGGTCGGATTCGTGGCCGTGGTCACCTTCTCGAGCGCCACCGCCGGGGCCTGCCGCGGGGAGGCGGGCTCCTCGGCGGACGCGGTGGTCAGGGCGAGGGAAGCGACCAGGCAGATGGTGCCGATGATCGCCGAGCTTCTGGTGCGTACTTTCACCGTGATCCTCCTGGAGGCGGCGAAGGGGAGGTCACCCGGCTGCTGAGGGCAGAGATCGGTGGGTGCAGCCCGCGCCAGCACGCAACCTGGGTGGGGGGTGGTGTGCTACTGGCCACGCATGAGGATACTGGGACAGCGGTTGCTGGTATAGACCAAGACGCCGTCCATCTGCCTGCGTTGGTCGTGGACTCCCTCAGTGGCGCTGCGTCATGTGAGCGAGGGTCTGCGCGGCGCTGTCGGGGGCGAAGGCGCCGTCGATGCCCTCCGCCGCTCCTTCGGCGGCTTCGATGGAGCGCGGCAGGAGGGTCTTCTCGTACGCGGCGATCGCCAGGTCGATGGTGGGGCTGTCGATGAGGGCCCGGGCGAGGTCGGCGCCATCGAGCATGGCGAGGTTTGCGCCCATCCCGGAGATGGGGGACATCAGGTGCGCGGCGTCGCCGAGGAGAGTGACGCCGGGCGTGTGGGGCCAGGTGTGCGGGACGGGCAGGGCGTACAGAGGACGGTTGGTGTAGCCGGTGTCGGTGCCGGTGATGAAGGCGAGCAGGTCGGGGCTCCAACCGGTGAACTCGTCGAGGAGGGCTTGGCGCATGGCCCCGGTGTCGGTGAGGTCGAGTCCGGCCTTCTGGTGCCAGTTCTCGTCGGTGCGCATGCCGACGTAGACGCGGATGTGTCCGCCGCTGTTGCGCTGGGCGACGAAGCCCTGGTTGTTGTCGAGGGCCATCATCGTGCCTTCGCCGGTGAGTTCGGCGAGGTCGGGGTGTCGGCGGTCGGCATCGTCGAGGCCGGTCTCGACGAAGGTGACACCGGTGTAGACGGGGGCCGCGTCGGACAGCAGGCGACGCACCTTTGACCAGGCGCCGTCGGCTCCGATGACGAGGTCGGCTTCGTCGATCGTTCCGTCGGCGAAGTGCAGGCGGTGGACACCGTCACCGAGGGGGTCGACGCGCGTGAGCTTGTGCCCCCAGCGCACCGCGTCCGGCTTGAGGGAGGCGAGGAGGAGGTCGCGCAGCCGGCCGCGGTCGATCTCGGGATTGCCCTCGGTGGGGTCGCCCACGGGCGGGGGTGCGTCGAACAGGATCCGGCCGTCGCGGCCTATCAGTCGCATCTGCTGGCCTTCGGGGCGGGCCTCGGCCAGGAAGTCGTCCAGCAATCCGGCTACCCGCAGGGCGTGCTGGCCGGACCCGGGATGCATGTCGAGGGTGCCGCCCTGGTCGCGGGCGGCAGGGGAGGTGTCCCCGTCATGGAGGGTGGCGGTGATGCCGTGCTCCTGCAGGATGCGAGCGCAGGTCAGGCCGCCGGGACCGGCGCCGATGATGGCGATGCGGGGTGCGGATGTGCTGGTCATGGTGGGGTTCCGTTCATGTCGTGAGCGAGAGGGCCGGGCTGCGCCTCGCGGCCTCCATGACAGAAGAGCACATCAACTCACTAAGTGCAACAACTACACTTTTGCAGCAGGGCAACCTGCGCGGTAGAGTCCGGGGCATGACCGAGACCGAGACCGGCACCCCACCCGGGGCGCCCACGGGGCGCCGCGAGCGCAAGAAGGCCGCCACCCGCCAGGCCATCGCGGATGCGGCGCTGCGGCTCTTCCTGGAGCGCGGGTACGACGATGTCGGCATCCGCGAAATCGCGGACGCCGCGGACGTCTCCACCACCACGCTGTTCAAGCACTTCCCGGTCAAGGAAGCACTCGTCTTCGACGAGGACGCCGCCCAAGAAGCTCTCCTGCTCGCCGCCGTGCGCGAGCGAAGGCCGGGCCAGTCCCTCCCCACGGCGTTGTGCGAGCACGCGCTGACCCACCGCATGGCGGCCGCGGACAGCGATGCCCGCTTCACCGCCTTCTTCGACCTGGTCGACAGCACCCCGGCCCTGCGTGACTACGTCCAGAACATGTGGTTGCGCCACACCTCCGCCCTGGCCCGGGCCATCGCCGAGGAAAGCGGCCGACCGGCGGACGACCCGGCCTGCACCGCCCTGGCCCACTTCGCCCTCGAAGCGCCCCGCGCCGCCCGCGGGCACGAGAATCCCCGCCAGGCCGTCATCCGCGCCTTCGAGTTGCTGGAGTACGGGTGGGACGCTGAACTCCCGGTGTTCCAAGGGGCGAAACCCACCCGCAATGCTCCGCTAACATGATCGAACTCACGACGAGTGCCCTGATCGCCCATACATCGCCACAGAACCACGCCATCTAGCACGAAGAGTGAGCCATTAACCACAACTAACAAATCGGCCAAACAATTGATACCTATAGCATCGCGAAATTCTTCGCGAATAAACTATCGAACAGTGCTCGCGGCGTGGCGCAGGCCGCGGGCGATGCTGTGGACCGCGGCGGCTGTGATCGCCCTCGGCTTCCTCGTCGCGCTGGAGATCGCCGCGCGCCACTACGACGTGGCGGGGCCGATCACCAACCAGGCGCGAGAGGTGATCTTCGCCCCCAAGTCCGGGCCGCTGCTGTACGCCGGCATGGCGCTCATGATGGTGGTCTTCACCTGGCGGCAACGGTTCATCGCGACAGGTGTCGCGGTCGGCATCGACGTCGTCTTCTTCTTGGTGCGGTGGGCTCTCGGCGCCGAAATGATGTTCGGCAACGGCGCGTTGTGGGTGATCCTCGGCTGTGCGGTCATCGCGATCACGCGCCGCACCGGCCAGGAACGGGTCCTGCTGCTCAAGGGCGTCGGGCTGAGTCTGCTGCTCGTGGCCGGCCGCAAGACGGGTGACACCTGGCTGCTCATCACGTCCAAGACCCGCCCCGCGGTGCTCGACCAGTACGTGGCCACCGCTGATCACGCCCTGGGCAACCCCTCGTGGCTGGTGGGGAGGATGGTCTCGGCGACCGGCCCGGTCGGCGAGCATGTTCTCGACTACGTCTACATCCAGCTCGCGGTGGCCGCGGTCATCGTCGCGCTGTACCAGTTGCGCAATGTGGCGGTCGAGCGCCGCTTCCCCGGCCATCACCTGGTGCGTACGTTTCTGGTCATCGGCCTGCTGGGGCCGGCCATCTACATGATCTTCCCGGTGGTCGGGCCGATCTTCACCTACGGGGACGGCGCCTTCGGTACCGGTGGCGAGCAGTGGGCGCTGGCGAACCTGTGGCCGCACACGGTGCCGCCGATCAGCGCCCCGCAGTCGATGCCGTTCGACGAGATCACTCCGCGCAACTGCATGCCCAGTCTGCATACGGCGTGGGCCACCACGATCTTCATTCATTCCCGCAAGGGCCCACGGATTCTGCGATACGCGGGCGTCTTCTGGCTGATCGCCACACTCGGCGCGACGCTGGGATTCGGCTATCACTACGGCGTGGACATCATCGCCGGCGTGGTGTTCGCGTTCACCATCGACGCGGCGCTGCGCTCACTCGACCGCGGCTGGGACCGGGCGGGAATCCAGCTGGTCGTTTACGGGACAACGGTCTTCGCGCTGCTCCTTGTGTCGTATCGCTTTCTGCCGATGCAGATGGCCGAACACCCGTGGATATTCGGACCACTTCTCGTTTTGGCGATGGTCTCAGTGGTCCAGGGCTATGTGCGGACCACCAAACTGTGGGAGCCGAAGACCGCGCCGACTCCGCAACCGGAACCCCAACCCGAGCTGGTCTGAGCCATGTGGCGCGAGGTGGTGGGCTGATCGCTTCCCGGGTGGGCCCGGGAAGCGGAACCCCGGGCGCCCGCCGCGCTCGTCGTCTGCCGTGCTCGTCGTCCGGCGGCTGCGGCCGGGCGAGAGTCAGCGGCCGGTGGATCCGTCGATCTGTTCGCGGAGGATGTCGGCATGGCCGGCGTGCCGACCGGTCTCTTCAATCATGTGCGCCAGGACCCAACGCATCGAGGGCCCAGCCCCTCGGCGCGGGGGTCGCGGGGCGGGAAGGGCCAGATCCGGGCAGGCGTCGATGACCTGGTTCGCTCGCTCGACCGTCTCTTGGTAGTCGGCGAGCACGCCGCCGACGGAGTCCTCTGCGGACGGTCTCATGGTCGCGGGCCAGTCGCCGACGTCCTCCCCGAGGAAGTAGAACCGTTCGACACACGTCAGATGCATGAGCAGCCCGAGCAGACTGGTCCCCGAGGGCACTTGGCCCGTCCGGACCTGCGGTTCCGGCACGCCCACGGCCTTGTCCGCGACCGAGGCGCGCAGATAGTCGAGGAAGCCCCGCAGCGTGGCCTTCTCGTCGGCGCCGGTGCGTGGAGGTCCGCTGTCCTTCGTGCGGGTCCGGGGTCGCTGAGTACGGGTCCCTGGCATGGAGTCACTCCGTTCTTCTGCCGTGTGTTCGCGGGGTTCGGCGGTCATCCTGAGGTCCCGGCGGTCCCTGCGGTCCCGGCGTTCAGCTGGATGAGCAGGACGTTGTCGATGACGGTGGCGGACTCACCGGCGGGCCCGGTGGCCCGGCGTTCGGGCATGTCGGCGCGCAGGACGGACCAGCGCCCCGGATCGAGATCGAGTTCCGCGGCGATCTCGGCGGGTGTGGCGTAGTGGGTTGCGGGGTCCTGGTTCCAGGACCAGGGCGCGGTGGAGCCGTGGTCGACGATCAGCAGGCGACCACCGGGCCGCAGGGCCCCCGCGGCGGTGCGCAGGACTCGGCCGCGGGACAGTCGGCGCGGAGTGTGGAAGTACTGGGCGGATACGAGATCGAACTGCCCGGCCGGGAAGCTGTCGGCCAGGTCGTGCTGCTCGGTGGCGACCCGGTCCGCGACGCCGAGTTCGCGGGCGCGTTCCCGCACCCGTTCGATGGCCGTGGTGGAGATGTCCACGGCGGTGACCTGCCAGCCCTGCTGGGCGAGCCAGATGGTGTCGCCGCCCGCGCCGCAGCCCAGATCGAGAGCGGCGCCGGGTCGCAGCGGTGAGACGGTTTCGGCGAGCAGCGGGTTGGCGCGTGCGGCCCCGGGGCGCCGGGAGCGGTAGTGCCGCTCCCAGAACAGCTCGGCGTTCTCGTCCGCCCCGCCCCGGCCGCCCTCGGCGGCGGTGTCGGCGGCATCTGCCGCGGGTCGTCGGCTGCGGTTGGAATCCATCGGAACTGCCCCTTCGTCGGCCGACGTGCCGAGCGCGATTCGATGCGTGCCCTCGACGCCGGTGATGTACCGACAGCATCGGCACCGCCATTTCCCCCTTGCAAGGAAAGTTGCGGATCCGCATCATCGGGTGATGGACAGCATGAGCAACCGGGGTGCGGACGGCATGAGCAGCCGGGGCATGGACAGCACGAGCAGCATGGACAACCCCGCAGGAGACGTCCTGTCCGGGGTCGGGCCGCGTCTGCGCGCCCTGCGCCGGGCGCGCGGCGCCACGCTGGCGGCGCTCGCGGACGAAACCGGCCTCACAGCGAGCACCCTGTCCCGCCTCGAGAACGGCAAGCTCCGCCCCACGCTCGAGCAGCTGCTGCCCCTGGCCCGGGCGCACGGCGTCCCGCTGGATGATCTCGTCGCGGCGCCACCGACCGGCGATCCACGCGTCCACCTGCGGCCAGTGCGGCGATCCGGACTCGTGATGGTGCCGCTGACCAGGCGGGCCGGTGGCATCCAGGCCTACAAGGTGATCTACCCGCCAGCCGGCCGAGCGCCCACCTTGAACCTGCAGACCCACGAGGGATACGAGTGGTTCTACGTCCTCGACGGACGCGTCAGGTTCGTGCTCGGCGAGCAGGAGTTCCAGCTCGGCGCGGGCGAGGCCGCGGAGTTCGACACCCGCGTACCGCACTGGATCGGGAGCGCCGACAGCCGGCCCGCGGAGTTGCTCGCCCTGTTCGGCGTGCAGGGAGAGCGCGCCCATCTGACACCGGCAGGCCACTGACAGCCCGCGCCCTCGGGCGATGACCGTCTGCCATCAGTGAACTGCCTTGCGCGACAGCGCAAGCCTCCGCCCCGCCTGGGGGGGGTGACGGCTCAGGCTGTGCGCCGCGGCTTTCTCGCGGCCGTCTTCTTCTCGGGCGCCTTCTTCGCCGTGGTCTTCGTGCCGGCCGTCTCCTTGCCGACGGTCTTCTTCGCCGTGGCGGTCTTGGCCGTCGTCTTCTTCGCGGCTTTCCTGGCCGTCGCCGTCTTCTTCTTCGGCATCTCGTGGACGGTGGCGTCCTTGCCGGTCTCGCCTCGGGCCGACTTGGCCTTCTGCACGGACTCCTGCAGCGCGTCCATCAGATCGAGAACCTGTCCGGCCGGCGCTTCCTCCTCGTCCGGCTTGGGCGGCTGCTTCCCCTCGGCCTTCGCCTCGATGACCTGCTCCAGGGCTTCGGTGTAGCGGTCGGTGGCCCAGTCCTGGCCGGCGATCCCGTCAGTGGTCATGGAGTCGATGAGCAGGATGGCCCTGTCGATCTCGTCGTCGTCCAGGTCCATCGCCTTGGGGGCCAGCTCCTCGGGGTCGCGGACCTCGTCGTCCCACTTCATGGCGTGCAGCAGGATGACGTCCTCCTGCACCCGCAGCAGGCCCAGCCGCTCACGCCCGTGCCACGCGAACTTGGCGACGGCGGCCTTGCTGTTCCGCTCCAGGGCCTTGCGAAGGAGCGTGTAGGGCTTGTTCGCCACCTGCCCGTCGGCCTGCAGGTAGTACCCCTCACCGATCCGGATCGGATCGATCGATTCGTAGGGCACGAAACCGGCGATCTCGATGGCCTTCGCGGTCGGCAGCGGCATCTCGTCGAGCTCGTCGTCGGTGACCGCGACGATCGTGTCCTTGCTGACCTCGAAACCCTTGCCGATCTCGGCGTTCGTGAGCTGCTTGCCGTCGAGATCGCAGATCTTCCGCGTGCGGACCCGGCCCATGTCCTCCAGGTGGTACTGGTGGAAGCTGATGCTGTGGTTCTCGGTGGCCGGCAGAACCTTGATCGGGATCGTGACCAGGCCGAACGAGATCGCGCCGGACCAGACGGGTCGGGGCATGCGGTACCTCCGTGACAGCCCCGAGAACACCAGACTAGGAGCGACCGTCGCGGTCGGCATGTGGAGCGCTCGAGCTCAGGCCGTTCTCCGGTCATCACCGCAAAAGATCTTGAGGTCGTTGATCTTGGGCACACGGAGACAAGTGATCTTCGTTGTCGTCCTCCGTAAGGGAGAGCAATGACCGTACCCTCGCGCCCGGTTCGAAACATGGACCGTGAGCGGCGCTTCAATCTGCGCGCGACCGCCTTGTTCTTCGCGCTCCTTGCGATCCTCTTGTGCGTCCTGGTGTTCGTGGTCCGCATTGCGGCAAGAATCGTCGAAATCCGCCCGCTGTGGGCCGGCTCGATCATCCTGGTGGGCATCGCGGCCGCGCACCTTGGCCGGTCCAGATGGCGTCGCTTCTCCGCCGCGAGATACGCGCGCCGTGCCGCCGAGGCGCTGGAGGAGGCGGCCGAACGGGCCTCTGCGGCGCAGGTGCAGGTGTCGGACGGCGAGGAGGCCACCGTCGTCCTCGACCCTCCGGATGACTACGCCGAACTCGATCCCGACGGTTTCGAGCACGCCATAGCCGAGCTGTGCGACCGCGACGACTGCCGGGAGGTGGAAGTGGTGGGAGGCGCCTGCGACTTGGGCGCGGATGTCATAGCGGTCACCTCCGACGGACTGCGCGTCGTCATCCAGTGCAAGCGTTACGGTGACGACAACAAGGTCGGCTCGCAGGATCTGCAGCGCTTCGGCGGGACGTGTTTCACCGTCCACGACGCCGATGTCGCGGCGCTCGTCACGACGAGCGACTTCACCGCGCCCGCCCTCGAGTACGCGCAGCACTGCGGCATCGTGTGCGTGAACGGCGAAGACCTGCACGCCTGGCTCGACGGCACCGGTCCACGGCCTTGGGAGGGAGCAGGCGTCGGCCCACGGCGTCAGCGGTAGCCGACTCTGTCCAGGCGTCTGAGCACAGGCGAGGCCGCGGCCCCGTGCAGCATCACCGACAGCAGGACGATGAACGTCACCACCGCCCACAACTCCTCCTGGTACGCCTGGAAATCCCCTTCCCCCAAGGCGTACGCGAGGTAGAAGACGGACCCGATCCCCCGGATGCCGAAGAAGGAGGTCACCGCGCGTTCCCCCGGGGTCGTCCGCCCCCGCAGCTGGGCGATCCAGCCGGTCAGCGGACGGATCACGAGCAGCACGAGGACGGCCGTCACCGCGCTGCTCCAGGAGAGCGCGGAAAGCCCACCGCAGGCGATGAACCCTCCGATGAGGAGCAGCACACCGGCCGTGAGAAGCCTCTCCACCTGTTCCATGAAGGTGTGCATCACCAGCTGGTATCCGTGGGCGCGTTCGGCGGCCCGGATCGCGCAGGCGGTCGTGAACACGGCGAGGAAGCCGTAGCCGTGCAGCACTTCTGTGAGGCCGTACGAGAGGAAGGTCGCCGCGAGCGCGACGAACCCCTCCCTGTGCTCGGAAAGCCGGAGCGCTTCCCATCCGGCCCGGAAGAACATCCACCCGAGCAGTCGGCCGACCAGCAGGCCGACCACCACGCCGACCGTGACGCGTACGATCACGTCGCTCCACAGCCAGTGGCCCACCCACTCGCCGGACCAGCCCGTCTCCGAGGCGGCGAACATGGCGAGGGCGGCCAGGACCAGCGGAAAGGCGAGACCGTCGTTGAGGCCCGCTTCCCCGGTGAGGGCGAAACGCACCTCGTCCTCGTCGTTCTCGGCGTCGGTCGGCTCACCGACCCGTACTTCCGCCGCGAGTACGGGGTCGGTGGGGGCGAGCACGGCGCCCAGGAGCAGGGCGACGGCCGGCGGCCAGTCCACCAGGCCCCAGGCGACCAGCGCGGTGGCCACGACGGTCAGGGGCATCGTGATGCCCAGCAGGCGCCATGCGGTGGACCAGGACCGTCGGCCGAACGGCCGGTTGATCGCAAGGCCCGCGCCCATCAGAGCCACGATGACGCACACCTCGGTGAGGTGCTCCAACCAGGCCCTGTGCTGATAGGGGTCGAGGTCGGGAAGTCCGGTCGGCAGCAGGTAGACGAGGAATCCGACGGCCAGGAAGACCATCGGCATGGACATGGGCTGTCGCGCCACCAGCCTGGGCAGCACCGCGGCGAGCAGAGCGCCGATCCCCATGCAGGCGTAGCCGACGTCCGCGGCGCTCACGTCCATCTACCGGCCCCCGTCCTCGTGGTCGTCTCCGGTCCCTCCGAAGCCTGCCGCGTTTCGGCCTGGTCGTCTGCCGTCCGACGAGGTCGTCAGGGCGCCGGGTAGGGCTGTCGGCCGAGCAGCTCGGCCAGGTGGTGGGCGTTGACCGCGAGGGCGTGTGTGGCGGAGGCGACGGCCTCGGGGGTCTCGTCCAGATCCTGGTAGTCGGTGCCCTGTTTCGCCTCGCCCACCCAGTAGGTGACCGCGTGCGGCGCCAGCGAGAAGCCGAGGTCGTTGCAGGCCTGGAAGACGTCCGCGCTCACGTTGTGGGCGCCGTCCTCGTTGCCGACCACGGCCAGCGCCGCGACCTTCCCGTACATCAGGGGCCGGCCCGTGTCGTCGGTCTCCGACATGTCCGCGTTCAGGCGCTCCAGGACCCGCTGGCAGACGCTCGACGGGTGGCCCAGCCAGATCGGTGTGGCCAGCAGCAGGATGTCGGCGGCAAGGACCTTCTCGCGCAGGGCCGGCCAGGCGTCGCCGTTGCCCAGGTCGACGGCGACACCGGGGTGGACGTCGTGGTCGGCGACCCGCACCGTCTCGACCTCGACCCCGAGCTTGTCGAATTCCGCCATCACCTGATCGGACAGTGTGTGGCTGCTGGATGAGGTGGGCGAAGAATTCAGCGTGCATACCAGGGACAGTGCGCGCATGCGGAGCTCCATTCGTCAGCGACGGGGGTGTAACGGCTTGTATCCCTGGGAGGCGTTCCCGATTGGATCAACCCTAATCAAGCACCCGGGAAACGAAATCGCAGGTAAGCGCTCCATGTTTTCGTCGTCGTACACAGGGCAACCGGTAGTCAAGAAGCTGTGCAGCAGTTAACGAACTGACGACGCGCAAGTAAAGACGTTCTATGGAGGTCCCTCATGCTGAAGGCCATTGCAGATGTACTCCGAGCCATCGGTGGAGCCATTGCCACGGTGGTCACGCTCCCCTTCCGCGCCGTCGCGCGGCTGTTCGGCGGAGCCTCCTCCAGCGCCCACGGCCACCACTGATCGCAGGGCTCGTGGGGTCCTGTCACAGCTCTTGATCGACGTGCCGTTGGAGCACATCGCAGGCGTGCTGGAATTCCTCCATGAGCCGGGTGGACTCCACGACAAGGACTCCGTACGGACGAGTCGGGTCGGCCAGCGGAAGGCCGGCCCGACTCGCTCCGTCGGTCACCTTCTGACAGCACCTCTGGGCGCTTTCGGCGAGCTGACACAGCTGTCGTGCCTGCTCGGTGAGGGTGTCCTCGTCCAGCTCGCCGAGGACCTCGCCGATCTTCGCGAGGGATTCGAGGAAGTCGGCGTAGTTGTCGAGGAAGGCCCGGTCGTCGTGCCGCCCCCCTTCCTCTTCCTGCCACTGGTGCAGGCTGCGCGTCAGGGACGCCACTTGGTACAGCGAGCGTTCGAGGGCTCCGAGGACCGCGCCGTATCCCTCGAACGAGGTCCGGCCCCGATGCCTGCGCAGCAGGCGGCGAGGGTTGAAGTAGAGGCTCTCCTCCGCCGTGCGGAAACCTTCCCGCGCCTGCGTGATCAGGCCTCCGGTCTGCTCGGCCCGCCGCCGCCACTGGCTGCAGCGCTCCTCGTCCAACTCACCCTCGCGCAGCACCGGGTACATGTCGCTCACCAGGTCGGCCAGAGCGGTGGACAGGGAGCGGATCCCGTACTCGGCGCTGCGGTAGCGCATCGGTGGGGCCACCGTGACGTTGACGACGACGCCGATGGCGCAGCCGATGAGGACGAGCAGAATGATCTGCCCGAGCTGCGTGATCTTCTCGGTGGCGGTCGTGGCCGCCGCATAGGTGGAGAAGGCGAAGAACGCGGCGGTGGCCACCTGTGACCCCTGGGCGCCCAGCGCGGGCCACCGTCCGATGGACAGGGCCACCAGCGCCACCAGAACGAACGTGAGCAGGTCGGGGCCGCCCAGGAACCCGAGGCCCGCCACCATGGCGACGCCGACCGCCACCGCCCCCAGGTAGCGCAGTGACTGCAGCAGGGACTGGTACACCGTCACCTGCATGATCAGCACCGCGGAGAACGGTGCGAACGCCGGTGACGGCGCGTCGAGCAGGTAATACGAGACGACCCAGGCCAGGGTCGCGGCCAACGTGCTCTTGAGGACCAAGAGCAAGGTGTGGCGCTCGTAGCCCGCGGTGTCCCAGGCACGCCGCCACCATTGGCGCACACGGTCGAACCACCCCTGGGCCGCGGATTCCGTCCGCTGCCCTCCGCCCTTGCCGGCCATGCACCGACTCCATTCCGTCCAGCAGCTGATCGAGTTCAGCCTGCTACCCGGAGGAGCCGTCCGCATGCGGACTTCGGGCCGAAGGGCCCGCAGAGCACGTCGCGAAAGCCGTTACCGACGCAAACGCCGGGCCTGTTGCGAAACGTCAGGCCTGGTGCGCCTGCGAGGTCATGCGGCTGCGCCGCGCCTACCAATAATGCTTTCGCCCGCCCACCGCGTGGCCCACGGATCCGAGAACCCACAGGATCACACCGACGACGACGAGGATGACGCCGATGGTCCACAGGATGGAGATACCGGCCAATAGGCCGATGATGAGCAGGATGATTCCGAGTGCGATCATTACGCCTCCGACCCTCAGAATTATTTCAAGTATGCACCTTCTGAATGCCAATGACAGCCCCGAGGACGGCCCCCATTGAGCGGCCGAGTAAACCTTGACCGGCGCGTTGTCCGGGTCGTGTGACGGTGCGTGACGCAAGGCCACCCAACCGTGCATCCACATCCGTGCCGATCCTGTGCATCTTTGCAGTCCGCGGCGTCGAACCCGGACGAGACCTCCCATCTTGCTGAGGGTCGTCTGTCGTCGGCGTGATAACACGGAGTGATCAAACCCGAAGGAGACGACGCGACATCATGGGTATCTTCAGCCGTCGCCAGACCCCGACCCTCGAGCCGATACCGGCGGTCGGCCCGAGCACGCCCTTCTCGGCAGCCGCCGGTGCGGCACTCGACCCGGCACTTCGCGCGCTGACCGGCGAGTGGACCATCGACCGCCCGCACAGCCGGATCGGCTTCTCCGTGCGGCACGCGATGGTCACGACGGTGCGAGGTGCCTTCGCGGACTACGACAGCACGTTGTACTTCGACGGCGCCCGGCCCTCGGAGTCGCGGGCCGAAATCGTCATCCGGGTGGACAGCGTCGACACGGGCGTGGAGCAACGGGACGCGCACCTCGTCGGCGGCGACTTCTTCGACGCGCGCCGCCACCCGGAGATGTCGTTCCGCAGCACGTCCACGGTCCATGAGGGCGGGGAGACCTTCCGCATGGCCGGGGAACTGACGATCCGCGGCGTCACCAGGCCCGTGGACCTGCAGCTCGACTACCTCGGCTCGGTCGTGGACCCGTTCGGCTTCGAGCGGGCCGGCTTCGACGGCACCACCACCATCGACCGCACTGACTGGGGCCTCGTCTACAACCAGCGTCTGGAGACGGGCGGCGCCATGGTGAGCGAGAAGGTCCGGCTGCAGTTCGACATCTCCGCCATCCGAGCCACGCCGCTGACCTAGCGCTCCGACGCCGGCCGCACCCGCGGCCCTGCTGGACGCGGCGCCGGCGCTGAGGAAGTGCCGGGGACCGCGCACCAGGAGCGCTTGTCCCCGTTCGCCGCACCGCACTACCTTGGCGCCGTGGATCTCTTCTCGCACTCTTGGACAGCCCTGCGCACGACGGTCGCCGAACTCCCCGACGAGGCCTTCGCGCAGCCGTCCGGCTGCGCCGGCTGGCTCGTGCGGGACCTCGTGTGCCATCTGGTCATCGACGCCCAGGATGTCCTGATCACCCTCGCGACCCCCGCGGAAGCGGAGCCGACCCGAGACGCGTTGACCTATTGGGACGTCACCGCGACGCCGCCGTCCGGCGAGGACCCGCTCGACGCGCTGACCGTGCGGCTCGCCGCCGCGTACGAGGAGTCCTGGCTGCTCAGGTTCCACCTCGACGACGTCGGTTCGGCCGCGGGCCGGGCCGCCGGGCTCGCCGACCCCGGTGCCCGCGTGAGCACCCGCGACGAGGTCCTCACCACGGGCGACTTCCTCACCACGTACGTCATGGAATGGACGCTCCACCACCTCGACCTGATCGCGCACCTCCCGGACGTGGCCGGACCGCCCGCGCAGGGCCTCGCCCGGAGCCGCGAGATGCTGGAGAAGATCGCCGGCGCCGCCTTCCCCGCGTCGTTCTCCGACACGGACGCCCTGCTGGTCGGCACCGGGCGACGTGCCCCGACCGACGCGGAGAAGACCGAACTGGCCGCCCTCGCCTCGAAACTCCCGCTCGTCCTCGGCTGATCGTCGCCCGACCGAACGGGGGCCTCCGCGGCTCCAGTTGGCCGCTTACGCGGGCTTGACCACCAACGTGTCGAGGCGCAGGCCGAGGTCCTCCCCCGTATGCTCCGGCGCCGCCAGGGTGATGGTCACGGGGGCCACCTTCCCGCCGGGTACGGAGAAGGGGCCCACCGCACGGCGGGTCAGCTCCGCGCCCTTCACCAGCCGGGAGTGCTTGCCGACCTGGATCCGGTAGAGCGCCTCGGGTCGCGCTTCTCCGCGGACCACCACCGACAGCCTTTCTGCACGATCGGCCGTCAGGTAAGCGGTGTGCCGCACTGTGGTCCGGCGGGTGCTGTAGTAGCTGCCGTTGTCGGCGTAGCTGTAGCCGTGCTCGATGTCGTCGGGCTCCAGGACTGCGGTCTCGTCCTGGCCGAGGGCGACCGTGCGCTCAGGGATGATCCGGAGTTCGCCGCCGAGTCCGACCCTGACGACGGGGAGCACGGCGTCGCGCGGGCGGTCGGGCAGCGTCACGACAAGGTCGTTCCCCTCCCGGCGCCAGTCGAGCCGGTCCTTCGAGCCGTCCTCGCGGACATCGCGTACGGAGGTGGCCAGGCCCGGCAGCCGGAGCTCACCGGACTCCGGCCACCGGGTCACGTGCAGGAACAGGTCGCGGCCGTTGACGGTGACCTCGCCCCACGGCCGGCCGCCGAAGCGTGTGGCGGATGCGCCGAGCACGGCGTCGGGGTGGCGCTTCAGCCAGGCACCCATGCCGCGCAGTACGTCGGCCTCGAACTCCACGACCGAACCGTCCCCGCGCGGGCCGATGTTGAGGAGGTAGTTGCCGCCGCGGGCGCGCACGCCCGTCAGCCCGCCGACCAAGTCCCTGATCTTGCCGGGCAGATCCTCCCGCTTCTGCCAGCTGCGGTAGCCCCAGGTCTCGTGGTAGATCGAGGCGGGCGTCTGCCAGGCACCGTCGAGCGCCACCGCGGGAATCTCGTTGTCGCCGAGCGTGCGGAAGTCGCCCTTGTTGTTCCACACCCGGCTGTTGACCGCGGCCTTCGGTTGGAGTTCGCGGACGATTCCGGCGAATTTATCGCTCTGGGCCGCGGTGGGTGATGACATGTCGAACCACACCTCGGCGATGTCCCCGTACCGGGTCATCAACTCACGGAGCTGCCCCTCGATGACGGATTCCATCGAGGCGGGGATCGGATTGTTGTTGTCGCCGTCGAAGTCGTGGCCCTGGTGCCAGTCGACGAGTGAGAAGTAGAAGCCGAACTTCAGCCCCTGGCTTCGGCATTCGTCCGCGAGCGCCTTCAACGGGTCCTTGCCGTACGGGGTCGCGTCGACGACGTCGTAGCCGGTGGTGTCGGTGTCGAACATGGAGAAGCCGTCATGGTGCTTGCTGGTGATGACCACGTAGCGCATCCCCGCTTCCTTCGCCAGGGAGCAGATCTCCGCGGGGTCGAACCGGTCGGGCCGAAAGCGCTCGGCCACTTCGAGGTACTCCTTCTCCGAGATGTCGGCCCACATCTGGATCTGTTCGCTGTAGCCCTTGGTGACCGGCTTGCCCTTCCACACGCCGCCCAGTTCGGAGAACAGGCCCCAGTGGATGAACATCCCGTACTGGAGCCGCTGCCAGGCCGCGAGATCCTTGTCGCGGCTCGGCTCGATCTCGCCGGGGATGCCGTGCGGGCGGGGGCCGCCGGTCCGGTCCGCCTGCGTGGCGACGGCTGCGGGAGATCTCGCCGCTGCTGCTCCGATGTCGGCGACGACGGCGAGCAGAAGTGCGAGCAGGACGCCGATCACCTTGCGCATCACGAATCTCCTCTACGGCTGCCCATGCTGATTCATCCGACGTTACGCGCCCACATGGGCGCTCCACGGGTCACGAGGGACGCATGCAGGCGGGTACATCGGATGTTAGAGGTGCACTGGCGTGGCGTCACCACCCCCGACGAACCGGCTTGCGAGAGATACCGGTTTCTATGTCGAGGTGCCCAACTAGCGCCTCCCCCTTGAGCGTTCAACCATGAGCATGCTAGAAACCGCTTACCCTCCACGCGTCGCAAGGGTGGCACACAGCTGCCCGAGCCCCCTCCCCCCATTCGCAAGGAGCCCCCTCATGCGCAAGCGAACCGGCACGCTCACGGCCGCCGCTTCCTCCCTTGTCCTGTTGACCGCCGCACCCGCCGACGCCTCCGTCATCTGGGACGGGGACGCCTCGGGCGGGACCGGAGTGTTCTCCTCGACGCTGTGCGACTCACCCGGCAGCGTCTCCGCACAGGACAACACCGACGGCCGCGGCCAGGTCTTCAAGTTCAACAAGCCGCTCGGCCTCGAGCGTTGCGAGGCACACGGGATCAGCGTCGGCGGTTCGCGGTACACCTTCAAGAACAACTCGACGTACTGGATCGGCTGGGACACCTCCACCAACACCCCGGACGCGGGCACGATCTTCCAGTGGAAGTCGTACGGCACCAACGACCAACACCAGCAGAACTACCCGGTGTTGATGAAGGTCGAGGGCGGCGCCCTCAAGCTGTTCCACATCGAGGTCGGCGAGAAGTGGACCCTGAAGTGGTCCACGCCCGTCACGACCAGTACGTACAAGCGCATCGTGCTCGGCATCCACACCTCGTCCGACGCCTCAGCCGGATGGGTGTCGGCCTTCCACAACGGCGCCAAGGTCGCCGAGTTCTCCGGCCGCACCTGGGACGACCTCGGCAACGACACCCGCTTCGGGAGCTACGGCTCCGAGGTCAAGGACAAGCGCGTCATCAACTGGATCGACGGGCTCAAGGTCGGCACGACGTACGGAGATGTGGACAACTGACCCGGCGGCCGACCACCCTCAGGCCCCCTGGACAAGCCGCCCCTCCGAGAGCTCCCACAGCCTGTCACGATGGCGTTCGCGCAGGGTCCGGTCGTGGCTGACCATCACGACCGGGCCGGTGAACTGCTCGACCGCGTCCTGCAGTTGCTCGACCAGCGCAAGACTGAGGTGGTTGCTGGGCTCGTCGAGCAGCAGCAGGTGGGGGCGCCGGGAGAACAGCAGCGCGAGTTCGAGGCGTCGCAGCTGGCCCACGGAAAGACGGTTCACCGGCACATCGAAGTCCGCGGGCCCGAACAGGCCGAACCTGGTCAGCTCCTTCGCGGCGTCGTCCAGGTAGGCCGCGCGGTGCGCGGCGAAGGTGGCCAGCACGCCGCGCCGCTCCTGGGAGAAGTGACTCTCCTGCGGCAAGTAGCCCACGCGCAACCCCGGCTCACGCACCACCACCCCCGCGTCGGGCACCCGCAGGCCGGCCAGGGCCGACAGGAGCGTGGTCTTGCCCGCGCCGTTCGCTCCGGTGATGACGTGCAGCGAACCGGGGACGAGCTCCAGGTCCACGCCACGCACCGCATCGCCCACGACCAGGCCCTCGGCCCGGAGCAGCACCTCGCCCGGCGGCTCCGCACTCTGCGACGTCCGGAACGGCGGCTGGAAGGCCAGTGGCTCGGGCGGGCGCTGCACTTCTTCGTCGAGGAGCCTCGCCAGTTGCTGCCGGGCCGCGCGGACGGCGCGGGACGCGGCGGCCTGGGCGCCGCCTCCGGCGAGGTTGTAGGACAGCTTGTCGCCGTCCCGCATCGCGCCGAAGGTGCGCCCGGACCTACCGGCTCTGTCGAGCCGCCGCCGCGCCTGAGCCAGTTCCTGTCGCCAGTCGCGGTACTGCTGCCACCACCGCGCTCGGGACGCGGCGCGTTCGTCGAGGTAGTCGCGGTAGCCGCCGCCGTAGCGGACGGTGGAGCCGCGGGGGCCGTCAAGGTCGACGATGGCGGTGACGGCCGTGTCGAGCAGAGTCCGGTCGTGCGAGGCGATCAGACACGGCCCCTGGTACGCGGCGAGCCACTGGACCAGCCAGTCCACCGCGCGGTCGTCGAGGTGGTTCGTCGGCTCGTCGAGGAGCAGCCCTGCGGGTTCGGTGAGGACCAGCTCGGCGAGCGCCAGGCGGGAGCGCTCGCCTCCCGAGAGCGTTCCGGTGGGCCGGCGCCGGTCCAGGCCGCCGAGGCCGAAGACGTCGAGCACCTCGCCGACCCGGGCGTCGATCTCCCAGCCGCCACGTCGGGCGAACTCGTCCTGGAGCCTGCCGTACTCACTGAGCACCTCGCTCAGGTCGTCCTTGCCCGACGACTCGTCCTTGCCCGACGACATCAACTCCTCGGCGTCCCGCATCCGTTCGGCCATGTCGGCGAACTCGGCGGTCGCCCGCGCGATCACGGTCTCGATGGTAGCGCCGGCCGGGAAGCCGGGCTGCTGCGGCAGGAAGCCCACTTGGCCCGCGACCGCCCGTACGACCTGACCCCGCTGCAGCGGCAGTTCACCGATGAGGGCGCGCAGCAGCGTCGACTTGCCCCGGCCGTTCTCGCCGATCAGGCCCACCCGCTCGCCCCGGGACACCTTCAGCGAGACGTCGCGCAGCACCATCCTGTCCCCGAGCACGCAGTGCACGTTCTCGGCGAGGAGGTGCGCAAAGCGGTGGTCACCGGACAGGACGTCCTGCGCTCCGGAGTGAGCCGCCGTCGGGTCGGACATCGTGATGAGCTCCTGTCTGGCACCGGACTGCTGGAAAGCCGCGAGCCATTGCCACGGTCGGGTGAGGGCCCGTACCCGTCAGTCGGGCAGCGGCGTTCCGCAGCGGACGCAGTAGCGGGCGTCGCGTTCGGCGGCCGGCCTGCCGCAATCGGGGCAGACGCGGCCGAGCAGGCAGACCGGCTCGCCCGCATCGGCTCCGTCGGCCGGCCCGGTGCCGAGGGCCGGACGGCGGCGGTGAGCGGTCGTGTAGACGAGCCCCTCCTCCCCCGCGTCCACGCAGCGGTCAGTGCCCGCCGGAAGCCAGGCGAGGGCGCCTGGGGCGAGCTGCCAGGCCGCGTCCGGGGTGCGGAGTTCACCGGTGCCGGTCAGCACGGTGAACAGGACCCCGAACTCGTCCTCCGTGTGCTCTCCGGTGCTCGCCCCCGGGGCCAGCCGGACGACACCGGCGTCCAGATCCCTCGTACGGTCGCCGAGCGACCACAGGACGCTGATCTGCCCTCGCCCGACGGCCGCGGTCTGTTCCGGCCCGACGAACACCGGAGCGGCGGGGGCGGGCGTGCTCATACGGACTCCAGTCAGCAGCTCTCGTACGGGTCGGCTGCGGCACCGGCGGGATTCGAACCCGCGGACGGGGAAGGGCAGGGCCCGCCCGGATCCCGTCAGTCGGCGCGGGAGGGGCTTCTCCCACGCCGATCGCAATGGGCCGCTCTGCCACGGGTCCGCAACCTGCGGGACCGCGCGATCCCGCTCCGCCGAGGATAAGGACAGCGCCGGGCCGGGGGCGAGTTCATTATCGCCACGGACGGTATGCCCGGTCAGTGACGTCGGAGTCAGGGACACGGCCCGAGGAACAGGCCACTGCTCGCATGGTTCGTTCCGCGAGAACCGAGCTCGGCGGCCGAGGTCGTGCTCGTCGTCTCGACCGCGCCCTGCGTCATGGCGGCGGACGTCTGGGTGGGATCTGGGTGGGATCTGGGTGGGTAAGGCACTGCGGGCAGCCACGGACGACGGGCACTTCGTGCTGCCGGACCTGATCGCGCGGGCGCCGGCCGCCGCGTTCGGCGAGGCCGTGCCGTGGTCGCCGGCAAGCCTGGCGAGGCCGGGATCGGCAGCGAACCTGACGCGTAAGGCACCCGCTCGCCCGCTCCCCGAACTGCCCGCCCAGAACGTCTCATTGACCCGCGCGCCCGAAGGGGGCCCGGCCCGGCCGTCGAAGATCATCCGGGGCAGAATGACCCGTATGTCGATAACGAACACTCCCAAGACGGCCACGATCGACGATGCTTCGCAGATCGGCCGCACGCTGGCCCGCGCCTTCGACGACGACCCGATGATGCGCTGGTTCTTCCCCGACGACGCCACGCGCGAGGCGGGACTCGGCCGCTACTTCGCCACGCTCTTCACCCGGCAGTACGTCCACCACGGCGTCTGCGAGCACACCGCGGCCGCTGCCGCCTACTGGGTGCCGCCGGGCGCGCAGGACAAGGCCGTGCCCGACGCGGAGACGATCAAGGAGCTCGTGGAGATTCTCGGCGACCGGGCTTCGCTGTTCCAGGAGGCCGCGGCGACGGCCGCCGAGCACGGCCCCCAGGAGCCGCACTGGTACCTGGCCGTGGTCGGGGCGGACCCCGCCGCCCAGGGCCAGGGCCACGGAGCCGCCCTCCTGCGCTCGGGCCTCGCCAAGGCCGACGCGGACGGCCTGCCCGTCTACCTGGAATCCTCCAAGCCCTCAAACCTCCCCGTCTACGAGCACTTCGGGTTCACGGTGCTCGGCGAGGTGCAACTGCCGGGCGGCGGACCGACCTTGTGGTCCATGCGCCGCGAGCCGCGCGGCCCGGCAGCCGCCTGAGTCACTCCGCCGCGCGCATCAGGAGATGACCGCGGCGGAACCGCTCGCCCTCGATCGGTTCGCGCAGCATCCGGCCGATCTCCACGAACCCGGCCTCGCGGACGAGATCCGCGAGGCCCTCGATCGGCCAGCGGTAGGCCGTCGTCACCTTGTGGTCGAACGGCGTGACCGGCTCACCCTCGGACTCGAAGAACCCCAGCAGGAGGTGGCCGCCGGGTGCGATCACCCGCCGGAACTCGGCGAAGTACGGAGGCAGGTCCTGAGGCGGGGTGTGGATGACCGAGTACCAGGACACGATGCCGTCCAGCGTGCCGTCGGCCAAGTCCAGGGCGTCCATGGAGCCGACCTCGAACCTCAGGTCCGGGTGGTTCTCGCGGGCGAGGTCGATCATCCCCGGCGACAGGTCGATGCCGAAGACGTCGAGACCGAGGTCCCGCAGGCGTGCCGTCGTCCTCCCGGTGCCGCATCCCAGTTCCGCGACCGGGCCGCCGCCGGCCGCCACGAGTTCGGCGAACGCGGCGATCACCGCGCGATCCAGCGGGAAGGCGTCGAACGCGGTGCGTGCCAACTCGTCGTAGAGGAGGGCGACAGCCCCGTAGGCATCGGCTGTTGTCTTGAGGTAGGAGGAAGTCTCAGTCACAGCCGAGGAATCTAGTGGGTGTCCCTCGCGCCGGGAACGACGCCCCCCTCCCCCCTTGCGCCGGCTCAGCCCTGACGCCTCGGCAGACGTACGACCTGCACGAAGAAGTCGTCGATCTGGCGTACCGCGGCGATGAACTGGTCCAGGTCGACCGGCTTGGTGACGTAGGCGTTCGCATGCAGTTTGTAGCTGCGCAGGATGTCCTCCTCCGCTGCCGACGTGGTCAGTACCACCACCGGGATGTCCTGCAGGTCCGGGTCCGACTTGATCTTCTCCAGGACCTGACGCCCGTCGTACTTGGGGAGGTTGAGGTCGAGCAGGATGAGATCGGGACGCGGCACTCCTGTGTGCTCACCGCGCTGGTAGAGGAAGTCGAGGGCTTCCTCACCGTCCCGGACCACGTGCAGCTTGTTGCGGATCTTGTTGTCCTCGAACGCCTCGCGCGTCATCAGCTCGTCGCCCGGGTCGTCCTCCACGAGGAGCACGTCGACCGGCGAGACAGAAGGGGTGGTCATGTCAGGGCTTCTTCCTCGGTGCGGGGAGCGGTGTTCTCCGCGGTGTCGGTGTCGGAGTTGGTCTCGGTGTTGGTTTCGGTGTCGGTGTCGGACGGCAGGGTGAAGCAGAGACGGGTTCCCTCGGCATGGCCGCTGTCGATCCAGATGTGACCGCCGTGGTGTTCGACGATCTTCTTGCACAGGGCGAGGCCGATGCCGGTGCCGCCGTAGGCATCGCGGCCGTGCAGTCGCTGGAAGATGACGAAGACCTTCTCCGCGAACTCCTCGGGGATTCCGATGCCGTTGTCGGTGACGCAGAGGTTCCAGTCGCCGGAGCTCTCGTCCTTCTCGCAGGTGATCCGGATCCGCGGGGCACGTTCGGGATGGTGGAACTTGACCGCGTTGCCGACGAGATTCTGCCAGAGCATCGTCAGGAGCGTCGGGTCGCCGACGATCTCGGGGAGGTTCTCGGGGCGTTCGATGAGCGCGTCGGTGTCCCGGACGGACGTGTCCAGGTTGGCCAGCGCCTTGGTGAGGGCCTGGTCGAGGTCGACGGGCACCCGGGCGTCGTTGAGGCGCCCGACGCGGGAGAAGGTGAGCAGGTCGTTGATGAGGACCTGCATGCGCTTGGCTCCGTCGACCGCGAAGTCGATGTACTGCTTGGCACGGTCGTCGAGTGTGTCTCCGTACCGCTTCTCGAGGAGCTGGCAGAAGGAGGCGACCTTGCGCAGGGGCTCCTGCAGATCGTGGGAGGCCACGTAGGCGAACTGCTCCAGTTCGGCGTTGGAGCGGCGGAGTTCCACGGCCTGGGCGTCCAGTTCGGCCGCCTGCTGGGTCAGCGCGTCCCGCTGGCGACGTGAGGCTCCCAGTTCCTCCACGATCTGCTGCCGCATGCCCTCCACGTCCGCTGCCACCGCCCTGAGGTCGGCGGGACCGTCGATGGTGATGACATGGTCGAAATCGCCGCGCGCCACTTGGCGGGAGGAGCCACGCAGAGCTTCCAGGGGCCGGGCCACCAGCGCGCGCACCAGGAAGGCCAGCGCGATCCCGGCCAGCAGGAAGGCCGCCACCATGGCGCCGAGGATCACGGTACGCATCGTGCGGGAACTGTCCAGCTCGCCCTTGCCGTCCTCGACGGCCCGCGCCAGGTCGGCGTTCTGCACGGCCCACACGGTGCGGATCTGGTCGAAGACCTCCTTGCCTCGCTCGGCGTTCGTCTCGGCGACGTCGCGTGGCTCACCTGGCGTGACCTCGGCCACCAGCGGTTCGGCGTACGCACGCCGCCAGTCCGCCGCCTGGCGCTGGACCGCCTCGAGGTCCGCCATCAGCCGGGGCTGGCCTCCGATGAGCTCGCGCAGCTGTGCGGCGGCGCGGGCCTCGTCCCGCTTGCCCTTGACGTAGGGGTCCAGGAACTGACGGTCGGCCGTGATGACGTAACCGCGGACGCCGGTCTCCTGGTTCACCAGAGCAGCCTGCAGACGGTAGGTCTGCGTGCGGGCCGGCTCCAGGCGGTCGACCAGTTGGTCGGTCACGTCCGCGGTCGTGCCCAGCAGACGGGCGCCGATCACGGTGCCCGCCACCACCAGGAGCACCATCAAGACAAGGACCAGCTGGAACCAGCCCTGCACGGTCAGCCGACGGCCGATCCATGCTCTGCTCGTCGTCTCAACCACGGCGTTGTTCTCCGATACTGCTTTTGTAGCGGCCCTCGGCCACGGCTCTCGTCGGCTCTACGCCGTCACCGTGCCAGTGCAGATGCACCACTGCCACGTCGTCGGCCAGGCCGCCCTGCTCCTCGGCGAGGTTCTCGGCCCGCTGGATCAGCGTGTCGACGAATGCCGCCGGTGTCAGCCCGCCCAGCTCTCGGGCGATGCCCAGCAGCCTCTCCTCACCCAGACGCTCTCGACCCTTGCCGATGTGTCCTTCGAACAGGCCGTCGGTGAACAGCACCAGCGCCGCCCCCGCGGGCAGGGGCACCTCCTCGACCGGCCAGAGCGGAACACCGGGCGCGACACCGAGGGCCGGCCCGCCGGCCACCTCCACCCACTCGACCCCGCCCTCCGCGGTGCGCAGCAGCATCCCGGGGTGACCCGCGCGCGTCAGGCGCGCGCACCGTGCCCCGGCCGGTACGGAGAGGCTGGTCAGCGTGGCGAAGACGTACGGCTTCACCCGCTCCGCGAGCATGATCTCCTCGAGTCGGCCCACTTGTTCGGGGCCGGTGATGCCGCTGAGCACCAGCGTGCGCCAGGCGATGCGCAGTGCCACGCCGAGGGCCGCCTCATCCGGTCCATGGCCGGAGACGTCCCCTATGAGCGCGTGCACGGTGCCGTCCGGGCTCTGGACGATGTCGTAGAAGTCGCCCCCCAGCAGAGCCTGGGCGCGGCCGGGCCGGTAGCGGGCCACGACGTCCACGCCCGCACTGTTCAGGAGCGGCCTCGGCAGCAGTCCCCGCTCCAGCCGGGTGTTCTCCTGGGCCTGCATCTGGCCGGCCTGCAGGGCGACGGCCGCCTGCTCGGCCTGCTTGCGCTGGATCGCGTAGCGCACGGCCCTGCCGAACAGGTCCGGTTCGACGCGTCCCTTGACGAGGTAGTCCTGGGCCCCCGCGGCCACGGCGGCGGACCCGGTCTCCTCCTCCGCGAGGCCCGTGAGCACGACGACCGCGACCTGATCGGTATGGGACCGGACCATGGACACGGCTTCCAGCCCTTGGGCGTCCGGCAGATGAAGATCCAGCAGCACGCAGTCCGGCACCTCGAAGGCCAGTGCCTCACGTGCCTCGGCCATGGAACGCACCCACTGCAGACGCATCTTCAGAGCGCTGTCCGCGACGAGTTCCTCGACCAGGAGCGCGTCGCCGGGATCGTCCTCGATCAGCAGTACCAACGGCTGCGTCAACTGCCGGGCGGCCGCGGTGTCGCTCTCGCCGACTGAACGCACGCCGGAAGTCCATGGCTGTGACGCCACCGCTATGTTCCCGCCTTCCCACCCGGTAAGCCCGCCCGGCCGTACGGCCGTTACCGACGGTCGACCTCCACGGCGAGTCTGCCGCGGCGACCGCCGAACGGTCTCCGGATCTTCGCACAACGCACACACCGCTCGGTAGCCGGTCGTCGAGGCGACAGGCCGCTGCCGAGCGAAAGTCGCGGGCAGGAACACCCGCAAGGGGCGCCTATCGAATGGGTTTACGAGCGGATCCGCTCCGTCATGCCGTCACACCGTCACCCCATCACACCGTCAGCCGATCTCGTCACTGACCCACCCTGCCGTCAATGCACTCGCGCAACAGGTCGGCCTGCCCGCAGTGACGGGCGTACTCCTCGATCCTGTGGACCATCAGCTCCCGAATGGCGAACCCTTCCTTCCCCACACGCTCGCCGAGGTCCGGGTGTTCGGCCAGTTCGGCATCCAACGCCGCCTGCTCGCGCGCCAGGTCGGCGTATGCGGCATCGACCAGTGCCTGGTCGCCGGCAGCCCCGTTGAAGTCCGCGTCGCGCTCGCCGTACAGCTTCGGCAGTGGCTCGCCGTCCCTGATCCAGTTGCGCCAGTCCCGTTCCACCTCGGCGAGGTGCCGGAGCAGGCCGAGCAGTGACATCGTCGACGGCGGAACCGACCGGCGGGCCAGTTGCTCGGCGTCCAGGCCCTCGCACTTCATCTTCAGGGTCAAGCGGTAGCTCGTCAGGAAGTCCTGCAGCGTCGCCAGCTCACCGTCCGGGCTGACTCCGTCGCTGTTGCGGGGGTCGTCGTCCGGGTCAGCCCACATGTCCGGGTAGGTGGTTGCCCGGCTCCATCGTTCGGGTTGGTCGCTCATGCGGGCCATGGTCGTGCGTGAGGGCCCGGTGCGCTACCGACTTTTCCGGGCCGGCTCACCTGGGTTCGGCTCAGTGCTGGATCTGGATGAGGTTGCCGCAGGTGTCGTCAAGCACCGCGGTGGTGACCGGACCCATCTCCACCGGCTCCTGGGTGAACTTCACCCCGAGCCCACGCAGTCGGTCGAACTCCGCGGCCACGTCCTCCACGGCGAAGGAGGTCACCGGGATGCCGTCCTCGACGAGCGCGGTCTTGTACGGCTGCACCGCGGGATGACCGGAGGGCTCGAGGAGCAGTTCGGTGCCTTCGGGGTCTTCCGGCGAGACCACGGTCAGCCACCGGTCTTCGCCGACGGGGACGTCGTGCTTCTTCACGAAGCCGAGCACGTCGGTGTAGAAGCGCAGGGCCTTCTCCTGGTCATCGACGAAGACACTGGTCAGGTGGATTCTCATGGCGTTCACTCCGGCTCTTCGGGCCTGAGCCATCGGGTCACGATGATCTCGAGCGGTTCGGTGTTCAGGTCGTGGAACTTGTAGCGGCCCTCGCGTCGCGAATGGACGAGGCCCGCGGTTTCCAGTACGGCCAGATGCTGACTGACGGCCTGGCGGGACAGCCCGAGACCGTGCTTGTTCAGGAGCCTGGCGCATATCTCGAACAGGGTCTGACCGTCCCGTTCCACCAGCTCATCAAGGATGCGCCGACGGGTGGGGTCGGCCAGCGCCTTGAAAACATCCTCCGACATGACCCCACCATAGGCAAGTGACGGCTTACCTATCAAGGCGGCCACCGGACCCGGTCAGCGCCAGTCGGGAGCGCCCGCGACGGCTGACAGGAGACCCTCGATCTTCGTCTGGATCTCCCGCATGACGGACACGACGCGGCTCTGGTGTTCGCCCGTGAGCCGAGCGACAGGAACCGAGCAACTGATGGCGTCGACGGCCGGAACGTCGTACCGCAGGGCGAAGCCGAAGCCCGCGATGCCGGTCACCGTCTCCTCGCGGTCGATGGCGTAACCGCGCTCACGCACCCGCTGGAGGTCGGCAAGGAGGGCGGAACGGTCGGTGTGCGTGCTCTGCGTGTATGCGGTCAACGAGCCTTCCACGAGCGGCAGTTCACCGTCCGGACGCTCGGCGAGCAGCGCCTTGCCCAGGGCTCCGGCATGCGCGGGGACACGGCGGCCGACCCGGCTGATGGTGCGCAGGTACTCGTGCGACTCGCGGGTGGCGAGGTACACGACGTGCGGGCCGTCGAGGCGTGCCAGGTGGATCGTCTCGCCCAGGGCGTCCGAGGCCTCGTCCAGACAGGGACGGATGGCGCGCACCCGCACGTCGCCGTCCAGGTAACTCGTGCCTGTGAGCAGCGTGCGGATCCCGATGCCATAGAGGGATCCGGTGGTGTTTGTGCGCACCCAGCCGCAGTCGGTCAGGGTCCGCAGCAGCTGGTACATGCTGCTGCGCGGCACGTCCAACTCCTCGGCGAGCTCCTCAAGACGGGCGGGCCGGTCGGCGCGCTCGGCGAGCAGTTCGAGGAGCGCCACGGTGCGCAGCGCCGACTTCACCCCGCGGACTCCCGAGCCCGTCTCGCGGACCCCCGCGCCCGCCCCGCGGTCCGTTCCGCTCTCCGACATGCGCCCATCGTAGATCCGCGGCGCCCGGCCATTGACCCCTGCTCGTTCATGACTCTAGCCTCCATTCTCATACGTGGACGTCATCTGCATATAGAGATGAGATTCGTGAACGAGCCCAGCGAGCCCCGCGAGCCCCGCACGAACAAGCTCAGTACGAGGCCCGAGGATGTAGCCCGGCGACTGCGAGAAGGCATGGCGCGCGGCGTGCTGTCCTTCCCGCTCACGAGCATGGGGAGTGACGGCAGCCTCGACGTGGAGGCCTACCGGGCGTACCTGACGGCCCAGTTGGCGACGGAGCCGGGCGCGGTGTTCCCCGCCTGCGGAACCGGCGAGTTCTTCTCACTCGACGAGGAGGAGTACCGCGCGGTCATCAGGGTCACGGTCGAAGTCGCCGACGGCCGTCTGCCGGTGGTGGCGGGCACCGGATACGGGTGGGCCCAGTCGCTGCGGTTCGCCCGGATCGCCGAGCAGGAGGGCGCCGACGCCCTGCTGGTGATGCCCCATTACCTGGTCGAGGCCTCGCAAGAGGGCCTGGTGGCGCAGCTGCGCCACATCTCGGCCGGCAGCCCGCTGCCCCTCATCGCCTACCAGCGCGGCCAGGTCACCTTCAGTGCCGACGCCCTGCGCCGCATCGCCGACATCCCCACCGTCATCGGCCTCAAGGACGGGCACAGCGACCTCGACCGGCTGCAGCGCCTGACGCTCGCCGCCCCCGACGACTTCCTCTTCTTCAACGGCGCGGCCACCGCGGAGATCCAGGCCCGCGCCTACGCCACCGTCGGCGTCCCCGCCTACTCATCCGCCGTCCACGCCTTCGCCCCCGAGATCGCAGACGCCTTCTTCACCGCGCTGCGGGGGCGGGACGACGCGGCGGTGGACCGGCTCCTGAGGGAGTTCTACGTCCCGCTGGTCGAACTGCGCGACCGGGCGCCGGGATACGCCGTCTCGCTGGTCAAGGCCGCCGCCCGGATGCGCGGCCGCCCGGTCGGCCCGGTGCGCGCGCCGCTCACCGATCCCGGCCCGGACGACATCGCCGACCTGGAGAAGGTGCTGAACGCCGGCCTCGATCTGGTCCGGGCCACGCGGCACACAGCCTGAACCCCTCCGCATCCACAGTTCAAAGGGGAACTGAAATGCCGCTCGTCGTAGTCGGGGTCAGCGTCCTGATCCTGCTGTTCCTCATGACCCGCCTGAAACTGAACGGCTTCGCCGCCCTCCTCCTCGTGGCCGTCGGCGTCGCGCTGGTGCAGGGAATTCCGGTGGCCACGATCCCGGACGTCCTCTCGGAGGGCATCGGCGGTCAGATCGGCGACACGATGCTGGTCATCGGGCTCGGCGCCATGGTCGGGCGCGTCATGGGGGATTCCGGCGCCGCCCAGCGCATCGCCAACAAGATGCTGGACGCGTTCGGACCGCGCTGGGTCCAAGTGGCCATGGTGGTCACGTCCATGCTCATCGGCGTCACCATGTTCTACGAAGTCGCCTTCATCATCATCGTGCCCATCGCGTTCACCCTCGTACGCGTCACGGGGGCGAAGTTGCTGTGGATCGGCCTTCCGATGTCCATCACGCTCTCCACGATGCACAGCTTCCTGCCACCGCATCCGGGCCCCACCGCGGTGGCCGCGACGTTCCACGCCTCCGTCGGTCTGACGCTGGTCTACGGCCTGTTCATCGCGATACCCGCCGGCGCGCTGGTCGCGCTCGTGTGGCCGCGGCTTCCGTTCATCCGGGCGATGAACCCCTCCATCCCCAACGGCCTGGTCAGCGAACGCGAGTTCACCGACGAGGAGATGCCCGGCATCGGCTGGTCGCTGGCCGTGGCCCTCTTCCCCGTCGTACTGATCGCCGGTGCCTCGGTCACCGAAATGGCCACCTCCGGCGCGAGCCCGTTCCTGCACTTCGTCACCTTCATCGGCTCGGCACCGATCGCCCTGCTCCTGACCCTCCTCCTGGCGATCTGGGCGTTCGGGCCGCGCATCGGCCGCAGCCTGTCCGACGTCAGCGCTTCCTGTACGTCGGCGGCCCAGGCCATGGCCATGATCCTCCTGGTGATCGGAGCGGGCGGCGCCTTCAAGAACGTCCTGGTCGAAGGGGGCATCTCCGACCACATCAAGGACACCACCGACAGCTGGTCCGTCTCACCGCTCATCCTCGCGTGGCTGATCGCGGTGATCCTGCGCATCGCACTCGGCTCCGCCACGGTCGCCGTCGTCACCGCCTCCGGCGTGGTGCTGCCGCTCCTGGCGGGCAGCGGCGTCCACCCCGAGATCCTGGTGCTCGCCGTCTCGTGCGGATCGATCGCCTTCTCCCACGTCAACGACCCCGGATTCTGGTTGTTCAAGGAGTACTTCAACCTCTCGGTCATCGAGGCGATCAAGGTTCGCACCACCTATACGACGGTGCTCGCGATCCTCGGCCTCGGCGGCGTCCTCGCGGCGGAGTGGGCCCTGGACGTCCTCAGCCTCTGAGTCACCCGGCCACCGCTCCCGCTTCCCTTCTCTCTCACACCCGAGGAATTCCTGATCATGAACAGGCAGCCGACCGTCACCGCGTTCAGCGTCTGTCCCGTCGCAGGACGGGACTGCATGGAGCTCAACCTCTCCGGCGCCCACGGCCCCTACTTCACCCGCAACATCGTGATCCTCAAGGACTCCGACGGCCGCACCGGCCTGGGCGAAGTGCCGGGCGGCGAGAAGATCACCCAGACCCTGCGCGACGCCGAGTCGCTCGTCGTCGGCGCCCGCGTCGGGGACTACAAGCGCGTCCTGCGCGAGATCGGCGACCGTTTCGCCGGCCGCGACGCCGGCGGCCGGGGCGCCCAGACCTTCGACCTGCGCACCGCCGTCCACGCGGTCACCGCCGTCGAGTCCGCACTGCTCGACCTGCTCGGCAAACACCTGGAGGTACCCGTCGCGGCGCTGCTCGGCGACGGACAGCAGCGCGACTCCGTCCGTGTCCTCGGCTACCTCTTCTACGTCGGCGACCCCGACCGCACCGATCTCGACTACGTCCGCGAACCCGACGCCCCCGTCGACTGGCACCGCATCCGCCACGAGCAGGCCCTCACCCCCGAGGCGATCGTCCAGCAGGCCGAAGCCGCCTACGACCGCTATGGGTTCCGGGACTTCAAGCTCAAGGGTGGCGTCCTGGAAGGCGCGGAAGAGGTCGCCGCCGTACGCGCCCTGAAGGCCCGCTTCCCCCAGGCCCGCATCACCCTCGACCCCAACGGCGCCTGGTCCCTGCGCGAGGCGATCGACCTGTGCACGCCCCTGACCGACACGCTCGCCTACGCCGAGGACCCCTGCGGCGCCGAGGGCGGCTACTCGGGCCGCGAGGTCCTTGCCGAGTTCCGCCGCGCCACAGGCCTGGCGACCGCCACCAACATGGTCGCCACCGACTGGCGGCAACTGACCCACGCGCTGGCCCTGCAGTCGGTCTCCATACCCCTGGCCGACCCGCACTTCTGGACCATGCAGGGCTCCGTACGCGTCGCGCAGCTGTGCAACGCGATGGGGCTCACCTGGGGATGCCACTCCAACAACCACTTCGACATCTCCCTGGCCATGGTCACCCACTGCGGAGCCGCGGCTCCCGGCGACTACAACGCCCTGGACACCCACTGGATCTGGCAGGAGGGCCTGGAGCGCCTCACCACCGCCCCGCCCCGCATCGTCGACGGGGAGATCTCCGTACCCGACGCCCCCGGTCTGGGCGTCGAGCTGGACATGGACCGGCTCCTGGCGGCCCACGACCTCTACCGGCGCAAGGCTCTCGGCGCACGCGACGACGCCACCGGCATGCGCTACCTCATCCCGGACTGGCAGTTCGACAACAAGCGTCCCTGCCTGGTGCGTTGACGGCGCTGTTCAGGGCTTCGCGATGAGTGCCTCGACCCCGTCCAGGAACCGCTGGAGCCCGAACTCGAAAAGCGTGCCGAGCTCGAGGTCGAAGTCGTCGTCGCCGAACAGCGTGGAGAGGACCGGATAGGACCCGGAGGTCTGGATCGCCTCCATCCGGGCCTCGTTCGACGCCATCCACTCCTCCGGGGTCATGCCGGTGTCCTGCCGCGCATGGGACTCCAGCTCGATGGCCAGCGTGACTCCCTGGGCGTACCCGAGGAGCGCGAGGTGGACATGGATCATCTGGTACGGCGTGAGGCCGAGCCCGCTCAGAGCGGCCAGGACCCGCTCCGTGTACCGCATCGCGTGGGGCGAGGCCATCGGCCGTGTGAGTCCGGCCATGGCCCGCCCCAGCCAGGGGTGACGCTCATACAGGGCCCACAACCACCGTGCCTCCTGCGCCAGTTGCGCACGCCAGCCGGGCGGCCGAGGACCTGACGGTTCCTCGCTGAACACCGCCTCCGACATCAGCCGTACGAGTTCACCCTTGCTCGGGACATGCCGGTACAGCGCCATGGTGGAGGCCCCGAACTCCGCCGCGACGCGACGCATCGAGAGTGCCGCGAGGCCCTCCGAGTCGGCGAACGCGATCGCGGTGCGGATGATGCGCTCGCGAGTCAGGCCCTGACCGGAAGCCGCACCGCGTTCCCGCACCGGCTCCGCCACCACCGTGCCGACACCCGGCACGGCGCGCACCAGTCCCTCCTGGTTCAGTGCGGCGAGCGCCTTCGTGGCCGTCGCCATCGCGACACCCCACTCGCGGGTGATGCGCCGGGTGGAGGGGACACGGTCGCCCGGAGCGAGATCGCCGGAGTCGATCCGTCGGCGGATGTCGCGCGCGATGCGGAGGTAGGGCGGATCGGTGACCATGGTTGCACTGTACTAGTGCGCTGGTTCTCCGATCCCCCAGTACAGGAGCGTTTATTGGGGCAGCGCACTAGGTCGTTGTTTGCGGCGTACGCGCCGACCCGATTCCGTGTCGGACATGGAGAACACACCCAACCCCCGTGCGGGCCGCAAGGAATGGTCCGCCCTCGGCGTCCTGATGCTGCCCCTGCTGCTGGTCTCGATGGACGTCTCGGTCCTCTACTTCGCGATTCCCTACATCAGCCAGGATCTGGAGCCCACCGCCACACAGCAGCTGTGGATCCTCGACATGTACGGCTTCGTCCTCGCCGGCCTGCTCATCACCATGGGCGCCCTCGGCGACCGGATCGGCCGACGCACCCTGGTGCTCGCGGGCGCCACCGTCTTCGGTGCGGCATCGATCGCCGCCGCGTACGCGCACTCGGCCGAACTGCTCATCGGTGTACGGGCGTTGCTGGGACTCGGCGGCGCCGCCCTGATGCCCTCGACGCTCGCCCTGATCCGCAACCTCTTCCGCGACGAGAAGCAGCGGCGCAAGGCGGTGACCGTGTGGACGGGTGTCATGGCCGCCGGTATCTCTCTCGGCCCGGTGGTCAGCGGACTGCTCCTGGAACACTTCTGGTGGGGTTCGGTCTTCCTGATCAATCTGCCCGCGATGGTGCTGCTGCTCGTCCTGGTCCCTTTCCTCGTGCCGGAGTTCAAGGTGTCGCAACAGGGCCGCTTCGATCTGCTGAGCGCGGCACTCTCACTCGCCGCCCTGCTCCCGGTCATCTACGGCATCAAGGAACTGGCCCAGCACGGCTACGAGCCGCTGCCCGCCCTCGGAATCACCTCGGGACTGGCTCTCGGCTACGCCTTCGTACGCCGCCAGCGGCGTGTGGCGAACCCGATGATCGACCTCGGGCTGCTGGGCCGTCGCGCCTTCGGCGGCCCGGTGGTCGCCAATCTCCTCGCCATGTTCGCCACGGTGGGCATGGCCGTCTTCCTCACGCAGTATCTGCAGTCCGTCCTCGGCATGGGGCCGTTCGAGGCCGCGCTGTGGAGCATGCTGCCGGCGGCGGGCATGGCCGTCACGGCTCCGACCGCGGCGGCGTTCGCGCAACGTGTCGACCGGGCCTACGTCATGGCTGGCGGGTTTCTCCTCTCCGCCTGCGGCTTCCTCTGGCTGACCCAGGTGCGCACCGACACGGCCCTCTGGGTCCCGCTGACCGCCGCCTCGGTCTACGCGGGCGGTCTGGTCGCCGCCATGACGCTCGCCAATGAACTCGCCCTGGGCGCCGCCCCGCCGGAGCGCGCGGGCTCGGCCGCGGCCGTCCTCGAGTCCGGCCAGGAGCTGGGCGGCGCGCTCGGCATGGCGATCCTCGGCTCCATCGGTTCGGCCGTCTACAGCCGTGACATGACCGACGCTCTACCGGCCGGGGTTCCGCAGGCCGACGCGGTGCGCGAAACCCTGGGCGGGGCGACAACCGTGGCCGCGCACCTCCCGGCCAGAACCGCGGAGAGCGTGCTGACGGCGGCGCGCGATGCCTTCACCCACGGCATGGGCTTCGCCGCGATCGGTGCGGCCACCGTCATGGCCGCGGCGGGCGTCTTCTCCCTGGTCCTGCTACGAGGCGCGGGCAGGGCCGAGCCGCCGAGCGAGCCCCTGACAGGCGGCGCCGGCCCTCGGACCGACGCCGGACAGCCACCCCGCCACGAGCACGCAAGCAGGGCGTGAACCCCCGTGATCACTGTGTTGGGCCTGGTCAGCACAGTGATCACCGGCCCTGGCCGCAGGCCGCGCGACCGGGCTTCGTAGGATCTCGGGTGAGTACGCGGACGCCCCGACCCCGGGCCGCCGATGCTGCCCGCGCCCCCTGCCGACCGCATGGGCGGCCGTGGCGACTCCAACCCTCTGTCACCTGCCGTCCGGGTTTCCCGCCGGCTGAAGTCCGGAACGTCCTTCTCTTGAGCACCGACGAAATCATCGAGGCGCCGCCCGCGCCTGCCCGGCCGCGCCCGCGTCCCCGCGTCCGTCCCCGCGTCCTGCCCCGCCTCGTGGGCCGCGCCCCCGCCCCGCCGCCGGCCGGTACCGCCCTGCACAACATCAGTGCCGTCACGGCCGTGCTGCTGGCCCTGGTCGCGGTCGGTTCCGTCGTTCACGAGCCGGTGCTCATACCCCCGCTCGCGGCATCCGCGGCGATCGTGCACAGCGTCCCCCGGCTGCCGCTTGCGCAGCCGCGCAGCGTGATCGCGGGCCATCTGCTGTGCGCCGGCGTCGGTTACGCGATCCTCGCCGCGCTGGGCAGCGCCCCGTGGGCCGCGGCGCTGGCCGCGGGCATCGGCCTTGCCGTGATGACCGTGGCGCGCACCCCGCACTCGCCGGCCTGCGCCACCGCCGTCGTCATCGTCCTGCACCACCCCCGGCCCGCGACCTTCGTGCCCCTGTTGGCAGGGGCGGTCGTCGTGGTGGTCCTTGCGGGGTGGGCCGCCTCGTGTGCCCGCCCCAGCGCGCAGCGCTATCCCGCGTACTGGTGGTGATCGGTTGTGCGACGACGCCGGGCCGTGTGAAGTTCTCGGCGTGACGAGCCTGCACACGCAGGGATGCGAGAAGGGATACGCGATGGCTGCGGCAAAGACGGTGACATTCCCCTCCGGTGCGAGCGTGCCCGCCCTGGGCCAGGGCACCTGGCGCATGGGCGACGATCCCGCGCGCCGCGCCGAGGAGATTGCCGCCCTGCGCAGGGGCCTGGACCTGGGCATGACGCTGATCGACACGGCCGAGATGTACGGGAGCGGCGCGTCGGAGGAGCTGGTCGGCGAGGCGATTCGCGGGCGGCGCGACGACGTGTTCCTGGTGAGCAAGGTCCTGCCGTCCAACGCCGACGCCCGCGGCACCGTCGATGCCTGCCACGCGAGTCTGCGCCGCCTGGGCACCGACCGGATCGACCTGTATCTGCTGCACTGGCGGGGCGGAGTGCCGCTCTCCGAGACCGTCGAGGCGCTCGAAGGCCTGGTGAGCCGCGGCAGCATCGGCGCATGGGGCGTGAGCAACCTCGATGTCGACGACCTGGCGGAGCTCCCCGAGGACGCCCGCCCGCAGACGGACCAGGTGCTCTACAACCTCACCCGCCGCGGCCCCGAGTACGACCTCTTCCCCTGGTGCCGCGAGCGCTCGGTGCCTCTGATGGCCTACTCCCCGCTGGAGCAGGGCCGGCTCCTCGGCGATCAGGCCCTGGAGTCCGTGGCGTCGGCGCACGGATGCACACCGCTTCAGGTGGCGCTCGCCTGGGTGCTGCGGCACGACGACGTCATCGCCATTCCCAAGGCCTCCACCGCGGCGCACGTGGAGGAGAACCACGCCGCCCTCGAAGTCGGCCTCACCGACGAGGACCTCAGGACGCTGGATGCCGCGTTCCCCGCGCCGGTCCGCAAGGAGCCGCTGGAGATCCTCTAGATCCTCTGACGAGGTGTGCGTTCCGGATGTCCGGGCACCCGCTAGGTCCCTGAGCATGCTTCCCCGCGTATGTCGCTCTAGGGTGAACCGCGGGGCCCGCTACGTCCGGAGCCACTGACTCCGAGCCTTACTGGAGGCCGTACATGCCCCTCGCCGCAAGCGGAACCTCGTCGCTGATGCTGATCATCGGCGTGGTGATCGTCGCCGTACTGCTCGCCCTCTTCTTCTTCGGACGGCGACAGGTCACGCGACGCCCCGACCCACCGCAGCAGCCCCAGCCGCGCGCGAATTCCTGGGAGGAGCCCCACGACGGCCCTCCGCGGTCGCGCTAGGCGTCCCGAGGAGGAACGGCATGCCCATCGCCACGGTCAATCCCGCCACCGGTGAGACGCTCGAGACCTTCGAGCCGCTTGAGGACGCGGAGGTCAAGCGCCGTGTGGCGGCGGCGCACACCGCGTTCGGCCAGTACCGCACCAGCACCTTCGCCGAGCGTGCCCGGTTCCTGAACCGGGCGGCCGACCTGCTGGAAGAGGACAACGCGTTCATCGCCCGGACGATGACCACCGAGATGGGCAAGCCCATCAAGGCGGCCAGGGCCGAAGCGGCCAAGTGCGTCAAGGCCATGCGCTGGTACGCCGAGCGGGCCGAGGGGCTGCTCGCGGACGAGCACCCCGCGCAGGCCGACGTGGAGGACTCCGGCGCGAGCCGGGCGATCGTCCGCTACCGGCCGCTGGGCGTCGTACTCGCCGTGATGCCGTGGAACTTCCCGCTCTGGCAGGTCGTACGGTTCGCGGCCCCCGCCCTGATGGCGGGCAACGTCGGTCTGCTCAAGCACGCGTCGAACGTGCCGCAGACCGCTCTCTACCTCGATGACCTCTTCCGCCGCGCCGGGTTCCCGGAGGGCTGCTTCCAGACGCTCCTGGTCGGCTCGGACGCCGTCGAGGGCATCCTGCGCGACGACCGGGTCGTCGCGGCGACTCTCACCGGCAGCGAACCGGCCGGCCGCTCGGTGGCGTCCACCGCCGGCGACGAGATCAAGAAGACCGTCCTGGAACTGGGCGGCAGCGACCCCTACCTCGTGCTGCCGAGCGCCGACGTCGAGCGCGCCGCGGCGACCGCGGTGACCGCGCGGGTGCAGAACAACGGTCAGTCCTGCATCGCCGCCAAGCGCTTCATCGTGCACGCCGACGTCTATGACGCCTTCCGCGACCGGTTCGTCGCCGGCATGCGGGAGCTGACCGTCGGCGACCCCGCGAGCGAGGACACCGACGTGGGTCCGCTCTCCACCGAGCAGGGCCGCAGCGATCTGGAGGAGCTCGTCGACGACGCGCTCGCTCACGGCGCCACCGCGCTGTGCGGCGGCCAGCGCCCCAAGGAGCAGGAGCGGGGCTGGTACTACTCCCCCACCGTCCTCGCCGACGTGACCGAGCAGATGCGCATCCACCGGGAGGAGGCGTTCGGCCCGGTGGCCACGCTCTACCGCGTGGCGAACCTGGACGAGGCCGTGACCCTGGCCAACGACTCGCCGTTCGGGCTCAGCTCGAATGTGTGGACGCGCGACGACGCCGACATCGAACGCTGCGTACAGGACCTTCAGGCGGGCGGCGTCTTCTTCAACGGCATGACCGCGTCCCACCCCGGCCTGCCCTTCGGCGGCATCAAGCGCTCGGGGTACGGACGCGAGCTCGCGGGCCACGGCATCCGCGAGTTCTGCAACGCCACGACGGTCTGGTACGGGCCGACCGATCCGGCCTAGTTCAGTGGTCCGGGAGCGGCGGCTCGCCGTGTTCGGCGCCCGTCAGGCGCAGCTGCACCTGTACTTCCTGGTCGCCTGACGCGGTGCCGTTGGCCGAGACGACGAACGCCGATTCGAGCGTGGCGCGCAGTCGGTCCACCGCCACCGGACTGCCTTGCAGGTCGGCGGTGACCGGCCCCGCGAGGAGCACGCCCCGGACGGGACCCGGGCTGTCGGCCGCGAGGAAGCCGCCGGTCCAGACGGCAGGGCGGGGCTGCTCCGTCCGGTGGGGCGCGTCCTCGCCCCGGTCGGAGGGGAAGTGGGTCCGCAGCACCCCGAAGACGGCGTCCGCGTCGGCCGCGGAGCACTCGCCGAGTACCACCTGCACCAGGTCCGGGGAGTCGGACTGCGCGGTGGGGGATGCCGGGTCGGGTGTGTCGTTCACGCTGTGCTCCATGGGGTCGCGGGGCCTGATGTGTGATCACGGGTACCCGATGTGCGGGCAGGTATCTCATGTGGCGGCCGCTGTCCTGCACGGCGGCCGGCCACGGTTCCCGAGCTGCTCAGAGGTCGCGCAGCGCGGGAAGCAGCTTCTTCTCCGCCCAGTCGATGAAGGGGCGTTGCTGGTCGCCGCCCACCTGGACGAGGGCGACTTCGGTGAAGCCCGCGTCGACGAAGGGGCGCACGGCGTCCACGAAGGTGTCGACATCGTCGCCGCACGGGATCTGCTGCGCGATGTCCTCGCGGGTGACGTACTGCGTGGCGCCCGCGAAGCCGGAAGGGCCCGGCAGTTCGGCGTTGACGGGCCAGCCGCCGACCGACCAGCGGAACTGGTCGTGCGCGCGGGCGATCGCCGCGTCCTTGTCGGTGTCGTAGCAGACGGGCAGCTGGCCGACGCGCGGCTTGCCGCTGCCGCCGTGCCGGTCGAAGGATGCGAGCAGGTCGGCCTTGGGTTCGGTCGCGATGACCAGGTCGGCGAGGCGACCGGCCAGCGCGCAGGACCGTCCGCCGGAAACCGCCACTCCAATGGGCGGCAGCTCGTCGGGCACATCCCACAGGCGGGCGTTCGCCACGTCGAAGTGAGTGCCCTGATGGTTGACGTTGTCGCCGGTGAACAGCGCCCGGATGATGTCCACCGCCTCTTCGAGCATCTCCAGGCGGACCTGCGGGGACGGCCAGCCCGCACCGACCACGTGCTCGTTGAGGTTCTCGCCCGAGCCGAGCCCGAGCCGGAAGCGGCCCTCGGAGAGCAGCTGCATCGTCGCGGCCTTCTGCGCCACCACAGCCGGGTGATAGCGGACCGTCGGGCAGGTCACGTACGTCATGAGCGGGATCCGCGAGGTCGCCTGCGCCGCCGCGCCGAGCACGCTCCACGCGTAGGGCGCGTGCCCCTGCGAGTCGAGCCAGGGGAAGTAGTGATCAGAAGTGACGGAGAAGTCGAACCCGGCCCGCTCCGCCGCGACCAGGTCGTCGACGAGGGCACGGGGGCCCGCCTGCTCGGTCATCATCGTGTAGCCGATTTGCACCATATTTGTACGCTTTGCCGAACTGCTCCCGCTGAAACCTCACCGTCCGCAGGTACTCGGGTGCCCTCCGGCCCTACTTCCAGTCGTACGCGTACGCGGCTACCCAGGTGATCTCCAGCTGCGCGCTGCTGCCGGGCGCCGCTCCCGGGCCTTCCAGGGCGCTCTCGTTCTGCAGGACCCAGGACAGCGGGTGGGCCGGCACGCCCCGGGTGTCGTGTCCGGTCTGCCGTCCGTCCACGAAGAAGCGCACGTTCCCCGGGGTCCATTCGGTCGACACCGTGTGCCATTCGGTCCACTCGTCCGCGCCGCGGAACGAGCCCTGCTCGCCGCCTCCGCACGGATGGTGGAAGGCGGTGAGGGATCCGGCCCAGTTGCCCTCGGGGTGGTCCATCTCGCAGCCGCCGCCGTAGTGCAGCCAGGCCGACTTGTAGCCGGGGGCCGGCTTGGTCACCTTGATGCGGGCGCTGTACTTGCCGTACTTCATCTGCATGACGGCACGCGGTACGACCGCCGCGGCATGGACAGGACCTCCGTCGGTGGGCCGCCACATCCGGATGCGCATACGACCGTCGCCGTTCTCCGCGGGCCCCACGCTCACGGTGTCCTCCGGGTGGTAGACACCGACGACATCTCGGCCCCTGTCGTTGGAGGTGTCGCGCCAACCGGTCGGGTAGGCCCACCAGTTGTCGCGGTAGGAGCCTTCGAGGCCGTCGCAGTACGCGGCGGAGGTGTCGGCGTGGTGATCGCAGCCGCTGAACGCGCCCAGCGGCACCCGGTCACCGTTGAAGTCCTCGGCGACGACCTGCCAGAACGGGCCGCAGTCGCCGCGCGGCATGTCGGTGCCGACACTGCCGCAGGCGTCGGCCGACCGCGGCGCTCCCCCGGCGCTCGGGATGGACAGGAGGGCGGCGAGCAGTGTGGTGCCGAGCGCCGCGAGCACGATCGGCCTGCGCCGGCTCGCCGCCGCGTGTGATCCCATCGCGATGCCCTTCCTCCCGGCCGCACCCGCCCCACAGAACGCGGCGAACCCCGCCCGCGAAGGGGCCATCCTCGCGGAGGCCGGGAGGGCCCGCCATAGCGTTGACGCGACCTGTCGCTCGGCTCCGGCCCGTGGCAGTGGCGCCCACCGGTCCGGTCGAGCCGACGAACGCGCCGAGTACGTGAACTGGTGTACGTGCCCAGACGGTTGGGACGTAGGTTGTGCGTTGAACGGTTCACGCCTCGGTGGAAAGACGGACGCTACCCATGACCGACCACGCATCGACGCCCGGATCTGCGGCGCAGCAGAAGATCGACACCTCGGTGCCGCACTCGGCCCGGATCTGGAACTACTGGCTGGGCGGGAAGGACAACTATCCCGTCGACGAGGAGGCCGGCGACGCCTACAGCGCCGTCTTCCCCGGCATCGTCACCGTCGCCCGCAGCAGCCGCGCCTTCCTGCGCCGCAACATCACCTATCTGGTCTCCGAGGCGGGCATCGGGCAGTTCCTGGACATCGGGACCGGACTGCCGACCGTGGACAACACCCATGAGGTGGCCCAGCGGCTCGATCCCAGGACGAGGATCGTGTACGTCGACCACGACCCGATGGTCCTCGCGCACGCCCGCGCCCTGCTCACCTCCACGCCCGAGGGAGCGACCGCCTACGTCGACGCCGACCTGTCCGACCCCGACCGCATCCTCGCGGCCGCGGCCGAGACGCTCGACCTCTCCCGCCCCACCGCCCTGATCCTCAGCAACATCCTGGGCCACATCGGTGACTACGACCAGGCGCGGGCCATCGTCACCCGGCTGATGCAAGGCCTGCCGTCCGGCAGCCACCTCTCCATCAACGACGGCTCCCGCGGCACCGACGCCGACTACGAGCAGGCCCAGGACGCCTACAACGAAACCGGCGCGGTCCCCTACTTCCTGCGACCCGTCGACCGGATCGCGGCGTTCTTCGAAGGCCTGGAGCTCCTGGACCCCGGCGTGGTCTCGGTCCCCTTGTGGCGCCCGGCCCCCGGCTCCCCCACCCCGGAGCCCATCGGCGAACACGGCGGCCTCGCGCGCAAGCCGTGACGTGACCCTGGGGCGTGTCCCCCCGGAGCAGGGCAGCAGGCCGGGCAGGCCAGGCAAGTGGGACTACTCCGCAGGCGGTCGAGCGTCTCGTCATCCGGCCGCTCGGCCTGCGCGGCACGCGAGTGCCGGGCACCTCGCCCCGACTGCCCGCACCGCGTCGAGCAGCTGGCGCTGCTGGGCGGGTGGCAGCAGCTCACCGGCCAGCAGGTCGGACAGGAAAGTGTTCACGTCTTCGACGGTCGAGATCATCTGCCCGTCGGAGAAGGCGACGGTAGATGACCCATCAGCTCCGCGGCCGCCCCTCGCCTGCACGCGCCCGGCATGCCGGAATGTGTGTCCTGGCCCAGGCTGGTTACGCGGTCACACCGCAGACCCGCTTCGACGAGGGAGCAGAGCGCCATGGGGACCGAAGTGTTCCGCTCGGAAGTGCCCCTGACGGTGAACGGCACGCCCTGCCGCCTCACCGTCGACCACCGTTCGACGCTGCTGGACGTCCTGCGCGAACAGATGGGCCTTATCGGCGCCAAGAAGGGCTGCGACCACGGCCAGTGCGGTGCCTGCACCGTCCTCGTCGACGGACGCCGCGCCAACAGCTGTCTGCTGCTGGCCGTCGCCCACGAGGGGTGCGACATCACCACCGTCGAAGGGCTGCGCCCCGGGGAGGGTGAAGGCCTGCATCCCGTGCAGCGTGCCTTCCTGGAGCGCGATGCCTTCCAGTGCGGCTACTGCACCCCGGGCCAGATCTGTTCGACCGTCGGCGCCCTGGCGGAGGCCGCGGCGGGACGTGCCTCCCACGTAACGGCTCCGGACGCGGACACCGGCGCCCCCGTGGAGCTGACCAGGGACGAGATCCGTGAGCGGCTCAGCGGCAACCTGTGCCGCTGCGGCGCCTATCCGCACATCGTCGAGGCCGTCGAGGACGTGACACGGTGAAGCCCTTCCGGTACGTGCGCGCCTACAGCGCGGAAGAGGCGGCAGCCGCCCACGCGGGCCGCCCGACCTCCCGTTACCTGGGCGGCGGCACCAACCTCGTCGACCTGATGAAGCTGGGCGTCGAACGCCCCGGGACGCTGGTCGACGTCAGCAGGCTGCCGCTGGATGCCGTGGAGGAGCTGCCCGACGGGTCCGTCCGCGCCGGCGGTACGGTGCGCAACAGCGACCTCGCCGCCCACCCGCTGGTGCGTGACCGCTACCCCGTCCTTGCCCAGGCGCTGCTCTCGGGAGCGTCGGGCCAGCTGCGCAACGTGGCCACGACCGGCGGCAACCTGCTCCAGCGCACCCGCTGCCCCTACTTCCAGGACCTGGGCAAACCGTGCAACAAGCGTGAGCCCGGCACCGGCTGCGGCGCACGCGACGGCGTCCACCGCGACCACGCGGTCCTCGGCCACTCTCCGCAGTGCATCGCCACGCACCCCTCCGACATGGCGGTCGCGCTCGCGGCGCTCGACGCCCAGGTGGAGCTCCAGGGTGTGCGGGGCCGACGCACCCTGCCCGTTGCCGAGTTCCATCGTCTGCCCGGCGACCGTCCGGACCAGGACACCGAGATCGAACCCGGCGAGCTGATCACCGGTGTGCGGATCCCGCCCGAGGCCGCGGGGCTGCCCTCCGCCTATCGCAAGGCCCGCGACCGCGCCTCGTACGCCTTCGCGCTCGCCTCGGTGGCCGTGGTCCTGGACGTCGAGGACTCCGTCGTACGCCAGGCGCGGATCGCGTTCGGCGGCCTGGCCCACCGGCCCTGGCGTGCCCGGCGTGCCGAGGAGGCGCTCCTTGGCGGTCCGCCGGACGACGAGGCCTTCCTGAGCGCCGTGGACGCCGAGCTCTCCGCGGCCGAGCCGCTGCGGGACAACGCGTTCAAGGTGCGCCTCGCCCGCAATCTCGCGTGTGACGTCCTGCGCCGACTCACCTCTTCGTGACCCGACTGCCTCCGCCTCCAGGGAGAACCCCCATGCCGGACACCGCCAGCGCCCTCGGGTCCCCCGCCGAGCGCAGGGAGGGCCCCCAGAAGGTGGCCGGGGCCGCCCGCTATGCCGCCGAGCACACCCCCGAGGGGTGCGCCTACGCCTGGCCGGTGCCCGCCACGGTGGCGCGCGGCTCGGTCACCGCGGTCGACGACACAGCGGCCCGGGAGCTCCCGGGAGTCGTCGAGGTCCTCACCCACCTGAACGCGCCGCGCCTGGAGAAGCCGGACGACGCGACGCTCGCCGTGCTGCAGGACGCGCGTGTTCCGCACCGGGGCTGGTACGTCGCGCTCGTCGTCGCCGACAGTCTGGAGGCGGCACGCGAAGGCGCCGCTGCCGTCCAGGTCACCTACGCCGAGGAACCGCACGACGTCACCCTGAAGGCCGATCACCCCGAGGCCTACGTGCCACAGGACGAGGACGGCACCTCCGGAGAGCACGTCCGCGGCGACGCGGAGGGCGCGTTCGCGGACGCGCCCTCCCGCGTCGATGTCACCTACCGGGTGCCGCCGCTGCACAACCACCCCATGGAGCCGCACGCGGCCACCGCCCACTGGCGGGACGGACGGCTGACCGTGCACGACAGCAGCCAGGGGGCCACCACCGTCCGCGACGTCCTGGCGGGCCTGTTCGCGCTGCCCAAGGAGCAGATCACGGTCGTCTCCGAGCACGTCGGCGGCGGCTTCGGATCCAAGGGCACGCCGCGTCCGCACGTGGTGCTGGCTTCCATGGCCGCCCGTATGACCGAGAGGCCCGTCAAACTCGCCCTGCCGCGGCGCCAGTTGCCCGCTGTGGTGGGCCACCGCTCGCCAACACTGCACCGGGTGCGACTGGGGGCGGAGAGGGACGGCAGGCTGACCTCCGTGATCCATGAGGTGACCGCGCACACCTCTCGTATCAAGGAGTTCGTCGAGACGGCCGCCGCCGCAACCCGCGTCATGTATCCCTCGCCGCACGCCCGCACCACTCATCGCGTGGTGCCGCTCGACGTGCCGAGCCCCTCCTGGATGCGTGCCCCCGGCGAGGCACCCGGCATGTACGCACTGGAGTCGGCGATGGACGAACTCGCCGTGACCCTCGGCATCGACCCCGTCGAGCTGCGGCTGCGCAACGACACCCGGACGGAGCCCGACACCTCCAAGCCCTTCAGCAGCCGTCACCTCGCCGAATGTCTGCGCGAGGGCGCCCGGCGCTTCGGCTGGTCGGAGCGCGACCCGCGCCCCCGCTCGCGCGCCGAAGGGCCCCTCCTGGTGGGCAGCGGGGTCGCAGCGGCCACGTATCCGGTGGTCGTCGCGCCGTCACGGGCGAGCGCCCACGCCTACCCGGACGGCAGCTTCGTGGTCCGCGTCAACGCCACCGACATCGGCACGGGCGCCCGCACGGTGCTCGCCCAGGTCGCAGCCGAAGCACTCGGCGTTCCGCTCGACTCCGTACGTGCCGAGATCGGCAGCAGCGACCTTCCGGACGCGTCGCTGGCGGGCGGTTCCTCCGGGACCGCCTCCTGGGGCTGGGCCGTCCACAAGGCCTGCACGCGACTGGCCGAGCGCCTGGCAGGACAGCAGGGCCAGCAGCTGCCACCGGAGGGTGTCGGCGCCACCGCCGACACCAAGGGTGACGCCGACGCGGACAGCGACTACGCCCGCCACGCCTTCGGTGCCCACTTCGCCGAGGTCGGCGTCGACACGGTGTCCGGCGAGGTACGGGTGCGCCGACTGCTCGGGGTCTACGCGGCCGGGCACATCCTCAACTCCCGTACGGCGCGTTCGCAGTTCATCGGGGCGATGACGATGGGCCTGGGGATGGCGCTGACCGAGGGCAGCACCATGGACGCGGCCTTCGGCGACTTCACGGAGGCCGACCTCGCCGCCTACCACGTACCGGCCAACGCGGACGTTCCCGAGATCGAGGCGCACTGGATCGACGAGGACGACGCCCACCTCAACCCCATGGGCAGCAAGGGGATCGGGGAGATCGGCATCGTCGGCACGGCGGCGGCCATCGGCAACGCGGTGCACCATGCGACCGGCGTGCGGCTGCGCGAACTGCCCCTCACGCCGGACCGGGTCCTTGCGGGCGGGCTCTGAAGGCATCGGCCACAGCTGAAGCTGTGGCCCCGGGCCGGCGTGCCCTGCTCAGGCCGCCGCCCGCTTCTCCCGCGTCCAGGCCAGCAGTTCCTCCGCCGTCCAGGTCGTCACCACGCGCTCGGCGGGCACCCCGCACTCCTCGGCACGCTCGCACCCGATCACCTGCCAGTCCAGCTGACCGGGCGCGTGCGCGTCGGTGTCCACGGAGAACAGCACACCGGCGTCCACGGCCCTGCGCAGCAGCCGGCGCGGTGGGTCCAGGCGCTCGGGCCTGCTGTTGATCTCGACGGCCGTACCGGCGGCCGCGCACGCGGCGAACACCTCGTCCGCGTCGAACTGCGACTCCGGCCTGCCACGCCCGGTGACGAGCCGTCCGGTGCAGTGGCCGAGCACGTCGGCTCGTGGATTGCTGACGGCCGCGACCATGCGGCGCGTCATCGCCGCGGCGTCCATGCGCAGCTTGGAGTGGACGGAGACGACCACCACGTCGAGCTGGTCGAGCAGTTCCGGCTCCTGGTCGAGCGAACCGTCGTCGAGGATGTCGCACTCGATGCCCGTGAGCAGCCGGAAGGGTGCCCAGCGCTCGTTGAGGTCCGCCACCACCGCCAGCTGCTCGCGCAGCCGCTCCGGCGACAGGCCGCGCGCGACGGTGAGCCGTGGCGAGTGATCGGTGAGCACGGCCCACTCATGGCCGAGCGCTTGTGCCGCGCGGCCCATCTCCTCGATCGGGCTGCCGCCGTCGGACCAGTCGGAGTGCAGGTGGCAGTCGCCGCGTAGCAGCGCCCGCAGCCGGGAGCCGCCCCCGGCGAGCGGGGCGTCGGCCTCGTCCTCGAGCCGCTCCAGATACCCCGGCACGTCGCCGGACAGCGCCTCGCGGATCACACCGGCGGTCTTGGGGCCGATCCCCTTGAGCGACTCCAGGGACCCGTCGGCGACGCGCCGCGCGGCCTCACCGTCGGCGAGACCGCCCACCACCTCGGCCGCGGTACGAAAGGCCCGCACCCGGTAGGTCGGGGCGCGGCCGCGCTCCAGCAGGAAGGCGATCCGTTCCAGCGCCTCGACGGGATCCATCAGCACCTCCGGCCGTCGGGGACTGCGACGGCGTACGCGTGCTTCCAGCGTCGCCCACAAAGGGCGCCGTGGCATGTGAGGGCGGGAGCCTTCCCCGACCCGGGGTGATGCCTACGCCGCGGGCTCGGCGGAGGGGGCGTCGGGCACGACCGCGACCGGCCCCCGGAAGTCGAGCACGGCCTCGGCTCTCTGCTGGGTCTCCTCGGCGGCCTTGCGGGCTGTCGCGAGGACGTCGCCGTGCTCCTGGACGAGGGTTTCGTAGATCGGCGCCTCAGCGGCGTCATTGGCCGGCATGACCAGCAGCTCCTTGTTCGGTGACTGTGTTCGGGTGACTGTATTGGTTCAGTCCGGCCGCATGCGGCCGGTCCGCGACCTTACGCTGCGGGTGCGGGCCTCTGCGGACCGGGGTCGATCACTGAGACGGGCGGTCCGGGGGACCGGGGTGAGCCCGGCAAGGCCCGAAACACGGCGGGTGTACGTGGAATGGGGGCCTCTGCCGTCCGAAGCCGGGCGGGATCCCGGGCCTGGTGTGAGACTGCTGATGAGGCGGTGATCACAGATGTCGAGCCATCCCAGGGAGCCTGATCCCGGGGGCCCGGCTCCCGGGAAGCAAGGCCCCCGGCAGCCCGGTCCCGGGGAGCAGCTGTTCGAGCAGCTGCTCGCCTCGGCGCACGCGGCGGCGCCGATGGAGCTGCCGGTCCTGGCGCAGCGCTTCGCCGACGCCGTCGGGCTCGACCGGGTCGACGTGTATCTCGTGGACCTCCAGCAGCGGTGTCTGGTGTCGCTGGCAGAGGGGCTGCCATCCCTCGATGTGGACGACTCCGTCGCCGGTTCGGCCTATCGGGCGCACGCGCTGCGGGTCGAGGAGCTGCCGCAGGGCAGGATCGTCGCCTGGCTGCCGCTGATCGACGGCGCCGAGCGCCTCGGCGTGATCGGTGCCACGGCGTCGGTCATCGATGTCGCGCTGCTGCGCCGCTGCCGCATGCTGGCCTCCGTCCTCGCCATGACGATCACCTCGAAGCGGGCGTCGAGCGACAGCTTCGCGCGCCGGACACGGTCCGAGACCATGCAGCTTCCCGCCGAGATGCTCCGGGCCTTCCTGCCACCCAGGACGATCGGCAACTCCCATGTGATCTCTACGGCCGTCCTCGAACCGGCGTACGAGATCGGCGGCGACGCCTTCGACCACTCGCTGACCCCGTCGACCCTGCACGTGGCGATCCTGGACGCCATGGGTCACAACCTCGCCTCGGGCCTGACGACCGCCGTCGCCATGGCCGGCTGCCGCAACGCCCGGCGTGCCGAGGCCGAGCTGCCCGAGCTCGTCGAGACCGTGCAGCACGCGCTGGCCGAGTGGTTGCCCGAGCAGTTCTGCACGGGGATCCTCGCCCAGCTCGACCTGGCCGATGGCCTGCTGCGCTGGTGCAACTGCGGCCATCCGCCGCCCCTGCTGATCCGGGACCACCGCGTGCTCGACCGTGCGCTCGAGCGGCCGCCCCAGCCGCCCATGGGGACGCCCGCCGTGCTGGCCGACGTGGCGTGGGAGGTCCACGAGGAGGCGCTCGAGCCGGGTGACCGGGTGCTGATGTACACGGACGGCGTCACCGAGCTGCGGACCGGGGGTGGTGCTCAGTTCGGTCTTGACCGGTTCACGGACAGCATCATCCGCGCGACCGCGGCGGGCGAACCGGCGCCGGAGGCGCTGCGTCAGCTCATCCACTCCATCCTCGACCGGCAGGACAACCAACTGCGCGACGACGCGACGCTGTTGCTCCTGGAGTGGCGCCCGCCGGGAACCCGGTGATCCCTCCCCCGCATGCCGGAACGTGTGTTCTGGATCAGGGTGGATACACGACAGAACACCAGCATCAGTCGCGCATGAAGGAGGACGAGCACCGTGGGAGACGACGAGGTCATGGGCGACGAGGTCTACCAGCCCGCAGCGGAGGAGGTCCGCGAGGACGAGGGCATCCTCGATCCGGAGGACACGCTCAACGACCGCGGGGCGGATCCGTACGACGAGGGCTGGTCGCCCCCCGAGCGGCCCCTCGGAGTCGCCCACACCGGCACCACCGCTCAGGAGCAGCAGGAGGGCGAGAGCCTGGACGAGCGCCTCTCCGAGGAGCGGCCCGACCCCGCGCTCGACGTTCCTGATCCTGCCGAGGGCGACGACGGCATCGGGGACACCACCGACACCGACGGCGAGCCGATCGACGAGGCGGAGGTGGGTGACGCCCGCGCAGGCCGCCTTTTCGCCCCGGACGAGGGGGCAAGCGGGGATCCGGAAACCGACGCCGCGCAGGACATGGTCGGCGAGGACATGGGCATCGACGGCGGGGCGGCATCCGCCGAGGAGGCCGCGGTGCATGTCATCGACCCGGACGCCGCGAACTGACCTCGTCGCTCAAGGCACGTCAGCGAAGGTCAGCGCAGGTCGAGCCGCATCAGGATCCGGGGGTGACCGGCGAGCACGGACGTCGTGTCGGCCGCGTGGGTGAATCCGGCACGCTCGAAGTTCTTGCGGAGTCCCGCGTACGCCATCGTCAGGTCGACCTTGGCGTCGCCGTTGTCGAGCGGGTACGCCTCGACCACCGGTGCCCCGTGGTCGCGGGCGAACTCGACCGCACCGGCGATGAGGGCGTGCGAGATCCCCTGCTTCCGGTGACCGGGGCGTACCCGAACGCACCACAGGGACCAGACGGGCAGATCGTCGACATACGGAATCTTCCGGTTCCGCGCGAAGGACGTGTCCGAGCGCGGCGCCACGGCGGCCCAGCCGACCGGCTCGTCCCCGTCGTAGGCGAGCACCCCCGGAGGGGGGTCCGCACGGCACAACCCGGCGACGTACTCACCGCGCTGCGGCCCACGGAGCTCGTTGTTGAGCTTGGACGGGATCCGATAGCTCAGGCACCAGCAGACATTGGCACCGGGCGACTTCGGACCGACCACGGCACGAACGTCCTCGAAGACCGAGGCTGGGCGCACGTCAATGGGCATGACACCACAGTGGCACGGGCGGCGGCGCGGGCCGCGGAGGCAGCGGGTTCAGCAACCACCCGCGCAAAGCCGCAGCCACCTGCCGAAACGGAACCGTCACATGTGCTCCACATGATCTTCACGTGAACCCTTGACCAACGGTTGAGGTTTGGATCAACTCCCAGCTCAGGGGCGTTTATTACTCAATCTTTGGCAGGTTTTTGCTCTGTCATCAGAGGTTAATACGATGGCAAAGTGAGAGACACAGCTGACGTGCAGGCTGTGTCCGGGGCGACGTGGTGGCCGCTGTCATGCAGCGGCCCGCGCCGCCCCACTGTCACCATCGACCCGACCACACCGCGTCCCGGCTCCGCCGGAGTGACGCAGGAGGCAGGCCATCATGAAGTCCCTGATCGACAACGCCCGTTCCTTCGCCGCGACACACGTCGCGGCCCCTCACAACGCCGCGGCCTTCCAGGCCCTCGAGGCCGGGCAGTCGCCCGAAGCCCTGTTCGTCACGTGCTCCGACTCACGCGTCGTACCGACCCTGATCACCGGAGCACGCCCCGGCGAACTCTTCGAACTCCGTACAGCGGGCAACGTCGTACCGCCCTACCCCTCCCGTGACGCCCATGACTCCCGCGATTCCCGCGATTCCCGCGACGGCGTCAGCCGGGACAGCCACCCCATGAGCGAGGCGGCCACCATCGAGTACGCGGTGTGCGTGCTCGGAGTCCGCGACATCGTCGTCTGCGGACACTCCCACTGCGGCGCGGTGGGCGCCCTGGTGCGGGGCGAAGACCTCTCGGCCGTCCCGGCCGTGCGCGACTGGCTCGACCACTCCGTCGCCCCGGACGCCGCCGTACGCTCCCTCGCCCCGGCCTCCGCGGACGTGGCCGAAGCCGTACGGACACACGTGCTCGCGCAGGTGGAGAGGCTGCGCGCGTACCCCTGCGTGAGAGAGCGGATCGACGAAGGCTCGCTGACCCTGCACGCCTGGTACTACGAGGTGCACACAGGCGCCGTCACCGCCCATCGCCCGTCGCCCGACGACCCGCAGACGTTCGGTCCGCTGTGAGAGCCGCCACGCTCCGCCGCCCGGCCCGCTCCCACGACAGGACCCCCCACCCTCATGTCCTCCTTCATCTCCTCTCTCCGCTCCCCCTTCCGCCCGCTGCGTGAACCAGGCGTCCGGCGCCAGGACTTCCTCGCCTCACTCGTCGTCTTCCTCGTCGCCCTGCCGCTGTGCGTCGGCGTGGCTGTCGCCTCCGGCGTGCCCGCCGAACTGGGCCTTGTCACCGGCATCGTCGGCGGCCTGGTCGTCGGCTTCCTGCCCGGCAGCGCCCTGCAGGTGAGCGGGCCCGCCGCCGGACTGACCGTGCTCGTCTTCGAGGCGGTTCAGGAGTTCGGGCTCGGCATGCTCGGCGCCATCGTGCTGCTCACCGGCGCCCTGCAGATCGCCCTCGGCCTGCTGCGCTGCGGCCGGTGGTTCCGCGCCATCTCCGTGTCCGTCGTCCAGGGCATGCTGGCGGGCATCGGACTCGTACTGATCCTCGGCCAGCTCTACACCATGGCCGGGGCTGAACAGCCGCGCTCCGGGCTCGACAAGATAGCCGGGCTGCCCGGCCTGCTTGCCGACGTGCTGGCTGACACCACCTCACTGACCGCCGCGGCCCTGGGCCTTGGCACCATCACCGTGCTCGTGCTGTGGCCGAAGCTGCCCGCGGCCGTGCGCGTGGTGCCCGCCCCACTGGCCGCCGTCGCGCTGGCCACCGCGGTGGCCGCGGGGCTGCGTCTGGACGTGGCCAATGTGACGGTGCGCGGCCTGGTTGATGCCATTCAGCCGCCGGGACTCGGCGACCTGGCGGCCCTGGGCAGTGTCGCCGTGCTCGGCACGGTCCTCGCGTTCACCCTCATCGCCTCGGCCGAATCGCTGTTCAGCGCCGCCGCGGTGGACCGCATGCACGACGGTCCGCGCACGCAGTACGACAAGGAGCTGGTCGCCCAGGGCATCGGCAACGCGACGTGCGGCGTCCTTGGCGCGCTGCCGATGACGGCGGTCATCGTCCGCAGCTCGGCCAACGTCGAGGCCGGCGCCCGCACTCCGCTCTCCCGTGTCCTGCACGGTGCGTGGCTGCTGCTGTTCGCCGTGCTGTTCCCGGCCGCGCTCGGCGTCATCCCGCTGGCGGCGCTCGCCGGCGTCCTGGTCCACGCGGGCTGCAAGCTGATCCCTGCCAAGGCGATCGTCCCGCTCGCCCGCGAGCACCGGGGCGAGGCCCTGGTGCTCGCCACCACCGCGATCGCCATCGTGGTGACCAACATGTTCGAGGGTGTGGTACTCGGCCTGGTACTCGCGGTGGTCAAGTCCGCCTGGGACACCTCGCACGTACACCTGGACGTGCGGGAGTTGACCGGCGGCCGGATGGTCGTCACCCTCACCGGCAACGCGACGTTCCTGCGGCTGCCCCGCATCCTGGAGACGCTGGAGGCCCTGCCCAAGGACCGGCCCATCGAGCTGGATCTGACCGCCGTGCGCCATCTGGACCATGCCTGCCGCACGACGCTGGAGAACTGGGCGCTGCGGCACAACGACAGCGGTACGGAAGCGGTGCGGATGAAGACGTTCCCCGACTCCGAGTCCGGGGAACCCGCGGAGGCACCGATGCGCCGCTGACGCTGCCCGCCCCCACAGGACCCGCCGCGCCGCCCGCCACCCGCCCCGGTGGCGGGCGGCGCGGCGCTCTTCGGCCCGGCTGCCCCATGAGGGCCCGAAATCGATGCCCGAATCAGGCGTGAGGCTCACTTGGCGGGGCACTCGCCTACTTGGCCCCGCCGCGTCCCCCCGTCGCGGCGGGGCCGCCGTGTCGCCACCAGCCGTCACGCACGCCGCCGGCCGACTAGTCGACAAGGGCACCGCAGGAGATGTTCACGTCCGTCGACGTCAGCGTGCGGACCCGGTCCGAGGCCACGAAGGCGGCTACGTGGCAGTGTGGCCCGGGTGCGCCCGGCGACGAACACCCGGGCCCCCTCCTCGGCGAAGGCACGGGCCGCCGCCCCGCCGATCGTCCCGCCGGCCCCGTACACGACAGCGACCTTGTTCTCCATCAGCACCTCCACCACGCCCTTCCGATATTTCCGACACGGAAGCTTCCGGAATCAACCGACTTCCGTGAGACGTCGGAGCAACCCACCGGATTTCGACAGGGCGGCGCCAGGTGCCCGGGCCCGCCGCGGAGCCGGTCCCGCTACCGCCGGCTACGTACCAGCAGGTACACGAAGTACGGCGTCCCCACGACCGCCGTCATGAGTCCCGCGCCCAGTTGTGCCGGGGCGATCACGGTGCGGCCCAGCAGGTCGGCGAGGCAGACGAGGGACGCGCCGAGCAGCATCGCCACCGGGACGACCCGGATGTGGCGTCGGCCCACCAGCGCGCGTGCCGCGTGCGGCGCCACGAGACCCACGAAGCCGATCGTGCCGGCCGCGGCCACCGCGGTGGCGCTGAGCAGCACGCTCATGATGAGGAACCCGAGGCGTCCGCGCGCCAGGTCGAGGCCCAGGAGCCGGGGGGTGTCCTCGTCGAGCGAGACGAGGTCGAGCTCCTTGCGGCGGGCGATGGCCACGGCCGTCGCCGCCACGAGCACGGCCCCGACCGGCAGGATGTCGGGGCCGGTCCGTCCGTAGGTGGAGCCCGAGAGCCAGATCAGCGCCTTGGTCGCGCTGAACCGGTCGGTGAGCACGATCAGCAGGCTGATGAGCGCCATCGTTCCCGTGGACACACCCATGCCGACCAGGACGAGTCGGCTGTTCTGGAAGCCGCCCTTCGCCGCGAGCCCGAAGACGACGACGGCGCTGACCGCGGCGCCGGCGAACGCCGCGCCCGCGACGCTCCACGATCCGGCGCCCGGCGCCGAGGTGACAAGGATGATGGCGCCGAGCGCCGCTCCACCCGAGACGCCGAGGACACCGGGTTCCGCGAGCGGATTGCGGGTCACGGACTGTACGAGCGTGCCGGACAGCGCGAGGGCGGCTCCCGCGAGGAGCGCGGCGAACACCCGTGGCACCCGGGTGTCGAGGACGAAGGTGATGGCTTGGCCCGACTGCCCCCGGACCCAGTTGACCACGTCGCCGAGCAGGAACGTGCTGTCGCCGACGAGCACCGCGGCGATCGCGACGCCGACCAGCGCGCCCACCAGGAGCACCACGGTGACGACGTACGCGGTCCGGCTCGGGATGCGCAGCCGGTCCGGCACGGCGGCCCCGGCGCCGTCACGGGTGCGCATCGCCATGACGACGAGGAACACGGCGCCCACGACGCTGGTGATGACGCCCGTGGGCACGGTGACCGCGGTCTGGGAGGACGTCACGGCGCGCAGCAGCACGTCGGAGCCCAGTACGAGGGCGGCGCCCACGAGGCCCGCGACGGGGATGCGGGTGCGGTGGCGTACGAGGGCGCGGAAGCGACCGGCGAGCGGCCGCACGAGAGCCGGGGCGCACAGCCCCACGAAGGCGATCGGCCCCGCGAGCGTCACCGTCGCGGCGGCGAGCATCGACGCGAGAACGACGGACGCGACGCGCGTCCCGCGGACCGGGATGCCGAGCCCGTGCGCCGCGTCGTCGCCGAGGGCCAGGGCGTCGATTCGACGGGCGATCAGCAGGAGACCGACGAGTGCGGCCCCGATGACGGGCGCCATCTGGACCACGCCGTCGAAGCCGTTCTGGCTGATGCTCCCCTGGCCCCACTGGTAGAGGCCCTCGGTCCGTTCGGGGAAGAGCAGGAGCAGCGCCTCGGTGACGGCGTTGAGTCCAAGGGCGAGCGCGCTGCCCGCGAGGACGAGGCGAACCGTTCCGGCGCCTCGTCCCGACACCGCGAGAACGACGGCGGCCGCCGCAAGACCGCCGAGGAACGCCACTCCGGACGAGGCGAGCAGCGGAGCCGTGGCACCGCTGGCGACCAGGATCGTCACCGCGAGGTAGGCACCGGTGTTGACGGCGAGGGTGTCCGGAGCGGCGAGCACGTTGCGGGTGACGGCCTGCAGGGTGGCGCCGGCCGCGCCGAGCGCGACGCCGACGAGTATCCCGGCGACCATGCGGGGCATGCGTGAGGCGATGACGACGGAGGAGTCGCCCTGCTCGGCCTGCCCGGTGAGGGCCTTCCACACCTGGCCGGGGCCGACGGACGCGGTGCCTTGCGTGATGTCGACGACGGCGAGAACGGCGACCAGAAGAACGAGACCGGCCGTCACCGCGACCACGCCCGATGGGGATGCGGCCGTGCGTTCGGGCGTGGCTGAGGGCGTTGCGGTGACGGCCACGGTCTCCTACTTCTTCAGGCTGTCGATGAGGGCGTCGATGTACGCCTCCATCGCCTCGGGGCCGCCGAACATCCAGATGCCGTCGGGCAGACGGTGCACCTCGTCGTCCTTGACGAGCGGCAGGGACTTCCAGACGGAGTTGTCCGCGAGTTCGTCGGTGAACACGTCGGAGCTGTCGTCGCCCTTGTTGCCGATGTAGACGAGCTTCGCGTCGTCGTCGAGCGCGGTGAGGCCCTCGACGTCGGTGGTGGCGAGCCCGTAGTCCTTGTCGCCCTTGAGCTTCCAGGCGCTCTTGAGGCCGAGGTCCTCGTTGACGGCGCCGAGGAGGGAGGTGCTGGTGTAGCCGCGCAGGGACACCTGGTTGGAGGCGGCGTAACCGTCGGCCATGGCGATCTTCGAGCCGTCGAGCCCGGCTTCCTTCAGCGCCTTCCTGCCTTCGGCGACCTTGGCCTCGTACGACTCCTTGGCCTTCTTGGCCTCGCTGGTCGTGCCGGTGGCCTTGGCGATGACGTCGAGGGTGTCCATCATCTGCCCGACCTGGTCGGAGCCGTCGGCGGCCTTGACCTGGAGTACGGGGGCGACCCTCTTCATCTGCTTCACCGCGGAGGCCGACATGTCGGTCGTGGTGACGATGAGGTCCGGGGTGAGACCGGCGAGGGTGTCCATGCTCGGCTCGCCGCGGGTGCCGATGTCCTTGGGGTCGTTCTTCAGCGGAACCGCAGAGTCCCACGCCTTGTAGCCCTTGACGTCGGCGACACCGACGGGGTCGACGCCGAGCGTGACCATGGACTCGACGACGTTCCACTCGGTTCCGACGACCTTCTTGGCCGGACCGTCCAGCTTCACCGTCCTGCCATCGGCGTCGGTGAGGGTGATCGGCTCGGACTTCTTGTCCGAACTGGCCTCGGCGGGCTCGGAGGTGCCGCAACCGGACAGGATGAGGGCCGCGGCGGTGGCGGCCGTCGCGGCGATCAGGGAGCGTCTCATGAGGAGGTGTGGAGCCTTTCACTTCTGCTGTGGTGGCGGCCTATCGCGCGGGTGCGCAGCCGGCCGGTGAGGGGGTCTGTGTCGACCTCGATGCGGATGCCGTACGTCTCGGAAAGGCGCTCCGGCCGCAGTACGTCTTCTGGGGCGCCGTCGGCGACGATGCGCCCGGCGTCGAGGAGGGCGATCCGGTCGGCGACGGCGGCGGCCTGGTCGAGGTCGTGCAGGACGACGCCGACGGCGATGCCGCCGTCGTCCGCGAGGTCGCGCATCAGGTCGAGGAGTTCGATCTGGTAGCGCAGGTCGAGGTAGGTGGTCGGCTCGTCGAGGAGCAGTACGCCGGTCTCCTGGGCAAGGCAGCCGGCGAGCCACACCCGCTGCAGCTGTCCGCCGGAGAGCTGGTCGACGGCGCGGTCGGCGAGGCCGTCGACGCCGGTCATGGTGAGCACGCGCTCCACCACGGCGGCGCCCCCGGGATCGGCCTGACCCCAGCGGCCCCGGTAGGGGTAGCGCCCGAAGTCCACGACGTCACGGACGGTCAACCCTCCGGGCGTGGGGCGCCCTTGGGTCAGGAGAGCGACGCGCCGGGCGAACTGGCGGGCGGTGAGGTCGAAGCCGTCAGCGGCGTCGGCCGTACCGGAGTCGAGGGTCAGGGTGCCGCGCCGGGCGCCCTGCAAGCGGGCGATGGTGCGCAACAGCGTCGACTTGCCGCTCCCGTTCGGGCCGACGAGAGCGGTCACTTCGCCGGGCCTGAGCTGGATGGCGGCGTCGTGGACGACGTCGACGCCGTCGTACGACACAGTCATGTGCTCGGCGGACAGTTCGTGACCGCGCGGACGTGTGGCGCTACCTGCGCGTTCACCTGATCTCACGGCGTGAAGGTTAGCCTAACCTTAGTCTGGCCGGAAGTAGAGGGTTCTATCCGGACACAAGCAGCCTCCACAGCAACCCCGTTACGCACCGGTGCCGCCCATCGGTCGAGCTGATGGGCGGCACCGGTGGCACTGGCTCCGGGTTCGTTCTCGTTCCGTCAGTACAGCTTGTTGACGGCCTTGACGGTCGTGGTCTTGAAGTCGGCCACCTGCGCGTGGGCGAAGTTGCCCATCTGCCCCCACTTGACGAGCGTCACCGTGGTGCCGTCCCGGCCGACCGACAGCATGTTGATGTCGGACGAGCCTGTCGTGGCCTCGGTGTGGACGCCGTAGACGTGGGCGCCCTCCTCGACGTTCAGCTTCCCGTAGTACTTCTGGGTCGCGGTGACGTCGGGGTTCTCCTGCATCAGCTTCTTCGAGCAGCCGTCGAGGTTCTTGCGCAGCAGGGCCGCGAAGTCCTTGGCACGCTGCTCGCTGCGCTCGACCACCGTCACCTGGAGGGCGCTGGTGTCGTAGTCCGTGCGGTAGGCACGGTGCACGGAGATCGACGGCAGGGCCTCCCCCACGCACATCGGCAGCGGGTCGGGCTGCCCGGCGGTCACCGGTCCCGCGATCCACGCCGACGACGCGTGCGGCGGCAGTTCGGCAGGCGCCAGGAACCGGGGCGAGCCGGCGGCGGCCGCCGGGCTCGTGCCGGCCACCACACCCGCCACGGCCACCGCGGCCCCCAGTGCACACAGTCCTCGGCTCGTGCGAACGCTCATCTTCGTCAACTCCCCGTTCTCGGAGGGTCAGCTTGCCTGCCCCCACGCCCCATACGACCCGCGACACCCCGCGCCCGTTGCCCCCTCCCCCGTCACAGCCCTGTCCGCGATGTCACCGAATGGCTACTTCCGCTACCGGTCGACGTGCGCGGACCCGCTTCAACCCACGGGTGGCGGGAAGGGGAGGATTGCCTTCCGCACGCTTCCGCATGACGGACCCGGGCGGCACGTGTCCCAGGGGGCGAGCCGGGAAAACGGCACAGTGCGCCGTCCGCAGAAACACCGAGGAGTAGCCCATGACCAGTTCCGCGACGCCTGAGGGTGCGGGGCACGCCGGCGTCTCGGGCGGGTCGGGCGCGCTCTCCGCTCCCGCCGGTCCTGCCGAGGGCCCTTCACCGTGGACGCGTCGGGGCGCCGCGCTGCGCCGCACCCCGGTGGCCATGTGGAACGACGACGTGTCCGACTGGGCCGCGGCACTGACGTACTACGCGATTCTCGCTCTGCTGCCCGCGCTCCTGGTCACGGTCAGCCTGATCAGCCTGGTCAGCCCCCACACCACGCAGTCGCTCATAGCCGAGGTCACCGACTGGGCGCCCGCGCAGTCGGGCAGCGCCTTGAACGAGGCGCTCACCGAGATGGCCCGCGCGCGGTCCGCCGCGGTCACGGTGGTGATCGCCGGTGGGGTCAGCGCCCTGTGGTCCGCCTCCAGTTACGCGGCCGTCTTCCGGCGGGCGCTGCACGCGATGCACGGTGTGAAGGACACCCGGCCCATGTGGCGCAAGGCGCACCGCGTGCTGATGACGGCCGCCGCGCTGCTCGCGCTGCTGGCTGCCAGCGCGCTCCTGCTCGTGCTGAGCGGCTCACTCGTCCAGACCGTCGGGCGGCGCGTCGGGGTCGGCGACGCGGGCCAGACCGTATGGAACGTCATGAAGTGGCCCGCCCTGGTCTGTCTCGTGGTCCTGCTCGTTCTCGTCCTCTTCCGTAACGCGCCGCCCTCGGAGCGCGGTTGGCGCCGCAGCCTGCCGGGCGGACTGCTGGCCGCGCTGCTGTGGCTCCTGTCCTCGGGCCTGTTCACCCTGTACGCCACGGGGTTCGCCACTTACGGCAAGCTCTACGGCTCACTGGCCGGAGTGGTCGTCTTCCTGGTGTGGCTCTGGGTGTCCAATCTGGCGCTGCTGGCCGGAGCCCAGTTCACGGTGGAAATGGCCCGCACACCGGAGACCGTGCCCGAGTCCTGAGGCACCGCTCTACCAGGGCGCGATCGGTTCCATCCCCGTGCGGCGGCCCCCGTCATCCAGGAGATGGCCCATCCGCTTGACCGTACGCAGGCCGACGATGCGGTCGGTGACGGTCAGCGAGGGCAGGCGCGCGCAGAGGGCCGTCTCGCGGCGCTGGATGTCCGCGATGTCGTGGACCCAGAGGGTGGCGAGGACATTGGCGGGGCCCGTGACGCCCGCGACCAGGCGGCATTCGGGCAGCGCGGCGAGCGTGCGGTGGACGGCGCCCATGTCCCGCGCCGGGACCTGGGCGAGCAGGGTCACCGGCACCGGGTGCCCGGCCAGCGGGGCGGCGAGGTCGCAGCGGAAGCCCAGCACGCCCGCGTCCGTCAGACGGCGCAGCCTGCGGCGGACGGTGGCGGGGCTGGTGGCGGTGCGGTCGGCGAGCTCGGCCAGCGCGAGACGGCCGTCGCGGACCAGCGCGTCGAGCAGGACCCGGTCGACGGCATCGAGTTCGAGCGTACGGATCTGCTCGGCCGCCCTGGGGGCGGAGTTGCCCAGTGCTGAGAGCTGGGCGGGGTCCAGGGAACGCAGCCGCCAACGGCTCCCCTCGACATACAGCGATGTGGCGAACAGGCAGCGGACCGAGGTGATGCCCGCCAGAGCGTCCAGCGTCTCGGTCACGAAGCGGCCGAGCGAGGCGAGGTCCGGGGCGAGCACGTCGAGGAACAGGTCGGCGCTCCCGGGCGCGGTCACCTCGATCGTGACGGCCTCCGGGAACGCTCTGAGCTCGGCGATCAGCCGCGACCGCGTGCCCGGGGCGCACCGCAGCAGCACGAAGGCGGTACAGCGGCTGCGGGTGAACTCCCGGCCCGGCACCGCGTACACCCAGGCGAGTCCGGCACCGCGGAGCCGCTCCCAGCGGCGTGCCAGGGTGCTCGCCGTGACACCCAGGAGGGGAGCCAGCTCGGACCAGGAGGCACGCGGACGCAGCTGGAGGGCGTTCACGAGCGCGAGGTCGAGCTCGCTGGCCGTCGTTTCCTGCCGCATCCCGTCCTGCCCCGTCACATCCTGCCGCACCGCGTTTCGCCGCACCGCGTTTCGCTCCACCACATGACCGTTTCTCGCATCGAACGCGCTTCGTACGTACGAATCCTTCGATCTGCGCGGGCACCCGCGCCTCCGGCCGCACAGTAGCCACCACTTCCGGTTCCCGGCCACCAGATGAGGTGAGTCTTTGTCCACGCGTACATCGGGACTGCGGCTACGACCAGCGGGTTCAGGCCCGGGATTGCTCCCGGCCATGGCCGTCGTCGTGCTGTTCAGCGGCATCGTGCAGGGCTACCTCACGCCCCTGCTGCCCGAGCTCGGCCGCCGGCTGCACATCGGCGGTGTGGGCCAGAACAACATCTACCTCCTCTCCCAGCTGGCCTTCGCCGTACTGACCCCCCTGCTGTCCCGCCTGGGCGACCTCTACGGCCACCGCCGGATGCTCCGCGTCGCGCTCGCCATGGTCGCGGGCGGATCCCTGCTGATGGCCGCGTGGCCGACGGCGGTCACGCTCGCCGTCGGGGTGGTGCTGCAGGGCGCGCTGGTCGGCTTCTTCCCCCTGCTCGTCGGGATCCTGCGCTCCCGGGCCCCGGAGCGGAACCGCACCGGTATCTCCCTCCTCGTCGGCGTGCTGCTGATCTCCATCGGGGTGGGCGGCCTGGTCGCGGGCGCGCTCAGTGAGCGGCACCCGGCGGCCGGGCTCTGGACGGCAGTGCCCGTCGCGGCGCTGGCGCTGCTCGCCGGGGCCGCGTTGCCCGACAGCGACGTGCCGCGCGGCGGCCGCTTCCACTACGGGGCGGCTGCCCTGCTGACCGGCGGGCTCGTCGCTCTCGTCCTGGTCCTCGCGCAGGGCAGCTCCTGGGGGTGGGCCGCACCGCTGACGCTCGGCCTCACGGCGGCGGCCTTCCTCCTGCTCGCGGCCTGGGTGGCCGTCGAGCGGCGGTCCGCCCATCCGCTGGTGAGCGTGCGGATGCTGCGCAATCCGCGGCTCGCGGTGGTCAGCGGCCACACCTTCTGCGCCGCCTTCGGCACGATCGGCTTCCTCGGCGCCAACGCCCTCTTCCTGGGCGCTTCCCCCGCCGAGACGGGCTACGGCATGGACATGGGCCCGCGGACCATCGCCACCGTCTCCCTGGCGATGGTCATCGCCGGATTCGCGGGGTCCACGCTGACGCCACGGCTCGCGCGCCGTGTGGGCGACCGTGCGGTACTCGCCGCCGGGGGCGGCCTCATCGCGCTCGGCTTCGTGGGGATGGTGCTCTTCCACGACACCCTCGCGCAGTACCTGGCCGCCGCGCTCGTCGTCGGGTTCGCCACCGGGCTCTTCGAATCGATCACGCGCACGCTGTCCGCCGAGGTCGTCGCGGACCACGAGACCGCACTCGCCGTCGGCCTCAACGAACTGGCCCTGTCGCTGGGCGCGGCCATCGGCGCCGCCGTGATCGGCGCGTTCTTCACCGCGCATGTGGCGCGCGGCACCGGGCACATCGGGATCGGTGGCTACCTGTGGGGCTGGGGTGCGTGTGCGGCCGTCGCCGTCGCCGGCTCGGCCCTCGCCCTGCGCTATCGCCCGCCGGGGACGGCGGGCAGCCGAGCCGTACGACCGTCCGAACGCGTGGCGGAGAAAGAAGGACTGGCATGACAGGCGTGACTGATACCCGGGTGATGAGCAGCAACGATGCACAGGAGGCGGTGACTTCCGCCGTGCGCGCCTGGAGCGACCGACTCGTCGGCCTGAGCCACAGCCTGCACGACGAGCCCGAAACCGCCCTCCGGGAACACCGCTCGGCCGCGAAAATCACGGGCCTGCTCACGGAGGCCGGGTTCGAGGTGGCCCAGGGCGTGGGCGACCTGCCCACCGCGCTGGTCGCCACCTGCGGCAGCGGAGAACTGGTGCTCGGGTTCTGCGCCGAGTACGACGCCCTGCCCGGCATCGGTCACGCCTGCGGGCACAACGTCAACGGCGCGGCCGCGGTCGGCGCCGCCATCGGCCTGGCCACGGCCGCGGACGAACTCGGCCTGACCGTCAAGCTGATCGGCACCCCGGCCGAGGAGGACATCGGCGGCAAGGTGCTGCTCCTGGAGGCCGGGATCTTCGACGATGTCGCCGCGGCGATGATGGTGCACGCTGCCCCCGACGACACCGTCGGTGCGTCCTCGCTGGCCATCGGCGCCTGGGACGTCACATACACGGGTACGCCTTCCCACGCGGCCATCGCCCCATGGGAAGGCGTCAACGCCCTCGACGCGATGGCCCTCGCGCACACCGCGATCGGACTGCTGCGCCAGCAACTGCCGCCCGGCGCGCTGGTCCACGGCATCGTCACGGACGGCGGCCAGGCCGTGAACGTCATCCCCGCCCGCAGCGCCGCACGTTACGAGATCAGGGCGCCCTCCCTGGAACTGCTCTGCGAGGTACGCGGCCGGGTGCGATCCTGTTTCGAGGCGGGCGCCCTCGCTACCGGGGCAGCGCTGGAACTACACGTCCACGGACGGGACTTCGCGGAACTTCGGCAGGATCAGTACCTGACCGAGGCGTACGTCAGGGCGGCTCGCAGCCTCGGCCGCGCGGTCACGTCACGCCAGGGCCAGGCCCTGGCATCGACGGACATGGGCAACGTCTCCCGGCTCGTGCCCACCATCCACCCGACCATCGGATACGACACCGGGGGCGCCCACCAGCACACCCCCGAGTTCACGGCCCATGGCAAGAGCTTCGGCGCGGATCGCGCGGTACTGGACGGCGCGGCGGCTCTGGCTCTCGTGGGCACCGACCTCGCGACCTCGGCCGAGCAACGCCGCAGGCTGCTCGACGGAGTCGCTCGACGGGATCTCTGAACGGGGCCGAGGAGGAGGGGACCTGTGAACAGGACTCAGGAGGAGAGCGGCCGGGGCAGGCCCGAGTCGTGCGCCCCCGGGCGGAAATCCCGGACCGTGCGCCCGCGTTCGCCCTTCCCTGCGCGCCGCGTGCGCTCCCCCCGCAGGGGTTCGGGCGCGGCATGCAGCGGTGATACGCCTGAAGGACGAACTACTCGTGCGCGTGTTCGCTCACGCGGTATCGATGAGGAGTCACCCCATGGCCTCGTTCGACACGGGACGGTTGTACGCGATCGTCAAAATCCTGGACCAGGCAAGCACCCACCTCCGGCTGGCCGCCCGCGACTGCACGCTCGCCGAAGCCGCGACGCCCATCGCCCGGCCGACCGCCGACCCCACCACCGGGTCCGACCCGACCGCGTCCGGCATCACCGCGCTCCTGAGCGTCTCGGAACAGGCGTCGGGCAGTGTCCGGCGCGCTCTCGTCCACATCCGCAACGGTGAGGACCAGCGCGCCCAGCACGAACTGGACCGGGCCAGGACCCAGCCGTGCGTGGCGGTCCTCGCTCCGGCCGGACTGCCGCGGCCCCTCCCCCGGCGCGTGACCACGGCGCTGCGCCTGATGCAGGGGATCACCGGCTTCTTCCCGTCAGAGACGGAACAGGTCCTGGTGCGGGCAGCCATGCCCTAGCCGAATCCGCCGCCGTCCTCGCGGCACGTACGGGCGACGTGCGGGCGCGTCACTCGAACGGGCTAGTCGAGGTGGTAGTGCGCCAAGTCACCCCGATCGCTGCAAACAGCCCGCCGAAGGACCTCTGCCGAGCCGTCCGAGCACGCTCAGTGACTCTCCTGGTTGCGTCGCACCCCGCTCCGGCGCGGGATGGAGGGGACGCGTGCGGCGTCCGTGGCGAGATTCGATTTCTGCCCGTCGCGCGCTGCGAGGGAGTGATCACCCATGACTCAGGGCGAGGCCTTCACCAGCGCCGACGGGCTCGCGGGCCTTACGGCCTACGACCGGACCGGCGAGAAGATCGGCAGCGTCGAGCAGGTGTATCTCGACGACCGAACTGGGCGTCCCGAGTGGGTGACCGTCAAGACCGGTCTCTTCGGCATGAAGCAGAGCTTCGTGCCGCTCGCCGGAGCCCGCCGTCAGCAGGACGAGCTGCACGTGACGGCCACGAAGGAGGCCGTCAAGGACGCTCCGCGCGTGGACGCCGACCAGCACCTCGAGCCGGGCGAGGAGCAGGACCTCTACACGCACTACGGCCTCACGCGCCCCAGCGGCACGCCTGCCCCGTCGGCAGGTGGTCGCGCCGGTACCGCGGGCATGGCGGGAGCCGGAGCGGGCGCCGGTATGGGCATGGGCGAGGGCCGCAACGCGGGCGCGCGTGAGTTCGCGACGCGCTCCGGCGCGGGCGACGAGGGCAAGACGGACGAGATGATCCGCTCGGAGGAGCGACTCCGCGTCGGAACGGAAGAGCAGGAGGTCGGGCACGCCCGCCTGCGCAAGGTGGTCGTCGACGAGAACGTGAAGACGTCCGTCCCCATCTCTCACGAGGAAGTTCGCGTCGTGCGCGAGCCCATCCGCGAGGGTGACCGCACCCGCGGCGCCAACATCGGCGAGGAGCAGACCGAGGTGACCCTGCACGCCGAGAAGGCGGTGGTCAGCAAGGAGTCCGTGCCGGTCGAGCGCGTCCGTCTGGAGACCGAGAAGGTCACCGAGACCCAGGAGGTCTCCGACACCGTGCGCAAGGAGCAGATCGAGTTCGACGACGCCAAGGGCGAGCGCCGCGCGAAGGGCGAGAACTGGCGTGACAAGAAGCAGGGCCCGCGGCACTGACGCCCCTCAGGGCGCCCTGACCGAGGGCAACTGACGGCGGAGGAAGGGAGCACCCGTGCCGGGTGCTCCCTTCCTCTTGGTCAACTTGCCGGCACCGTCAGCTGCCGCGGCTCGCTTCCTGGCACTCGCGGCAGGCAGGCCTGCCGTCGACCGTCACCCCGTCCTCGGAGGCGGCCTCGCAAATGCCGGGGCTGCTGGGGTGGTTGGCCCGGCAGTGACAGGCGCAGGTGGCGGTGACCCCTTCCAGGTCGGAGTCACGCTGGGGAGCCAGGCCCATGTTGATGTCGTGGCAGTTGCGGCACAGGGGCGAGTTGAGGACACCGGTGAGGTCCGGTTCGGCGTGACCGGTGCACGATTCGGGGAACTCGGGGTGGGCTCCGCACCGGCAGCGGCACGAGCCGGGGTGCAGTGCCTGTGCCTGTGCCTGGGTGGTCATGCGCTCATTGTCCCGCCGAGTCTCGCGCCACGGGCGGCAGGAGTGCACGAAACCACTCACCCGATCCCTCTTGGTCAGGCACCGGTCTGGGCCGGCCCGGCAGCGGCCCCCGCACCGGCCCCGGCCCTGCACGCCGCCGCCGCGGTCGCGATGACCTTCTCGTACAGCTCATCGTCGAGCAGGACCGTGAGCCCGCACGCGATTCCCCAGGCGACGTGCGCGGCGTCCTCACCGAGGATCTGTTCCTGCTCGTGGAGCTCTCGGCCGAGGTACTGACTGTGCAGGTCCCTGGGGCCCTGGCTTTCCGCACGACGGCGGACGGCTTCGACGGCGCTCACGGTAAAGGTCTCGTAGTGGGCGTCGCCGAGCAGTCTGCGCAACTGCTCGAGCTGGGCATGCGCGGCACGCAGGCGCAGCGGCCAGTCCCGACTGATCCCGAACTGCTCTTCCATGGCCTGCGTCAGGTCGATCCGGCGGAACATCTCGTCGAGCGGGTCGTAGGTCATGATCTCTCGGTAGCGGCTGCCGAGGTCAGGGCGTTGAAGGCTCGCTGCGGGCTCCCCCGTGTGGCTGCACTATCACCCTGCCGAACGCCTACGCGCTCAGGCGGCGGGCACCGCCCCGGTCGCGAAGTACGGCTTGCAGACCGAGCCGGACCAGTCCGTGGCGATCTCGAGGAGACTGTTGCCGTCGGCGGACGGCAGCAGGCTGGAGCTGTAGTTGGGGCAGTAGTCGACGGTCGTCGACTCGACGGCGACCGGCGCGGAGATCTCCCGCCAACTCCCCGCACCACCCGCGCTGTTGACCCAGACGGTGCGTCCGCTCCCGGCGGCCCGGCTGCCGTCGCGGTGGTACATGACCTGCCCGACGAGGAAGAGCCTGCCCTTCGGGTTGCCCGCCTCGGGCGCCCACGCCAGGTTCGGCGCGTGCTTGAAGTACTTGCCGTCGGCGGTCTCCGGGCGGATGCCCAGGTAGTCGGTGGCGCCCCAGTTCCAGCCGTCGGACGAGGTCCGGTAATGCACGACGCACACGAACTGCCCAGCGGCCGCGCAGATCTCGTACGACATGAAGTAGGTCCCGTCGCCCATCTTGCGCACCACAGCCATACCCGGTCGGTCCGAGGCGAGCGTGCTGGCGACCGTGTCGTGGTGGCCGGTCCAGGACACCCCGTTCGCGGTGCGGGCGGCCACCAGCCTCTGGCTGTGGGCGGCGTCGGTCTCGTCGGAGTAGTGCGCCACGAGTTGCCCCGATGCGTCGACGGAGAACTCAGGCTCCCACAGCCCCTTGTCGTTCGACGCTGTGGCGATCGTGGACAGATAGCTCCAGCTGCGGCCCACGTCACGGCTCTTGAAGACGCGCAGGGCCATGCGCCGATTCGGCTCGTCCTGCCCGATCGACGCCGCCCACAGCAGCGTCCCCGCGGGCATGTCTCCGATGCGTTGCGGAAGTTCGTACAGCGTCGAGCAGCACAGTCCCTGTCCACCCGCTGCCTCGGGGTCGCGCACCGTACCGACTTCGCGGAACGACGCGCCCCCGTCCGTGCTCTCGTGGATGGCGCCGAGCCCGTCGTTCCCGTTGAACGTGACAACGGAGGCCAGGATCCGGCCGTTCGCGTCGCCGTTGTGGGCGAGTCTGACGGCGCGTGGGTAGAGGCCGGTGCCGTCGCGCAGCAAGGTGCCGGTCGCGGCGTCGGCCGACGCCCCGGACTGCGTGACGAGCAGCGCTGCCAGGAGGGCGAGCAGCAGCGGGAACAGGAGGGTGGGGCGGAGGAGACGTGGTCGTGCGGGGTCGGGCGCTGACATGGGCCTCTCCTGACTCTGCGGTGGTTGGGGGCTGGGTGGAGCGGTGGACCGGGTGCGCTGTCAGTCGTGTTGGGGGGCGAGCCGGATGACGTTCCAGGAGATCGGCGGCAGTTCGGCCGCCAGCGCGCCCCCGGTGGCGATGTGCGTTTCGGGTGCGCGGCGCGGCACCACCCGGTCCGGCTCCGCCTCGGTGTTGACCGCGTCCGGGTCGTGGTCGGCCAGGACCAGGTGCTCCACTACGCGATATCCGGCGGCAACCCCGCGCAGCGCGGCTTCGAGGCGCAGCGACTGCTCCTGGTCGCGGTTGACGGCGAGGACCGTGAGGGCTCCGGTCTCCTCGTCGTGCGTCACCACCGTGTCGAGGGCGGATACGTCACCGTACTGAGGTGTGTCGATGCGGGGCCCGGTGGCGTCGGTGCGCAGCACACGTCCGGTGGCGAACCGGGCCGCCTGGGCGAAGGGGTGGAAGATGGTCTGGCGCCAGCTGGCACCGCCGGGCTCGGTGCGGATGGGTGCGATGACGTTGACCAGCTGCGCGAGGCAGGCCACGGCCACCCGGTCGGCGTTGCGCAGCAGCGTGATGAGCAGCGAGCCGACCACGGCGGCGTCCGTCACGCTGTACGTGTCCTCGATGAGCCGGGGTGTCTCGGCGGTCTCCAGGTTGCGCTCGCCGGGGAAGCGGGCGGCGTACCAGACGTTCCACTCGTCGAAGGAGAGCTTGATGTGCTTCTTGGCGCCCCGCACCGCACGGACGTGGTCGGCGGTCGACACCACATCGCGGATGTACTGGTCCATGTGCGCGCCCGAGGCGAGGAAGCTGGCGCGGTCGCCGTCGAACTCCTCGTAGTAGGCGTGCAGGGAGAGGTAGTCGACCTCGTCGTAGGTCTGCTCCAGTACCTCGCGCTCCCACGTGCCGAAGGTCGGCATCCGCGAGTTGGAGCTGCCGCACGCGACGAGCTCGATGGACGGGTCGACCTGGCGCATCGCCTTGCCGGCCTCGGCGGCCAGCCGCCCGTACTCGGTGGCCGACTTGTGGCCGGTCTGCCAGGGCCCGTCCATCTCGTTGCCCAGGCACCACAGCTTCACGCCGTGCGGTTCGCTCACGCCGTGCTTGATGCGCAGGTCCGACCAGGCGGTGCCGCTCGGGTGGTTGCAGTACTCGACCAGGGCGCGGGCGGCGTCGATGCCGCGGGTTCCGAGGTTCACGGCCATCATCGGGTCGAGGCCCAACCGGCGGGCCCAGCCGAGGAACTCGTTGGTGCCGACGCGGTTGGTCTCGATGGAGCGCCAGGCCAGGTCAAGGCGGCGGGGGCGTTCGGAGACCGGGCCGACGCCGTCCTCCCAGTGGTAGCCGGAGACGAAGTTGCCGCCGGGGTAGCGCACGAGACCTGTCCCCAGTCCGCGGACCAGCTCGGCGACGTCGCCACGGAATCCGTCGGCGTCGGCGGTGGGGTGCTCGGGGTCGTGGATTCCGGTGTAGACGCAGCGTCCCATGTGCTCGACGAAGGTTCCGTACAGGCGCGGGTCGACGTCTCCGACGCTGAACTCCGGGTCGATGACGAACCGAGCGGTGTGCGGCATGTTCTGGTGCCTCTCTTCTGCGTGGGTTGATGTACGAGGGGGCGGGGGTTACTTGAGGCCGGTGCCTGCGATGCCCTCGACGATGCGGCGCTGGAACAGCGCGAAGACGGCGAGCAGCGGGATCGCGCCGAGCACGGCGGACGCCATGAGCTGGGCGTAGGGGACGCCGAACACGTCCTGGACAGAGGTGAGTCCGACGGGCAGCGTCATCATCTCGGGGTCGGTCACCACGAGCAGCGGCCACAGGAAGTTGTTCCAGACGCCGACGAACACGAAGATCGTGACCGCGGAGACGGCCGGGCGGGAGATCGGCATCACGATCTGCCAGTAGGTGCGCAGCCAGCCCGCCCCGTCCGCGCGCGCCGCGTCGATCAGCTCCCGCGGTATCCCGTCGAAGAACTGCTTGAAGACGAACACGGCCACGACATTGGGTACTTGGGGCAGCACGACACCCCAGTAGGTGTTCAGCAGGCCCGCCGACTGGAGCGCGAGGAACTGCGGGATCATCAGGACCTGGCCCGGGATCATGATCCCGGCGAGCAGCATCACGAACGCGGCCCGACGCAGCCGGAAACGGGTCTGCGAGAGGGCGAACGCGGCCAGGGACGCCATGATCACCGTGAGGACCGTGGTGAGGGTCGAGGTGATGAAGCTGTTGGCGTACCAGTAGGGCAGCTTGCCCGCGTCGAAGATCTCCCCGTACGCGTCCAGGGTCGGATGCGCGGTGAACCACCCGGTGGGGTGGGTGACGACCTCCTGCGCGGGGCGCACCGAGGTGGCCAGCGCCCACGCGAGCGGCACGAGCCACAGCAGCGCGAGGGCGATGAGCGTGCCGAGCGCCACCCGGTTGAACAGGCGCTCCGAGTCGCGGTGGCGGGCCGGTGGCACGGTGGCACCGCGCTGTTCCGTCTCGGGGCGCGTGGCGATCGCGGTCATGGTCAGCTCTCCTTCTCGGCACGGCGTACGAGGGCGAACCAGACGAGGGAGACGAACAGGATCACCAGGAACAGCAGCAGCGACACGGTCGAGGCGTAGCCCACGCGGCCCTCGACGAACCCGGTGTCGTAGATGAGCTGCAGCGAAGGGCGGGTGCTGCCGTCGGGGCCGCCGCTGGTCATCATGTAGATCTGGTCGAAGACCTTGAGCGAGGCGATGATCTGCAACACCGTCACCAGCGTCGTCGTACGGCCCAGCATCGGCACCACCACGTGCCGGATGCGCTGCCAGGGCCCGGCGCCGTCGATGGCGGCCGCCTCGTGCACCTCGCGCGGCACGTCCTGCAGCCCTGCCAGGTAGAGCACGAAGTTGAAGCCGATCGTCCACCACACCGTGGCCGCCGCGATGGAGATCATCGCCCAGTCCGGGTCGCCGAGCCAGGACGGCGGGGTCTCGACGCCGACCCACTTCACCGCCTCCTGGGCCAGGCCGAGTTGGTCGGCGTAGATGAACATGAAGAGCAGTGAGATGACCGCGGAGGGCAGCACGAACGGCGCGAAGAACGCGAACCGGAAGAACCAGCGACCGCGCACGAACCGGTCGGCGAGCACCGCGAGGGCCAGGCTGAGCAGCACCAGCGGCACGGTCGTCAGGACCGTGAACCACAGTGTGTTGCGCAGGGTCCGCCAGAACTCCGCGTCGCCGAGCACCTCCTTGTAGTTCGTCAGGCCCGCGAAGTCACCGAGGCCGCTCTTGAGCAGGCTCGTCTCGAAGAATCCGGCGACCACGGTGTAGATGAGCGGCCCCACCAGGAACACCAGGTAGAAGAGGGCGAAGGGCAGCAGCATCCCCGGTCCTGCCCAGCGGTCGCCTCTGCTGGACGTCGGGGAGGGGACGGTCGTCGTGGCCACGGTTCGGCCTTTCGGTCAAGGCGTACGGGATCCAGGGGCAGGTGGCGCAAGGGCTGTTGGCTCAAGCGGAGTCGACTCAAGGGGAGCTGGGCTGCGGACCGGGAAGGGCCCGGAGACGGGCCGGGTCATACGGGAGCGGGGCGCGACGCCAGGTCGCGCAGCTCGCGGCGCAGCCGCGCGGCGCCCGCCGTGGGGCTGGTGTCGCCGGTGAAGACGGAGCCCACGGCGTCGCCCACCACGTTCTGCAGGGTGCTTCCCGCGCCGCCGTACCAGGCGGCCGGATCGTAGACCGCTCCGTCGGCGGCCGTGGCGTAGTGCGATTGCGGAACCAGTTCCTGGTACGCGCGTGAACGCTGCGTCGGCAGCCAGGCCGGCACATGGCCGCCCTGCGCCCACAACTTGCTGGAGTGCAGCATCGAGGCGATGAACCCCAGGGAGAGATCGAGGCGCCCGGCCGTCTCGGTGGGGGCCTTCGGCAGCACCAGGGCGTGCGAGTCGGCGGCGCAGGCGTAGGGCGCGTCCTTGAAGACGCGCGGCAGGGGCCGCATGTCGAACTTCACCTTCGCCGACTGGACCGCGAGGGCCTGCCAGACGCCGTCCATCAGGAATCCGGCCTTGCCGGTGGTCAGCAGCGTGATGGCGCCCTTTCCATCGGTGTTCGCCGGGATCACCTTCTCCTGGCTGAGGCGCCGGACGTACGCGAGCGCCTCGGCCGCGGCGGCGGTGTCGATGACCACCCGCTTGCCCTGGTCGGCGACGAGATCCCCGCCGCCGATCTGCCGGTACAGCGACCAGAACAGGCGGAACTGCATCGAGGCCTCCTTCACCGAGGCGACCGAACCGCCCCAGGCGCCGGTCACCTCCTTCGCCGCACGCATGGCGTCGATGAAGGCGTCGGGCCCGTCGACGTCCACCAACTGGCCCTGCCCGTCGAGCAGTCCGGCCCTCTCGGCGATGTCCGTGCGGAAGAAGAGCACGAAGGGGTGCGTGTCGAGCGGCACGGCGTGCGGAGCCCCGTCGAACTGGGACTTCCGCCAGGGCCGCGCGTCGAACTTGTCCTCGGTGAGACCGTGTCGGGCCAGATCATCGGTGTGCAGCTCGGTGAGCAGGCCGGCCTCGGCGAGCGTGGGCAACTTCGACAGGTGGACGACCGCGACTTGCGGTGGGCGGTCGCCGAGCGTGGCGAGGGTGAGCTTCGTGTAGTACGGGTTGCCCCACAAGAACGTCGCCGATTTCAGCTCGGTCGAGCGGTGCGCGGCCCGGTAGGCGTCCTGCATCGCCAGCATCCGCTCGCCGTCGCCGCCGGTGAACGGGTTCCAGAAGTTCAGTCGCGACGACGAGGGGGCCCCGCCGGTGAACCCCTGCGCGATGGTGCTCCCGCAGCCGCCGACGGTGAGCCCGGCGGCGCCGGCCGCGCCGAGCGCGAGCCCTCCGCGCAGTACACGGCGGCGGGACGGGGCGGGCGGCGACGGGGTCGGTATGCGGTCCCGCATGGGCATGCGTCCCTCCACGGCGGACAAGACTGGCAAGGCGGACAAGACTGATACGGGGTGCAACGTTGGAATGCACATCGGCGACAACCGCACTTCGTGGCCGCCTGCTGCGTTTACAACGTTGTACTCAGCTGGCCATACGGCGTCAACACCTGGGCCTGCATTACCTGTTCACGTACGGGACGGATCCACATCCGCCCTAACCGGTTACAACGTTGGACCATGACGTACGCTGCTGCTGTCGGGGGAGGTCAGGGGGAGGGGGAACACCGTGGCAGGCACTCGCCTGAAGGACGTCGCGGAACGCGCCGGGGTATCGATCAAGACGGTGTCGAACGTCGTCCGCGGCGAGACCAGAGTCGCCGACCGGACGCGTGAGCGCGTCCTGCGTGCCATCGCCGACCTCGACTACCAACCCAACGCCTCCGCACGCCACTTGCGCACCGGACGCAGCGGCATCATCGCCCTGGCCGTGCCCGAACTCGTCGCACCGTACTTCGCCGAACTGGCCGCGCAGGTCATCGCGGCCGCGAAGAAGCGCGGCTGCACCGTGCTCATCGAGGACACCGGGGGCAACGCGGACGAGGAGCTCCGTATCGCCTGCGGACTCAGCGATCCGCTCATCGACGGCGTCCTGCTCAGCCCGCTCCGCCTCGACGAGCAGGTACTCGCCGCCCGCGAAGGCCGCGTGCCGCTCGTACTCCTGGGCGAGCAGTCGTACGAGATCCCCGCGGACCACGTCCTGATCGACAACTCGGCGGCGGCGCGCGAGGTCACCGACCACCTCCTGTCCCTCGGCCGTCGCCGCGTCGCCGTCGTCGGACAGCCCTCGGGCCCCGCCCACGCGACGACTCTCCAGCGCATGCACGGCTATCTGACAGCCCTGCACGCGGCGGGCGTCCCGCACGACCCTCAACTCGCGCCGGACACACGGGCGTTCACCCGCGCGGCGGGAGCCGCCGCGATGCGCGCGCTGCTGAGCCTTGCGGACCCGCCGGACGCCGTCTTCTGCTTCAACGACATGCTGGCCTCCGGAGCGCTGCGGGCGGCGCACGAACACGGGCTGCGGGTCCCGGACGACCTGGCCGTGGCCGGCTTCGACGACGTGGAGGAATCCCGCTACAGCGTGCCGAGTCTGACCACCATCGCTCCCGACAAGCGGGGCATCGCGGAACTGGCCGTGGACGCACTGCTCCGCAGGATCGACGCCGGAGCGATGGCCCCGCACACACGGCTCACCGCGGGATACGAACTGATGGTGCGGGAGAGCACACGCGCGACCGGCTGAACCCGCCCGATGCCACGCGCCCGCGACATCGAACCTGACGCGCGACATCAAAGCTGACGCTTGGGTGCATGCAAGGAACCCCGAGTATTGACTTGAGTCTCGGGCGGGCGGGACGCTCTTCGCGGGCCCCGAGACGCTCTTCGCGGGCCCCCGACCCGAGCCGCCGCCGCCCGGAGAGGAATCCAAGTCCATGCCCGACGCCCCCATCGACGCCACCCGCGCCGCTCGGCAGCTCCTGCTCGACCTTGGGGCCAAGACCCTCGACCACCCCGGCGGCACGCTCCTGGCCCACCTCGACCGCGTACGCCAACAGCTCGTCCACTGGAACGCGCGGCCGACGCTGCAACTGGCCGGACTGTGCCACGCGCTGTACGGCACCGACGGCTTCGCCCCAGCACTGCTGCCGCTCGACGGGCGCGCGCGGGCCTCCGCCGCCATCGGGCCCGAAGCGGAGTACCTCGTGTACTTCTACGCAAGCTGCGACCGGAAGGCCACCTATCCCTCACTGGCCGGTCAGGCCCCGTCCTTCCGGGACCGCTTCACCGGCCGAACCTTCACCCCCGCCCGCCGCGACGCGGAAGACCTCGCCGAACTCACCGCGGCCAATGAACTCGACATCGCGCGCGTCGACAGCGACTTCCGAGTCCGACGGGGCGCCGGCCTGCTGAACCTCTTCACCAGCCTCCGCCCCCTGCTGAGCCCCGCGGCCTGGCGGGACTGCGAGGCCGTCTTACCACCCTCACCCTCACCCTCACCCTCACCCTCGACCTGAGGGTGAGCCGTCACTCGATGCGCCCAACAGCACCACCCCGCTTCAACGCCCCACCCTCTTGGCCAGATCCTTGCACTGTCTGACCATCTGGCCACTCGTCCCCCGTCCGGGCCACGGCGGAGGATCGATGGCATGAAGATTCTTTGGGTATTCGCACACCCCGAACCGCAATCCCTCAACGGCTCCTTGCGGGACGGCGGGATACAGGATCTGCGCGACCTCGGGCACGAGGTCCGCGAGTCCGATCTCTACGCGATGAACTGGAAACCGGTGGTGGACTCCGGCGACTTCCACCGCGATACGGCCGACCGGCTCCTGGTCGGAGCCGAGCAGGAACACGCCTACAGCGCGGCCGAGTTGACGGACGACATCACCGCCGAGCAGGAGAAGATCGCCTGGGCCGACACGCTGGTTTTCCAGTTCCCGCTGTGGTGGTTCGGTCCGCCCGCCATCCTCAAGGGGTGGTTCGACCGGGTACTCGTGCAGGGCTTCGCCTTCGGCCTCCAGGACCATTCGGGGCGTACCTTGCGCTACGGCGACGGCGGCCTCGCAGGAAAGCGCGCCATGGTCATCACCTCGGTCGGCGCGCGGGAGTCCGGCTTCGGGCCGCGCGGGATCCACGGGCAACTGGACGAGGTGCTGTTCCCTGTGCTGCACGGCACCTTCTGGTACACGGGGATGGACGCCCTCCCGCCGTACGTCGTCTACGGAGCCGACCGCCTCGACGAAGCCGGCTACGACGACCGCGCGGCCGAACTGCGCGAACGGCTCCGCAGCCTGCCGGTCACCGAGCCGCTCCCCTACCGCCACGAACACCGCGGCGACTACGACGACGCACTGGTACTGCACCCGGAAATCGAACCGACCCTCACCGGCGTCGCGGCACACCGCTCACGAACACCAGGGCGCTGAGGCGGCGGCCCTCGCGGTGTTCACCAGCTGATTCCGGCCGCCACCGGCAGGTGATCGCTGCCGGTCTCCGGCAGGACCCACGAGCTCTCCGGTCGCACGCCGCGGACCAGGATCTGGTCGATGCGCGCCATCGGGAAGGACGCGGGCCAGGTGAAGCCGAAGCCGTCGCCGGCCGTCTCCTGGGCCGATTTCAGCTGCGAGGTGAAGCCGTCGAACGCACGGTCGTCCGTGGTGCCGTTCATGTCGCCGAGCACCACCATCCGCTCGTTCCGCTCGGCGGCGACGGCCTCGGCGAGGGCGTCCGCGCCGAAGTCGCGCGAGTCCGTCCAGAAGCCGTTTCTCGGCTGCAGCCGCACGGAACCCAGGTGCACCACGTACACCGCGAGTGGCCCCCGGTCCGTGGCCACCGTGGTGCGCAGCGCCCGGGGCGGGTCCTCCGGATGACCGGTCGGCCGGGTTCTCGCCAGCGGGCCGACGTCGCCCCGCACGACGTTGACCGTCCGGGTGCCCGACAGCGGCAGCTTGCTCCACAGCCCGACCGTGCCCTTCACCGTGTGGTGCGGGTACGCCTTCGCCAGCTCCTTCTCGTACGTGACCGTTGCCTGCGGGGTCATCTCCTCGAGGGCCAGCAGGTCCGCTCCGGAAGCGGCCAGGTCGCGCGCGGTGCCGACCGGGTCGGAGTTCTCGGCGTTGACGTTGTGGCTGACCACAGTGAGGTCGCCGCCCGCCTTGGACGTGCCGAGGAGCAGCCCGCCGAAGAGGCTCAGCCACGTCACGAGAGGCAGCAACAGCGCGACCACCGCCGCCGCGGAGCGCCGCCACAGCGCCCCGGCGAGCAACACCGGGACGAACAGGCCGAACCACGGCAGGAACGTCTCCACCAGGCTGCCGAGGCCGCCCCTGTCCGTGATCCGCGCGTGCAGCAGCATGAGCAGACCGAGCAGCAGGGCCAGCGCCGCGAGCACCAGGCCGCGCTTCCAGGGCCCCGGCCGGGACAGAGCGCGGATCGCCCGGCGCGGGCGCGAGCCCCGGGCATCCGACCCGGTGTCCCCCGTGCCGAAGGTCACGGCGGGCTCCTCGGTCTCGACCTGCTGCCGCGCGTCCGTGACTTCTCGTATCGCTTCGCTCACTTGTCAGACGTCCTAGGGGTGAGATGTGCTGGTGGTGCGGGCAGTTGAACGGCGATACGCAGTCCTCCCGCGGGACGGGGGGTGAGGGTGAGGGATCCGTCGTGCACCTCGGTGATCCGCTTGACGATGGCCAGGCCGAGGCCGACACCCGCGTGGTCGCCGCGAATGCGTTCGGTGCCGCGCTGGAACGGCTCAGTGAGAGTCGAGACCAACTGCGCGGAGAGCTTCTCGCCGCTGTTCTCGACCGTGAGCACCACGGCCTCGGGGCCGGCGCCGGTCTCGACCCGCACCGTGCCCTTCGCGGGCAGGTTGTGCACGATCGCGTTGTGCACGAGGTTCGTCGTCAGTTGCCGCAGGAGCGCACCGGAGCCGTAAGCCGGGGCGATGTCACCGGAGGTCTCGATGGTGACGCCCCGCTTCTCGGCGAGCGGGAGCAGTGTCTCGGTGGCCTCTTCCACGAGCAGGGACAGGTCGACCGGCTCCGGCGTGAAGGACTTCTGGTCGGCGCGGCTGAGCACGAGCAGCGCCTCGGTGAGGTCGATCGCCCGGGCATTGACGGCGTGCAGGCGGCCGATGATCTCACCCAGGTCCTGTGTCGGATCGTTGCGGGCCACGTCGAGGAGCGCCTGCGAGATCGCCAGCGGTGTGCGCAGTTCGTGCGAGGCGTTGGCCGCGAATCTCCGCTGTTCGGCGACGTGCGCTTCGAGTTGTTCGAGCATCGTGTCGAAGGCGTCGGCGAGTTCGCGGAACTCGTCGCTGCGGCCGGGGAGTCGGATCCGGTGGGAGAGTGATCCGTTCGTGGCCATGCCGGTGGCGTCCGTGATGCGGGTCAGCGGGGCGAGCATCCGGCCGGCGAGGATCCACCCGCCCACGAGGCCGAACACCAGCAAGAACGCCAGGACAGCGGCCGCCCTCGGAGCGAAGACGTCCAGGAGGGCGGACCGGACGGGGAAGACGCCGTGTGGGCGGTCGTCGGGGTCATAGAGCATCGCGCGATTGGGGACGTACCGAAGGAGGAACACCCACACCGCCGCGAGCAGCAGGCCGCCGGCGAGCATGAGGAATCCGGCGTAGCTGAGGGTGAGCTTGAAGCGAACGCTCAACCCGGGCGCCCTATCCATGGTCTCCTCCCTCCCTGCCTCCGGTCTCGATGCGATATCCGGCCCCGGGCACCGTGGCGATCACCCAGGGTTCGCCCAGCCGCTTGCGCAGGGCCGAGACCGTGATCCGTACGGCGTTGGTGAACGGGTCCGCGTTCTCATCCCAGGCCCGCTCCAACAGCTCCTCGGCGCTGACGACACCGCCCTCGGCTGCGACCAGCACTTCGAGCACGGCGAACTGCTTCCTGGTCAGCGCGACATAGAGGCCCTCGCGGTAGACCTCGCGGCGGAAGGGGTCGAGCCGCAGCCCCGAGATCTCCCACACAGGCGGCCTGTTGTACGCACGCCTGCGGTCGAGTGCTCTGAGCCTGAGCACGAGTTCCTGCAGCTCGAACGGCTTGGTGAGGTAGTCGTCCGCGCCGAGTTCGAACCCGGTGGCCTTGTCGTCGAGACGGTCGGCGGCGGTGAGCATGAGAATCGGCATTCCGCTGCCGGAGGCGACAATGCTTCTGGCGACGTCGTCCCCGGTGGGCCCTGGAATGTCCCGGTCCAGGACGGCGATGTCGTAGGCATTGAGGCTCAACAGCTCCAGAGCGGTGTCGCCGTCCCCCGCGATATCCGCCGCGATCGCTTCCAGGCGCAGGCCATCACGGATGGCCTCTGCCATATAGGGCTCGTCCTCGACGATCAGCACTCGCATGCTCCGAGGCTACGAGTCGGCGCATATCGTCGGCATATCGAAAACCGCATACGGGCCGGCAACACCGCGCTGCCTTGACTGCGGGCATGACCTACATCGAATCAGCACGAACGGCACGGACAACGGCCCGCCGTACGCGATCGACCGTCCTCGCCGCCCTGGTGGTCGGCGGCGCGACGCTGATGGGCGTCCTCAGCTGTCAGTCACCGGAATCCTCGTCCCCGTCGACCTCGATATCCTCCCCGGTCGCCTCGCCCGGTGACGGCCGTCGGGGCAACCACCCTGGTGCGCTGGGCGAGGCAGGTGGCGTCGTCTCCGACGGTGTGACGGTCTTCGATGACAACACTCCGGCCGTGACCAACCTCGATCCCGATCTGGTCGATGCCCTCCGCCGGGCCGCGAAGGACGCCGGGGACGACGAGGTCACCTTCTACGTCAACAGTGGCTGGCGTTCACCGGAGTACCAGGATGAGCTGCTTCGCGAGGCCATCTCCAAGTACGGCTCGAAAGAGGAAGCCGCCCGGTGGGTGGCCACAGCGGACACCTCTCCGCACGTGTCGGGGGACGCCATCGACATCGGGCACTCCGATGCCACGACGTGGCTGTCCGAACACGGTGCCGGCTACGGACTGTGCCAGATCTACCGCAACGAATCCTGGCACTACGAACTGCGCCCCGAAGCTGTCGAGCAAGGCTGCCCGCCCCTGTATGCCGACCCCACGAAGGACCCGCGGATGCGGCGGTGACGAGCACCCCCAGCACTACGAACCCAGCCGCGCCACGTACGCGTCGACCAGCGCGATCTGCCGCTCGGCAGGGAACTCGTGGGGCGCGAACAGCGCCTGGACGACCAGGCCGAGCACAAAGCTCTGGGCAGCCGCGGCGGTGTCCTCGGTCCGTGGGCCGAGCGGCAGTTCGCCCAACTCCTGTGCCCGCGCGATGTGCCCGGCCATCCGCTCGCGCGCACGGCGGTAGCGCTCGGCGTGCTCCCGGGCCAGCTCCGGATCGGCGAGCGCCACGTCCCAGGAGGCCACCCAGATGCGGTTGCTCGCGGCGCTCTCCTCGTCCAGCGGGAGGATGTCGAGCAGCGTCGCCCGCAGCATCACCAGACCGGACGCCTCACCTGCCCGTTCCGCCGCCGGGCGGGGGCGGTCGGCCGAGTGCCGGTCGAGTACCTCGAGGGCGTGTTTCAGGAGGGCGCGCTTGCTGGGGAAGTAGTGCGTGAGCAGGCCCGTGGTGGCCCCCATCTCCGCGGCGACCGCGCGCAAGGTGAGGCCGCCGAAGCCATGGGCGGCAAGGACCCGCCACACGGCCTGGGAAACCTCGGTCCTGCGGGCGTCATGGTCTGTACGGGCGGGCGGCGTCATAGCCGTTAGAGTACATACCCAACGTTCGTTACGTACCTGGTGTGCGACGCCGGACACCCGCGCGCGCCCAGCCGGACACCCGCATAGGACCAGCCATTTACGCCATATCGCTGACCGAGAATGCCGAGCTCCGCATGCTGGAGCCCTGGCAGGACGCCGAGTTCCTGGCCCACATCGACCGGGCCCGCACCAACACCGACCCGTGGATCCCCTGGGCCTCGCGCTCCACCGACCTGGAATCCGCCCGCGCCACCCTGCAGAGCTTCGCGGACAAGCAGGCCGCCGACGCCGGGCGGATCTACGGGATCTGGCGGGACGGCGTCCTGATCGGTGGCGTGATGTTCGTGCATTTCGACGCCGCGAGGGGAAACTGCGAGATCGGCGTGTGGGCCGAGCCCGCGGGTGAGGGGCACGGTCTGATCAGCGCCTCGGTACGGCACTTGATGGCGTACGCGTTCGGCGAGCGCGGCATGCACCGGATCGAGTGGTGGAACAGCACCGGGAACACCCGCAGTCGAGCTGTCGCCCAGCGCGCGGGCATGCACCTGGACGGCACCCTGCGCGAGCAGGCGCTGTACAAGGGCGTCCGCCACGACATGGAGATCTGGTCCCTGCTCGCGCACGAGTGGCGGGGTGAGCAGGACGCCGCGTGACGTACGCGCCACCGGACCCGTGACATACGCGCCTCAGGCCGCGAGGCGTTCCGCGAGCAGGAGCACGCCGATCAGGATCATCGCGGCGCCCGAGACGCGGGTGACGGCGCGCGCGGCCTTCGGGCGTGCCCGCAAGATGGTGCGCGCCAGTACGCCCACGCACAGGTAGATCGCGGCGCAGCTGAGCGTGTGGACAAGGCCGAGCGTGCCGATCTGGGCCGCCAGTGGCCAGCTGCCGTGCGGCGCGGTGAACTGCGGCAGCAGCGCCAGGAAGAGCAGGAGCGCCTTGGGGTTGAGGCCGCTGATCCCCGCCCCCTTGAGGACCCGGGCCCCCACCGCCTCGCTGTCTCCCTCCTGTGGCTCCGTCCCGGCGACGGCGGGCCGGGCGAGCGTCGTGGCGCCGAGCCACACGAGGTAGAGAGCGCCGAGGACAGTCAGGACGGTGAGGACGGACGGCGTCCGCGTCACCACCGCCGCCACCCCGGCGGCCACCACGGCCGTCAGCGCGAGGTAGCCGAGCAGAAGGCCGCTGACGGCCGGGACCACGGACCGATCGCGGAGCCCGGCGTTGATCGCGTAGGCCCAGTCCGCCCCCGGTACGAGGATGAGCAGGACTGAGACCGCCCAGAAGGCGGTTATGGAACTGACGGCCACGACGTACTTCTCCCTCTCAAACAGGTTCTGAGTAGGAGATTAGTTCCGAAGAGCCCAAAGGTGTTTCCAAGTATTGCCAGGTGAGGTGACCGGGGTGGAAGAATCTCCCCCATGGACAACGTGGACCGGAAGATTCTTGCCGAGCTCCAGGAGGACGGCCGTCTCACGGTCACGGAACTGGCGGCCCGCGTGCGGCTGAGCCTTTCCCCGTGCCACCGCCGGCTGCGCGAACTCGAACGCAGCGGGGCCATCCGCGGCTACCGCGCGATCCTCGACGCGCGCGCCGTGGGGCTGAGCTTCGAGGCCCTGGTCTTCGTCACCATGCGCCAGGAGGACCGCGACACCGTCTCCGCCTTCGAGCACGCCCTCACCGAGATCCCCGAGATCCTGCAGGCCGAGCGCCTCTTCGGGGACCCCGACTATCTCGTGCGCATCGTCACCAAGGACCTGCCCGCCTTCCAGCGCCTCTACGACGACAAGCTCGCCACGCTGCCCGGCGTGCAGCGCCTGAGTTCCACACTCGTCATGAAGCACGTGGTGAACGAACGCGCCCTGCCCCTGTAAAGGCCAACAACGGCTGCGTAGCGAGGTTGCCGTGCGGCTTGGGGTGCTTGGGGGGCTTGGTGGGCTTGGCCGCCTTGGCCAGCACCAGAACCAGCGGGTTCCACCAGGCCGTTGGGGCGGCATATCCGTGAATCAGCATGAGGGAGGGCGCGTTCGGCGAGCTGCGTTCGACATGGCTTCTCATGGCTCCACCCTCACCGGCGGCAACGCATCACGTCTTGGACGAATGTTCCCCTGCTACTCGGCTCATCCCCGCTGTCCGGCCTGGTCCCCGCTGCTCGGCCGGCCCCTGCCGCTCGCCGTCACGGGTGGCTGCCGCCCGCGGCATAGACGTCCGGCGGCGGTCCCAGCGCTCCCGGTGTACAGCCGGCGAAGGCCAGGACGTCGCGATGCAGGTGGGACTGGTCGGCGTATCCGCACGCCACGGCGACATCGGCGGGGTGGCGGCCCGCCGAAAGGCCTCGGACTGCTCGGTCGAAACGTACGAGCATCGCGGCGCGCTTGGGCGTCAGGCCCACCTGTGCGGTGAACCTCGACCACAGCCGCTTGCGGCTCCACCCGCACGACACCGCCAGATCGCCGACCCGCACCTGACCCCGGCGGGAGACGATCCGCTGCCAGCTGCCGGCGACCTCCGGATCCATCGACGGAGCCGACGCGAGGCGACGCATCAGAAACTCGTCCAGCAGCGCGAAGCGGTCACCCCACTCCCCGGCGCTGGTCAACTGCTCGCGGAGGCGGGGCTCATGGCGCCCCCACAGCTCCTCCAGACCGAACACGCCGCCGTCCATGTCGGTGGGTGAGACGCCCAGGAGCGAGTAGGCGCTCACCGGGGACATACGTACCTCCACGCAGTCCACGCGCTCCGCGCGGATGCGGGCCTCCCCCGGCGAAAGACCGGCGGCGAGACTCCTCAGCGCTCGGCTGCCGCCGGTGTTCTCGACGGCCAGGGCGTCATCGCCGAGTTCGATGACGACCGTCACGAGCGGCTGAGGGATGACCCGCATGTCAAGGCCGGCCGCCGCCCTGTCACGGAATCCGGCCACCACCACGCCGTCGAGCGGCGCTCGGCGCGGGTACGCGACCTCCCACCCGCGCAGGCGGTCGCCTTCGTGCAGAACCGAGTCCACGCCTCCAAAGTTACCGGCCAGCCCGCAGCCGCGCCCGCGTCGCCCTCACCACTCGGCGAACGAGCCGTCCTCGTGCCGCCACACCGGGTTGTGCCAGTCGGCCTCGCTGTCGTCGGCCGCACGCACTGCCGCCTCATCGATCTCGATGCCGAGTCCCGGCCCGGCAGGGCGCAGGAGATGCCCCTGATGGAAGCGGAAGACTTCGGTGTCGGCCAGGTAGGACAGGACGTCGGCGCCGGTGTTGTAGTGGATGCCGATCGACTGTTCCTGGATGAGGAAGTTGGGGACACTGACGGCGAGCTGGAGGCTGGCGGCCAGTGACACGGGGCCCAGCGGGCAGTGCGGGGCGATGAGGGTGTCGAAGGTCTCCGCCAGGGAGGCGATGCGGCGGACTTCGGAGATGCCGCCCGCGTGGGACAGGTCGGGCTGCAGGACCGCGATGCCTGCCTGCAGGACGGGCAGTACGTCCTGCCGCGAGTACAGGCGCTCGCCGGTGGCGATCGGCACGGCTGAGGAGGCGACCAGGGCGGGCAGCAGGTGACCGTACTCCGGCAGGAGCGGTTCCTCGACGAACATGGGCGCGAGCGGGGCCAGGTGGGGCAGCAACTGGCGGGCGTTCGCGGCGTGGAAGCGGCCGTGGAAGTCCAGCGCGAAGTCCCTTCCGGGGCCCAGGACTTCGCGGGCCGCGGCGGCACGGGTGACTATCTCGTCGATGTCGGCGACGGTGGCCAGCGGGTTCATACGGCCGCTCGCGTTCATCTTCACCGCGGTGAAACCCGCCTCGACCTGGGCCGTCACCTGCTCCGTGATGTGGGCGGGGCTGTCACCCCCCACCCAGCTGTACGCGCGCACCCGCTCGCGGACCGGGCCGCCGAGGAGTACGTGCACCGGCACGCCTAGCCGCTTGCCCGCGATGTCCCACAGAGCCTGGTCGAGTCCGGCCACCGCGCTGGAGAGGACCGGGCCGCCCCGGTAGAAGGAGCCTTTCGTCATCACCTGCCAGTGGTCCTCGATGCCCGACGGGTCCTTGCCGATGAGGAGTTCGGCCAGCTCGCCGACGGCCGTACGCACCGTTGCCGCGCGCCCCTCGACCACCGGCTCGCCCCACCCGACCACTCCCTCGTCGGTCTCCACGCGGCACAGAAGCCAGCGGGGCGGGACTGCGAACGTCTCGATCCGGGCGATCTTCAAGGGGTGAACCTCCATGGGCAGCACGGCAGATGGCGAATGGGGGGGACGGCCGATGGACTGGCTCAGGCGGAGGTCTTGTACACGCTCCATCCACCGTCCACCACGAGACTGGCACCGGTGACGAAGGACGCCTCGTCGCTCAGCAGGAACGCCGCGCTCGCCGCGACCTCGTCCGGGCGGCCGAGGCGGCCCGCGGGGGTCTGCTCGATACTGCGCGCCCGGTCGTCCGCGCCGACCGCGTCCCAGGCACGGGTCAGGATGGGCCCGGGCAGCAGCGCGTTGACCCGCACGCCGGGTGCGTACTCCACCGCCAGCTGGCGTGCCAGGCCGGTCAGGCCCGCCTTCGCCGCCGCGTAGGCGGGGCGTCCGGGCAGCCCCATGACGGCGTGCACCGACGAGACGAGGACGACCGCGCCTCGCGTGGCGCGCAGGTCGTCCAGGCAGGCCCGTACGCCGAGGAACGCACCGGTCAGCATCACCGACAACTGGCGGTTCCAGTCCGCCGTTTCGATCGCGTCGGCGGCGCCGCCGCGCACCGTGTAGGCATTGCTGAGCAGGCCGGAGACCGGGCCGAAGCGGGCGCGGGCGGCCGCCACCACCCGCGCCCAGGACTCTTCCTCCGCCACGTCACACGCCTCGAAGACCGCTTGCCCGCCACCCTCACGGATGGAGCGTGTGGTGCGCTCGCCCTCCTCGGTGTCCACATCGGCGATCACCACCCCGGCCCCTTCGGCCGCGAGCCGCCGGGCCGTCGCCGCGCCGATCCCCTGGGCTCCCCCACTGACGACCACGCAGCGGTCGACGAACCGCCGACCGAACGGACCCGACGACTCAGAACTCACGGCAACTCCCGCCTCTCGCACTGGTACTGGCACCGGCACCGGCACCGGCACCGGCACCGGCACACGGCGTCAGACGACCCAGCCATGACTCATGGAGCAAGGTCGATCGTGAAGGTCACCCGGTCGAGTCCAGGGCCGTCGTAGTCCGGTTTCACCGCCGACGCCGTGAAACCGAGCCGCGTGTGGAAGGACTGCGACGCGGTGTTCTGCGGGCTGGTGATGCAGTGCACGTAGCGGCGGCCGTGTGAGCCGGCGAGAGCGAAGAAGGCTCGGTACAGGGCTCGTCCGATGCCCTGGCCGTGCAGTTGCGGGTCGACACCGACGAAGTGCACGTAAGCGGCGTCGGGTTCGGTCTGCGAAAGGAAGCCGACCAGGAAGGCCGCGACATGCCCTCCGCCGACCTGTCCCCCGCCAACCTGTCCCCCGTCGCGTTCGACCAGGAAGCTGGTGGTGGTGAAGTGCTGGAAGTACAGCCTGGGCAGGAGCAGTGAGCGCTCCAACGCCCCGGCGGGCCCTTTCAGGCCGCCCCACCACGTGTCCAGCACCGCGAGTACCTGCGGATGGTCTTCCTCGACAAGATGTCGTGCCGTCAGACCACCCGGAAGAACGTCGATCATCGGTGCAGTCTGTCATCGGCGCAGTGCTCGCCGCTACGCCGAATTCCGAGCGAGGGGCCGCCCTCCCGTCCTCCTGCGCAACGACAACACGAGCCCCAGGCGCCTGACCAGTAGAAATCCCTGGCTCTCGTCCTGGCTCTCGTCCTGGCTCTCGGCTAGGTTTGCGCGGCCGATGATCAGCCGGCTCGGGGAGGGGGGAAGCGGTGAACGGACGACGAGTGGTTCCCATGCTGGCGGCAGCCCTGATGGTGTTCCCGGCGCTGACGGGCTGCGGCGGTGAGGAGACGACCCGGGCGGGGAAGAGCGAGACACCCCCATCCGCGCCCCCACACCAGTCCTCCCCACCCTCACCCTCACCCTTGCCTTCGCCTTCGCCTTCGCAGCAGAGCCCCACCCCTGAGATCCTGCCGCCCACCGGCCCTGCGACCGCGCCCGGCCGCGACGCCACCGCGGGGCCCCAACAGGTCTTCTCCGGCGAGGAGTTGAAGACGGCGATCCTGCCCGACTCCGCATTCGGCCGGCATCTGACGCGCGGCGACGAGTTCACGATGGCCTTCGAGAGCACCCGCGAGGAGCGGCGTGGACGCTGGCAGTACTGCCTCCTCGGCGACGAGGCCCCGGCCTGGCTCGGCGCAGCCACCTACCGCGGCACGGAGGCGGCGGCCCACACGCAGCGTGTCATCGGCAACGAGGGGGAGGCGGTGGCCGTGCAGTGGCTCGCGTCGCTGCCCCTGGCCTCGGCCCGCGGCTACATGCGCCTCGAGCAGGACATCAGGCGCCACTGCCCGTCCTTCTCCTCCGACATGGAGGCGGGCACGGCCGACGAGAAATACTCCGTGGAACCACTGGAAGGGATCGGTGACGAGGCGTACTTGGAACTCCACGAAGTCGAGTACGAAGGCGACGTCCGCACCGAGTACGCCGCTCACGCCCGCGTCGGCGGTGTCATCGTCTCGGTCACAGGAGTCGCGGGCACGGCCGATCGCGACGACACCATCCGGTGGACCGCACATCTCGCCCGGGAGGTGGGCAGCACCTTGTACGGCGCCGGGCAGGAATGACGGCGTACACACAGCAGGTATCGGTCGTACGCCTCACGAGCGATCATGTCCGCGCACAGGAACTTGAACACCGATCACCCCAGCTGTCCCGCTGACCGAGCGCTCAGCACGCCGCCCCTCAGCCGATGGCCCTCCATCAACAACTCCCGTTCGTTCTGCGGGAGAACGCAGGTGCCGCTCGGCAGGGGGCTTCGGCCCGAACGGCTTGGGATCGGCACAGCAGCCGGCTTCGGCATACCGCTGTGCGCCATCCCCGCCCCGGGTCGAGTCGGGCGCGGACTGCCGGCCCGCGCCCGCCCCTCCTCTGCCCTTCCCTCCCTTGCCCTTCGCGCCGTTGCCCCTCTCCCCATTGCCCTTCCCCCCGTCCTCCGCCGGCCCTCGCCTCCGCTCGCGGGGCGAGGGCGGTTCGCAGGTCGAGCGGGTGGCGCAGACGCGGTCATCCCCTCGCGGAGTGGCGTGGCGGCCGTCCTTGCCGCCATCGGCTCCCTTGGCTCCCTTGGCGCCCTTGAAACCCTCGACGCCCTCGACGCCCTCGACGCCCTTCACGGTGGGCTTGCCCCTTCCCTTGATCGACCGGGAATTCGGGCTGCTCGTCGAGGAGTCGATCATCCATCGCTGCTCCGGAGATCCGTCACGGACCTTGACCACGACATCCGCACCCTTGCGCGACGAGGCGGGCGCAACCGCGAGACCCTCGTGCCAGCGGGGCAGCAACTCCCCCAGCACGGTGAGGTCGTAGCGCACCTCGTCGGCGTGCGCGGCCGAAGGCGCCACGCAGGGGCCGAGGACGAGGACACCGTCGTCCCGGTGGGAATCCAGGCAGAGTTGAGGATGAGCATCGCTGCTCAGGAGCCCGTTCTTGTCGTACGACCACTGCTGGCTCGCCGCGGCCGAGCACTTCGCCAGCTTCACCTCGGCACCGGGCTTCGCCTTGCCCCGGATGTCGAGGCAGAGATCCGCCGCCGCGTTGCGGAGCCTGCCCTGGTCGGATCTGCCGGGGTACTCCGCGGAAGTGGGCGCGGGCGTGGGCGCCGAAGCGCCGTCGGACGGCGGCTCGGGCTCCGCGCTCGGACGGGCGTCACGGCTTCCGGTCATCCCGGTCATCCCCGTCGGCGGCACAGCCCCGTCGCCGCTGCCGTCACCCGACGACAGAGCGATGACGAGCACGGTCGCGAGCAGGGCCGCGGACCCCACCGCCGCTCCGGTGCGCAGCGCCCTGGAGTGCGTGCGCGTCGACGCGAGCGGGCCGCCCGGAAGGGGGATGTGGGACGGCGGACGATGACGTCCGCCGCCGCCCGAGTGCCTGCCGCCCTGCCCGGAAGCTGCCGCGCCACGCTTCGCGGCGCCCCCGCGCCCCGGCCGCGACTGCAGGTAGCGGCGGGCACCCCAGCCGAGTACCGCTTCGGCCAGCAGTGTGCCCAACTCGCCTTCTACATAGCTGAGTTGGTCGGCCACATCACAGCAGTGCCTGCACGATGACAGATGCTGCTGCACATCGGGCAGCAAGGTGCCGCCGCGGCGAAGGGTGACGTCGAGGATTCGGTTGTAGAGGGGGCATTCCTTGGTCGGCGCGAGTTCCCGGTGCCCGCGCAGGATACCTGCCCGGAATTGCTCACGCGCCTGCTCGAGGGCGTTGGCAGCGAGGTCGGCACTCAAGCCCGACAAACCAGCGGGTATGGATATGTCGTCGGCCTCGACCGCGGTGTGCCACAGCAGACACTGGGCGACTCCGGGAAGGGCCCAGAAGGAGCGCGCCGCGAGTCGCCGCTTTTCGGGGGTCATGGAGGTTGCCGCCCGCATACCGCGGCCACCGGTCGGTTTGCGGAGTTCCGGCATAAGCGCGGATATGCGCTCATCGACCGTCCATCCTCTGACGGTCTCCCTGACGGTCACCAGGAGATACGGACGCAGGGCCCCACCCGGCTCACCGCTCACCATGTGCCCGAGCACCCGATGGAAGGACGCCGTGGCGACCATCGAGGCCGAACTCGACCACGAGGCAAGACAGATGGCCGAGTAGTCGTACGTCGCTTGCCAGTGCCGCGCGAGCAGGAGCGCGACGGGCTGGTCCGACTCGCCCTCCGACAGGCCTCGCAGTCGGGCGGCGAGACTCATGTCGGATTCGTCGGGGCTCACGCCGGCACGAGGAGGGTGGGTAGGTCGTGGGGGGTGGGGGGATTGCACAGAACCTTTTCCTTCCAAGCCGAAAGACGGCACACGGAAAACAACACCCACCGAAAAGGGGCGCCTGATTGGTGCATACCTAAGGCTCACCGAGACGGAAAAATGGATCAACAAATCGCGGAACCGTCCGATACGGCCGCCTGAAGACCTTTTGGGTCGGCGGCACGAATCTCGAACAAGAATGGCGGGTCTGATCATTGCCTGAGCGCGAGGAAGCTCACCTTGGCACAGCCGACTCACGGGAAACAAGAAGTTCGAGTGACTTCCATTCGGGAAGAGAGAGGAACGCTGGCGTTACCTGCGGTACTCGCACCCGCTTTCGAAATCTACGGCGAATCGTCCAGCGGCGCGGATACGGTGAGGCCCTCGTCGAGCCCCGCGACGAGAGCGACCGCCACGCCCGCGAAGCGGCTGGAAGCCCACCGGTCGGCCAGCACGGACGCCTCCCCTTTCCCGGACCCTGTCCCGGCCCGGCCCGGCCCGTCCCAGCCGTTGGCGCACGCGACAGCGCACGATCCGACATGCTGGAAGCCGGGCGCGGAGGAGGCTGCGATGGCACAGGGGCCGGTGTCACGGCAGGAGCTGATCCGGCGGCGGCGCAGCGGCGGTTTCGTCGGACGGCGGCGCGAGCTTGCGGTGTTCCGGGAAAACCTCGCGCAAGGGACCAGCGCCGACACCTATCAGTTCCTCTTCCATGTGCACGGTCTCGCCGGGGTGGGCAAATCGACACTGATACGCCGATGGGAGGAGACCGCACGGGAGGAAGGAGCGGTCACCGCCGTCGTCGGGGACGACGTGCACAGCGCGGTCGAGGCCATGGCGGCGATCAGTGACCAACTGGCACGCCAGGGCTGCCCGTTGAAGTCGTTCGACAAGCAACTGTCCGCCTACCGGCAGAAGTGCCACGAGGCCGACGCCGCCTCCGCCGAGCAACTGATGAGCGAGACGGGCCACGGACCGACCCCCTCACACCGGGCAGGCCCGTCGTCCTCCAGCACATTCGCCGCGCAGGTCGGGGTGGCCGGACTCGGCCTCGTCCCGGGGCTCGGCCCGTTGAACGGTGCGATACGCCCGGAGCAGGTGGCCTCCGGCCTCGACCGGGCGCGTTCGGCGCTCAGTTCACGGCTGCGCAGCCACGAGGACGTACACCTGGTGCTGTCACCGCTCAAGGTGCTCACACCCCAGTTCCTGGCCGATCTGAGTGACGTCGCGGGACGTCGGCCATGGGCGGCCCTGTTCTTCGACACCTACGAGCGCACGGCGCCGCTACTGGATGTCTGGCTGCGGGACGTGCTGGTCAGTGAGGCGTACGGGGCAGTGCCGGTCAACGTTCTGGCGGTGCTGGCGGGCCAGGGGCCACTGGACGCCGCGTGCTGGGGCGACAGTCTTGACCTGGTCACCGACATTGCGCTCGAGCCGTTCTCCGAGGAGGAGGCCCGTGTGCTGCTCGCCGCCCGCGCTGTGACCGACGCGCGCGTGGTGGACGTGATCCTGCGCCTGTCCGGCCGGCTGCCGGTGCTCCTGGACGCTCTCGCCAGGAGCCGCCCCCAGCAGGTGGATGCCGTCGGCGACCCCTCCGACACGGCCGTCGAGCGCTTCCTCAAGTGGGAGACGGACCCCGCCCGCCGCGACATCATCCTCGCCTGCGCCCTCCCCCTCCGCGTCGACGAGGACATCTACCGCGCCCTCGCGACCACGTCCGCCGTCGACGGGTTCCGGTGGCTGCGCGGACTGCCCTTCCTCACCGACCAGGCGGGCCGACACCGCTACCACGACGTCATCCGTGCCCCCATGCTGCGAGTACAGCGCTCCCGCTCCCCCGTCCAATGGCGCCGGAGTCACACCCAACTCGCCTCGGTCTTCGGCACGTGGCGCCGCGAGCAGGAGGGAAGGCTGTCGCCCGACGGCTACTGGGACGACGCCGCCTGGCGGGATCATCGGCTCGACGAGACGTACCACCGGCTCTGCGCGCAGGACCGCGTCGCGCTGTCCGAAGCCCTGCACGACGCGGTGCGTGCGTGCGGTCACAGCACCGAGTCCCTGCGCCGGTGGGGCCAGTTGTTCGTCCAGGCGGGGCGGGACAGCGACGACACCGGTGACCTCGTACGAACCGGGCAGCGCCTGCTGGACTGCGCTGGGCGGGGCTCCGGCGACGTGGAGGCGCGGACCTCCGGCGACATGGAGGCGTTGACGTTCCTGCTCACTACTTCCGGGCTGGATTCAGCAGGTCGGGCTCTGGCCCACGCATTCCGCGGCCGCCTGCGCCGGCTTGACGGCCTGCACACTCAGGCGCTGGCCGACTACACGGCCGCACTGACCCTGAACCCGGATCTCCCTCGGGCTCTTACGGGTCGAGGTCGCACCCTCCAAGCCACGCGCCACTACGAGGAAGCTCTGGCGGACTACGGCCACGCCATCCGGGTCGACCCGCGTTCGTCATGGCATCTCGTCAACCGCGGTTCCCTCTACTACAACCTGCGCCAGTACGAAGCGGCCCTCAGGGACTTCGACCATGCCCTGGAGCTCAACCGCCATGACGCCTGGGCCATGGTCTTCCGCGGCCTGCTCCGCCACCACCTGCGTCAACACGAGGAAGCCATCACGGATTTCACCGACGCGGTCGCGGTCGATCCGGAGTACGCGTGGGCGTATGCCGCTCGTGGGGACGTCCATCTCACCCTGGGCCGCCATGAATCCGCCCTCTCCGATCTCGACCACGCCATCGCCCTGGACCCGCACGCTCCCTGGCCACGCTGCTGGCGAGGTGAGACATACCGCGCCCTGGGGCGCTACGAGGAAGCTCTCGCCGACTTGGACCGCGCCATCGAACTCCGCCCCGACTGCGGCTGGTTTCCCTACCAGAGCGCTCTGGTCATGAGACTCACCGGATCACCCCGAGAGGCGGACCGGTGGCAGCGGGCGATGGACATCTACCAGGCGCACTCGCGCGAAGAACCCGGCTTCGCGGACTTGGCGCGCAGCAACCTCCTAGTGCTGTTGTGCGCACTGCCCGACTGGGAACGCGCCGAGGAGCAACTGCGGACTTTCCTCGCGCACACCCCTTCCCGGCACCAGGTCGTGGAGGCCCTGGACGACCTGGCTGACCTTCAGCGGGCCGTGCCAGTGGACCAGGACGGACTGGCGCCGATCCTGAGCGGACTCCGGGCCGCCCTGGAAACGGATGCCTGACCCACATCACGATGCGGCGTGCTCACGTCTGGTTCGGTAGCTGATCGCGCTGGATCGCATGGGCCAGGGTCCGACGCGCGGAGGCCGATCCGGTGACGGCTGAGTTCGTGGCTGTGTCGAGGCCGCGGCTGATCTCGTCGTACGCGGACCGGTAGCTGCCCGGCAGTTGAGCCTGATGCTCTCTCAGGTCCTCTTCGAGGAGTCGTCGGAGTTCGTCGACGTTCTGGGGCGTGAAGCGCTTCCTTCCCCGGCCGAGGGCATGCACGTAGCGGCTGCAGTGGGCACTGTCGTCCAGGGTCTCGGAGATCGCCTCGGCAAGCCCCCACAGGCGGCCTTCGAGCCAGTGGAGATCTCGCTGGGCGATGTGGAGCCGCATCGGCGGCAGCCGGTCGCCCGTCCTGTGCCTCGTCACCTGCTTGGACACGGCGGGCTGACTCATCTCCGCGAGTTCGGCGATCTTGTCCTGCGTCCAGCCGAGGTCGACGAACAGCTTGATCATCTCCGCGCGCAGCTTCCGCATCTCCTCACCCGCGCGAATGACCTCGTTCATGCCCGCGAGCATCCGCTCGGCCTGCCCTTCGGTCAGCGCCCCGGTCAGCGACCCGGAGCCCTCGTGAGTGTCCTCGTTACCTGCCATGGGTCGGTTATACAGCTCGGCACCCGCACCGTCATAACCGGGTTGTACAACCCGGTTATGACTGCCAGGATCCGTCTCATGCCTATCTACTCCGCGCCTGACGGAACCCGGCTCGCCTTCGACGTACACGGAGACGGATCCCCTGTCGTCTGCATCCCCGGCGGGCCCGCGGGCTCCCGCTGTCTCGGCGACCTCGGTGGCCTGTCCGCGTACCGGCAGCTCATCGTCCTGGACACCCGCGGCACCGGCCGGTCCGCGATTCCCGAAGACCCCTCCTCCTACCGGTGCGACCGCCTCGTCGAGGACGTCGAGGCCCTGCGCGAGCACCTCGGGCTCCGCCGGATGGACCTCCTCGGCCACTCGGGCGGTGCGAACGTCGCTGCGCGCTACGTGGCCCAGTACCCCGACCACGTCAGCAGGATCGCCCTGATCGGCCCCGGTACCCGCGCCGTCGGCATCGACGTTCCCGGTGAGATGCGACGTGAGCTCGCGCTGTCGCGCAAGGACGAGCCGTGGTTCCCGGCGGCGTTCGCCGCTCTGGAGGCGGTCACGAAGGGCACGGGCACCGACTGGGAGGCCATCAGCCCCTTCTTCTACGGCCGGTGGGACACCGCCGCCCAGCTCCACCGCGCCGCGAGTCAGCCGGAGAACCAGGAAGCCGTCATCGGCTTCGCGGCAGCGGGCGCCTTCGACCCGGAGGCCACTCGCGCCGCGCTCGTGAGCTGTGAGATGCCGGTGCTCCTGCTCACCGGAGAATTCGACATGAACAGCCCTCCGCAGGCGGTGGCCGAGTTCGCGGCGCTGTTTCGCGACGCGACGTTCGTCGTGCAGTCCGGCGCGGGCCACTATCCCTGGCTCGACGACGCCGGGCGGTTCGTGGCGAGCACAGCGGCGTTCCTGGGGTAGCGGCCTCCTGTCGTCGACGCGTGATCATCGGGACGTGTGACCAGCTCGAATCAGGTCACACGAGGTGCATGACGCGTTTCGTGGTGGTGGGCCTGCTGATGGCCTGCGCAGTGGGCGGTGTGCTGCTCGCCCTCCTGACGTCCCCGTGGTGGTGGCTCGCCGCGGCTCCTTTCCTGGCCGTGGCGCTGACCGGTGCGTACGACCTGGTGCAGAGGCGGCACTCCGTGCTGCGGAACTATCCCGTGCTCGGCCATCTGCGGTTCCTCATGGAAACGCTGCGCCCGGAGCTGCAGCAGTACTTCGTGGAGCGCAACTACGACGGCAGGCCCTACGACCGCGACACCCGCAGCATCGTCTATGAACGGGCCAAGGGGGTCGCCGCCGAGGAACCGTTCGGCAGCGAGCGCGACATGGACGCCCGCGGCTACGAGTTCCTCGTGCCGTCCATGGCGCCGGTGGCGGTGCCCGACGAGCCGCCCCGCGTCCGGATCGGCGGCCCCGACTGCACCGAGCCCTATGACATGGCTCTGCTCAATGTCTCCGCGATGAGCTTCGGCTCGCTCTCCTCCAACGCCATCGTGGCCCTGAACACGGGAGCGGCACGCGGCGGGTTCGCGCACGACACCGGCGAGGGCGGCCTGTCCACGCACCACCTGCGGCCCGGCGGCGACCTCGTCTGGGAGATCGGCACCGGCTACTTCGGCTGCCGCACCCGTGATGGGGAGTTCGACGCGCGGCAGTTCGCCGACAAGGCCGCCCACCCCTCCGTGCGCTGCGTGTCGCTCAAGCTGTCGCAGGGCGCGAAGCCGGGCATCGGGGGCGTCCTGCCCGGCAGCAAGGTCAACGCCGAGATCGCCTCGGTGCGGGGCGTACCCGAAGGCGAGACCGTCGTCTCACCGCCGTACCACCGTGTCTTCTCCACCCCGCGCGAACTCGTCCACTTCCTCGCCCGGATGCGGGAGCTGACGAACGGCAAACCGGTGGGCTTCAAACTCTGTCCCGGGTCCCGGACCCAGTTTCTCGCCGTGTGCAAAGCCATGGTGGAGGAGGAGATCACCCCGGACTTCATCGTCGTGGACGGTGCGGAGGGCGGCACGGGGGCGGCGCCGCTTGAGTTCGCCGACCACCTCGGCATGCCACTGCGGGAAGGTCTGTTCACCGTGCACAGCGCCCTGACCGGCACGGGCCTGCGGGAGAGGATTCGCCTCGGCGCCAGCGGCAAGGTGGCGACGGGCTCCGACATCGTCAAGCGCCTCCTCCTCGGCGCCGACTACACCAACGCCGCCCGCGCGATGATGTTCGCCGTCGGCTGCATCCAGGCCCAGCGCTGCCACACCAACCGCTGTCCGACCGGCGTCACCACCCAGGATCCGCGCCGTGCCCGCGCCCTCGACGTCGTCGACAAGGCCGCGCGCGTCGCGCGCTACCAACAGGCCACCGTGCACAGCGCGCTGCAGATCCTGGCCGCGATGGGCGTCCGCGACAGCGCGGACCTCGGCCCGCATCTCCTGCGCCGCCGCGAGGACCACGGCGAGTTCCGGTCCTACGCAGAGCTGTACGAGTGGCTGTCCCCCGGCGAACTGCTCACCGCGCCGCCCGAGAGCTGGGCCGCCGATTGGCGGGCAGCGGATCCGGACACCTTCACAGCCTGACGGCCATTCCCCTGCCGCCACCCCCGGCCGCTGAACGAAGACATACCTGTCAGCCGATCGACGAGAGGAACACCTGATGAGCCGCACCGTTGCCCGCGTGGTGATCGACGCCCTGGAAGAACTCGAAGTGCGCCATGTCTTCGGCGTGGTGGGGGACGCCCTGAATCCCTTCACCGACGCCATCCGCGACAGCAAGTCCGTCGAATGGGTGGGCTGCCGCCACGAGGAGGCGGCCTCCTTCGCCGCGGGCGCCCAGTCACAGCTCACCGACACCCTCGGGGTGTGCATGGGCACCGTGGGACCGGGCTCCGTGCACCTGCTGAATGGGTTGTACGACGCCGCCAAGAGTGGCACCCCGGTGCTCGCCATCGCGGGCCAGGTGCCACTCGCGGAGGTGGGTACCGACTACTTCCAGGAAGTCGACAACGACCTCCTCTTCCGTGACGTCGCCGTCTTCCGCGCCACCGTCACCTCCCCCGAGCAGATGCCCGGCCTGCTGGAGATCGCCGTACGCAACGCCATCGGACGTCGCGGTGTGGCCGTGCTGACGGTCCCCGGCGACATCGGTGACAAGGAGCTGCCGAACGACCGGCCCACCCGGCTGTCCGTCGCGGAGTCCGCCAACCGGCCCGACGATCCGGTGCTCGACGAGGCGGCCACCGCCCTCTCCGACGGCGGGAAGGTCACCATGCTCGTCGGCCGCGGAGCGCGCGGCGCCCGCGAGGACGTCCTCGCCCTCGCGGATCGCCTGGCGGCGCCCATGGTGCTCACGCTCAAGGCGAAGGAAGGCTTCGAGGGCGACAACCCCTACCAGGTCGGCCAGACGGGGCTGATCGGCAATCCGGCCGCCGCGCACGCGATGGACCACGCCGACACCCTGCTGCTGCTCGGCACCGACTTTCCGTACCGGGACTGGTATCCCGATGGCAAGAAGGTCGTCCAGGTCGACCGGATCGCAGAGCACATCGGCCGGCGCGTCCCGGTCGACGTGGCGCTCGCCGCCGATGTCGGCCCGACCGTGCGCGGTCTCCTGGACCGTCTCGAGCGGCGCTCGGAGCGCGCGCACCTGGACGGGGCCCGGGAGAAGTTCACCAAGTGGCAGGAGGGACAGCAGCGGCTTGCCTCGCCCGGACACGATCGCGGGCTGATCGGCAAGGTGCGTTCCGCCTTCGACAACCGGGATCACTTGGTACGTCCGGAAGCGCTGGCCTCGGCGGTGGATGCCCTGGCGGCCGACGACGCCGTGTTCACCTCGGACACCGGCATGGCCACCGTGTGGCTCTCGCGCTTCGTGGAGATGCGCGGCTCCCGTCGCCTGCTCGGCTCGTACAACCTCGGCTCGATGGCCAACGCGATGCCGCAGTCGATCGGCGCGCAGCTCCTGGACCCCGACCGGCAGGTTGTCGCCTTCTGCGGCGACGGCGGTCTGGGGATGCTCCTCGGCGACCTCATGACCATCCGCAGCCGGCAGCTGCCGGTGAAGCTCGTCGTCTTCGACAACCAGCGGCTCGGGATGGTGAAGCTCGAGCAGGAGGAGGCGGGGCTGCCGGAATTCGGCACCGAACTCGACAACCCGGACTTCGCGGCGGTCGCCGAGGCTCTCGGCATCACCGGCATCCGGGTGAGCCGGGCCGAGGATCTCGCCGAGGGCGTCGGCCGGGCCTTCGCCACGCCGGGGCCCGTCCTGCTGGACGTCCTCACCAACCCCGAGGAGATCGCCGTGCCCGGCAAGCCGACCGTCCAACAGGGCTGGGGGTTCGCCATCGCCAAGATCCGCGAGAACCTCACCAGCCCCGGCGGCCACTGAGAACCCGGCGGCCACCGGGAAACGGAGGCGTTCGTCGCGTATTGGCGGCGCCAAGTCGGGCACTCGGACAGTGTCCGGCGAAAGATCCACCCCCAGCCAGGAGGACCATGATGGAATAAATGGCCACACCGTGGGAAAAGCCGCAATATGGACTCGACGCCAGCACGCCGCCGAATCCGCCACGCCACAGACCGACTCTCGACAGAACAGCCCTTCGCAGCTGCAGGCCCAGGCCGTCGCGGCGCAGAGATATCACCCCACCGAAAGGCACTCGTACCTCATGAGCGACGTCACAGGTAAGGCGACCACCAATGACGCCGGTGCGCCGGTCGAAAGCGATGAGCACTCGCTCACCGTCGGCGCCGGCGGCCCCATCCTCCTGCAGGACTCCTATCTGATCGAACAGATGGCGCAGTTCAACCGGGAGCGGATTCCTGAGCGGCAGCCGCACGCCAAGGGCAGCGGCGCCTTCGGCCACTTCCAAGTCACCGGAGACGTCAGCTCGTACACGAAGGCCGCCCTCTTCCAGCCGGGCACCAACACTGACCTGGTGATCCGCTTCTCCACCGTGGCCGGTGAGCGCGGGAGCCCGGACACCTGGCGTGACCCGCGCGGATTCGCGGTGAAGTTCTACACCACCGAGGGCAACTACGACATGGTCGGGAACAACACCCCGGTCTTCTTCGTGAAGGACCCGATGAAGTTCCAGCACTTCATCCGGTCCCAGAAACGCAGGGCGGACAACAACCTCCGCGACCACGACATGCAGTGGGACTTCTGGACCCTCTCGCCCGAGTCCGCCCACCAGGTCACGTGGCTGATGGGCGACCGGGGCATCCCGCGCACCTGGCGCCACATGAACGGCTACACCTCGCACACCTACATGTGGATCAACGCGCAGGGCGAGCGGTTCTGGGTGAAGTACCACTTCAAGACCGACCAGGGCGTCGAGCACTTCACCCAGCACGAGGCCGACCAGATGGCCGCGGCCGACACGGATTACCACACCCGGGATCTCTTCGAGCACATCCGGGACGGGGAGTACCCCAGCTGGACGCTGTACGTGCAGATCATGCCGTACGAGGACGCGGCCACGTACCGCTTCAACCCGTTCGACCTGACCAAGGTCTGGCCGCACGGTGACTACCCGCTGGTCGAGGTCGGCAAGATGACCCTGGACCGCAACCCCACGGACAACCACGCCGAGATCGAGCAGGCGGCGTTCCAGCCGAACAACCTGGTCCCCGGCATCGGCCCGAGCCCCGACCGCATGCTGCTCGCGCGGCTGTTCTCCTACGCCGACGCGCACCGCTACCGCATCGGCGGCAACTACCAGCAGCTGCCGGTCAACGCCCCGATCGTGCCCGTCCACACGTACTCCAAGGACGGGGCCATGGCGATCCACAAGCGGCAGGATCCGGTCTACGCGCCGAACTCCAAGGGCGGCCCGGCGGCCGACACGGCCCGCTACGGCTCCCCTCCCAGCTGGTACGCGGACGGCGACATCACCCGCGCCGCCTACGTCGACCACGCGGAGGACGACGACTGGGGCCAGCCGGGCACCATGGTGCGCGAGGTTCTCGACGATGCCGCGCGCGACCGGCTCGTGGACAACGTCGTCGGACACCTCCTCAACGGAGTGACCGAGCCCGTGCTCGTCAGGGCCTTCGAGTACTGGTCGAACATCGACAAGTCCATCGGTGAGCGCATCGAGCAGGGAGTGCGCGCCAAGGCGAACGAGAAGGACCCCAAGGCCGCGGAGCAGGCCAATCCGGCTCGCAGCAGCATGCAGGACAAGGCCTGACCGATCCCGACCGACCCGCACTCGTCGGCCGCTGCCTGTGGGGGGCAGCGGCCGACGCGCGTGTGCGGGGCCCGGGGCCTGGGCAAGTGGGTCAGCTGTCCGATCACCCCTCCGGTACCGCGAAGTCGCACCAGACGGCCTTGCCCTCGCCTCGTGGCTCGATTCCCCAGCGTGAGGCGACCGCCTCCACCAGGAGCAGGCCTCGGCCGGAGGTGGCGGTCTCCACCGGGGACTTCTTGAGGGGGCGGGTGCTCGAGCGGTCCTTCACCCAGAGGCGGACGCGGCGAGGCGGGCCCGTGAGCACCTCGAGCGTGAGGATGGCGCCTCCGTCGGTGTGGACCAGGGCGTTGACGAGCAGCTCGCCCGCGGCCACTTCCACGTCGTCGGCGACCGCTCCAAGACCCCACGACGCGAGGTGTTCCCGCAGCGCCGCGCGTGCGTCGGCGAGTCCTTCGGGGTCGGCCTGGTGGACGTACCGGTGGATGCGCGGCTCCTGGAGCGTTCCGGGGTCGGGAAGCCGGCGCAGGACCAGGAGCGCCACGTCGTCGCTGCTGCCCCATCTCTCCCACAGGGCGCCGGAGAGGTGGTCCGCCAGGTCCTCGGCTCTCTCGGGGCCCCCGGACAGCACCTCGGCGAGGTTCTGCATCCCGGTGTCGAGGTCGAGGCCCGCGTCCTCCACGAGCCCGTCCGTGCACAGCACCATGGTCTCGCCCGGCACGAGGTCGAGGCGCACCTCGGGGTAGTCCTCCATGCCGAACTCGGTGGCAAGCCCCAGCGGCAGCCCGCCGCGGACCCGTGGCACGCCCACGCGGCCGTCCACATGCCGCACCAGAGGCGGCAGATGTCCGGCCCGCACGGCGCGCACGATGCCGGTGGCGGGATCGAACTGGGCATAGGTGCAGGTGGCGAAGCGCTCGGTGTCCAGCTCGGCCAGGAAGCGGGAGGCGCGTGAGAGCACCGTCGCGGGTGGGTGCCCCTCGCCGGCGAAGGCCCGCAGGGCGATGCGAAGCTGCCCCATGATGGCCGCGGCGTGGGTGTCGTGCCCTTGTACGTCGCCGACGACCACGCCGATGCGTCCACGGGGCAGGGTGATGACGTCGTAGAAATCGCCTCCTACGTCGCGACCGCCCCAGGCGGCGTGATAGCGCACGGCGACCTCGGCGTCCGCGACGTCGGGGATCCCGCGCGGCAACATCGTGGCCTGCAGACTCTTGGCGAGGTCCCGTTCCTCGTCGAACAGCATGGCGCGCTGCAGGGACTGGGCGACGATGCCGGAAAGCCCGATGCACAGGTTGCGGTCCGCGTCGGTGAAATCCTTCCGGCCGCGGTAGAAGAGCGCGAGTCCTCCGATGGCGCGGTCCTGCGCGACGAGCGGCAGGAACGCCGCGGAGTCGAGCTCCATGTGCTCGATGTAGGGCCCGAGGCGGGTGAAGCGCAGGCCCAGGTCGGGCAGCGACCCCACGAAGCGGGGTTGCCGGGTCAGGACGGCCTCGGCAAGCGGCAGCGATTCGTCGACCTTGTGCAGCTTGAGTTCGTCGAGGGCCTGCATCGTCTGGCCGACCAGAGCGATCAGCTTCAGGTTCTCGCCCTCGACCAGGCCGAGGACCAGGCCGTCGGCAGCGAACCGGTCGAGGCCGCTCGCGCCGGACAGCACGGCCACCACGTCGTCGACGGTGACGGCCCTCGAGAGGGCCTGCGTGGTGCCCTGCACCATCAGGGCGACGCCCTGCCGACGCTCCTCCCTGGGGTCGGTGGCCGCGAGCTGGGCCCCGTCGCCGGAGGCCGTCCGCACGATTCCGACAGCGCGCACGGCGCGGCCCGCGTCGTCGCGCAGGATGCGTCCACGGACGTGTGTGAGGTGCACCGAGCCGTCGCGGTGACGGACACGGAAGTAGACGCCGTAGAGGTCGGCGCCCGTGGTGTCCGCCTCCGTGACGGCGAAGCTGATGCGCACGGCCTCCTCGGGGGGCACTCGTCCCCGCAAGGAGGTGACCCGGCCGTGGAACTCGTCGGGACGCAGATCGAGCACCGTCAGGGCACTGGCATCGAGCCCCAGCTCACCGCTCTCCAGGTCCCAGTCGAAACTGCCCATGCCGGTCAGGAGCAGGCACTGTTCCAGGTCGATGGATGACTTCTTGGCTGACGTCATGGCTGTCTCCGTATGCCGCTCGGTCACCATAAGCGCCAGGAGCCCCGAGCGCGCGGCCGTCTCGTCCTCTCAAAAGTGGACATCGCCCTTCCGGTGATCTCTCCGAGCAACGGGGTAACCGGGTGTTCCGCGGCCCCGACGGCCGCGGGCGAGAGCACAGGGCGCAGGCGCGTCCTCGGGAAGGAGCAGACGTGGTGAAGGGCAGCAGAACGATGGCAGCCGTGGTCACCGGGGCGGCGTTAGTGGCCCTGTCAGGGTGCGGTGGCGACGACTCGGGCGAGGGCTCGGGGGACAAGCCGTTCGCGGGCAAGAGCGCCGATCAGATCGCGGCCGACGCGGTCAAGGCCACGGAGCAGGCCGACTCGATGCACATGAAGGGAACCGTGCAGCAGTCGGCGGGTACCACGATGACCGTCGACCTGTCGGTGGACAACAGCAAGAACTGCGACGGCAGCTTCCGGGCGGAGGGCGCCTCGGCTGACGTCCGGAACACGAAGGGGACGTTCTACCTGCGGGGCGACGAGAAGTACTGGCAGCAGACGCTCAAGGGCCAGGCCGGTGGCGACAAGATCGTGCCGAAGGTGGCCGACAAGTGGGTGAAGGCACCCGCCGACGACACGACGACGAAGAGCCTGTGCGACAAGAAGGCACTCATGGCTTCCATGGACGAGGACAAGTCGGAACGCAAGGGAATGAAGAAGGGCTCGACGGCTGACGTCGACGGCACCGAGACGATCCGGCTGACGAAGAAGACCTCCGGCGGCGAGACCCTCACCATGTACGTGGCCACCGAGGGCAAGCCGTACATCCTGCGCACGACGTCGACGGGCGGCGAGAAACCCAACACCGCCACCTTCAGCGACTACGGGAAGTCGGTCAGCCCCGAGGCGCCCGCGCCCGGCGAGACCGTCGATCTCAAGAAGCTGGCCGCATCCGCCCAGAAGGCGTGACACCCGATCGGCCGAGTGACGTTCTCGCATGGCCCGCCCCGTGAGGGGTACCGGAGTGCCATGCCTCACCGGCCCGGAGAATCCGTGGCCACTCCCCCGTCCAGAAAGAGGTGCGTATGTCCGCGTCCCTGCTCGAGTCCGTCGACGTCCGGGCGCCGGTTTCCGTCGCCTGGGAGCTGTGGAGCGATGTGACCCACTGGCCCGCGTTCCTCAGCCACGTTCGGCTGGTCGAGCCGATGGACGAGCGACGCTTCGCGTGGCAGCTGGAACTGCCCGGCGCGGAGAAGAACTTCGTCGCCGAGCTCACCGAGGTGGTGCCCGAGAACCGGATCGCCTGGCACACCATCGAGGGTGTGGACCACGCCGGTGTGGTGACCTTTCACCGCCTCAGCGACACGACGAGCCGGGTGACGCTCCAGATCGAGTACGACCCCAAGGGCTTCGTCGAACACCTCGGCGCTCTCACCAATCTCGACTCCACCCTGGCCAACTACGACCTGGGTGAGTTCCAGAAACTCGCCGAGAAGACGGCGAAGACGGCAGGGTAGCCCCCTGGCGGGACCCACTGACGGGAGGGCGCCGGGCCCGCTTCCACGGAAGCGGGCCCGGCGCCCTCCCGTTGTGCCGCGTCGTCGCGCCGTGTGTCAGGCCGCGTCGCTGTGCTGCTCGGCGGCCGACGCTCGGTGACGTTCCGCGCGCCCGTGCCCGTGGACGAGGCGAAGGTGGCGTACGCGCCGATCGGTTCTCGGCCACGCTTCCCCGTTCATCCCGTCCTCGATGCGGTCCATGGCGATGATCAGGAGCCCCATGACCGGCAGGAGCAAAAGAGCGACAACTAGCATCGGCTGCGTCCTCCTCGCGGCTTCTCTCCTCGCCTGCCCCTGACTGACATGCTCACGGTCCCGAAGTTATGGAGAGACTGCGAAGCTCTCTTCACATCTCCTGAGCGGAGTGACCTTGGTCCTGTGGTCGATGACCTTGGTCCCGTGTGCGGGGCCCCCGAACGGACAGTGGTCCCAGTGTCGGACGGCGGGGCACACTCCGCCACTCGCACAAGGGAAAGGAACAACCTCGTGGGCATCATCGCCTGGATCCTGATCGGTCTTATCGCGGGGGCCATCGCCAAGGCCCTCACTCCTGGCAAGGACCCGGGAGGCTGCCTGGTGACGATGTTGATCGGCATCGTGGGCGGGCTGCTCGGCGGCTGGCTGGGCAAGGTGGTCTTCGGCGTCCACTCGATCAACGGGTTCTTCCACCTGTCGACCTGGCTCGCCGCCGTCATCGGCTCGGTGATCGTCCTGATCATCTACCGCCTGCTCACGGGAGCGCGGAGCCGCTAGGACCGCGCTCCCGTCACGCGACGTCGGCGACCCGCCATTCGGATTAGCTCGCATGTTCGAATCATTCGATACACTGGCCGCATGGCAACGCACCAGCTCCAGGGATCGCTCTTCGATCAGAGCGATGACGTGCGCCTTGGCCCCCTGGAAGGAATCCGTAGAACGGCCCTCGGCGACGGCGCGTGGACAGACCTCCTGCCGGGCTGGCTCAGCGGCGCCGACGCCCTGTTCGAACGGCTGGCCGCGGACGTCCCGTGGAAGGCGGAGCGCCGGCAGATGTACGAACGGGTCGTGGACGTCCCGCGCCTGCTCGCCTTCTACCGCGCCGGCGAACCGCTCCCCCACGCCGTGCTAGACGAGGCCCGACAGGCCCTCTCCGCCTACTACGCCTCCGAGCTCGGCGAGGCCTTCACGACGGCCGGCCTGTGCCACTACCGCGACGGGCGCGACAGCGTGGCCTGGCACGGCGACCGTATCGGCCGGGGCGCCCGCGAGGACACGATGGTCGCCATCCTCTCCGTGGGGGCGCCTCGCGATCTGCTGCTGCGCCCGCGCGGCGGCGGAGAGGTCGTCCGACGGCCGCTCGGGCACGGCGACCTGATCGTGATGGGCGGCTCCTGCCAGCGCACCTGGGAACACGCCATCCCCAAGTCGACCCGGGCCGCCGGTGGACGCATCAGCATCCAGTTCCGGCCGCACGGCGTGCGGTGACCGATCACCCGTCGTCGTACGGAAGCGGCGGCGTGCGACGAGCCCGCCGCGTGCGCTACAGTTGATCTTGCGTCTGCGGCCAGGAACTCCTGGCAACGGACCCGGCGTTGGTCGTCCAAGGAAAGACGCCCCGCTTCCTGCGGGGAAATGCAGGTGCAAGGCCTGCCCAGCGCTCACAGCAAGCCCCGGTCCCTCGTGCGGGACCGGGGTTTTTTCTGCCCTCAGAACCGAGCCCGCCCCAGGTGGGTGGCGGCTGACTCCGCCAGGGTCCGGATCGCCGGGTGCCAGGGGCGGGCGCGGGGCCCTGTCAGTACGAGAGTGCGGGACATCTCGGGGTTCAGGGGCAGCAAGGTCAGGTCGGGTGGGAGCAGGGAACGGGAGACCTCCGACAGGATGGTCACCCCGATGCCTTCCCGCACCATGCTGATCAGCGTCGTCACGTCGCGCACTCGGTGGGCGGGAGTGAAGCGCAGCCCGGCCCGCGTGTGGATCGTACGGATGCGCTCCTCGCAGTTGTTGGGCGATATCAGGAACCGGTCGTCCGCCAAGTCCCCGATGTCCAGGCGCGGTTCATCCGCCAGGGGGTGGTCACGGGGCAGCACGGCCCGGTAGTGGTCCTCGGCCAGGTGGATGCCGGGACCGGGCGGCGGATCGATCACGATGGCCGCGTCGGCCACACCGGCCGCCAGCCAGGCGGACACTTCCGTGCTGTCGCCCTCGAAGGCCCGTACCGTGACCCGCGGTTGGTCATCGGCCCAGAGCCGGAGCAGGCCCGGGATCAGCCCCTGGCAGACCGTCGGCGTGCAGGCAAGGCGCACCGTACCGGTCATCGTCTCGGCGGCTTCGGCCGCGATCCGCTCCACGGACCTGGCCGCCGACAGGGCGCTACGGGCGTGCGGCAGGATCCGCTCCCCCAGCGCCGTGGTCCGTACCGGCGTGGCACGGACCAGCAGCGGTGCCGTCAGCTCACGTTCGAGGGATGCGACGGCGTGCGACACCGCGGACTGGCTCATGCCCAGCTCGTCGGCGGCCGCGCTGAAACCGCCCGCCTCGACTACGGCGATGAAGGCCCTCAGCTGGGGCAGATTCACGGTCATGCGGCGGCCTCATAGAGCTATGACTTCGGTGCGTTGGATCCATCGTCGCAGGTTGGCGAGGGTTGCTCCGTGCCGCCGACTCCGGCCGGCACCCGCCGAGCGCGTACCGAGGAGAGCCATGCCGTACATCCGCGTCACCGTCACCGACGCCGACCTCCCCACCGCCACGCAGCGCACCCTTGCCGAGGGTCTCACCGGCCTCGCGGTGTCTGCGCTCGGCAAATCCCGTGCGCGGACCATCGTCCACATCGACGTGGTTCCCGCCGCGCGCTACTTCGTCGACGGCAAGCCGCTGACCGGCGGGCTCGACGCGCACGTCGAGGTCAGCATCACCCTCGGCACCAACAGCGCCGCGGAGAAGGCGGCCTTCATCGCCGAGGCAGATCGACTCCTGACGGACGTCCTCGGGCCGCTCGCCCGGTCCGGGGTCGCGCTGCACGAACTGCATCCCGAGAGCTACGGCTACAACGGGGTGACCCAGTTCGACTACTACCGTCGGGCCGCCGCCGCCGCGGCACCCAGTACCGCGGGGGTCGGGCCGTCGGGGCGGACGGTGATGCTGTAGGCGGCCCCTTCCGGGGTGGAGCGGAAGCGCGGGGTGTGGGCGGGCAGCAGGTGTTCGAGGAGGACGGTCGACTCCCGGAGGGCGAACTGCAGGCCCAGGCATGCCCGGGGCCCGATACCGAACGGGAAGTAGCTTCCCGGGTGGGCCGGGCGTCGCCCGGGGGCCGTGAAGCGCGCCGGGTCGAACCGGCCCGGGGCGTACCAGAGTTCGGGGTCCCGGTGTGTGAGGTAGGGACAGACCAGTACGTCGGTGCCCGCCTCGATCTCGTACCCGGCGAGGATGTCGTCCTGCGCCGCGCAGCGCGGCAGTATCCAGGCGGACGGGTAGAACCGCAGCACTTCGTGGACGAGCGCCTGGATGGCCTGCCGTCGCTCGGGCGAGCCATCGGCGCCCGCGGCGAGAGCATTTGCCCGCGCCTCCGGGTTGCGGTCCAGCAGGAGGTAGAGCCAGGTCAGGGTCGTTGCGGTGGTCTCGTGCCCGGCGACGAGCAGGGTGACCAGCTCGTCGCGGATCAGCCCGTCGGTGTACTCGGGACGCGTTTCGGCCGCGCCGAGCAGGACGTGCAGCAGGCCGGGACCATCGGGTCCGGCCGCGTTGTCGCGCGCCGCCGCGATGGCGTGGCTCGCCACCGCGTCGATGCCGGCCAGCTCGGCGGCGACCGCTCCTCGGGCGGTGGCGCTGTCGGCGGGCAGTTCGGGCATGGCGGCCACCACGGCGGGCACGGCGGCCAGTTCACGCTCCGTCGCCGGGTCGAGAGGGTGGCCGGTCAGGGAACGCCAGATGGTGTCCAGGGCGAAGCGGCGCATCTCGTCGCCGACGTCGAAGACCTGCCCGGTGCGAGCGTACCCGGCCCAGCGCGCCGCCGAGGTCCGGGCGGCATCCGTGATCCGCTGCTCGTAGCGGCGCATGCCCCGGCCGGTGAACTGGGCCTGCAGCAGCCGCCGTTGACGCTGCCACGCCTCACCCGTCGCGGCCAGGACTCCGTCACCGATCAGCATGCGGGCACGGTGCGAACGCTTCACGTACCGGTCGGGATGGAGCGCGAGTACGTGCTGCACGGCATCCGGGTCGGTGATCAGGACAGTCGGACGCGGGCCGAGCCGGAAGGCGGCGACGCCGCCGAGGTGCTCGCGCGCCCGAGTGAGGAGATCGATGAGTTCCCCTCCGCCGGCCTGCCACTGTGAGACCTGGGCAGGGTCGAGCTCGGGGACGCGGCGGGTGGCCACAGGGCTGCTCCTGATCGGCGGGTGTACGTCGTCGGCTGTACGTCGTCGGCTGTACGTCGTCATCAAGGACGGGCTGGCGACACGCACTGTAGGCGAGCCGTAGCGGCACGCAACAGGGCGCCTCACGCCCGCACTTGGAGAGCCGAAGGACCGGGCCCCTGGTTGGGGGCCCGGCCCTCGCGACGCCGGACGGTCAGACGCGGTCTGCCGCGATCAGGACGTACTGGAAAGAGCCGTCCTTGTACGAGTTGATGAATGCCTCCTCGATGCCGGTGACCAGCGACGACGTGGCCCGCAACTCCCAGTAGGGCAAGGTCGCGGGCGTCAGGTCGATGACAGCCTGCGGTACGAGACGGTTGTCGGCCATGGCGCGCAGGTACTCCCGGCGGGAGTGGATGTTGCACTCGAAGTGCGCGTTGATCTGGGAGACCCACTTCGAGGGCTGGCCGTACCGCGGGTTCCAGCAGCCGGTGATGGTCACATAGCGGCCGCCGACCTCGAGGACGCGCGCGTGCTCGGCGAAGAGGTCGTGCAGATCGACGTACATGCTCGACTCGTTGTTCCACGAGCCGGCGGCCTGCCCGGTCTCGAAGGGCATGTCGAGCATGTTGCACACGCGGGCGCGGACGTGGTCCTGGATGCGGAGTTCCTGGGCGCGCTGGTTGGCGAAGTCGGCCTGCTTGGCCGACAGGGTGACACCCTCGACCTTGCATCCGAAGCGCTGGTGGGCCATCACCATCGAGCCGCCGCGCCCGCACCCCGCGTCCACGAGCGTGTCGTCTCGCCCGAGGGAGCCGAGATTGTCCAGGAGGACTTCGGCCTGCGCCGACTCCAGGCGGTGGAGCTCGCTGATCAGTTTCTTCTCGTGCTCGCTGTCGCCCGCGTCCCCCAGGGCCGTGTGGTCGACGTCCCCGATGCCGTAATGGTGGTGGTAGAGCCCGTCGACATCGCCGAGGCGCAGATTCACGGGCCGCGCCTCGTTGTTCCAGTAGCGCGCGATGTCGCCCTGGTAGGGCGTCGCCGGGGCGGGGACGAACGCGGAGGCACCGCTGACGGTGGTGAGTTCAGTGCTGGTCACAGATGATTCCGTCCTTACCAGAAATCGGGCAGGCTGTAGCGGTAGGTGTTGGTCTGGTGCCAGTAGTGGTTGCCGTCGACCCACACGGCCACGCCTCGCAGGAAGCGCAGCACGCTCGGGATGGGACACGCGGCGGCCAGGGCGGCGGCTTCGGTCTCGAAGTCGCGCATGAGGTCGTTGTGGACCTCGACCGCCTTGAGATAGCCCTCCCGGTCGGAGACGTCCTCGCGATCGGCGATCACCACGGGCAGGTTCAGGTGCCTGCCGGGACTGGCGAGTTCCTTGGTGTACGAATACAGGTCGTTGACGATGGTGCTGGCGTTCCCGGCGAGCGCGATGACCCGCTGCATCTCGGGCCGGGCGTGCAGGTCCGCGGGCAGTTCGTAGCCCCCGACGCTGTCGGTGATGGCGGGGCACGGCCGGAAGTTGTTGAACTGCCGCATCGCCAGGTACTCCCACACCTCGGGGGTGTGGTCCGTCTGGGCCCAGGCGGCCTCCGCGAGATACCCCAGGTGCAGTCGCGCCATGTCGTGCCGGAAGCGGTCGGCCTGGGAGGGGGTGGCCTGTCGGACGAAGTACTCCATGGCGGAGCGGTAGGCACGCCGCGGGGCGTCCGCGTGGAGCGACTCCGCCCACCGCGGCTGGTACTCCTTCGTGGCGTGCAGGGGGTCGAGCGCGGTGTGGGCCAGAAGAAGGCGCCCCCCGAGGCCGATGGGCGAGCCGCCGTGGTCTTCGCAGTAGCAGTCGTCGACCGCGTTCTCGGCGACCATGAGCCGGGTGGCGACCATCAGGTGGTCGACGGTCGGGGCGTCCGGATGGCAGGCGACCATGTAGCGTCCGACCAGGAAGCCGTCGAACTGGCCTTCCCACTCATCGGGGTACAACTCGACCTCGTCCACCGCCCAGTCCTTGATTCTGCGGCTGACCTCCTCCACGCGGGCGGGGTCGGGCTCCGGAACGGGGTGGTAGTAGAGGCCCGGGATCTGAAGGGCCTCCGTCGGCGCCTCGGTCTCGGGCTCGGCCTCGCGCTCCGGCGGCTTCGGATCATCGTGCCGACCCAGGTGGAGGCCCGCCGTGCCCAGACCGCTGGGGCCGCGCAGAATGCGTTCCAGGGCAGGGATCGCGGGCGGGCTCGACGGCAGAGGGGAAGACCCGGGTTCGGGCATCCGTGGCTCCTTGGTGAGATGGGTGTGCTCGCCCGGATCCGGGCATGGTCGCCAGGCCCGGGGCGGTCCGGGCTGTCGTGACCGTCCGGCGGATCCTCCGGGCGGGCTGCGAGAGCGATCAGGCAGGCCTACGAGGATCACGCGGGCCTGCGCGCGACTACGCGGGCCTGCGCGCGATCTGCACGTTCTCCAGCACGCCGAGGGCGTTGGGCACCAGGATGGCGGCGGAGTAATAGGTGCTGACCAGGTACGAGGTGATGGCCTGCTCGCTGATGCCCATGAAGCGCACCGACAGACCCGGCTCGTACTCGTCCGGCAGTCCGGTCTGGTGCAGACCGACGACGCCTTGGTTGTCCTCGCCGATGCGCATGGCGAGGATCGAGCTGGTCTGTTCCTTGGTGATGGGAATCTTGTTGCAGGGCAGGATCGGGACCCCGCGCCAGGCCGGTGCCTGCTGCCCGCCGAGGTCGACGTGATCGGGGTAGATCCCGCGGGAGTTGAGCTCACGCCCGATCGCCGCGATCGTCCTGGGATGGGCGAGGAAGAGCTTGGTACCGCGGCGGCGGCAGAGCAGCTCGTCGAGGTCGTCCGGGGTCGGCGGCCCCGAGTGCGGCTGGATCCGCTGCTTGAAGTCGGCGTTGTGGAGCAGGCCGAAATCGCGGTTGTTGATCATCTCGTGTTCCTGGCGCTCCCGCAGCGCCTCGACGGTGAGCCTGAGTTGCTCCTCCATCTGGTTCATCGGCCCGTTGTAGAGGTCGGTGACCCTTGTGTGCACCCGCAGGATGGTCTGGGCGGCGGAGAGTTCGTACTGGCGCGGCTTGAGTTCGTAGTCGACGAAGGCGCCGGGCAGCGCGACCTCGCCGGCATGACCGGCCGACATCGCGATCTCGGCCTCACCGTACTTGTTCTGGCGTTGCCGGGGGAGCCTGCTGAACTCGTCGACGTGGGAACGGAGGTTGGGCGCCGATGACAGCACGGAGGCGAAGTCGGCACGGGACAGGGTGAGCAGGGTGCCGGAGGTCTCGGCGGTGGCGGTGCTGTCCCATCGGGCGTCGGCGTCCAGAAGGGCGTTCTCCCCGAAGCGGTCACCGTCGGCGAGCACGGCCAGGCCGACCTCGTCCCCGTACTGACCCACGGAGTTCTGGTTGATCCTGCCGTGGGCGATCAGGTGGAGCTCCCCCGCCGGGGTGCCGCGCTCGACCAGCACCTCTCCGGCGCGGAAGTCACGTTGGACGCACCGGCCGGCGATCTCGGTCAGCACCTCCACGTCGTCGAAGCCGCGCAGGAGGGCCAGTTCGCCGAGTTCCCGGGGGATCACCCGGACGTCCGCGCCGTCCTGGACGAACTCGATGCGCCCGTCGCCGACGGTGTAGCTCAGGCGGCGGTTCACGCGATAGGTGCCGCCCTTGGTCTCCACCCAGGGAAGCATCCGCAGCAGCCAGCGAGAGGTGATCTCCTGCATCTGCGGGGCGGACTTGGTCGTGGTGGCGAGGTTGCGGGCGGCCGTGGTGCCGAGGCTGGACTGCCGGGGTGGCTCCAGCTGCGCTTCCGGGCTGGTCTCAACGGTCATCGGGTGAGGTCTCCTTCGCAGGGGGTGGTAACCGGCATAGGCACGCCAACCGGCGAAAGTGGAAGTAGAGGGGTAATCTCAGGGATTTCGTCCAGATCCAGAGACCATTTAACGGCTGTTGCGCCCACCTCGCCCGATAAGACCGGCGGCAGCACTCGAAGCAGTGATCTTGCTCAGCGCGGGGTTTATCTGAACAACCCACAGGGTTCTGGCCACTTGGCCGAGAGGGTGCTCGCCTCACGCATCCGCCGCCACTCCAGCACTATGTGATGGCACGTCAGGCCGTCGCGCCGGGAATGCGGCGGCGAATGTCCTCCAGTAGGTTCCGCATCGCCACGCGGAAGATCTCGGCCTGGTGCTCGCCGAGGAAGGAGGTGTGTCCGAACACCTCCAGAACCACGAGTCCATGCAAATGTCCCCACGCGCTCAGATAAAGAGCGGTGGCGGGGGGCGGCAGGTGCCCCCCGCCGAAGTGCGCCAGCTGTTCCAGGTGTCCCCTCAGCGCGGGCGAGAGCGAGGGTGCCTCGGCCGCGGCGAGCTGCTCCGCGCTGAGCCCGTGGAACAGCTCGCGCTCGAAGATGGTGCTCATCCTGCGCATCGCCAGGGTGGTCGGGCCCTCGGCGGGCGCCGCGTAGCCCCGCAGTGGCGTTCCGTACAGCAGCTGGAAGTGCTCGGGCCGGTCGATGGCCCACCGGCGGTAGCCCTCGGCCGCGACGACCAGGCGCGGCGGGTCCGAGTCGTCCGCCGGGGTGTCGACGGCGGCCTGCACGGCATCGGCCAGGTCGACGTACGCCTTGGTGACGAGCGCGGTGACAAGCGCGTCGCGGCTCGGAAAGTAGTGGTAGAGCGCCTGCACGGTCATCTGGAGGCTGCGGGCGACCGCTCGCAGGGACAGCGCCGCGGGCCCGTGTTCGGTGATGTGGTGCTCGGCGGCGTCCAGGATCTCGCGCGTGGCGGCGGCACGGCGCCGCTCGCGCAGGGAGGGTGCGGCCATGGCGTGTTCCTCCGCGGGTGTGCGGTGACCGGACGACGATCACCCGTGTGGGCAGCCGGAGTTGCAGGGTGTGAAGAAAATCTAACACTGCCAAATTTCTTGGTGTCTCACTAACGTCGATCGCGGCGACGAAGAGTGCGACACCGCACGCGTCCTGAGCTCAACTCCGGCCGCTCCGCGCCGCATTCACCGTATGAACATCGAGACCATGTGGGACACCAAAGGAGACAGCGCGTGTTTGAACGCATAGCTGAACTGGCGATACGTCGGTCCCGGCTGATACTCATCGTCGCCGCGGTCGCTGTGGCCCTCATGGGTGTCCTGGGTGCCGGCGCCTTCGGCAAGTTGCAGGACGGCGGTTTCAACGACCCGGCGTCCGAGTCCTCCCGGGCCAGGGAGGCCATCGACGAGAAGTTCGGCGGCGAGACGAACCTGGTGCTCCTCGTCCGTGCCCCCGAAGGCCGCATCGACGCTCCGGCCGCCAAGAAGAGCGGCCAGGACCTGGTGTCCGACCTCAAGGACGAGCGGGATCTGGAGAACGTGGTCTCGTACTGGGACACGAACAGCCCCGACCTCCGCTCCAAGGACGGCCGCGAGGCCGTCGTGCTCGCCCGGGTGAAGGGTGCCGAGAAGGAGCGTCAGGACAACGCCAACGGCGTCATCGACGACTACGCCGGCACGTACAAGGGCGGGCTCACGGTCAGGGCCGGAGGCACCACCGGCGTGAGCCATGAGATGGGCCCGCAGATCGGCAAGGACCTCGTCCTGGCGGAGTCCATCGCCGTGCCGCTGATCCTCCTGCTGCTCCTGGTCGTCTTCGGCACCGTGGTCTCCGCGCTCCTTCCGCTGGCCATCGCGCTCATCGGCATCGTGGGGGTGTTCGCACAGCTCTCCCTGCTCGGCGGTGTCACCGACGTCTCCATCTTCGCGATCAACCTGACCACGGCTCTCGGGCTCGGACTCGGCGTCGACTACGGCCTGTTGATGATCAGCCGGTTCCGGGAGCAACTCGCGTCGGGGGCGAGTGTGGAGGACGCCGTCCGGACGACGATGAGCACAGCGGGCCGCACGGTCGCGTTCTCCGCGGCGACCGTGGCAGCCGCTCTCGCTGCGCTCATGGTGTTCCCGCAGTACTTCCTGCGCTCGTTCGGGTACTCCGGAGTCGGTGTCGTCGTCATCGCGGCCCTCGCCACCCTGTTCGTGATGCCGGCCCTGCTGACCGTGCTCGGGCACCGGGTCAACAGCGGGCGGATGCCGTGGGCGAAGCCGGGGCGCCCGCGATCGGGGGCACCCGTGTGGGGCCGACTCGCCCGCACCGTCATGCGGCGGCCCGCGCTCACCGCGCTGCCCGTGCTCGCCATCCTGCTGCTCGCGGCGAGCCCGCTCCTGGGCATCACCTTCGGCACGCCGGACGAGCGCGTGCTGCCCGAGGGCGCCGAGAGCCGCCAGGTCTCGACGGCACTGCGGGAGAATTTCAACGGCAACGACGCCTCTGCCCTGCACGTCGTCATCGAAAAGGCCGTGGACAAGGGACCGTTGGGGACTTACGCGGCCGAGCTCTCCAAGCTCGAGGGCGTCGCCCGCGTCGAGGCCAGCACGGGGGTCTACGCCGACGGACAGTCCAAGACGACGGGCCCCGGCAACGCGGCGCTCGGCCGCCCCGCCGCGCAGCAGCTCAACGTGGTGAGCACCCTGACACCGAAGTCGGAGAAGGCCCAGAGTCTGGTCGAGGAGGTCAGGGCGGCCGCACCGCCCTCCGGGACACAACCGCTGGTGGGCGGCGCCGAGGCCGAGATGCTCGACTCGAACGACTCCATCGGCAGCAAACTCCCCCTCGCCATAGGCCTGATCGCCGTCACCACCTTCCTGCTGCTGTTCCTGTTCACCGGCAGCATCGTGCATCCGCTGCGTGCGCTGGTCCTCAACATGATCAGCCTGGGCGCGACCCTCGGGGTCATGACCTGGATCTTCCAGGACGGCCATCTCTCCTCGCTGCTCGGCTTCACCCCGCAGCCGATGGAGACGTCGATGACCGTGCTGATGTTCTGCGTCGCCTTCGGCCTCTCGATGGACTACGAGGTCTTCGTCACCAGCCGGATCAAGGAACACCACGAGCTCGGCGAGGACAACGAGTCCGCCGTGGCCAACGGCCTCGGGCACACCGGGCGCATCGTCAGCGCGGCGGCCTTCCTGCTCGCGGTGAGCTTCTTCGCGTTCGGTGTCGCCAAGATCAGCTTCCTGCAGCTGTTCGGCCTGGGCAGCGGCCTCGCCATCCTCATCGACGCCCTCGCCGTTCGCGGCGTGCTCCTGCCGGCCGCGATGCGTCTGCTCGGCCGCTCGGCCTGGTACGCGCCCGGCTTCCTGCGCACGTTCCACGCACGGTTCGGCCTCAGCGAAGGAGGCCCGGCGCCCGCGCCCACCGTCGCGACGGAGCCCGCGGCCGAGTCGCCCTATGTGAGGAACTAGAGGCAAGCCCGGCACCCGCGGGCCGTCCGCCACAGGAACACCCCGCTCGCCCTCGGCCACGGCCGGGAGCGAGCGGGGCGCGCGTGGTTCAGGACAGGTACGCCTCCACCTCGCTGAACTGCGCCGCGGGCCAGCCCGTGTTGGCCGTGACGCGCAGCCGCAGGTGACGGATGTCGGGAGCGGAGGCGGGCAGGGTGACGGTCACCTTGTTGCCGCTCGCCGGGTCGAAGCGGTAGTCCTTCGACTCGGCCAGCGTGCTGAAGGTGGCACCGTCGGCGCTGCCCTGGACGGACAGCGTCTGGGTCCTGGCCGCCCAGACAGCCGGCGGCGGCAGTTTCAGGACGAGTCTGCGCACCGCTTCGGTCTTGCCGAGGTCGACGGTGATCGACTGCGGGAAGGCCTGGTTGGTGGACTCCCAGTACGTCGCCGCGTCGCCGTCGACGGCCTTGGCGGGCGTGTAGACGTCGGCGGAGCCGGTCGCGGTGGCCGGACGGCTCTGGGCGAGGTTGCGGTCCGGATCGGGGCCGGGGTTGCCGCCGCCGCGCTCCGGCCAGGTCGAGCAGTCGTCCCAGGTGCTGTCCCAGCCGGAGTTGCCGCCGCCGTCGGTGAGGGTGAAGGTGCCGGACCCTGCCGGGTAGGGGCAGTTGTAGATTCCGGCCGCGCCCACCCCGGTGGCCTTGACGTTCGACATCTTCACGGCGCCGGGAGTCTCGGCCTGGACGACGACCGTGCCCACCTTGTCGATGGTTGTGCGGTCGATGTTGACGTTCTTCACTGCCTTGCCCGTTCCGCCGCCCGACACGAACTCGTACGCGCTCCAGGGACTGTCGGTGATCGTCGTGTCGGTGATGTTCACCGTGGCCTCGATGGCGCTGTCGTAGGCGTCCACGCGCAGCGCGCCCATCGGGTGCTGCCAGTTGGGGTTCATGGCACCGGTGCGCACGAGGGTGTTCCCGGATACGGTGATGGTGCCGGCCAGCGGGAAGAACGGGTCGAGGAACTTCTGGTTGGAGATGGCGATGCCGCTGCCCAGGGCGTTGGTGTCGAGGATGAGGTTGTCCTTGACGGTGATGTCGCGGCCGCCGTAGATGGCGATGCCGTTGGCGAGATTGGGCTGCGAGATGGTGTTGCCGGCGAAGGTCGAGTCGCTGTTGGTGGTGTTGAGCGACCACATGGCCAGGGCGTCGTCGCCGGTGTTGCGCAGGAAGTTGTCGCGTACGTTGACGCCCCTGGCCGTGCCGTTGAGGTTGAGGCCGTCGGCGGTCATGTCGAGGATGCGGTTCTTCTCCACGACCAGGTTGTCGTTGTTGCCCGTCAGCCAGAGGCCGACCTTGAGGTGCTGCAGCCACATGCCGGAGACGGTGGAGTTCGGCCCGAGTGAACCGTTGACGAAGTTGTCGGGGCTGCTGTCGACCCGCTCGGTGACCTCGCCGATCACCGCGAAGTCGTGCAGGCCCACCTTGCCGTTGGGTGCGCTCGACTGGTCGATGAAGCGTGAACTACGCACGACGGAATGCCAGTTGCCCGCCCCGCGGATCGTGACGTTGTCGACGTTGTTGAGCGACTGGGTGAGCTTGTACTCGCCCGGCGGAATCCAGACGGTGCCGCCCTTGGCCGCCGCGATGGTCTCGCGGAAGGCCTGCGTCGAGTCGCCCTGGCCGGTGGGGTCGGCGCCCTTGTCGGTGACCGAGAGAGCTCCCGACGGCTTGGCCGCGGCAACCGCGACCTGCTCGAAGTCCGCCACGTCGACCGTGACTTGGGTGGACGTGGCCTCCAGTTTCACCTTGTCGCCGGACTGCAGGTTCTGACCGAGCTGCAGCCGTGCGTTGTCGAGGAGGTGGTGGGTCTTGGAGCCCGCGATCCAGGAGGTGTCGACGTAGCTGTACTTCGACGTGACGGGCAGCGTCTTGGAGATCTTCTGTCCGTTGACGTACACGGACATGGAGCCCGACTGGCCGTCGGGAACGTTGTAGGCGACGTTCAGCGCGTTCGCCGCCTTGGCGAGCGTGAACTCCACGCTCTGGCCGGCCGCGAGACGCACCGCCTGCCGACCGGAGGCCTCGGAGGCGACCGTGCCCTGGGTGTAGTCGGGGCCGATCTTGGTGCCGTTCGTGGTCGCGCTCTCCGCCTCCATGGAGGTGAAGGGCAAGGTGGCGCCCGCTGCCGCATCGGCGGCCTGCGCGCCGGTGACCGTGAGGCCGGTGACGAGGGTGCCGACGAGGCCCGCGGTGGCCACAGCGGCGGACCACTTGCGCGTGGTTCTCGTTCTTGTAGTGCTCCTGTCATGTCTGGTCATGGAGTGGTGCACCTTCCTTGTGAGTGGGGAGGTCAGTGCTCGGTCCGGGGTGCGGCCCCCGCTGTCAGAGGCGCAGCCAGACCGCCGTGTCCTGCGGCAGACGGCGTGCCTTGTCCAGGGGGCCGCTGGCCAGCAGGAGGCGTGTGTGGGCGGGGAGTTCGCACGGCGTGGGGGCGAGGTTGACGACGCAGGCCAGGCCCGGTTCGCGTACGAAGGCCAGCACACCCTCGGCGGCCGGCAGCCAGGTCAACGGGCCGTCGCCGAAACCCGGTTCGATGCGGCGCAGGCGCAGGGCGGCGCGGTAGAGCGTGAGCATGGAGCGGGGGTCCGCCGCCTGCAGGTCGGCGGCGTACGAGGGCCAGCCCTCGGGTTGGGGCAGCCACGGGCCGGTCATCGACCCGAAGCCCGCGTGCGGTTCGGCGGCCGTCCAGGGCAGGGGAACCCGGCAGCCGTCGCGGCCGGGGTCGGTGCCGCCGGAGCGGAAGTGCATGGGGTCCTGGATGCGGTCGCGGGGGATGTCGGCCTCGGGCAGGCCCAGTTCGTCGCCCTGGTAGACGTAGACCGCGCCGGGCAGGGCGAAGGCCAGGAGGGCGGCGGCTCGTGCGCGGCGGGTGCCGAGCGCCAGGTCGGTGGGGGTGCCGAACACCTTCGTGGCGAAGTCGAAGCCGGTGTCGTCGCGCCCGTAGCGGGTGACCGTGCGAGTCACGTCGTGGTTGCACAGCACCCAGGTCGCGGGTGCGCCGACCGGTGCGTGCTCCGCGAGGGTCGCCTCGATGGACGTGCGCAGCTGCTTCGGTTCCCAAGGGCACGACAGGAAAGAGAAGTTGAAGGCGGTGTGCATCTCGTCGGGGCGCAGATAGCGGGCGAAGCGTTCGGCGTCGGGGAGCCAGACCTCTCCGACGAAGACGCCCGCGTACTCGTCGGCGACGGCCCGCCACGAGCGGTAGATGTCATGGAGTTCGTCGCGGTCGATGAAGGGGTGCGGGTCGACTCCCTCGGTGAAGTCCGGCAGGGCGGGGTCCTTGGCGGGGAGGGCGGCGGAATCGATCCGTACGCCTGCCACTCCCCTCTCGAACCAGAACCGCAGGACGTCCTCGTGCTCCTCGCGGACCGCCGGGTGGGCCCAGTTGAGGTCGGGCTGCTCGGGGGCGAAGAGGTGGAGGTACCACTCGCCGTCCCCGACACGGGTCCAGGTCGACGCGGTGGCGGAGAACTGGGACGGCCAGTCGTTGGGTGGCAGTTCGCCGTGTGCGCCGCGGCCGGGGCGGAAGTGGAAGAGTTCGCGTTCGGGGGCGCCGGGGCCTGCGGCCAGGGCCGCCTTGAACCATATGTGCTGGTCGGAGACGTGGTTGGGGACGATGTCGACGATGGTGCGGATGCCGAGCGCCCGGGCCTCGGCGATCAGCTTCTCGGCCTCGGCGACGGTGCCGAAGGCCGGGTCGATGACGCGGTAGTCGGCGACGTCGTAGCCTCCGTCGACCATGGGCGAGAGGTACCAGGGGCTGAACCACAGGGCGTCGACGCCGAGTTCGGCGAGGTAGGGCAGCTTGGCGCGGACGCCCGCGAGGTCGCCGGTGCCGTCGCCGTCACCGTCCGCGAAGCTGCGTACGTACACCTGGTAGATGACGGCCGAGCGCCACCAGGAGGCATCGGTCGGGGAGGTGACTGCCACGTGAGGGTTCCTTTCGGGCAGGTGGGACCCCGTCGCCGTGGCTCGGTGCGGTGGCGGGGTGTGTGGGGTGGGCCCTGAGCGTCAGCCCTTGAGGCTGCCTGCGGTCAGGCCGCTCATGATGTTGCGCTGGAAGATCAGGAAGATGATCAGGGTCGGCAGCGAGGCGATGGCGAGGGCGGCGAGGAGCCAGTTCTCGGAGACGCTGGCGGCCAGGGAGTAGATGCCGACGTTGACGGTCTGCTTGGCGGGGTCGGGCAGGGTGAGCATCGGCCAGAGGAAGTCCTTCCAGACCGCGACCACCGCGAAGATGGACACGACGCCGAGGATCGGCCGGGACAGCGGCAGGACCACGGAGCGCAGGGTGCGCAGGGACGAGGCGCCGTCGATGGCGGCGGCGTCGAGGAGCTCGCGCGGGATGGAGTCGAAGAACCGTTTGAGCAGGAAGATGTTGAAGGCGTTGGTGACCGACGGGAGCCAGATCGCCCAGGGCGAGTTGATGAGGTTGCGCTCCACGACCGGCACGTCAAGGACGGTCAGGTACTGCGGTACGACCAGGACGGTGGCCGGGATCATCAGGGTGAGCAGCATCGCGCCGAGGATCGCCTTGCCGAAGACGGGCCGCAGCTTGGAGAGCGAGTAGGCGGCGGCCACGTCGAAGATGAGCTGGAATGCGAGCGCGCCGAACGCGTAGTACAGGGTGTTGAACAGGAGTCTGGCGAGGTCCATCACGCCCCAGGCGTCCGCGTAGTTCTGCGGATGGACGGCGTCGGGGATCAGGCTGGGCGGTGTCTGTGCGAATTCCTGCGGAGACTTGAGGCCGCTGGTGACCATCCAGTACAGCGGGCCGATGAAGACCAGGGTGAAGAGGACCGTCACCACGGTGAAGGCCGTCCAGTACAGGAACTTGCCGCGCGGGCGGGCGAGTTGGGCCGGGGAGATCAGGGTGCGTGTGCTCATGTCCGTCGTCTCCCCCGGCTAGTCTTCGCTGCCGGCGCGGCTCAGTCGTGCGTACGCCGCCGAGAAGCCGGCGAGCAGTACGAGCAGGACCAGGCCGAGCGCCGCCGCGCTGCCGTAGTTGTTGAAGGTGAACGCGTACTGGTAGATGAGGTGGACGACGGTCAGGGTCGCGCCCTCGGGGCCCGCGCCTCCGGTGAGCAGGAACGGCTCCACGAACACCTGCATGGTGGCGATGATCTGCAGGAGCAGCATCAGCGAGAGGATCAGCCGGGTCTGCGGGATGGTGACGTGCCAGATGCGGCGGAAGATTCCGGCGCCGTCCAGCTCGGCCGCCTCGTACAGCTCTCCGGGTATGGACTGCAGCGCGGCCAGGTAGATCAGCGTCGCGCCGCCCATGTTCATCCAGGTGGCGGCGACGACCACGGAGAGCATCGCGGTGTCGGTGTCCTGCAGCCAGGCCTGTCCTGGCAGGCCGACGGCTTCCAGGATGCGGTTGAACAGGCCGTATCCGGGGTCGTAGAAGTACTTGAAGAGCAGCACCGATGCCACCGGAGGCAGCATCACCGGCAGGTAGACGAGCAGCCTCAAGTAGCCGCGGCCGTGCCGGAATTCATTGAGGATCAGGGCGATGGCGAAGGGCAGGGCGAAGCCGAGGAGCAACGCGAGGCCGGTGAACAGGAGGGTGTTGCGCCAGGCCTGCCAGAACGCCGGGTCGTTGAAGATGTAGGTGAGGTTGGACCAGCCGGCCCAGACCGTCTCGCCGTTCTCGGTCTTCTGGAAGGCCAGGATGAACTCCCTGACCATCGGATACCAGGAGAAGACCGAGAAGCACAGGAGCGCTCCGATCAGGAAGGCGTGGGCGGTGAGGTTGCGCTTCAACGCCCGGCGGAACGAGCCCTGTTCGGGGCCGGAGGCCCGGCCGCCTGACGGCGGTGCGGGCCTGCGGGCCTCGTTCTTGTGGAGGGTGGGCGCGGACATCACTGGTTGGCCAGGACCTGGTTGACCTGTTGCTCGGCGGTCTCGAGGAGTTTGTCCGCGTCGGCGTCCTTGTTCGTGAGGACGGCCGACATCAGCGTGTCGAGGACCTTGTAGATCTCCTGGGCCTTGGGCGGCTCGGCCTTGCCCGTGACGGGCTTGTCGGTGAACACCTGGAAGTTCTCGACGGGCATGGTCGCACTGCCCTCGCGGGCCTTGTCGTCCTTGGCCTTGCTGTCACCGGTCCAGAAGTTCGGCTGCGGCAGACCGACGGGCAGGCCGTCCGCCTTGGTGCGGGCCCAGTCGAACTGGCCCTTGCCGACACTGAGGAACTTGAAGTTGATCCAGGCGATCGCGGCCTTGATCTGGTCGGGCGAGCTGCCCTTCTTGATCATGTAGTCGTTGCCGCCGAAGAGGGTGGCTTTCTGGCCGGGTATCGGCCCCATCCCGAAGTCGTCGTACTTCGCGCCGAGGTTCTGCACCATGTACGTGATGTCGTCGGGCGCGGCGAGGAACATGCCCAGCTTGTCGGCGGCCATCTGCTTCTGCAGGTCGCCCCACTTCAGCAGCTGGGTCTTGCCCATGCTGTTGTCGTCCCAGCGCATGGCCTTGAGGTTGTCGACGATCTGTTTGCCGGTGTCGTTGTTGAAGGCGGCCTTGGTGCCGTCCTTGCTCACGATGTCGCCGCCGAGGCCGTAGGTGGTGGCGGTGAAGTGCCAGCCGCCGTTGTTGCCCGCGCTGTACTCGCCGAAGCCCGAGACGCCGTCGCCCAGGGCGGCGATCTTCTTGGCGGCCGTGCGGACCTCGGCCCATGTCCGGGGCGGCGAGTTGGGGTCGAGTCCGGCCTTCTCGAAGAGCTTGCGGTTGATGAGCAGGCCCATCGTGTAGTTGCTGAAGGGCAGGCCGTAGAGCTTGTCGTCCTTCTTCAGGACGCCCAGGACGTTCGGGTCCATGTCCTTCAGCGCCGGTACGGACTTGTCGTTGACGTAGGCGCTGATGTCCTGGGCGCCGTCGTTGTCCAGGACCTGCTGGAGATCGGTGAAGTAGGTGTAGAAGACGTCCGGTTGGGACTTCGCCTTCAGCATCGCCGTGAAGCGGGGAGGCTCAAGGCAGGGGTCGGTCTGCTTTCCCTTGATCGTGACGTTCGGGTACTTCTTGTTGAACGCCTTGACGTCCTCCTTCCACTGCTTGAGCTCGGCCTTCTCGGCGCCCGGCGGCATGCAGTCGATGGTGAGCGTCACCTTGGTCTTCGGGTCCAGCGGGGCGGCCGCGGTGGCCGCGTCGGCACCGTCGTCGCCGTCGGAGTCACTCTCGCTGCTGCTGGTCCCGCAGGCCGCCAGGGCGGTGAGGGCGAGCGCGGAGGCGACGGAGACCGCGGCCGTACGGCGGTGAGTTCGGGTCGTACGGCGGGTGGTGCGGCGGATACGTGGACGTGGCATCCAGGAGCTGCTCATCGGTGGACCCCTTTGGACAGCGCCACCTGCCCGTGCGGGCAGGGACGGCATGGCAGGAGCAGGGAAGCCCACAGCTGCGCGGACTGTGTGGCGGCGCTTACTCAAGCACCGTCGACAGATCTGCGCAATATCTCGCGTGATGATTGAAAGAAATTGACAGCACGAATCCACATGGTCGTCCGGCAGCCGAAGCGGCCCACCCTGCGGCTTCTCCGCCGCCTGCTCCCGCACCTACTCCCGCGACGGCTGCCCCGTCGAGCCGCGCACCACCAGCTCCGGTTCGAAGAGCAACTCCTCGGTGGGCACCGCGCTCCCCGCGATCTGGAGCGCGAGCAACTCGACCGTGGCGCGTCCCATGGCCTCGATGGGCTGACGCACCGTCGTCAGCGGTGGTTCGGTGCAGGTCATGAACGCCGAGTCGTCGTAGCCGACGACCGAGACGTCCTGCGGGACGCCGAGACCCCGGCGGCGCGCGGCGCGCACCGCGCCGAGCGCGAGGGGGTCGCTCGCGCAGACGATGCCGGTGACTCCCGCGTCTAGGAGCCGTGTGGCTGCGGCCTGACCGCCCTCGATCGAGAACATCCCCCGCGAGACATGCTCTTCCGGCAGCTCGCCGCCGGCCTGCTCGGCGATCGCACGGGCGGCGGCGAGCTTGCGCTGCGACGGCATGTGGTCGGCGGGGCCGAGCACCAGACCGATGCGGCGGTGGCCGAGCGTGGACAGATGCCGCCAGGCCTGCTCGACCGCGACCGCGTCATCACAGGACACCGCGGGAAAACCGAGCCGCTCGATGGCCGCGTTGACGAGGACCACCGGGATCTTCCGCGCCGCGAGCAGCTTGTAGTGCTCGTGCGGGGCGTCCGCCTGCGCGTACAGCCCACCGGCGAACACGACGCCGGATACCTGCTGTTGCAGCAGCAACTCGACATAGTCCGCCTCGGAGACGCCCCCCTTGGTCTGGGTGCACAGCACGGGAGTCAAACCCTGCTGGGCGAGCGCTCCGCCGATCACTTCCGCGAATGCCGGGAAGATCGGATTCTGCAGCTCGGGCAGCACGAGCCCCACGAGCCGGGCCCGCTCACCACGCAGCTGGGTGGGCCGCTCATACCCCAGCACATCCAGGGCCGAGAGCACGGACTGCCGGGTCGCGTCGGAGACCCCCGGCTTGTTGTTGAGCACCCGGCTGACCGTGGCCTCGCTGACCCCGACCTTCCGCGCCACCTGAGCAAGTCGTCGCGTCATGCACGCAAGAATAGTGCAATTCTTGCGTGCTGCTTGCGTGCTTGCTGAATCCGTTCGGAATCATCCCGCATGGCCCGGCGACCGGGCCCGAACGGGTGAGGGCGGATCGTTTCGGCGGTCGGTAGCCGCGCATTGAGGTATCACTGCTGGTCAGGCCGGGAATGCGGGATGCGTTCACGTGCCGTTCCCAGCACTGTGCCGTTCCCAGCACTGTGCCGTTCCCAGCACTGTGCCGTTCCCAGCACTGATGCCGTTCCCAGCAAAGGAAAACGATCCATGCCTCTTCGTCACTCACTGGCCGCCGCAGCCGGTGCCGCCGCCCTGGTCCTGGCCCTGCCCGGCTCCGCCTCCGCGGCCGAGGGCGACTTCGCGTACACGTACATCGACAGCGACGGTGAGGAAGAGCAGGCCACCCTGCACGACCCGGCCGGCGGCGAGTGCATCATGCTCCCCGAGGCTGCCCAGGAGTACCACCAGCCGCCGGCCCACTCCCCCAGGAACCGCACCGACTCCTTCGCGATCGTCTTCACGAACGCCGACTGCTCCGGTGACACCTTCACGTTGCGCCCCCACACCGGTGGCGCGAGCGAGCGATTGAAGCTGCGGTCGGTTCTGTTCTCCTGATCCTGGGCAGTGCCCCCCTCCTGCCCGACCGTGACCTCGGGCAGGACGGCGCCCTCGCCACACCTCAGGGTTTGCGGGCGACCGCGACGTAGAAGCCGCTCAACTCGGCCTTCGGCGCAGGCGATTCCTTGTACCAGTGCGTCGCCGTCACCAGGCCTGGCTCAACCAGCTCCAGCCCCTCGAAGAAGCGCTCGACCTCCGCGCGGCCCCGCATCCTCAGGGGCACCTGACCCTTCTTGTAGGTGTCGGTGACGGAATCCGCGAGCTCGGGGTGCTCGTCGGTGGTGCCGTGGGACAGCACCAGATAGCTCCCGGACGGCAGCGCGTTCACCAGGGTGCGCGTAAGGCCGTAGGGGTCCTCCTCGTCGGTGACGAAGTGCATCAGGGCGATGAGGGAGAGCGCGATGGGCTCTTTGAAGTCCAGGAGTTCGCGAGCGTGGTCGACGATCACCTCGGGTCGGCGCACATCCGCCTGGACGTAGTCCGTGGCGCCTTCCGTGCTGCTGACCAGCAAGGCCTCGGCGTGCCGCAGCACGATCGGGTCGTTGTCGGCGTACACGACCCGGGCGTCGGGGGCGATGGCCTGGACGATCTGGTGGAGGTTCGGCGCAGTGGGGATGCCGGTGCCGATGTCGAGAAACTGCCTGACACCGTTGTCGGCGAGCCAGGCGGCGGCGCGGTGCATGAACGCCCTGTTCCGCGCCGCGTTCGCGCGAGCCTCGGGCGGCAGCTTCTCGCCCATCTCCTGATCGACGAGGTAGTTGTCCTTGCCGCCCAGCAGCCAGTCGTAGACACGCGCCGGGTGCGGCTTGCTGGTGTCGATGTGGACGTTGGCGTCGTCTGCAGTCATCCATGGCTCCACTACGTGTCTGACCGGCTTCACTGTGCGGTGGGCGCGTGCCCCCGACACGGCCGGCGAGGATCTTTCGACCCTACAGGCCGAGGATCTTTCGACCCTACAGGTCGACGGGTCAACTGTTCTGGCTGGTGAGGGAGTTCCTCGCGACAGCGACCGGAGCCGCTGGACACCCGTGGCTAGAGCTGCCGGAGGTGGTCGCGCAGGCTGCGGGCGACGTGGGCCATGAGGGCGTCGGCGCCGGGCTGCGCACTGGCCGGTACGAGGGACTCGGTCAGGGCGGCGATCGCGAAGGCCTGGCCGTCGGAGTGCTCGACGACGCCGATCTCGTGACGCAGGTTGAGGAGGCTGCCGGTCTTGGACGACCAGGTGCTCGCGTCGGAGCTGAAGTCCGGGGCGAGCCGGTGCCGCAGCACGTTGTGAGCCATGAGGTCGCGCAGCCGCTGGGCCACGTCCGGGTGGATCTTCGACGGTGTCCACAGGGCTTGCAGCAGGTCGACGTAGGTACGGGCGCTGCCCGTGTTGGCCCGGGTGGTGTCGAGCTGCGGCACCCGGTGGCCGCGGCCGCTGGTGCCGGCGTCGATGGCGAGGGCGTGGGCGAGATGGACCTGGTCGGCGTCGAAGCGTTCCACAGGGGTGTCCGAGAGCTCGCCGACACTGTGCCGGACAGCGATGCCGCGGATGCCGAACTCGTGGAGCATGCCGGTGACTTGGGCGGGCGGCGTGAGCTCGAACAGCGCGTCGGCGGCCATTCCGTCGCTCAGACAGGTGCTCAGGTAGAGCAGGTCGTCGATCGCGATCCGGGCGGGGTGACGAAATCGGCTCAGCCCGGTGGGGCCGGGCGTGGTGACTCGTCCCGGCTGCACCTCCAGTACCGTCGCTCCGTCGAGTTCGCCCCGCCGGATCCGCTCGAGCGTCGCGAGCGCGAGCGGGACCTTGACCAGGGAGGCGGACGGCAGGTGGGTGTCCGCGTCGATCCCCAGCTCGTCTCCGGTGCGCAGGTCCCGCACGAGCAGACAGCCGCGCAGGCCGCCGTCGCTCAACTGCCCGCGCAGGTCGCGCAGCAGGGCCTCGGTGCTCACACCACCGCGCAGATATCCGTTCATGCCGACCCCCATGCCGCCCTCGCCTATTTCGGGGTTCGTACCACCGGCCATTCCACCGTTCATCGCGCCGCTCCTCCCGCGGTCCCGGCCTGGACGCCCGCCCCCAGGCACCGGGCGATGGCGTCACCCAGGCGTGCTTCGATGTGCTGCGGATTGCCGTCCGCCGCGGCGGCGAGGGCGAACCCGCGGCCGAGCGTCACCTCACCGATGGGCCGCCAGGTCAGGGAGAGCTCCTCGGCCTGTGCGAGGGAGCACAGCAACAGGTCGCCCGAGCACAGGACTTCGGCCGCGGCGCTCGTCAGGTCGGCCGCGGCGACGAGCTGCGCCGGGCGCAGACCGAGCGCGTCGCGCAGACGCGTCAGGGGGTCGCGGATGTGCGGCACGTCGTCCTCCGGCTGGATCCAGACGCGGCGGGCCGGGCCGGGAGAGGCGCGGCCGACCCGCAGCGTCTCGAGGTAGAGGCGCCGGACGCCGGGGACCTTCGCACCGGCGAGACCCAGTGGCACGGACCACGTCGCCTCGTCCGCGGGCACCGCGAGCAGCGCGGCGCGCACCTGCTGTGCGTGGAGGAGCTCCCTGCGCCGGGCCGGCGCCGCCACCCGCAGGTCGAGGGTGACGCCGTGGCCGCGTGCCTCGGCGACGAGGCGGGCGAGACCGACCGTGGAGCAGATGCCGGGCACCGCAAGACGCCAGGGTTTGCGCTTGACCGCTTCCGCCTCGTCGAGGAGCACGTCCGCCGCCTGTACGAGCTGCCGGGCCGTGGGCAGCATGTCCCGCCCGAAGGGGGTGAGGACGGCACGCCGCGACGTGCGCTCGAACAGCGGCTCGCCGAAGCGTTCCTCGAGCGCCGCGACGCGACGGCTGGCCACCGACTGGGACATCCGCGCCGCGGCCGCTCCGTCGGTGAAGCTGCCGTACTCACTCACGCTGACGAACGCGCGACACGCTCCCACGAGATCCACGCCCCGGACCCTATGCCAGATCAGCATGGAACCACGCATGAGCGTATTGGACCGCATACGCAATCGGCGGCGAGGGTGGCTCCGGCACTCACGACCACGTAACGGGACGGAGCCGTGCCGCCCCGTTCCCTATGCGCCCTGTCCAGGGGGCGTCCCGGAGGTTTTGCCCATGCAGCTCACCCGTGCCCGTCGCGCCGCACTCGGCGCGCTCGCCACGTTCTGCCTCGCCCCGCTCGTAGCCTGCGCGGATGGCGACTCCTCGGCTCCGTCGTCGCCGTCCACGGCGACCACCGAGCCCGCGGGAACCAACAAGCCCGCTGGGGCGACGAAGCCGTTCGCCCACGATCTCAAGGCACTTGAGCGCAAGTTCGACGCGCGCCTCGGCGTCTACGCCGTCGACACCGGGACCGGCCGCGAGGTGGCCTACAACGCCGATGAGCGCTTCGCCTACAACTCCACGTTCAAGGCGCTGGCCGCCGGGGCCGTGCTGCGCAAGTACTCCCTGAGCGGCCTCGACCGGAAGATCACGTACTCCAAGGACGATCTGGTCGCCAACTCGCCCGTGACCGAGAAGCACGTCGACACCGGGATGACCCTGGGCGAGCTGTGTGACGCCGCCGTCCGCTACAGCGACAACGCCGCCGCCAACCTGCTCTTCGACCAGCTCGGCGGGCCCAAGGGCCTGGACGCCGTACTCGAGAAGATGGGCGACGACGTCACGCGGATGGACCGTCGCGAGCCCGAGTTGAGCACGTGGGTCCCGGGCGAGAAGCGGGACACGAGCACACCGCGGGCGCTGACCGAGGACCTGCGGGCGTTCGTCCTCAAGGACGCTCTGCGCAAGGGCGAGCGCGCACAGCTCACCAAGTGGCTGAAGACCAACACCACCGGGGACAAGACCATCAGGGCCGGTGTGCCCAAGAGTTGGGTGGTGGGCGACAAGACAGGGACGGGCAGTTACTACGGCGCCCGCAACGACATCGCCGTGGTGTGGCCCCCCGGCAGTGCCCCCATCGTCATGGCGATCTTGTCGAACCGCGGCAAGAGGGACGCGGAGCCCTCCGACGAGCTGATCGCGGAGGCGACCTCCGTGACCGTCGACTCACTGTCGTAGCGGGAGGTACGCAACCGGCGCGCTCCCCGGCCACCGGGCTCGACGGCGGGTGCCACGCGCCCGCCAGGACTCAGGCGTCCCGGCACTCCACGTGACCCCAGCCGTGGGCGTTCTTCGCGATCTTCTCGCCGGCCGCGTAGGGCTTCTGGCAGTGGCAGCGGCCGGGGAACTTGGCCTTGATGACACCGCCCGAACTCCCCTTGCCCGCCCGCGCGGTGGCGCTCTTGCGCGGCCGGGCGGCGGGTGAGGCCGTCATGCGCTCGGGGCGCGGCTCCGGGATCGTGAGCGCCCCGTGGGCGGTTCCGGCGGGCTGCTGCGTCGTCGCGGCGTCGCTGGCCGCGACGTCGGCGATCGCGTTGAGGTGGTCACCGTCCGCCTGGTGGGCCGCGACGTGCCGGAAGGTCACAGCCCGGCCCTGCAGGAGTGCGTCGATACGGACGACGAGGTCCTTGTTGGCCACCGGCTTCTTCGCCGCGGTCAGCCAGCCGTTGCGCTTCCAGGACGCGATCCACTTGGTGACCGCGTTCATCGCGTACTGGCTGTCCATGCGGACCTCCAGCGGGACGACCGGGTCGGTGGACTCCAACAGCTCGGCCAGCGCCGTCAGTTCGGCGACGTTGTTGGTCGCGTCGCCGAGCGGACCCGCTTCCCACCGCTGCGGGCGCTCATCGGCATCGGCGACCACCCAGGCCCAGGCCGCGGGGCCAGGGTTCTTCTTCGCGGCTCCGTCACAGGCGGCGATGATCAAGTCAGACATCCCTCGATGATGCCAGCCCGCGAGAGGCTCGAGGGCCACCGCCCCTCCGACACCGGCCTGCCGGACCCTACGCTTCGGCCGCGTCCAGCGCGGGGGCGATCACGGCGAAGGCCCGGTCGGTCAGCTCGGCGGGATCCTCGACGCCGTCACTGTCGCTCCACCGTTGCAGCACGGCATCGAAGGCGGACAGCGCCATCCCGGCGGCCAGGCGCGGGTACAGATCCACGCCCGCGTCGCACCCCAGACGTCGCGCCACCTCCCCCGTCAGGTCGTCGCCCCACTGCGCCTGGTGCTCCAGAAAGCGGGCACGCAGGGCCGGGGTACGCAGAATCAGCCGCACCACCGGCAGCACTCGCTCGGAGTGGTCGCCACAGGCGGCGAGCGGAACCCACACCGCGTGCCGCAGCGCCACGGAGGGCCGCTCGTCGGCGGGACGCGCCGCCAACTCCGCGTGGATGCCGACGCCCATGTCGGCCAGGAACTGGACGACCACGTCCTCCTTGGACGCGAAGTACCGGAAGAACGTCCGGCGGGAGACCCCGGCGGTGGTCACGATCTCGTCGATGGTGACCGCGTCGAACCCCTTTCGGGCGAGGAGCTGCAGCGCCGCTTCGGTCAACTCGTTCGAGACGAGCTGCCGTTTGCGCTCGGCCATGGTCACTTCGGGGCGGGAACTCACCGGACCATGGTACACGCCATGCCTTTCATGACACTCAGGCTCCTCTTGACACTGAGTGCCACAGACGTCAACATGTGCCGCATGACGCAGCATCAGCGCTGGACAGCCGAGCAGATCCCCGACCAGACCCGGCGGGTGTTCGTCGTCACCGGAGCCAACAGCGGCCTCGGTCTGGCGACCACCCGTGCGCTCGCCCGACGGGGCGGGCACGTGATCCTCGCGGTACGCGACGAGGAGAAGGGGCGGCGGGCGGTCGCGGAGATCACCGCCGCACAGCCGGACGCGAGCCTGGAGGTGCGCCGCCTCGACCTGGCCGACCTCGACTCGGTCCGCGGCTTCGCCGATCGTCTGCGCGGCGACCATCCACGCCTCGACGTGCTGATCAACAACGCGGGCGTGATGGCACCGCCTCGTACGCTCAGCAGGCAGGGCCACGAGCTGCAGTTCGCCTGCAACCACCTCGGCCACTTCGCGCTCACCGGCCTGCTGCTCGACCTGCTGGCCGCCGGGAGCGATCCCCGCGTGGTGACGGTGAGTTCGATCAACCACCGGCAGGGGCGCATCCACTTCGACGATCTGACCGGCGAGCGCGGCTACAAGCCCATGGGCTACTACAACCAGTCGAAGCTCGCCAACGCCGTCTTCGGCCGGGAACTCCACCTCCGCCTCACCGAGGCCCGCAGCCCGGTACGCAGCGTGCTCGCCCACCCCGGCTACACCGCCACCAACCTCCAGACGGGCACGCCGATCGGTCTGTGGCGCGTGCTGCTCGGCCGCATCGGCAACCCGCTGTTCGCCCAGCGCCCGGCCGACGGGGCACTGCCCCAGCTGTACGCGGCGACCGATCCGGAGGTGGAGAGCGGCCACTTCATCGGTCCGGACGGCATGGCCGAGCTGCGCGGGACACCGGCCCGGGTGCGGCTGGCTCCCGTGGCGGCGGACGCGGAGACCGGGCGGCGGCTGTGGGAACTGTCGGAGCAATTGACCGACGTACGGTTCGCGTTCCCGGCAGCGGTCTAGAGGGACGCCGCCACGCTCCGCAGGCCCCCTCAGCGCGCGACGGGCCGGATCAACTCCCAGGCCTGAAGGGCGAAGTCGAGGGTCATGCCGTGGCGCTCGTACAGCGCGAGCGCGCCCGTGCTGTTGTCGGTGTCCACACCGAGGCCGATCCGGTCACGTCCCAGTGCCGCGTAGTGGCCGAAGGCATGACGCAGGAGGTAGCTGCCCAGGCCGCGCCCCCGGGCCTGGCGCAGCACTCCGAGGTGGCCGATCCAGGCCATCGACGTGCGGTCGTTGCGGGTGCGCAGCACCGCCGCGTCCCCCACGCCGTCGACGTGCGCGATCCACACGAGGGACCAGTCGGCACACTCGCCGTCGATGTCGTCCATCCACTGCTCGTACGTACGCGGGTGGAAGTCGAAGTGATCGGCGAAGGTCTCCTGCAGCAGTGCGTGGGCGCGCACGCGGTCCGGCTCGGCCAGGCAGGGGCGCAGGGTCACACCGGGCGGCGGCTCGGGCAGCCGGTCCGCGTCCGCGGACAGCGGGCGGACCATCGAGTTGTAGCGCCGGACCGTCGTCCAACCGCGTCCGCGCAGCGCGCACAGGTCCACGGTGGGGGCGATGTTGAGGTGCAGGTGCACCACCGCCCGGTCCGCTCCGTTGGCGGCGGCACGCTCGACCGCGCGCGTCTCCATTTGGTCGAGCAGATACTGGGAGGCCTGGGGCCGCTCGGGCAGCGTGAAGTACTCCGTGTCGATCCGTTCGCCGCCGGAGTCATCCCACAGCAGGCCGTACGCGATCAGCAGGCCGCCGTCGAAAAGCAGCCAGGAGTCATGCTCCAGATCGACATCCGGATGCTTCAAGTCAGCCTGGACCTCGAAGAGTTCGGCGTCGGGGCGACCTATCTCCAGCAGGTCGATCTCGTTGAGCAGCGCGCACATCGCCGCCGCGTCTTCGAACGTCGCAGGGCGCAGCGTAAGGCCGGACGGGAGCGTGGCGGGCGGGGTCATGGCCCCACTCTCCGGTGCCGGGGAGTGGGGCCGCAACGGACTTTTCGGGGCCGTGCCGGGGCCGCGGGGCCCCGGCACGGCGGGGCCGGCTAGATACCGAACGGCGCGGCGTAGCGCACCGTGCCGCTGGGCAGCGGGTGACCGGCGTCGAGGGCGAGGGCCATCATGGCCTCGTCCGGAACGTCGATGCTGAGGCCGATGCCGTACGTCGATGCACGGCTGAAGCCGAACCGCGGGTAGTACGCCGGGTGCCCGAGGACGGTGACGAAGCGCTCGCCCCTGCCCTTGGCCACGTCGAGCGCGGCGCGGATCGCCGCGGAACCCGCGCCGGTCTTCTGGTACTCGGGGAGCACGGCGACGGGGGCCAGGCACAGGGCCGGGGTGTCCCCGATGTGGCAGCGGGTCAGCAGCGCGTGGCCGACGACCTTGCCGTCCTGGTCGGTGGCGACGACGGACAGTCCGTCGAGCCACGCCTCGTCGGCGCGCAGCGCCTCGACGAGGTCGGCCTCCGCCGGGGTGTCGAACGCGGCGACGACGACGGCGCGAATGGCGGGGATGTCAGCGCTGGTCTCGGCGCGAGTGATCCAGGGGTTGCTCATGGTGTTGCTCATGATGGATGGAGATCCGTTTCATGGTGGGTCCGTGTGGGTGGCGCCCCGCGAGCTCACGCTCCCGCGAGGGCGAATCCGGCTGAGGTCAGGCCACGGCCCGGGACGTGAGGGTGGTCCGGGCGGTGCGCATGGCAGTGGCCTTGAGCGCGGTCATCAGCCCCAACTCCCAACATCATCGATCCGGATCACACGAACGCCGACGATCTTACCATCCGGCCGCTCCGGGCGGGGAGGGCCGAGCCCGCCCCGCCCGCGCGCTCAGGAGAAGATCGCGTGCACCTGGTCGACCGCTTCGGGCCCGTAACCGACGACGCCCACCGGGACCGCGCCGTCGATCGCCTCGATGACGCGCCCGGCCCACACGGGCCCGAACCCTCCGCACAACTCGATCAGTTGCACACCCTCACCGACCAGACGGCGCGCGGCCTCGATGCCGTCCTCCGGCTTGGGCACCCCCACGAGCACCGTGCGGCACTCCCCCGTGTCGACGACGTTCACGTCACCACTCGCCTCGCTGCCTGCCGCGGTGTAGATGAAGCCCCAGCTGGTGAGCGCCATGAATACAGCCCCCTCAATCCCGGTCACCCGGATCGGTCATCGACGTGGTGCCCGGCCGAGCAGCCGGACCCCTTGCATGTTCTATGCCATCCCCCATAAGTTACCGATCAGTACTCCAAGGTCGGCTCAGCTCGGAGACGCCAGGAAGGCTCACTGACCCGACGCCCGAGGGAGCCGCCATGCCCACGCTCGACCGCCAGGACGACGTCTTCATGCTCGACCTCGGGGACGGCGAGAACCGATTCCACCCCGACTGGCTCGTGGCTGTCGAGGCGGCGCTCGACGAGGTGGAGAAGGCGGAGGGGCCCCGCGCCCTGGTGACCGCCGCGACGGGCAGGTTCTTCTCCAACGGCCTCGATCTGGACTGGCTCTTCGCCCACGCCGACCAGCACCAGGACTACGTCACCAGCGTGCAGGACCTCTTGGCGCGGATGCTGGCCCTGCCGGTCGTCACCGTGGCCGCCCTGCAGGGGCACACCTTCGCGGCCGGAGCGATGCTCTCGCTGGCCCACGACTTCCGCGTGATGCGTGCCGACCGGGGCTACTGGTGTCTGCCCGAAGCCGACATCAACATCCCCTTCACTCCGGGCATGTCCGCGCTCATCCAAGCCAGGCTGACCCCGCAGACCGCGCACGAGGCCATGACGACCGCACGGCGCTACGGCGGCCACGACGCCCTGGCCGCCGCCGTGGTCGACCGGGCGGTGGACGAGGATGCCGTACGGCGCACGGCGGTGGAGATCGCCCGCTCCCAGCTGGACAAGGCCGGCCCCACCCTCGGCACCATCAAGACCCGCATGTACGCCCCCGCCCTGACCGCTCTGCGGGACAAGGACAACCCACTCGGGTGACACGGACGGCACCGGCCCCACCAGCACACCAGCCCACCAGCACACCGACGCTCCCGGCGCCGATGATTCCCGACCTCCCGCACAGTCACCCAGGGTGAGACGCACTCCCACCGGAGGTACGGCATGCGCACGCTGGCGATTACCGAGAACATCACCGTCGACGGTTCGATCGAGATGATCACCGACTGGTTCGACCCGCAGGGCCAGGGCGACGTGGACATGGCTGATGTGCTGGAGGCGAGCCGGCAGCAGGACAGCGGCGCCGATGCCCTGCTGCTCGGGCGGCGGACGTTCGAGGACTTTCGTGGTTACTGGCCTCAGCAGACCGATGACACCACCGGCATCACCGACTACCTCAACAAGGTGCGCAAGTACGTGGTGTCCACGTCGATGAAGGACCCGCAGTGGGCGAACTCGACCGTGCTCGCCGGTGACGCGGTCGAGGAGGTGGCCACGCTCAAGGCGCAGGGCGGCAAAGACATCGTGCTCACCGGGAGCATCACCCTGGCGCACACGCTGATCGAGGCGGGACTCGTGGACGAGTACCGCTTCTTCGTCTACCCGGTGGTCCAGGGGCGCGGGCGGCGTCTCTTCCCCGAGGGGTACGAGATTCCGCGGCTCCGGCTGGAAGAATCGACGGCCTTCCGCAGCGGGATCACGCTGCAGCGCTATGTCCCGCGCCGGGATGGAAGGAGCGAGGCGTAGGGAGGGATGGACGGGGGACCCGGGACGGGGCAGATTGTGCACCTGCATGCACACGGGCTTCCGTACGGCGACCACAGGGAGGCGCGATGTCGACGCAGACCCATCGCCTCATCATCCACGAGCTCGCACGGTGCGACGAGTGCGCTGTACTGCGCGTCAGCGGTGAACTCGACCAGAGCGGCGAGAAGTTCTTTCTGCGCACGCTCGGCGCCTCCGTCATGGCGGGTCACCGACATCTCGTACTCGATGTGACGGCGCTGGTGTTCTGCGATTCCCGCGGACTCAACTGCCTGCTCGGGGTGCGGTGGTTGTTGAGGCGCCGCGAGGGCCAGCTTCTGCTCGCGGGAGCCGGGCGGCACCTCGCCGAACTCCTGACGCTGACCGGCAGCGCGGAAATCTTCCCCCGCTATCTCACGGTCGGCCAGGCTCTGCTTGCCCTGCCCCCCTCGCACCGCCCCACATGGCCGCCCGCGCCTTCACCCCACTCGGACGGCGCGACGGCCGACACCCCGCCCCCCGGCCCCTGATCACCTCGCCGCCAGCCGGAAGGCCTTGCCCTTCGACGTGTTCTCGGACAGCTCGACCGGCAGCCCCTCGGCACAGAGTTGCCCGCCGGTGAAAACCCCCTTGGCTGCGTGGGTGGAGTGCACTCTGGACGGCCGCACGTACGACGGCTCCGCGCGGTTGTCGGCACGCGGCATCCTGCGCACCGACCGCACAGCCCGCTATGTGGCGCTCCGTGTCATCGCCGGCTCCGGGGGCTCCCTGACCGCGTTGACCATCACCTCACACTGAGGCGTGCCCGCTCTCCACCGGATGTGCCCGAGGGCATCATCAGCGTGGACGATGCCCTCGGACTCGGGGGGGCGCAACTCCGCTCCGGCCAGGGCTACTTCGCCCGAGCCAGAGCTATCGCGCCCTGAAGCCGCTCCCCCGCCTCGTACATCATGTAGGGCACGCCGTTCTCCGTTCCGAAACTCGGCGACGCGCTGCGCCCGTTGTCCGGCGCACCGGTCATCGAGTCGTGGAAGACCCCGAGGTGCTCACGGCGCGAGAAGTCCTTGCCGACCTCGGTGATCAGGATGTCGCCGCCGCTGCCCTTGTCCGTGTTGTAGACGACGTAGGCGCTGTCCCCGCGCGTCAGCAGGTGGGGCCCGCCCACGTTCTGCGCTCCGACCTCTCCATGGCGGATCAGCGGGGTCTGGTCGAAGGTCCAGTCGCGTCCGTCGGCCGACCAACCCCAGGCGATTTCCCGGTGGTTGGTGGTGTTGTTCAGCATGAAGAGCATCACGTAGCGGGCGCCCCGGGAGGGCAGGTCGTGACGGAACACGCGGGCGTAGGACGTCTCGGTCGTACCACTCGGCAGCATCGAGGTGGAGAGCACCGCCTTGTCGTACGTGAAGTGGATGCCGTCCTTGGAACGGGCGAGGCGGGTGGTGGTGTTCTCGCCGTGGAAGTACAGCCACATCTCCTTGGCGTCCTCGTTCCACAGCACGTGAGGCGAGGAGACGTGGCTGACCTTGTAGTGCGGCTGCCAGTTGTTGGTGACGATCGGGTTGGCCGCGTACTCGGTGAAGGGCCCCTCGATCGAGTCGCCGTAGGCCAGGCAGATGCCGCCGGGGGCGTCGTGCGGTGCGTAGTAGAGGTAGTAACGGCCGAGCGCGCCGGAGACCCGGCCGACGGTGCCGCGCAGGCACGGGAAGATGATCTCGCCCGTGGGGTTGTACGCGAGGTCCGAGGGCCTCAGGACCGTCTTCACGTAGGCGTAGTCGGGGATGCCGCCGGGGGCAGCCGCGGCCGTGCCGGCCGTGCCCGCGCCGAAGGCCAGAGCTGTGCCGGTGGCGGCCGCCCCGCGCAGGAGGACGCGGCGGGGGAAGGGCCGGGGGTTGTGCTGCTCGGTGTCGTGTCGCGGCTCGTTCATTTCTGCTCTCCGTCCCGGGAGTTGGATGTCAGAGGTAGGTGGCGGCGGTGACGCAGAATCCGCCGAGGGCGACGGCCCACACGTAGGGCAGGGTGCGCACCATGACCTGCTGGGGGCCGACGCCCGCGTACTGGGCGCTCCACACGGTCTGGGTGCTGGTGGGGTCGGCGACGCCGAAGACCTGGTTGTAGGAGGCGGCGAGGCCGAGCACGGCGACGGCGGGGTAGATGCCGGCCGCGATGAGGACGCCCGCGATGCCCGCGCCGAGGCCGTAGACGTTCAGCGGTCCCCGGTAGAGGCAGAGCGGTACGAGCAGGGTGAAGACGAGGACGAACAGCACCGGGTTCTGCGGGCTGACGGCCTTGACCAGCGGTTCGAGCGCCTCGATGGCGCCGGGCAGTTTCACCGCGGCGAGCAGGATCCCGATGGCGATGAACAGCGCGATGGGGGGCGCGGCGACCTCGAAGCCGCCGTAGAGGGTGCGAAGGAGGCGCTTGTTCATCTCGCGCGGCCTGGTCGTGGTGATCAGGGCGTAGAGCACACCGGCCAGCAGCGAGGGGATGATGGCCAGTTCGAAACCGAGGGCCAGGACCAGCGGCACGACGGGGGTGAGGAGCGCGTACCATGGCGCGTCGCCGAGACGTTCACGGCGCGACCGGCGGTTGTCGACGGCGGTCTTCAGCGCCCAGGTGTGTTCGACTCCGCGACGGCGGGACTCGACGAGGACGAAGGCGACGGCCGCGACCAGGGCCAGCGGGAACAGCTTCACCATGAACCCGCGCACCGTGGCGACCGGCAGGTCCAGGGCGGTCGAGAAGAACTGCCAGATGGGAAGCTCGAACGGCACGCCGACGGCGATGCCCATCAGGATGGTGCCCGCCGCGGTGACCTTGGGGATGCCCACGGCGACCATCGCGGGGATGCCGATGATGCCGGCCAGCATGGCCGCGGGCGCCGAACCGGTGACCGTGCCGACCAGGGCGGACACGGCGAGCACGCCGAGTGCCACGACCGTGGGCCGGTCTCCGCCGAACTCCACGATCTTGCGGACGATGGTCCCGGCGATGCCGGTCTCGTCGAGGAGTCTGCCCAGCCACGATCCGAGAAGGACCGCGATCATCGTCGAGGCGAGCATCGGGGCGCCCTCTTGGAGGACGGTGTCGAAGACGCTCTCCTTGCCGGTCAGCGGCGCACCGGCGACGAGGGCGATGACGACGCCGAGCAGCACCAGGGCGAAGGCGGTGGGGAGTTTGCGGGTGAGCATCGCGGCGACACCCGCCGCCATGACGATCAGGATGACAACGCCCATGGCGCTACTTCTCTCTGTGGGTCTCGTCGGTCACGGCGTCGCCGAGGGCGGCCGTGAGGAGAAGGGGGCTGCGGCCGAGCCCGCAGACGGTCCGGGCATGGGCGTGGGCGGCGATCTCCTCCGCGCCCGCCACGTGCCCGTAGAGCCGGAACCGTCCCGCGCGCAGGACGACGTGGCCGAGGGCCCGCTTCAGCGCTTCCTTCGCCGGGCCGTGGTGGAGGTGTTCGTGCACGGATTCGTGGGCGAGGGCCGCCGCGCGCACCGATCCCGGGGGGTACCAGTGCCGCCAGCCCCGTTCGTCGATCAGCGCTTCGGCCGCCGCGAGGGTGTCGGTGTAGAGCTCCACCGTGGGCGTCGGCCGTGACGTGTAGCGGGCAAGGAGGCGGCGCTCCAGGCCGTCGGAGCGTTCGACGATCCTGGCCCGGCACGGGACGGGGGCCAGTGCGGCGCCGAACTCCTCGGCCGTGCGCGCCCATTGGCGAAGGAGTCGCGCGTCGCGGCCTTCGTGGGTGGGGGTCGCGGCAAGGAAATCGACCGCGTGGTCCAGGTCGTCGCGGGTCTCGGGCGGGGGCGCGGTGGCGGTGCTCGTGGAGGCGCGCGATGGCGTGCTCATATGCGTACCTCAAGGACGGCGATGACCGGCTCGTCGGCGGCCCGCGATGCGAGTTCACTGCGGGCGAGCGCGAGTAGCGGCTCGGGGTCGAGCACACCTGACAGGTCCGCGATCCGGGAGCCGAGCAGCAGCCGCACGGCGGGGGCCCGGACGCCGCCGTCGCCGTACGAGGTGGTCTCGCGCACCAGCTTGGCCAGTACGTCGGGGGCGTCGGCGACCCGGGTGGTCTCCACACGGGCGTCGGGGACGTGCAGGCGTATGACGCCGTCGGCGTCGACGATCCGTACCGGATGCCGGGTGGCGCGCAGGGTGCGCCGCACGTCGGTCCCGTACACGGTGTGGGAGGAGGTCCCGGCGAGAACCGTGACGTGGGACGGGTCGGTCTTGAGGCTGGCGGCCGCGGTCCGCAGGCGCTCCGTCTCGTCCGCCCGGTGTGCCCGGTCCTGGGTGCGCAGTTCGGTGGCGCCGGTTGCCACGGCCCGCACGGTGCTGGTCTGCGGGTCGACGGTGACCTCGACCTCGACTCCGTCGGCGGCGGCGCCCTGCGCGACGACGGCCGCCTCCGCCTCTGCCCGCACGGCGAGGATCTGCTCCTGCCCGGCTCCGGGGATGGTCCGCTCGATCTGCTCGCGGACCAGGGCGAGCGCGACCCCGATGGGGCTGATCACCTCGCTGTGGCGGGCGATGCGCCCTTCAAGCCCGCTGACGTCGGCCAGGTGCGGGGTGACCGACGCGGCCCCGCCGCCTCCGCCGACGAGCAGTGCGGTGTCGTGGTCGAGCCGGTAGTCGCGGATCATCGCGTCAACGACCTTCTTGACCTGGGCCGTTCCCACGTCGAGGAGTCGGTGGGCCGCGGTGGTCAGGTCCACGCCGAGCGCGTCGGCGAGCGGGGCCATCGCCGCCCGAGCGACTTCCTGGTCGCTGCGGGCGAAGTCTCCCTCGGGGACACGCCCTGCCGCGTTGGCCGCGCACGTCATGGTGAGTGCGAAGCGGCCGCCCGCCGCGTCGAGGACGGCGTGGTCCGCCGGGTCGTCGGGCATGGGGCGGATGGTGGTGAGCCTGGAGTCGCGCAGGTCGTCGAGGGTCGCGAAGCACGCGTAGGGCAGCCCGGCGATGTGGGCGCTGCGCGGCCCGACGCCGGTCACCTTGCCGCCGCCGATCCGGACCATGGAACCGCCGCCGACTCCGACGGTGCGTACGTCCAGGGCGTTGAGGTAGGACTTCTTGCCGAGGATGGTGGCGTGCTGGACGGCGACCTTGCCGCGCCGCACGACGCTGATGTCGGTGGAGGTGCCGCCGGTCTCCAGGAAGACGCCTTCGCTGATCCGTTCCTGCATCAGGGCGCCGGCCACGCCCGCGGCGGGGCCCGAGAGGACCGTGAGGAGCGGCCTGCGCCGCATCTCGTCGAGGGACATCACGCCGCCGTCGCAGCGCATCACCATCAGTGGGGAGTCGACGCCTGCCTTGGTGATGGAACTGTCGACGAGGTCGGCGGTGGCCAGCATGCGCGGCAGGATCGCCGCGTTGACCACGGCCGTACGGGTGCGCTTGTGCAGCCCGTACAGAGAGGTGATCTCGTGGGCGGCGGTCAGCGGGAGCCCGGTGGAACGCGCCGCCGCCACCACGGACTGCTCCCCCTCGGGCCGGTCCACGCTGAACGGCTCGGTGGCCACCAGGACTTGGGCGCCCTCCTGCGCCAGCGAGTCGGCGGCTCGCCGGACGGCCGCCGCGTCCTCGGGGTCCGTGACGTGGGCGTAGACGAGCGGAAGGCTCTTGCCCGGGGTGAGTTGGAGCTTGCCGAACGCGGCGAGCCTGCGGGTGAGGGCCGCGGCGGGACCTGTCCCGATGCCGATCAGACCCACGGTGGCGACATCGCCCTCCAACAGGGCGTTGGTAGCCTGTGTCGTACCGTGCGCCAGGAAGGCGATGTCCTCGGGTGCGCGGCCGGTCTCTTCCAGCAGACGGCTCAGTGCTTCCACGATGCCGTGGGCCACGCCGTCCTCGTGATGGTGGCTGGTGGGGACCTTCACCTGTCCCAGGAGTTCCAGGGTCGTGGCGTCGACAGCCACGGCGTCGGTGAAGGTTCCGCCCACGTCGATGCCGACGCGGATGCGGTGGGTGGTCATGGTTGGGCACCTCCTCGTGCGGGTTGGCGGTGCGCGGGCGGGCCGGGTGGGACAGGTGGAGCTGTCCCACCCGGCACTTCCGCGGGTCAGTAGCCGCGTACGTCGGGCCAGTGGCGCTGCACACCGTCCCGGTCGAGCAGCCGGGCGAACTCGTCGAACCGCTTGTCCTCGCCCTGGACTTGGTGGGGTTCGACGCCTTCGGCCAGGCAGTGCGCGGCCAGGGCGCCTGCGACCTCGCCGATGTTCCACTCCACGGGGTGGAGGCGATAGCAGCCGTTGGTGATGTGCGTGGTGCCGATGTTCTTGCCCGCGGGCAGCAGATTGCGGACCCGGCGGGGCACGAGGGCGCCGAGCGGTATCTCGAACGGCACCGAGCCGATGTCGATGTAGTTGTCGCCGCCGGTGGAGGGGTGCAGGTCGATGCGGTAGTTGCCCACTCCCACGGAGTCCCGGTACGCGGTCCGCCCGTAGGGCCCGACGACGTCGATGGCGACGTCCTGCTCGGTGACGGTGGTGACTGCCTTGATCCGCCGCGACTCGCGCACGTAGGGCGCCTTGGCCAGACCGTCCGCCGTGCCCGTGATGTCGGGCCGAAGGCGCAGGCCGGGGAAGCCGGTTCCGCCGTCCTCACGAGGGGCCTCGGTCTGGAGCCAGTACAGGACCGAGAGCGACAACTGCCGCGCCTCCGCGAGCGCCTGCGCGGATGTCTCCCCACCGCCGCCGATCAGCGGCTTCAACCAGTAGTCGTTGAGCGGCCAGTTGACCAGCGTGATGTCGGAGTCGAAAGCTCCTGGCCGGTGCAGCTTGCGGGCGAGGATGCGGCGGAAACCCCACAGCTCCTTGTCGCCCGCGTCGGCGCTCTGGTCGGCGTTGACGGCGAGCGGGTCGATCTCCGGGTTCGGTACGAACCCGCGCGGGACGGCTTCGAGCGAACGCGGGTCCGGGGCGAGGAAACCGAGGAGCGGGCCCGGCCAGAAGCCGGGCTGGTACGAGCGCCAGAAGTCGTAGTCGACGGGGCGGTCGATGACGTGGTTCTCGCCCTCGTGGTGGGAGAGCGCGAAGCAGACGGTGATGCCCTGCTGGTTGAGGGGTTGGGCTTCCTCGGGTGCGTGCGGCTCGCCGAACTCGGCACGTGACTCGGCGCCGATGGCGTGCTCCACGTTGCCCAGTTCGAGGAGTTCGCCGGTCTCGGTGGCGTCGATGACGTATCGGGCGTGAAGGGTGGTGCGCTCGCCGTCGCGCAGGTTCTCCAGGGTCACCGAGGTGATGACATCGTTGTCGGACCCGGCGGCCACGGCCCAGTGTTCGGTGAGGAGCGTCAGCCGTCCCGACGCGAGATGGGGCGCGAGCATGCCTTCCATGACGGCCAGGGCGACGCGGGGCTCGTGGCAGAGCTTGCTGACCCGGCCGGCTCCCGGATTGAGACCGGTCAGGGCCAGCGCCTCCGAGCGCAGCGGGTACCACTGGCGGTAGTAGTCCCGGATGGACTCGCGCAGCTTGCGGTACGAGGCGGTCGTGCCGAACTGCTCCACCCAGGGGTGCTCGTCCGGCGGCACCGCCTGGGAGGTGAGCTGGCCGCCGACCCAGTCGGTCTCCTCGGTGAGGACGACGGTCCGGCCTGCCCGGCAGGCGGCGAGCGCGGCGGCCACACCGCCCAGACCGCCGCCGACGATGAGGATGTCCGGTTCAGGGATCACGGTTCTCCTAGTGCTGTGCTGTACGTGGTCGTGCTGCGGGAGTCCGGCCCACGGTGGCGCGCGGCTGCCCACGGCCGTCATGCGGTGTCCGGGCGCACCTCGGGCGGGGGGCCCGTGCTGGCGCCGGGCCGGAAGGTGCAGGCCACCAGCGGGTCGGGCGCGTCCTCGCCGGCGACGAGTGTGGCGAGCAGGCGTACGGCCACCGCGCCCAACTGCGCGCGGGGGATGTCGAATCCGGTGGGCTGCGGCCCGTCCGCGAGGTCCGGGGGCGGGCTGCCGAGCACCGCGAGGGAGATGTCGCCGGGGCACCGCAGGCCGGCGTCGCGGGCGGCCGTGCTCAGCGCTCGCCAGGCCCCGCCGCTGTCGGTCTCTTCGGCCACGAACGCGGTGACACCCTCTGCCGCCCACTGCCGCAGGCGCTCGGGCCCCAACTCGCGTTCCGGATCCTCGCTGCGGAACACGGCAGCGTGCCCGCCGGGCAGCCCGGCGGCTTCCAGGCCCTCCAGGAAGCCCTGTTCACGGTCGGTCGAAGCAGGTGCGTCGTCGTTCTCGCGTACGAGGATGATGCGACGGTGTCCGAGAGCGGCGAGCCGGTTGACGACTTCGCGACTCGCGCTGACGTAGTCGGCACCGACCCAGGCAAGGCCCTCCGGTTCCTTCCTGCGGCCCAGGTGGACCACGGGAAACCCGTCGTCCACGAGCCTGCGCAGTTCGTCAACCGGCGCGTGGCGGCCGAGGAAGAGACAACCGTCGGCGAGCCGCGCCCGGTGGAGCGCGTGCGGCCCGGTGGCTCCGGCGCCGCCGGTACTCGACCCGGTGAACAACACCAAGTCGTATCCCTGCGCGGCGGCTTCCTGCTCGACGCCCACCAGGAACGGGTAGTACGAGTGCTGCACATCCGTGGGGAAGGTGGCCGTGAAGCTGAAGACACCGAGCAAGCCGTTGCGCGCCGCCGCGAGGCGGCGGGCGGCCGGGTCGGGCACGTAGCCCAGACCGGCGGCCGCGTCGAGCACCTTCTGCCGGGTCTCGTCGGAGATGGCTACGCCCTGCTTCTTGCCTGCGAGGACCAGCGAGACCGTGGCCTGCGAGACTCCCGCGAGCCTGGCGACCTCGGCCTGGCGCGGGCGCCCGGTGCGCCCTACGGGGGCGGACGCACGACCTCTTCCGGCCCGCTTCTTGGGTTCGTCCACCGCTGCCCCTCCGTCGTTAATGCGTATTAGTTATGCGCATTAACGAGTACTGTGCGCGGCACCGGACCACGGGTCAAGAGAGAGGAACGAACTTTCTTCTTCGCGGGCCGAACAGGTCCGCGAGGAAGGTCAGTCGGGCGTGCTCACCGCGACATCGAGGTGTTCACCACGGCATTGGCGTGCTCACCGCGACTGTGGCGTGCTCACCGCGACTGTGGCGTGCTCACCGCGGCATTGGCGTGCTCACTGCGACTGTGGCGTGCTCACCGCGGCATCGAGGAAGGGCCCGAGTTCCTCGGCCACCGTCGCGAGAGCACGGACATCCCGCTCGGCCCGGGCCATCAGAATCGCCCCCTCCAGGGAGCTGATCATGAGCGTGGCGAGCGATTCGGCCCGCGCCTGCGGGACACCCATGTCCGCGAGAGCCCTGGCCACCGAGCCGCCCCAGGTGGCGAAAGCGGTGGACGCGGCCTCCCGCGTGGACACGCTGGTCTCCGCGCAGTCCACTGTGGCGGCGGCGACGGGGCAACCGCCCGCGAACCCGGCGGTGCGGTACTCGTCGGTCCACTGGCGCACCATCTCGGCGAACAGTCCACTGGGGGTCGGCTCGGGCAGAGCGGCGAGGAAGCGGCCGACACGACGGCTCGCGTACTGGCCCGCCCAGCCAACCGCCTCGTTGACCAACTCCTCCTTGCCGCCGGGGAAGTGATGCTGGAGCGAGCCGCGCGGCGCCTGTGCGTGGGCGGCGACTTCGCGCATCCCCGTGGCGGCGACGCCGTCGCGCCGGATGAGCTGGGCCGCGCTGAAAACCATCCGCTCGCGCGGCCCTCGCCCTGACACCGCCATGTTCGACCTCCACTGTTGTGTGCGCCCCCGGAAGGCGCCGAGTTCCGGCAGCCTCCACGTCCAGGAGCCTCCACTTCCGGAAGCCACCAGGTCCAGAAGCCTCCACTTCCAGAAGCCTCCACTTCCGGAAGCCACTCTATGACCACCGTCATAGAGCGGGGCTACTATGACGACTGTCATAGTCGACGACGGCGACGCGTCTGCGTGGGCCGGAAGCGGAGGTGCCTCGTGTACACAGGCTTCGTCGGACTCGGGGTGATGGGGCAGCCCATGGCGCTCCTTCTCGCCCGCGCGGGCGCTCCCCTCGTCGTCTGGAACCGCACCCCGGCCCGCTGCGCACCCCTGCGTGCCGCCGGAGCCGAAGTCGCGGCGAGCCTCCCAGAGGTCTTCGACCGCGCCGACGTCGTGATCCTCATGCCGGCTGACGAGACGGCCCTCGACGCGGTCCTGGGGCGCGGAGCCCCGGACTTCACCGCGCGCGTCGCCGGGCACGTCATCGTTCCCATGGGCACTACGTCGCCCGAGTACTCGTACGGCCTTCAGGAGGACATCCGGGCCGCGGGCGGGCGATACGTCGAGGCCCCCGTCTCCGGCTCCCGAGTCCCGGCGGAGCAGGGGCAGTTGGTGGCGATGCTGGCGGGTGACGCCGATGCCGTGGAGGCAGTGCGGCCCCTGCTCGCCCCCATGTGCCGACAGACGTTCGACTGCGGTCACGTACCAGGCGCCCTGCTGATGAAACTGTCGGTGAACCTGTTTCTGATCACGCTGGTCACCGGGCTGACCGAAGCCTTCCACTTCGCCGACGGCCACGGGCTCGACCGACGCCGGTTCCTGGAGGTCCTGGACGCGGGCCCGATGGCCAGCTCCGTCTCCCGCGGGAAGGCACCCAAGCTGCTCGCCCGCGACTTCGCCGTCCAGGCGGCGGCCAAGGACGTCCTGAAGAACAACCAGTTGATCGCCGATGCCGCCCGCAAGGCCGGCCTGGCCTCGCCCCTCCTCGACGTGTGCCACACCCTCTTCGACGAGACGGTGGCCCAGGGCCACGGCGGCGAGGACATGGTGGCCGTACTGCGCGCGCTGGAGACCCGGACGGACGGAGCGCGCCGAGGCTGAGCGGAGCCGGGGTGCACCTGGATCGGGGTGCACCTGGATCGGAGCGGCTCCAGCCCCGATCGGGGCGGCTCCAGCAGCCGGCTCAGGGTGGCTCCGGAGACGACTCCGGAGCAGGGTGGCTCCAGCAGCCGGCTCCGGAAACGAGGTCATCCCTGGAGAGACCATCCCTGCGAGGAGGTCGACGACGGTCGCCCGGCCGAGGACCATCGCCCCGCCACCGGCGAACACCTGGGTCAGCCAGGCAACCCCACCAACTGCTCTGCCGGGCAACTTGACCGAGTCGCCGATCTCGCGGATCACAGGCCGCGAGTACCGGCTGGCAGACCTGCAGCCATCACTGCTCGGCGCGACTCGGCGCACTCGGCGCGACTCAGCGCACTCAGCGAAGGGGAGCAGATCGTTCGCGGCCGCCGCGGAGTTCAACCCGCCGACCCTGCGACTACCCAGGAATCGGCTCAGACGACCAGGACCCGGCGCCCACGCGTGTGGCCGGCCTGGCTGTCGATGTGCGCTGCCGCGGCCTCGGCGAGCGTGTACGACTTCTCGACCGGGATGTGGAGCTTTCCCCGCGAGATGAGATCGACGGCATCGGCGAGTGCTTCCGGCACGCTCCCGGCCACGCCGGAGAACCGGACACCGAAGTCCGGCGCACCGAGGTCGGCGATGGAGATCACCTTCCGTGGATCCCCGGTCAGTTCGACGAGTTCGCGGATGACGCCCGATCCGGCCAGATCGAGAGCCGCATCCACGTGACCGAGCTCGTCGTCTCCTGTCTCCACGCGACCTGGCCCCACCCGATGGAGCTGCCGCACCCGCTCGACCCAGCCCTCGCCGTACGTCGTGGGGACGGCACCCAGGCTGCGCAGGTAGTCCTGGTTCGTGGCCCCCGCTGTGCCGATCACGTGGATGCCGCGCTCGCGGGCGATCTGCAGCACCGCTGAACCGACTCCCCCGGACGCACCGCTGACCAGCAGTGTCTGCCCGGGCCGCACACCGACCTGACCGATGACGCGCAGGGCGGTCTCCACCACGGAGGGGTAACCGGCCGCCTCTTCGAACGTCAGCCCTTCCGGCATGCGGGCCCAGGCCCCCAGCACGGCGAACTCGGCGTAGGTACTCGACCCTTCGCCGAAGACATGGTCCCCGACCTTGACTCCCTCGACGCCCTCACCGACCTCGTCCACCACCCCGGAGGCGTCCAGTCCGACTCCGGCGGGCAACTCGATCGGGTGGGCCCCCAGGACCTGGCCTTCGCGGACCCTCCAGTCGACGGGGTTCACGCCCGCCGCCCGCACAGCGATGCGTATCCGGCCGGGGCCCGCATGGGGCTCCTCGGCGTCCACGAGTTGCAGAACGTCAGGACCGCCGAACTCGGCGAAGCTCACTCTCTTCATGCCACCGAACATAACACTAACCGTTAGTGTTTAACAACGGTTACGACTTTGCAACTGATAGCATCAGCGAATGACCGTGCCGCCAGGACGTCGCGAGCGCAAGAAGGCCGCGACCCGCCAGAAGATCGCTGACACCGCCCTGCGGCTCTTCCTGGAGCGCGGGTACGAGGCAGTGGGCATCCGTGACGTGGCCGCCGAGGCCGACGTGGCCGTGACCACGCTCTTCTCCCACTTCGCCTCGAAAGAAGCGCTGGTGTTCGAGCAGGACGAAAACTTCGAGCAACGCCTCTCTCAGGCGGTCACCGACCGAGCACCTCATGAGCCGCTCATCCCCGCGCTGCACCGCGAGATCCTGGCCCTGGTGCGACACTGCACGGCGGACGGCGCCGACCCGATCTGGCGCATGATCGACGGCTCACCCGCCCTGCGGGAGTACGAGGAGTCGATGAGGCTGCGCCACGCCGAGTCGCTGGCAACGACCATCGCGGCCGATCCCGACCTGGCCAGGACCGCGACGGCCTGCCGGGCGATCGCGAGGTTCGCGATCGACGCCTTTTCGGTGGCCCGCGAGGCGGCCGATCCTGAGGTCGCGGTGGACGAGATCTTCCTGATGATCGAGGCGGCCTGGAAGGCCACCTGACCCTTCCTCCACGTCGAGCCCATCCCCCTCCCCCTCTCCGTCTCTCCCCCTCTCCGTCTCCCTCCCTCTCGTATATAGGAATTCCCTATAGCGCCTGCTGTCATTTCGTCTTTGCCTCTCGTTCTTTTCCGGATCTACCGTGAAACAGGTCGAACAGACGAATAGGCAATGGAGAGGACCGGTGGCATGACCACGGTTGAGGACGGATCGGAAACGAAGGAACTCGCGGGAAAGCGGGCCCTGGTCACAGGGGGTTCTCGCGGAATCGGAGCGGCCGTCGTGCGCCGGCTCCTGGACGCCGGCGCCGAGGTGCTCACGACCGCCAGGTCGGCGACGAACACGGTGCCGGACGGGGCCACTTTCGTGGAGGCCGACGTGCGGACACGGGCCGGAGCGGAGGCGCTCGCCGCAGCCGCGCAGAAGGTGCTCGGCGGGGTGGACCTCCTGGTCCACAACGCGGGTGGGGCGCAACCGTACAAGAGCGCTTCGGCCATCCCCGACGATGAGTGGCAGAACGCGCTGGACCTGAACTTTCTGGCGTCGGTGCGGCTGAACTCGCTGCTGACACCGGGGATGCGGGAACGGCGTTCGGGGGTGGTCGTGCACGTCTCATCGGCCGCGGTCCCCACCGTGGCCCCGCCGTTCCTGCACTACGTGACGGCGAAGGCGGCGCTGGAGGCCTACAGCCGGGGGCTGGCGTCGGAGCTGGCACCGTTCGGAATCCGGGTCAACACCGTATCTCCGGGCAGAACCGCCACCCCTGGCGGCGAAGCGACGCGCGAGCAGTGGGCGCGCTTGGTCGCGGGGCCGGGCCAGGACACCACAAGGCCTCCGCTGGGGCGCGACGGCATGCCCAACGACATCGCCCACGCGATGCTGTTCCTCATGTCCGACCGGGCGAGCTGGCTGACCGGGAGCAATCTCGTAGTCGACGGAGGTGAATTCCCCCGGGGCTGACGCCAGGCATTCAGGAAGGGAAATTCGACAAAAGGAAATTCGGTGGACGCCCCGCCCCTTCCCTTTCAGCCTGCTCGGCATCTTCAGCCGTCAGGAAACCGGTGAGGAAACAGCGGACCCGGTGGACCAGGTCTCCTTGCGCAGGAGTTCGAGCAGGGCCGTCTCCGCCGGGCCCGCGGCGTGCCGGACCACGGCGATGACGGGCTGGGAAACGACCGGGTGCACCGGGCGGGCGAGGTGCTCGTGTTCGCGGGGCACCGCGGAGGCAGGGACGAGTGTCGCCCCCAGCCCTTGGGCGGCCCACCGCACGGCCGTGGCCGTCTGCGACACGCGGGCGGCCGTGGCCGGGGGCACGTCGTTGTGCCGCAGCACGTCAAGCAGCACGCCGTCGAGCGCACTGTCGCGGTCGAACCTCACCCACGGCTCCCCCACCAGCTCGCGCAGCTCGACCCGGTCCCCGGCGAGCTGCCGGTGCCCGGCGGCCAGGACCACGACGAACTCCTCGTCTCCGAGGTGATGGGCGTCTGCGGGGGTCTGCTCGCACGCCGCCATCAGGGCGAGGTCCAGCACGCCCCGACGCCCGAGCCGTTCCAGCTCGGCGGAGCTCGGCTCCTCGAAGACGCTGACCTCGACGCGCGGGAACCGGCGACGCAGCGCGCCCAACGCGCCCGGCAACTGCCGCGTGCCGAAGCCCATCTGCACCGCGACCACCAGCTCGCCCACCAGCTCATCGGCACCGGCCCGCGCCGTCGCCCTCGCCCGCCGCGACGCGCTCACCGCGACCTCCGCCTCCCGGAGGAACGCGCGGCCGACCGCGGTGGGCACCAGGCCGGTCGGCGTGCGGGCGAACAGTTCCACGCCGAGTTCCCGCTCCAGGCCGCGGATCTGCTGGGACACCGACGGTTGAGCCACGTGCAGCAGCTCCGCCGCCGCCGTCACCGAACCCTCTTCGGCGACGGCAAGGGCGTACTCGTACTGACGAAGGCTCATCGACTCCGGTCCTCTCCCCGCGGCGGACCGCAGTCCACCCCGTCATGTTCGTCGCAACCGCTGCAGTCGTGAGCAACTCAGTTCCGCTGACGGAGATTCCCACGCGCACCTGGGGCTGAGCCCCGCGCGGCTCCAACTAGGCGGCGGGCCCGCCACCCTGAAGGTGGCGGGCCCGCCGCGGTACACCGAAGAGGAGGGGCAGGTCCGGTCAGGCCGCGAAAGCCCAAACCATCACACCGCCCGGCGCCTTGTCCGTCGAGGTTCGACCCGTGCACTGCTCACAGACGGCGTGCTGCGCACAGGCCTGCGTTTGCGCCGGCTCGCCTTGGGCCTTGCGTGCGGTCAACCAGACCGCGATATAGGCAGGCCCGGCGGTAATCACAGCTACGGCAATCTCGGTGAACGCCATCGGTCTCACCCCCCAGACACCCAGTCGATTCCCCACCACCATAGGTGTGAGGGGCAACGATGGGCAGCAACTTGCCGGATCAGAACCGAACTTGGCTGGATCCACGCACCAGGACCGAACCATCGGTTCATCTCTTGTCGCGGGTTTGGTTCTTGGCGGCTTCTCTCAGTCCAGCTCCAGCGTGCCCACCGTCTGGTCTCCGCTGGTCTCGCCAGTTGGTCGGAAGCCGAGCGCCAGGTAGAAACCCGCGGGGCCATCCGGTCCGAGATGCCAGGTGGTAGTCAGGTGCGTGCCACCTCTGCGCCGGATCTCGGCGGCTACGGACTCCACTGCGAAGCGCCCGTAGCCCCGGCCCTGCTTTCCATCCGCGATGTGCCGGGGTGGACGTATGCCTCGGCGAGTGACTTCACTACGGGTGCCACCAGATGTTCCTGGTCGGGACGGACCCTCAGATTGATCGCGGTCTCGAAGTTGTCAGGGGTGATCTCTTGTAGGTGTGGCGAAACTGGCATGCCCGCACTCTAAGAATTCATCTCAATTGGCGATCGAGCCGCCCGTGAGAGTCAGCGGCCAGGCGCAGGCGCGGTGACTTGACCGCGATGTGAGACTTGCAGCATGGACATGGGGCGTGAGTCGCGGTGGGAAAAGGACGCAATGACGGTCGAGATCGTTTTCGCCCTGGTGACTGCCGCCGTGCTGGCTGGGGTGATCTTCGCCGTCGCCTGGACTCTCGCCCTGGCCCTGGACCTCTCTGGCTCGGCAGAGAGAGGCATGTTGGCAGGGGGCGCACTGCTCGGAGCGGTGGCCGGAGTGTGGCGTCTGGCACGGGTGCTGCTTCGGTTCGACAAGCAGCGCCGGATGGGCCGCTGACTACGGCCCTTCCCCCTTGCGGTCAGTAGCCTCCCGGCGTGGGGATCGATGAGCGGTTGGTGCCGGATGAGTTGTGGCAGTTGTTTCAGCGCGTGGTTCCGGAAGCGCCATCGCGACCGCAGGGTGGTGGCCGACGTCGCCACGGTGACCGCGAGGTGCTGGTGGCGATCGTGTTACCTCGCAGTGGCTCGGACGGCACCGGTGGACCATCGAACGGACCATGGCCTGGCTCGTCGGCTGCCGACGGCTCCACCGTCGCTACGAACGCAAGGCAGAGCACTTCCCTGCCTTCACCAGCATCGCCCGCACCCTCGTCTGCTACCGCAGACTCGCCAAATGAGATGACCTCCAAGTAGGCAGCACAAGCGATTTTCGAAGTGTGTTGCTTGTGGGCGGACTGCCGACTGCCCGGGACCAGAACACTTGCTCAGGCCTCGACCGCGGACCAGTACGGACTGTGCATCGTCAGGAAACGGACGTCGAGGTCGGACTCCAGATAGTCCATCCGTTGCTCCCAGAAGGCCCGCATGTGCGGGAGAGCCAGGTGGGCGTCCAGGTCGATCCGGGAGCGCCAGGCCTCGTAGAAGACGAAGACGCCGGGTTCGTCCCGGTCCTCGTGGAAGTGGTACTCCAGGCAGCCCGGTTCCTGCCGCGTCGGCTCGACGAACGAGAGCAGGAGCTCTTTCAGCTCGGCAGCGCGTTCGGGCTTGGGACGGGCGGTGCCGACGAGTGTGAACGGCTGGTCCATGAGAGTTCTCTCCTCGATAGATGCCCCAACGGGTAGGTACGATGGATCTCGTACCTGGGTGCCGGACGGACGCTAGCGGGCCCATAGGTACGATGCAAGCCGTACCTGAAGGGAGACGTCCGGTATGCCCGACGACGAAGGTCACCCGAGCGTCGAGGAGATGCGGCTCGGCCCGGTGCTCGCCGCGCTGGCGGACCCGTTGCGCCGCCGCGTGGTGCGCGAGCTGGCCGCCGCGCCCGACGGCACGGCGCGCACGTGCAGTTCGTTCGCGCTGCCGGTCTCCAAGGCGACCGTCACGCACCACTTCCGCGCGCTGCGCGAGGCCGGGCTGATCCAGCAGGTCGCCCGCGGCAACAGCCGGATGGCCACTCTGCGCCGGGCAGATCTGGAGCAGCGGTTTCCCGGACTCCTGGGGGTGGTGACAGCCGAGCCGGAGGAGTGAGCCGCGCGAGCCTCGACGCCCCGTCGACGCCTGCCGCGGACCACACAACGTGGACGCTGAGCCGTGGACCGTGGACCTGCGTAAATGCCGCGGCGCCCCGGGCGAAGTCCACGTAGGGTGCGGCAGCATGAACCAGGCCTCCCGCGATTCCGTCCGTCCGATACGTGCCGATGAGTGGCCCAAGGTGAAAGAGCTGCGGCTCTCGTCACTGCGGGACCCGGTGGCTCCGATCGCCTTTCTCGACACGTACGAGAAGGCCGCCGCGGAGCCGGACTCCTTCTGGCAGGAGCGGGCCGAGAGGGCAGCCGATGGGACGCGGGTGCGCCAGTTCGTGGCCGAGGACCGGGACGGGATCTGGAGCGGCTCAGTGACCGTGCTCATCGAGGACGCGGGCAGCGACGCCGTGTTCGGCGGGCCGATTCAGCAGCGCCAGGCGCACCTCGCCGGCGTTTTCGTGCGCCCCGAGTACCGCGGGAGCGGAGTGATCGACGCGCTCTTCGAGGCGGCCGTCGGGTGGGCGTGGTCGGTGCCGGATGTGGCGCGGGTACGCCTGTACGTCCACGAGGACAACGCGCGGGCCGAGAGCTTCTACCGGCGGTACGGATTCGTGCGCTCCGGGGAGACCGTACCGATGAAGGGCGACCCCTCCAAGGTGGAGCGCGAGATGGTTCTCGACGAGCGCTAGCTCCTAGCGGCCGGCGCGCTCCACGAAGAGGCGCCGCAGATGCGCCAGGCTCCGCTCGGCCGACGGACGCAGCTCCGCGGCCACGGCACGGGCATCGGCCCGCAGCCGGTCCTCGGCATCGGCTCCGAGGACCTCCACGGCCTCGGTGACGAAGGACGGCTCGGCGAGCCAGTCGTCCAGGAGCGCCGGGGTGACCTCCAGGTGGAACTGGAGCCCCCAGGCGGCCGGCCCGGCACGGAACGCCTGGCACTCGGTGGTGTTGGTCCTGGCAAGGACGCGAGTGGCCTCGGCGGGAACGATGCGGTCGCCGTGCCAGTGGAGCACGGCGGGAGCGTCGGCCAGCGGTCCGACGACCGGATCGTCGCGGTCCACGTCGTGCAGCGGAGCCCATCCGATCTCGCTCCCCCGGCCGAGAGCGGCGCCGGTCCGCACGGTCATGTCCTGGGCGCGCGCGAGGAGTTGGGCGCCCAGACACACTCCCAGTGTCGGGACCCCGGCGTGCAGCGCGTCGGCCAGAAGGTCACGCTCGAGCTTCAACGTCGGATGTGCCGCCAGGTCGTCGGCGTTCATGGGACCGCCCATCACGACGAGTCCCGCCAACTCGGACACCGGCGGCAGATCGCGGGCCGAGGCGCCCGGAGTGTCGATCAGATTCCGGATAGCGAGGGCGAGACCGCTGCCTTCCAGCGCGTCCAGGATCAGGCCGGGCTTCTCGACCTCGACATGCTGAAGGATCAGGACGGTGCGCGCGGGCATGCGGGGGTCTCCTGCGGGGCGAGGAATCGGAAAACGGGACGGCTCACACCGTAACGTGGCAGGTCAGGGCCTGGTCAGGCAGGTGGCGGCCGTCCCACGACCGCACTCGGGTCACCTCATCCGTAGGTGCGGATACGGACGCCGTGGCGGGTACGCATGCGATGCAGTTCCCACAGGGCCACGAGGGTCACGGACACCGGGCCGCCGAGGACCGCGCACCACTGTGCGGCCGGCGGCCCCTGCGGCAGCCCGCCTTCGAGCGCGACGCTGAAGAGCATCAGCTCCCAGACGAGTACGACGGTGAGCGCGGCCGGGAGGGCGGCGTGCACGTTGGACGTGTTGAAGGCGTAGCGGGCGGCGTAGGCGGAGGCGAAGAGGAGGAACGGCAGCAGCCAGACGAGACCGATGAGGAGAGCGAGCGCGATGAGGCCGTTCACGAGCGTGCCGTAGTTCTGCTTGAGCACCAGGGCGCTGCCCGCCAGCACGAGCACGACACCGACCAGGATGCCGACGTACCAGGCCACGGCCTTGAGGGGCGCCCGCAGCCGGGAGCGGAGCACGCGGCGTTGCGCGGCGGGGGCGTAGCGGATGAAGCCCAGGACGACCAGCGGCCCGGTGAAGATGAGCAGCAGCGGGGCGAGGATCAGCTTCACGACACCGTCGTTGGCGACCCCGCTCCAGCCGTCGTCCGCGCCATAGGTGTAGACGAGGAGGAAGCTCGCGGCCGCGCCGGCGATCGCGCGCCCCAGCTGCACCTTCGTCACGAGCGGGTCCGCGACGCGGCCCGCGCCGGGCTGGTTGAAAATCGCCTCGGCGCGGCGGCGGGCGGAGCGGATGAACGGGATGAGCGGCGAGACGAAGAAGAGCGCGCACCCCGAACGCCGCCGCCGGACGGGCTGCGGCGGGTACGGATACGGCTGCGGGTGGGGAGGCGGGTACGGCCCGGGTTGCGGCGGTCCGTACGGATGCGGGCCGCCTCCCTGAGGTCCGTACGGATGCGGGCCGCCGCCCTGAGGCTGGCCGTTCCCCGGTCCCCAGCCCTGAAATCCCCCGTGTGCCACGGTTCCCCCTCGCCTCCTGCGACGCTTCTGAGCGCGCGCAGTTTACTGGCCGAAACCGGGTGGGTGTCACCAGGGCTGAGAGCCGGAAGCGGGAACGCGATGGCACGCGTTCCCGCTTCGGGGCTTCAGGCTCTGCCCGTGAGTGTCCTCGGAGCTAGGCGACCCGCTGCTCGTACCCCACGAGCCGTACACACACGGCGAGTCCCGCGATGGCCTGCTCGAGCTCGGCGAGGCTCGGGTAGCTGGGCGCGATGCGGATGGTGGCGTCGCGCGGGTCGTCGCCGTAGGGGTGGGTGGCGCCGGCGGGGGTCAGCACGATGCCTGCCTCGGCAGCACGGCGTACGACCTCCTTGGCGCAGCCGTCGGTCACTTCGAGCGTGACGAAGTAGCCGCCCTTGGGGTCGGTCCAGCGGGCGAGGCCGGTGCCGCCGAGCTCCGCCTCCAGGATGCGGGCCACCGCCTCGAACTTCGGCTGGAGCAGGGCGCGCTGGCGCTCCATGTGGGCGCGCACTCCCTCGGCGTCCCGCAGGAACATGACGTGGCGCAGCTGGTTGATCTTGTCCGGGCCGATGGACCGCTTGGCGTTGTTGGCGAGCAGCCACTTCAGGTTCGCGGGCGATGAGCCGAAGAAGGCGACGCCCGCACCCGCGGCGGTGATCTTCGAGGTGGAGCCGAAGACGAGGACGCGGTCCGCGTTACCGGCGTCCGCGCAGGCGCTGAGCAGGTCGGCGATCTCGACGGGCTGTTCGGTGAGGTGGTGGGCGGCGTACGCGTTGTCCCAGAAGATCCGGAAGTCGGGCGCGGCGGCCTGCATCGAGGCGAGGCGGGCGACGGTCTCGTCGCTGTAGCAGACGCCGTCGGGGTTGCTGTACTTCGGGACGCACCAGATGCCCTTGATCGCCGGGTTCTCGGCGACGAGCCGCTCCACGACGTCCATGTCCGGGCCCTCGGCGGTCATCGGCACCGGGATCATGTCGATCCCGAACCGCTCACAGAGCGCGAAGTGCCGGTCGTAGCCCGGAGTCGGACACAGGAACGCGATCCGCTCCTGGTCCACCCAGCGCGACTCGGCCCCCGGCACCACGCTCAGCAGGGCGTGCACGAGACAGTCGTGCATCAGCTCGAGGCTGGAGTTGCCGAGCGCGAGGAGCTGCCCGGCCGGTACCTGGAGCACGTCCGCGAAGATCTCCCGAAGCTCCACCAGACCCTGCAGACCGCCGTAATTGCGTACGTCCGTGCCGTCGGCGGAGGTGTGCCGCCCACCCGGCAGGCTCAGCAGGTCCTCGGAGAGGTCGAGCTGCTCCGGCGCCGGCTTGCCGCGCGTGAGGTCGAGCGAGAGCCCGCGTCCTGCGAGGTCCTGGTAGTCCTGGCGGGCCCGCTCAAGGAGCCCGGTCACGGCGTCGGGGCTCAGCTCGGTGGTCATGGGTGTGTCCTTACGTTGTCGGCGCCGCCCGGGCCTGTGAGCTGCCCGGGCCTGCGACGGGGGTATCGGCACTGCCTGCCGAGGATACAAAGCGATGGCCTGCCCATGACCCGGCAGGTGGCGCTCGTCACCCTGCGAGGAGACCGTCGCGGTCCATGCTGTGGCCGCCCTCACACACGCGACCTGATCAACCCCCGCACCGACGGGGTCAAGATCAGGAGACGAGCTCGGTGGCCTTGGTCATCGGGCCGCCGGCGTCGCCGGTGTTCAGTGTCCCCGCGGGCTCGAAGAGCAGGATGGCGGTTTCCTCGTCCGCCACCGGGCAGTGCTCGACGCCGCGGGGGACCACGAACAGCTCGCCCGGTGCCAGGGTCACGTCGCCGTCCCTGAGCTGGATGGTCAGCTGTCCGCTGATCACCAGGAACAGTTCGTCGGTGTCCTGGTGGCTGTGCCAGACGAACTCTCCGTGCAACTTGGCCAGCTTGACCTCGTAGTCGTTGAGGGCGGCCACGGTCTTCTGCGACCACAACTCGCTGAACCCCGCGAGCTTGTCGGCGATGTTGACGGGGACGGGCTTCCTGGACGTGCGGTTTTCGATCCTCATGGCCATGAGCCTGCCGCGACCGGATGCGGCAGGTCTTGTACGTTCCTGGCATGAACGAACAGCGGCCCCGCACGTCCATCAGCGCCTGGCGGCCGTCGGTTCCGGGGATCGCCGAGGTGTTTCACGCGCACTTCACCGACCACTCGTACCCGGCTCACACTCACGACACCTGGGATCTGATGATCCTCGATGACGGGGCGGTCGACTTCGCGCTCGACCGCCGCCGCCATGACGCGACCAGCACCACCAACGTCCTCCTACTGCCCCCGGGCGTGCCCCACGACGGGCGGACGGTCACCGAATCGGGCTTCCGGAAGCGCGTGCTCTACCTCGATGACTCCGTGCTCCCCCGGCGGCTGGTCGGCGGCGCGGTGGACGGTCCGGTCCTCGAAGACGCCCTGCTGCGCCATCGCATCCACCAACTCCACGCCTCCCTCGGCCACCCGGGAGACGATTTCGAAGCCGAGTCGCGCCTGTCCTTCATCCGCGAGCGACTCCACGTCCACCTCGATGCGCTGGTGCCCCGCACACCCGGCCGCGAGGCCGGCCGTCTCGCCGTCAGGCTGCGTGAACTCCTCGACTCCCGGACAGCCACCGGTCTCCCGTTGCAGGAGGCCGCCACCGTGCTGCACGCGCATCCCACCCACCTGATCCGCTGCTTCAGGCAGGCCTACGGCCTGCCGCCGCACACTTACCTCACCGGCAAGCGCATCGACCGGGCACGCCGCCTGCTGCTCGACGGCCAACGCCCCGCCGAGGTCGCGATCACCGTGGGTTTCCACGACCAGGCCCATCTGAACCGGCACTTCACACGCCACGTGGGTACGACCCCCGGACGCTATGGGCGGGGGCTAACCCCCGCAGGCATCGACCGGGTGACCTGATGTTCTGTCACCGCCCGTGCTCCTAGCGTCGACTCCGTCCGTTTCTGCGTCAGTCGATCCCAAGGAGCACGATGCGCGGCGTCACCCCCTCACTCGCGATGGGCCTGTGCCTGGCCGGGCTGCTCGCCGGAGCCGTGCCGACGACGGCAACCCCTTCGCGGGACGCTCGCCCGATCTCGGCCTACGGGCAGCAGCGGCTGAAATGGGAGCCCTGCTCGAAGGCACAGGTGGAGCTGAACGCCGCGGGGGCACAGTGCGCGAAGGTGACCGTTCCCCTCGACTACTCCGCTCCCGGCGGCCGCACCCTCCAGATCGCGGTCTCGCGCGTCAAGGCCAAACCCTCGTCCCACCGCCGCGGCATCCTGCTGTCCAATCCCGGTGGCCCCGGCGGCAGCGGCCTCGCCAACACCCTCGCGTTGCGTCCCGCGTTGAAGCGGGTGGCGGACGGCTACGACCTCATCGGGTTCGACCCGCGGTTCCTCGGCGAGAGCTCCCCGATCAGCTGCGCTCCGGCCGAGCCGCCGCCCCCTCCCGGCCCCTCGACATCGCCCCGCGCGGACTTCGAGGCATCGGTGCGGTCCGCCCGGGACACAGCGCGGCGCTGCTCGGAGCACGGCGACAACGCGGAACTGCTGCCGCACGCGTCCTCCCGCAACGTGGCCCGGGACATGGACGTGATCAGGGCCGTCCTCGGCGAGCGGAAACTCTCCTACTACGGCATCTCCTACGGCGCCGACCTGGGCGCCGTCTACACCCAGATGTTCCCCCGCCGCACCGACCGCATGGTCATCGACTCCTCGACGGACCCGGCGGCCACCCAGTACGAACTGTTCCAGAGCTCCGGCGAACCGGCCGAGGAGGCACTGGACGAGTGGGCCGCCTGGACCGCCCGCCACCACTCCACATACCGGCTGGGCCGCACGGCCTCCGACGTACGGATGCGCGTCGAGCGGCTCCTCGGGCAGGCCGAGCGTCAGCCGGTCAGTGTCGGAGGGCAGCGCCTCAACGCCCCCGTCCTGCGGCTGCTGTTGAAGCAGCCGATCCAGCACACGGAGAACGATCCGACGCTGGCCGCGATCGTCCGTGACCTGGTCGCCGCCGCGGCGGGGAAGCCGGTCGAGCCGGGCCCCGAGCTCGCCGCGATGCTGGAGCTGCTCGCTTCGCCCGACCTCGCCGACAGCATGGTGGGCGGGGCGCTCTTCATGTGCGGCGACGGCGGCTGGCCTGCCGGCGGCTGGCCGAAGGACCCGGAGACGTACTGGAAGAACAGCGTGCGCAGCCGCGCCGACCAGCCGGTGTTCGGCCCCTACGTGAACGGCATGATCGCCCCGTGCGCGTTCTGGGCCGGTGAGCCCCGCGAGCCGGGCACGGCCATCGCCAACGACGTACCCGTGCTGATGCTCCAGGCCCGCCACGACAACAACGTCCCCTACGACGGGGCCCTGGCCCTGCACCGCAAGCTGACCGGCTCGCGTCTGATCACCGCGGACATCCGCTCCCACGGCGTGTACGGCCGTGCCCTCGAAGGACTGCGCCCCGTCCCCTGCGCCGACCGCGCGGTCAACAACTACCTGCGCACCGGCGACCTTCCCGCCCGCGACACCACGTGCCCGCGACGGTAGACCGCCCGCCGGCCATCGATCGACGGGTTGGCTGCCAACCCGTGCCTTCCGCGGCGCGACGCCTCGGCCGGCATCCGCGACGGCCCACTCGGCAGGTGTCTCCGTCTCCTTCTGTGCCCGCCGCGGACTCTGGCCTACTATCGGTCGGACATGGCCACGAGGGAGATGCGACTCCAGGGCGGTGCGGTGCGCACGGCTCTGCTCGCCATGGCCTTCCTCTTCCTCTTCGCCCTGCTCGGGACCGATGGGCCGTCGGGCACCGGCGTCGCGACGGCCACCGAGGGGCACGGCGCGACCGCAGTGGCCTTCGGCCCCTACGCCGAGCGCGCGACCGACAGCCGTGACAGCGGCCGTGACCGGGCCCGCGACGGCGGCCGTGGCTGTCACGAGGGCGAGAACAGGGCCCCGCGCGGGGCGCTACCGGCTTCCGAGCGGACCAGTTCGCCAGGCTTCGTGGCGACGCCCGCGTCGTACGAGCCGTGGGACGAGGTGCCCGCACCGCCCGGCGCCTCTCCCCCGGACGCGACGGCCGTAGACCTCTACAGAACCCAGGTCATCAGAACGTAGACGGGATCTCTCCACCCGTACCCCGCCGACAGGACCGGTCGGCATCACCGCATCACCTTCATCGATCGACAGGAGAGATCCGCATGCCCCTTTCCACTTCCACCAACACCCACACGACCGCTCTCCGCGGCACCAACTCCCCGCTCGCCCCCGCGCAGTACGGCGGTGACATCGGCCTCTTTCTGCTGCGCTGCGCGGTCGGTCTGACCATGGCCGTCCACGGCAGCCAGAAGCTCTTCGGCTGGTTCAACGGGGCGGGCCTCGACAGCACCGCGGGGTTCTTCGCGAGCGACGGCTACTCCGCCCCGAAGACCATGGCCACGGTCGCCGGTCTGACCGAGACGCTCTGCGGCCTCGGTCTCGCCATCGGCCTGCTCACCCCGCTCGCCGGGGCGGGCATCCTCGGGATCATGCTCAATGCCATCGCCATGAAGTGGGGCAACGGCTTCTTCAACCCCGCGGGCATCGAGTACGACCTGGTCCTGCTCACCGCTGCCGTGAGCCTGGCTCTCGCCGGCCCCGGCAGGTTCGCCGTCGACCACCTCCTGCCCGTCCCGCGCACCCACCGGCTCTCCCACGGCATCGCCGCCGTGGCACTCGGCGCCGTCTCGGCCGCCGTCGTCCTGGTGGTGCTGCACGACTGACCGCACCACCCCCCTCGTACGACCCCGCCGGGACGGATCCGATCAACGGGCTCTCGCCGAAGGGCGATCGGCCTCGGGTCCGGGCCGGTGGGGTTGAGTCGGGGAAGCAGAGGCCGTGGCTGCCGGGGCCCCTGGACGGTCGCGTGATCTCGGAAAGTAGCGTGCAGCCCGGGCCCGGCGGTGACCGGCCCCTTCGGACAGTGCACAGGGAACAGGTCGGGAAGCAGAGCCGTGGTCAGTCAGCAGGACACCCCCACCCGTGTCATGGCGCCCACTCAGGCGCGCAGAGTGACCGGGGCTGTCATCGACGCGCTCCTCGCTCTGGTGTGCGGCCTCGCAGCCGGCGCCGCGGCTGGTGTGACGGTGAGCGCGGGAGTCGTCGGACTCCGGCCGCTGTCCCCGACGGTGTGGGGGCCGGCGCTCGGCGTGGCCGTCGGGGTCTCCTTCGTCAACCACGTCCTGCTCACGCGGGCCGCCGGGGCCGGCATCGGGAAACTGATCACGGGTCTGCGAGTGGTCCGCGCCTCCGACGACCGCCGCCCCGGCCTTGTGCGGCTCATCGGGCGTTGGCTGTTCGGCTTCTACTGGATGGTCGTCTTCGTCCCGATCCATCTGGCGACGGACAGCGGTGTGGAGCAGCAGGACGCGGTGGGGGTGCGTGTGCGGCGCCGGGCGACCCGCTCCTGATGGGGCAGCGGCGAAGGTCAGGCGCCCGCCCCTCGGTAGAAACCGGTAGAAATCCGTCACTCGTGCCGACCGTTGACCCCCTTGCCCCGCCCGGCCATGTCGAGCAGCAGCTTCGCGGCCACCTCCGTCCCGTCGGTCCGGATCGTGGCGGCCACGGCCCTCGCCCGCGCGCGGGTCCCGGGGGCCAGGGCTGTGGTGAGCGCGGTGGACAGGAACTCGAAGGTCGGGGTCGGGCCGTCGTGTGCCGCGCCGATGCCCAACTCGGCCACGCGGGCCGCCCAGTACGGTTGATCCGTCGCCTGGGGTACCACCACTTGGGGCACGCCGGCGCGGCTGGCGGTTGTCGTGGTGCCCGCTCCGCCATGGTGCACGACGGCGGCCACCCGGTCGAACAGGGCCTGGTGATTGGCCTCGCCGACGGCGAAACAGTCGTCCCGGTCGTCGATCAGAGCCAGCTCCGCCCAGCCACGGGAGAGGAGGACGCGGAGCCCCTGCGCGCGGACCGCCTCGACGGCCACCTGGGCCGCGTCCTTCGCCGCACCCATCGGCATGCTCCCGAAGCCCACGTACACCGGTGGTTCACCGGCGTCCAGGTATGCCAACAGCTCGGCGGGGAGCGGTCGTTCGTCGGGCATGATCCAGGCGCCGGTCTGCACGACGTCGAAGTCCGGTGTCTCCTGCCACGGGTCCAGGATCGGGTCCGTCGCCAGCCACGGCTCGTCGCCGATGACGTAGTCACGGACGTTTTCCACCGGGGGCAGGCCGGCCGACGCCCGGTTGGTGTTGAGCGCCTCGCCGAACAGCGCGTTGATGCTCTCGGCGTCCAGCTCCCACAGCACCCGGTTGTCCGTCACCTCCGGCGGGAAAGGCCGGCCCTGATACGCCAGCGGCGAGTGGTGCGGCGACGGCAGGGTGATCTGCTGGAAAGTCACTGAGACGGAGGGGATGCCCAGTTTCTCGGCCACGGACCGCGCGCCGGCCGCGGCCGGCATCACGCCGGTCGCCACCAGCACGTCGCACCCCTCGGCTGCCGCGGGCACCGCCTCGAACTGGCTCGCGATCAATTCGGCCGCGCGCTGCGGCAGGGAGGGCGGCTGCGGTGCCTCGGTCGTCAGCGCGCGCGCCGACCGGCCCACCGGCACCAGCGGCACACCGACAGCCGCCAGCCGCTGCGCGAAGTCCTCGTCCGGCGGCGCGCACACCCGCACCTCCGCGCCGAGCTCCCGCAACCGCTCCGCGAGCCCCACCAGCGGTTCGACGTCCCCGCGCGACCCATACGTAGACAACAACACACGCACTTGACGACTCCCCGTTTTCGCAGGTTATGGCCTAGGCCGAGGATTCTCCGGCATCCCCACGGCCTCGCGCTGCCAGGAGGTCACGGACCTCCTCCGCGGTGGTCTCCTGCAGTTCCTCCGCGACGAGCACCCAGCGCGTGATGCCGACCGACTCCAGGAATTTTAGGTCGTGGCTGGCGATCAGGAGGGCGCCTTCGTACGACTCGAGTGCGCCGGTCAGTTGGCGCACGCTGGCCAGGTCCAGGTTGTTGGTCGGCTCGTCGAGCATCAGGAGTTGAGGGGCCGGGGCGGCGAGCATCATCGCCGCGAGCGCGGCGCGGAAGCGCTCGCCGCCCGAGAGGGTGCCCGCCAGTTGTTCGGCACGCGCCCCCTTGAAGAGGAAGCGCGCCAGCTGGGAACGGATGTGGTTGTCGGTGAGCCCGGGAGCCAGCCGGGAGACGTTCGCCGCGACGCTCAGAGCGTCGTCGAGGACATCCAGGCGCTGCGGCAGGAACCGCAACGGCACCGAGGTCCTGACCTCGCCGGACAGTGGGGGCAACTCCCCGGTGAGGGTGCGCAGCAGCGTCGTCTTGCCGGCGCCGTTGCGCCCGACAAGGGCGATCCGTTCGGGCCCCTGAACATGCAGGCTGCCCTCCCCCAGCTTGCCGAAGCGGGGACGCAGTTCGCGCGCGGTCAGCACCGTGCGGCCCGCGGGCACGGCGGTGTGCGGGAGACTGACGCGGATCTCGGCGTCGTTGCGGATCGCGTCCGCGGCCTCCTCGCGCCGCTCGCGCGCCTCGCCCAGCCGCTCCTCGTGCAGGCCCCTGAGCTTGTCTCCCGACTCCTGCGCGGAGCGCTTCTTCTCTCCCGCCACGATGCGCGGGGCACGCCGCTGGGCGTCCATCTTCTTGCTGTGCCGCTGGCGGCGGGCCACCTTGACCTGGGTCTCCTCCAGTTCCCGCTTCTGGCGGCGTACGTCGGCCTCGGCGGCCCGCAGCATCCGTCCTGCCGCTTCCTGCTCGGTGGCCAGCGCTTCCTCGTAGGCGGACCAGCCGCCGCCGTACCAGCTCACCGACCCGGCGCGCAGTTCGGCGATACGGTCGACGCGTTCGAGCAGGTCGAGGTCGTGGCTGACCACGACCAGGACGCCGGAGCGCCAGGAGTCGACGGCCTCATAGAGTCTGCGGCGCGCGAACAGGTCGAGGTTGTTGGTCGGTTCGTCGAGCAGGAGGGCGTCCGGGCGTTCCAGGAGCAGCGCCGCAAGCCGCAGCAGCACGGTCTCCCCACCGGACAACTGGCCTACGGTCCGGTCGAGTTCGACGTTGCCGAGGCCGAGCGATCCCAGCTGGGCCAGAGCGCGCTCCTCCACGTCCCAGTCGTCGCCGATCGTCTCGAAGTGCTCCTCGCGCACGTCACCGGATTCGATGGCACGCAGCGCGTCACGCCGCTCGGCGATGCCCAGGACCCGGTCGACGCGCAGGGTCGTGTCGAGAGTGATGTTCTGCGGCAGACAGGCCAGGCTGCCGCCGACGGTCACCGACCCCTGAGAGGGGCGCAGTTGACCGGCCAGCAGGCGCAACAGGGTGGATTTGCCTGTGCCGTTGGTGCCGACGAGCCCGGTGCGGCCCCGACCGAAGCTGACGGAGAGCCCGTCGAAGACGGTCGTGCCGTCCGGCCACTGGAACGACAGGGCGGAGCAGGTCAGGGAGGCGCTGGGTGGGGTGGGTACGGACATGAGGAATCTCGCAGTCGCAGGCGCGGTGGGCAGGGGGCGTCGTATGCGAGCACCACGCGGCGACCGACCGAGAGGGGGGTGCGGCGGTCCGGGAGATCGAGGGACGGCTCATGCACCGAGGTCGCATCCACGCGGGGTCACGGGCGGCACGGCAAGGCCGGCTGCGGCGTGACGGGCGTACGGCGAAGGCCGTACGGCGCGATGTTCGCGAACCTCAGATGCGCAACGTCCACCTCTATCGGAGACAACAGGACCGTTCGAGACGATAACGACCCTGAGCGGAATTGGCAAAGTCCCAAGTCATCTCGTGAGGTCACCGCCGTGCCTGGATCAGGGCGTGGGTGCCGCTGGTGCGCCATCCCTGGCCGTGTTCGGCGACGAGCGTCGCCTCGGTCCGCTCGTCGAGTCCCACGATCACGTCGGACTTCAGTGTCCGCAGGGCGGCCACCGGGCCGGGGAAGTACGCGGTCCGCTCCTCGAAAGGCGTGGTGGCGGGCCACAGCCGGTCGTCGACCAGGCGCCGGTAGTTCAGGTCGCCCTTCATGACGGTCACGTCGGCCTCGGCGAATTCCTGGCGCAGATCGTCGGGCATCCGCACATACGGCAGCGGGGCGCAGGAGAAGGTGTGGCTGCGGACGGTCAGCCGGCCGTCACCCATGGCCGTCCACAGGCGTTCGCCCACCTCTGCCGCGACGCCCCGCGTGCCGGTGAGACGGCGCAGGCAGTCGAGCACGTCGGCGGTCATGGCGTCCGAGACGTAGTACGGGTAGGGCTTGACGTGCAGCAGGACCCGGTCGGCGCGACGCTGCCGCAGGAGGTGGTCGATGAGGATGAGGTCGGGCAGCAGCTCGCGTCCGGCGTTGTCCGCGACCAGGCACAGCGTGGCCGCGCCGCCCTCGGGCAGCAGGGACCACAGCAGCGCGGAGTCGTCGGCGACGAGCCGCGAGTCGACGGCCCCGCTCCCGCCGCCGCCCACGGCGAAGCCCAGGTCCGCGCGGTTGCCCCACAGGGAGCCGAGGAGCAGCGCCTGGCGCTGTTCGTCGACGGGCCGCGGGGCCAGGCGGTCGAGCGCGGCCAGTTCCTCGTCGGCCTCTCCGGTGTGGAGTTCGGCCTGTTTGAAGGGGCGGAACGGATCGATTCCCTGCCAGGGGCCGGCCTCGAAGTACCCGACGGCCGTGAGGAGTTGGCGGTAGAAATAGCTCTCGGCCCACAGGAAGGGCACGTCGAACCAGGACAGACCGACGTACTCGCGCCCCCACTCCTCCCACAGCTGACGGTCGTGCGCCTCGGACCCCAGAGGTTCGATCACCCCCTCCGTGGCCTGCGTGAGGAGGGCGTCGAGGGCGCGATGCTGCCGCGGGCCGTAAGGGAAGGCGTCGCGGACCTTTTTGATGAGGGCGGGATGCCGCTCGGCGAGCACGCTTCTGGGGAAGGAGCCGGGTGCGTTGCTCAGGATGACGGGTGCGTCGGCCGCTTCGTTCATTCCTTCACCTTTTCTTCTCACTATTTGAACGCGGAGGGCGGGCCGGTCTACGGTGACCGGCCCTCTATCCCCCACGTTTCAGAGGTACATCTTCATGCCCGCATTCAACCGTCGACGCTTCCTCCAGGCAGCGGGTGGCACCGCCGGCGTCGCGGCTCTGTCCGCCAGCATCATGCGCGCCGCCGACATCCCCGCCTCCGCCCGGTCGGGATCGATCGACGACGTCGAGCACATCGTGGTCCTCATGCAGGAGAACCGCTCCTTCGACCACTACTTCGGCACGCTGGGCGGCGTCCGGGGTTTCGGTGACCCCCGTCCGCTGGTCCTGGAGAGCGGAAAGTCCGTATGGCACCAGTCCGGCGACGGCGAGGAAGTCCTGCCCTATCACCCGGACGCCGACGACCTGGGAATGCAGTTCATCGCCGGCCTCGACCACGACTGGGAAAGTGGCCATCAGGCGTGGAACAAGGGCAAGTACGACGACTGGATAGCGGCCAAGTCCTCCGGGACGATGGCACACCTGACCAGGGAGGACATTCCCTTCCACTACGCGCTGGCCGACGCCTTCACGGTCTGCGACTCCTACCACTCGTCGTTCATGGGGGCGACCGACCCCAACCGCTACTACCTCTACTCCGGGCATGCCGGGAACGACGGCAAGGGCGGCGGGCCGGTCCTCGGCAACGAAGAAGTCGGCTACGACTGGACCACCTATCCCGAGCGCCTGGAGAAGGCCGGGGTGTCGTGGAAGATCTATCAGGACATCGGTGACGGACTCACCGAGGACGGGCTCTGGGGCGTCCTGGAGGACGCCTACCGCGGAAACTACGGCGACAACTCGCTGATGTTCTTCAACAAGTACCGCAACTCCAAGCCCGGTGACCCCCTTTACGAAAAGGCGAGGAAGGGAACGAAGGTCAAGGAGAGCGGCGATCTCCTCGATGACCTCCGCGCCGACGTCAAGGCCGGGAAACTCCCGAAGATATCCTGGATCGCCGCCCCGGAAGCATTCTGCGAGCACCCCAACTGGCCCGCGAATTACGGAGCTTGGTACATCTCGCAGGTCCTGGACGCACTGACCTCCGACCCCGAGGTATGGAGCAGGACCGCGCTGTTCATCACGTACGACGAGAACGACGGCTACTTCGACCACGTGCCGCCGCCCTACCCGCCGGCCGACTCCTCCTGGGGCGCGTCCACCGTCGACACCGAGCTCGACTTCTTCCCCGGCGACAGCGACTACAGCGCGGGCCCTTACGGGCTCGGCATGCGGGTCCCCACCCTCGTCGTCTCCCCGTGGTCCACCGGCGGCTACGTCTGCTCCGAGGTCTTCGACCACACCTCCGTCATCCAGTTCATGGAGCGCCGCTTCGGCGTCCACGAACCACACATCTCCCCCTGGCGCCGCGCCATCTGCGGCGACCTCACCTCGGCCTTCGACTTCAGCCTCAAGCACACCGAACGCGCGGACCTGCCGAGCACCGACGCCTACGAGCCGCCGGACCAGGAACGGCACGGCAGCTACCAGCACTCGCCGCCGGCCTCTCCCGCCCTGCCCAAGCAGGAGAAAGGCGCAAGGCCCACCCGGCCCCTGCCCTACACGCCGCTGGTCGCCGCGGCCGTCAAGCCCTCCGACGGCACCGTCAAGCTCACCTTCACGCCGGGTGACGAGACCGGTGCCTGCTTCCTGGTCACGTCCGGCAACCGCGACGACGGGCCCTGGACGTACACCGCATCGGCGGGCAAGAAGATCTCCGACACGTGGAGCACCGGCTCGTCGGACGGGGCGTACGAGCTGACGGTGCACGGCCCCAACGGCTATCTGCGCACATACGAAGGCACCGCCGCGACCCCGGGGCCGGAAGTCACCGGCCGTCACGACGAGAGCAGCGGTCGCGTCGAGCTCACGTTCACCAACCCCGCCAGGACCGCCTGCCACCTCACCATCACCAACGCCTACGGCGACAAGAGCACCGAGCTCACCGTCGCGGCGGGCGGCCGCAAGACCCGCTGGGTGGACCTCGGCCACAGCAAGCGCTGGTACGACCTGCGCGTGCGGTCCGACAGCGACAGCGCCTATCTGCGCAGGCTGGCCGGACACGTCGAGACGGGCGAGCCCGGCACCAGCGACCCGGCGCTCCGCACCGCCTGATCCCGCCACCCTCGCCGACTATCCCCCGTCGTCTCCCTCGCCGCTGCCCGGCCTGACGCGTACGTGCATACGCTCGCCCTGGGCCCCGTACAGGGCGAGGAACTCGACGGGGATGTCACCGGCGTTGGCGAAGCCGTGCGGGGTGCGGGTGTCGAACTCGGCGGCTTCGCCGGCGCCGAGCACCAGGTCGTGGTCGCCCAGGGCCAGCAGCAGGCGGCCGGAGAGTACGTAGAGCCATTCGTACCCCTCGTGCATGCCCTGCTCGGGGCGCTTGGCCGGCCGGTTGCCGTTCCTGGCGACCGGCATGACCTGCTTGTAGGCGTGCATTCCGCCGAGGTAGCGGGTCAGGGGCACCCAGGTGTTCCCGTGGCGCATGAACGGCCGCGGGTGGATGCGGGGGTCGCCCGTCTGGGGTGCGCCGACCAGTTCGTCGAGTGGTACGCCGTACGCCTTGGCCAGCGGAAGCAGGAGCTTCAGGGTCGGCTCGCGCTGCCCTGCTTCGAGCCGTGAGAGCGTGCTCAGGGAGATCCCCGTCTCCTCGCTCAGCCGGGCCAGGGTGGCGCCCCGCGCCTTCCGCAGGGACCGCAGGCGCGGCCCGACGGCGGTCAGCACATCCGTGAGTTCGGCGTCGTCGCTCATCACTCCATTTGCCGGTGCGGCAAATATCTTTGTCAAGCTGCCGGGGCCACGCGCAGGGTTGCCGCAGAGCAGAAGGAGCCCACACATGAGCGACCACACGACCGACCACACCGACGGCACACACACCGCTTCCGCCACTTCCGCCGCTTCCGCCACTTCCGCCACTTCCGCCGCCGATTCGGCCGAAGCGTTCTGGGACGAGCGCTACAACCAGCGCGGCCGTCTGTGGAGCGGCGAACCGAACGCCGCACTCGTCCGCGAGACCGAGGGGCTCGCCCCCGGGAGCGCCCTTGACCTGGGCTGCGGAGAGGGAGGCGACGCGATCTGGCTCGCGCGGCAGGGCTGGCGCGTCACCGCCACCGACATCTCCCGCGTCGCTCTCGGCCGTGCGGCCGAGCACGCAGCCGAGGCCCAGGTCGCCGACCGCGTCGACTGGCAGCACCACGACCTGGGCGCTTCCTTCCCCACCGGCGGCTACGATCTCGTCTCCGCCCAGTTCCTGCACTCCCTCCACGAGATGCCGCGCGAGCAGATCCTGCGCGGCGCCGCCGCGGCCGTCACCGAGGGCGGCACCCTCCTGATCGTCGGCCACATGGGCTTCCCCGCCTGGGAGACCGCACCACACCCCGGCGTGGACTTCCCCAGCCCCGAGAAGGTCCTGGCCTCTCTCGACCTGCCGGCCGGGCAGTGGGACGTACTCGTCTGCGACACCCACGAGCACGCACTGACGACCCCGGACGGAGAGCCCTCCACACGGACCAACTACACCGTCAAACTGCGACGCCGCCGGTTCAGCCGGTGACGCTGCCTCAGTGAGGTCTGGGGAGTCGCACGGTCAGGGTCACCATGCTGCCGCTCGGCCCCCCGGAAATGGTGAGCTCGTCGGTGAGCAGGGCGGCGAGCCACAGACCTCGGCCGCCCGCGTGGCCGTCGAGGCCGGGAGCCAGCTCAGGGATGACGTCGGCGCTGAAGCCGGGGCCCCCGTCGTGGATGTGGCAGGCCAACTGGCCGTTGCTGCGCTGCAGGACCAACGTGCCGCTACCGCCCGCGTGCTCGACCGCGTTCACCGCCACCGCGTCCAGGGCCACGATGAAGTCGCTGCGCCGTGGTTCGGTGAGTCCTTGGTGGTCGGCGTACTGCTCGACGAGCATCCGCAGCCGGGGCAGATCGTCCTGCGTGAAACGCGACTCCAGCAGGGTGACGGGAGTGACCTCGTGCGGGTCCGGCGTGGTCGTCATCAGCGGGCCACCTCGCTGATCACCATGTGGGGCACCTGATCGGCGCCGGCTCGGCGCAGTATGCGGGCCGGTGTCGGTGGACAGTGCACGCGGACCGGGCCGTGCGGATGTTCCAGCACCAGCCTCAGCAGGTCCACGGCGCAGGCGACGCCGAGGAACACGAGACCGGACAGGTCCACCATCAGCGGCTGCTGTGACTCCTGGCTGCGCCTGAGGCCCTCGCGCACGGCGCCGATGAACTGCTCCCGAGTGGCGAGGTCCGCCTCCCCGGCCAACTGCACCGTGCCCGCCCCCTGTTCGGCGTGCAGAGCGCCCAGGCGGGGCAGCAGCCGACAGGGGTGCGCCTCGTGCATGGCCGCCACGACATCAGGAGTGAACCAGCGGGTGTCGTAGGCACAGATCTCGGTGTAAGGGCGGTCGGTGAACAGATGCTGAGCGTGGGATTCGCGGTGCATCATCACCTCGACGTCGGCGCCCAGCGCACCCACCCAGTGCATGTCGATATAGGTGCGCAGACCGGTGTAGCCCTCGGCCAGGGCCCGGTCGGTCTCCTCCGTGATGCGCTCCCACTGCCGGTGGGCGGTGAAGCCGTCCTGGGGGTGGATGAGGGCACGCATGCTGCTGAGCACCAACTGCCCGTTCTCCCGGGCGGATCCCAGCAGGGCACCCGGCGCGTCCAGCCGAGTCCACACCTGTTCGTCGTCCATGTGCGGAGCGGCGAAGACCATCACCTTCTCGCGCTTCACGAGCCCCGCCCACGCGAAGGCGGACACCACGTCCCGGCCCGCGTCGTCGTCGGCATAGCTGACGAAGGCGTGGTCTCCCGCCCGGAGATGCTGGACCGGGATCGTACCGACCGACGCAGAGCCGGTATCCGCCATCTCTCACCTCCGGGGCCGAGGTGGCCCGACGGGAACAAGTGCGGGCCACACGCTAGCGGTCCGTACCGCACGGCGACACGTCTCCGCAGATAGCGACCTCTGTCTGACACCGCAGCCCTCTCTGGCGATCGAGAGTGCGTGAAGATGATCGGTTCCGTGCCGGTTCTGTTCGCCGAATGCCGTCCGACGCGTCGCCTGCCGTCGGATTCACGAAACCGAGAGGGCGTGATCCACGAGTGCGCGCGCGTAAGCGGCGTCCAGCCCGCCGGGGCGGAAGAGGATGCGATACATCATCGGCGCCACGACCCGGTCGATGACCCGCTCCACGTCCGGGGCGGGCTCGCCCCTCTCCGACGCACGGGCCAGGACGACGTCGATATGCTCCGCGGCGAAGGCGGAGCACTGGCCGGCGTTGGTCCCCTTCGGGTCCCCGAGGAGGGCGTCCCTGATGTACGCGCGCCCCGGCGGTGAGGACATCTCGTCGACGAACTGCTCGGCCCACGCCCCGAGGTCCGCGCGCAGGCTGCCGAGGTCGGCCGGCGGCTCCTCCGGGCGCAGGTGTTCGACCGCGACGTCGGACAGGAGCTCCTGCAGGTCCCCCCACCGTCGGTAGACGGTCGACGGCGTCACTCCCGCGCGAGCCGCGACGAGCGGAACGGTCAGCGCCTCGCGCCCCAGCTCGGCCTGCAGCAGGCGGACCGCCTCGTGGACCGATTCCTGGACACGGGCGCTGCGCCCTCCGGGCCGGACCATGGGCTTGGGACTCATGACTCCACTCTAATCCCTTAATGCGAATCCATTGCTTCTAGCTGGGCCCCGCTGGTCACCTCGTAGGCACGCCCGACCCGCAGCACGGTCGCTTCGTCGAGGGGGCGCCCCATCAGTTGCATGCCGATCGGCAGGCCCGCGCGGTCCTGGCCCACGGGCAGGGTCAGTGCCGGCACCCCCGTGATGTTGGCGGGCGCGGAGAGACGGACGTAGCTGTCGGAGACGGACTCCACCGTGCCGTCCGCCCACTCCACGCTCTCCTGGCCGGCCTTGGCGGCCGTCATCGGCACCGCGGGTGCCGCGATCACATCGACGCGGCCGAACAACCGCGCCCAGGCCTCGCGCATCAGCGCCCTCGCGCGCTGGGCCCTGAGGTAGTCGCCGGCGGACACGAACTCACCCGCCTCCAGCAGGACGCGGACATCCGCCGTATACAGGTCGGGCACCGAGCGAAGCGTTCGCTCGTGGTACGCAGTCGCCTCCGGGACCATCAACCCCCACTGGGTGGCCTGGATGTAGCGCGTCAACGGGATCTCCACGTCGATGAGTTCGGCCCCCAGCTCCTGGAGCTGCTTGATGGCCCGGCGCACGTTCTCCTCCACCTCCGGGCTGATCCGCTCGAAGTAGTAGTTGCGCGGCACTCCGACCCGCAGTCCTGAGAGGTCACCTTCCGATACCGAGGAGGCGGGGTCGGGCCCGTCCCGTCCCACCATCGCGGCGAGGACGAGTGCGGCGTCCCGCACCGTGCGAGTGAGAGGACCGACATGGTCCAGGGACCAGGACAGGGAGGTCACACCGCGGCGGGGGATCAGGTCGTACGTCGGCTTGAGGCCGACCACGCCGTTGAGCGCCGCGGGCACCCGGATCGATCCGCCGGTGTCGGTCCCCAGCGCGAAGGTGGCCGCCGAGGCCGCGACGGCGACGGCCGAGCCGCCGCTCGACCCGCCCGCGACGCGGCCGGCGTCCCGGGCGTTGCGTGTCTGGGGGGTGATGAGCCCGTAGGCGAACTCGTGGGTGTGGGTCTTCCCCAGCAGTACCGCACCGGCCTCGGACAGGCGTGCGGCGACGGCGCTGTCGCGTTCGGCGGCGCCATGGCCGGCACTGACGCGCGAGCTCGCCGTGGTGGGCATGCCCTCGACGTCGATCAGGTCCTTCAGGCCCATGGGTATGCCGTGCAACGGACCGCGCGACCTCCCCGAGGTGATCTCGCGCTCGGCCCGGGCCGCCGCTTCGCGGGCCGAGTCCGCGGCGACGGTGACGTAGGCCTGGAGGTGCGCTTCCACCGCCCCGATGCGATCGAGCACCGAATCGGTCAGCTCGACCGGGGAGAGCTCCCCCGCGGCGATGGCCCGGGCGGCGTCGGCGAGCGACAGCTCAAACGGCTGCATCGATGTCCTCCTGTCCGGCCGTGTAGGACATGGCGGGCGGCGTCTGACCGAAGTCCAGTTCGCGCAGCGTGGCGATGACGGACTGGATGTGTCCGGCGGTGGTCGCCACCACTTCGTGGCGGTCACTCGCCAGCGGCAGGCCCGCCCGCAGCGCCCATCGGGCGGCCTCCTGCGGGGTGAGGTCAGCGGTGTTCATATGTGCCCTCTCGACTCGTGGCGCCGCGTCGGGGGCACCGGCCCGCCGCACCACAGCGACACTCAAACGCTAACGGTTTGCTTTAGCGAGACGATAGGCCCTACGCTCCCTTAACGCAAACGCATTGCTTTTAGCTGCGAGAGAGCCCGGCGAGCGCCCAGCCCGCCGACGGACCAAGCAAACGCCGACCGACCCAACGCCGATCGAGCAGAGGCCGACCGACCCAACGCCGACCGTGCAGAGGCCGACCGGCCAAAGGAGCCCCGCATGCCCGCGACCACCCACCCCGCCGCTCCCCTTCCCGGCGCCCCGGCCTGGACGGTGGGAGACCTCACCGTCCGCCGTGTCGACGAAGTGCGCCTGCCACCGCGGACGGGCCCCTGGCTGCTGCCCGGAGCAACTCCGGAGATCGTGACCCAAGTCCCCTGGCTCCAACCGGACTTCGCGGACGAACAGCGCGTCCTGCGGCTTGCGAGCCACAGCTTCGCGGTCGAGGTCAACGGGCTGCGCGTCCTTGTGGACACCGGCATAGGCAATGGCAAGCAGCGGGCCAACCCGGCGTGGGACAACCTGAACAGTGACTACCTGACGCGGCTGACGGAGGCCGGCTTCGCACCCGAGTCGGTGGATCTCGTCATCCTCACCCACCTGCACACCGACCACGTCGGCTGGAACACCCGGTCGGTCGGCGGCGATTGGGTGCCCACTTTCCCCAACGCCCGTTACCTCACGACCCGCACCGAATGGGACTACTGGGCCGGCGTCGACATGGACGAGGCGAGGCGCCGGATGTTCCGCGACTCCGTGCACCCCATCAAAGAGGCAGGCCTACTGGACCTGGTCGACGTTCCTCACGGGGGCTCCCGCATCGCGGACATCGCACCGGGCATCCGCCTGCGCCCCACCCCGGGCCACACGCCGGGCCAGGTGGCGGTGGAACTGAGCAGTCACGGCGAGAGCGCGCTCATCACCGGCGACTGCATCCACCACCCCGTCCAGCTGGTCCACCCCGACCTGGGCAGCTGCGTGGACATCGACCCCGCAGCCGCGACCAGGACACGCCGCGAGCTCCTCAACTCGCTCTCCGGCACCCGGACTCTGCTCCTGGGCAGCCACTTCCCGCCCCCTACAGCGGGCCACGTGATCCCGGAGGGCGACTCCTACCGGCTCGTACCGGCGCCCTCTCAGCGGGTCCGGTAGCGCGCGTAGACCAGTCCGCTGTCGAAGGCACGCTCCTCGACCAGCTCGAGATCAAGGCGCACGCCGTCGGGGAAGAACCGCTTGCCGCCGCCGACCACGCTCGTGGTGATGAACAGGTGGTACTCGTCCACCAGGCCGGCCGCGATCGCCTGGGCCGCGAGGTTCGGGCCGTCGACGGTGAGGTCGTGATCGGCCTCGGCCTTGAGCCTGCGCACCGCGTCCGGGTCGAAGCTCCGCTCGATCCTGGTTTTGGCGCCGGCCACCGAATCGAGCGTCGTGGAGTACACGATCTTCTCCGCGGCCTGCCAGTCGCGGGCGTACTGCAGGATGTGCGGCGGCTGGTCGGGCTCGGTGTGCGCGGTCTCCCAGTAGACCATCGTCTCGTACATCCGTCGGCCGTAGAGGTACGTCCCGACGGGGCGGAAGAGATCGTTGATGAACGTATGCACCTCTTGGTCCTCGGCCCCGCGGCCGAGGTCGCCCTCCGCCGCCTCGGCGTAACCGTCGAGCGAGGTGACCATCGAGTAGATGAGCTTTGCCATGCGTCTCCTTCGAGTACGCGCGCGCCGGTCTGCGGCCTCATACGGTCGCGGACCATCTTCGCGGCCATCGCCCCCGATCAAGGGCGACGGCTCGCGAGGACGCAGAACTCGTTCCCCTCGGGATCGGCGAGGATGACCCAGCTCTCGTCGCCTGTCTGGCCGACGTCGGCGTGCCGAGCACCCAGGCCGAGCAGGCGACCGACCTCTTCTTCCTGCTCCCGGTCGGTCGGGTTGACGTCGATGTGGAGCCGGTTCTTGATGGCCTTGCCCTCGGGCACCCGCGCGAATCCGAGCGTCGGTGGCACCGGTCCGACACGCTTCCCGCCTTCAGGCACCAGAGGGGAGCCGATGGAGATGAACCCGTCCTCCGCTTCCTGCACCTCGTAGTCGAGCACAGCGCACCAGAACCGGGCGAGAGCGTCGGGATCGACACAGTCGATCGCGAGCTCGGTGAACTTACTGGCCACGTCAGGATCTCCCCGCCAAGTAGCGCTTGGACTGACTCCACTGAAGCGCCCACGCTATCTTTCGGGTTCCCGACTGGGCCGTGCCTTCCGTCCACGGGCAACTCCATCGACCACTTGACATGATCGACGGGTGACCGGCCACCAGCGCACAGCGCCCTCCAAGGCAGCCGGCGACCACGCGTCGCTGACCTCGTTCCTCGACTATCAGCGCGCCACGTAGATGAGGGGGACAGACATTCACCCCCGCTCGAAGACCGCGACGCTTCGAGCGGGGACGTGGAAGGTGGCTGAACTCCGCTCGTATGACGCGGACTTGACCACCTCGTCCGAGCCCTTCGCCTGGGCGGGGTGGAGGGAGTATGCGGTGCCCTTCAGGGGTGTGACGCTCTGCTGCTGGGCCTTCGGGGTCGCGTTGAAGACGACCGCCAGGTTCCCCAGCGTCATGGTGATGACCCCGGGGGTCTCCGCGGAGGTCCCCGAGAGCGGGAAGGCAAGGCGGGACTGAACCTGGTCGGGCGTGTCAAGGGAGAACGCGGGCTCGGTCGCGCGCAGCTTCACCAGGTCCTGGTAGGCGGCCGAGGTTCCCCTGATCTCGGCGCAGCCCGGGGTCAGCGTCGCGGACGTCAACAGGGGCTTCCCGTAAGGCCACTTGCCCTTGTTGTCGGCGGCCGGAGGCAGACCGCGTCCGAAGCCGTTGCCGTCCTTGCAGTCCCAGTGCAGGGCGTTGAACCAGTCACCGCTGTCGTAGGAGTTGCGGTCCAGGGACTTCGAGCGCAGCAGGTCGCTGCCCGCCTGGGAGAGGGAAGGGCCCTGGGCCAGGGTCGCGGTCGCCATCGCGAGCACCTGCATACGGGAGCGCTCGGCGGCCGTGGTGTCCGCGGGCAGCTTGAAGGCGAGGGCGTCGTACAGCGACTCGTTGTCGTGGGCGTCGGCGTAGGAGAGGGCGTCGCCGGGGGCCGCGGCGTAGCCGGCCGGTGCGCCGTTGTAGTCGACTTCGGAGCCCTTGACCCTGCGGCCGGAGGAGTCCGTGAAGGTGTAGGCGGAGAGGTTGCCCGTGAGGGCCACCTTCAGCAGGTCCTGGTAGTGCAGGAGCCGGGCCTTCTGCTCGGCCGGGGTGCCGTTCGCCTTCGAGGCGTTGGGGTCGGTGAACAGGCCGCTGGCGAAGCCCTGGACGCCGGGGTCCTCGTCGAACGGACCGCCGCCGCGCACCGCGTCGCGGCCACGGTCGGAGAAGGTGGCGATGCCCGTGCCCGCCATGTTCTTCTGGGTGGCCTGGACGAAGCGGGCGTCATCGGCGATCTCGCCGAAGTTCCAGCCCTCGCCGTAGAGGACGATCTTCTTCCCGTCGACGCCGTCCTTCTTGAGGGTCAGCGCGTCCAGGGCCTTGCGCACGGCCAGGATGTTCGCCTTGGGGTGGTGTCCCATCAGGTCGAAGCGGAAGCCGTCGACCTTGTACTCCTTGGCCCACGTGACCAGTGAGTCGACCACGAGTCTGCCCATCATCGCGTTCTCGGGCGCGGTGTTGGCACAGCAGGTGGAGGTCGCGACCGTGCCGTCGGGGAGCAGCCGCTGGTAGTAGCCGGGCACGATCTTGTCGAGTACGGACTTGTCGGCCTGGCCGCTCGCGACCGTGTGGTTGTAGACGACGTCCATGACGGTGCGCAGGCCGGAGCCGTTGAGGCCCTGGACCATCTGCCGGAACTCGACCGTGCGGCGGGCCCCGGCAGGGTCGCTGGCGTAGCTGCCCTCCGGCACCGTGTAGTGCAGGGGGTCGTAACCCCAGTTGTAGGCGTCCTTGGCCGCGGTCTTGGTGACGCAGGCCTGCTGCTCGTCGGAGTCCGGGGCGGGCGCCGTCAGATCGCAGTCGGGCGTGGCCCGGTCGGCGGCGCGCTCGGGGATGGTGCCGATGTCGAAGGCGGGCAGCAGGTGGACGTAGGAAGTCCCCGACTCGGCCAGCTTGCGCAGGTGCCGCATGCCGTCGGACGCCGTGTCGGTGAAGGCGAGGTACTGGCCGGGGTGGCGCGCGGTGCGGTCCTCGACGGAGAAGTCGCGGATGTGCAGCTCCTGGATCTGCGCGTCGCGCAGTGGCGTGGCCTTCGGCTTCTGCAGCCGCTCCCAGCCCTTGGGCGCGAGCTTCGGGTCGTCGAGGTCGACGGCGACGCTGCGCCGCGAGTCGGCGGTGAGCGCCGTGGAGTAGGGGTCGGTGACCTTGTTGGTGACGACCTTCTGGACGCTGGGCGCCCACACCTTCACGACGTACCGGTACTGCTTGCCCGACCAGCCGCGGCCCCCGGCGACGGACCACACTCCACTGGCGTCGTCGCGCCGCATCGCCACGCGCTTGCCGTCGAGTTCGAGGCTGACGGACTGGGCGGTGGGAGCCCACAGGGCGAGCGTGGGGCGGCCGTCGCGGAAGCGCGGGCCGAGGGCCGCCTCGGTGGCGGTGGCGCTGTAGAGGTCGTCGAGGATGCCTTGTGTCTGTACTCCGGTGGCGGCGAGGAGGGTGCCATCGGCGCTGCTGCGGGTGGCGACGAGCTGGCCGGTGAGGGCGTGGCGGACCCGGTCGCGGTCGCGCGGGTCGACGGTGAAGGCCGCGTAGGCCTTCAGGTGCGGGTACTTCTTGCGCTGCGCGTCGGTCAGGCCGCCGGGGGCCGGGGTGAGGCGGATCCGCCGTCCCTCGCCGGCGAGTTCGCCGTCCTCGACGGTCAGTCGGCCATCGCGGGCGTACACCAACTCCTGGGTGGCGGAGCCGCCTTGGCCGTCCCAGGCGACGGTGTTCTTGTCGATCCACTGTGCTCGGGACGTGGACAGGTCGAGCGCGGCCGGCGCGTCGACGGCCGCCGGTGCTCGGGGCGCGGCGATGGCCGAGGGCGTGATGGGTGCGACCGCGGCGAGCAGGGCGAGGGCCGTGGTCACGAGGGTGCGGCGGGGGGAGCCGGTCAAGGGGAGCTTCTCCTTGTGAATTGCGGGGCAGGGTGCGGAAAGTGAACGCAGGGCGGCAGGAGAAGCAGAGGTCAGCGGCACTGCACGGCGGTCAGCAGCTCCTTGCCCCGGTGTGGAGGGCAAGCGCGGTGTTCGGCGCCACGGAGGCCGTGAACTGACCCGAGCCGTTGACGGTGACGCTCCTGCCGCTCTGGACGTCGCAGTAGCTGCCTGCGGCCAGGGAGGTCTGGAAGGTCCGGTCGACCGAGGAGCCCTCGTGGTTGATGACCACGTACGCCTTGTCGCCGCGGCCGAACGCGATGGCGTCGTTGCCGTTGTCCCACCAGTTGGTCATGCCCGTCCCGCGAGCGGTGTTGCGGAACTTGACCATGCTCTTGATCTCGGGCCAGGCGTGCTGGCACTTCCAGCCGTCGCTGTAGCAGGCGTTCACCTGGCCGCCGCCCGGCGAACCCGCGTCAGTGCTGCTGAACTCGTAGCCGGAGTGCACGTCAGGTGCGCCGTAGGGCAGGGCCAGCATGAAGACGTGCGCGAGGGTGTAGTTCGCGCCGTCCTTGTAGTTGAGGGTCTGGCCGTGCCGTTCGGTGTCGTGGTTGGCGACGAAGACGGCGGCCGAGCCACTGGGCATGTAGCCCCAGCCCTCGCCGAAGTTCTTCAGATAGGCGAGCTTCTCGTTGTTGAACACCCGCTTCAGGTCCCAGCCGTAGCGGAACTCCTGGGCGTCGCCGGTGGCGGTGTACTCGCTGGGTGAGACCGCCTCGCCCGCCCCGTGGATCGTCTCCTGCTTCAGGTAGACACCCGGGTTGCTGAGCCGCGCCTTGATGTTCTTCAGGTCGCCCACGGGGATGTGCTTGGCCGCGTCGACCCGGAAGCCGTCGACGCCGAGTGAGAGCAGGTCGTTCAGGTAGGCCGCGATCCGCCCCCGTACGTACTCCTCACCGGTGTCGAGATCGGCGAGTCCGCCCAGTTCGCAGTTCTGGACGTTCCAGCGGTCCTGGTAGTTGCTGATGTCCGAGCGGCAGTTGTCCATGTCCGCGCCCGAATACGTGCCCGGGTAGTCGTACTTGGTGAAGGCGGAGCCCGCTGAGCCGGTGCCGGAGGCGTTCGTCATGTGGTTGATCACCGCGTCGGCGACGACCTTCACTCCGGCCCCGTGGCAGGTGTCGACCATGTTCTCGAACGCGGTCCGGTCGCCGAGGCGGCTGCCGATCTTGTAGCTGACCGGCTGGTAGGCGGCCCACCACGCCTCGCCCTGGATGCGTTCCTGGGGCGGGGAGACCTGTACATAGCCGTAGCCGTCGGGGCCGAGCTGCTGCGTGCACGCCTTGGCCACCGAGTCGTACTTCCACTCGAAGAGCACGGCGGTGACGTCCTTGGCGCCGGGCGGAGTGGCCTGCGCCTGCGGGGCTCCGGCGACGACGCTGCCCGCGGCGCCCGCGACCAGGGCGAGGGCGGCGGCTATGGGTCTGCGAACTCTGGTCTTTCGGCCGGCCATGTGGGCCTCCTGCATGAGTGGGGTGTGACTGCATGAGTGAGGTGTGACCTTGTCCGGCAACGCGCCGTGCCCGTCAGGCCGTTGAAGGATGTTGCAGAAACATTCCAACGCCGTTTTCGGTCGAGACCGTACGACCCTCAAGAACCCCGGTCAACCCTCCGTGCACACTCAGCGCCGCGCCTGAGCCGTCGAGCCGCGCACCACGAGCTCGGGCTGGAAGACGAACTCCGTGTGCTGCACGGGGTTTCCGTGCAGCTCCTCCAGCAGAGCGCCCACCGCGGCGCTCGCCATCGCCTGTACCGGCTGGCGCACCGTGGTCAGCGGCGGGTCCGTGAAGGCGATCAGCGGCGAGTCGTCGAAGCCGACCACGGAGACGTCGCCGGGCACCGAGAGGCCTCGCTCGCGCGCCGCGCGGACAGCGCCGAGCGCCATCATGTCGCTGCCGCAGACCATCGCCGTGCACCCCTGGTCGAGCAGGGCACTGGCCGCCGCGTGCCCGCCCTCGACCGTGAACAGCGTGCGCTGCACGAGCTGTTCGGCCTCCCCCTGTTCCAGGCCGAGCAGTGCGTGCAGCGCCGCCGTGAACCCCTCCGCCTTGCGCAGCGAGGGGACGTAGCGGGTCGGACCGATGGCCAGACCGATCCGCTCGTGGCCCAGGTCGACGAGGTGCCGCACCGCCATCCGTACCGCCGCGCGGTCGTCGGGCGAGACGAAGGACACCGGGATGTGCTCGTTGTAGCCGTTGATCAGGACGAACGGCACACCGCGGGCCGCCAGTTCAAGGTACCGGGTCGGGTCGGCCGTGGTGTCGGCGTGCAGTCCGGAGAGGAAGACGATGCCGCTGACCCGGCGCTCCTCCAACTGCTCGACCAGCTCGTCCTCGCTGGCCCCGTCCGGCATCTGGGTGCACAGCATCGGCGTGTAGCCGTGCCCGGACAGGACCTGCTCCACGACCTGTGCGAAGGCGGGGAAGATCGGGTTGCTGAGCTCGGGTATGACCAGGCCGACCAGACCCGCGCTGTGCCGCTTGAGCCGCATCGGCCGCTCGTAGCCCAGGACGTCCAGGGCGGCGAGCACCCGGCGCCGGGTGCCCGCGGCCACCCCCGGCTTGCCGTTGAGCACCCGGCTCGCGGTGGCCTCGCTCACGCCGGACTGGGCAGCGATGTCCGCGAGCCGCGGAACGCCCCGGTCTCCCCGTTCGGCGTCCCGCGGCAGGGAGAGGGTCACGCCGCCCACCAGACGGTGGTGTCGGCGGGCAGCTCGACCTTGCCGTCCGCCGTCTCCACCTCGGCGTTGGACAGGAGGATGCGTCCGGGGGCCGGGATGCGCACCGCCGCGCCGGTGGTGTTCGCCGTGCACACGAAGCCCTCCCGGCGGAAGGCGAGAACTCCCTCCGGCGCCTCCAGCCACTCCAGCGAGTCGCCGGCGCCGAGTCCCGGCTGCTCGCGGCGCAGGGTGAGCGCGCTGCGGTACAGCTCCAGGGTGGACGCGGGATCGCCGGTCTGCGCCTGGACGCTGAGCTCGCCCCACCCCGCGGGCTGCGGGAGCCAGCTGCCGCCCTCGCCGAACCCGTAACTGGAGCCGTCGGTGGTCCAGGGGATCGGCACCCGGCAGCCGTCGCGGAAGCCGTCCTGTCCGCTCGCCCGGACGAACGAGGGGTCCTGGCGCACCTCGTCGGGCAGCTCGGTGACGTCCGGCAGGCCCAGTTCCTCGCCCTGGTAGACGTAGGCGGAGCCGGGCAGTGCCAGCATCAACAGGGTCGCGGCGCGGGCGCGGCGCAGGCCGAGCGCGCGGTCGCCCGCGGTGCGCAGCTGGGTGCCGAGTCCGGGCGGGTTGGCGAACCGCGTGGCGTGACGGGTGACGTCGTGGTTGGAGAGCACCCACGTGGCCGGGGCACCGACGGGGCGCATCGCGGCCAGCGACGCGTCGATGACCTCGCGCAGCTCGGCGGCGTCCCAATGGGTTCCCAGGTACTGGAAGTTGAAGGCCTGGTGCATCTCGTCCTGGCGCACGTACGCGGCGGCACGCTCGACGGTGGGGGTCCAGGCCTCGGCGACGAGGATCTTCTCGCCCGCGTACTCGGTGAGGACCTTGCGCCAGCTGCGGTAGATCTCGTGTACGCCGTCCTGGTCGAAGAACGGCATGACGTCATTGCCGAGCAGCTTGAGCTGGTCGCTGCGGCCGATGTCGGGCAGCCCTTCGGCCTTGACCAGGCCGTGGGCGACGTCGACGCGGAAGCCGTCGACGCCCATGTCGAGCCAGAAGCGCAGGATCGAGCGGAACTCGTCGTGCACGGCGGGGTGTTCCCAGTTGAAGTCGGGCTGCTCGGGGGCGAAGAGGTGCAGGTACCACTCGCCGTCCGCTGTCCGCGTCCAGGCCGGGCCGCCGAAGACGGACTCCCAGTCGTTGGGCGGGAGTTCACCGTTCGCGCCCTTGCCGGTCCTGAAGTGGTAGCGCTCGCGCAGGGGTGAGCCGGGGCCCTCGCGCAGGGCGCGCTGGAACCAGTCGTGCTGGTCGGACGAGTGGTTGGGCACCAGGTCGACGATGACGCGCAGGCCCAGGTCGTGGGCGTCCCGCAGCAGGGCGTCGGCGTCGAGGAGGCTGCCGAACATCGGGTCGATCGCACGGTAGTCGGCGACGTCGTAGCCGGCGTCGGCCTGCGGCGAGGAGTAGAAGGGGCTGAGCCAGACCGCGTCGACGCCGAGGTCCCTGAGGTAGGGAAGGCGAGCGCGGATGCCGTCCAGGTCGCCCATTCCGTCACCGTTGCCGTCGGCGAAACTGCGCGGGTAGACCTGGTAGATCACCGCGCCACGCCACCAGTCCGCGTGGGTGCCGGAGGCGGGGGCTGCAGGGGCAGCGAGATGCTGGGTCATGTCTTCCCTGAGATCGAGAGGTCGAGTGCGAGGGGGGTGTGTGCCGTATGTGTGTGCCGTGCGTGTGTGCCGTGCGTGTGTGCCGGATCAGGGCTTCGTGTCAGGGCTGCGTGTGTCAGGGCTTCGCATCAGGACTTCGTCGCGCCGGCCGTGAGACCGGAGACGAGGTGGCGCTGCACGAAGCCGAAGATCACCGCCGCGGGCACCGCGACGATCACGGCCGAGGCGGTCAGCGAGCCCCAGTCGCTGGTGTACTGGTTGACGAAGGTCTGCAGGCCGCCCGCCAGGGTGAGGTTCTCCTCGCCGGTCATGAAGGCGGAGGCGTAGGCGACTTCGGCCCAGCCGGTGATGAAGCTGTAGAAGCCGGTGACGGCGAGACCGGGCTTGGCCAGCGGCACGATGAGCCGCCAGAAGATGCCGAACGGGTTGAGCCCGTCCACGCGCCCCGCTTCGTCGATCTCCACCGGGATGGTGTCGAAGTACCCCTTCATCATCCAGGCGCAGAACGGCACGGCGATCGTCAGATAGGTGACGACCAGGCCGATGGGCTGGTTGAGCAGGCCCAGGCTCGCCAGGAGGTTGTAGAGCGGCACGATGAGCACCGCGACGGGGAACATCTGCGTGATCAGCAGGAGCCACATCAGCGGCCGCATGCCGGGGAACCTGAAGCGGCTGACGGCGTAGCCGGTGGTCGCGGCGATGAAGACACCGATCACCGTGGTCAGTCCCACGACGAGCAGCGAGTTGGCGAGCCAGCTCAGGAACTCGGTGTCGTTGACGACGTGGTCGTAGTTGCGGAACGTGAAGTCCTTGACCAGGTCGGTGGAGAACGCCTCGCTCGTCGGCTTGAACGAGGTGATCAGCAGCCACAACGGCGGGAGTATCGCGGTGGCGGATGCGACGAGCAGGCCCACGTGGAGCGCGACCGAGGCCAGCGGGCCGCGTTCGCCGCGCTCTCTGAGCTTCTTGGGCCGGCGCGCGGACGAGTCGGACGAGTCGGACGAGGACGACGGCCTCTTCGGGTCGGTCATGGTGGTCACCACACTTCTCCCTGCTTGCGGAGCGCGCGGCGGTAGACGACCGCGAAGAGCGATAGGAGCAGCAGAATGATGACGCCCCAGGCCGCGGATCCCGCGAAGTCACGCGGACTCACGACGAACGAGAGCCGGTAGGCGTACGTCACCAGGATCTCGGTGGCGTCTCCCGGACCGCCCCGGGTGAGCAGGAAGATCACCGGGAACATGTTGAAGGTCCAGATGCCGCTGATCAGGATCACGGTGCTGCTGACGGTCCGCAGACCCGGCAGCGTGATGTGCCTGAAGCGCTGCCAGGCGTTCGCGCCGTCCATCTCCGCGGCCTCGTAGAGCTCGCCGGGGATGGACTGGAGTCCGCCGAGCATGGCGACCAGCATGAAGGGGACGCCGAGCCAGACGTTGACCGTGATCACCGAGAGCTTGGCCCAGGTGGGGTCGTTCAGCCACGGGATCGCGTCGATACCGCCGCCGGCGAGGATCTTGTTGAGGATGCCGTTCTTCTCGTTGAAGAGCAGCCGCCAGGTGAACACGGAGACGAAGGCGGGCACCGCCCACGGCAGGATCAGCGCCATCCGGTAGAGGGAGCGCCCCGCCAGCTTGCGGTTGAGCATGTTCGCCAGCGCGAGGCCGAGGGCGAAGGAGATCGCGACACAGGAGACGGTCCAGATGATCGTCCAGGTCAGCCGGTCCCAGAAGACACCGTCGTTGAATACCGCGGTGTAGTTGTCCAGGCCGACGGACTCGTAGGTCGCCGGGATGTGGTTGACGCCGATGGTGCGCTCGACGTTCGCCTCGTTGGCGTCGGTCGTCGACAGGTAGAGGCCGCGCACCAGCGGGTAGCCGATGATCACGCCGATCACGGCCACCACGGGGGCGACCATGGCCCAGGCGTACCAGTGGGTGGACAGCGACCTGCGCAGCCGTCCGGGGGTCTTGCCGGTCCGCGGGCCGCGGCCGCGGACGCCCTGGGCGTCCGCGGCCTTGGCCAGTGACTGGCTGCTGTCAACAGCCATCTACTTGTAGTCCTTCAGCAGCTTGCGGTAGGCGTCGCCGACACCCTTCGCCCCGTTCTCGGGCGAGGTCCTGCCGCTGAGCACCTTCTCCATCTGCAGCCGGATGGGCTCGAAAAGGGCGTTGGCCTGCGGGATCCACGGCCGCTCGACGGACTTGTCCACGGCCGGCTTGAAGAACTGCACCATCTGGTTGTCCTTGACGGACTTCACGTCGTACACCGAGGTGCGGGTGGGCAGCAGACTCAGCTTCTCGGTGGTCTGCTGCTGCACCTTCGCCGAGCTCATGTACTTGATGAACTCGTAGCTCGCGTCGAGGTTCTTGGACCCCGCGTAGGCCGCGAGGTTCCAGCCGCCCTGCGGGGAGGCCTGCCGGTCGCTGCCGCCGGGCACCGGGGCGATGCCGAGGTTGCCCTTGTCGCCCTTGAACTCCTTGCCCTGCATGGCTCCTTCGATGGACCAGGGCCCGTCGAGGGCCATCGCGACGTCGCCGTCCTTGAAGGCGTTCAGCTGGTTGTTGTAGCCGTCGCTCGCGTCGGTGGTGGCCGCCTTGGAGTCGACCAGGTCCTTCATGACCTCGAAGGCCGCGGCGCCCTGGGGGTCGTCGACGGTGATCTTCTTGTTCTTGGTGTCGAGGAGGTCGCCGCCCTCGCCGTAGAGGTACGGGAGGTAGTAGTACGGGTCGTCGCCGCGCAGGTAGAGGCCGGTCTTGCCGGACTTCGACCTGATCTTCTTCGCGGCTGTCTTCACCTCGTCGAAGGTCTTGGGGGCCTCGACACCGGCCTCCTTGAGCATCTTCTTGTTGTAGAAGAGCGCCAGGGTGTCGATGGTCTGCGGGGCTGCGTAGGTCTTGCCCTTGAACTTGGTGCTGGCCGCGGCCTGCGGGAGGTAGTCGTCCGCCTTGTCGAGGGCGGGGGTGCCCTCGAGCGGGGCGAGGTAGCCCAGGTTGGCGAAGTCGGCGACCCAGGCGACCTCGGTGCGCATCACGTCGGGGGCACCGGAGTTGCCGCCCGCGGCGTTCTTGAACTTGGCGTTGGCCTCGCCGAACGCGACGCTCACGTAGTTGACCTTGACGTCCGGGTGGAGCTTCTCGAAGCCCTTGGCGAGCTTCTCGTAGGTCCCCTTCTCCGCGTCGTTCGAGGTGTCCCAGAAAGTGACGGTTCCGGACAGCTTGCCCGAACCCTTCTTACCGCTGTCACTGTCATCGCCACCGCACGCCGCCGCTGTCAGGGCCAGGGCCGCGACGATTGCGGTGGCCGCTATGCCACGCCGCATGTGAACTCCTTCAACTGATCCCGGAACAAGGGAAGGCGAGACCCCCAACAGAGCTGCCTCCTACGAGCCGCACTCGACGCGGCGCCGGGTTGCCAGGGAACGTAACAGGATTGAAAAGCGCCCGAAAGACCTTGCGAGAAATTTCTGCAAGCTCTGCTGATCGTTACCCCTGTGTGTCCTTACGGTTGCCCTTGCTGCGCTCGACACGCCCCTGAAGTGCCAGTGGACCTCCGTCACTCCGTCCATGAAGCCCCGCAAGCTCCTTGCAGGGCCGGCGCTTTCTGCAAGCTTTCACCGTCGGTGTGCAATCCGGCGGATCACCGGTACAGTCCCCGCATGACCGCACGGCTCGTCGACATCGCAGCGCAGGCGGGGGTGAGCGAAGCCACCGTCAGCCGCGTCCTCAACGGCAAGCCCGGTGTGGCGGCGGCCACCCGTGAATCCGTCCTCGCCGCCCTGGACACGCTCGGCTTCGAACGTCCCTCGCCTCTGCGCCGGCGCAGCAGCGCCGGACTCGTCGGCCTGATCACGCCCGAGCTGGACAACCCGATCTTCCCCGCCCTCGCCCAGGTCATCGCCCAGGCCCTGACCCGCCAGGGCTACACGCCGGTCCTCGCCACCCAGACACCCGGCGGCTCCACCGAGGACGAGCTCACCGACATGCTGGTGGGCCGCGGCGTCTCCGGGATCATCTTCGTCTCCGGTCTGCACGCAGACACCACCGCCGACATGGAGCGGTACGAGGTGCTGCGCGGCAAGGGTGTGCCCTTCGTCCTCGTCAACGGCTTCTCCCCCAAGGTGCAGGCCCCCTTCGTCTCCACGGACGACCGCGCCGCGGCCCGGCTCGCCGTCACACACCTCGCCTCACTGGGCCACACCCGCATCGGGCTCGCGGTGGGCCCCAAGCGCTTCGTGCCCGTACTGCGCAAGATCGAGGGCTTCCAGATCGGCATGCGCGAACGCCTCGGGATGTCGCCGGCCGACTCCGAGGAACTCATCGAGCACTCCCTCTACACACTGGAGGGCGGCCAGGCCGCCGCGGGCACGCTGATCGGCCGGGGCTGCACCGCGATCGTGTGCGCCAGCGACATGATGGCGCTCGGCGCCGTCCGGGCCGCCCGGGAACGGGACTTGGACGTGCCGCGGGACATCTCGGTGGTCGGCTACGACGACTCCCCGCTCATCGCGTTCACCGATCCCCCGCTGACGACCATCCGTCAGCCGGTCCAGGCGATGGGGCAGGCCTCGGTCCGCACCCTCCTGGAGGAGATCGGCAAAACCCCCGCCCCGCACAGTGAGTTCCTCTTCATGCCGGAGCTCGTCGTCCGCGGCTCGACCGCATCCGGCCGGCCGGAGCGCCGCGACACCTAGGCCGTCCACACAGAGAAACAGAGCGACACGGAGCGACACGGAGGAAGAGACATGGCATCGCGGACCGACGTGGCCACCGGTCGTGTGCTGTACGGGTGCATGGGACTCGGCGGCACCTGGGACACCACGCCGTACACCGCCGCGGACATCGCCGCGGCCGAGGCCGCCGTGGAGGCGGCCCTCGAGGCGGGCATCACGGTGTTCGACCAGGCCGACATCTACCGGCACGGCAAGTCCGAGTCGGTCTTCGGTGAGGTGCTGGCCAGGGCTTCCGGGCTGCGCGAGCGCATCGTCCTGCAGACCAAGTGCGGCATCCGCCTGACCGACGGCGTCCGGCCCGGCCTGTACGACCTGCGGGGACCGACCATCGTCCAGCGGGTCGAGGAGAGCCTGACCCGGCTGCGTACCGAGGTGATCGACGTACTGCTCCTGCACCGGCCCGATCCGCTGACGGGTCCGGAGGAGATCGCGAAGGCGCTGGCCTCGCTGCACGGGCAGGGGCTGGTGCGCCGGTTCGGCGTGTCGAACATGAGCGCCGCGCAGATCGCGCACCTGCGGGCGCATCTCGACGTCCCGCTGGTCGCCAACCAGCTGGAGATGAGCCTGGAGAGCCGCGACTGGATCGAGGCCGGGGTCCTGGTGAACACCCCGGCCGCCGCCGACAGCGGCTTCCCGCACGGAACGCTCGAGTACTGCACCGCCAACGGCATCCAGCTGCAGGCCTGGGGAGCCCTGGCCCGGGGCCGTTTCACCGGCGGCGGCGAGACGCCGACCTCGCGGCTCGTCGCCGACCTCGCGGCGCGCAAGCGGACGACCCCGGAGACGATCCTCCTGTGGTGGCTCCAGCGGCATCCTGCGCGGATCGCCCCCGTCATCGGCACCAGCCGACCCGACCGCATCCTCGCCTGCCGGGACGCGGTGCACCGCGAACCCGAACTCACCCACGAGGAGTGGTACGACCTGTGGATCACCGCCCGGGGCGCTCCGCTGCCTTAGGCGCCCCCGCGGCCATAATCGACGCCGTGACCGAGCCCGCCGTCGAAGTCCAGCCTCTCGTACGCCGGAAGGCCCAGAGCCTCGGAGGCATCGGCGAGCGGTGGCTGGCCGAACTGCCCGCCCTCGTCAGCGATCTTGAGCAGCGCTGGTCGATCCGGGCCGGCCCCTCGCTGCCCGGCGGAACCACCTCCTACGTGGCACGGGCCCGGACCCCCGACGGCCGGGCCGCAGTGCTCAAAGTCTCCCTTCCCGCACCGGACTTCGCGAGCCAGGTGCGAACCCTGCGCCTCGCGGAGGGCCGGGGGTATGTGAGGCTCCTGGCCCACGACCTGGACCGGCACGCGATGCTCCAGGAAGCGCTCGGCCCTTCGCTGGACCGGATCGGACTCACTCCCCCGCAGCAGATCGAGACGCTGTGCGCCATGCTCCGGAGCGCCTGGCGGGTGCCCCGCGCCGCGGAACTGACCGTCGATCCGGCGCGGGAGAAGGCCGGCGCCCTGGGCGAGATGGTCGCACGGCTGTGGGAGAGCCTCGGCCGGCCCTGCTCCGAGCGGGTGGTGACCCGGGCGCTGACGTACGCCGGACGTCGCGCCGCCGCTCACGATCCCGCCCGTTGCGTCGTCGTGCACGGCGACCCGCACCCCGGTAACGCCCTGCGGGTCGCCGCGCCTCGGGCCGGGGCCGAGGCCGGATTCGCCTTCGTGGATCCCGACGGTTTCCTCGCGGATCCCACGTACGACCTGGGGGTCGTACTCCGCGACTGGTGCGTGGAGTTGAGAGGCAGGGACGAGGCCGCGGCCCGCGGACTGATCCGCTCGTACTGCGCGCTGCTCGCGGACCGGACCGGAATGGAAGAACGGGCGGTCTGGGAGTGGGGCTACCTCGAGCGGGTGTCCACCGGTCTCTACGTCCTCGACTTCGGCGCGGAGGAGCTGGGCCGACCGTTCCTGGACACAGCGGAGCTGCTGGCCTGACGTACGCCGCCGGGCCCGGTGGCCCGTCCACCCTTGCGCTGTCCCGAGCAACGCTTTCCTTCCTGGCGGCAAGCGAACCTGCCGACGTCCACGACGGCAGGCACCCCCACCGCCCCAGCTCCCGCGAGGACTTGTACGAGAAGCCACTTGGACAGGGGAAACGCAACTTCGACATGGCCCGCGGAGGCAGCTACCTTCACCTGGTCCTCGGCGGTCGCCCACGGTCGCACAGGGGTTTTTCAGGCTGAGCCACCCGCGACGGGATGAGTTGGTCACGCCCCACGAACCCTCGCCCCCGTGCGCAGGCCACCGAACCGGGTCCACACCAGGCAGCCCCAACCAGGGAGAGACGCATGCCCCATCTTGCTCTGTACACCTTCGGCGTCCTGCAGTCACCTCTCGCCGATCCCACACCTCTCACGCGCGAGTTCTACGACATTGGTGAGGCCGTCTACCGGCAGATCAGTCAGCAGCCCGGATACCTCGCGCATGCCGAAGCGGTGGACGGTGCCCAGGGCGAGTTCTTCGATGCGGACTGGGGTGCATGGGGAGAGTTCGCCGTACCGGCCTGGTACGGGAAGGGCCGTACGGTGGAAACCACCGCCCTGGCCACGACCCTCTCGCGCTGGACCGACCTGCGTCCCGCCTTCGACGCCGTCTACACCGGTCTGCACCGTGAGGCCCTGAACAGGCGTTACGACTGGTTCGAGAGGGCAGAGCACCCGAATTACGTGTCCTGGTGGGTCTCCGACGGCGTGATACCCACCTGGCGGGACGGGGTGACCAGGCTGGAGCACCTCCACGACCACGGCTCCGCCCCGCACGCCTTCACCTTCCACGACCCGTTCGCCCCGGACGGAACTCCGACCAGGAGCAAGGGCATCGGGCCGAAGAGCGACCAGGTTCGCTGACCAGGAGAGGGCGGTCGCCTCTCCCGACGACCGCCCTCACCCGGTCTCCGGCCTAGCCGCAGTATGTGTCCCGCTCCGGCCGCTCCCCCGTCGCCAAGTAGTGGGAGACGGTCCGGTCGCCGCACTCGTTGCCGTTGGCGAGGTAGGCGTCGTGGCCGGTTGAGTTCACCGTCACCATCGTGGCTCGCTTGCCCAGCGCCTTGCGGAGGTTGAGGGCGCCGCTGAGCGGGGTCACCGGGTCGCGCTCGTTCTGGATGAGGAGGATGTTGGACGGGCCGCTGTCGGTGATCCGCACCGGGGCCTCCTTCGGCCGGAAGGGCCAGGCGGCGCACGGCATCGCGTTGCGCGGCATCCCCGCCAAGAGGGGGTACTTGGAACGGCTCTCGGCCACTTCCTTCGCGTATCCGTCCGCCGACTCGGGCCACGCGACGTCGTTGCACAGGACCGCGGTGCCGACCGCGACGGCCTGCTGCATCGCCGGCTCCGGCGGTGCCTGCGGCGCGGGCGGAACCGTGCCCTTGCGTGCGGCCAGGATCAGCTTCGCGAGGTCGTCGAAGTCGTCGGGGTCGTCGAGGGCGTTGAGCAGCGTCTGGCGCAGGACGTTGCCGTTGAGCTCCTCGGGGTTGGCGTCGGGCCACGGGATCGGCTCGCGGTCGAGTCCGGAAGCCAGGCGCAGGACGAGCGGACGTACGTCGGCCGCCGTCCGGGCCAGGCGATACGGATTGCCGGGCGCGGAGGCCCACTTGGCGAACTCCGGGAAGGTGTCCTCGACTCCCTGCTCGTGGCCCGCGAGCCAGGCACGGGACACCCGCGTGGGGTCGGGGTCGTCGTTGCTGTCGAGGACGACGCGGTCGGTGCGGTGCGGGAAGAGCCGACTGTAGACAGCCCCGACGTACGTGCCGTACGAGACACCCAACGCGGAGACCTTCCGCTCACCGAGTGCCTTCCGGATGCGATCGATGTCGCGGGCCTCATTGGCGGTGCTGAGGTGGCGGATGAGGTCTCCGCCGTTGCGTGCGCAGGCGTCCGACACTCGCTGCGCGGCGGTCATGTTCTCCGTGATGGACCCGTCGGGGGCGGGCCAGGGACGCAGTCTCGACACGGCGAGGTCGGCGTGGCCGAGTCCGCAGCTGACCGGGGTGGAGCGGCCGAGGCCACGGGGGTCGAAGCCGATCAGGTCGTAGGTGTCCCGGACCGTTTGCGGCAGCTTCTGGCCCTTGCCCGAAGGCGTGTCGCGGCCGAGGCCCCCGGGCCCGCCGGGGATCAGGAGCAGGGCGCCGCGGCGTGCGTCGGGGTTCTCGCTGGGGATGCGGGAGACGGCGATGCCGATCTGCTTGCCCGCGGGATCGGCGTAGTCCATCGGGACGTCGACGGTCGCGCACTCCTGGCGGGGGTCGAGGCCCTCGCCCTCGCACGGCTTCCAGTCCAGGGGCCCGGCGGCGGAAGGAGCCCTGGCGGCGGAGGGAGTCGAGGCCGTCGCGGCCAGCGGGGCGGTGAGGCTGAGGACGGCCGCGGAGGCGGCGAGCAGGGCCGCGTTTCGCTTGATCTTCGTCATGGGAAGAGCCTCGCCGATCCCGCCCGTGTGGCCCATCCTCCCAACTGGCGTATGGATACAGGGGTTTACCCCCATGCTTCCCCTAGTGGGCATAGGGTCAGATGTGGCGGGCGCCACACCACGAGAGGCATGCGACTTAGGTTAGCCTAAGCTAAGTTATCGAGTGATCGCCTCTCTCGGAGGCGCCTCAGTCAAGGAGATTGACGCAGCATGACCTCACTCACTTGCCGCATCCGCCGTACTGCCGCAGTCGCCGTGGCCCTCGCCGCGGGCAGCTCGCTGGCCCTGACCGGTACCGCGTCCGCGCAGCCCGGTCAGAACTCCGGCAAAGCGGCCGGCTCGACCGTCGAGTCCGCGCCACTCGTGAAGGGTCTCTACCAGTCGGCGTACTCCGAGCGGAACAACGTGCTGTGGGCCACCTCCGCGGTGGGCAGGCCACCCGTCACCACCTCCACCCTGCTGAAGGTCGACCCGCGCACCCTGAAGGTGAAGGCCGGCTACACGCCTCCGGTCACCAACGCCGAGACCGGCGCCGTCGAGGCCGTCTACGGGATCGCCGTGGACGACGAGCACAACACCGTCTGGACGACGAACACCCGCGACAACTCCGTCGCCGTGTACGACCAGCACACCGGTAAGCACCTCGTCTCGCTGCCCGGCGTGAACCACGCCCGTGAGGTCGTCGTGGACGCCAAGCACAACACGGCGTGGGCGAGCAGCTTCGGCGACGGAACGGTCGTCGCCTTCGACACCCGCACCTTCAAGGAGAAGAAGCGCGTCACGGTCGAGGGATCGAGCCCGACCGGCCTCGCCGTGAACGCGCGGACCGGCGCCGCGTACGCCGCCGACCTCAACGGCGACCGGATCATCGAGATCACCCGCAAAAGCGAGAGCCCCCGCCTCATCCCCACCGGTGACGGCCCGATCTCCATCGCGCTCTCCAAGGACGGCCGCACCGCCTACACCGCCGACCAGGCCGCCGGCGGCCTCTCGGTCGTCGACCTCCAAAAGGGCGCCGTGACGAAGTCCGTGCCGACCGGCGCGGGCGCCCTGTCCGTCGCCACCGACCGGCGTTCGGGCAACGTCCTGGTCGCCAACCGGACCCCCGGCACGGTCACGGTCGTCGACCCCGCCAAGGGTGCCGTGGTCGAGACCCTCGCCACCGGCGCCAACCCCAACCACGTGCACGTGACGGGCGGTACGGCGTTCGTGGTCGACAAGTCCGGCACCGGCCCCGAGGGCCAGGACCAGGCGCACCGCATCCGCATCGGCCGCTGAAGCCACTGAAGCCGCCAAGGCCGCTGAAGCCACCGAGGCTCCAGGCACTCGGCACCTCCCCGCGTCCCGCCCGCCACCCAGACGTGGCCGGCGGGACGTCGTCGTGGCGGGCGGAAGTCCGTCGTCGGACCCACGGCTCGGCGTCGGGCTACGACCCGAGCCGCTGACCGCGTCCACGCAACGCGCCGGGTGCAACCGCCGCCCCGCTCGACCGGAGCAGCCTCTCGCGCACGAGACGGCTCTGCGCCGCGACCGTCGCGATCACGCCCGCGCCGAGCAGCGGCCACGCCAGAGGGCCGGCGGCGATCACAGCGGTGACCAGGAGAGGCCCCCCGCTGCGCTGGGCGGACGAGGACAGTCCGTGCACGCCGAGGTAGGCGCCCTGGGCGTCGTCGGGGGCGAGCGCGATGGAGAGTTCCCAGGACGTGATGGCGTGCAGTATCTCCGCGAAGGTGAAGGCGATCGCCGCGACTGTCATGGCGGCGACGGCCACCCAGGTACTGCCTGCCACGGAGGCGGTCATCGCGGCGCAGCCGACGACGAAGCAGGCGGTCAGGGGCACGAGCAGGCCGCGGGCCGCGTCCGGTGTGCTCCCGAAGCGGGACAGCGGGACCTGGCAGCAGACGACGAGCACACAGTTGAGGACCATGAGCAGCGGCGCGAGGCCGTGCGGGGCGTCCGTCGCGTGGACGATCCACAGGGGCAGGCCGACCTGGAGCACGGCGTCGTCGAGGAAGAGCGCCGCCTCGGTGGCGGTGAAGAGCAGATAGGGGCGATCACGCCAGGGGCTCGACGGCGGGGCGGAGCGTGCGGGCGCCGTGGAGTCGGTGACCACCCGGGACGGGGAAGGCGGCTCCGCACAGCGCAGGGTGAGGAACGCCGCGACGAGGAAGCTGATCACGTTGCCGACGAGCAGGGCCTGGTAGGCGTGGGTGGTGCCGACGGCGAGGGCGAGCGCACCGGTAAGCCCGCCGATGGCCCAGCCCGCGTTGGACACGGTGCGCTGGACGGCTTGGTACTTGGTGCGGTCGGGGCCCGCGATACGGGCGGCGTACAGCTTGGTGAGGACATTGGCGCCCCGGTCGGCCAGGCTGTTCACGGCCGAGTACAGCAGGAGCAGGGAGAAGTTGTCCGTCGTGAGCAACGCCAACAGGGCAATGGCCTGCTGGAGTTGAGCGCCGATGATGACGCGGGTGACAGGGAACCGGTCGGCCAGGTGGCCCGCGAGCGGCGCTCCCGCGATGCCCACGGCCCCCGAGACGCCCATGAGCACGCCGACCTCGGCGACGGAGAGCCCGGTGACCAGGGTGAAGTAGAGGGCGGCCGCCCCCATCCACAGTCCGGTTCCCGCTTTGTTGATCAAGGCGATCCAGAGCATGCGACGACCGTCGATGCCCCCTGGTATGCGTGCGTACAGCGCGGCCCGCCTGCGACTGAGGCTCACCACTCCCCCTTGGCTTGCGACTTGACGAATTACTTTGTACTGGTACATATTTGATTACGTGTCAGCACAATATGCGATCAGTGGTACGACCGCCAAGGGCATCACCTCCTCCGTCGAACAGGCCGTGGCCGAAGGCGGTTTGGGCCCGGGTGACGCGCTGCCCCCGGTGCGCAGGCTCGCCGACGAGCTCGGGATCAGCGCGGGTACGGTGGCGACGGCCTACAAGGAGCTCCGGCAGCGCGGGATCGTGGTGACGCGGGGGCGTGGCGGAACAGTGGTCGCGCAGGCCCCGTCGGTCGGGGCACGCCGCCCGCCCAAGGTGCCGCAAGGGGTGCGTGATCTGGCGGGCGGGCATCCTGACCCGGCGCTGATGCCGGTGCTGCTGCCGCCCGAGCGAGTGGTCCCACTCGGCGGTTCGCACCGCGGTTCGCCACGCCGCGCGGGGCTTGAGGAACTGACCCGCGAGTGGTTCGCGCGGGACGGGATTCCGGAGAGCCGGGTGACCTTCGCGCACGGAGCGCTCGACTGCATGGCACGGCTGCTCTCCGCGGAGCTGAAGCCGGGCGACACCGTGGCCGTCGAGGACCCCGGCTTCCACCATCTCCTCGACCTGATACCCGCGTTGGGCCTGCGCATGGTGCCGGTCGCGGTGGACGACGAGGGGATCGGGCCCCAGGCGCTGCGCGGTGCGCTGAGGGCGGGGGCCAGGGCGGTGGTGTGCAGCCCGCGGGGGCAGAACCCGCTGGGCGGCTGCTTCTCAGCGGCGCGACGCGACGCCCTGCTCGAAGCGCTCGGCGGCTTCCCGGACGTACTGGTCATCGAGGACGATCACAATGCGGAGGTCTCGGGGGCGCCTTCGCACTCGCTGGCGGCCGGCGGGATCGAACGCTGGGCACAGGTACGGACCGTGTCCAAGCATCTGGGCATCGACCTGCGATGGGCGGCACTGGCGTGCGACGCGGCCACGCTGGCCCGGCACGAGGGGCGGATGCTGCTCACTTCGGGGTGGGTCAGTCACCTGCTGCAGGAGACGGTCGAGCGCACGATGGCCGATCCCGCGGCGCGAGCACTGGTGGGGCGGGCCGAGCGTGCGTACACCGAGCGGCGCGAGGCGCTCATCGGGGAGCTCGCGCGGCGTGGGGTCGCCGCCCACGGGGCGAGCGGGCTGAACGTGTGCGTGCCGGTGCGGGACGAGTCCGCGGTGGTCAACGGGTTGCGCTCGCGGGGGTGGTGGGTGGCCGCGGGCTCCCGCTTCCGCATCGCCACACCCACCGCCGTACGGATCACCACGGCCACGCTCGAGGTGCCGGAAGCCGCCCGGTTCGCCGCCGACTTCGCCACGGTGCTCAGCGAGTCCGAGGCCACGTACGGGGGTTGAGTCGGCGGCAGGCGGGACAATGGACGCAGTTGGCACGTTCCACTCCCCCGAGTCTTCCCTGACTTTCCCTCAAGTCTCCCCCGAGGTGCCCCGATGATCAGCTGGCGTCGACTCGACGAACCGGACTTCCCCCTGCTGCGGCAGTGGCTGGAGCAGCCGCACGTCGCGCGCTGGTGGAACCACGAGACCTCGCCCGAGGCGGTGGCGCGCGACTTCGGCCCGGCGGCCCGTGGCGAGGAGGCGTCGGAGGACCTGCTCATGCTGCTCGACGGTGAACCGTTCGGCCTCGTCCAGCGCTACCGCTTCGCCGACTACCTCGAGGACCTGCGCGAGCTGGCCGACCAGGTGGAGGTCCCCGCGGGCGCCATGTCCATCGACTACCTCATCGGGGACCCCCGGCGGGTCGGCCGGGGCCTCGGCACACGCATGATCCAGGCGGTCCTGGCGGCCACCTGGACCGACCACCCTCGGGCCACCGCGGTACTCGTGCCCGTACACGTGGGCAATCACGCGTCCTGGCGCATCCTGGAAAAGGCGGGCCTGCGGCGGGTCGCCGATGTCTCACTGGAGCCCGACAACCCCATCGACGACCGCGCCCACCACCTCTACCGGATCGACCGTCCTGCGGAGCTCGTCCGGCAGGAGTGGCCGTGATCCGATCGAGGCGGCCGCGCTGCTGAGCGCTCAGCCGGAGATCCGCCGCGGCGCAGCCCGTGACGACGACAACTCGACTACCCGTCATGCCTGTTCAGCCTCCGAACGCAGTCGTGAGCACATGGCCTTGATCGTACGGAGGCCGCTCACGACCGCGTCCGGATGGTCTGCCCGCGGCCTCGCGGGCCGCCGGCGACCGCGCGGCTACTCGTCGATCGCCGCGCCGAACGCCGCGCCCTTGCCCGGTGTGCCCAGCGAGTCCCCGCCGTACGTCCAGGAGCCGGACGCGGTGATGCCGCCCGCTCCCGCGGACAGGACCCACACCACTCCGTCGCCGGCGTTCTCGCCGGGGGCGGCGGCCAGGAGACCGAAGCGGCCGTCGCGGTTCGGGTCCGTCAGGCGCACCTGGCCGCCCCACTTGTCGCCCTTCTCGGCCACGCCGGGGATGTCCGCGGAGTTCTGGTCCCAGGACTTGGCGCCGATCCCCGTCAGGCCCTCGTGCGAGCCACGCAGCACCCATGCCGCTCCGGCGTCCGCGACCGTGCCGATGTCCTCGCCCGGAGCGCCGATCGCGACGTCCGCGTAGCCGTCGCCGTTCGTGTCCGCCACGGACAGATCAGCACCCCAGCCGTCACCGCGCTCAGCGGTGCCGGGCACGTCCACACTGTCCTGCGTCCACCACTTGGCCTCGTCCTTGAGGCCGTCCGGGGTGCCGTACCGGACGCCCACCAGGCCGCCGGTCATCGTCTCGCCGCCGTCGTCCGGGGAGTTGGGCTCGCCGGTGACCAGATCGTCGTAGCCGTCGTGGTTGATGTCGCCGGACGCCGCCGCGGGGCCGCCGCGCAGATCACTGTCGTACGTGAGGCCGTCGGCGTTCCCCTTGAAGTACGCGGACCAGCCGTGCCCCGGCTCGTCGCCCACGGTCACGCCGGACACGATGAGATCGGCGTAGCCGTTGTCGTCGTAATCACCGGTGGTCAGCGACTTCGGCAGGATGTCGCGCTCCTCGGCCACCGCGGAGAGACGCTCGGTGGCCTGACGCCGCAGCGGGGCCTGTCCGTCGGCCTGCGGTGCCGCGTCGTACGCGAAGAGCTCCAGGTCGTCGCGGTCCAGTACGGCGAGCACATCGCCCGGCGTCTCGCCGGTGAGGTGCGCCGCCGCGAGGCTCAGGCCGAACTGCTCGCCCTTGGTGGGCTCCTGGGTTTCCAGCCAGTCGCTGGATCCGCCGCTGAGGCCCTGCTTCGAGCCCCACAGGATCGCGACACCACCGGCGTCCGCCGTGTCGCCGATGTCCTCGCCGGGGATGCCGACGATCGCGTCGTCGAAGCCGTCGCCGTCCAGGTCACCGGTGGCGACGGCCGTCCCGAAGCCGTCGCCCGGCTCCGCGGCGCCCGCGACGCCTGCCGTCGACTGGCTGAATCTGGCGACGGAGGTGGTGTTCATGCCTCTGGAGGAGCCGTACTGAGCCGTGACGAGACCGGCGCCCTTCTGGCCGCTGACCGTCGCCCCGGGGGCGCCGACCAGCACGTCCTCGTATCCGTCGCCGTTGAAGTCACTGTTGCGGTCGTTGGCGTGCGTGCCCCCGGGGGTGCCGGCGACGGCGGAGGGAGCGGCAGCGATGCCCGCCCCGGTGAGCAGGAGGAATGAGGCCGCGGCGACGGCGGCCGAACGGTTCTTGCGCACGAGCGGCTCCTATGAAGGAAGGTGGCCGGGCAGGCGCGAGGGTGTCCGGAAAGGGCCCGTTCCTTGTCCGGCGCCCTGTTCGACACCGGATGAGGCACAAGGGTTGTACGCGGTCTCCTGATCGGATGCGGCACGCGCAGCCTCCCCTGAGATCACGGCCGTTGTGATCATGGTCGCCGTCGGGCCGCCGCCGCGGAACGGGAGACAGCGCGTGCCCCAGAACCGGGTGACCTACCGGGTGATGTACGCGTCGAATCCGCCCGTCGTCGTCAGCCGGGGCGGAGGGGAACGGCCCGACGCGGGCGGCGCGTTCGGCCCTCTCCGCCGAGACCCCGTCGATTAGCGCGTTCGGGTGTCTTGGCCGGGCCGGTGCAACCAGAGGGCCGCCCGACCGCTTCCTGTCCGACACAGGCATCGCCCGCACGTCGTGAGGAAGCCGCCATGACTTCACCTGCCACCATCCTGCCGACCATCAACTGGGATGCGGAGGCCGACTTCCCGCTGCCCCCGCCCGACCCGGCGCAGCGTCTGGACATGGCGGCCCCGGCCCTGCTCACGCCCCGCGACCGGCACCGTCTGAGCCTGCACGCGACGCTCACCACGGCCGCGATCCCTCCCCACCCCGACGACGCCAAGGCCATCGACGCGCTGAGCACGCTCGACGACACGGTCGCCCTCGCGGTCTGTCGTTGGCTCAGCACTCACACCCATCCGGCGACGCCGCTCACGTGACGCGCCGACGGCAGCCGATCAGCCCCGGTGGAACAAGTCCTGCGGGTCGACGCGCTCCCAGCGTGAGTGCGGGTCCGGCGTACGCGGCACTTCCCGGTTCCGGGCCTGCCATTCGCGTACCAGCGCGTCGTAGATCGGGGATGGCGAGGCAACCTCCCCGCCGCCGCCGGTTCTTGTCCCGGCACGAGGCGGCCGGGGTGAAGGAATCCCGTTCCCCGCATCGCTCATGCGCAGTCCAACGATCCTTTCCACTCCCGCACCTTCAGGAATTCACCCGCGTCCCGCAGTGAGCCCGCGGCATACGCATGCCACGGGCTCAATGGAACGTCAGACGCAGATTACTGACTCCATGGAACGTCTGCGTGCAATCTGCGGATTCGTACCCAAACGAGAGAAGAAGGGCGGCGGTGTCGGCCCCTGCTCTCCGCCGGGACGATCCTGCTGATCAGCCGACGTACGCCGCGAGGTGTTCGCCCGTGAGCGTGGAGCGTTCGGCCACGAGATCCGCCGGCGTGCCCTCAAAGACGATCTTGCCGCCGTCGTGACCGGCACCGGGGCCGAGGTCGATGATCCAGTCGGCGTGCGCCATGACCGCCTGGTGGTGCTCGATGACGATGACCGACTTGCCGGAGTCGACGAGGCGGTCCAGCAGGCCCAGCAGTTGCTCGACGTCCGCGAGGTGCAGCCCTGTGGTCGGTTCGTCGAGGATGTAGACGCCGCTCTTCTCTGCCATGTGGGTGGCCAGCTTGAGCCGCTGCCGCTCGCCGCCGGACAGCGTGGTGAGTGGCTGGCCGAGGCTGAGGTAGCCGAGCCCCACGTCGGCGAGCCGTTCAAGGATCTTGTGCGCGGCAGGCGTACGCGCCTCGCCCTCACCGAAGAACGCCTCCGCCTCGGTCACCGACATCGCGAGCACCTCGCTGATGTCGCGGCCACCGAAGGTGTATTCGAGGACCGCGGGCTGGAACCGCTTCCCCTCGCAGTCCTCACAGAGGGTCTCGACACTGGCCATGATCCCGAGGTCGGTGTAGATGACGCCCGCGCCGTTGCACGTGGGACAGGCACCCTCGGAGTTGGCGCTGAACAACGCCGGCTTCACGTCGTTGGCCTTGGCGAACGCCTTGCGGATCGGTTCGAGCAGTCCGGTGTACGTCGCCGGGTTGCTGCGCCGCGAGCCCTTGATCGGCGCCTGGTCGACCGAGATCACACCCTCGGACGCGGGGACGGAGCCGTGGATCAGTGAGCTCTTGCCGGAGCCCGCGACGCCGGTGACGACGCACAGCACGCCGAGCGGGACGTCGACGTCGACGCCTTGGAGGTTGTGACGGGTGGCGTCGCGGATCTCCAGCGTGCCGGAGGGCTCCCGCACCGTCTTCTTGAGCGCGGCACGGTCGTCGAGGTGGCGACCGGTGACGGTGTCGCTGCGCCTCAGCCCGTCGACGGTGCCCTCGAAGCACACCGCTCCGCCCGCCGTACCGGCGCCGGGGCCGAGGTCGACGACGTGGTCGGCGATCGCGATGGCCTCCGGCTTGTGCTCGACGACGAGCACCGTGTTGCCCTTGTCCCGCAGCCGCAGAAGGAGCTTGTTCATCCGCTCGATGTCATGGGGGTGCAGACCGATCGTCGGCTCGTCGAAGACGTACGTGACGTCGGTGAGCGAGGAGCCGAGGTGCCGGATCATCTTGACGCGCTGCGCCTCGCCGCCCGACAGCGTGCCCGCGGGGCGGTCGAGCGAGAGGTAGCCGAGGCCGATCTCCACGAACGAGTCGAGGGTCTGCTGCAGCGCGGTGAGCAGCGGCGCCACCGAGGGCTCCTTGAGGCCGCGGACCCACTCGGCCAGGTCGCGGATCTCCATCGTGCAGGCGTCGGCGATGCTGATCCTCTTGATCTTCGAGGACCGGGCCCCCTCGCTCAGCCGGGTGCCGTCGCACTCGGGGCAGGTGGTGAAGGTGACCGCCCGCTCCACGAAGGCCCGGATGTGCGGCTGCATCCCCTCCTTGTCCTTGGCGAGGAACGACTTCTGGATCTTGGGGATCAGCCCTTCGTAGGTGAGGTTGACGCCGTTGACCTTGACCTTCATGGGCTCCCCGTAGAGGAAGTCCCGCAGTTCCTTCTTGGTGTACTTGCGGATCGGCTTGTCCGGGTCGACGAGGCCGGACTGGGCGTAGACCTGCACGGTCCACCGGCTGTCCGACTTCCAGCCGGGGATGGTGAACGCACCCTCGGAGAGCGACTTGGAGTCGTCGTAGAGCTGGGTGAGATCGATGTCGGAGACCGAGCCCCGGCCCTCGCAGCGCGTGCACATGCCGCCGGTGCGGTTGAAGGTCGCCTTCACGGTCTTGGTCTTGGCGGCGCCGCGCTCGACGGTGATCCCGCCGCTCGCCCGGACCGACGCGGTGTTGAAGGAGTACGCGCTCGGCGGGCCGATCTGCGGCTTGCCGAGCCGGCTGAACAGGATGCGCAGCATCGCGTTGGCGTCGGTGGCGGTGCCCACGGTGGAGCGCGGGTCGGCGCCCATCCGCTGCTGGTCGACGATGATCGCGGTCGTGAGACCGTCGAGTACGTCGACTTCGGGGCGGGCCGGCGTCGGCATGAAGCCCTGCACGAAGGCGCTGTACGTCTCGTTGATCATCCGCTGTGACTCCGCGGCGATCGTGCTGAACACCAGCGAGCTCTTGCCCGAGCCGGAGACGCCGGTGAACACCGTCAGGCGTCGCTTGGGGAGCTCTATGCTGACGTCCTTGAGGTTGTTCACGCGCGCGCCGTGCACACGGATCAGGTCGTGGCTGTCGGCAGCGTGGAGCGCAGGCGACTGCGCGGTCTTTCTCTTGGCCGGGCTCATGGTGTCTCCATCTGTCGGGCGGAGCCGCCTGCGCGGCCTCCGTCGGTGCCGCCTGGCTCGATCTGATGATCGTCGAGCGATACGTCAGGTTCTACTTCGTCGGCATGATTGAGGCAACGGGTCGCTGTCCTTCCGCTTGACGGCGTTGGCACGGTGCGCGCGTTTGCGGGGCCGTCGCCCTCAGCGCAGTTCCTGGATGCGGAGCAGATTGCCCGCGGGATCGCGGACGGCGCAGTCGCGTATGCCGTAGGGCTGCTCGGTCGGCTCCCGGACGATCTCGGCGTCCGTGGCCCGGAGCCTCGCGAAGGTGCCGTCCAGGTCGGCGGTGGCCAGGAGAACGCAGGCGTAGGTCCCCTTGGCCATCATCTCGTCGATGGTCCGGCGCTCGGTGTCGGTGATGCCGGGGTCGGTGGCCGGTGGCTGCAGGACGATGGATGTGCCGGGCCGGTCGGCGGGGCCGACGGTGATCCAGCGCAGTCCGTCGTACCCGATGTCGTGGCGGACCTCGAAGCCGAGGGAGTCCCGGTAGAAGGCCAGGGAGGCGTCCGGGTCGTTGTGCGGGAGGAAGCTCGCGTGAATGGTGACGTCCATGGAGTTCACGCTAGGAGCGGCTCGGGGCGGGTGCTTCTCGATTCCTGACCGGTCTGGTCTTGTCTGGTGTGGTCAGGTCAGGTCAGGTCAGGTCAGGTCACGACATGCTTCGGGGGCGGCACCAGGTGGTGCCGCCCCCGATCACCGCGCCCGTCGTCAGGACTGGGGGCGGCTGCCGTGGTTCGCGCCGTTCTTGCGGCGGGCCTTCTTCTTGCGACGTCGCTTCGAGGACATGGATACCTCCGTGGTTCCGGTGTTGCTTCCTGGGCGTCAGCCCAGGCGATCATGCACCCCCTACCCAGGACGACACCGGGTAATGACGTGTCCTATGACACGAAAGGGGCTCACGCTCAGGCAGGGATCCCGTCGACGGTGGGCACAACTGTTCCGAACAGATCGGTGACCGTGGTCAGGGCGGCGCTCAGGAGCGCGGCGGCGGGCAGGACGGTGCCGTCCGGGGCGGTGAGGGCGCGGGTGGCGGTGGCTTCGGCGACGACGGTGGGCCGGTAGCCGAGGTTGAAGGCGCCCTGGGCGGTGTAGTTGACGCACATGTGGGTCATGAAGCCGGCAAGGACCAGGGGGGTGCCGCTGCCCGGGGCGAAGCCCAGTCCGGTCAGCGTCTTCTCCAGCTCGGTGGCGTGGAAGGAGTTGGGGAACTGCTTGACCACGACCGCTTCGCCGCTCACCGGGGCGACCTCCTCGCTGATGGCCCCGATCTGTGCGCGGATGTCGTAGGGGGTGCCTTCGCCGCCGTCGTTGAGGATGTGGACGACCGGGGTGCCCGCCGTACGGGCCCGCTCCAGGAGGCGGGCGCCTGCCGCGAGGGCTTCCTCTGCGCCGTCCAGGGCCATGACGCCGGTGCGGTAGGTGTTCTGGAAGTCGATCATGATCAGTGCGGATTCGCTCAGCCGGGGCGGCTGGTTGTCCAGGCCGATCACGTCGCGCAGGGTGGTGGAGGGCTGAGGCGTGTACGTGCTCATGGGGTGGGGTGCCTTTCGTGTCGCGCTGTGGATTTACGTGGTGGATTTACGTGGTGGGTTTGCTCGGTCGACTTACGCGGTGGATCTGCGCGGCGGGTGCGGCATGAGGCATGGCGAAGCCGCAGGGCTCGCCTCTACGCCGCCTGCGTCAGGTGGTCTGGATGCGGAAGCGGCGGCGGTAGGCCGCCGGGGTGGTGGCGAGCTGCCGGTTGAACGCACGGTGCAACGTCTCCACCGAGCCGAGCCCTGCGGCGGTCGCGACCTGGCCGAGCGGGCTGTCGGTCGTCTCGAGCAGGCGGCGCGCTACCTCTACGCGGGCGGCTTCCACGTAGTCCGCCGGGCTGGTGCCCGTCTCTTGTTTGAACACCCGGGCGAAGTGCCGCTCGCTCAGGCACATCCGGGCCGCCAGCGTCGCCGCCGACAGGTCCTCGTCGAGGTGCTCGGCGATCCACAGACGCAGTTCGTCGATGTCGCGCCGGGCGGACGCGGGGCGGCTGAGCGGCACGGAGAACTGGCTCTGACCGCCCTGGCGCTTGAGGTACATCACCAGTTGCCGGGCCACCGACAGGGCCACGTCCTCGCCCTGGTCCTCGGCCACGAGCGCGAGGGCGAGATCCAGGCAGGCACTGATCCCGGCCCCGGTCCACAACCGGCCCCGGTCGGTGCGTACGAAGATGGGGTCCGGGTCGACGGTGACGGCGGGGTGCTCGGCGGCGAGCTGGGCGGCGGTCGACCAGTGGGTGGTCGCCGTCTTCCCGTCGAGGAGTCCGGCCGCGGCAAGCACATGCGCGCCCACACACACCGAAGCCACTCGGCGGGCGTGCGGGGCTGTGGCCTTCACCCACTCCACGACGTCCGCGTCGATGCGGGCGAGCGGGCCGTCATCGGTCATGTCGACAGCGCCGGGCACGAGCAGGGTGTCCACCTGCCCCCGCACCTCGTCGAAACCCAGGTCGGCCACCAACCGCACACCCGCCGACGTACGGACCTGGCCCGCGGCGGGCCCGGCGAGGCGGACCTGGTAGCCGGCGCGGCCCGCTGTCTCCCGGTTGGCCAGCGCGAAGACCTCGGCCGGGCCGGTGACGTCGAGGAGGTCGACATCGGGGAAGACCGCGATGACGACACGGTGCGGAGTGGGCATGACCCCATCCTCACCGCCCCCACCGATGGCCGCAATGACGGTTCTCTGTCACATCCGGACATGCCCGTGGGCGGCTCGGGCGAGCGACGGCGCAGGGCGGAACATTCGTCCAATACGGCCGCTGTCGGCGTCGTCATAGTCAGGGGCACGGACCGGCACAACCGCCGCCTCATACCGAGGAGAAGCAACGATGACCACCAGCGACGACACCACAACGGACGACGCCACCACGAACGACACCGAGAACGTACGCGAACTGGTCGCCCAGCTCGCGTTCGGAAGCCTGGCCGCGCAGACCGTCCGCGCTGCCCTCCGGCTGCGGGTGATGGAGCTGATCGGCGACAAGGAGCGGTCGGCAGCCGAAGTCGCGGCCGACGCCGGAGCGCTTCCGCAGCCCATGACCAGGCTTCTGCGCGCCCTGGCGAGCCTTGGCCTGCTGCGCGAACACACCGCGGGCTCCTTCTCGGTGACCGCCGCGGGCGCCACCCTGAACCCCGGGCGGCCCGACTCGATCACCTCACTTGTACGGATGTTCACCGAGCCGACGATGCTGCGTGCGTGGGAACACCTCGACGAGAGTGTCCGCACCGGGGAGGTGGCTTTCGACGCGGTCTTCGGGAAGGACTTCTTCAGCCACCTCAGGGAATTCCCCGATCTGTCGGCGGAGTTCAACGCGGCCATGAGCCAGGCCGTCAGGGCAACCGCCGCCGTCCTGCCGCACGCCTTCGACTTCGGCCGCTTCACCACGGTGACCGACGTCGGAGGCGGAGACGGCACCTTGCTGAGCGCGGTGCTCCGCGAGTATCCGGCCCTGACAGGCGTCATCTACGACACGGAGGAGGGCTTGGCCCAGGCACCGGCGAAGCTGGAGCACCAGGGGCTCACGACGCGATGCTCCTTGGTTGCCGGAGACTTCTTCCGCTCGGTTCCCGAAGGTTCCGACGTCTACCTCATGAAGAGCATCCTGCACGACTGGTCGGACGAACAGGCGGTGGCGATCCTCAGCCATTGCCGCGAGGTGCTGCCGCCCGCAGGACGCGTGCTGATCGTGGAGCCGGTCCTGCCCGAGGTCGTGGACGCCGAAACGGCCGGACTCACGTACCTCACCGACCTCAACATGATGGTGAACGTGGGTGGCAGGGAACGGACCCGGCCCGACTTCGAGGACCTGTGCCGCAAGGCGGGCCTGTCCCTCACCGCGGTGGCCCCGCTGACGCCGGCGGATCCGTTCTGCCTCATCGAGGCAGCAGCGGCAACAGCGGCATAAGAGCGGCCAACAACGGACCGAACGGTGCGGACGGACCGAACGGTGGGGACGGTGCGGACGGTGGGGACGGCTCGAAGGGCTCCGCGTCGAAGAAGGTCGACTGCGCCGACGAGGACATCAGTCAGGCCGACTGGACGAAGCACTGCTCCGACGAGGTGCTCGAAACGAAGTACGGCAAGAAGATCGTCGTCACCGTGCAACGCAGCAGCGAGGACTTCGACCTGGACTTCCCGGAGTACGCCGGATCCATCACGGGGTGACGTGGGGCGGCAACGGACGCGGCTGCCGGGCAACGTAGGTTGACCACATGGTTGAGGGGGCGAGCCCGGCGGCGCGGACCATGCCGCCGGAGCAGCGAACAAGGGGGCGGCACGCCGCTCGGCGGCAGAAGAAGCAGGGCGGGCTGGTTCGTTCGTCGTCGCTGATGGCTGTCGGCACGGTGGTGTCGCGGGCGACGGGTCTCATCCGGCAGGTGCTGCAAGCCGCGGCCCTTGGCACGGGCTTGCTGGCCAGCACCTACAACACGGCGAACACCGTGCCGACGAGCCTGTACACGCTGTTGATCGGTGGCGCGCTCAACGCCGTCCTGGTGCCACAGCTTGTGCGGGCCAGGGCGACGCAGCCCGACGGTGGCCGTGCCTACGAGCAGCGTCTGGTCACGCTCGTGGTGTGCGTGCTCGGCGTCGGTACGGCGCTCGCGGTGTGGGCGGCTCCACAGATCGTGGGCCTGTACATGCGCGACACCCCGGACAGTCACGAGGCGTTCGAACTGACGGTGACGTTCGCCAGGTTCCTGCTGCCGCAGATCTTCTTCTACGGCTTGTTCAGCATCTACGGACAAGTCCTCAACGCCCGCGAGAAGTTCGGCGCGATGATGTGGACACCGGTCCTCAACAACGTCGTGCTGGTCGGCATGTTCGCCGCCTACCTGACGCTGATGACGGTCCCCGATCAGGTGGCGGACATCACCACCACCCAGGTGCGGCTGCTCGGCCTCGGTACGACGGCTGGTATCGCCGTACAGGCCCTGGCTCTCATACCGTTCGCCCGGGCGGCCGGTTTCCGGTTCCGGCCGCGCTTCGACTGGCGGGGCACCGGCCTGGGCCGGAGCGTCCACGCGGCGAAGTGGACGCTCCTGTTCGTCCTGGCCAACCAGGCCGCCCTGACAGTGGTCACGAATTACGCCACCGCCGCCGACCAGGAGCTGCCGCAGGCCGGCGCCGGTTACTCCGCCTACACCTACGCGCAGACGATCTGGCTGCTGCCGCAGTCGATCGTGACCGTGTCCCTGGTGACGGCTCTGCTGCCGCGCATGAGCCGGGCCGCCGCGGAAGGACGAGTCAAGGACCTGGGCGCGGATCTGTCCAGGGCCCTGCGGATCAGTGGCTTGGTCATCGTGCCCGCCGCCTTCCTCTTCCTCGCCCAGGGGCCGCGGATCGCGTCGCTGCTGTTCGCCCACGGAGCGGCGGATGCCGCGTCGGCCCGCCCTCCGGGATACATGCTGCAGGCCTTCGCGCTCGGCCTCATCCCGTTCTCCGCCCAGTACCTCCTGCTGCGCGGCTTCTACGCGTTGGAGGACACGCGTACGCCCTTCTTCATGGCGTCCTGGATCGCGGGGGTGAACATCGCCCTGGCCACGGCCTGCCATGTGCTGCTGCCCGCCCGCTGGGCGGTCGTCGGCATGGCCGGGGCCTACACCCTGTCCTACCTGGCCGGCCTCGCACTCACGGCGTATCTGCTGCGCAGGAGACTCGGAGCCCGCATCGACGACGGCAGCCTGCGCCGCACCTACGGCAAGCTGCTCTGCGCCGCGGCCCCCGCCGCGGGCCTTGGCTGGGCCGCCGCACAGGCGTGCGCCGGGCCGGGAAGCGGAACGTGGCCGACGGCCGCCGCGCTCGCCGCGGGAGTGCTCACCACTCTGCTGGCATACCTCTTCCTCGCACGGCTGATGAAGGTCAGCGAGCTCCGGCGGCTACCGGGAATGCGCTGAGTTCGGCGAGGGACGGCTCGTCACAGGAAGCGGCGGATCGGCCGGACGGCCAGTTCCCGGGCCCGTTGGACGACGGAGCGCCTCTTCCAGCGGCCTGGCCTGATCAGTTCACTGACCGCCACGTCGTCGTCGAAGTACGCGTCCAGAGTCGCGGTGAACTCCGGGTCGAGGACCGCGAGCATGACTTCCTCGTCGTGATCGAGGGAGCGGCGGTTGAAGTTCGTCGAGCCGATCAGCGCGGCCACACCGTCGACGGTGATGATCTTGGCGTGCATCATTGTGGGCTGGTACTGGAAGATCTTCACCCCGCACGCGGTGAGATCCTCGTAATAGTGCTGGCCGGCAAGATGGCTGACCCGTTTGTCGGTGTGCGGACCCGGCAGCAGGATCTCCACCTCGACGCCGCGCCGCGCGGTGTCGCACAGCAGCTCGATGAAGTACGCGTCCGGGGAGAAGTACGCGGTGGACAGCCTGAAGCGGTCCTCGGCCGACTCCAGCATCACCCGGATCAGGGTCTGCATGTCCTGCCAGCCGATGCTCGCCGAGCCGCGCACCACCTGCACGATGGCGTCGCCCCGCGGCTGCTGCTCGATGAACCGGTCCCGGTCGTCGAAGAGTTCGTCGTGGCACTCCGCCCAGTTCTGTGCGAACGCCGCGGCCATTCCGTCCACCGCGGGTCCGCGGACCTCGACGTGTGTGTCACGCCACTCGTGCTCGTTGCGGGCGTTGCCGCACCACTCCTGCGCGATCCCCACCCCGCCGGTGAACGCGGCCTCCTCGTCGACGACCAGAACCTTGCGGTGGCAGCGGTGATTCTGCTTGAGCGGGGAGAGATACAGCGGCTTGCGGAACCACGCCACCTGCACCCCCGCCCGGTCCATCGCGTCGAGCTGCTCCGTCTCGATCAGCCGGCTGCCGAACCCGTCCAGGAGGAGACGCACCCGCACCCCGGCGCGAGCCCGCTCCGCGAGCGCCTCGGCGAACTGGAGGGCGATGTCGCCCTTCCAGTACACGAACGTCATCATGTCCACGGTGTGCTCGGCCCGGCGGATTCCGGCGAGCATGGCCGCGAAGATCTCGTCGCCGTTGCGCAGAGGGGTGAGCGCGTTTCCCTCGGTCGCCGCGATCCCGATCAGCCGCTCGAGACGCCGTCGTATCCGCGTGACGCGGTCCTCCACGGACGGTTCGACGGCGCCGCCGGACGCCCGCGGACTCAGCTCGGGCGGCTGCTGCGTACTGGTCATGGCATCACCTGGCCGGTACGCGAGGAGAGAACATCGGGCCGCGGCGCCCGGTCCGGCACGGGCTGAGCGGCGAGCCGACTGTACCGGTCGGAATGCCGAGGCCGTGAGGGGCCCGGGCATACACCTCACCGGGCAGGGAACACGGCAGTCACGCCTCGACACAGGGAGCTTTTCGTGATCATTGTCGGCATAGTCGCTGTCTGTATCGTTCTGGCCGTACTCGCCTTCTTCGTGCCGCGTCTCTCCCGGCACCCCGAGCGGGGAACCCAGCGCACTTTGGGGGCCGGTTCACGCGCCGGGAACAAGGCCCCCGGCATCCTTGGCCGGCTCTTCAGCAAGCCGTTCCGCAGCAGTTCCAAGGCTGTGGGCCGCAGCGGCTCGGCCGGCCGGCGGACCCGCGGCCGCATGCCCTTCTGACGCGGCGTCGGGGGCGTCCGGGGCGTCGGGGCTCACAAGCTCGCGAGGAGATCGTCGAGCGGGGCCGGCGTCAGCTCCGGGCTGAGGGCCTCGGCGAGGAGGCGGCCGTAGCGGATCTTGCGGCCCTTCTTCGTGCCGAGGAAGCGCCTCAACTGCTGCTGCCGGGGCCGGTCATGCTGTGCGGGCTGGTGCAGGAAGGTCCGCCAGGCCCGCAGGTCGCCCTCGGCCCGGACGATCTCCTCGACCCTTGCCGTGCCCAGCGCGCGGATGAGTTCGTCCTCCAGGTCGAAGACGCACACGAAGAAGTCCCGGCGCGGCGCCCGCACCCGCTCCAGAGCGCGGTCGTAGAAGCACTGCTCGCCCACGTCGCACAGTCCTGCCAGCCGCAGGTCGAGCCCGGGCGGCCCGAGGATCTCGGTGTAACGGCCGATGCTCATCGCCCCGCCCATCGACACGACGCAGACCCCCTCGGCGGCCAGGTCCCTGCCACGCCGTGCTGCCAGCGCCTCAACGGCCTCGCGGTCACTCGGCCCTTCCAGCAGGACCGCCGTGCGCACTCCCACCTGACCGGCCAGATCACTCGCGGGCCCGCCGGGCCCGCCGGCCGCCCACTCGTCGACCGCGCCCCGGAACGCCCCCATGTCCGCCATGCGGCGAGTCTGCACCTTCCCCGCCGCCACGGCACGCGATATTCGCCGGCACGCCGGTCAGTCCTGCCAGGACCAGTCCCGCACCTCCGGCAGGTCCACGCCGTGTGCGCGCACATAGGCGTGGTGGCGCAGTCTCGCGTCCATCATTCGCTGGCGTGCCTCGATCGCACGGACGCCGAGGCCCGGCACCCGGTCGACGACATCCATCACCAGGCGGAAACGGTCCAGGTCGTTGGCGACCACCATGTCGAAGGGCGTGGTGGTCGTGCCGCGTTCCTTGTATCCGCGGACATGCAGGTGCGGGTGGACCGCGCGCCGGTAGGCGAGCCTGTGCACCAGCCACGGGTAGCCGTGGAAGCCGAAGATCACCGGCTTGTCGCGGGTGAACAGCGCGTCGAACTCCGCGTCCGGCATGCCGTGCGGGTGCTCGCCCTCCGGCATCAGCCGCGCGATGTCCACCACGTTGACCACGCGCACCGCGAGGTCCGGCAGGAGGGTGCGCAGCAGGCTCGCGGCGGCGAGCACCTCCAGGGTGGGCACGTCCCCGGCACAGGCCAGAACGACGTCCGGCTCCTGATCGGGGGTCTCGGTGCCGGCCCAGGTCCACACACCGGCACCCCGCGCGCAGTGGGCCCGCGCATCGTCCAGGCTCAGCCAGTCGAAGCCGGGCTGCTTGCCGGCCACGATCACATTCACGTAGTCACGTGAGGCGAGGCAGTGCTCGGCGGTGGACAGCAGGGTGTTGGTGTCCGGCGGCAGGTAGACCCGTACCGCCTCCGGACTCTTGTTGAGCACGTGTCCGATGAAGCCGGGATCCTGGTGCGAGAAGCCGTTGTGGTCCTGGCGCCACACATGCGAGGTCAGCAGGTAGTTCAGCGAGGCGATCGGCGCACGCCAGGGCAGCTCCCGCGTGGTGCGCAGCCACTTGATGTGCTGGTTGACCATCGAGTCGACGATGTGCACGAACGCCTCGTAGCAGGAGAACAATCCGTGACGACCTGTCAGCAGATAGCCCTCGAGCCATCCCTGACAGGTGTGTTCGGAGAGGATCTCCATCACCCGCCCATGGCGGGTGAGGTCTTCGTCAACGTCGTAGATCTCTTCCTGCCACGTCTTTCCGGACGCCCCGTAGACCGCGTCGAGCCGGTTGGACGCGGTCTCGTCCGGGCCGACGAGCCGGAAGTCGCGCCGCTCGGCGGTGTCGGCCATCACCTGCCGCAGATAGCCGCCGAGCACCCGCGTCGGCTCGTTCATGGAGCCGCCCGGCTTGTCCACGACGACCGCGAACTCCTCCAGCGGCTTCAGCGGCAGCGAGCGCAGAAGCAACCCGCCGTTGGCGTGCGGATTGGCGCCGAGGCGCAGCGTGCCCCGCGGGGCGATGTCGAGGAGCCCGGAGTCCGGGCGCCCCTGGGCGTCGAACAGTTCCTCGGGACGGTAGGAGCGCAGCCATTCCTCCAGCTGGTGGCGGTGCTCGGCGCTCTCCCTGACGTTGGACAGCGGCACCTGGTGCGCGCGCCACGTGCCCTCCACCGGTTTGCCGTCCACCATCTTGGGGCCGGTCCAGCCCTTCGGGGTACGGAGCACGATCATGGGCCAGCGGGGCGGGACGGCGTCCTTGGAACGCTCGGCGTCTCCCTCGGCCCTGGCCTCGCGCTGGATCGCCGCGATGCGGTCGAGGCAGCGGTCGAGGGCGGCGGCGAAGTCCCGGTGGACCGTCATGGGATCATCGCCGGTGACGTGCACGGGCTCGTACCCGTACCCCCTCATCAGGTCTTCGAGCTGCCCCTCGGGCAGCCTCGCCGGGATCGTCGGGTTGGCGATCTTGTAGCCGTTCAGGTGCAGGATCGGGAGCACCGCACCGTCGTGCACCGGGTCCAGGAAGGTGTTGGAGTGCCAGGAGGCGGCCAGCGGCCCGGTCTCGGACTCTCCGTCGCCGATGACGCACACCGACAGCAGGTCGGGGTTGTCGAACGCGGCGCCGTAGGCGTGCGAGAGGGAGTAGCCGAGTTCGCCGCCCTCGTGGAGGGAGCCGGGCGTCTCGGGGGCGACATGGCTCGGCACTCCGCCGGGGAAGGAGAACTGGCGGAAGAGCCGGGTCATCCCCTCTTCGTCGCGGGTGATGTCGGGGTAGGTCTCCGTGTACGTTCCGTCCAGCCAGGAGTTGGCCAGTACGGCGGGCCCGCCGTGCCCCGGGCCCCAGACGCAGACGGTGTCCAGCTGCCGTGCCCTGATGACCCGGTTGAGGTGCACGTGCACCAGGTTGAGGCCGGGCGAGGTGCCGAAGTGGCCAAGGAGGCGTGGCTTGATGTCCTCGACCGCGAGGGGACGCCGCAGCAGGGCGTTGTCCATCAGATAGATCTGCCCCACCGAGAGGTAGTTCGCTGCCCTCCAGTACCGTTCCAGCGCCTGCAGTTCGGCATCAGAGGGTGGTTCGGCGGGTGCGGCCGGGTTCACCGCGGGTTCGCCCATGGCTGTTCCTTCCGATAAATGACCGGCCTCGCTCAACGTAACGGCGTGCCGGATCACACGCCTCCCGGAGTCGGCCGGACGCATGTCCACAGCGCCCCCGGGTTCCCCCTGGGAGGGATCTACACAGCTATCGTGCTCGGGCGAAGGGGCCGTACGGGAGAACGAAGAGGCCGTACGGGAGAGCGAGCCGGCGGGGTAAAGGCAGGGAGCGACATGGTGGGGGCACCGCAAGCGCAGGAGACGGCCAAGAGGCTGCGGGCGATCAGCGACGAGCTGTCGGACCGTTTCTACGAGCGGGCCGACGTGGTGCGGACGCTGGTGGTGACGCTTCTGGCCGGACAGCACTCGTTGGTGCTCGGCCCGCCCGGCACGGCGAAGTCCGAGATGGCCCGGGAGCTCACGGGCCGGGTCGACGGCGCGTCCTACTGGGAGATCCTTCTGTCGAAGTTCACCGCGCCGACGAGGATGTTCGGTCCCATCGACGTCGCCGCGCTGGCCCGGGGCGAGTACCGCCAGGTCTACGAGGGCCGTGCCACGACCGCGCATGTGGCGTTCATCGACGAGATCTTCAAGTGCTCCACGGCGGCCCTGAACGAAACGCTCGGCTACCTCAACGAGCGGATCTACCACCCCGAGAGCGGGGGCGAGCCCATCCGCTGCCCCCTGATCGGAGCCATCACGGCGAGCAACGAACTGCCCACCGGGGAGGACTCGGCCGCGATCTACGACCGGCTCCTCGTACGGATCGAGGTCGGCTACCTGGCGGACCCCTCGAACTTCGCCGCACTGGTCCGCTCCGCCGTAGGCCGCCCGGCGGCACCGACACGGACCACGGTCGAACTGGCCGCGTTGCGGCACGCCGTGGCCGAAGCCGTCCCGGCGGTGGATGTCCCCGACGCGATCGTGGACGCGATATGCACGCTGCGGGCCGCCCTGCGCCGCAAGGAACTCGTCGCGTCCGACCGCCGCTGGCGCCAGGCGGTGGGCCTGCTCCAGGCTTCCGCGTACCTCGACGACCGCCCGGCGGTCGCCGAGACGGACCTCTCGGTCCTGACCCACGTGCTGTGGGACTCCCCCGCCGAGCGTCCGACCGTCGAGCGCGAGGTGCTGCAACTGGTGAACCCCGACGCCAAGGAGGCGCTCGAGCTCGCCGACACCATCGAGGAGATCGAGACCCAGCTCGACGCCATGGCCGGGCAGTCCCGCGAGGCGCTGAGCGACTGGGTCATCAAGAAGGCCCACAACAAGCTCGCCACGGCGGGGAAGCGCCTGGAGACGCTGCGCGCCGAGGCGGCGGGCGCGGGCCGCTCCACCGCCGCCATCGACCGCGTCACCGGCCGCCAACGCGCCGTTCGCGCCCGCGTTCTCACCGAGGCACTCGGCGTGGACGCGAGCATGGTGCAGGCCCAGTTCTGACACCGGGGGATCAGGAGCATGGGCGAGACATCGGACAGGCTGGACGAGCTGGCGAACCGCGCAGGGAAGTGGCTCGCTCTGGCCGTCGCTCCCGAGCGGCACACCGCGGCCGTGCTCGCGGACCGGTTCGAACAGATCGCGTGGCGCGACACCTACGAGCAGTCGGCCGGACTGCGCGAGTTCACCGAGGAACTGAACGACCGGCACGACGGGGCCACCGACCTCCTGACCGACGTGTTCCTGGCCGCGTACAAAGCCGCCCCGCGGCTGCGCGAGCGCACACGGATGGCTCCATCCCGGCTGGTCAACCACCAGGTCGTGGCCTCCCTGATGGAGTCACCGGAGTTCGCCGAGCTGCACCGGGAGACAACCGGTGACCCCTACGCCGCCGCCATGGCCGTCCTCGCCCAGGCCCCGGCCCTGCGCCGGCTCCTCGATCACTCCCGCGACGCCCAGGAACAAGCCGAGCGGTCGAACACGGCCCGGCAGGCCGCCGAGGACGCGGCAGCCACCGTGGACGAGGCGCTCCAGCGGGCCGCTGACGGAGCCCATGAGGACGGCGCCGTGCACACCCCCGCCGCCGACGCCCTCCAACTGGCCATCGAGGCCGCCGAGTCCGCCGACGCGGAGGCGCGGCAGGCCTCCCAGCACGCGGAACAGGCCATCGCCACGGCGGCCCCCGGTATCCGTTCCGGCGTGCGGAACGCGGCATCGAAGGCCGCCGAAGCCGTGCGGGAGGAGGTCGCACTGATGCGGGCCTGGGGTGTCGGCCCCGGTGAACTGGAGCGCATGCCGTTCGCACAGCGCGCCCGGCTCGCCGAGCGGCTGCGCACCAGCCGTCTCGCACAGTGGGCCGACCTCATCGGCCGCTTCCGGCAGATGGCCGAGGGCGAGCGCGCCCGCAAGGTCGAGAACACCACCGGCGAGCTGGTCGGCGTCACGCTCGGCGACGACCTCTCCCGCGTCATCCCCTCCGAGCTGGCCAACCTCGGCCTGCCCGAGCTGCGTGCGGTGTTCGCCGCGCGCTACGCAGCCGGGGAACTGATGCTCTACGACAGCCAAGGGGAGCAGTCCACCGGCAAGGGCGCCGTCATCGCGTGCGTGGACACCTCACACTCCATGTACGTGGAGGGGCCCGGCGGAGTCACCCGGGAGGCGTGGGCCAAGGCGTGCGCCCTGGCGCTCTTCGATCAGGCCCGCCAAGCCGGGCGTGACTTCGTCGGCATCCTGTTCGCCGCGGCCGACAAGCTCCAGGTCTTCCGCTTCCCCACCGACGAGTCCACAGACATCGCCCGGGTCATCGACTTCGCGGAGACCTTCCTTGGTGGCGGCACCAGCTACCAGAGGCCGCTGTCGGCAGCCGCCGAGCTCCTTGAGGAGGAGTTCGACGACTCCGCCCGCATGCGGGGCGACATCGTGATGCTCACCGACGACGAATGCGGCGTCACCGAGGCATGGACACGCGGCTGGAACGACGCCAAACGCCGGCTGGGCTTCCGCGTCTTCGGCGTGGCCATCGGCGCCCCGCCGGCCGCCGAAGCCGGCTCGGTCCTCGATGCCCTGTGCGACAACCTCCGGGCTGTCGATGACCTCACCGACATCCATGCGGCCGCCGACCTCTTCCGCGTGATCTGACCTCTGCCACGTGCGGGCGGGAGTGTCACCGCCCCTCGACGCTCGCTCCGGGCCTAGGGAGTGACCGCCACCGTCGCCCTGCCCGAGGCCCGCTTGCCGCCCGTCCGGTAAGTGGCGGTGAGTTCGACGCTGCCCGAGGCGTCCGACGGCACGGTGACGGGGACCTTGACGGTCGCCCCCTCGCCCGGGTCGAGCGCGGGGACGGCGACCTGGCGCGTCGTCCATCCGCCGGGCGCCGTGAGATCGAGGGTGCCCCGAGCGCGACGTGTGTCCATCCGGTTGACCACCCGCACCTCCACCTTCCCGCTCCTGCCCGCCTTCAGGGTCGCGGGCGGGGCGATCGTGATGTCCGCACAGGTGCCGCCGAGCCAGTCCAGGTCGAAGGACGCGTAGGTGATGTGGTCGTAGTCGCCGCGTTCGTAGAGCAGTCCGACGCGCCCGTTCGGCAGCTTGGTCAGCGTCGAGTAGGCCGCGCTGCCGGCGTCGACGACCTTTCTGATCGGCCAGGTCCTGCCGTTGTCGCAGGACATCTTCACCGTGAGGTTGCGCCGCGCCGCCGCGTCCTCGGTGTTGCTGAACAGCAGCCACGAGGACTGCGGATGCGAGGCCGGGGCCTCGGCGTCGTACCGGATGACCGAGGCGTTGTTCGCGGGATCGGTGAGCCGTGTGTCCTGCTGAAACGGGGTGTAGTTCACCCCGCCGTCGGTCGAGTACGCGATCGTGCGGTACGGCTTCGAACGGTTGTTGAGCATGATCCTGCCGTCCGACAGCTCGACGGTCTTGTTCTCGTCGCCGCCGGGACCGACCGGATTGCCGATGCTCCACGTGGCCCCGTGATCGTCGCTGTAAGCACTGGCCGCGTAGTTGGCGCCGTTGATGCGGATGGCGTACTGCTGGATCAGCCGGCCCGTGTGCGGTCCGTGCCGCACCTGAATGCCCTCGCCGGAGGCCGCGAACATGCCGGCCCAGGCAGGGTCCTTGATCTGCGCGGTGATACGGCGATGGGTCCACGTCACGCCGTCGTCGTCCGAGTAGCTGTAGTCGGTCTGGAGGATGTCCGGATCGCGCTCGTCGTTGCCGGTGCCCGAGCCGGAAAAGCCCCGGTTCGCCGAGGAGGCGTAGAACACGAAGATCCGGCCGGTCGTGCGGTCGACGAGCAGGCTCGGGTCGCCGTGCCCCCGGGGCGCGGCATCCTTGCGCACCACTTGCTGCGCCTTCCACGTCAGGCCCCCGTCGGTGCTCCGGCGCAGCACGACGCCGAGGTTGCCCGGCAGGTCACCCAGGGTGGGCCTGGCGTCGTAGGCGGCGAGCAGCGTGCCCTCCACCGAGGTGGTCAGGGCGGGGATGCGGTAGTACGGCGATCCCACTCCGTTGACGGTCAGGTCCTGGGAGGTCAGTTCACCCGAGGCGGCGGGGCCGCCGTGCGCGATGTCGTGCTCGATGCCGTTCGCGGTTCCGCTCGCGGTGATGACCAGCGCCGCGGCGGACAGCAGGGCGAGGGGGGTTCTTCGCTGCATGGACGATCCATCCTTGGGTTCCGCGTAGTGGTCGTATGCGCTGACGCAGGTGGAGGGCAGGCAGATCGCATCCATCGTCGCGATCAAGACCGGCACCGGAGCGGCGGCGCGCGCGGCGAAGAGGGTGGGGTCAAGGACGTACGACCGGGTCAGGCGTCGCGTACGACCGGGTCAGGCCTGCGCGGCGTCCTGGGCGCGGGCCTCGGAGATCCGGCGCCGCACCGGCGCGTAGTGCTCGCCCAGCGACCTCATGAAGGCGGCGACGTCACCGGCCCGCGCGGCGTCCACAATGCTCTGGTGCGCGGCGATGGTCTCGGTCTCGTCGGCGTGCGTGAAGCCGTCCAGACGCGGCGCGACGATCGCGAACACATCCCAGAAGGCCATCGAGAGCTGCTCGACGAGCTCGTTGCCGAGCGGTTCCACGAGCAGCGCGTGGAACGCCCGGTCCGCCTCCATGAAGCCGCGCCCCTCCCCCGCGCCCTCGCGCATGGCAGCCACGAGGCGCTCCAGCGCGTCGAGTTGGCCGGAGCCGAGCGCGGTGACGATCCGGTCGGCCAGCCCGCGCTCGACGAGTTCGCGTACGTCGACGAGGTCGGCGAGGACCTGGAAGTCGTCGCCCGGCGAGAGCAGCCCGCGGAAGGTCAGGCTCTCCACCAGGGCCGAAAGGCTCAGCCGGCCGACATAGGTGCCGTGGCCATGGCGGACCTCGACGATGTCCAGGGCGTTCAGGATCTTGACGGCCTCGCGCACGCTGGAGCGGCTGGCGCCCAACGCCTCGCACAGGGCCGGCTCGGTGGGCAGCGGGTCACCGGGGCGCAGTCGCTCCTCGATGATGTGGCGCTTGATGCCCTCCACGACTTCCTGCCGAAGCAGTTGCCGACCGGGCTTCGCGCCGGACGCGGGTGAACTCCCCACCTCTTGACCTCTCTCGGTTCCCAGGGCGGCTCCCACGCTATCAAGGCATCAGACATCTGACGTCTCACGCATGAGGGGGATCCGTGCCCTGGGCACACCTGGCGGTGAGTCGGTCCTCGAATCATCGACCGGCCAGCGAAGCCCAGGCCGGTTTCCACTATGCTTCCTCGCACAACCGCCCGCGCCGAGATGCGATCCGGTGCCGCGTGCTCTGCCGGCGCCCCTAGCACCGTGCCCCATCAGCTGAGCGAAGTTCGCTGGGGTCGACGCGGTCTCACGGAGCTTTCACCCATCGCACGTACGGTCCCCGGGCTCCGCGACCTGAGTGTCCTTGCCGGCCGAACGGGTAACGGGGTGTGGACCGTGCCCCGGTGGCAAGATGTACAAGTGAGACAACGCCGATCGGAGTGTCATCGATATGGGTCTGAGTCCCGAACCCGATCGCAGGTCCCGGGATGCGGCTCATGCGGGTTCCGAGTTCATCGAACTGCTCGAAGTCATGTGGGAACGGGGACGTGAGGCCGTTCCGACCGGACCGGTTTCTCCGTCCCAGTTGCGCCTCCTTTACGCGCTGGACCGCGAGGAGGGCATCAACCTGCGCATGCTCTCCGAGGCTCTGGGTTCGGCTCCCCCTTCGGTGAGCCGCCTGTGCGACCGGCTCCAGGCCACGGGATTGATCGAACGTACGCCCAGTCCGGTCAGCCGACGGGAACTGGAGCTCCGGCTGACCAGCCATGGCAGGGCCTACCTCGCCGACCTGCGAAAGCGGCGCGAGAGCATACTGATGGCCACCATCGACGCCATGCCGCCCAAGGCACGCCGCGCCCTGCTCGAAGGGCTCAGAGGTTTTCGTGATGTGGCGACCGCGTCCGAGCAGGACGACGACGGAGCCAGAACCTGGCGCTCGGTCGGCTAGATCAGGCCGCTGAGCGCTCAGGCCGGCTCGTCCTGCACTCTCCTTTTTCCGCCCCCCGACTCCTCCGCCCTCGTCTACCGTCCTCGTCTACCGTCCGAACCAGTCGAGGCAGACCACGAGAGCATCGTCGTCCAGGGGCAACGAACCTCGGTACTCTCCGAGATCACGAAGAACCGCTTGCGGCACCTGCGACGCCGGCAGCAGACGATGCGCCGACAGGGACCGGGCGAGAGCCCGCTCCCCGTACCGCTCCCCCGCCTTCGAGACGCTGTCGTAGACCCCGTCGCTGCCCACCAGGATGCGGTCACCCGGCTCCAGTCGCAGGCGCTCCGCGACGTAGACCGTCTCCTCGAACATCCCGAGGGGGAGTTGCGCGTCGAAGTCGACGGACTCGACCGCTCGCCCGCGATACCTCCACATACGGGGCGATCCGGCGTCGACGGCCTCCACTTCGCCGGTGGCGAGGTCGAAGCGCAGCAGCAGGACGGAGGCGTGCAACTCGCCCCGGTACTGCGCGTACACGGCCTGGTCGGCGAGGCTCGCCTGGCCGGGAAGATCCAGGCCGGCGCGGCGGGCGTTGCGCAACGCGTTCACCACGAGGTTGGTGAGCAGTGCCGCTTCCATCCCGTGGCCCATTCCGTTGGTCACGGTGAGCGTGAGGTGGTGCGGCGAGACCGACCAGTCGAAGTTGTCACCGAAGATCGCGTACGCGGGCTCCAGATGGGCGCCCAGCTGGAACTCCGGACGCGACACGGAGCGGCCCGGCAGCAACTGCCACTGCATCTCGGCGGCGAGAGTGAGGCGGACGGCCCTGCGCGCGAGAAGGTACAGATCGGTGTCGCGTTCGGCGACCCGGATCTCGTGGCCCAGCGCCTCACAGATGCGCTGCATCTCCGGCAGACAGGCCTGTTCGTAGCGCGCTTCAGGAATGGTGAGGGTGAGTACACCCATCCGGTCTCCCCGGACGGTCACCGGCAGATGGATGGTCGTCGCGCCGTCCGTCCTCGACTCGACGCGTGGTTCCTGGGCACCGAAGGCTCTGCCCTGCGGGCTGTCATGGATGGGTACCGACTCTCTGGTGAACGGCACGTCCTCCACCATCTGGAGGGTCGTCAAGCCGTAGTCGGCGAGCCGCAGTTCCACCCTCTCGACCCCGTACTGCTCCCGCAACGCCCCCGTCACGACATCGAGCAGCAAATGGGGCGCCGCGCTGCGCAGCGCCCGCTCGACGACAGCGAATCTGTCCACGTTTCCTGCTTCTCACTAAGCCACGCCGAATTGAGGACCCGGCCGACAGCGCCCCCGGTCCGTCGGCCTTCGGCGTATGGGGACATGCACTCAGTCCAACACGGCGCGGCCGAGGAGTCACTCCGGTGGCTGGGCTGTCAGGCTCGGGCGACTGCCTGGCCTGACGCCGGGCAACCTCTCACATCGTACGATGCACGGAGACAACTATTTCCCCACAGCAAGAAAAATTGGGTCAACGCACATGCCTCCCACAAGCCGGGGCAGAGGCGGTACGAGGAAGCTTCGTAGACCAGGGGAGTTAGAACCATGTCACTGATCTCTGAACACGCTGCCGAGACCGTACGAAACGACGAGACGCTGACCTTGGGCGAGGTGTCCGTCCCGGGCGGGGTGTCTGCCGGCGAGGGTGAACTGCCGTGGATCGAGGACACGGACAAGGTTGCCCCGAAGGATGCCCGAGCCCTGTCGAAGCTGTTCTTCGACAAGCTTCAGACCTTGGAAGAGGGCACGCACGAATACCAGTACGCACGCAACACCCTTATCGAGATGAACCTGACGCTCGTGCAGTTCGCGGCCCGCCGGTTCCGCAATCGCGGCAACGGCGACATGGAGGAGATCGTCCAGGTCGGCACCATCGGCCTCATCAAGGCGATCGACCGGTTCGACCTCAGCCGCGAGGTCGAGTTCGCCACCTTCGCCGTGCCTTACATTCTCGGCGAGATCAAGCGGTTCTTCCGGGACACCACCTGGGCCGTGCATGTGCCGCGCCGGCTCCAGGAGTTGCGCGTGGAGCTCGCCAAGGCCAAGGAGCAGCTCTCCGCCCATCTGGACCATGACCCGACCGTCAAGGAGCTCGCCGAGTACCTGTCGATCACCGAAGAAGAGGTCATCGACGGCCTCGTCGCCTCGAACGGCTACACCGCCGGTTCCCTGGAGGCGCCCACGGACAGCGGTGAGGGCGCGACCACTCCGACACGCACCTTGGCCGACGTGATGGGCGAACCGGACCCGGCCATGGAAGTGGTGGAGAACCTGCACACCCTGGCACCGCTCATCGACGAACTCGACGACCGGGAGCGCCGCATCCTCGAAATGCGCTTCGGCCAGGAGATGACCCAGTCGCAGATCGGCTCCGAACTCGGCGTCTCGCAGATGCACATCTCCCGTCTTCTCACCGGCACCCTCACCAAGCTCCGCAGGGGAATGCTGGCCTGAGCCACCGGCCACCTGAACACACCCCTCCACTTACCCGCGTCCCTCACGTGCACGCGTCATCACCTGCACAGCGACGCTGACGGGTCGCCAACTGCGGGCCTCGGGGCAGCACCAGAGCGAGGAGCGCCCCGAGGCCGGCTCCAGGGGAAGCTCATGGGCCGTACCGCGATCGCGGACGGGCCATCGCCCCCGCGCTCGCCGCTCCCACGCACGCCAGCGCCAGCCACTGCGTGACGCCCAGGTCCTCGCCCAGGATCAGTACGCCCGCCAAGCCCGCGCTCGCTGGTTCCAGGCTGGTCAGGACGCTCACCGTACGGACCGGCAGCCGCCGCAGAGCCGCCAGCTCCAGGGAGTACGGGATGACCGCCGACAGCACGGCCAGGGCGGTTCCGAGCAGCAGAATCCGAGGGGCGAGCAGTTCGGTCCCCGGGCCCGCCACACCCAGCGGGATGGTCAGCACTGCCGCCCAGGTCACCGCCAGGGCCAGCGGACCACCCCCTGCGCTCCGGGCTCCCGCCTTCTTGCTCAGGAGAAGGTAGGCGGCCATGGATGCCCCTGCGGCCAGCGCGAGCAGCACTCCCCGGATCGGGAAACCGGCGCCGTGCGGGACGTGGAAGAGGCACACCCCGCATCCGGCCAGGACAGCACAGCCCGCGTCACGCCAACGGCGCGAGGTCAGCACCGCCAAGGTGATCGGGCCGAGAAGCTGGAGGGAGCTGGCCAGTCCGAGTGGCAGCAGGAGCAGCGCGGGATAGATCAGGTTCATCCCGGCGATCGCTGTCCCGAAGCCGAGGACCAGGGCCACCTCCGTACGGCTGCGGGGCAGCGAGGGCCGGTACAGGAGCAGCAGGAGCACCGCGGCCGGGCCGAGACGCATGGCCACAGCTCCGGGCGCCCCGACGGCATCGGCGAGTTGCTTGCCCAGGGCCTGCCCGAACTGGAGGCTCAGCACGCTGCCGAGCATCAGCCCGGGGGCGGGAAACTTCGTCATGCGTCCAGCCTCCGCACCCAGAACATGCACGTCCAGCAAATGAATGCGCACGAATCCCTTTAGGCTTGCCTACATGATTGACCACCGGCTGCACGTCCTCCAGGCACTCGCCGAGCTCGGCACGGTCACCGCGACCGCCGAGGCCCTGCACCTGACTCCCTCCGCCGTCTCCCAGCAACTGCGGCTGCTGGCCCGCGATCTGGGCGTGGACTTGCTGCGCCCCGAGGGACGACGCGTCCGCCTGACCCCTGCCGCGTACGTCGTTCTGCGGCACGCCGAGGCTCTGCGGGTGCAATGGGAGTCGGCCCAGGCCGAATTGGCTCAGCAGGGTGCGAGCGCCCGGGGCGCGCAGGGCACGCTGCGGATGTGCGGGGTGTCCTCGGCGCTGGCCGCGCTCGGCGCTCCGGCCGCCGCCCGGCTGCGGGAGACCCACCCGCTGGTCCAGTCGCTGATCGTCGAGGAAGAAAGCGCCGAGTGCTACCGGCTGCTGCTCGCGGACGAGGCCGACGTGGCCCTCGTGCTGCCCGGCCCCGACGCGCCGCCCGTCACAGACGCCCGCTTCGAGCAGGCTCCGCTGCTGACCGACCGCCAGGACCTACTGGTCCCCGCAGGGCACCGGCTCGCCCGGCCCGAAGGGGTCGAACTCGCGGAGGCCGCCGGGGAGTCATGGATCGTGAAGAAGCCGAACAACGACACCTTCCCGCTGGTGATGGCGGCGTGCACGGCGGCCGGCTTCACTCCCCGCATCACCCATCAGGTGAAGGAGTGGTACGCGGTCTCCTCGTTCGTCGCTGCGGGATTCGGCATCTGCCTCATGCCAAGAATCGTGCCGCTCCCCCAACACGCGGTCACACGGGTTGCGTTGCGGGGTACGCCTGTTCCCACGCGACGCTTCCTGACCGCCGTGCGGCGCGGCAGCGCGGCGCATCCGCTGGTGGCGGCCGGACTGCACGCCCTGCGCGAGGCGGCATCGGCGCACACCGGGGCGTCGGCGGAGTCCTCGCCGAAGTGACCCTCGCCTCACGCCACCGCGGATTGATCGATTCCGCCACGGGCACATGGGCGAAGCGATGGTCGTATCGCACCCCCGAGAGAGGATGCTCATGCTGTTGGCACACCCCGTGGTCCTGGAAGACCTGGTGGAACGCTACAAGGCCCTGGCCGTGCTGCGGGCCGACCAGGGAAGCGCCGCAAGCCGCCAGGAGTACGAAGACGTCGCCTACAGCCTGTGCTTGGCCACCGGCACCAGCGACATCGACGCCGCCCTGGTGGCCGCGAGCCATCACCTGCCCGGCGTCCGCCCCGCCGACGACTCTTTGCTGTCGGGGTTGTCGGGGTTGTCGGGGGAAGAACCCCGCTGACGGACTACCGGTACCGTCGATCGGCCGCACCCCGATGCGGCCGATCGACGTGTTCCTCCCTGAGTTCCTCCCTGAGTCGCTTCTTGAGTTTCTTCTTGCTCATGGACGAGCGGCCGTTCCTGCACGCGCGTGGCTCCGAACGCAACGCACCCAGCTGGTGGTTGTTTCCCCTCCGAGTCCGGGGGCAGGCGGACTTCGTGCTTCGGACCGGAGGCGCATTCGCGGGGAGCGGTATGTCCACTCCCGTCGGACGTCCGGCTCCGGGCCATCCCGTTTCTCCGCGGTCACCTGTTCGCCCACCGCTGAGGAGCGTTTCCTTATGCTTACCGATCTCGCCGCACCCTCGACCCGTCGTCGTACGGGGCCCCGGCACCTCCACGACGACGCTCCCGACACCGAGGCGGCTTTCGCGCACCTGGCCACCCTCGATGGCGGGCCCGAGTACGACCTGCTCTGCGAGGAGATCGTGACGGCCTGGCTGCCCATGGCGCACCGGCTGGCGAGCCGTTTCCGCAACAAGGGGGAGAACCTCGAAGACCTGCGGCAGGTTGCCGCGATGGGCCTGATCAAGGCGGTCAACCGGTACGAGCCCGAGCGCGGAGCCTTTGAGAGCTATGCCGTGCCCACCATCACCGGAGAACTGCGTCGGCACTTCCGCGACCGCATGTGGGACGTGCGGGTTCCCCGTCGCGTCCAGGACCTGCGCAACAAGGTCCGGGTCGCGCGCCGCGATCTCCTGGACCGGCCGGGCAGCGACGCCGAGCCCAGCATCGCGGACATCGCCGAGCAGGCGGAGCTGACCCAGGACGAGGTCCGCGAGGGGATGGAGGCCATGACGAGCTACAGCGCCCTTTCGCTGGACGCCGAAATCTCCTCCGACCCCGATGGATTCAGCCTGGCCGACACCCTCGGGGCAACCGATCCCGCGTACGACTGCATCACCGACCGGGAGGCCGCCAAGACCGGGCTGCGGCGGCTGCCGGAGCGTGAACGGACCATCCTGTATCTGCGCTTCTTCGAGGACATGACGCAGAGCAAGATCGCCGAGGAGCTCGGCATCTCACAGATGCACGTCTCGCGCCTCATCACCACCAGCTGCGCCCGCGTGCGCGCGGAGGCCGTCCGCGGAGAGGACGGCGTCGAGCACGCGCAGGCGGCGTGACCGCGGGTCGCACGTGAAGCGTGCGCTGCCCGCGCCGAGCCCCTGGGGCGCCAGGGCCGCCCCAGGGGCTCATGCACCTCAATGCAGCACCTTGATGACGGGATCGCAGTCGTCAGTGGTCAGCAGTCGTCAGCGGTAGGCAGCCGTCCGCAAGCCCCCGCCCGGGGTCGACCAGGCCGAGCACGCACCTTCTTACCGCCGCGTAGTATCGCGTGCCACGCTGCCTTGTGCTGCCGAGCCGTCAGGAGCCTCATGCCCACGCTTCTCCCTCGCCCGCCTCTCTCTCCAATCTCTCTGCTCTCTCAGTTCTCTCAGTTCTCTCAACTCTCTCCGCTTTGTTCGCGTGCCCACCTCCACCCCGGCCAAGGAGCCCAGCGATGACCCGCATCCAAGTCGGCTCCCTTGTCGAGGACTTCACCCTGCCCGACGAGACGGGCACGCCCACAGCCCTTTCGTCACTCCTGTCCGAAGGCCCGGTGGTGGTCTTCTTCTACCCGGCGGCGATGACCCCCGGCTGCACCGCGGAGGCGTGCCACTTCCGGGACCTGGCGGCCGAGTTCGCGGCGGTGGGCGCCAGGCCGGTGGGGATCAGCTCGGACGCCGTCGAGCGCCAGCGCGAGTTCGCGGGGCTGCACACGTTCGGGTTCCCGCTGCTGTCCGACCCGGAGGGCGTGGTGCGCGGACAGTTCGGCGTGGCGCGCGGCTTCGGCCCCCTGCCGACCAAGCGCGCAACCTTCGTCATAGGCCCCGACCGGCGTGTGCTCGAGGTGGTCCGCAGTGAGTTCCGGATGAGTGCCCACGCGGACCGGGCACTGGCGGCGCTGCGGTCGGCAGCCGCCGGTCGGAGCACAGGGCAGGATGATCCCGCCACCGGCGGCCCGTCATGATCAGCCACCGATAATCGCGGCGGCCGACCCCACTGGCACCCCGACCGACACATGCGATCCGCCGCACCGAGCCCGCGCGTGCCCCTTGCGACGGGTTCGGTGCGAAGAGCCGGGTGTCCTTGCCGGGTGTCTGTCACCATGTTCTCAACTGCACTCGCTGGTGCGGCGCGCGCCACGGGTATGCGCCGGCAGACTGCCCGACGGTTTGGACAGACCGCCGTGCTCGAACGGATTATCGATCCGGGCCGGAGCAGAATGTGCCGCGTCCAGCAGGGTAGGTGAGCAGAAACGGGGACGCGGGGACGAAGGTGGCGAGGAAATGGAGTCAGCCGGTAGTGGCGGCGAGGGGTCGTCGGCAGCTCATCCCATGGCTGTCGCCGTCCCCTTGAACGACGGGGACTCCTCCATCGCCGAAGCACGTCACCTCGCCCTCGACTTCCTCACCCGCGCCCAGGCGGACCAGGACGTGTCCGTCTCCGCCCGCGCGATGGATCTGACGCAGCTGGTGGTGAGCGAACTGGTCACCAACGCCCGGAAGTACGCCCCGGGGCCGATGCTGATGGAGCTGCGCATCGTGGACTCCACGGTGGCGGTGACCGTGCACGACAGCGCCCGCGCCCGACCCGTCGCCCGGTCCGAGGACCCGCACAGAATCGGCGGCCACGGCCTCGAGATCGTCAAGGCCGTCGCCCAGAACTTCCACGTCCAGCTCGAACCGGCCGGCAAACGCGTCACCGCGCACATCGCCCTGGCCGGTGAATCGGCCGCCGGCGAACGAACCGCCCCCGTCCAGGGAGCCGGCTCTCCCCGCAGCTCTCGCTGACCTCCTCCCGGCCCGGGCACTCGCCCGGTGGGCCGCAGGAGTGACACACGCGACGGCCGGGTACACGAGGCACCTCGTGGGCGAGTGAGCACGCTAGGTATCTGTACGAAGCCGCTCACCCCGAAGCGCTGAGCCCTCTGCCCCCTGCTGAGAAGGAGCCCGGACATGCCGGACAAGTCAACGGCAACGGACGTCGTCGAGCTGATCCTCGATGATCACCGACGGATGGAGGACCTGTTCCGCGACATGCGCAGCGTGGAGGCCGAACGGGCCGATGCCCTGCAGAAGTTCGCCGACCTGCTCATCGCGCACGCTCTCGCGGAAGAGGCCGAGGTCTACCCCGCCCTCAGGCGCTACCGGGACATCGACAACGACGAGGTCGAACACGGCGTCGAGGAACACGAGGAAGGCAACGAGGCACTGCTGGCCCTCCTCGAGGTCAGCGACGTCGGCTCCGACGACTGGGACGAGAAGCTGGAGAAGCTCGTCGAGGCGGTGACTCACCACACCGATGAGGAGGAGCGGACGATCCTCAACGGCGCACGCGAGAACGTGGCCATGGATCGCCGCGAGGAACTGGGCACCGCATTCACGAAGGAACGCGACAAACACCTCAAGGCGGGCTGCGGAAGCATCGAGAACGTCCGCCGCATCGTGAAGGACTGAGCAGGGACGGGCAGCTCCCTCCCTGTTGTCTCGTCATCCGGCCCGCCCTGTCCGACCACGGGCTGATCGGTTAGAAAGGAACTGATCAATGGGAGAGGTACGGGCCGTCCGCCGGCCCAGGCGCCTCCAGAGCTCTGCGGAGTTCCGCGGAGTTCCGCGGAGTTCCGCGGAGTTCCGCGGAGTTCCGCGGAGTTCTTGCGGAGAGCTCTGACCCCTCTGAGTTCTCGGAGTGCTCCGAAGTATCTCCCCGCCCCCGTCGACTCCCACCCAGAGGTAGTACGCACATGCCCGCCGCCGCAGCCCCCTGGCTGCTCCTCGCCGTCTTCTCCGGCACCCTGATATCCCTGCAAGCGCGTATTACCGGTGAGCTCGCCGCCGGGCTCGGCGGCGACGGGTTCGCAGCCGCGGTGATCTCGTTCGGCTCGGGGTTCGTGGTGCTGGCCCTCGGGCTCCTCGTACTCCGCAAGCCGCGCCGCGGGGTGGGCCTGGTGCTCGCGGACGTACGCAGCAGGCGGCTCAGGTGGTGGCAGGTGCTCGGCGGCTTCGGAGGAGCGGCCTTCCTGCTCGCCCAGGGGCTGACCGTCGGGGCGCTCGGGGTCGCACTTTTCACGGTCGCGATCGTCGCGGGCCAGGTCACGGGGGGCATGCTCTTCGACCGGATGGGGCTCGGGCCGGCCGGGCCGCAGCGCCCTACGCGCCGCAGGATCGTCGGTGCGGTGCTCGTACTCGCGGCCGTGGGCCTGTCGATTGCGGACAAACTGGGTGGCGGGTTCCCGTACGTGATGCTGTTGCTGCCCCTGGTGGCGGGCGTGTGCGTCAGCTGGCAGCAGGCGGTCAACGGGCATGTGAAGAACGCCGCCGGATCCGCGTACGCCGGGACGTTCTTCAACTTCGTCGCCGGTACCGGCGCGTTGAGTGTGATCTTCCTGGTGCATGCGGTGGCAGGCGGGGTTCCCGCCCGTCTGCCGACCGAGCCGTATCTCTATCTCGGCGGCCTGGTCGGCATCTCCTTCATCACTATCGCGGTGGCCACGGTCCAGAAGCTCGGCGTCCTGCTCCTCGGTCTGTGCACGATCACCGGCCAGTTGGTCGGTTCGATCGCCCTCGACCTGCTGCTCCCGCACGGCGACACCCACGTCACGACGGCCACCGTCGCGGGCGCCGCGCTCGCCCTGGCGGCGGTCGCGCTCGCGGCACTCCCGGGTACGCGGACGGGCCGGGTCGTCGCCTCCAGCAGCACGATGGGTACCGCGGAGCGGGCGGTCGGGCGCCGGTCGGCACGCCCGCGCTGATCTTCACGACGCGAGACCGTAGAGCCTCGCGCCGCGGGACATGCAAACGGTGCGGATGCCGGGCACGATTCCGCGCTCAGGCCCCCTAAGTCGGCTTCAGGTCTGTGTGCAGCAGGTCGTGGTCCGAGTACGAGGTGGATTCCACGCGGTGCCTGAGCGGGGCGAAGCCTCTCAGGAACACGTAATCGAACTTGGCTTGCCAGTCGGTGGTCGTCCTGCACGTGCCGACGGACGTGGGACGACACTGCGGGTCCGTGTCCGCGGCCAGCTCCCACACCCGGGTGAGTTCGGGAGCCTCCGGCGCGGCGTTGAAGTCGCCGAGAACGATCGCGCGGTTGTGCCGGGCGACTTCCGCGGCGAGTACGCCGACCTGCTCCGCTCGCACTGCTTCTTGCTGCCGTTGGGCGAGGTGCGTGTTGAAGACCCGGACGGACCGGCCGCCCACCGTCGTGGTGACCGCCATGTATCCACGGTCTTCGGATCCGCCGTCGGGGTACTCCACGTTCACACGGTCTGTCATCGGTGCCGCCGAGAGGACCGCCTGTCCAAACCCACCCGGGTCCCACGGCACTCCCCCGCAGCGACCCCAACTGCGCAGCACTGAACCGTACTCGACGTGGTAGACCAGCCCGTGCAGGTACTCCAGATACTCCCGGATCCTCTCGACGTCCCCCGCGCACGCCTCTTGCAGGCCGATGACCTGGGGCGCGTACGAGGCGATCTCCGCGGCCCGGTCGACGTCGCTCTCCTCGCAGGGGTTGCAGATGTTCCACGTCATGACCCGGTTCGGTACTACATCCCTGACGGCATCGACGGGCGGCGACCTGTCGAAGAGGGCGTCGCCCGGCGCACTGGGACCGACGAAAACCACGCAGGCCACAGTCAGGGCACCCGCGAGCCATCGCGTGCTCCTACCGAGCACCATCGCCTCCTCAGTGTGGACGCACAGGACATCTGGCATCTCCATGCACGAGGTTATGGGACGCGCTGATCAGCAACACCTGCTTCCGCACCATCACCAGCCCCTTGGGCGACCCGAACCGGTACTCGGCCCCGGCTGACAGGTTTCATCCTCGGCATCCGGCGAACTCGCCATCACGAGCCCCACGTGCTCGGCGGCTCAGAGCGTTCAAGCGCAGGGTCCGGCGACTCGGCCGGACGGAAAGCCTAGTGACAGGTGCACAGCCATGGCAGACGCGTACTTCACCACGGAGCAGTGCCCGAGCTGCGGCCGCCACACGGACGGCCTGTCCAACCGTTTCACCTGCACCATATGTGACACCGTCTGGACGTCCGGCGTCTCCGAATCGGTCGTCACCCAGGGGCCACTGCACGCGGCGATCCTCTGCCCACCCAATCGCACCTGACAGCCCGGACGCCGCCCGCCGCGGGCTACAGCAGCTTCTCCACGTTGTCGCCGAATGCCTGGTCGCGGCTGTCACCCGCTCAGACAGCCCCACAATCCGACGCGTCCAGCACCGATCCAGCACAGTCTGGTCGGGCCCGTTCCCTGGCCTGAGCCGCATCACTTTGGTACGCATCCACCTCCACGCGACGAGCTGGACGCTGCCGTCGACACTGGCCTCAGACTTCTTACCGCCGATCCCACCCTCGGATCGGTTCGCCTCATCCACCAACTCGCGGACCTGCGCAAACCACTGATCCCGCCCCGTCGCTATCCCCCAGTACGAGACCGCCTGGAGCGATTCGACGATGCGAAACGGGCCAGAATGCTGTTGCTCGCCGACATGATCACGCCGCCCGGGAAAGGTACTGCTTCATGAGGCCCACCCCTGCAGACCCCGTCGCCTGGAACGCCTACCTCGCCGAAGGAAACGCCACCCAGGCCCGTAAGCGAGTCGCGCCGACGTCGTGGTGCGGGACAAGGACGGTCGGATTCTCCTGGTACCTACAAGCCCGGGTGGGACCTGCCCGGAGGCATGGTCGAAGTCGACGAATCCCCTGACGACGCAGCACGTCGGGAGCTCAAGGAAGAACTGGGCCTCGGCATCCGGCCGTTGCGGTTGCTCGTCATCGACTGGGTGGCTCCGCACGGCCCGTGAGACGATCAGCTCGCGCTCACGTTCGATGGGGGAACCCTCGACGAGGACCAGGCCGCCAGCCTGCGGCCACACGATCAAGAGCTCTCCGAGCTGAGATTCGCTCCGGCGGCAGAGGCTGTGGCGGCGCTGCGGGAGCGGTTGCAGCACAGGCTCGAAGCTGCGTTGGACGCACTCTCCGACGGAGTACCCCGGTACCTGCACGATGGAGCCGCCATCGCGTAGCACCCGCCTCCGGAATACGCACTGCAGGCAGATTCGGCCACAGCAACCGAGGCCGGCACCTGTACCCGCCACGGCCCCCGCGATTTGCACCTTCCAGGACAACATCTCGTCGGCCCGGTACATATGCGGCGGCACATCACTCCTACCAGCGCAACTGCGGCCGCCGATCTACGCATTACCTATAGCGGCAGGTCCCCTGCGTGGCGCACGCCATGGCACAGATCACGCCATCTCGCCCCAACTACGTTGCGGCTGCAACGCCTCATGGGACAGGATGTTCGATACACTACGGGGCGTGAGTGGCGCATGTGGATGCCGTGACGGCAGACCCGCCCACAGCGCACCACACAATTGGGGATATACGGGGGTGGGTTCGTGAAGTTCGACATGGGAGACACGACTCTCGCGGTGCTGGGGAAGAACACCGTGGGGTCCAGTGACGATCTCGGGACGCTGATCGGCCTGCTGGTCCAGGCGGCCGAGCCGCTGGAGGGCAAGTTCAACGGGGCTGGCAAGGCGACCTTCGACGCGTTCAAGTTGCGGGCGGATGAGATCACTTCGGATCTGAACGGGGCGCTCTCCTCGATCCTGGGCGGACAGGCGGGCATGGACACGGCGTTCGGCTCCGGTGACCAGGAGCAGTCCGACAACGCCCACCAGAACATGGGCGCGGCCAACTTCGACAGCGCCCGCTTCTCGGGCTGAGCCCGAGTCGGCCGACTCGCACACCACGACACTTCACCACGCAGGGGGAACTTCGCCATGGCCGGAAACCAGGACCGCCGCTCCTACGACACCGGGGCCTCGGCCGATGTGCAGGGCGGGCTGCAGATCATCATCGGTCAGTTGGAGCGGGTGCTCGGCGACCGCGACCGCGCGGTGAAGGCCGCGATGGCCGACTACCAGGCCGACGGTGTGTCAGACGACTACCACGGCAAGGAAGTCCGCTGGAACAAGGCGGCCAACGAGGTGCGGGAAATCATCCGCCTCGTGCGCACCACGCTGGAGCAGAACGACGGCACCGCGCAGTCGACGCTCGCGCGAGCGCGCGCCGCGGTCGACAACATCGGCTGAACGACCGGCCGCTGCGGTGTGGGCTGGCGCGGATACGGGGTCACGAGGCTGAAGTAGGGGGTTGGCATGCCGAAATGGGATATCGAGCCGGGCGGGGTGAATCTCGTCCTGTCGCACGTGAACGACGTACTGGGTGCTCTGGATCGGCACGTCGGCGGGTACGGCGAGGACTTGGGGGGCGCCGCGAAGTGGTCCGGCGCCTTGGTATCGGGGGATGCCGGCGGCGGGGGCCAGAGTCCGGTCGGAGGTCTGGTCGCCTCGGCGCTCGTCGAGTTCGCCGAAGGCACCGCCGAGGAAGTGGAGTTCATCGGCGCGCGGGCCGGACAGTCGGTCAACGGCGCGATGCTGGCCACCGCTGCCTACGAGGCGGGCGACCTGGAGATCGCGGCCGAGCTACAGCGCTCCGCGGCAAGTGTGGTCGATCCGGTCCTGGAGCGGCCCACACCCCTCACGCGGGGTTCGCTGTGATCACTGCACAGGATGTCCCCCACTTCACCGGTGATCTGGAGCAGTTGGAGCAGCACGCCTCCGGGCTGCGGACCCATGCCGGCGCCCTGCGTCAGGCGGGTGGTGTGGTGCACAACAAGTTCCAGGGACTTGGGGCCTTCTACCGGGCGCCCGAGGCGGAGGAGCTTTTCGCCTCCACGGCGCCGGTGCGGGATCGAGCGGACCTGTTCGCCTCGAAGATCGAGACGGTCGCCGGGGCGCTGGACGACTACGCCGGCGCCGTCAGGCCCATCATCGCCCGCCTGGACCGTCTGCGGACTCGGGTGGCCGACTTCGCGGCAGGTCTGAAGAACGACAGCGGCGAGATCGACGACGAGTGGACCCAGGACCAGGACAAGATCGACCAGCACACGGCTCTATGGGACGAGGTCGGCCAGGCCCAGGCCGACTTCACGGCCGCCGAGACCGCCGCCAACAACAAGATCACGGCCCTGGTGGACGGCACCCAGTACGTGCCGCAGGGCTACGAGGGCACCTTGGTCCCACGCGGTGCGCAGGTCTACGGCTACACCGCCGACGCGCTCAAGCACGCCGACAAGTTGCCCTGGGGCACCCCGGAGGCCCTGACCTACGACAAGTTCGACCTCTCCCACCATGTGGGGGAGGTCAGCGGCAGCATCAAGGACAACATCGTCGGGACCGTCACCGGGTTCGTGGACCTCTTCAGCCCCGGAGCGGACGGCGACGCGGCCCGCAAGGGTCTTGGCATGACGGTGCTCGGCCTGGAGTCCTACCTCTTCGACCCGCTCAACAAGCAAGACTCGCCCTGGAAGAAGCAAGTCGCCGAGGGCCGCCCGTACACCAAGGCCTTCGGCAAGGCCCTGGTCGGCTGGGACGACTGGGCCGACCGCCCGGGCAAGGCCACAGGCACCGTCATCTTCAACGGCCTGACCATCGCCTCGGGACCCCTGGCCGCCGTCTCCAAGCTGGCCAAGGGCGGCGCCGTCGCCAAAACCGCCGGCACCCTCGCCAAGGTCGGCGAGGCCATCGACCCCCTCAGCGCGGCGGCCAAGACCATCGGCGCCACCACCCGAGCCGCACCCAAGATCGCAGACGTCACCGCCCGCGCCCGCGCCGGATTCGGCAACGCGCCCGGCACCGGATCCGTCAGCACCGTGTGGAGGTTCGCCCCACGCTCTGAACTCCACGTCGGGAGCGGTGACTTGGCCATCATCAAGGACGGTGTCCGCGACACCACGCCGCCCCCTGTCGAACTCTCCGCCGACGAACGCGCCCCCTCCGTCGCCGCGAGCCGGGACCACCAGAACGTCATTCAGAGACCCGCCGAGATACCAAAGGAAGGCGCGGCCGCCGAACGAGCAAACGCGGGGGCGGAGGCGCTGCCGCAACGAGGGCCTGTCCTGGTCGGCGTGCATGCTGGTGATGATGCGACAGCAGCCCTCGGCCGGGACGGGAACGTTCCGCCGCGTAGCTCGCCTCTTCAAGGACCAGAAGCTGCCGCCCATACCGGAGAGGGTGTGGGCGGGGCTGCCGGGCGGGCCGGGGACGATATAGGTGGAGTGGGCCGCGGTGTCTCGGGTGACACCGCATCACACCTCCCCCCTGGCACACCAGGCGGTTTCACCCACGGCCCCTCAGGCAGCCATGAGCTCCCCGGCTCGGGTAGTCACAGCCCAGGCCCAGGTAGTGGCGATCACGCGCCGGGCGGCACCGTCAACCACGACGGCGCCTCCGTCCGGGAGCACCCAACCACCGGTCACGGCGCAGGTTCTGCCGGTAGTCATGGTGACGGTGTGGTCGGAGGCGACGGGCTCGGCGCGAGAGGGCAGGCAGGCACCTCCGATGGTCTGTCGGAAATCGATCCGAGCAGGTACAGCAGACCGCATAACGAGATGCCCCATGAGCCCACCGAACCACTGAAGCCGGAGCAGGAGGCTCGTCTCCTTGCTGAGCTCAGTCACGCGAAAATGAAACCGCTTGATCAGGAAGCTGTCCTCCGCAGCCTCCGCAAGGATCCCTATGGTGCCAGTGTTGCTGAACTCATCAACCGTGGGCACCTTCGGGGTACAGAGAATTACAACAAGATTCTCGATATGTGCAAGCAAGGGCCCAGCCGCAGCAGCCCCGACAGCATGGTTCCTGCTGCTCACATGGCCCTGGTTCACGCCACCGAACTGCAGGGCCGGGGGCTCACACGCCTCGGGTTCGAGTTCGGGGAGCCCACGGATCTGTGGGACCTCGACGTGTACACGCGAAATGCTGACGGTGAGATCGACTACGCTTACCAGCTGAAGAATGTAGCCAGCAAGAAGAAGCTGATCAAGAACGCCGAAAGTGCAATAGAGCAGCTGCGGTACGAGCACATGAACCAAGGCGTCGCTATCCTGGACGTGCACCATCCTATGTCGATCCTGCGCCCAGGAGCGTTCAAGGCCATCGAGGAAGCAGCGATGGATGGCGGCGCGACCGTACTGCTGCGCTTCGAGGATGGCGCGATCAAGATTCCGGCTGACGGCCCAATTTACCCTTGAGAGAAGTTCATGTCGACACTCATGCGCGCAAAGAAGGAATGCGGATCCTGGTTTTGGGATCTGGATGAGACCGCGCCTTCCGGTCTTGACTCTGCATTGAGCGTCGCAGCAAGAATGGTCGAGGTGCTCGATCAGTTCGAGCTGCTTGCGCCGAGCAGTCTGGAATGCATGTGGCTCGTCCCTGGGAAAGGGTTTACAGGGGTGATGAGCACGGTCTTCATTCGAAATATGACAGAGCAAGAAATATCGCAAAAGCTCTCTGGTAGCCGTCCCGTAGCTTTCTCCGAGGCGAAGATCCGAGACTTCAAGGTCATCGGTAGTGGAGTCTGGTACGACGCTGACGGGCGCCCCCGAAAGGAGCCCCGCCTCGTGGATTTGTCTGTCACAACTTCCTCCTACGGTCCGACCGCAACCGTTTCGGTTCACCACGATATTTGGAGCTGGTTCAACTTCTCTGGCCGTCCGCATCCGGAGGTACAGAGAAGGAATGCCCCTCGGCTTGCCGACGCGCTGCGCGAACTCAATTCCGCACTCGGCATGGAAGCCGAGACAGGTGAGCCAACGTATTTCGGGCATGCCGTCGACTTCGGCATCAGTACGCCGGACGCTGATGAGAGTGGGCTGGGGCCGGACCTGACGGACAAGCTGTAACAGCCATGAGCTGGATGCTCCCCCCGAGGCGCCGTGCGGGGCCAGGCGGCCCACCAGCCGTGCAAGGCGTATGCCGCGCTCCTCAAGGCCCTCGGGGCGCGTGTCATCGGTTGAGCCTGCCGTTCCAGAGTGGCGAAGGTAGCAACCGGGGTGTAGGAACAACTCGCACCTCAGCCCAGTTGTCAATGTCCATCCTCAGGACCAGGCGTGCCCGCCCCCCCCCAATGGCGCGCGGGACCACTTCGCGACCCCTGAGCAGCTCATGCAGTCAAGGCAACCGCCCAGCAGGCCGTGCCCCAAGAAACTAAGAAGGAACCATGTCATCTCCCTGTCCACTTGCAGAGGCCTGTGAGTCCATCTGATGGCAGCTCAGGATTACGACAGTCAACTCTTGGAGTCGGTGTCGGTTCGACGCCGACGGTTGCGCGATGCCCTTCTGTTCGGATCGCAGCGGCAGCGGAGGTCCGTTGATGAGCGATTGGGGAAAGTGGTCGCCGGAATGGTAGTCGCGGCGATCTTGTGTGCCGGATGCGTGGGATGGTCGTTCGTCTCACACCGACTCATTGGGAAAAGTCCCTACGAGTCGCCGGTGCCCGCTTCCCCCAATTCCCGAGCTTCTTCCTCACCTTCGCATTCCATAACCCCTTCCTCTCGATGATAGGTTCGAACGCGTGATATCTGCGGGGCCGTTGAGCCGCACGAGCGGTACGAGTCGTACGGCCTTGAGCCGGGTCACTCTGGTGGGAGAGCGGCGGCGGGTGGACCTCGTTCTTCCCTCTCAGGAGCCAGTTGGGCTGCTGCTTCCGGAAGTGTTGCGGCTGCTCGATGATCAGGCTGCCGGCCGGCCCTTGTTGCGGCATCTGGTCACCGCGGACGGCTCGGCCCTCGCACACGACAGCACGCTGGAATCCGCCGGGATAGCGGACGGCGCCGTGCTGCGGCTCGTGCGGGCCGAGGACGCGCCCTCCGCGCCCGTCGTGCATGACGTTACCGATGAGGCTGCCGATGATTTGGATGTGCGGGCCTGGCGGTGGCGGCCCGCAAGTCGGCGGGCGGTGGCCGGGTCGGCCACCGTGGCGTGGGCTCTCGTCGCCGGAGTGTTGGCACGCGGCGAGTTCGAGTTGGTGGACGTGGGCAACGCCCTAGTGGGCGTTGCCGTTCTGGTCGGTATCGCCGGGATCGTGCTGGGGCGCATGAAGCGGCGGGCGCTCTCCGCCACACTGGTCATCTGCGCCGGGGCCCTGGGGGCGCTCGGGGCCTGGACGTTGGCCGACGCCCATGTCTGGTCCGGCGCCGCGCGGCTGGCAGGGGTGACCCTGGCAGCGATGCTGGTGCTGCTCTTCCTGGGGTGTTTCTCCCCGTTGGGGCGGGGCGGTCTGATCGGAGCCGCGGCCATGCTCGGCTGCCTGATCCTGTGGGAAACGTCCGTTGCGTTGCAGGACGGGGCGCTGACGGCTACCGGGCAGGCTCGGATGGGCTCCTTGCTTGCCGTGGTGTCGGTGGTGGTGCTCGGTGTGCTGCCGCGGATCGCGCTCATGGCGTCGGGGTTGTCGGGGCTTGATGACCGGCGCTCGGGCGGATCGTCGGTGAGTCGATATCGGGTGGGTACCGCGCTGACCGCCACCCACCGTGGACTGTCCGTCGCCACCGTCGTGTTGGCCGTCTCGGCGGCCGGGGCGGGCGTGATGGCGCTCGCAGCGCCGACCGTGTGGACCGTGCTCCTCGCCGTGGTTACCGCGGTGGTGCTGGCACTGCGGGCGCGGGCCTTTCCGCTGGTCGCCGAGGTGGTGGCGTTGTTCGCCGCGGCAGCGGTCGTCGTCGTCGCGCTGGTCGGCGTCTGGCAGGAGCGGTCGTCCGGCGGTGGGCCGCTGGCCTTGCTGGCCGGACTCGCGCTGGCACCCCTGGTGGTGCTCGCGGCGCAGCCCGCCGAGCATGTGCGGGTGCGGCTTCGCCGTGTCGGCGACGTCCTGGAGTCGGTGGGCGTCATCGCCCTGTTGCCCCTGGTCATCGGGGTGTTCGGTGTGTACGGGCGACTGCTCGACACCTTCGCGTAGGGGCGCGGCATGGCTCAGGAAGATGACTGGCAGCGGAACGTACTGAGGGATCTGGGCGCGAGCACCGGCTCGGCGGTCGAGCCGGCTGTCGCTCTCCGCAGGGCGGACAGTGACGCACCCGCGGACTCAAGACCGGCTCCTCAGCCGACGGCCCCGCCCCGTCCCGTACACAACAGAACGCGTGATCCTCGTGTCCCGATGCCCACCCCTGAGTCCGTGCCCACGGTCGATCCGCGCCTGGCCCGCGCCCTGGGCAGCCCGCAGCACGGTGACTCCGCCGCGCGGCGCACAGGTCGTACGCTGCGGAAGCTCACCGCGTCGGCAGGGCAGGAGGTCGCCGAGCAGACCCAGCTCGCCCGCGAGGTGCAGCAGCCGGTCACCACCGGGCGGGTCGTCGCAGTGACCTCCATCCGCGGTGGCGTCGGCAAGTCCACCGTCTCCGCCCTCCTTGCCCGGACCTTCAACCACTACCGACACGACCCCGTGCTCGCCCTGGAAGCCGATGCCGCGCTCGGCACCCTGCCGGTGCGCCTGGGCGCGGAGTCCGTGCGCTGGGCCTGCGCCGATCTGGCCCAGATCCTCAGCCCGGCCATGCAACTCACCGACGTCACCGGCTACCTGGTGCCGGTCACGGACGGTGGCTGGCTGCTGCCCGCTAGCCAGGGACGTGTCGGCGCCCCGCTCGATGTACCCACCTACCGCACCGTCACCCTCGCGCTGCGCCGCTACTTCGCGGTGTCGGTGGTCGACTGCGAGACGCTGCCCGGCGATGTGGCGCGGACCGCGATGGACACCGCCCACGCCCGCGTAGTGGTCGCCCCGATGACTGCCGAGGGCGTCAACGGCACCCGTCTGGTCCTGGACTGGCTGGCCCAACTACCGCACTCGGCCCTGGCCACCACCGTGGTCGCGCTGTCGGCCAACTCCCCTGATACGACGCTCGACTTGAAGACGGCCGCCGCGCACCTGCGGGAGACGGGAGCTGCCGTAGTACCGCTCCCCTACGACCGTCATCTGGCCCAAGGAGGCCCCATCCACACCGGCATGCTCAGCCAGAGCTCCCGCGACGCCGCCGTCCGACTGGCCGCCGAGGCGATGGGGCGGGCGGTGCGGGTGCGATGACCAACCGCCTCATACACCGCCCGGCCCGCTCCACCCGGCCTCTCCCCGCTGCCCCGGAACGCACCATCGAGCCGCCCCCGAACCTGCCCGAGGGCAAGATGGGCAACGCGGCCACCGCGCTGCTGCCGATGGCCGGTGTCATGGGCTCGGTCGTCATGATGACGGTCATCCGCAACAGCCAGTTCGCTGCCATCGGCGCGATCGTCCTGGTCTTCGCCTTGCTGGGCGCGGTCGCCCTGTTCCTGTCCCAGCGCGGCAAGGCCCAGCGCACCCGGCGTACGCAGCGCGAGCGGTATCTGGAGTACGTGGAGGAGCAGCGCGAGGAACTCGGGGCCGCCGAGCGGGGGTTGCGGATGCAGGCACGCGTCCTCAATCCGCCCCCGGCGGCGTTGTACGACCTCGTGCGTGACCCGGCCCGGTTGTGGGAGAGGCGCCGCCTCGACGCGGACTTCCTGCGCGTGCGGCTCGGCACGGGCGACGTCCCCGTACACGCCCTGACGATCGGCCAGAACCAGGGCAGCGGCGTGCTGACCCCGCCCGACCCCTTCATGCTGAACGAAGCGCGCGCGCTGCAGCACCGGTTCACCACCGCGACCGACTTCCCGCTGGTGGCACCGCTCGATCGGGCAGGCAACGTCAGCATCATCGGTGACCGGGACGGTGTCCTGCGCGTCGCCCGTGCCCTGCTGATCCAGACCGCGGTGACGCACGCCCCTGACGACGTCGCCATCGCTCTCGGCGTGCCCGGCGGGCGTCTGGAGGAGTGGGAGTGGGCGAAGTGGCTGCCCCACATCCTCGATGCCCAGCAGGACGACGGGCCGGTCGCCGCCCGGCGCATCGCACCGAGCGTGGAGCAGCTCGCCCGGCAGTGCGCCCCGGACCTGCGGCGCCGCTCGTCCTACGCCGCGGAAGTACGCCGCGGCCTGTCCGACCGCAACGCGCTGCGGATGAACGACCGCCTCCTGGTCGTCAGCGACTGCCACGGAGACACGGCCACCGAACTCCCCCGCCCCGACTCGGCTACCGACCTCACGGGTATGGGCGTGACCGTGCTGCATCTGCTCGAACAGCAGGTACACGAACCAGATCAGGTGAGCGTGCGGATCACTGTCGACGGCGACCAGGTGAGCGTCGAAGACCTGCGTGTCCCCGACGCGCGGCCCGGCCACGGCACCGCGGATGAGGTGAGCATCGCGGGGGCCGAAGGCCTGGCCCGCATGCTCGCCCCCCTGCGCCTGTCCGCCGAGTCCGCCGCCGAGGGCACCCCCATCTCCGGCCCCGTCGACTTCCCCACCCTGCTGGGCATCGACGATCCGGCCGCCCTCGACCTCGACCAGCTGTGGGCGCCTCGCAGCGAGCGCGACTTCCTGCGCGTTCCCATCGGGCTCAACGACCGCCACGAACCCGTCCTGTTGGACCTCAAGGAGTCCTCCGAACTGGGCATGGGCCCGCACGGCCTGTGCGTGGGCGCGACCGGCTCCGGCAAGAGCGAACTGCTACGCACCCTGGTCCTGGCGCTGGCCGCCACCCATTCCCCCGAAGACCTCGCGCTGGTCCTGGTCGACTACAAGGGCGGCGCCACCTTCGCCCCCTTCACCGGGCTCCCGCACGTCGCCGGCGTCATCACCAACCTGGAGAACCAGGCCGGGCTCGTCGAACGCGTCCACACCAGCCTGGCCGGGGAGGTCAAGCGCCGCCAGCAGGTTCTCAAGGACGCCGGGAACGTCGCCGACATCGGCCACTACGCCGCCCTGCGCGCCAAACAGCCCGAACTGGAAGCCCTGCCCCACCTGTTCGTCGTCATCGACGAATTCGGCGAACTCCTCACCGCCAAACCCGACTTCATCGACCTGTTCCTGTCCATCGGCCGCATTGGCCGTTCCATCGGCGTGCACCTGCTGCTCTCCAGCCAGCGCATCGAATCCGGCAAACTCAAGGGCCTGGAGACCTACCTCTCCTACCGGCTCGGCCTGCGCACCTTCTCCGCCGACGAGTCACGCACCGTCCTGGACACCGTGGACGCCTTCCAGCTACCGCCGCTGCCGGGCTTCGGCTACCTCAAGGTCGACACATCGACATACGAACGCTTCAAGGCGGGCTACGTCTCCGGCGCCCACCGCGGCCCCACCCACCACGACCAGGCCACTGAAGAGCCCCTCGCCTGGGCCTATCCCACCTTCAACTCCGGCCAGAACCCCACCACCGGTACGCCGGAAGAACCCGCCATGCGGGAGCGGGAGACCGGCCCGACCGTCCTGACGGCCATGGTCGACCAACTGTGCGCCTCCGCCCCGCCCGTACGCCGCATCTGGCTGCCCCCGCTGCCCGCCGCGATCGCGCTCGATGCCGCCGCCGGGCCCGTACAAGCCTCTGAGCGCGGCCTGCACCTGGGCACCGCCGCAGGCGCCATGCAGATACCGCTGGGCGTCCTTGACGACCCGGCCAAGCAGGGACAGATGCCTTGGATCCTGGATCTGACCGTCGCCGGCGGACACGCCGCTGTCATCGGCGGCCCGCAGTCCGGCAAGACCACCCTGCTCCGCACCCTGACCCTCTCCCTGGCCCTGACCCACACCCCACACCAGGCCGCCGTCTACGGCCTGGACCTGGTCGGCGGCGGGCTCTCCGCGCTCTCCGGTATGCCGCACGTCGGCGGCATCGCGGGACGCGCCGATCACGAGCGCGCCGCCCGCACGGTCGCCGAGGTCCGCGCCCAACTCGCCCTACGCGAAGAGCTCTTCCGCGAGCACGGCATCGACTCCATCGACCAACTGCGCCACCTGCGCGCCCAAGGACGGCTGACCGAACTCGGCTCCACCGACATCGTGCTGCTCATCGACGGATTCGGCGCCCTGCGCGACGAGTTCGGCGAACTCGACGACACGATCGCCGACCTCCTCAAACGCGGCAGCGGCTACGGCATCCACATCGTGGCGGGCATGCTGCGCTGGAACGACGTACGCATCGCCACCCAGTCCATGTTCGGCACGCGTGTCGAACTTCGCCTCAACGACCCCTCCGACTCCAGCGTCGACCGCAAACTGTCCGAAACGCTGACCGCCGACACCCCCGGTCGAGTCCTGACCGACGCCAAACTCTTCGCCCACACCGCCCTGCCCCGCATCGACGGCCAACCCACCACCAGCGACCTGGGCCCCGCCCTGGAACGCGCCGCCCGCACCCTGCGCGCCAGCTGGAACGGCGAACTCGCTGCCCCCGTAAGGGTGTTGCCCACCGCCCTGCCCGCCGCCAAACTGCCCTCGCCCACCGCCGAGCCCTCACGCATCCCCCTCGGCCTCGACCAGGACAACCTGGCTCCCGCCCTCCTGGACCTGACCGGACCGGACCAGCACCTGCTGATCCTGGGCGACAACGAATGCGGCAAGACCAACCTGCTCAAACTCATCACCGGCCAGCTCATCGACCGCCACAGCGACAAAGAACTCGTCTTCGGCGTCTTCGACCCCCGCCGCGGCCTGCGCGGCGTCGTCCCCGAGCCCTACCGCGGCGGATACGCCCACAACGCCAAACTCGCCACCGCCCTGGCCACCGGCATCGCGGGGGAACTGGAAAAGCGCCTGCCGGAGACCGCCGACCCGGACGCAATCACCGACGCCCCTGCCTTCACCGGCCCGCGCATCGTCATCCTCGTCGACGACTACGACATCCTCACCACCGCAGGCCAACAACCCCTGGCCCCCTTCCTGCCCTACATCTCCTCCGCCCCGGACATCGGCCTGCACTTCATCGTCACCCGCCGCGTCGCAGGCGCCTCCCGCGCCCTGTACGAACCCTTCCTCACCACCCTGCGCGAAACCGGCACCACCGCCCTCCTCATGACCGGCGACCGCACCGAAGGCCAGCTCTTCCCCGGCCTCTACGCCTCCACCCAACCCCCCGGCCGAGGCACCCTCGTCCGCCGAGGCCGGCGCCACCAGCTCATTCAGACCGCCCTGGCCACCGAGGCCGACCACACCGCGGAGAACAAACACCCGTGACCAAGGACGTCATCGCCCTCACCCCCAAGATGCCCGACATCAACACACTGCTCGCCGGACTCTTCGCCGGCGGCCCCGACCTGGGCATCAACTCCCTGGCCGACGGTGCGGTCGTCCAGCTCTGCACCCCGACCGGCCGCCCCCTGGTCTCCGTCGAAGCACCCCTACTCATCCAGGTCCCCGACGAGGCACAGCGCCTGCTCGGAGCCGAAGTCACTTCCCCCGACGGGGTGTTCTGGTGGACCGAAGCGCGCGCCTCCACCACCGTCGAGGAGGGCGAACGGCTCGCCGGTTCCTTCGCCGGCCGCCTAGCAGCCGTCCTGGGCGGCACAGTCTGGCCACCGGAAGCGGCCCACACCGACGTCGTCCTGCTCACCCCCGAGACCGCCACGGCCGCACCGGCACCCGAAGCGACACCGCCGGCCGTAGACGTCCTCACAGACAAGGCCGCGGTCGTCATCCAGGACCGCCCCGTCGTTGCAATGACCAGCTGGCTCGCCGACGCCCTGCGCACCGCCGCCGCCGACGACCGCGCCCTGCAGATCGTCACCCCGCCCCAAACCAGCCTCACCCTCCCCACCCGCAACGCACTGCACGGCCACCCCAACCGCTGGGTCGTCCAAGACCCCGACTGCGGCTACTACGACGGCCTGTCCGGTGCCGAACTCCACTGGCACGAAGGCCACTTCACGCCAGAGAAGCCCACGGACGGAAGCCCCCGGATCGCGGAGGCCTTCAAACCCGGTCCCACCCCCGACACCCCTGATGCTCCGCGCGAACGCCAACTACTCCTCTCCCTCCACACCACCCACCCCGCCGACGAACACCTCCTGCTCGGCGGCGCCCTGGAAGCGGCGTGGCAGTCCCTCACCGGCGCACCACCGGCCGGCTGGTCTACGGCGGAACCCATCGCCCTTCCCTGGTCCCGACGCCAGCTGACCGAACTGGCCCGCACCCGCGCGCAGAAGAACGTGCCCACCTGGCTGACCACCATCGGCACCCCGGGCCGCCCGGCCATCGCCACCACCCACATCACCCACACCACGGCAGGCATCGAGGAACGCGTCACCCTCACCCTCGGCTACGCCCCCGACGAAGCCCCGCCCCTGGACGCCATCGCGCCGCTGGCCGAGACCCTCGCCACGGACCACGGCATGGCATCCATGCTCACGTCGCTCCGCACCGCCCGCCGAGACCTCACCATCCCGCCCCGCTTCGAAGCCCCACCCCTCCCCTTCTCCTTCACCCTGGGCTCAGACGCCGTGAACGACATCGGCCTCACCCACGCCCAACACCCGCCCCAGGGCCCCGGCCCCAGCCGCCTCGGCCCCACTGCACGGCCGGCACTCCACTACGTCCTGGGCGACGGCACCGACCCGAACTCCTGGACCACCCTCCAGCACCTCACCCAGCACCTCAAGGCCACCCCAGGATCGACCAGGTCACCCCGGTGAACCAGGACCAACAGGGAACGCCGAACCACCCCAGTCATCATCTACGTAGAGAGCGGACCATGCCGGAGGAATCCCCTCTGATCCAGAGCCTGCGCACAGCCGTCGCGGCGGCCCCCAACGACGTGCCGCTGCGCGTACACCTCGCAGAAGTGCTACTGGACGCCGGACACCACGACGCGGCGATCACAGAAGCCGCTGTCGCACTGCAACACGCGCCGGCCGATCCGCAGGTACGCAGCCTCATGACCCGCACCATGGGCGCACCTGCCCCGCAGACCCCGGCGCCGCCCTCCCGGCCTCAGGACGGCTTCGACTGGGGGGCTGCTGAGGAGGAGGTCGGCGACCTCCTCCCGCCCCGGTTCCTCGAGAGCACAGCGTCCCAGGCCGAGGCGCCGCTGGCCGCCGACGGCAGCGGCGACCCTGGCGATGCCACAGCCTGGGACGTGGCCACACCCGGCACCGTGCGGCTCGCCGACGTCGGCGGCATGCAGGAAGTAAAGGAACGCCTCGAAGCCGCCTTCCTGGCCCCGATGCGCAACCCTGAACTGCGCAAGCTCTACGGCAAGAGCCTGCGCGGCGGACTGCTCCTCTACGGCCCGCCCGGCTGCGGCAAGACCTTCATCGCCCGCGCCATCGCCGGGGAGCTCGGCGCGAACTTCCTGTCCGTATCGGTCAACGACGTACTCGACATGTGGATCGGCAACTCCGAACGCAACATGCACGAGGTCTTCGAGACCGCCCGCCGCCAAGCACCCTGCGTCGTCTTCCTCGACGAGCTGGACGCCCTGGGCGCCAAGCGCAGCCGCACTGCCCACAGCGGCATGCGCAACACCGTCAACCAACTCCTCACCGAGCTGGACGGCATCAGCTCCGCCGCCAACGAAGGCGTCTTCGTCCTCGCCGCCACCAACGTCCCCTGGGACGTCGACATCGCCCTACGCCGCCCCGGCCGCCTCGACCGCACCCTCTTGGTCCTGCCGCCCGATGGCCCGGCCCGCGAGACGATCCTCCGCTACCACCTCAGCCAACGCCCCGTTGCGGGGATCGACTTGCGCAAACTCGCCAAAGCCACAGATGGCCTGTCCGGTGCCGACCTCGCCCACCTCTGCGAGGCAGCAGCCGAAAGCGCTCTGCTCGACTCTGCCCGAACCGGCACCGTCCGCATGATCAGCATGAAGGACCTACTCAACGCAGCCGCCACGATCAGGCCCTCGACCGAACCGTGGTTCGCCACCGCCCGCAACGTCGCCATGTTCGCCAACGAGGGCGGCACCTACGACGACCTCGTCGCCTATCTGAAGAAGAGGCGCAAACTGTGACCACCGTGCACCCGACCGTCGAACGGGCCGGCGCGCTCATCACTCTCAACCGGTACGACGACGCCCAAACACTCCTGGGCCGACACCTGACCGAACACCCCGACGACACCGACGCCTGGATCGACCTCTCCCTGTGCCACACACGCTCCGAACAACCGGAGAAGGGTCTAGAAGCCGCCGACAAAGCCCTCACCCTCAACCCCGAGAACGTGTACGCGCTCAGGATGCGCGCCCACGCACTGCGGGGGATCGGCAGCCGGTGGCAGGAGGCCGAAGTATCCCTGCGCGAAGTGATCCGCCTCGCCCCCGACGACTGGCACGGATACGCCTATCTCGCCGACCTCATCTACCGCATCCGCCTCACGCAGTACGGCCAGTCCCAGCCCAGCCAGGTCATACACATCGACAAAGTGCCGCCGCAGGTCTTCGAGGAGTCGGCCGCCCTGGTCAAGGAGGCCATACGCCTGGGCCCCGACGAGGTCTACCCCTACGAAGTCGCCTTCCTCATCGCCTACATCGCAGGCAACGAGACGGTTGCCGAACAGATGAACCGTGCCATCCTCCAGATCAATCCCACCCACCCCGACGCCCTGGCCCGGCAGACCAAGCACCAGGCGAGTGCACCTGGCATCAAGGCGGCACACGCCGCCGCCCTGTACGCGGATGCTCTCGCGGCTGCCCCGAACTCAGAGCTGATGCAGGAGGGCCTCGACCACGCCTCCTACCGCCTGCTCCGCGGCATCCGCTGGCTCGCCCTGCTCTGCCTGGCCTTCGCCGCTGTCCAGCTCGACCTCCTCGTCGCCGCGGATGAGGTACCAAGAGAGCTACCAGTTCCGCTCGGCCAGCGCCTGTGGTTCCTCGTACCCACCGCCGCGATCTGGGCCGTGGGCGCCCTGCTGCGCTACCGCCGCCTACGCTCCGGTATCCGGGTCAACATCCACTCCGTGATCCGTCGGCGTAGATGGCCTCGCATTGCCCTTGCCCAGGCCACGTGGGCCATGCTCTGCACACTGCTGATCACACAGCCCCCATGGACAGAACGAGAGGCGCCACAACTTCTCGTCTGGGCAGGGCTGTTGCCGACTCTCGCCACGGTTTGGTTCGACCGACGAAAGACCGGGTGATACCGGAGCCAGAACAGCATGACTGCCTGGAGAGAACGTGGTCTCGACTTCGGCACCTAGTGCGGCGATGGACAGGGGCTCGGCAACGTAGTGACTCCTCGGGCACAGGCGGGGAGCCTCAGAGGATGCGTCGCCGATCCAGTACATCGTCGCCAAGTGGCCCACCGAGTACGACACATGGGTGTGCTCCACCAGTTTCGGTTGCGATGTCGTGCCCGACGTGAAGTACAGCATCAGCGGGTCGTCGGCCTCCGTGGGGGCCGTCCGGCTCGAAGTCTTGCGCGGCCGATGCCGTGTCCGCGTACGCCAGCCAGCCCTCGCTCGGGGAACCGGAGCCCTCCCCGACCACAATCCTTGGGTACGAGCCGGGAACGCCCTCGAACTTCCCTACGTCCTCCCCGCGCGTGATCACAAATGCCGAGCCCTGCCCGAGCGTGGTCCCTAAGCGCGGCCGGTCCTCATGCCGCGAGCCGCATTAGAAACGGAATGCCCTCTGATCTTGGTGCCTTGAACGCAGCATCCGTTCAGGTGCCACATCTCCGTCTAAGAAGCAGCGCGTCAGTAGGCGTGCCGAGATATCGCTTTTCGGCAGCCAGTTGCTTGACGTGCTGCGCAGCCCATCCTGATCGAGGGCCGTGCGGAACACGGTGACGTCGCACCGCACCTTCGACGTCCTTGCCGCATCCCGGTAGACCTAGGAACGTGGAGGATCCCGAACCAGGGCCAGATCTGCGGCCTGTGTTCACGGCCCGGGCTCGGGCATAGGTGTTGCGCGCCCATATCGTGAGCAGACGGAGAGGAAGGCGGTTAGCTCGTCCTCGTAGCCGTCATCATCCGTGGCATGGTCTTCGCCGACGAGGAACCAGCTGGGGCATGGTGGCCGTCGCTCGGCGTTCAGCACGGTACGGATGGCCAAGGGCCAGGACAGGTGACGACAGGTCAGAAATCCAGCATCTAACCAGCACGGGCACGGAAACAGGGCCGCATCCCGAAAGGCACAACCCCGTCTGACCTGCACGTTTACTACCCTCAGCAAACTACGCTACGTCAGCCCCTTCACGTTGTCGCCGAACGTCCACCCCTTCGAGCCGTCCCAGTTGATGGACCAGGTCATCAGGCCCTTCAGCGCGCCGTTGTAGTGGTTCCACGCCTGAGTGACCAGGTTCGGGGCCATGTAGCCGCCGCCCGCGCCCGGTTGTGCGGGGAGGCCCGGGACCTGTTTGTCGTACGGGACCTTGATCGTGGTGCCCTGGACGACCAGCCCCTTGTTCAGGCAGTCCGTCTGCGCGACGAAGCCCTGGACGGTTCCGGCGGAGTAGGAGTCGCCGGAGCAGCCGTACATGCTGCCGTTGTAGTACTGCATGTTCAGCCACCAGAGGCGGCCGTTGTCCGCGTACTTCTTCACGATGGGGAGGTACGCGCCCCAGATCGAGCCGTACGCCACGCTGCCGCCGGTGACATACGCCGTTTCGGGCGCCATCGTCAGGCCGAAGTTGGCGGGCATCCGGGCGAGGACGCCGTCGATGATGCGGACGAGGTTGGCCTGCGACGCGGAGAGCTGGTTGATGTTGCCGCTGCCCACGAGGCCGGTCTCGATGTCGATGTCCATGCCGTCGAAGTTGTATTTCTTCAGGATTGGCACCACGGTCTCGACGAAGCGGTCGGCGACCGTGCTCGAGCTGAGGTCGATGCCCGCCGTCGCGCCGCCGATCGACATCAGGATCGTGGCGCCGTTCGCCTTCGCCCGGCACATCTCGGCCGGTGTGGCGACCTTCACCGTCGAATCCATGCCGTCCTCCCACAGGACGGTGCCGTCGGAGCGGATGACTGGGAACGCCGCGTTGATCACGTTGTAGCCGTGGTCCCGCATACGCGTGTCGGTGATCGGGGTCCAACCGAAGGGCGGGTGAACGCCGTTGGCGGCTCCGTCCCAGTTCTCCCAGTAGCCCTGGAGCACCTTCCCGGCGGGCTTCGACTTGACCGCGCACGTTTCGTCCCGCACGTCCCGGGCCCTGTCGGCGGTCTCCTGGTCCTGGGTGGCGGCGGCCTGGCGGTCCTGTGGCGCCACGCTGCTCGGCGTCGCGCTGCTCGCTGTCGTCGCACTGCTCGCTGGCGTACTACTCGGTGTCGCGCCGACGAGCACTGGTACGGCGCAGGCCATCGCCAGGCCGAGCGTCAGAAGACGGGACGGTGCACGGCGCGGAATGTGGGGAGAGGGTCGGGATGACACGCTTACCTCCTGGACTGTCGAGCCTGGAGACGTAAGTGGTGCGACGCGCCACACCGTAAAGTGGTCCAGACCTGCCGTCAATAGGTCTGGACCAGCCGATCGAGCAGGAGGCCATCCCCTTCATGGACACCCTCAACTCCCTGACTCCCTTGGCCGTCTCGGTGACCGAGGCGATCCGGAAGGGTGACGTCCGCGCACTGCGTCAGCTCCTCGCCGATCACCCCTCACTGGCCACCAGCCTGATCAGTCAGGAAGGACCTGCGGCGGGCCGGCGAAGCCTCCTCCACATCGCCACCGACTGGCCCGGCCACTACCCCAACGCGGAAGAGGTCATTGCCACCCTCGTCGCCGCGGGCGCCGATCCCAACGCCCGCTTCGTCGGCGCCCGCAACGAGACTCCTCTGCACTGGGCCGCCAGCAACGACGACGTCACCGCGCTGGACGCCCTCATCGCCGCGGGCGCCGACATCGAGGCGTACGGGGCCGTCATCGGTGGCGGCACACCGCTCGCCGACGCGCGCGGCTTCGGCCAGTGGCGGGCGGCTCGCAGGCTTCTTGAGCACGGCGCCCGTGCGGACCTGCAGGACGCCGCCACCCTTGGCCTGCTCGACCAGGTCGAGGCCATCCTCGCCGCACCGGACTCCCCCAGCGGGCCCGCGATCACCAGCGCGTTCTGGGGCGCCTGCCATGGTGGCCAACTCCCCACTGCCAAGCGCCTGTTGAAGGATGGAGCTGAGGTGAATTGGATCGGCTACGACGACATGACACCCCTGGACATCGCCCGCGCACAGGACGCCGATGACGTCGTCCAGTGGCTGCTCACCCAAGGAGCGAAGGGGCGCACCGACTTGGGGTGAGTCACCTGCCGGGGGCGCCATCCCGCGCGGCAGAGCATCCCCGGCAGGAGACGGAGACCGCGGGCGGCCATCGAGTGCGCGCGGATCCGCCGCCCGGCTTCAGGCCCCTCGGCCCGCGGAGGCATCGAGGGCGCCGAAGGCACCGCCGGCCGCGAAAGCCAGCTCGGCGAAGCGTTCGCCCATGCGGCGGTGCGTGGCGGCGTCCGGGTGTATCTGGTCGGGCAGCGGAAGCTCGGCGGAGTCCGAGTCCCCGTACAGCTCACGGCCGTCGAGGTAGTGCAGGTTGGGGTCCTCGGCCGCCCGCTGCGCCACGATCCGGGCCAGCTCCTCGCGGATGACGCCCAGCGTCAGCTTCCCGCTCGCGGTCTCCGCCGGATCGCCCATAGCCCGGAACTGCAGCCGCCCGGAGCTGAGGTCGTTGAAGTCCGGCGCGGTGGGGCCGGGTGTGTCCTCGTGGATGGGGCACAGAACGGGCGAGATGACCAACAGCGGCGTACTGGAGTGGCCTTCACGGATCGTGTCGAGGAAGCCGTGGACAGCGGGGCCGAAGGCGCGCAGGCGCATCAGGTCGGCGTTGACCAGGTTCAGGCCGATCTTGACGCTGATCAGGTCGGCGGGGGTGTCCCGCAGGGCGCGAGCAGTGAAGGGGTCGAGCAGCGCGCTGCCACCCAGGCCGAGGTTGATCAGCTCCACACCGCTGAGAGAAGCGGCAAGGGCGGGCCAAGTAGCGGTGGGGCTCGCGGCGTCGGAGCCATGACTGATCGAACTGCCGTGGTGCAGCCAGACCTTGCGGCCCCGGTCCGGTGCGGGCTCGACGGGCGCGTCGGTGCGTAGCGCGACGAGCTCGGTGGTCTCGTTGTGCGGCAGCCAGATCTCGATGTCCTTGGCTCCCTCGGGCAGTTCGGTGAAGCGGAGGGTGCCGACCGGTCCCGGCCGGGTCTCGGTCGACCCGGTGGTCAGGTCGATGGTCAGCATGTGGCCGCCGCTCACGGAGGCCTGCCCGGCCGGGCGGCCGTCGACGAGCAGGTCGTACAAGCTCTCGGGGCGGGGCGGGGCGCCCACGTAGACGCGCTTGGTGGCCAGCGCGTCCAGCTCGACGGCGGTGGCCCGGGTGCGAAAGACAAGGCGCACACCGGAGGGCTGTGACTCCGCCATGGCCAGCTGTCCGTCGGCGCACTGGGCACGGGCCCGTGCGGGCAGCCGGTGCGGCAGGACGCCGTGCGCGGTGTGTTCCAGGTCGAGGGCACCGCGCAGGATGTCCGCGGTGATGGGTGTGGTGATCCAGTCGTGCTCGGTGTGCATGGTCTCCGCCTGCTGATCAGGGTGTCTGAGTTTGTCGGGAGGCGCCGCCACGTCGATACGCCGCTTCTCCCACGGGAGTTGGCGTGACGCCCCCCATGGGAGTCGACCCGCTCCTCCCGCGGGAGTTGGCGTGACGCCCCCACGGAGTCGACTCGCTCCTCCCACGGGAGTTGAGCCGCCGCCCCTCGGGAGTCAGCCCGTGCGGGCCACCGGTCGCAGCGTGGGCCGGGCCGGGATTCCCAACCGGCCAGGGCCGGGCCGGGATTCCCAACCGGCCAGGGTCAGGACGCGGGCCAGTTGCGCAGCAGGGCGTCGAGGGCGTCCAGGATGCGTGTCCACGTTTCCTGCGAGTCGGGTTCGCTGTGGCTGAAGCCTCCCGCCATCTCCAGGCTGACGTAGCCGTGGAAGACGCTGCCCAGCATCCGGACCGCGTGGGTCTGGTCTGGCTCCGCCAGGTCGTACCCGCGCAGGATCGCCCGCGTCATCTGTGCGTGTCTGACGCCCGCGCTGGCGGCTGCCGTATCCGGGTCGAGCCTCAGCTGAGCCGCCGCATAGCGCCCGGGGTGCTCCCGGGCGTAGTCGCGGTAGACGTCGGCGAGCGCTGTCAGAGCGTCCTTGCCGGCCCGCCCGGCGAGGGCTGCGGCGCCCCGGTCGGCGAGTTCCTCCAGGGAGAGGAGGGCGATCCGCGTCTTGAGGTCCTGCGAGTTCCTCAGGTGCGAGTACAGACTCGCGACCTTGACGTCGAAGCGCCTGGCGAGCGCCGAGACCGTCACCTGCTCGAACCCGACCTCGTCGGCCAGATCCGCCCCGGCCCTGGCCAAGCGCTCCGTGGTCAGTCCTGCGCGAACCATGACCTTCCTCTCCTTCGGCATAACCGAGTATGCAATTGCCTAATACCTTTAGGCAAGTCAACAAGTCGGCTAGCCACCTGGAGCAGTACACGCCATCAGACAGTCTTGACCGTGCCCCCGTCGATCACGTGATCCGCACCGGTGATGTTGCCCGCCACGTCCGAGAGCAGGAACGTGATCAGTGACGCCACCTCCCGGGGCTCCGTGATGCGCCCACTGGTGATGCCGAAGGCCGCCGGGATCTGCTCGATGAACGCCTCGTGCTCGACCCCGAATCCGGCCGCGACCTTGCCGCCGAAGCCCTCGGGGTCCTCCCAGATGGCGGTGCGCACCACGCCGGGCGAGACGGTGTTGACCCGCACACCCCGCGGCCCGAACTCCTCGGCCAGTGATTTACCGAGGGAGGCGAGCGCAGCCTTGGCCGCACTGTAGGCAACAGGACCGGCCGCCGGGAGGCGGGAGTTGATCGAGGACACGTTGACGATCGCACCGCCACGCTCGATCAGGCTCGGCAGCGCGGCGCGGCTGACGCGGACCGCGCTGAGCAGATTGAGGTCGAACACGCCCCGCCACTGCGCGTCGTCGGTGTCGAGGAAGCCGACCGGCTCCACAGCGTCGCCCGCGCCGACGTTGTTCACCAGCAGGTCGACGCCGCCCAGTTCGGCGAAGGCGCCGTCCATGAGCACAGCCACCCCCTCGGGGGTGCTGAGGTCGGCCGACACGGCGAACGCTCCCGACCCCTTGAGTTCGGGGGTGACGGTGCGGGCCGCGCCGACGACGCGTACCCCCTCGTCGATCAGCGCCTTGACGGTGGCCAGGCCGATCCCGCGGCTGGCACCGGTGACAACGGCGGTCTTGCCATGGAGGTCGAGCTTCACGCTTCTCCAGCTCCTTCACGAACGTATTTTTCTTGACCTGTGAGTACAAAATATGAGTATGCGCCGAGACTCCGCCCGACCGCCCGACCCGCCCCGATGACGGCGGCACCGGTGAATGAATCAAAGGGCGAATGAATCAGAGGGAGTCAGAGAGAGTCGACCGTCGCGTCGATCACCCTGGCGAGGCGCTCCGGCCCTTCCGCGACTCGCGCCATCAGGCGCAGGCCGACCACCGTGGTCAGGAGCAGGCTGCCGACGGCGCGAGCGTCACGAGCGGAGGCGATCTCCCCGGCCCGCTGCCCCTTCTCCACCAGCGCGGAGAAGGCCTCTTCGGTGCGGTCGAACATGCGCCGGACGAGATCGGTCGCCACCTCGTCCGTCCCGGCCAGCTCCGCAGCGGTGTTCACCGCCATGCAGCCGCGCCGGTCCGGATCAGCGAGGTCCATCTCGACGAGCAGCCACAGCGCCGCGCGCAGCCGCTCTTTCACGGGCCCCGACTCCTCGAGCATCTCGATGAGAGCCGCGGCCTGACTGTCGCGATAGCGGCGCAGCGCTCGCTCGAACAAGGCGTGCTTGCTGCCGAAGGTGTTGTAGAGACTGCCCTTGCCGATACCGAGCGCGTCCACGAGGTCCTGGGGCGTGGTGGCGGCATACCCCTTGCGCCAGAACACGTCCATGGCCCGCTCGACGGCGGCGTCCGGATCGAACTGCTTCGGCCTTCCCATGGACAGGAGCCTAGGCGATTCTTGACCTGTGGGTCAAGAACTCTGCTCAGGCAGCGCGACGCACTCGTGCGGCCTTGCGGGCCTCAGCCATCTCGCGGGATTCGGCAGACCGGCGAGAGCCGCCGCCGGAACGGCCAGGCTGCCCGGGGCGCGTACCCATCCCACGGAAGGGGGCGCCGCCGCGCTTGGGGCGCTCCGTGCTGGGCGCACTGCCGGCGATCGGCACACCGGAGGGCGCCTTCGCACCGGTGATGCGACTCAACTCGGCCTCACCGGAGCGCACCTGGGTGATCTGCGGCCTGATCCCGGCGGCGGACATCAGACGGCTCATGTCACGGCGCTGGTTCGGCGTCACCAGGGTGACGACGCTGCCGGACTCACCCGCACGGGCGGTACGGCCGCCGCGGTGGAGGTAGTCCTTGTGGTCGATGGGCGGGTCGACGTTGACCACCAGGTCGAGGTTGTCGACGTGAATGCCGCGGGCCGCGACGTTCGTGGCCACCAGGACCGTCACCGCGCCGGTCTTGAACTGGGCGAGGGTGCGGGTGCGCTGGGGCTGGGACTTCCCGCCGTGCAGCGCCGCGGCGCGTACACCGCTGCCCATCAGGTGCTTGGTGAACTGGTCGACGGCGTGCTTGGTATCGAGGAACATGATCACTCGGCCGTCGCGGGCCGCGATCTCGGTGGCGGCCGCCATCTTGTCGGCGCCGTGCACATGGAGTTCGTGGTGCTCCATCGTGGTGACCGCGCCCTTGGAGGGGTCGACCGAGTGGACGACCGGGTCGTGGAGGTAGCTGCGCACCAGAAGGTCGACATTGCGGTCGAGCGTGGCCGAGAACAACATCCGCTGGCCGTCGGGACGCACCTGGTCGAGCAGTTCGGTGACCTGGGGCATGAAGCCCATGTCGGCCATCTGGTCGGCCTCGTCGAGGACGGTGATGCTCACCCGGTCCAGGCGGCAGTCCTTGCGCTCGATGAGGTCCTTGAGGCGGCCGGGCGTGGCGACGAGCACCTCCGCGCCGGAGCGCAGCGCACCGGCCTGCCGACCGATCGACATGCCACCGACCACCGTGGCGATACGCAGCTTCAGCGACCGGGCATACGGAGTGAGTGCCTCGGTGACCTGCTGGGCGAGCTCCCGGGTGGGAACGAGGACCAGGGCGAGGGGCCGCTTCGACTCGGCGCGCTGACCGGCGGTGCGCACGAGGAGCGGGAGCCCGAAGGCGAGGGTCTTGCCGGATCCGGTGCGGCCCCGGCCGAGGACGTCCCGGCCCGCGAGGGCGTTCGGCAGCGTGGCCGCCTGGATCGGGAACGGCTCGGTCACGCCGAGACCGGTGAGCGTCTTCAACAGCGGGGCCGGCATGTCGAGTTCGGCGAAGGTCTCCGCCGCCGGGAGGCCCGGGGTGATGGTGACCGGCAGGGCGAACTCACCCTGGGGCGCGGCGGGACGGCGTCCCTGGCCGCCGGAGCGGTTGCCGGGGCGCGCGCCGCCACCCTTGCGGGGGGCCGCACCGCGGGTGCCGCCGCTGTTGCGGGGATTGGAATAGCGGTCGTTCGTGCGAGCTGATCGGTTCATGGAGAACCTTCCTCGATATGGCACGCATCGAGGAATTCTCGGTGGATTTCAACCGAACGAATTGCAAGCACGAGCCGAATAAAAGACAAACTTACGCAGACAGCAACGAGCTGGTGCCCGCGCCTTGAGGCGCGGGCACCAGCGTCGTCTTACGCTTCAGCGTCAGGCAGGAACGATGTTCTCCGCCTGCGGGCCCTTCTGGCCCTGAGTGACATCGAAGTTCACCTTCTGGCCTTCCTGAAGCTCACGGAAGCCCTGGGTGGCGATGTTCGAGTAGTGGGCGAAGACGTCGGGGCCGCCACCCTCCTGCTCGATGAAGCCGAAGCCCTTTTCCGAGTTGAACCACTTCACGGTGCCAGTAGCCATACTAAATATCTCCTTCGGGGCAAGCTCCGGGACCCGCACTGTGCGAACCCCGGCGTCGCCACGTTGATTGCCCCGTCCGGGAAAACTTCTCCCGGAAATACAAAAGTGCCCGGCGGAATAGATCCACCAAAGGCACTTGAAGTCTTATGGGAACCACAACTGCAACTACGATCAACAGTAGCACGAGATGGGCTTCACGGCACGGGCAAGCACTACATATTTCGCCCGACCGGCCCTGAGCCCGCACCACATTGCGGAAATCTACGGACCTCCGGTCTCACCGGGGGCGGGAAATGGCCCGCTGGAGCAGGCCACGCAGGGTGTCCTGCTCATTCTGGGTGAGGGCGGCGAGGGGCGAGTCCTCACCCAGAATCCGAAGGAGCCGCTCCCGCAGCGCGAGGCCCTCCGATGTGAGCACCAGCTGCTTGGCACGACGGTCGGAAGGGTGCGGGCGGCGCTCGATCAGGGCCCGCTTCTCCAGCTTGTCCACGACGAAGGTGGCATTGGAGGGCTCGCAGCTCATGCGTTCGGCGAGCTCACGCATGGTCATGGGCCCCGCGAGCTCACGCAGAGCGGCCGCCTGCGGAGCGGTGAGCCCCAGGCTGACGGCGCGGCCGCGCAGGTGCTCCGCGATCTGGTCGGCCATCCCGTTCACCAGGCCGCACAGCTGCCGCTCGGCGATGGCCTGTGATTCCGGGGTCGTCATACGGCCCAGCCTAGCAAGTGCATCCAGCCTGAATATTGCTAGCTTGAATGATTCAAGCTAGATGCATATGGTTCCCCCATGACCACTGCCTCCCAGCACCACCCCGCGGCCACCGCACGGCTGCGCAGGCCCTCCGGCATCCGTTCCCTGCGACTCGGTGGGACGAAGGTGACGTACGTACCAGATGGAGCCGTCCAGCTCACGCCCCGCGGCTGGCTGCCGGCCACCACCGACGCGGACTGGGCCGCCCACCCCGAGTACCTGGACGACACCGGCCACCTCGCGGCAGGCATCGGTGGCCTGCTGGTGGAGCACGGCGACCGTGCGCTCCTGATCGACGCCGGTTTCGGACCGCAGTCCTTCCCCGCCGAGCCGGGCCACGCGATAGGCGCCATCCAGGGCGGCGCGCTCCTGGACAACCTCACCGCACTCGGCCGCAGGCCCGAGGAGATCGAAGCGGTCGCCTTCACCCACCTGCACACCGACCACATCGGCTGGGCCTGGCACCCCGGGCCTGGCCGCGACCACCCCGCCTTCACCCGGGCCGACTATGTGGTGGCGGAGCCCGAATGGTCCCAACGCCACCTCCTGGAGGCGCACGGCACGAGCAAGGAGGCGCTCGCCGTGCTGGCACCGAAGGTGCGGACCGTGGCGGACGGCCAGGAGATCTTCCCCGGCGTACGCGTCCGGTTCGTTCCCGGCCACACCCCCGGGCACGCCGCCTACGTCATCACGGCGGGCGGGCAGGGCTCGGACGGACGACGCCTCATCGCCTTCGGGGACGCGCTCCACTCCCCCGTCCAGGTCGGCCACCCCGAGTGGTCCGCGGCCCCCGACCACGACTCCGTCCGTTCCGCGGACTTCCGCCGCCGCCTCGTCGGCGAGCTCCAGGAGCCCGGCACGATCGGCTTCGGCATCCACTTCGCCGATGTGGTGTTCGGTCGGGTCCGCACGGAGCGGGGGCGAGCCGTGTGGCACCCCTTGGACGAAGACGGCTCGTGAGGCCGGGTGCTCGCCCGCACCCGTGAGGGTTATGCGGGCGCCCGCCCCTGGTGCAGCGGTGCGGACACCGGCCCGGGCATGCCGGTGCGCGCGAACATGATCCAGGCGGAACGCAGCACCGCGCCGAGCGAGTCCACTTCCTCCCAGGGGACCGCCCCGAGCATGGGCGAGTCCCGCCACGCCTCGCGCGAGCCGAAAAGGAGCGGGAGTTCGAGGCAGTGGGTGGCACCGAACGCCGATCCGGTCGGGCGCCAGTCAAGGCGGTATGTGTGCACCTGGGCACCCGTCCGTGCCGCGCGGGTCCCGAAGAGGGCCAGGGGTTCTTCGTAGACGCGACGGGTCAGGTCCGCCGTGTCGTCGCCCTCGCCGGGGAACGCGGTCATGTCGTCCGCGTTCCAGCCGTACAGGATGTCGAGCCCTCGCACGTTCTCCTCGAAAGACACGGAGCAGGGTTCGGGGCCGGCGGTCTCGACCGGGGTGAACGCGGGTTCCATCGTGCTGCCGGAGCGGCTCATGTTGGCCAGGGCCGTCTCGCGCTGGGCCGCCAGGATCGCGGATACCTCAGCGGTACGCGGATCCGTGGCGAGGAAGTCGGCGAAGAGGCGGCCAAGGACCTGGGCGTCCTTGCGGGGGCGTGCCGCGAGCGCGAGCGGGGCGCTCTGCAGGATCGCGCGGCGGAAGAGTCCCTTGGCCTCCGGCATGTCGATGAGGAGGCGGATGGACAGCGCGCCGGCCGACTGGCCCATCACCGTGACGTTGCCGGGGTCTCCCCCGTACGCGGCGATGTGCGCGCTTACCCAGCGGAGCGCTTCCAGTTGGTCGTACAGGCCGAGGTTGCCCTCGCTGATTCCGTCGAGGCAGAGGTAACCGAGCGCGCCGAGACGGTAGTTGACGCCGACGACCACCACATCGCCCTGGGCGGCGAGCGCGCCGCCGTCGTACCAGTCCATCAGTCCGGCTCCGCTGCTGAACCCGCCGCCGTGCAACCACACGAGCACCGGGCGTGCCCCCGCGTCGCGGGCCGGTGTCGTGATCGACAGGTTCAGACAGTCCTCGCCGTGCGGGTGGCGGTCGAGGGGCGGGCCCATCACCGCGTCGAGCCTGGAGGGCAGTTGCGGGCAGATCTCACCGCTGGAGGGGCGGGGGTCCGGGTCCGGCACGGGCCTCGGGCGGGCGAAGCGCTCCGCGGTGGCGTAGCGAATCGGTCCGGTGCGGGTCATCGTCGGCTCGGTCATGCGTCAGCACCCTCCGTGGCGAGTACGCCCTCTCCGCGTCGTCCCTCACCGTAGATTTCGGGCTCCGCCGTTGTCACGTGTAAATACGGGACGTTCAAAACTGAAACACACATTCCATTGCAATCTCGTTATGCATTGACTCCTTGACGCCGGGAACGCTCCGGGGTTGGCTTTCAGCCATCTCGGATCGCGACGGAGCGGTCCGATCGAGGAAGTGGGCGAATGAAAACCCGTATGCGTGAAGCCACCGTCGCCGTATCTGTGAGCGCCTTGGCACTCTCGCTCGCCGCATGCGGCAGCCTGCTGGACTCGGACGACGACAAGGCGCAGACCGAGCGGAAAGGTGACGCGGTCACCGTCGGACTGCTCCTGCCCGAGACGGAGACGGCCCGCTACGAGAAGTTCGACCACCCCATCATCAAGAAGCAGGTCGAGAAGCTCACCAACGGCAAGGGCAAGCTCGTCTATGCCAACGCCAAGGGAGACGCCGCCAAGCAGAACGACCAGCTCGACCAGATGGTCGCCGACAAGGTCGACGCGATCCTGGTGAGCGCGGTGGACGCGAAGAAGCTCGCACCGGCGGTCGAGACGGCGAAGGAAGCGGATATTCCCGTCATCGCCTACGACCGGCTCGCCGAGGGACCCGTCTCCGGCTACGCGGCCTTCGACAACGAGCTGGTCGGCCAGGTCCAGGGCCAGGCGATCCTGAAGGCGCTCGGCGGTGACGACCGCCGGAACAGCAAGGTCGTCATGATCAACGGCGCACCGAACGATCCGAACGCGGCCGTGTTCAAGGAAGGTGCGCTCTCCCAGCTCCAGAACCAGGTGGACATCGCCAAGTCGTACGACACCGACGGCTGGAAACCGCAGACGGCCGGAACCCATATGACCGAGGCGATCACCGCGATCGGCAAGGACAACATCGCCGCCGTCTACTCCGCCAACGACGGCATGGCGGGCGGCGCCATCAAGGCCCTGAAGGCCGCGGGCATCACCGACCTGCCGCCGGTCACCGGTCAGGACGCGGAGTTGTCGGCCGTGCAGCGCATCGTCACGGGCGAGCAGTACATGACCGTCTACAAGCCCTACCCCGAGGAGGCCGTCGGCGCCGCGGAGATGGCCGTCCGCATCTCCCAGGGCCGCATGGTCGAGTACGACGCGCTGGCCGGGGACAGGTCCGAGAACGCCACCACGAAGAACATCCCCTCCCTTCTGGTCTCGGTCCGCCCCCTGACCCGGGACACCATCAAGTCCACGGTGATCGAGGACGGCATCTACCAGACCAAGGAGATCTGCACGGCCGAGCTCAAGGCCGCGTGCGCGACGGTCGGCCTGAAGGGCTAGGCCGGTGAGCGGCAGGCCGGCCGCTCAGTTCCAGTAGTCGCGCCGGGGCAGCTTGAGCCAGCGGTCGGGCGGGCCGGTGACGGCGCGGGCATCGGCCGGTCGCAGGCCCACGTGGGCGCAGGCGTAGGCGGCGGCGTTGTGGCGGTAGAGGTAGGAGGCGAGGACTTCCTCAGAGGAGTCGTCCTCGTCGGGGCCGCCTCCGGGGTGCAGGTCCCAGCCTTCTATGACGCCGTCGCGGACGATGCTCCCCTGGTTGCCGCTCTTGGGGTTGGCATAGAGGCCGTAGCAGACGGTGCCCGCGGAGAGCAGGGTCTGCACTCCGGGCATCTGCGGTGCGTAGCCCCAGGGTTGGGTGAGGACACAGCCGCCCTGTACGTCGGTGGCGCCGATGATCTGCAGGGAATCGTCCATGTCGTACGACCATGGGTCCTCCAGGAGAACCTCCAGCTCGGGGTCTTCATAGGGTGCGGCTTCCAGCCGGCGCGCGGCCTCGGCCGCGTCGATCCCGGCCACGCACGCCAGGCCCGCGCCGTCGTGGCAGACGTCGCCCAGGGCCGCGGTCAGCCGTCTGCCCTCCGTCGCGGCGGCGGACTCCGCCGGGGTCAGGCCGCGCTCGCCGGCCGGAAGCATGAAGAGGTCCGGCGTCGGTCCCGCCAGGCTGAGCCGCCCCGGGGACCAGCCCGCCAGCGCTGTCCGCCAGGGGTCGGCACCGGCGGCGGCCAGCACACGGGCGTTGTCCGCGCGGTCGGATAGGACCGCGGCCCACAGAGCGGTGCGGCCCTCCTCCTCCGCGTCGACATCATCGACGCGGCGGGCCAGCTCGGCGACCACCTCCGGTGAGCCGCACACGGCCGCCCGGTGCAGGGGGCGGCCACCGCCCCACACATGCGGATCGGCCCCGCGCTCCAGCCGATCTCGTACCAGCGTGTGGTCCCGCCAGCCGTCCCAGCCGAAACCCGCCCAGCCGTCTGGATCGACAACAGCCATGGCACTCCCCCCTCAGGGTGACCGCGGCGTCTGGTCGTGTCGTCGTCGGTCACTTACTGAACGCTACAGAACGCCACTGACAATCCCCTCCGGCTTCTTCAACTCCTCCGAGTCTCCGACGCCTGATGAGGGATGCGTGCGCCCGGACAGTTGTCGCTGACCGTTTCGGCGAAGGCCTTGGCCAGGGGGGACAGCGCGTCCCAGCGGCGTACCGCCCAGCCGGTCCACAGGGTGGGCAGTTCCGGGATGGGGATCAGGTGCAGGTCGGGGTGGCCGGGACCGCGCCAGCCCGGCAGGTCCGGGACGATCGCGTGGCCCAGGCCGAGTTCGGCGAGCAGGAGTGCGGTGTCCCAGTCGGCGACGCTGGTGTCGGAGGCCGGGCTGATGCCGCGCTCGGTGAACCAGGCGTCCAGGCGCGCACGGGATGTCGTGCTCTCCGGGAGGCCGATGAGCTGAATGCCGGCCAGGTCGGCGGTGGTGATCAGCGGCTTGGTGGCAAGGGGGTCGTCGCGGTGGACGGCCAGTACCCAGGGAAGTTCGATGACCGGGTGCTGCTCGATGCCCTTCACCGGTGTGCCGAGGGTGATCCAGGCCAGGTCGAGGCCGCCCGCGATGAGGGCGTCGAAGCAGCTGCGGCTGGAGTGCGCGGTCTCGAATTCGAGGCTCACCTGGGGGTGGCGCCGACGGAAGGCCACGATCGCTTCGGACATGAAGTGCCGCACCGTGGTGGCACCGGTGGTGATCCGGACCGAGCCGCCCTCTCCGTGCACCAGGTCGCTCAGCCGGCGCAGGGCGTGGTCGATGTCCCCGAGACCACCTGCCGCCGCGTTCTGCAGGAGCTGTCCGGCCGGAGTGGGGACAACCCCGCGCGGGTGGCGTTCGAGCAGGCTGAGCCCCAGCTCTCGCTCCAGGCGCTTGATGTGCTGGCTCACCGCGGGCTGCGTACAGGAGAGGTCGCGGGCGACGGCGCTGAGGCTGCCCGTTCGGCAGACGGCGACGAAGACACGCAGGTCGTCGAGGGTCATGACGAGTGAAGCTACAGCTTGGGGGTCTGCAAGGAAATCCGAGGATTGACTTGGGTGTTGGGCGAGCGAGACGATCTTCCCGGGCCCAGGGCGGCAACCCGGCCCGGCACGCACGTCATCCGGAGGACGTGCGGACCATGCCGGGTGCCGACCCGCCGGCTCCGCATCAGACTCCTCCGTCCCGGGCTGCCCGCGCTCCGGTACGCCGACCGTCCCGGGAAGGGCGATCCATGCAGGCACTCGAGACAGTGGCCATAGCCGCCGCGGCCGTCGCGGCAGGCGGCATCAACGCGGTGGTCGGCTCCGGCACTCTGATCACCTTCCCCACGCTGCTGGCCTTCGGTTATCCACCCGTACTGGCCAACGTCTCCAACACCGTCGGCCTCTTCCCGGGCGTGATCAGTGCGGCGTACGGATATCGCGCCGAGCTCAAGGGCCAGCGGCGCCGGCTCATCAGGCTCGGACTCGCGTCGCTCCTGGGCAGTGTCGCGGGGGCGGTCCTGCTCCTGAAGCTGTCCGCCGACACGTTCCGTGCCGCGGTGCCGGTGCTGATCCTGCTCGCCTGCGCGCTGGTGCTGTTGCAGCCCCGCCTGCAGAAGTGGCTCGCGCGGCGCGACAGCCGCGGCCGTGCAGACGGCGGCATTCCGCTGTGGTCCGGTGTCCTGGTCACCGGCGTCTACGGCGGCTACTTCGGCGCGGCCCAAGGGGTGCTGCTCATGGGCCTGTTCGGGTCGTTCCTCCGAGATGACCTGCAGCGCCTGAACGCCGTCAAGAACGTCCTCGCATCCATCGTGAACGGCGTCGCAGCGGTCATCTTCATCGCCGTGACGAGCGTCGACTGGACGGTGGCCGGCGTGATCGCCCTCGGCGCGACCGTGGGCGGTCTGCTCGGGGCGCGGGTGGGCCGTCGGCTCTCTCCCGCCGTCCTGCGCGGGGTCATTGTCGTCGTCGGTGTGACGGCGGCGATTGCCGTGGCCGTTTGAGCGGCCCTTGCGGTGGCCGTGTGAGCAGCTCCGCACGACAAGGAGACGCGCGTCACAATCCTCCCTGTCGAATCGGGCCGGGCCGGCGCGTGTAGGTGGTGTAACCGCCAGCAGACGGCAAGGAGTTCACGATGGAAGCCCGCTTGAACCTTTTCGGCAGCCCGATCGCAGCCAAGGCCTTGAAGCACATCGCATCGGCGAGCAAGGCGATCTTCTCGGAGTCGACGCTGCCGTCCACGACTCAGGAGCTGGTGATGCTCCGGGCGAGCCAGATCAACGGCTGCGGTTTCTGCACCGACATGCACACCAAGGACGCCGCCCACGCCGGGGAGACCCCGGTGCGCCTGAACCTGGTCGCCACCTGGCGCGAGGCCAAGGTCTTCACCGAGGCCGAGCGCGCCGCCCTGGCGCTGACGGAGCAGGGCACCCGTATCGCGGACGCGGCGGGCGGGGTCCCCGACGACGTCTGGGCGACCGCCGCCAAGCACTACGACGATGAGCAGCTCGCCGCCCTGGTCTCACTCATCGCCCTGATCAACGCCGCCAACCGCCTCAGTGTGATCACCCAACAGCCGGCGGGTGACTACCAGCCGCCTGCCTAGGCCGCCCTGCTCCGGCGCCGGTAGGCACCCGGCGCCAGGCCGTACTCGCGTTTGAAGGCCTTGGCGAAGGCGAACTCCGAGCCGTACCCGGTGCGGTCGGCGACCGTCGTCAGCGGGGCGTCGGACTCCCGCAGCATGCGGGCGGCGGTCGTCATGCGCCAGCGAGTCAGATAGCCCATCGGCGGTTCGCCGACCAGCGCGGTGAACCGCCGGGCGAACGCGGCGCGGGACAGACCGACCCTCGCCGCGAGGGACTCGACCGTCCACGAGGCCGCGGGATCGTCGTGCATGGCCGTCAGGGCGGGCGCGACCGCCGTGTCATCCAGGGCAGCGGCCCAGCCCTGCGCGGCGGCCGGGGCCTGATCGTCCAGCCAGGCCCGCAGGATGTAGAAGAGCAGCGAGTCGATCAGGGTGGGCACGATGCCGTCCGAGCCGACGCGCGGGTTCTCCAGCTCGGAACCGAGGAGTTGGACGGCGGCGCTCAGCTCCGGATGGCGGCCGTGCCGCGTCGGCAGATGGATCACCTCGGGCAGTTGGCGCACCAGAGGGTGTGGTCTCCTCTGGTCCAGGTGGTAGCTGCCGCACAGCAGGCTGGTCTCGGCGCCCTCGCCGCCGAGTGTGATCGTTCCGATCGGTGAACTGCCCTGAAACTGCTCGGTCTTGCAGTCCTCGGCCGGCGTGGAGGGGTGGTCGGCGAGGATGTGGCTCCGCCCGCCGCGCAGGAAGATCACATCGCCGGGGTTCAGCGGAATCGGCTCCAGGTGCGGCGGCGCGTCGGACAGCGGGACCAGCCAGCAGGTCCCGTACAGCACCACATGGAACCCGGCGCCCGCGACGGGCGGCAGCCGAAGGCCCCAAGGAGCGCGGCCGTTGGTGCGTGCGGACGCCGGGTGCCCGGTGCGCATCGAGGCCAGTGCCTCGGTGAGAACGTCCATCCGGACTCGCCCTTCCTGGTGCCGCGTGCCGCCCTCGCGGTCGGCCTGTTCAGAGCGTCCGTCGCGGTGGGTCTGTTCAGACCGTCAGGACAATCTTGCCCTGTACGTGTCCCGCGGCGACCAGTTCGTGTGCCTTGCCTGCCTCCGCCAGCGGGAACGTCTCCTCCACGTACGGACGGACCCGTCCCGCGTCGATCAGCTCGGCGAGCGCTTCGAGCCCCTCGGAGTCCGGTTCGACCAGGACACCGGCGAAGCGCCGCCCGGCGGCCTCGACACGTGTGGCGAGCTCCCGGTCGCCGTGTTCCAGGATGCTGATGAGTACGCCGCCGGGGCGCACGACGCCGAGCGAGAGATCGCCCTGGGCCGTGGAGTCGAGGAACACGTCCACGTCCTCGACGGCCTCGGTGAAGTCGGTGGTCCGGTAGTCGATGATCTCGTCGGCACCGAGACCGCGCAGGAAATCGTGTCGGCTCGCGCCGGCAATCGCGATCACATGGGCGCCTCGCGCCTTTGCTATCTGCACGGCGAAGTGGCCGACGCCACCGGCCGCCCGCTGGATCAGCACCCGGTCGCCCTCCTTGACGTCCGCCGCCCGCACCAGGCCCTGCCAGGCGGTGAGCGCCGCGAGGGGCACGGCCGCGGCGTGCACGTGGTCGAGTGAGGCGGGCTTGCGGGCCAGCTGCCGGGACGGCGCTGCGACGTACTCGGCGTACCCGGTGGCGGCGCGGGGGAAGAGCGGCATCCCGTACACCTCGTCGCCCACCGCGAAGACGGCGCCCGCGCCCGCCTCCTCGACCACTCCGGAGATGTCCCAGCCCACGCCGAACGGCGGCTCACCGAGCAGCGGAAAGGCGCCGGACCTGACGGCCACGTCCGCCGGGTTGACGGCACTGGCGTGGACCTTGACGAGGACCTCGCCGACCAGTGGCTTCGGCCGTTCGGCCGCCACGAGCTCGAGGACCTCGGGCCCGCCGAAGGACTTCTGGATCACTGCGCGCACGGTAACTCTCCTGGGTTCGTCCGGCCTGGGTTTGTCCGGCCTGGGTTCGTCCGGCCTGCCTTCGTCCGGCCTGGGTTCGTCCGGTTGATGTCCCCAACCCTAGGGAGATCGAATGAGCCGCTGAATGGCCTTCTGTCTCGCCCACATGTCCCAACGTCTCGCCGAAAGGCATCCTCGACCACGTGTGTCCCAGGCCACACCCCAAGTGGCGCCCTTCGGTCACATTCCCGCGTCGCGGCCCGTCAGAGCAGTGCAGCACTCAAGACGCCGGCCGGAGCAAGTCCGGCCGGACACCCGCCCGATGGGAGCATTCCTGATGTCCACCGCCTACGTTGTCGTCACCGTCCTGGCCGCCGTCATGGTGGGCTTCTCGGCCGCCTCCGTCTTCCTCCGCGCCAAGTGGGTCGTGGAGCCCATGGCCGACTACGGCGTCCCCTTCTCGTGGCTGCCGTGGCTCGGCGCGGCCAAGGCGGCGGGGGCGGCAGGCCTGCTGGTCGGGCTGCTGGTTCCGGCCGTCGGCGTCGCGTCCGGGATCGGCCTGGCGCTGTACTTCACCGGCGCCGTCGTCACAGTGATCCGGGCCCGCTGGTACGCGCACATCCCCTTCCCCCTGCTGTACGCGGCTCCGGTGATCGGCGCCCTGGCTCTGGGCTTCGCCGGCTAGCCCCAGCGGCAACTTCCGTATCACCGGAAGTACTTGAAGGGTTGACTGAGCCCTGACAACCAGTATGGTCTAGGCCAATGAGTCGACCGAGGCGCCCGGTTGTCTCTCGCCCCTCCTCCCCCCACTCAGAGGGAACAGAGATGAACAAGAAGCAGAAGCTGGCAGCCGCCCTGGGCGCGGGATTCGCGCCCGTGCTCGTCCTGGCCTCCGTCACCCCGGCCAGTGCGCACGGCTATGTCTCCTCACCCCCGAGCCGTCAGGCACAGTGCGCGGCCGGCACCGTGTCCTGCGGAGAGATCACCAATGAACCGCAGAGCGTCGAAGGCCCCAAGGGGCAGACGACGTGCAGCGGCGGCAACTCACGGTTCGCCGAACTCGACGACGACAGCAAGGGCTGGAAGGTCACCGATGTCGGCTCGTCACAGGAGTTCAGCTGGAAGCTGACGGCACGTCACAGCACCAGCACCTGGCAGTACTTCGTCGGCGGCAACAAGATCGCTGAAGTCGACGACGGAGGCGCCCAGCCGGGCGAGACCGTCACGCACAAGGTCGACTTCGGCGGGCTCAGCGGCAAGCAGAAGGTGCTCGCGGTGTGGAACATCGCCGACACCGCCAACGCCTTCTACGCCTGCATCGATGTGAACATCGGGGGCTGATCCCCCCATCGGGGACCGATCCCCGCGCGGGTGGCTCCCCCACACCACCCGACCCGGTCTGCCGGGCCCCGGCGTCAACACGCCGACGGCCCGGCAGGCCGGGCTTTCACATCCGCTCCCGGCTGCCGGGAGCGCACGAAAAGCGCTGCGATCCGGGCCCCGCCTGAGAGGGTGGACGCATGGCCGATCTGCGCAGGACTCTGGAGACGCACGTCAGGAACAGCTCCGTGGCGGGAGCGGTGGGCCTGGTGGCCCGCGGTGACGGGAGCGAGGAGGTCGCGGCCGTCGGGTCCGTCGACGTCGAGGGCACCGCCCCGATGGCCAGGGACTCGATCTTCCGTATCGCGTCGCTGACCAAACCCATCGTCGCCGCGGCAGTCATGATGCTGGTCGAGGAGGGCCGGATCGCGCTGGACGCCCCCGTCCGCGAGTGGCTCCCCGAGCTGGCGTCGCCGAGCGTCGTCCGTACGCCGAGCTCGCCGGTGGACGACGTGGTCCCGGCGGTGCGGCCCATCACCGTCTTCCATCTGCTCGCCTCCCGGACGGGGTACGGCTTCCCGTCCGACTTCTCGCTGCCCGCGCTCGCGCCGCTCTTCAGCGAGCTGAAGCAAGGACCTCCGCAACCTCAGGCCGCGCCCGCGCCGGACGCGTGGATGGCCGCGCTGTCCCGGATCCCGCTCCTGCACCAGCCCGGCGACGGCTGGCTCTACAACCTCAGCTCCGACCTTCAGGGCGTACTGATCTCCCGGGTCACAGGGGTGCCGCTGCCCGCGTTCCTCGCGGAGCGGCTGTTCGAGCCCCTGGGGATGACCGACACCGCGTTCTCGGTGCCACCCGCCGAACTCGACCGGTTCACCAGCTACTACGCGGCCGGGCCCGAGGCGGGGCCCGAACGCGATCCCCGGAGCGGGCTCGAGCTGCTCGACGCACCGGACGGGCAGTGGAGCAGTACGCCGCCGTTCCCGTCCGGCGCCGGCGGTCTCGTCTCGACCGTCGACGACTGGCTCGCCTTCGGCCGCATGCTGCTCGCCGAGGGGACGACGACGGAAGGCCGTCGGCTGCTCGCGCCCGACTCGGTACGGCAGATGATGACCAATCAACTCACCACGCCCGAGCGGGAGTCCGCCGGCCTGTTCCTCGAAGGAATGGGCTGGGGTTTCGGCGGCGCGGTGGACGTCGAGGCCGTCGAACCGTGGACCGTGCCGGGTCGCTACGGCTGGGTCGGCGGCACGGGCACGACGGCACACATCACGCCGTCCACCGGCGCGGTCTCGCTCATGTTCAGCCAGTTGCAGATGGGCGGGCCCAGCTTCCCCGAGCTGATGCGGGACTTCTGGCGGTACGCGGCCGGGGCGTGAGGCAGCAGGCCGACGCCACCTCACTGCATCTGCCGCCGCACCAGCTCATGCAGCCGCCCGCCAGTATCCGCCAACAGCTGCGCGGGCGGCCCCTGTTGGACGACTCGGCCCTCCGACATGACGATGACCCGGTCCGCGTCCATGACCGTGGAGAGGCGGTGGGCGATGACGATGCGGGTGGCGTTCAGGGCTCGGGTGCTGTCGATGACCGTGCGTTGCGTTTCGTTGTCCAGGGCGCTGGTCGCCTCGTCGAAGAACAGGACGCGCGGGCGGCGGATCAGGGCCTGGGCGATCATCAGGCGCTGGCGTTGGCCGCCGGAGACGGCTCCGCCGCCGGAGATCATCGTGTGCAGGCCCATCGGCATGCGCTTGATGTCCTCGGCGAGGCCGGCCATCGCCGCTGCCTCCCACGCCTCTTCCTGCGTGAACGTCTCGGCGCCGCAGATGCAGTCCAGGATCGATCCGGTGAGTGGCTGCGCGTTCTGCAGGACGACGCCGCACTGGCGCCGGACGGCCGCCTGGTCCAGGGCGGAGAGGTCCTGGCCGTCGTAGAGGACGCTGCCCGAGACCGGCTTGTCGAAGCCGATCAGCAGGCGAAGGAGCGTCGATTTGCCGCAGCCGCTGGGGCCGACGACCGCGACGAACTCGCCCGGCCTGATGGACAGGGAGACGTCGTCCAGGACCAGGGGGCCGTCGTCCGCGTAGCGGAAGGACAGGGCGCGGGCCTCGATCTCGCCCTGCAGCTCGCCCGGCTGCGTGCTCGCGCCCCGCACCTCCGGGGCCTCGTCCAGTACCGGCTTGATCTGCTCGAACATCGGGAGCACGGCTGCCGCCGAGATCAGTGCGCCGGTCAGCTGGGTGACGGAGGTGAGGAGCATCGTCACCGCCGTGCTGAAGGTGAGGAACTCCCCCGCCGTGAGGCTGCCGCGGGCCGGGCCCGCGAGGAGGATGAACATGATGAGCGTGCAGAGCGGGAGATAGACCGAGTTGAGGACCGTCGTGACGTTCTTGATGCGGCCCGCGCGCTGCTGCAGCTCCCGGCTGCGGGCGAACTCCCCCGCCCACGCCGCGTACGCGAAGCTCTCCGCCCCGGCGACGCGGAGTTTGGGCAGGCCTCGCAGCGTCTGGAACGCCTGGTTGTTGAGCTTGTTGGAGAGCTCTACCAGGCGGCGCTGCCAGCGCAGCTCCCACAGGCCCAGGGTCAGGAACACCGCCGCGATCACCACCAGCATCGCCAGCGCGGCAAGCGCCAGCGGGACGCTGTAGAGGAGCAGCAGGACCAGGTTCATCGCACCGATCGTGCCCGCCTGCAGCGCGACGGGCCCGATACCCGAAAGCACCCGGCGGATCGCGCTGACGCCCATCGCCGCGCTCGCCAGTTCACCCGTCGAGCGCGAGGCGAAGAAGCGGGTGGGGAGGTTCAACAGGCGGTCCCAGACCGCTGGTTGGAGGGTGCTCTCCATGCGGCCCTCCATCCGGAGGATGGTGAGGTTCTGGAGCAGCATGAAGGCCGCGGAGACGATGCTCGTGATCATCACCGCCAGGGACACCTGGACGATGAGGCTCTTCTCGCCGTTCGGGACGAACACGCCGAGCACCTGTCCCGTCGCGATCGGCACCAGCGCCCCGATCGCCACCGTCACCAGACCGGCGATGGCCAGATTGCGTACGTCGCCGCCGGTGCCCCGCAGGCTGAAGCGGAACAGCCGCCACGGCGTCAACGCCCGCTCCGGCAGCGGGCGGTAGAACATGACCGCCTGCGGTTCGAACTCCTCCGCGTTGGTCTTGTCGATGCGCGTGCGCCGCCCGGAGGTGGGGTGCACGGACTCGTAGCCGCCGCGCCGCCACAGCAGCGCGACCGGCGTCCCACTCGCCGCGCGGTGTCCCACCAGGGGGCCCGTGTTCTCGCGCCACCAGCGCCCGTCGAGCCGCACGGCGCGGGTGCGGATGCGCGAGGCCACCGCGACCTGTTCCACGGGGTCGATCCGGTCGCTGACCGCGCCGCCCTCCGCGGCACCGGACAGCGTGATGCCCGCCGCCTCGGCGACCAGGCGGCAGGCGGCGTACGTCGCGTCGTCACCGCCGCGGGAGTCGGCGCCGCGTGAACTACCCCTGCCCGAACGGCCGATGGAGGCGATCAGCGTGCGGTCGGCCTGCTCGCGGACCTTCTCGCCTGCCTTGATGCCGGCCGCGGTGCGGTCCTCGTGGGCCCGCTCCAGGCGTTCGATCCAGCGGTCGAGCGTCGAGAGCAGCCGGTACTGCTGGTTGACCATGCGCTGCCACATGGAGGCGTCGACGAGCAGATCGCCCGCGGCCTCCGAGCTGTAGGCGGAGCCGTACTGCACGCTGCCCGGCGCGACCGGCATCCAGAGGATGTCGTCGTCGGTCACCACGTCGTCGGCCATGGTGCGGCCGTCGAGCGGCGCCTCGAACAGGACCCGGTGGCTGCGTCCGATGCCGAGCGCGAAGGCGTGCTCGAGCAGGCTCAGGGCCTGGTCCTGGGTGTCGTACTGACTGGGGTACTGCTGCTCGTAGGCCCAGGTGTCGCCGTAGTCGGGGCGGTACAGCTCGCGCAGCGGGATGCGGCGCAGCTCGCAGCCCTGGAGCGGGCGCCCGACGAGGGTGTGCTGGGGGCCCTCGACGGGGCCGAGGAGCAGGGTGCCCGGTTCGAGGCGGCCGAGGAAGTACCAGTGGCCCTGCTGCACGGCGTCGACCGCGAACAGATCGAGCGCGCCGGCCACGACGAGCCAGAGGACCTGCGGTCCTTCGAGGTGCACGCTGCGCAGGCCCGTGCAGTCGGCCGGGGTGCCGAGCGCGCCGAAGGCGGCGGCGACCGCATCGTCCGTGTACGGGGTGTACTGCTCCGGTACCGAGGTCACCTCAGTGCTCCTTGACCAGGTCGGCGTAGGGTCCGCCGGCGGCGACGAGGTGTTCGTGGCGTCCGCGTTCCACGACCGAGCCGTGGTCGAGGACGACGATCTCGTCGCTGTCGCGCACGGTGCTCAGGCGGTGGGCGATGACGACGCAGGCGCAGCCGCGGCGGCGCAGGTTGTCGATGATGACCTGCTCGGTCTCCGCGTCCAGGGCGCTGGTCACCTCGTCGAGCACGAGGATGCTGGGCCGGCGGACCAGGGCGCGCGCGATCTCCAGGCGCTGGCGCTGCCCGCCGGAGAAGTTGCGGCCGTCCTGCTCGACGCGGCCGTGGATGCCGCCGGGCCTGCGGGCCACGATGTCGAACAGGCAGGCGTCCTTGAGGGCGGCGACGACGGCGTCGTCCGGGATGGAGGGGTCCCACAGCGCCACGTTGTCGCGGATGGTGCCCTCGAAGAGGAAGACGTCCTGGTCGACGAAGGAGACGGAGGCGGCGAGTGCTCCGCGCGGGATGTCCTCAAGACGCTGTCCGTCGATGCGGATCGTGCCCTCCCAGGGGCTGTAGAGCCCCGAGATCAGGCGGGACACGGTCGACTTGCCACTGCCCGACCCGCCGACGAGCGCGACCTGCTGTCCGGGGCCGACCGCGAGGGAGAAGCCCGTCAGGAGCGGCTTGTCGAGGGGGCTGTAGCCGAAGGTGATGTCGTCGAGCGTGACGTGGCCCTTGAGGCGGCGGGTGCTCGCGGCTGGTTCCGGGCGGGAGTAGAGGGTGTCGACGGGGAAGTTCTCGACGTCCTTGAGGCGGGCGACGTCGGCGCCGAAGTCCTGGATGCGGCCCGCGACGCCGTTGAGGCGGGTGATCGGCGCGGTGAAGCGGGTGACCAGCGCCTGGAACGCGACGAGCAGGCCGATCGACAGGTGACCTTCCACCGCGCGCAGGCCGCCGATCCACAGGATCAGGGCGCTGTTGAGCGTCGCGAGGGTCGGCGCGACGATGCCGAGCCAGGCACTCGGCACACCGAGGCGCTGCTGCTCCTCCAGGGTGGTGGCGTGCTGGCCCGCCCACCGCCGGAAGTAGCCGTTCTCGCCGCCGGTGGCCTTCATGGTCTCGATCAACTGGAGGCCGGTGTAGGAGGTGTTGGTGAGCTTGGCGCTGTCGGCACGCAGCTTCTGGGTGCCGGTGGCCCGCAGCCGGATGACGATGCGCATCGCGACGATGTTCAGCAGGGCGATGCCGACGCCGACCAGGGTGAGCTGGGGGTCGTACGTCCACAGCAGGGCCGCGTAGAGGAGTACGACGATGCCGTCGACGCCCGCTGCGGTGAGGTCGCGGGCCAGGGTCTCGGCGACCGCGTCGTTCGAGGCGAGCCGCTGGACGAGGTCGGCGGGGCTGCGCTGGGCGTAGAACGTGACGGGCAGGCGCAGCAGGTGGCGCAGGAAGCGGGCGCTGCTCAGCGTGGAGGAGATGATGCGTCCGCGCAGCAGGTTCGCCTGTTGCAGCCAGGTGAGGATGACGGTGAGCGCCACCATCGCGCCCATCGACGCGAACAGGGCGCCCAGCAGAGATGTCTGATGGCCGATCAGGAACAAGTCGATGTACGTCCGGCTGAGCGCGGGCAGTGCCGCGCCGACCGCGACGAGCAGCAGGCTGGCGAAGAGCGCGGCGAGCATGGTGCCGGTGGTGCCGCGCAGCCGCGCGGGCATCGCCCGCATGACGCCGGGCTTGCGGCCTCCGGGGCGGAAGTTCTCGCCCGGTTCGAGGACCAGGACGACGCCGGTGAAGCTGGTGTCGAAGTCCTCGGAGGGGACGAACCTGCGCCCCTTGTCCGGGTCGTTGATGTACACGCCGCGACGGCCGAAGCGGCGGCCCATGCCGTCGTGGACGACGTAGTGGTTGAACTCCCAGAAGAGGATCGCGGGCGCCCTCACCTCGGCGAGCGCGGCCGGTTCCATCTGCATGCCCTTGGCCGTGAGGCCGTAACTGCGTGCCGCCTTCAGGAGGTTGCTGGCCCGCGAGCCGTCGCGGGACACGCCGCACGCGATGCGCAGCTCCTCCAGCGGGACGTGCCGTCCATAGTGCGCGAGGACCATGGCGAGCGCGGCGGCGCCGCACTCCACGGCTTCCATCTGCAGGACGGTGGGGGTACGGACGGTCTTGTGCCGCTTGCCCTTCGACGCGGGGCGCGGGGCTGCGGCGCGGCGGCGGCCCCGCTGGGGCTCGGGGCGGTGTCTGCGACGGCCGCCGGGGGGCGGCAGTTGCTGCTGGTGCTCCGGGGAGGGGTGCGGTGCGGTCACGGAAGCAGCCAATCGATCGGGCGCTGCTCGGCGAGGTGGAAGGCGCCGGTGGCCGGGGTCATGGAGTCGAGCGTGAAGGGAGGGCCGCCCGCGGTCGACCAGGAGTAGCCGGACTTGGTGGCCGATGAGGGTTCGAGCGAGACGAGGACGGCCACGGGTGGCCCGTCCTTGCTGAACTGCCCGGCCAGTTCCTTGTCGCCGAGGAATCCGCTGATCTTCTGTTCGCTCTGGGCGGTTCGGCCGATCGCCTTCACGCGGCCGCGCAGCATGCCGTACTCCTGCGTGGGCACGGACTGGACCGTGAGGTCCACCGAGGCTCCGACGGGGACGGTGGCGGCGCTGTCGGCCGGTACGTAGAGCATCGCGAGGAGGGGGTCGTCGCTGCCCGACACCCGCTCGACGGTCGCGACGTCGGCGCCGGTGGTGACGACGGTGCCGATCCTGGCGACCAGTGTGGACACACGGCCGGCGGCGATGGAGCGTACGACCTTGTCGCCCTGGTCCGTACGGACTTTGAGCACGGGAGCGCCCGCGGCGACCCGCTTTCCCTCTTCGGCGAGGACACGCGTCACCTGTCCGGTGACGGGGCTCTGCAGGACGTAACTGCCCTGACCGTGGGTGAGGATGCCGGGTGCGCGCAGTGTGGAGGAGATCGAGCCGGTCACGGCCCAGACGCCGGCGGCGGCCATGACGACGACGGTGACGGCGAGCACGAGCAGGCCCTGGGGTCGGGCGTAGCGCACCGGCAGGTCGAGTTCCTCGGGCGACTGCAGCTTGGACAGGGCCTGTTGGCGGAACTGCACGGAACGCTTCCCTTACTTTGCCTGTGGCGTCCGTGAGCCCCGGAACCAATGGTTCCGGGGCTCACGAATCATGGCGTCTCAGTGAGCTTCAGCTCAGAGACCAGCGGTCAGGCCGGAGGCCAGGCCCGTGACGGCGCCGGTGTTGAGACCGGTCACGCCCTCGACGGTGCCGACGACGCCGCCGACGACGCCCGAGACGGGGGCGATGGAGTCAACGGTGCTGGTGACGTTGCCCGCGACACCGGCGACGAGGCCACCGGAGACGTTGTCGAGGTCGGCGTCGGAAATCTCGAGGGTCTCGACCTGGGGGGTGTAGTTCATGGTGTGAGCTGCCCTTCTCATGAATGGTGCAAAGGTGTTTCCAACACTGCGGAACCTGAAGTGCGAATTCCGCGGTGGCCAGGATCAAAGCACGTTCGCAGGTCGTACATCCAATCGACGTTGTGATGTCCGACGGCGCTCGCGGCATCGAATCACCGCTGCGTGCAGGCATGTTCACCGCGCGGGAGCAGCTCCTTCACAAGCTTCACAGACGGAAATCCCGCGAGCGGAAGGACTCCCTCCACCAAAGCGGACACTCTCGCACCAAAGCGAAAGTTCTGTGGTCAATACACAAGGGCTTCGCGTGGACTATTCGCCGAATGGCGTGACTGGGCTGCGCATTCGATGTGCAGATTTATTGAAGGCGTGCTGAATCGTGGCCGAAGGGGACACCGGGAGCGGATACCGGGCCGGACATCGGGAGGGGACGCCAGGAGGGGCACGGGGGCGGGGCGCGGGAGGCGACGGCCCGGTACCCGCCGAGCTTCCGCCGGACGTCATAATTGCGGCCATGCGGATCTCAGCCAGGGCGGACTACGCGGTACGTGCCGCGCTGCAACTCGCCGCGTGCCAGGACGGCGGGCCGCTGAAGGCCGAGGCCATCGCGGACGCCCAGGAGATCCCGCACAAGTTCCTCGAGAGCATCCTCAACGACATGCGGCGCGGCGGTCTCGTCCTCAGCCAGCGCGGCGGCAACGGCGGCTACCGCCTGGCCCGGCCCGCCGACCGCATCAGCATCGCGGACGTCATCCGCGTCGTGGAGGGCCCCTTGGTGTCGGTGCGCGGAGTACGCCCTCCGGAGCTGGCCTACAGCGGGCCCGCGACATCGCTGCTGCCGCTGTGGATCGCGCTGCGGGCGAACGTGCGCCAGATCCTCGAAGGCGTGACTCTGGCCGACGTCGCGGGCGCCGAACTGCCCACCCCGGTCACGGAGCTCGCCGCGGACCCCGCGGCCTGGACGAATCCCTAGGCAAGGCGAGCCCGGTGAGGTCGAGGGCCAGTTGGTTTCCCCAGTCGTTGGCGAAGACGGCGGTCGCTCCTTCATGACGCACGCCCACGAACGGGTTGGAGCGGAACATGACGCGACCCACAGCAAGGAGCGGTCGGCGTCGAGCCGGGCCAGGTAGCCGATGTTCCCCATGCCGCTGCCCCCGCCGGACACCCACCCCCCCACCATCGGGCAGCGGACTCTCGAAGATGGAGTACGCCTCGGTGACACCGTCCTCCTCGACGGCCTGGACCACGTCGGCCTGCGCCCCGTCGCGGAAGGGCATCTCTCCCGCCGCCCACAGACGCTCGATGAGTCCCACGCCGGATGAGCCCCGCGTCTCCACCCGCCCAGGACCTAGCGCCGGTTGCGGGGGTGGTCGCGCGCCGTGCGTTCGTTGCCGTGCTTGTACGCGCCGGTCCAACGGGCCATCACCAGCTGGGCGTCGCCCGACTCGACCTCGGCGAGGAACTTCTCGGCGCGCGCACCGCGCAGCCTGCCGGCCGCGCGCCCATGGTGGGTGATCGTCACGCCGGCGTCTGGGTGCTGCTCGTAGGTGAACCCGGAAGGTCTTGGCATGGTCGGATGCTAGGCATGACGGTGGCCCTTCCGTAACCGAATTTCGGTGCGCCCTCGGAGCGCCCTCGGGCGATCAGCAGGAAGGGCCGTCGCCGGAGCCGCCGTCCCGGTCCCAACTTGCGAGACGGAGCGGTCCGCCCCTTGAACACCCCCTTGTCGCGGCGGGAGTTCACACCCACTATTCCTATCAATCAGGTAGGGAAACTAGGAATCTGTGAGGCGTCCCCGTGACAACGCTGATCCCCTCCGCCTCGCCGCGCGTCGTCCGGGACCTCGCCGACGACCTCGCCGTCGACGCGGACCTGCGCGACCGGGCGGGCAAGCCTCCGGTCGACGAGGTCTCGCGGCTGCGCGAGGCGGGACTGCCCGCGCTCCTGATGCCGCCCGGCCAGGACGGCCCGCAGGGCCGGGGCAGCGACTGGCGCACGGCGTGTACGGCGCTCAGGGACATCGCGGCGGCGGACAGCTCCATCGCCGAACTCCTCGCGCACCACCACGCCCTGTCGTGGAGTCCGCGCCTCTTCGGCACGCCCGAAGACGCAGCCGCGCTCGAACTGCGCGCCGTGCGCGAGCAGTGGCTCTGGGGCGGTGACATCGAACTGCCGGACGCGCAGACGCCCACCGGCCTCGCGCTCATCCCGGCCGCCGACGGGTACGTCCTGCACGGCAGGCGCCCGCTGACCGCGGGCGTCACCGTCGCCGACCGGCTCGTCCACACGGCGCGGCGCACGGACACCGGCGAGTGGGCGGTCGTCCATGTGGACCCGGCCCACCCCGGCGTCCACGCCGAACCGGCACACGATCTGCTCGGGCAGCGCCTGAGCGGTACGGGCGGTGTCAGCTACGACGACGTACCGGTGGCCGCGCACCAAGTCCTCGGCACGGTCCCCGTGGACGAGCACGAGATCTCACCGTTCACCGCGCTCGCCCCGCTGGCCCGCCGCCTCCTACTCGTCCAGGTCGGCCTCGGCAACGCGGAGGGCGCGCTGGCCGAGGCACGGGACATCAGCCGCTCCCTGCCGCGTCCCGCCGCCATGTCGGCCGCCCTGGACACCAGCGGTGACTGTGGGCCGCCGCCCACCGACCCCTATCTGCTGCTCGCCTACGGGGAGTTGGCGACGGCCGCGCACAGCGCCGCCGCGGTGGTGGAACGCGCGACGGAGGCGTTGGCCCAAGGCCTGGAGACGGGGCCGGCGCTCGGCGCCGGCGAGCGTGCCGACATCGCGTTCCTCGTGGGCGCGGCCGAAGCGGTCACCACCCGGTCCGCCCTGCACATCACCACCCGCGTCCTCGAACTCACCGCCGACGCGCCCTCTCCTCCGGCCGACCCCGGGCTCGACAGGTTCTGGCGCAACGCCCGCGCCCTGACGGCCCACAGCTCCGCAGCGCACCGCCTGCGCGACCTCGGGGAGCACTACCTCAACGGACTTCAGTAGACGTCCGCCTCGGCCTTCGGGTAGATGTCGATCGAGCACGACGTCCCGCATCCGCAAGGCCGGCCCCGTCGGCCACGCACAGCAGATCCTGACGGTCCGCGCCCTGTAGAGCAGCGGGCCGCCCAGCCATCCGGCATGTCGCGTCCATGACATCGTCACAACTTCGACCCACAACGTTCATACAGTGATGTGCCCACCCGTGCCACTCTCCCGTTGGCCCACTAGTCAACTCGCGTAGAACGCGGACCCTGTTGAGGGACTCCGCGGTGCGCGAGCCTCTGGGAGAGGACACCCCCACATGCCCGTCCCTCACATACGTCGCTGGAAACCGCTGGCCATGACGGCCGCCGCGGTCCTCGTCGGGATCACCGTCCCGGCCGCCGCCGACGCCGCGACCACGGCCCCCACGCCGACCGCGGCAGCCACCGGTGCCTATGACGACACGTACTACAAGGACGCCATCGGCAAGACCGGTCCGGAGCTGAAGAGCGCCCTGCACACGATCATCAGCGACCAGACCAAGCTGTCGTACGACCAGGTCTGGGACGCGCTGAAGGTCACCGACGAGGACCCGGCGGAGAGCGGCAACGTGATCCTGCTCTACACCGGCCGCTCGCAGAGCAAGGACAGCAACGGCGGCGACCCGGACCAGTGGAACCGTGAGCACACCTGGGCCAAGTCCCACGGCGACTTCGGCACCGCGACCGGCCCGGGGACCGACATCCACCACCTGCGGCCGACGGACGTCTCGGTCAACAGCACCCGCGGCAACAAGGACTTCGACAACGGCGGCAGCGAGGTCGGCGAGGCGCCCGGCAACTACACCGACTCCGACTCCTTCGAGCCCCGTGACGCCGTCAAGGGCGATGTGGCCCGCATGATCCTCTACATGGCCGTGCGCTACGACGGTGAGGACGGCTTCGCCGACCTCGAACCCAACGACAAGGTCGACAACGGCAGCGCCCCGGCCATCGGGCGCCTCTCCGTGCTCAAGCAGTGGAGCGACGAGGACCCGCCGGACACGTTCGAGAAGAACCGCAACCAGGCCATCTACGACCAGTTCCAGCACAACCGCAACCCGTTCGTCGACCACCCCGAGTGGGTCGGAGCGATCTGGTAGATCGCAGGCGCCGGTGGTGGCAACGATCCCTGGAGCGCTGCCACCACCGGCACTTGACGGAGCGTCAGGACACCACGTCGCCCAGCGGCTTGCCCTCCAGGTGGCCGACGACGTTCTGGATCGCGGCGAGACCGATGCGCACGAGCGTCTCGCGGGTCACGCCCGCGACATGCGGCGAGAGCACCACGTTCGGAGCCTTGAGCAGGCGCAGGGCGGCGGTGGGCGGTTCGGGGTCGAAGATGTCGATGCCCGCCCCGGCCAGCGTGCCGGCCGTGAGGGCGTCGGCGAGGGCGTCCTGGTCGATGAGCGCACCCCGCGCCGTGTTGATGACGAAGGCCGTCGGCTTCAGGAGGGCGAGGCGCTCGGCGTCCAGGAGGTGGCGCGTCCGCTCGGTGAGCGGGGCGTGCAGGCTGACGTAGTCGGAGGTACGGAGCAGCTCGTCGAGTTCGACGTGGCGCGCGCCGCCGAGGCGGGCCTCCGCCTCCGCTCCCAGGGCGCTCGGCCCGGCGTAGACGATGCTCATGTCGAACACGACCGCGCGGCGGGCGACTTCCTCGCCGATGTGGCCGAGTCCCACGATGCCGAGCGTCTTGCCCGAGAGCTCGGTGATGGACTGCTGGAGGCGGGGCAGCGCCCAGTCCGCCTCGGTGAGAGCGGTGTGCGCCGGGATCAGCTGCTTGGCGAGGGCGAGCATGAGGGCGAAGGTCTGCTCGGCGACGTTCTGCTTCTCGGCGCCGCTGGAGCCGATCGAGCAGACGTGCACGCCCCGTGTGCGGGCCGCGTCCAGGTCCACGTAGTCGAAGCCGTGGCTCGCGCACTGGACGACTTCCAGGTCCGGGGCCGCCGCGATGTGTTCGGCGGTGACCGGGGCGAGGCCGGTGATGATGACGTGTGCCTCGCGCAGGGCAGCGGGGTCCTCGTCGGCCGACTCGACGACGGCGACATGCGCCGACGCGGGAAGCAGCCCGGCGAGGGCGCCTCCCGCCGCGCGGCCGCCCACGTGGGGCGAGACGATGGCGAGGACGTTCTTCACAGCGGTCATGCGGTCTCCTCGATCAGGTCGTCGGGGGTGAGCGTGGCGGGCCCGGCATGCCCGGACAGGGCCAGGGTAAGGTCGAGTTCGGCGAGCAGACAGCGGATCACGTGGTCGACGCCCGCCTGGCCGTCCAAGCCGAGCCCATAGGCGTAGGGCCGTCCCACGAGCACGGCCTCGGCGCCCAGCGCGAGCGCCTTGAAGATGTCGTCACCGGTGCGGATCCCGCTGTCGAAGAGGACGGAGAGCCGGTCGCCGACCGCCTCCACGACGCGGGGCAGCGCGTCGGCCGCAGCGACGGAGCCCGCGACCTGCCGGCCGCCGTGGTTGGAGACCACCACTCCGTCCATGCCGGCGTCGGCGGCGCGGCGGGCGTCGTCCGGGTGCAGGATGCCCTTGAGCACGATCGGACCGTCCCAGTTCTCGCGCAGGAACGCCAGGTCCGGCCAGGTCTTCGCGGGGTCGGCGAACATGCCGACGAAGTGCATCACCGCCGCGTTCGGGTCCTCGTGCACCGGCTTGGCGAGACCGGCGCGGAACGCCGGGTCGCTGAAGTAGTTGGCGGTGCCCACCCCGTGCAGGAACGGCAGATACGCCTGGTCGAGGTCGCGCGGCCGCCAGGCGAGGAGCGGGGTGTCGAGCGTGACGACCAGGGCCGTGAAGCCCGAGGCCTTCGCCCGGTCCAGGAAGCTCTTGGTGACGTCACGGTCCTTGGCCCAGTACAGCTGGAACCACCGCTGTGTGTCCCCCATCTCCTTGGCGACCTGCTCCATGGGGGTGCTGGACGCCGAGGACAGGATGTACGGGACTCCGCGGACAGCTGCCGCCCGGGCGGCGGCGGACTCGCCATCCGGATGCATGATCGACAGGACGCCGACGGGCGCGAGGGCGAGCGGCGCCGGCAACCGGTGGCCGAGCACCTCCACGGACAGATCGCGTTCGTGTACGTCGCGCAGCATGCGGGGCACGATCCGGCGCCGGTCGAGTGCCTCACGATTGGCGCGGGCGGTACTGCCGTTGCCCGCGCTTCCGGAGACGTAGCCGACCGGCCCCGGGCCGAGGCGCTGCTCGGTCAGCTCCTCCAGGCGGGTCAGGTCGGTGGGCAGGCGGGGTACGGCGCCAGTCATGCCGTTGAGATAGATCTCGTACTGGAAGTCCGCCCAGTTCGGCGTCGTCGTCATGTGGTGGGTCCCGTCCGGTGGCCGTGAGACTGCGTGAGGCTGTGAGACTGCGTGAGCTGTGAGACTGCATGAGCTGTGAGACTGCGTGAGCTGTGAGACTGCGTGAGACAGCACTGTCCACCCGTCGATCCTTGCCACAGTGACAAGCGCCGTCCATGGCCGTACGCACCCTTTTCCGATGGGACTATCACCCTGTGACAAACAAGCGGGAACGCGTCCGGCAGGAACTCCTGGCCGACGCCCGTCTCGTCGAGGCGGTCGTCGACGCGGTGCACGAACAAGTTCCGGCGTACACGGCGCTGGACGGCAGCAGGTTCCCCGAGGTACGGGCCAGCGCGGCCTGGGCGACGGACCGGCTCCTCGACCACTGGGTGACGGACGGTGCGATCGGCGACGGTGAGCTGCGGCGCTTCCGCGGCGGCGCGCGCGGCGGACGGCTGCCCCTTGCAGGCGGTGCTCCGCGCCTACCGGGTCGCGGCCGCGGTGCTCGCCGACGAGGTCGCCGCCCGCGCGCCGCAGCTGTCCGCGCGGGACGCCTTCGCCCTCGCACAGCTGCTGCTCCCTCTATGGCAAGTGGTTCGGATGCAACGGCGTCAACTACAACGCGTACACCTGCTGGCCGATCGCCTGACCGCAACCGTCCGCCGGGCGGCGGCCCTTCGCCCGGCGGACGGGCACCTCACCTGCGCCCCCACTCCTCGGCGAGCAGTTCGTAGGAGCGCACCCGCTCGGCGTGGCCGTGGGTGATGGTCGTGATGAGCAACTCATCGGCGTCGGTGGCTTCCTGGAGCTGTTCCAGGAGGTCCGCGACGCGTCCCGGGGAGCCGGTGAACTGGGTTTGGGTGCGGTCCTCGACCAGGGCCCTGTCGGCGTCGGTCCAGACGTGCCGGCGTGCCTCGGCCGGAGTGGGGTACTGGATGGCGCCCTCGGCCGTGCGGATGCTGCGGACCCACGGGCCATAGCCCGCGGCGAGTTCGCGTGCGGACTCGTCGTCCTCGGCGACGACGACGTCGGCGGAGACGCTGACGTAGGGCCTGTCGAGTACGTCGGAGGGTTTGAACGCGGCGCGGTAGCCCTCCACGGCTTCGAGTACCGTGCCCGGACTGACGTGGTAGTTCGCGGCGAAAGGAAGGCCGCCCCGGCCCGCGACGTCTGCGCTCGGGCCGCCGCTGCTGCCCAGGATCCACACCTGGATGTCGGCTCCCTCGCCGGGGACGACATGCGCTTCGATGCCGTCGTCCGAGCGGTACGTTCCCGCGAGCAGCGCGAGGATGTCGTCGACCTGCTCCCCGTAGTCCGGTGCCTCGGCGCGGGGCTGCTGGAGCAGCTTGCGCTGGAGGGCGACGCGGGGTGAGCCGAGCAGATGCTCGTAGGAGAACCGCGCCGGGATCCGCAGCCCGTTGGGGGCGCGGCCGTCGACGACGGGGGTCGCGGTCGGCGGCGGAGCAGCGGGCGTTCGGGGCGGCTTGCCGCCGGAGCGGCCGAGCCCCAGGTCGAGGCGCCCGGGATGCAGCGCGTCGATCAGGCCGAACTCCTCGACCGTGGAGAGCGCGGTGCGGTGACCGAGCTGTACGGCTCCTGCCCCGAGCCGGATCGTCGAGGTCGCGGCGGCGGTCAGGGCGAGGACGACCGCGGGCGAGGTGCCGGCCACGCCCGGGTTGAGGTGATGCTCGGCGAACCAGTAGCGGGCGTAGCCGAGTTGCTCGGTCCGCCGGGCCAGGTCGATGGAGTTGTACAGCGCCTGGGCCGCGGTGGAGCCGGACGAGACCGGGACCAGGTCGAGGACGCCGAGAGGAACGGGTGACATGGGTGGGTCCTCTTCTCAGTGGGCGGCCGACGCGGGCTCGGGCAAGGGCGCGACCGCGTCGGGGTGGGCCAGGCCCAGGTGGTCGCGCAGGGTGGTGCCCTCGTACTCCGTGCGGAAGACGCCGCGTTCCTGGAGCAGCGGGACCACGGTGTCGGCGAAGGTGTCGAGGCCGCCGGGGGTGAGGTGCGGGACGAGAACGAAGCCGTCGGCGGCGTCGGCCTGGACGAAGGAGTTGATCGTCCCGGCGACGGTGGCCGGGGCGCCGACGAAGGACTGGCGGTTGCCGGTCTCGATGACGAGGTCGCGGATGGACCACTTGTTCGCGGCGGCCAGTTCCCGCCACTCACGGGCAGTGGCCAGCGGGTCGCGGTACATCCGCACCTGGGCCCGGCCGCGGGCGATGGTGTGCTCACCGGTGTCCGGGTCGATGTCGGGCAGCGGGCCTTCCGGGTCGTACGCGGAGAGGTCGCGGTTCCAGACGAACTCCAGGTGCTTGATGGCGGTGGCGCCGCTGACCTGTTTGCGCCGCACCTCCCGGGAGAGTTCTTCCGCCTCGGCGTCCGTGTCCCCGATGACGAAGGTCGCGGCGGGCAGGATGAGGAGCTGGTCGTGGGTGCGGCCGTGGCGGGCCAGGCGGCCCTTGACGTCCGTGTAGAACCGCTGGCCTTCCTTGAGCGTGCTGTACCGGCTGAAGATCGCGTCGGCGTCCGCGGCCGCGAACTCACGCCCTTCGTCCGAGTCACCGGCCTGGAAGATGACCGGCCGCCCCTGAGGACTGCGCGGGACATTGAACTGCCCCTGAATGTCGAAGTGTTGGCCCGGGTGGACGAAGGCGCCCGCCCGGGCGTCACGCAGGAAGCTGCCGGTCTCCCGGTCGGCGACGATCTCGTCCCCGCGCCAGGAGTCGAACAGCTCACCCGCCGTGTGGAGGAATTCCTTCGCCCTGGAGTAGCGCTCCTCCTGCGGCAGGAAACCGCCGCGGCGGAAGTTCTCGCCGGTGAAGGCGTCCCAGGAGGTCACGACGTTCCACGCGGCACGCCCGCCCGAGAGGTGGTCGAGGCTTGCGAACTGGCGGGCCACCTCGTAGGGCTCGTTGAAGGTGGAGTTGATGGTGCCGGTCAGGCCGAGGCGTTCGGTGACGGCGGCGAGCGCGCTGAGGACGGCGAACGTGTCGGGCCGCCCCACGACGTCCAGGTCGTAGATGTGCCCGCCCTGTTCACGCAGGCGCAGCCCCTCGGCGAGGAAGAGGAAGTCGAACTTGGCGCGCTCGGCGGTCCGCGCGAAACGCGCGAAGGAGTCGAACTCGATGTGGCTGCCGGCCTCCGGGTCGCTCCATACGGTGGTGTTGTTGACGCCGGGGAAGTGTGCCGCGAGGTGGATCTGCTTGAGCGGCTCGTCCGGTGACGGCGACTTGCTCATGTCGGGGGTCCTTCCGGCTCAGGCGGTGGCGGCGTAGCGACTTGCGGGGCGGGCGAGACCGAGGAGGCCGCGCAGGGTGCCGGCTTCGTACGTATGCCGGAAGGCGCCGCGCCGCTGGAGTTCGGGCACCAGGCCCCGGGTGATCGCCGGCAGGTCGTGGCCGACGACGGCTGGGCGCAGCCTGAATCCGGTGAGACCGGCCTTCCCCAACTCCAGGAGCAGTTCCGCCAGTTGAGCGGCCGTACCCGTGAACACCTGCGCGTCACTGGTGTACGGGCGGCCCGCGAGGGCGTCCAGACGCTCGCGGCGGGCCGTGGCGGCGGCCGGGTCGTCGTCGAGGAACACCACCAGGTCACCGAAGATGTGCAGGGGCTCGTCGGCCCGCCCGGCCGCGTCCTGTTCGCCGCGGACCGCCGTGACGACGGCGCGCGCGTGCCCGGCGTCGCGCGGGGTGACGTATCCGATGTCGGCGGAGCGACCGATGAGCCGGAACGGCGCGTCGGTCGGGTTCTCGTGGGCGAGCGCGCTGACGACAGGCTGGCCCTGCGGCGGCCGGGGTGTGATCGAGGGGCCCTTGACGCTGAAGTGCTCGCCCTGGAAGTCGATGTAGTGCAGCTTGTCGCGGTCGATGAAACGGCCGGTGGCGATGGACCGGATCTCCGCGTCGTCCTCCCAGCTGTCCCAGAGCCGGCGCACGGCTTCGACGTAGTCGGCCGCCTCGTCGAAGAGATCGGCGGTCAACTCCCGTACGGCGGGGCTTTCGATGTCCTCGGAACGGAAGGCGGGGAGGGTTCGCCGACCGAAGTGCGCGGCCTCGTCCGGACGGGCCGACACCTGTACGCGTACGCCCGCACGGCCCGTGCTCACGTAGTCGAGCGTGGCGATCGCCTTCGATATGTGGAAGGGCTCCGTGTGGGTGGTCACCACCGTCGGCACCAGACCGATGTGGCTGGTCAGCGGGGTGACGCGGGCGGCGATGAGGACGGCGTCGAGCCGTCCGCGGATCTGGTCGGTGCGTCCGTCGGGTTCGGTGAAGTGTGCGGACTGGAGTCCGAGCGAGTCCTCGATCGTCACGAAGTCGAGCAGGCCGTGCTCGGCCTCGGTGACCAGATCGGCCCAGTACCGGGCGGTGAACAACTCCCGGGGACGGGCCACCGGTTCGCGCCAGGCGGCCGGATGCCACCCCGCGCCGTCGAGCGCGACGGCGAGGTGCAGCGCGGCCGAAGGAGTGGCAGGGCCGGAAGAGGGCAGGGCGGATGAAGGTGCGGGTGATGACGACACGAGAGGAGTGCCTTCCTGATGCGACCGTACGAGAACACCGGCCCCTCGGCTGCGAGGGTGCGGCGGCGGGGCGACGGGTCAGGAACGACAGAGGGCGCCGGCGACGCGCTGCAGGTCGATGTGCGGCCGGGAGTACAGATGCACCTGGCGGCTCGGGCCGATCACCGGGACCCGCGGGGCGGACACGAACGGCATCTGTGGCACGTCCGTCACCTCCGCTCTTTTGGTTCGGCGGGCCCGGGGCCTCGCCGGTCGGCAGCCTGCTCGGACCCTACGTGAGGTCGCAGCCGTCCGCCAGGAACAACTACCGGACCACGCCCTTTTGTTCCGCTCCCGCGCGACGGATCCGGGGGGGGCGCCCACGGCACTCCGGTCGTGGCCGCCCCCGGGTCGGATCACCAGATCCTGACGCGCTCCGCCCGGTCCAGCCAGAGCCCGTCGCTGTCCGTCGTCCCGAAGGCCTCGTGGAACTCGTCGAGGTTGCGGACGATGTTGGCCCGGAACTCCGGCGGCGAGTGCGGGTCGATGGTGAGGTACTGCTGCTCCTGCTCCTTGCGGCGCTTGGTGCGCCAGCAGTAGGCCCAGTTCATGAACAGCCGCTGGGAACCGGTCAGGCCGTCGCTCGTGGGCATCGGGTCGCCGTTGAGCGCGATCTTGTACGCCGTGTGCCCGATGGTCAGGCCGCCCAGGTCGCCGATGTTCTCGCCCACCGTCAGCGAGCCGTTGACGAACTCGCCGGGGAGATTGCGGGGCGAGTACGCGTCGTACTGCTTGACCAGCGCCTTCGACTTCGCCTCGAACGCGGTCTTGTCGGCCGCCGTCCACCAGTCGTTGAGGTTGCCCGCGCCGTCGTACTGCGCGCCCTGGTCGTCGAAGCCATGGCCGATCTCGTGGCCGATGACCGAGCCGATGCCGCCGTAGTTCTCGGCGGAGTCCGCGTCGGGCGAGAAGAACGGCTTCTGCAGGATGCCCGCGGGGAAGCAGATCTCGTTGGTGCCCGGGTTGTAGTACGCGTTGACCGTCTGCGGCAGCATGAACCACTCGTCGCGGTCGACCGGCGAGCCGATCTTGGCGAGCTGTCGGTCGGACTCGAAGGCGGCCGCCGCGTGCGCGTTGCCGAGCAGGTCGTCGGCAGAGACCTCGAGGGCCGAGTAGTCGCGGAAGGTGTCGGGGTAGCCGATCTTGGGACGGAACGTGGCGAGCTTCTCGTACGCGCGCTCCTTCGTCTCGTCCGTCATCCAGTCCAGGCGGGCGATCGACTGGCGGTAGGCCTCCAGGAGGTTGGCGACGAGGTCGTCCATCAGCGCCTTGGAGCTCGGCGGGAAGTGCCGCGCCACGTACTCCCTGCCGACGGCCTCGCCGATGGAGCCCTCGACGAAGGCGACCGCCCTCTTCCACCGGGCTCGCAGCTCCGGCGTGCCGTTCAGGGTGCGGCCGTAGAACTCGAAGTTGTTCCGGACGAACGCGTCCGTGAGATACGGCGCGCAGGAGCGAAGGACCCGGACCAGCGTCCAGTCGCGCCACTGCTCGATCGGCACCTCGGCGAGGGTCGCGGACAGGTGACGGAAGTAGGACGGCTGGCGGACGCACGCCTCGGCGATGGTGGCGTCCGAGCCGCCGAGGCCCTCGACGAAGGCCCGCCAGTCGAAGTGCGGCGCCAGGGTGATCACTTCGTGCAGAGTGAGGAGGTTGTAGGTCTTTTGCACGTCACGCGTCTCGGCCCGCTCCCAGTGTCCTGCGGCGAGCCGGGTCTCCAGGGCGAGGACCGTCTGCGCGGCCTCGGCGGGCGAGGCGTGCTGCCCGAGCGTGAGCAGCTCGGTGAGGTGGGCGACGTACTTCTCGCGGATCTCGGCGAACTTCTCTTCGCGGTAGTACGACTCGTCGGGCAGGCCGAGGCCGCCCTGGAGGATGTTGAAGAGGTAGCGGTCGGAGTCACGGTCGTCCGAGTCGATGTAGGAGCCGAAGAGACCCGAGCCGCCGGTCCGCTCGAAGCGGCCGAGGAACGCCGCGAGCTCCCGGGTGTCCCGCAGACCCGCGACCTCGTCGATCAGGGGCTGCGCCGGGGCGAGGCCGCGGGCGGCGATCGCCTCCTCGTCCATGAAAGAGGCGTACAGCGTGGCGATCTTGCGCGCGTCATCCGGGACGGCGCCGGACGTCGAGGCCGACGCCAGGTCCTGGATGATCACCTTCACTTGTTCCTCGGCCGTGTCGACCAACTGCACAAAGGGGCCCCAGCTCGAGCGATCCTCGGGGATCGGCTCGTTCTCCAGCCAGTGACCGTTGACGTGGCCGAACAGGTCGTCCTGCGGCCGGATCTCGGGGTTCATGCCCGCGCGGGCGTCATCCAGCATGCTCATCCACGCACCCTACGCGGACACGCCGCCCGAGCACGATCGGCTGGTGCCGGCGACCTGGCCTCAGCCCGCGGGCGCCTCGCACCTGGATCACGTGGTGGCTGGCGGCGGGGGTGACCGTCACTGATGCTCCTTGGCCTGAACCGGGCGAAAGGAAAAGCGCACACCGTACCCAGTCTTCGTCGCGCTGAGATTCCGGGCTCCAATTGCCGCTCGGAGACGCCCAGTTGGTATGGACATGACCCCACGCCACTCCTATGCTCCGCCTGAACTCATCGTGAGAGCGCTCTCATCACCCCTGTTCCTCCCCACCCCGATGGAACGACAGAAAGGGCACTGCCGTGAGACGCAGAACCGGAGTCCGCATCGCCTTCTCCTCCTTACTCCTGGTCGGCACGTGGGCGAGCGCCTCGCTCACCTCCACCGCCGGGGCCGCCCCCGCGCCCGCCGCTCCCCCGGCGTCCGCGGGCATGCTCACCGCCCTGCAGGACGACCTCGGGCTCACCGCGAGCCAGGCCCGCGATCGCCTCGCGGCCGAGAAGACCGCGATCCGCGTCGACCGCGCGGCACAGCGGGCAGCCGGATCCACGTACGCAGGCTCCTGGTACGACGCGGGCACCGAGAAGCTGACCGTCGCCACCACCAGCGCGCACCAGACCGACGCCCTGCGCGAGACGGGCGCCACCGTCCGCGTCGTCCGCCACAGCGCCAAGGAACTGGACGCCGCCAAGCAGAGCATCGACTCCCTGTCCGCGCCCAAGGGCGTCAGCAGCTGGCACGTGGCGCCGCGCAGCAACAACATCGTGGTGAACGTCGTCGCTGCTCAGAAGGACGACAACGATGTCCGACGGTTCGTCGACCGTGCCCGGAAGGCGGGCCCCGTCCAGGTCGAGACCGTCGGCAAGGCGCCCAGCACCTTCGCCGCGGGCACCGTGGGCGGCGACCCCTACTACACCGGCAACGTCCGCTGCTCCATCGGCTTCTCGGTCCACGGAGGGTTCGTCACCGCGGGCCACTGCGGGCAGGCGGGAGCCGCGGTGCGCGGCTGGGACAACTCGAACATCGGCAACTTCCAGGGCTCTTCGTTCCCCGACAACGACTACGCGTACGTCAGCGTCGGCAACGGCTGGTGGACCGTCCCGGTGGTGCTCGGCTGGGGCACCGTCCCCGACCAGCTCGTCCGCGGCTCGGCGGAGGCGCCCGTGGGCGCGTCTGTCTGCCGCTCCGGCTCCACCACGCACTGGCACTGCGGCACCGTGCTCGCCAAGAACGAGACCGTCAACTACAGCCAGGGCGCCGTCCACCAGATGACCAAGACGAGCGTCTGCGCCGAACCTGGCGACTCCGGCGGCTCGTTCATCAGCGGCGACCAGGCCCAGGGCGTCACCTCCGGCGGCTGGGGCAACTGCAGCGGCGGCGGCGAGACCTGGCACCAGCCGGTCAACGAGATCCTCGGGCGCTACGGCCTCACCCTGCACACCGCCTGAGAGCGGCGGACAGCGCCGGGCCCGCGGAAGGGCCCGGCGCGTACGCCGCTGCGGTGAGTCCTGGCGGCTGGATGGCCCTAACGGGGTTCACCGCCCGCGCCCCGGAGGAAGGACTGCGGCTGCCACTGCCAGGAACGAACTGCTCCCGGAACCGCGCGTTCGGGGACGAACGGAGAACCGCGATGACAGCAACGGCCGGGGGCCGCCGCCGCGCCCGCATCGGCACAAGACTCCTCGCCACGCTCGCCGTGGGCGCGCTCACCATGGGAGCGGCGTACGAGAGCACACGGGCGCAGACCGGGGCCCCGCCGCGCGAACCGTCGCCCTTCACCGGGCAGACGGCGGATCAGGGGCCGGTCCTCGCGGTGAAGTTCGACAACGCGCGCACGGCCCGGCCGCACACCGGTCTCGCGCAGGCGGACATCGTCTACGTGGAGAAGGTCGAGGGCGGCATGAGCCGCCTGATGGGCGTGTACTCGAGCCGTCTGCCGCAGGCCGTCGGCCCGGTGCGCAGCGCCCGGGAGTCCGACGTCGAGCTGCTGCGGCAGTTCGGCCGCCCGGCCCTCGCCTACTCGGGGGTGCGCAGCGCGCTCAACAAGACGCTCAGGGAGTCACCGCTGTACGCCCGCCCGCTCGGCAGCGTGCCGGGCGCCTACTTCCGCGACAGCAGCCGCCCCGCACCGCACAACCTCTTCGTCCGTCCCGATTCCGTGCTGCGCTCGGCCCCGAAGGCCGACCGCCCCACCGACATCGGCTTCCGCTTCGGCCCGGCCCCGGCGGGCGGCGCCCCCACATCGGCGCGGACGGTCCGCTACTCCTCGGCGAGCCACACCTTCAACTGGTCGCCGCAGGAGGGCCGCTGGCTCGCGTCGTTCGACGGGACGCCGGCCCGCAGCACATCGGGGGCGCGTCTGGGAGCGAAGACGATCGTGATCCAGCATGTCGCCATGCCTCCGTCGCGCTACAAGGACGTCAACGGCGCGGCGACTCCGTACATCAAGACGGTCGGCAGCGGCAGGGCGACCGTCCTGCGGGGCGGCAAGGCGTACGAGACGCGCTGGAAGCGGTCGAGCCCCGAGAGCGGCACGTCCTTCACGCTCTCCAACGGACAGCGGATGCCCTTCGCTCCCGGGCAGGTCTGGATGGTCTACGCGGACCGCTGAGCCGGTCGGCTGACCGGCCGCAGGGGACAGGCGTCAGCCCGGTGACCGTGGTCGGTCACCGGGCTGACAGGGTTGCTCCTCACGGAGCGTCAGGTGCTCAGCCGCGTACGGACTCGAGCTCCCGGTCCTGCTCCTCCTGGCGTGCCGTGGGGAAGTCGCCGAGCTGCTTGTGCAGCTTCTCGCCCTCCACGTCGACGTTCGGCAACACGCGGTCGAGCCACTTCGGCAGCCACCACGCCTTGTTGCCCAGGAGGGCGAGCACGGCCGGAACGATCGCCATGCGGACGACGAAGGCGTCGAAGAGGACGGCGATGGCCAGACCGAAGCCCATCATCTTGATCATGTCGTCGTTCTCCATGATGAAGCCGGAGAAGACGCTGATCATGATGACGGCCGCGGCGGCGACAACCCGCCCGCCGTGCGTGAAGCCGGTGACGACGGCTTCGCCGGGGCGTGCCCCCTGGACGTACGCCTCGCGCATGCGGGTCACGAGGAAGACCTCGTAGTCCATGGCGAGGCCGAAGACCACGCCGATCATGAAGATCGGCATCATGCTCATGATCGGGCCCGGCTGGTCCACGCCGACGATGTCGGCGAGCCAGCCCCACTGGAAGACCGCGACCAGGGCGCCGAGCGCCGCGGTCACCGACAGGAGGAAGCCGAGCGCCGCCTTGAGGGGCACGAGCACCGAGCGGAACACCAGCATCAGGAGCAGGAAGGCCAGGCCGACGACGAGTCCCAGGTAGGGAATCAGCGCATCGTCCAGGGTCTGCGAGAAGTCGATGGTCAGGGCGGTGGCGCCGGTGACCAGGACCTCGGAGCCGGTCTTTTCCCCGAGGCCGTCGACCGTCGAGCGGATCTCCTTGACGACGCCCTCGGTCTTGTGGTCGCTCGGGCCCGTCTTCGGTACGACGTTGAAGATCGCGGTGTCGTCGGACTTGTTGCCGTTCGCCGGTGTGACGGCCGCGACGCCGTCGATCTTGGCGATCTCCTTGCCGACGGTGCCCGCCGTGGCGGCCGCGCCCTTGTCCTTGTCGGTGTCGACGGTGACCATCAGCGGGCCGTTGAAGCCGGCACCGAAGGACTCGGACAGCATGTCGTACGCCTTGCGCTGCGTGGTGTCCGGCGCCGACGTGCCCTCGTCGGGCAGGCCGAGCTCCAGGCTGGTGGCCGGTACGGCGACCGCACCGAGGCCGACCACGGCGAGCAGCAGGACAGGGATGGGGCGGCGCAGCACGAAGCGCGCCCAACGCGCGCCCAGTTTCGGCTTGGCGTTCGCGTCCTGCAGTTCGCTCACGGGCTTCTTGCGGTCCTTGCGGCGCAGCACCTTCTTGCCCGCGAAGCCGAGCAGCGCGGGGATCATGGTGAGTGCGATGAGGACGGCCACGGCCACTGTGCCGGCCGCTGCCAGACCCATCTTGGTGAGGATCGGGATGTTGACGATCGCGAGGCCGGACAGCGCGACGATGACGGTGAGTCCGGCGAACACCACGGCGGAACCGGCGGTGCCGGTGGCGCGGCCCGCTGCCTCCTCCGGTTCCCGGCCGTCCGCGATCTCCGCTCGGTAGCGGGAGACGATGAAGAGCGCGTAGTCGATGCCGACGGCGAGGCCGATCATCATCGCGAGCGTCCTGGTCGTGGCGGAGAGGTCGAGGACGCTGCCGAGGGCCGCGATGCCCGATATGCCGATGCCCACACCGATGATGGCGGTGAGGAGCGGCATGCCCGCGGCGACCATCGAGCCGAAGGTGATGATCAGGACGACCGCGGAGACCGCGATGCCGATGAGCTCGGCGGAGCCGCCCATCTCCTCCTCGGCCATGACGGCGTCGCCGCCGGTCTCGACGGTGACGCCCGTCTTGCGGGCGTCGTCGGTGGCCTTGGTCAGCGCGTCACGCGCCTTGTCGGTCAGCTCGGTGGCGGCCACCTTGTACGTCACGGACGCGTAGGCGGTGGTTTTGTCCTTGCTGACGGCGTCGGCCTTGTACGGGTCGGCGACCTCGGAGACCTGCGGGCCCGCGCCCAGGGTCTTGACCAGCTTCTCGACGTCGCCCTTGGGGCCGGACTCGGTCAGCTTCTCGCCCTCGGGGGCGCGGATGACGACGCGGGCGGTGGCGCCTTCGGCGCTGGCCGCTGGGAACTTCTCGTCGAGGAGGTCGAAGGCCTTCTGGGACTCCGTCCCCGGCATGGAGAAGGAGTCCTCGGGCGGTGCGGGCGCGGTCGCCGCGGAGACGCCGACGCCGGCCAGCAGCACCACCCACATCAGTGCCACATAGCGGCGTCGCCGGAAGGCGAGGCGGCCCAGTTTGTAAAGGAACGTAGCCACGGCGAAGGGGCTCCCGTCGGTTTCGGCAGGCAGGGTGACACCCCCCGCGGCACGATCGGCGCACGTCAGGGCGGTCAGCAGGTTTCCCCTCAATAGTCCAGTCCCTGAACGGCCCGGCAGTCAGACTCAGAGCCGGACTCTGCGCCCACGGGCGCTGTAGTGCCGCGCACGCTGGGTCATCCTCGGGGAGGAGATGTGATCAGCATGTGTAGACCCCACATCGCGCGCCCACTCACCGGAGGCTTCGCCTCCGTACCTTGGGACACCCATGCACCCCAGAACAACTCGCCCTTATAACACCCTAATAGGAGAGATAAGGTGTCGAGTCAGCTCTCAGGTACTTGTCATCACCATCCAGGAGAACCTTCGTGACTCTTGCCACCGCGCCGTCTGAAGCCGCCGCCTCGTCCGAGGACCCCTCGGTGGACCCCTCCGCGGTTTCGCCGGCCGACGTGCCCGAGCCGGTGGCCCGGGACGCCCGCGAGTTCGGTGCCTACGCACGGACCGGCGGCTGGGCCTTCGCCCTGAAGGTGGCGCGCAGTGTGCGCCCCGGCGGACAGGGCGCCGACGAGACGCCGAAGATCTCGGCGAAGGAGTTCAGCGAACTGGCCGGCTGCTCGGCCGAGCGCGTCATGCGCTACTACAAAGCCTGGGACAAGGCCGCTGACGATGGCCTCGTACCCCACTTCGAGGCGCTCACGCCCGGCGAGGACATCGAACTTCCCGACTCCGACGTCTGGTTGACGTACTACTCCTCCCGCTCCAGCGCCCTGTCCCCGCGCGGCACCGCGATCACGGAGGCCGCCGAGGCCGAGGGCATCCGCGCCACCAAGGCCCTGGAGGTCGCGGAGAACCCCACCGCGCTGCGGGCCGCGATCCTCGCCGACCCCGGGACCGCCGAGGCGGCGCGGCGCGCGCTGATGGACCGGCTCGACGAGGACCCCGCGCTGCGCACCGAGCTCGTTCGCGACATCGTGCGGGCGGACGACCTCAAGAAGGCGGTCGCGGCCGAGGCCAAGGCGGGCGACCGCGTCGACTACGTACGCCAGATCGTCGACAAGGGTCAGGTCAAGACGTCGGCGGGCCAGCTGATCGACGCGCCCGCCGAGTTGAAGGAGGAGGCCGAGCGGCATCTGTCCCTCATCGACGAGCTGGACGACGGCGAGGACTCCGGCGAGTGGGCCCGCGAGGCGTACGACACCGTGAAGGACCTGGTGGCCCAGACCGTCCAGAGCGACCCGCGGCTGCGGGTGCAGGAGCGCCGCGCGAAGTTCTACAGCAGCCTGCAGAAGGCGACGAAGGTCTTCGAGGAGCTGACCTTCGACGACGCCGAGGTCGAGGACATCTACGAGGACGACATGATGCGGCGCCTGGAGGAGCTGCAGCAGTCGATCGCCGCGTGCATCACGGCGCTGCAGGCGGCGACCGCGACCGCCTCCGCGGGAGACTCCGCGGCCGTGGGTGACTCCCCTTCCGCGGTGGACGGCAGCTGACGTCGCGGTTCCTCGCGGTGGGCCCCACCCTCCCCGTACATCCCGATGATGACCATGGCCTCGCCCGTAGCCCTGGAGTCGTACGGAATGACCCATACGCGGGGGGATTCGCCGCACCCCGCCCCGCTCGTAGCTTCTTGATCAACGTACGGAGACCGGCGTACGGAGTTGATCGAGAGGTCATGGATCTATGCACAGCAAAGCATTCGCGCCCGAATACCAGGGTGAGTTGGGCGCGGCACTGGGGGTGAACTCCTCTTACGAGGAGGTCCTGACGGCGGCGGACCGCGCCCTCTCCCAGGCGGACACCGCACTGGAGAGGGCGCGCGCCGCACTCGCCCTTGCCGAGGCCAACCGGCGGCTCGGCCAGGTGGACGACGCGGGCTCCGCCTGGCGGCAGAGTTACCGCAGCGCACGCGTCGCGGGGGACGCGGGCGCCATGGCCTGGGCGCTGTGGAGCGGCGGCACGCTCGCCCGCCAGTGCGGGCAACTGCGGCTCGCCCGCCGGCTGTTGACCTGGGGAGTCACGCTGGCCGCCGACAGCGGCGAGCGGCTCGCCCACGGCTACGCGCTCGCGGGACTCGCCGAGACGGGCCGCATCCAGGGGGACTACGCGGCGGTGGCCGCGCTCCACGAGCAGCTCCTGGAACAGGGCCGGGCGCACGGCGAGGCTCGGCACATGGTCTGGGCGATGTCCGGCATCGCCCAGATGCGGCGGAACACCGGCGACTACACCGAGGCGCTGGAGCTGTTCGAGGAGTGTGTGCGGATCGCGGCGGACGCTCAGGACGCGCGGGGGCGTGCCTGGTCACTCCGTGGGGTCGCCGACGTCCTCTCGCTGCGGGGCGAGACGGAACGGGCGCTCGCGCTGCTCTCGGAGGCGGAGGTCATCTGCCGCGCCATGGATCTGGCGAGCGCGCTCGCGTACAACCACAAGATGCGCGGCAATGTCCTGTACCGGCACGGGAGTTACGCGGCGGCCCGCGAGATGTACGCCACCGCCCTGGAGGAGTTCGACGCCATGCGGGAGCCGCGCGGCATGGCGCTGTCCCGGCTCGGCCTGGTCAAGTCGCGGGCCAGGCTCGGCCGGGACCGGAGCGAGACGCTGGCCGAACTCGCCGATCTCGAAGGAGACTTCGCGCGCATAGGCCTGCGGCAGGCACGCGAGGCGGCCATCGACTTCCGCAACGAGATGGCCGCGGAGCCGATCATGACGTGACCCCGGGACGTCACTCCGCCGGCGAGATGCGGATGCCCACCGTCCCGCTCGTGCCGCGCCGGAGCTTGCTGCCGAGCAGGGTGAGGCGGCCGATCAGGCCGTACTTGCGCGCGATGAGGGTGCGATAGCGCGCCGTGACCCGCGGGTCGCAGATCTCGGCGGTGGCGGGAACCTGCTCGCCGGTGGGATTGCCCCGCAGATCGCAGGGGCCGATCAGGACGTCGGCGCGGTTGCGGATCCGCTTGACCTTCCAGGAATCCGCGACCGTCCAGATACCAAGGGCGGCACCGTCCTCGACGACCCACACAGGGCTCGGCACAGGCGTGCCGTTCTTGCGGTAGCTGGTGACCAGCAGATACTTCCCGGCCCCGAGCCCCGCCTGCGTCACCTTGTCCACTTGACCGCTCCAGATCTCTCGTTGGCTCACGTTCGAACCGTCGACGGTGCGGATGCTACGCGCGAACGTCGCCGCGTCGAGCAGGGACCTCGTGGTCCGCGGTATCAGCAGACCGTGCCCGGCCGGGTCGCGGTGGCTCTGAGAAGGTCGCGGAGCAGGTCGAAGTCGATGGTCTCCGGCCTGCGGAAGCGCAGGCAGCCCTTGCCCATGTCCTGGTCGGTCAGGCGATCCTCGAAGGCATCGCGGACGTCAGCGCGCATCAGGTAGAAGGAGATGTACTGCTTCTGGCTGGCGAAGGCGATTTCGGCGGTGCCGTCCCGTTCGTAGGCGGGCATTCCGTATGCCATGACCTCCTCGAAACCCTTGAGCTCCACGCGGCACAGCTCGCGCAGCCGGGTCAGGGCGTCCCTGCGCCCCTCGGGCGCCTCGGCCAGATAGCCGGCCACGTCATTCGCTTCGCTTCGCACCATTCCCCGAGGTCAGCGAGGGTGCGGCGCCGTGGCTCCACATCGGCGGTGGCGCGGGCGCGGGCCCCAGCGTCGTCGTGCCCGGCGTGGCCCGGTGAGCGAGGCCGGTGCGGTAGGCGTCCAACGCGGCCTCCGTCCGTCCCGTGCGGCGGAGCAGATCGCCCAGGAGACAGCACAGGCCGGCCACGTCCCCGGCCGCGCCCGCGCGTTCGAGCAGCGGCAGAGCGGCGCGGTAGTGCTCCTCGGCACCCTCCGCGTCACCGCACTCCTCCGCGATGACGCCGAGCAGGCGGTGGGCGGCGCCCATGTGCACGGCGCCGCGGCCGGCCCGCAGGGCCGGGGCCCGTGTCGCATCCGGACCGGCGGCGAGCAGCGGCCTGAGCAAGGCCTCGGCCTCCTTGATCCTGCCGCGCCGGCGCAGCACGTCCGCGAGTTCCACCTCGACCTGTTCGGCGTAGAGCGCGGCCCGCTTGGTGGTGAGCATGTCGTGCGCGGTGCGCAGTTCGCTCTCGGCGCGCTCCAGGTCGCCGCCCTGGGCGTACACGTAGCCGCGCATCCAGTGGCAGTGGGCCAGTTCGGTGCGAATGTGCAGCTGCTGGTAGAGATCCTGGGCTCTGACCAGGGACGCGTCGGCTTCGGCGATACGACCCTGGGCGATGAGCGTTCGGGCCACCCCGCGGTGCATCCCGGCGAGCAGGGCGGGATCGTCCACGCGCGGCGCCAGCGCGAGGGCGAGCTCGGCGGCGTGCGCGGCGCGCTCGTGTGCCCCCATGTCCATGTACGGGGCGATGGACGCCGAGTAGAGGAGGAGCAGGGCGTCCGGGTCGTGCAGGCCCGAGGCGTTGAGCTGGTCGAGAGCGGTCTCCAGCAGATGGCAGGCGTAGCGGAGTTCGCCCGTGAGTCGGTGGGCGTTGGCGCGACCGCGGATGGCGAGGACGCGGCGCGGCAGCGGCTCGTCGGCGAGCAGCCGTTCCACCGAGGCGAAGCACTCGTGCGCGTCGTCGAGGTCGCCGGATTCGAGGAGGCAGTCGCCGAGGCCGAGGAGCGCGGTGGCCTGCTCCCTGGGCAGGCCGTGCTCGACGGCTTCGGCGGACAGCGCACGGAAGACAGGGGCCGCGTCCTCGGGGGATCCGGTGGCCAGGGCGTGCCGCGCGTCGGTGAGGCGCAGACGCAGCTCGGCGGCGAGGCGGGCCGGGCGTCCCGTCGCGAGCTCCTCGGGGGTGACGCCGAGACGCTGGGCCAGGTGCCGAAGGGCGGCCTCGGAGGGCCTCACCTTGCCCGACTCCAGTGTGGAGACGTAGGCAGGCGTGTAGGCGGGTTCGGCCAACTGCCGCTGGGTGAGGTGGAGTTCCGTACGCAGCCGCAGTACGCGACGTCCGATCGCCGCGGGCTCGTCCAGCCGCACGCCCTCAGATCCGCTCTCCGCCATCTCTCCCTCTCCAGGTCCGCTCAACGTACATCCCCGCCTGAGGGGCGCGGACTTGGGAGGGCATCGCACGAACTCACCGCTCCCGCACCCACCTTGCTCCCCAGGCATTGCCTGGCTTCCCCACAACCCCTACATTGAACCGCGCCTTAAGCTCCCTTAACCCCCCACTTATATCGCGGACTTGACGATCCCGGTCCGCGCAGACCCGGGAGATCCTCCATGCGTAGACGCTCATCCCGCATATCCCGCAAGCGGCTTGCCGTGGCCACCGGTGTCGCGCTGGCCGCGGCACTCGCCGTCACCGCGCCGGTCGCCGCGGACCAGGGCCCCGACGACAGCTCCCCGGCCGCCCGCGACACCCACAACATCGAGGTCGAATACTTCACCGGCCCGGGCAGCCACCCCCGCCACACGGAGATCCCCGCTTCCGCCCCGCTCACCAGGAAGGAGCGGGCCACGGTCCAAGGCGACGGCGACGTCCTGCCGATCGTGGAGGCCGGAGCGAGCGACAGCAAGGTCGACGTCGTCTTCATCGGCGACGGCTACACCGCCGCCCAGCAGGAGGACTTCCACACCGACGTGCGCAGCAAGTGGAAGCAGATGGCCGCCGTCGAGCCGTACGCCGAGTACGAGGACCTGTTCAACGTCTGGGCCGTCGACGCACACTCACAGGACTCCGGCGTCTCGGGCGACCCGACGAGCGACGTCCGCAGGAACACCGCCCTGGACTCGGCGTTCTTCTGCGACGGCATCGAACGGCTGCTGTGCGTGGACACCAACAAGGTCGAGGCGTACGCGAGCAAGGCCGCCGACCCCGATCTCGTCATCGTGCTCAGCAACTCCACCAAGTACGGCGGCGCCGGCTACAACGGCATCACCTCGCCCTCCGGGTACGACGGCATCGGCACCGCCTCCTCCGACCACCCCGATTCGGACCAGGTCGCCGTCCACGAGACCGGCCACTCCTTCGGCAAGCTCGCCGACGAGTACTGGTACGACGAGAGCACCTACACCGGCCCCGAGCCGGGCGATGCCAACCTCACCAAGCTCAGCGCCGCCGAAATGGCCGCGCAGAAGGTGAAGTGGCATCGCTGGCTCGGTCAGGCATCGCCCGACGGGGGCACCGTCGGCGCGTACGAGGGCGGCGGCTACCACGGGCACGGCCTCAACCGCCCCACCGAGGACTCGATCATGCGCACCCTGGGCCGCGAGTTCAACCTGCCCGGACGCGAGGCGATGATCGCCGGCTTCCACCAGCACGCACCCGTCCTCGCCTCCGCCACCCCCACCGACCGGAAGGTGCGCGGCGCCGAGCGGATCCGGGTCGAGGTGTCTTCGCATGCCCGACTGCGCTGGTACGTCGACGGCCGCGAGGCGCGGCAGGCCCGCGGCGCGGACAGCGTGACCGCCAAGGCGCTCGGGGTGCCCGCCGACGGCCGCGCGCACACCGTCACCGCGCGCGCCACCGACCCGACCAAGGCAGTCCGCGCCCCGGAGCTGCGCAAGCTGATGGCCGGCTCGCTCAGCTGGCACGTCACCCGCTGACAGACCGAGGCGGCACGCCGCGGGCGCGAAGGGCCGCGGCGTGCCGCCGGACGGTGACCAGGGATACTGCGGCCATGTCTACGCATGCCGAGCAGTCGCGGAGGGCGGTGGCCCCTGCCCCGGGGTGGATACTGCGGGCCGTGGAGCCCTCCGACGTGGAGCCCATGGCCGAGCTGCGCGCGACGGTGATGCGGCCGGATCTGGAGCGGCTCGGCCGGTTCGACGAACATCGCGTCCGCCAGCGGCTGCGGGACTCCGTCTCTGCCCCGCACACCTCGGTCATCGTCACCGACGGCGACTTCGCCGGCTGCGTCACCCTGCGACCGGCCGAGGACGGCCGGTGGCTCGAACACTTCTACCTCGCCCCCGCCCTCCAGGGCCGGGGCCTGGGATCGGCCGTGCTGAGCAGGCTGCTCGCCCGGACCGACGCCGCCGGCGACCTCGTCCGCCTGAACGTCCTGCGGGGCAGCGCGGCCCAGCGCCTCTACGAGCGCCACGGTTTCAGCGTCGAGGAACAGGGCCCGGTCGACGTCTTCATGGTGCGTCAGCCGGGCTGACGCACCGCCTCGACCGCGCCCTCGCCCGCGCTCCTCCCGCTTGCGCACCGCGCCGGGCACGGAATTGGCCCATGCTCACGCTCCACGAATGGTCCACAAGCCGGACCATTTGGCTGGCTGGCCTCTTCTCACCAGCGAAGGAACGGCCCAACGGCCGCCTGCAGCGGGCCATGCGAGAGCCCGATACAGTACCTGCTTGTGCCGAAAATCCGCCATACTCCGCACGCGACCACCGGGCTCCTTCCTCTCCGCGCGGGCGCGGAGGTCGACGCGCATCGGCACGACGAGCACCAGATCGTGTACGCGGGCCGCGGCGTCCTGTCGGTCACCACCGACGCGGGCAGCTGGGTCGCGCCCGCGACGCGGGCCATCTGGATTCCCGCGGGAACCGTCCACGAGCATCGCGCGTACGGCGACACGGATCTCCACTTGGTCGGCCTGCCGGTGACGGACAACCCGCTGCGTCTCGACCGGCCCGCTGTCCTCGAAGTCGCCCCGCTGCTGCGCGAGTTGATCATCGCCTACACCCGGCAGACCGAGCCGCCCGTCGGCCGCGGCGCCGAGCGCCGCCGCCTGCGGACCGTCCTGCTCGACCAACTCCGCCATTCGACCCAGCAGCCCGTCCACGTACCGGCGGCGCGCGATCCGCGTCTGGTCGCCGTGTGCGCCATCCTCCGCGGCGACCCGGCCGATCCGCGGACCCTGGCGCAGCTCGGCGCCGCGGCCGGCGTCAGTGATCGCACCCTGACCAGGCTCTGCCGGGCCGAGCTCGGCATGAGCTTTCCGCAGTGGCGCACCCAACTGCGCCTGCACCACGCCCTGTGCCTGCTGGCCGACGGCGCCCCGGTCACCGTGGTCGCGCACCGTTGCGGCTGGGCGTCGAGCAGCGCCTTCATCGACGTGTTCCGCCGGGCCTTCGGCCACACGCCCGGCGCCCGGCGGGCGCACAGCTGACCACCGGCGGGAACAACCGACGTCGCCCCAGTCCTACTTGGCCTGGTACGCCCGGAGGAAGGTCCGCACTCCCTCGACGATGAGCGGCCGGACGCGGCTGTCCTCCGCGACGTTCGCGGAACCGAACCGGTCGAGCGCGACTCCGAAGGTCAGCGCGATGAACTGATCAGCCGCGAGCCGGGCATCGGGGACGTCGAGCAGCCCGTCCGCCGCGAAAGCGGCCAACCGCGCGGCAAGCGCCTCGTCAGGGGCGTCCGCCATCGGGTTCTCGCCCCGGCCAGGCCGATGGCCGGACTGCGCCCTGACGAGTCGTCGCAGCGTCGCGTACTCCGCCGAGTCGAGCATGTCGGTCGCGATGCGCATCGAGAACGTGACCAGGACGTCCTCGAGGTCGGCGGCTTCGGTGCGGCCGGTGAGGGTCTCGTCGAGGATGCGCCGGATCGTGGTGATCAATGTCTGGCCGACGGCGTCGACGACTGCTCGCAGCAGCGTCTGCTTGTCGCCGAAGTAGTCGTAGACCGTCCGCTTGGACACCCCGGCCCGGGCGGCGACCGCGTCGACGCTGGTCCGGTCGAAACCGTCGGCGAGGAACAGGTCCCGGGCCGCGGAGAGGATGGCGGCCCGCTTCTGCGTGGACCCCTCGCGCAGTGTCTTCGTGGTCGGCATGGGCACACCTTAACGCAACTACACTGCACGGTGTAGTGTAGTCGCGGTGAGAGGGCGACCACGTGCTGCCGAACCCCCTTGCTCGCCCAGCCATGAGGGAAAGGACGTTCATGACCACAACCCTGGCTCCCCCGGCCCGCATCGGGAAGGCCGCTGTCGCGGCTCTCGGCATGCTGGCGGCCGCCACCGGGTCCCTGGAGTCGGTGGTGACACCGACGCTTCCGCTCTTACAACGCGAACTGTCGATGAGCCGCGCCCAAGGGGCGTTACTCAGCATCACGATGCTCATCACCGGCGCTCTCGTCACGCCCGTCGCGGGCAGCCTCGGTGACCGCTACGGCGGTAAACGGGTCATGCTCCGGCTGATGGCGGTGGTCTCGGCGGGCGGTCTGGTGTCCTCGCTGGCACCGAACCTGCCGGTGCTGCTGCTCGGTCAGGTACTGGAGGGCGCGATGGTGGGCGCGATGCCACTCTCGTTCATCCTGGTACGCAAGTACCTCCCCACGGGAGAGTCCCAAGTGGCCATCGGGATGGTCAGCGGGTTGTTCGTGGGCGGTGGCATGCTGGGCACCCTGATGGCCGGGCCCATCGCGGAAAACCTCTCCCGGCACTGGATGTTCGCGATACCGACGATCGCGATCGTCGTGGCGACCCTGTTGGTGCACAGGCTCATGCCGGACGATCCGCCGGCCCGGTCGGACGCCAGGATCGACTGGCCCGGTCTGGTTCTCCTGAGCGGCGTTCTGCTGACCCTCATGCTCGGGCTCTCGATGGCACCCGAAGTCAGCAGCCGGCCACTCGCACTCGGCGCCCTCGTCGTGCTCCTGGCCCTCCTCGTGTCCGGGTGGATCCGCGTCGAACGCCGGTCACCGTCGCCGATGGTCGATCTGCGCGTGGTGGCGCGGCCTGCGGTTTGGAGCTCCTACGCGATCACCTTCGCCGTCTGCGTAGGCACCTCGGTGACCATGTTTCTCGTTCCGCAGCTGTTCGATCTGTCCGCCGACGGATACGGCTTCGGGGCCGACCCCACCGACATCGGGCGGTACCTGCTGCCCGGCGCCATCGCGGGGGCGATCAGCGGGCCGCTCGGCGGGCTCGCGGCGCGACGCTTCGGCTCAACCGCCGTGGTCACCGCCGGAATCGGGATCATGACGGCCGCGTTGGTCGCCATGGCGTTCGTGCACAGCGAGGTCTGGCACCTCGTCGTCGGCAAGGCGCTGGTCGCCCTGGCCAGTGGCGTCTGCGTCACGGCGATGGTCGTCAAGACCGCCACCTCTGTCGATCACGGCAACACCGGCACCGCCACCGGCCTGGTCCTGGTGACGCGCGTGATCGGCTTCGCCGTGGGCGCACAGGTCAGCGGCGCCTTCCTGGCCGCGGGGACCGGTCCCGGGATGGACGACCCGGCCGAATCGGCCTTCGTCACCGGCTTCCTCATCGCCGGCGTCGTCACGGCGCTCTCCCTGCTCGCCGTCCGCACCATGCGCAAAGGAGTCAAAGCATGACCCTCACCGATCAGTTGACGGACCACCGCACCACACTGAAGCGCAAGGTCCTGATATCGGGGGCCAGTATCGCGGGGCCCGCCCTGGCGTACTGGCTGAACCGCTACGGATACGCGGTCACGGTGGTGGAGAAGGCAAGCACGCCACGCAGGGGCGGCTACCCCATCGACGTGCGCGGCACCGCACTGGAGGTCGTCCGGAGGATGGGGATCCTGCCCCGACTGCGGGACGCGCACATCGACTCGCGTCGGATGACCTTCCTCGACGGGGACGGGGGCAAGGTGGCCTCGATCAACCCGCATGACGTCGTCGGCAGTGTCGCGGGGCAAGACCTCGAGGTGCGCCGCGGAGATCTGACCGACGCCCTCTGCACGGCGGTCCGTGATGACGTGGAGTTCTTGTTCAACGACTCCATCGACACCCTCGAACAGTCCGGCCACGGAGTCGACGTCACCTTCCGCGGGGGCGGCAGGCGCACGTTCGACATGGTGTTCGGCGCGGACGGTCTGCACTCACGTACCCGTGAGTTCGTGTTCGGCCCCGAAGAGCGGTTCCACCACTACCTCGGGTACTGCTTCGCCGTGTTCACCATGCGCAACACCTTCGGCCTCTCCCACGAGGTCGTGATGTGGAACACCCCGGGCAGAGCCGCGGCTCTCTACGCGGTGGGGGACAACGACGAAGTGCACGCGTTCCTGAACTTCGCCCACCCCGAGCCGCCCTTCGACGGTGACGCGTTCCGTGAGCCACAAGCCCAACGGGACCTGGTCGCCCAGACCTTCGCCGACGCGGGATGGGAAGTCCCGGGCATGGTCGCCGCCATGCACGCCGCGGATGACCTGTTCATCGACGTGGTCAGCCAGATCCGCATGCCCCGCTGGTCCAACGGCAGGGTGGCACTGGTGGGCGACGCCGCGTACGCACCCTCCTTCCTCACCGGACAGGGCTCCAGCCTCGCGCTCGTCGGTGCGTACATGCTCGCCGGCTCTCTCGCCGACCGGGACGCCGCCGCGGGCTTCGCCGCCTACGAAGACGACACCCGCGCGTTCGTGACGGCCAATCAGCAGCTGATCGGCAAGGGTGACGCCGCGCTCTTCCCCACCACCGCCCGGACCCTGGAACAGCGCAACGACATGCTGCGCAATCTCAGCACCATGCCTTCCACGGAGGAACGCCCGGCCCACTCGGCCCTCGCCCTGCCCGAATTCACGCCACTGCGGCACTGACGAGGCCCACCCCGAAGCAGCCCTCGACCAGCTCTGCCTCGTGGACGGACATCGGCAAGAGCACGGGGGTTCGCCCCCGGCCGTCTGACACTCGCCCTCCTGACCGAACCGGAGGCCCTCGCCGCCAAAGCCCTTGTGGCTGAGGGTAGTTCGCCCGACGCGATCCGCGCATGCGTGACCGAAGCGCCGCCGCCCCCGGTAGGCGAGGTGCCCGACCTCATCCCGTACGACGCCGGAGCGGACATCACCGAGGCCCTGGAGGCGAGCCGCGCCTCCCTCGACCAGGCGTGACCGAGCCGGATTCGGCCGCGGGGCCGTGCTTCCCGGTCTCCCGCCCCACTGCCGCACGCACTCGCGCCGCCTCCCGGACAGCGGCGACGTTCGCCCTGCCCTGCCGGGAGCCCGCGAGCTTGGCCTTGATGTGGTCGCGCACGAGGATCGGCTCGTAGGCGAGCTCGTCGCAGGCGCCGAGATGGCTCGGCAGCGTGGAGATGACCGCGTCGACGTTGCCGTCGTGGAAGTAGGCGGCGGACCGGCGCCGGACGACGCCGCCGTCCACGACCGGCGGCTTGACGCGGTGCAGGGTGGACATCCAGCGGTCGTTGGTGAGCCGGGCGGTGAGGTCGCCGAGGTTGACCAGAAGCGCCCCGTCGACGGGAGAGACGTCGTGCCAGGCCCCGTCGGTGCCTAGCACCTGAAGACCGGCGACCTGGTCCGCCCACAACACGGTGACCAGGCCGAAGTCGGTGTGCTCGCCCATCCCCGTCAGGTCGCCGTCGAGGGTGACGGTGCCTTCGGGCAGGGCGTAGTTGTTCATGCGCAGTACGTCGATGGAGTGGTCGGTCAGCGCGTCGAAGAAGTCGGAGGGCTCGCCCAGCGCTTCCGCGAAGACGCGGGTGAGGATGCGTGCCACGCGGCCGGCCTCGGCGAAGTAGCTCAGCACGGCTGGTTCGAAGCCTTCGACCTGCGTGGGCCAGACGTTGAGCCCGTAGTCGTCCTCGGACAGGTCGAGTCCGGGGAACGAACGGGCTTCGGTGCCGATGTTGAACGCCTCGAAGAAGTCGTTCATGCGCCCGGCGGACTGCACGCCGAGGCTCAGGCTGAGGGATTCGCTCCTGGGCGGGCTGTACCCGCGGTTCGCGCCGACCACACGGTAGCTCCTCCTCGTCTCCAGGGGCAGGCCGAAGAAGCCGTCCACGGCGGCGGCCAGGCCGTCCACCGTCTTGCCGGGAATGCCGTGGCCGAGGATCTGGATGAAGCCGACGCGAGCGCAGGCGTCGTCCATCTCCCGTGCCACGCGGGCGCGTTGGGCCGCCGTTCCGTCATCGGCGACGTACGGCGTGATGTCGATGACGGGAACCTGGAAGGGCATGGGCGTCTCCTGGCGTGAGCGAGGGGCTGTGCCAGGTTTCCCTATCACGATTTCACCGCCCGGCTTCCGACGGCACGTCAGTTCACCCCGCGGCTTCCGACAGCACGTCAGCCGACGACGGCAGATCCTGGCAAGATGATGTCCGGCTCCAGCCTCCGCAGCCGTTCCGCGTCGCAGACGCGCGGGCAGGTGCCGCACGCCTCGGCCGCTCGGATCGTGTAGTAGAGGCAGCAGCCGAGACGGGTGCGCGTCGCGTGGCGTTCGCCGTCACGCGTCGTCAGGTGACGGAAGGCGGCACCGCCGGGGAAGGGCGCGACCGGACCGGGGAGCAGCGCGTCCACCGCTCGCAGCGCCTCGTCCTCCTGGCCGAGCATGCGCCCCAGATACCAGATCCCGGAGATGAGATCGTCTCCGGCCATGCCCCACAACGCCCGCTGGCCGCGCCGCAGTCGGGGCCCGATCGCCGTGAGCAGCGGCCGCATGTGCGCGACGACCGCGGCGCGGAGTTCGGTGCGCAGCGATTCCTCGTCGCCGAGGGGCCGCGTTCCGGGGAGCCCGGCCGCCGGGTCGTCCGGGAGGCAGGCGAAGGAGCCGGGGACGATTTCGAAGGCGCCGGTCGCCAGGTGGACGCGCACGTCTTCCGGGCGGATCCTCGGCACGCGCCGCTCCAGGTACCAGGCACCGCTCATCAGCAGGGAGACCGACCAGAGGTAGCCGTGCAGGGCGCGGGACGCCGCGACGTCCGGGCGCGGGGTGTGGGCGTGGCCGGCGCGGATGCGTGCGGCTTCCGCCGCGACGAAGGCCTCCAGAGCACCCTCATGGGCCGTCAGTTCCGCGCCGGTCACCCACCCTTGGCCTGCGGCGGCATCAGGTTGCGCGACCGCGACGGCGAGCGTCTCGCAGTGCGCGGCGAGCCGCCGGTAGGTCGCGGCGAGCAGGGCGGCGGGGCTCAGGGCGGTGGCGTTCGGCGCCAGGTCCGGGGCCACGGTCAGCGGCACTCGTACTCCTTGGAAGGCAGGTCCATCGGTCGTCCGACGGCGGACCCGTCCACCGCGAACTAGGTAAGGCTTACCTTATTTCTCTCCAACTTGCCGCATCGTGGGCGGCGTGCCGCGGACCAAGCCATAGCGAGTGATCCACCCCTCACGGTGAGTTGACATCGTTAGGCATACCTAACCTAAACTCTCACTCCGTGTCCAAGATCGCTCGGGCCGTCCCGCCAGACAGCCCATCCGCGCGGCGGATTCCTCTACTCCGCGCCGGAATCGGTGCGTTGGCCGGAGGCATCGCGGTCGTCTTGCCGGCGGGCTCGGCGGTGGCGGTCGCCGGGCATCGGCGTCCGCGGAGCACGTCCTTGAGGACGTAGCCAAGGCGACGGACGCCGGCCTGCCGGCCAAGTAGATGCTTGCCCCCGGGAGGGGCCCCTGCCTCACTCGACCGGCCCCCTCCCCTCCCTCCCCACACCCTCCGCTCGCACCCAGAAGTGGACTCGCACATGCGGCTGTACGTTCTTGCCCGCAACCCCACCGACTCGGTGACCGAAGGCTTCCTGCCCGCCGCGCGCAGGCTGGGCCTCGACGTCACGCTCCTCACCGATCAGCCGGACGCGTATCGTCATGGCGCAGTCCAGGAGACATGCGGCCCCGGCCCCCTGGAGATCCTTGAGTGCGACGTACGGGATTTCCGCGCGGTCATCAGCCGTGTCTCCGCACACCACTCCCCCGGCGCGATCTTCACCAACAGTGACCATCTGCAGACCCAAGCCGCCCTGGCCGCCGAGTACTTCGGTCTGCCCGGCAAGGACTGGCGGGCGGCGCTGCGCACCAAGGACAAGGCTCTGATGCGGCGCCATCTCGCGGCTGCGGGCGCCGAGGCGATCTGGTCGGCGGAGCTCTTGGCCGACCAGGATCCGGCCGAACTCACGGCTTTCGACCTACCGTTCCCGTGCGTGGTCAAGCCGCGGGAGGGCGTGGCGAGCGAGGACGTGATGCTGGTCGAAGGACCGGAGCAGCTGGTGCGGCGGTGCGCGGAGATACAGGCCAGGCGTCCGGGGGCGCCGCTGGTCGTCGAGGAGTACCTCGCCGGGGAGCTGTACACCATGGAAACCCTCGGCGACGGCCGCGTCAGACACGTCCTGGGCGGCTTCCGTACGGAGGTGTCGCCGCCGCCGTACTTCATCGAGGAGCGGATGGCGTTCGTCCCGGCGCATCCGGAGGCGGTGGTGGCTCAGATACTGCCCCAACTGGACATGCTGGGGGTGGGGTTCGGGGCGTGCCACACGGAGTTCGTGGTGGCGGATGGGCGGGCTCGGCTGATCGAGGTCAACTACCGTGCCATAGGCGACCAGTGCGATCTGCTCCTCGCCCAGCTCCTGGACATACCGCTCTTCGAGCACATCCTCCGTACGCATCTGGGCGAGCCGCTCCCCTCGGACCTGGGCGCACGGACGGATGGCCGGGCACGGCTCGACTATCCGTGCGCGCGGAGCGCCGGAACGCTGACGGCAGCACCACACGCGAGCGAAGTAACAGCGAACGGGGTGCGCCTGACGTACCGCCCGCTCCGCGAGGTCGGCGAACGTCACGAACTCCACGGCACGAACCGCGACTTCCTCGGGGTGGTCCGCGCCAGCGGCACCGAACAGTCAGCGGTGGACCGAGCCGTGGCGGAATTCCTCTCCGAGCACCACTGGGAGATCACACCATGACGCGCCTGACGGACGGCCGGCCTCCAGTCACTGTCGGCGTCGAGGGCGAACTCCTGTTACGCGTACTGAGCACGCTCCTGCGCGAGGACGTGACGGGGTGGCGCACCCGAAGCACGACGGTGCGGCATCCGGACGGCCTGTGGCTGAGGCTGCCGGTCACGGCGACGGTGCGGGCCTGCTCCACAGGGGAGGAAGCCGCCGCCGGGACCCCCGGGCCGCGGGCCGGTGGGACCGCGACGGGTCCGCGAGCCGCAGGGGGCGCGCACCGCGCCGACGCCCTGCTGATGCCCGTCCGCCCGGACGGCTATCAAGCCACTTACGCCGCCCGACTGCCCTTGCTCCGGCGCGAGTCCGACGGGGCCGAACTCGTCGACGCGGGCAGCGTTCTGGCCGCCCTGCGCGGCCTCGCCGACCCCGTCGACCGTGGCGGGTTCGAGGCGTTCGCCGTGGAGTGCGAGCAGGCGCTCGATGCCCTGCGGCTGCACGCCCGGACGAGGGGCGAGGTGGAGAGCCTGCTCGTCGAGCGGTACGGCGCGGGTCCCGCCTCGTGGACCGGACTCGCGGGCGGGCTCGGTTACGACACGCTCGCCGCCCGGGCCGATCACCCCGTGTATCCGACCTCGCGCGCCCGCGCCGGGCTCTCCCCCGACCAACTACGCGCCTACGCACCCGAGTTCCTGCCCACCTTCGCGCTGCGGCACCTCGCCCTGCCCCGCGACGCCGTCACCGTCGGCGGCGGCACCGACGCCTGGCTCTCGCCCCGTGCAGCGGGCATGCCCGAGCTCGAAGGGAGCCATCTCGTGTTCCCCGTGCACCCCTTGACCGCGGACGGCCCCCTGCGGGACGCGCTACGGGCAGCGGGGCTCGACGGGCGGGCCCAGCTGGTCGACGGCCCCGGACCCGACGTCGTACCGACCCTGTCGATGCGCACCGTCGCCCGCACTTGCGACCCCACGCAGCACCTCAAGCTGCCGCTCGCCACCGCCACACTGGGCCTGCGCAACCGGCGCACCATCAAGCCGGGCACCCTCGCCGACGGCGCCGCGGGCCAGCGGCTCGTCGAAGCCGTCATCCATCGCGAGCCCCGGTTCAAGGATGTCGTCCTGCACGCGGACGAGACCCGCTTCGCCCACGCCGGACATGAGCTCATCGCCGTTCTCCTGCGCCGCTACCCCGCCGGGCTCGACGGCGCCGCGGTCGTGCCGATGGCCGCACTCCTGTGCCCGGCGCCCGGCGGCGACCGGCTGCTGATCGACCACCTGGCCGACCGCTTCTACGGCGGCTACCCCCTCGCCCTCCTGGACGCCGCGCTCACCCTGCTCTTCGACTGGCAGACCACCCTCTTCGCCTACGGGATCGCCCTGGAATCGCATCAGCAGAACATCTCGTTGGTGATGGACCACCCCGCGGGCAGCCGCACCCGGCTTCGGCTGCTGTTCAAGGACAACGACGGGCCCCGCGTCAACCTCACCCGGCTGCGTGACGTGATGGGACAACAGGCCCCCGATCGAGTCGAGTTCGACGACGCCAGGATCTTCGTCAACGGGGATGGGCCGGTGCTCGATGTGTTCACCACCATCACCCTCCACCTCTGCGCGGGCTCCTACGCCTTCGGGCTCGCCCGGCACGGCCACGCTTCACTGGAGCGACTGCTCCGGCTCGTGCGCGAGAAGCTCGCCGAGGCCGTCGAGCGACTCGGCTCCGGCCCCGGCGAACCGGGCGCGCGCCTGCGGGCGCACGTCCTTGACGCACCGGAGCTGCCCGTCAAGGCGATGGTCACCGCGGGCACCCTGCTCTCCAAGGAGCGCTCCGGGGCCGCCGACATCAACAAGCACTACACGACAGGTCCCAACTATCTGCGTCGGACGGGTGCTTCATGACGGCCATGGCCGCCTCGGCGCACGCGCTTACAGGGGGCCCTACCGTGGGCACGGGATTCGGCCGACGCCAGGTGCACGCCGTCGCCGCCTGCTATTTCGTGGCATCCTTCGCCGCCCTCGGTCTGCCGCCGTATCTCACCGCGATCCTCCCGGAGTTGGGTGACGCGAGCGCCCGCTGGGCCGGGCTCCTGTACGTCGTCCCGACACTCTTCGGTGCGCTCGGCGCACCTCTGTGGGGCCGTGCCGCCGACCGCTTCGGCCGGAAGCGTCTGCTCCTGCGGGCCCAACTCGGCCTCGCTGTCTCCTTCTTGCTCGCGGGGTGGGCCGAGTCCCTGGGCGCGTTCGTCACAGCCCTGGTCCTGCAAGGCGTCCTGGGTGGCACGTTCGCCGCGTCCAACGGCTACCTCGCCGCCGCGCTCACCGGTTCGGGCCTCTCCAGGGCGCTCACCCTGATGCAGGGGGCCGCGCGGGCAGCGCTCGTCCTCGCGCCGATCGTCGTCGGCTCGCTGGCTCCCTGGATCTCGCCGCACCGCCAGTACGCACTGCTCGCCATCCTGCCGCTGGGCGCGGCCGCGATGCTCGCCGCCCTGCCGGAGCCCGCGGCGCAGTCGCCGGACGCCGACGTGGCCGAGGCGCCGGAACCCCCCGTACCGCTCGCCCCTCTCCGGGCGCTCTACGCCTTCGAGTTCGCCTTCGTCTTCTCCACCGTCATCTCGTTCCCGTACCTGATCGCGCTGGTCGAGGACCGAATACCCGGCGTATCACCGGTCGTGTCCGGCGCGCTGTTCGCCCTGCCGCACCTGTGCTACCTGCTGTTCGCGCTGCGGGTCCACCAGGTCGTCGAGCGCCGCCCCATGCCGGGGATCGCCGCCGGGTTCGGTCTGGTCGCGTTCGGTCTCGTCGGGCACGGCGCCGCCGACTCGCTCCCTGCCTTCACCGGCGTGCGACTGCTGCTCGGCGCGGGCCTCACTCTCGGCCTCGTCAGCCTCTCCGTGCTGGCCGCGAAGTGCGCCCACGGCAGGCCCCCCGGCGGGATGTTCGGCACGCTGGAGCTCGTCTCGAAAGGCGGCGCGGTCGCCGCCGGTCTCGCGGCAGCGGCCGGCCACAGCCTGCTCGGCCTGCCCGCGCCCCTGCTGACCGGCACCGCGATCGCTCTGGCCGCCCTGGCCGCCGCCGTCCTTCCCGCCCTGTTCCGCCGCTCGACCCGCATCCGCTGGAGCCGTTGATGTCCTTGCCGACCGGCACGTTCACCGCCCCGTCCTGGGCGCCCGCCCAGTCCGCCGCCCTCGTCGCCGGCGCCCCCGTCGCCGGGGCCGCGCCCACCCGTCTGCCCAGCGCCGACCAGGCGGTGACACACACCCTCCTCAACTGCCTGCTGCGCGAGGTCTCGGGCCCTGAGCACCAGACCGCCGTCGTCGACGGTGACCTGCTGCTCCGGCTACCGCGCCGGGGCGTTCTCCTGCGTGTCGCGCTGCGCCGCGCATCCCTCCTCGGCGCCCACCGGTTCACCGGCCCGGTGACCGAACAGCGGGAGGACACCTGGGTCGAGGTGAACTGGCCGCGCCTCGCCGAGTACACACACGCCGAACTCTCGCTCCGTACGGGCGTGAGCAATGAGGAGTTCCTGGAGCAGGTCGCCTCCAGCCATGAAGGCGTCAGCGCCGCGATCGCCGCCGACCGGCCGGCGCCCTCCACTCCGAGGGCCGCCGCCACGCGTCCGGCCCCGAAGTGGCTCGCGGACTACCTCGCCTCCGAGCAGTCCCTGCTGTTCGGCCACCGCTTCCACCCCACTCCCAAGGCTCGCGGCGGCGACCTCGCCGACTGGTCGGCGTACGCCCCCGAGACGGCGGCCGCCTTCCCGCTGCGACACCTCGCCGTACGGGACCACCTCATCGCCGAGGAGTCGGCGCAGCCGGGCGCCACGGCCCCGCTCGACCGCCTCGGATCGGTGCCGGACGGCTACCGGCTGCTCCCGGTGCACCCCTGGCAGTACGACCTGCTGCGGGAACACCCGGGGCTGAGTGCCGCCCTCGGCCGCGAGGACGTCATCGATCTGGGCCCCGGCGGCTCCCCCTTCGCGGCCACCGCCTCCGTACGCACGCTGTACGACGGTGACACCTTCTTGAAGTTCAGCCTGAACATCCGCATCACCAACTGCCTGCGCAAGAACGCCAGTTACGAGCTGTCGGGCGCCGTCGCGCTCACCCGCGTACTCGAAGGTCCCCTGGACGACCTGGCCGCCCGTTTCCCGGGCAGCGCCGTGCTCCGTGAACCCGCCTACCGCAGCCTCGCACTCCCGGGACCCGGCGGGCGCCCCGACCTCGCCCTCCTGGAGGGCTTCGGCGTCATCGTCCGCGAGGGCCTTGCCGGACGGCTCCTTCCCGGCACGACACCGCTGCTCGCCGCGGCCGTCGCGGACGAGTATCCGACGGGGCCCGGCCACATCTCCCGTCTTCTGGGGGGCGCGGGCCCGCAGCGGGCACTCGACTGGTGGCGGACATATCTCCGGCTGCTGCTGCCGCCGGTGCTCGCCGCGTACTTCGACCACGGCCTGGTGCTCGAACCGCACCTGCAGAACGTCCTGATCTGTGTGGACGACGACGGCATGCCCGCGCAGGTGCTCTTCCGCGACCTGGAGGGCACCAAGCTGGTCCCCGAGCGTCACGCGGAGACCTTGGCCGCGCTTTCGCCCGAGGTCGCGGGGGCGATGACGTACGACGCGCAGCGCGGCTGGGACCGCGTCGTCTACTGCCTGCTGGTCAACCACGTCGCCGAACTGCTCGCCGCCCTCGCCGACCTGCACCCGCACACCGAGCCCGCGCTCTGGTCGCACGTCCGGGCCACGGTGCAGGAGTTCGCCGACGCGCACGGCTGCCCGCCCCGGCTCAGCGCCCTGCTCGCCGGAGTGCCGCTGCCCGCCAAGGCCAATCTGCTCACCCGCTGGGAGCGCAAGGCCGACCGGGACGCCGGCTATGTCCGACTCACCTCACCCTTTCCGCTCGCCGAGCACGTACGGAACCTGGGTGGCCGCACCGACGCACCTTGGAGCACCGCCGGATGACCACCCCCACTCCCGCCGTACGTGAGCGCGCCCTCGGCCTCCCGGCGGAAGAACTGCCCGCCTATCTGTACGACCTGTCGGCGCTCGACGCCCATGCCGCCGGGGTGCGTGCCGCGCTCCCCCGGCAGGTCGAGCTCTACTACGCCGCCAAAGCCAATCCGGAGCCGGAGATTCTGGCCGCGCTCGGACCGCACGTCGACGGCTACGAGGTTTCCTCGGGCGGTGAACTCGCCCATGTGGCCAAGGCGGTTTCCGGGCGCCCGCTGGCCTTCGGCGGCCCCGGCAAGACGCCGGAGGAGATCACGGCCGCCCTTGAGCTCGGCGTGGAGCGCTTCCACGTGGAGAGCGCATACGAGCTGCGGATGCTGGCCTCGATCGCCGCCCGCGTCGTGCCGCACACACGGGTCGGTGTCCTGCTCCGATTCAATCTCGACCTCAACGCCGCATCCCTGGAAGGCAGTTCACTGGCGATGGGCGGACGCCCCACCCCCTTCGGTCTCGACCCCGCGGAGGCGGACTCCGTGGTCTCCCCGTTCACCACCGGCGACCTCCCTCAGCTCCAACTGCTCGGGGTGCACGCCCATCTGGCCAGCGGACTTGCCGCACCGCGGCAGCTCGCGGTCGCCGGGTCCATCGTGACCTGGTCGCAGGCGCTCGCCCGGCGGCACGGCATCCGCCTGGCGGAGGTGAACGTCGGCGGCGGAATGAGCGTGGACTACGCCGAACCCGGCGCGCGTTTCGACTGGGCCGCGTACGGAGAGGGTCTCGCCCAACTCGCATCGGTGCACCCGGAACTGACGCTCCGTATCGAGCCTGGGCGGGCGCTGGCCGCGTACTGCGGGTGGTACGCCACGGAGGTCCTGGACGTGAAGCGGAGCCACGGCGAGGAGTTCGCCGTGGTGCGCGGCGGCACCCACCATCTGCGCACCCCCGCGGCCAAGGGCCACGACCAGCCCTGCACCGTGCTCCCGGCACGTGAGCCGTGGCCGCACCCCTGGCCCCGGTCCGAGGCACGGCAGGACAGGGTGACGTTCGCGGGGCAGTTGTGCACCCCGAAGGATGTCCTGTCCCGGCGGGTTCCGGTCACCGGGCTGCGGGCCGGCGACCGGGTGCTGTTCGCGATGGCGGGCGCGTACGCGTGGAACATCTCGCACCACGACTTCCTCATGCACCCGAGGCCAGGCTTCCACTTCCTCTGACCGCCTGACCGCCTGACCACCTGACCACCTGACCACCTGACCGCCCTGCTCATCGTCGGTTCTTACTCCCTCTCAGCAGAGCCAGGAGGACGATCGCGAAGACGACGAAGACGACGGCGAACATCGTCGCCCCGCCCTTTGACGCCCATACCTTGGCCAGCTCGACCGACGAATCGGCCAGTTCGGCCGACGACTCCGCATTCACGTCTTCTCTCCTTCTGTGAGTCCCGGCCCTCCTAGTACCCCTGGGACCACCGCACAACATTCATCAGCGGCTCACCACCGGCGAGCCGCTGCCAGTTGTCCGCGAACAGGTCGACGATCCGCTTCGTTTCGTCGCGTGAACCGCCCGCCGTGTGCTGGGTGAGGATCACGTTCGGACAGCTCCACAGCGGGTGCCCGGCGGGCAGCGGCTCCTCGCGGGTCACGTCGAGGACCGCGCCGCCGAGCCGACCGGAGGCGAGGGCGGCGACCAGGGCGTCCTCGTCCGCCAGGGTGCCGCGGCCTGCGTTCACGAAGACCGCTCCGGGGCGCAGCCGGTCGATGCGTCGCCGGTCGAAGAGGTCCGCGGTCTCGTCCGTACCCGGCAGCAGTCCTACGACGACGTCGAACTCGGGAAGCCGGGCGTCGAGTTCCCGCCGGGTGCGGATGTCGCCGTCACCCCGCGCGAAGTGCGCGACGGAGCAGCCGAAGGGCGCGAGGAGCTCGGCGAGGCGCAGGGCGATGGATCCCCTGCCGAGGATGAGGACGTTCGCGCCGCCCAGGAGCCGCAGGCCCGGCCGCACGTCCAGCTTCGACCAGGACTCCCCCGCGCGGAGTCCTGTGAGTACGTCGACGCCGCGGTAGAGCGCGAGGATGCCCGCGAGGCAGGTCTCCGCGACCGGATCGGCGAAGAGCCCGCCGAGGTTGGTGACGGTCAGCCGCTGCCCCAGGTCCGGCCAGTCGAGGCCCACATAATGGTCGATGCCGACGGACGCGAGCTGCAGCCAGCGCAAGTGCGGAGCCTTCTCCACCCGGTCCGCCCTCGGGTTGCCGAGAGCGATGTGGGAGTCGGCGAGTACGCGTGCGTCGTCGGCGGCGTCGGAGTCCGGTTCGGCGAACCAGACCGGCCCCGGCGCGAGGGCACGCACTCGCTCCTGCTCGGCGTCGTCGAGCGCGAGCTCCACATACAGGGCGGCGTCCGGCGGCAGGGCGGCCGGGTCGACTACGTGTGGAGCGTGTGGTGCACGGACCATTCCTGATACCCCCGTGGTAAGGAAAGCGCTGGTGAACGCACGTTCACCGAACTTAGGGCTTTCGCTCCACGGGGGTCAACAGAGATCCAGGGCGACAGGACGGCGGGGGCGGCAGAGCGGCGGGTGGGCAGGACGGCGGGCGCGGCAGAACGGCGGGGGCGACCGGGCACTCCGTCGAGCGCATCGCCGTCCAGGTCGGCTTCGACTCGCCCACCGCGTTCCGCGACCGCTTCAAGCGCGTCGCCGGAGTCAGCCCGCAGGCCTACCGCAGGGCGTTCCAGTGACTCCGCGCCCCCACATCCCCGTCAGATGACTCCGCGCCCCCCACACCCCCGTCAGATGACTCCACGCCCCCCACACCCCCGCCAGATGGCTCCGCGCCCGGCGGCCCGTCAGACTTTCCGCGCCTCGACCATGCACCAGCGGGGAGTGCCGTCGGCGCGGCGGCCGAACTCCTCCAGCGGATGCAACCTCGTGGTGAACCCGGCCCGCAGCAGGTCCTCGCGCACACCCCGCAGCGGGAAGGTCCTGTAGTACATGACGAACGGCGGACGCCACAGCAGGTTCCGCACCCGCATCACCCCGTCGAAGCCGAGCAGCGCCCAGTGCAGCGGCGACGTCAGGGGCGGCGGGGCGCCGATCGGGAAGGCGAAGACCCCGCCGGGCCGCAGCGCCCCGCAGACCTCCGCGAACAGCCGCGACCGCTCGGCGGGCAGGAAGTGCCCGAACGCCCCGAAGCTCACCGCCACGTCGAAGACCTCGGCGAAGGGCAGGGCGCGGGCGTCGGCCCGCACCCACTCCACCGCGGGCCCGCCATCGCGCGGGGGCACGGCGGCCCGCGCCTCGGCCAGCATCCCGGCACTGAAGTCGACGCCGGTGACCCGCTCCCGGCACAGCGGAAGCAGCGTCTCGACGCCCGCGCCGGTGCCGCAGCAGACGTCGAGACCCGCGTCGAACGGCCCGAGGCCCTCCAGCGCGCCCGCGACCGCGTCCAGGATCCGGTCCGGCGTACGGAAAGGAGTGTGGTCGAACTTCGGGGCCAGCAGGTCATAGCCGTCCTCGATGGAGGAGAGAGCCTGCACGGTCAGTTCGCGGAGCGTGGGTCCCTGGGAGGTGAACACAGGGCCCACCCTAGTCAGCGGCGGGCGATCGGGGCTCGACCGTGGACAAACCTGGGCATATCTTTGGTATGAGACGGGCGACTCGGAAGAAGGGGGGTCGTCATGGTCGAAGAGCTGCTCACAGCGGGGGCCGCGGTCGCGGCCGCCGGTTTCGTGTACGTGGTGACGGCGGCCCGCGTGGTCAAGCAGTACGAGCGGGGCGTGGTGTTCCGCCTGGGCCGACTGCGGGAGAGCGTCCGCCAGCCGGGATTCACCATGATCGTCCCCGGTGTGGACCGGCTGCACAAGGTGAACCTGCAGATCGTGACGATGCCGGTCCCCGCGCAGGACGGCATCACCCGGGACAACGTCACGGTGCGCGTCGACGCGGTCATCTACTTCAAGGTGATCGACGCGGCGGACGCGGTGGTCAAGGTCGAGGACTATCGTTTTGCCGTCTCGCAGATGGCGCAGACCTCTCTGCGCTCGATCATCGGCAAGAGCGACCTGGATGACCTGCTCTCCAACCGCGAAAAGCTCAACCAAGGCCTGGAGTTGATGATCGACTCCCCCGCCATGGGGTGGGGCGTGCAGATCGACCGGGTCGAGATCAAGGACGTGTCGCTCCCGGAGACCATGAAACGGTCCATGGCCAGGCAGGCCGAGGCCGACCGTGAGCGCCGGGCCCGCGTGATCAACGCGGACGCCGAGCTGCAGGCCTCCAAGAAGCTGGCCCAGGCGGCGCATGAGATGGCGGACGAGCCCGCGGCGCTCCAACTGCGGCTGCTCCAGACCGTGGTGGCGGTCGCCGCCGAGAAGAACTCGACCCTCGTCCTGCCCTTCCCCGTGGAGCTCCTGCGCTTCCTGGAGAAGGCCCAGCAGACACAGGCGCTGTCGCCCGCACCACCGGACACCGCGGCGGAGCCGAAACCGAGACGGCCTACGGCGGCATAGCACGGTCCCAGCCGTTCGGGCCTGAACCAGCTTCGGAGGTGTTCTTGGTCAGCAGCGGATCACCGGGCTTCGACCAGCGTCCAAACCCAATGGGCCAAAGTGGTGTCAGGGGCTCCTGACCTCCGTGCTGGCCGGTTACCGCCAGGAGGTCTATCGGGTTGAGCCATGGGTCAGGTAGACGTATCGCGGCCCCAGACCCGCCACTCAGCTCGAGGAGGCATGCCTCATGACCGGTGCCCACACCGCGGCAGGCAAGACCCGGTTCGACGACATCTACAACCAGCCCGACCCCCGCGCGTACTTCCGCACGCTGGCCCCCTTGCGGTACGAGATACCGCAGCAGGCTCAGGACGTCTTCCGGCGCACGCTCGCCCAGCGCTCCGCGGTGCGCGGCACCGGCCTCCCCGTCACGGTCCTCGACCTCTGCTGCTCCTACGGGATCAACGCGGCGCTCCTGAACCACGACCTCACGCTCGCGGATCTGTACGCGCACTACACCAGCGCCGAGACCGGTGACCTCACCCGGGGTGAGCTCATCGAGGCCGACAAGGAGTTCTACGCCTCGCGGCGACGGGCGGACGCGGTCCCGGCCATCGGCCTCGACACCGCCGACAACGCGACGGGCTACGCCCTGGAGGTGGGGCTGCTCGACGAGGCCTATGCCGAGAACCTCGAGCACCACCCGCCCAGCGACGGACTGCGCCGCGCCATGCGGCGGGTCGGCCTGATCACGGTCACCGGAGGCATCGGCTACATCACCCACCGCACCTTCGACGCACTCCTCGACGCGACGCGCATCCCGGTCTGGGTGAGCGCGTTCGTCCTGCGCACGGTGCCGTTCCAGCCGATCCTCGCGACCCTGGACGCCCACGGCCTCGCCACCGAGACCGATCCCGAACGGACCTATCCGCAACGGCTGTTCACCGATCTCACCGAGCAGAGCAACGCAGTGGACCACGTACTGAAGGCCGGTGACGATCCCACGGGCCTCGAGGCGGAGGGCCGCTACTACACCCGCCTCTACCAGTCACGGCCCCGGCCCGCGTAACCCCACGACAGACGGTGGGGCGGGGGGGGGGGTTCCCCCCCCCCCCCCCCCCCCCCCCCCCCCCCCCCCCCCCCCCGCCCCCCCCCCCCCCCCCCCCCCCCCCCCCCCCCCCCCCCCCCCCCCCCCCCCCCCCCCCCCCCCCCCCCCCCCCCCCCCCCCCCCCCCCCCCCCC
>NZ_JBVIPU010000005.1:156765-431351 GCF_055577645.1 Streptomyces sp. NPDC033180 | reverse complement strand
AAGGCCCAGACAACCGCCCAGTCGGACGTCTCCGCCGCCAAGAACAACCTCGACGCCGCGAAGAAGATGGCCGAGGACGCCCGCAAGATGCGCGAAGACGCCGCCGGCACGGCGAAGAAGAAGCTGGAAGACGCCTCCGACGCGGGCATCCAGAACCGCAAGTGGTGGGAAGAAGTCGGCGACTGGGTCACCGACAACTGGGACACCATCGTCGCCGTCTGCAAAGTCGTCGTCGCCGTCCTCGGCGTCATCGCGATGATCATCGGCGGCCCCATCCTCGGCGCCATCGTCCTCATCGCCGCCCTCGTCGTCCTCGCCGACACCCTCCACAAATACGCCAACGGAGAAGCAGGCCTACTCGACGTCGCCTTCGCCGCCCTGGACTGCATACCCGGCATGAAGGGACTGACCAGCCTCCGCGGCCTCGCCAAGGGCATGAAGGGCCTGAAGGGCGGCCTCAAGGGTCTGAAGAGCGCACGCAGCATGCTCGGCCGGGGCAAAGACGCATTCGCACGCGGCGCCAAGGCGGTCTGGAAGAAGCTGACCGACCCGGTCGACCTCGCCACCGGCCAGATGTTCCTGCCGCAGACCGACATCGAACTGCCCGGCGCCCTCCCGCTGGCCTTCCGGCGTCGCGTCGCCTCCGATTACCGCACCGGCTGGTGGTTCGGCCCTACATGGTCCTCCACTATCGACCAGCGCCTCGAAGTCGACCACCAGGGGGTGGTGTTCGTCTCCGAAGACGGCCTGCTGCTTGCCTACCCTCACGCCGACACGTCCCAGACGGCAGTGCTGCCAGAGGTGGGTCCCCGCTGGCCCCTCGTCCGCCTGGACAACGGCGGCTATCGCATTGATGACCCACTCACGGGGCACAGCCGCTACTTCGGCACCCCGACCGAGGGCCTGGCACTCGTGGAGCGCATAGCCGACCGCAACGGCAACACCATTGACTTCGACTACGACAGCGACGGCGTACCGCTCGCGGTCCGGCACTCTGGCGGCTATCACCTCAAGCTCTTGGTCGAAGAGGAACGAGTCACTGGGCTGTACCTGGCAGGGGGAGCCGAAGACGGCTCAGACGCCACGATCAAGCGGTACGGCTACACCGACGGGAATCTCACGGAAGTCATCAACTCCTCCGGATCGTCCCTGAAGTTCACGTACGACGATCGGCTGCGCGCCACCTCCTGGACGGACACCAACCACAGCCGCTACGACTACACCTACGACGACCAGGATCGCTGCATAGCCGAAGGTGGCGAAGCCGGGCACATCGCTCTCACTCTCGACTACGACGGGACGGACGAGACCTGGCCGGGCTGTCGCATCACCACCCTCACCACCGCCGAGGGCGCCGTCACTCGATTCGCCATCAACGACGAGTGCCTGGTGGTCGGCGAAGTCGATGCTCGTGGCGGCATCACCCGAGTCGAGTACGGAACTCGTCACGAGGTTCTCTCCCGCACCGACCCACTCGGTTCCAGGACTGAGTTCCTCAATGATGCTCAAGGGCGACCGCTCTTGGTATCCCACGCCGATGGAAGCACAAGAGGCTTCGCTTACAACGAGTTGGGACAGCCGGTCACCATCACTCTCCCAGATGGCTCGACGTGGTCGGCGGAGTACGACGAACGGGGAAATCGAGTCAGCACCACGGATCCGGCGGGCGCCACGACTCGAAGCATGGTCGACGCACGTGGTCACCTGACGGCTGTCATTGACGCCCACGATTCGACGACACGGGTGCGCTGCAACCCGGCGGGGCTTCCAGTTGAAGTGACGGATCCGCTCTCCGCCACAATTCGATACGAGTACGATCCCTTTGGGCGGGTCACCAAGTTTATCGACGCGCTTTCCCAGGCCACATGCATGGAGTGGACAATCGAAGGGAAACTCGCTCGCCGGGTCGACCCGGAGGGAAATTCCGAGTCGTGGACGTACGACGGCGAGGGCAACTGCGTCAGTCATACCTCCGCTTCAGGAGCGGTAACTTCCTACGAGTACACACACTTCGACCTCCTCGCCGCTCGCACGTACGCCGACGGAGCGCGATACGTCTTCAAACATGACGCCGCTCTACGATTGACCCAGGTGGTGAACCCGAGGGGTGAGACCTGGGACTACTACTATGACGCGGTCGGCCGCCTGATATCTGAGACAGACTTCGATGATCGCACTCTCAGCTACGTGCACGACGCGGCGGGAAGAGTGACTGAGCGGGTCAATGCTCTGGGGCAGTCCATCAATTTCGAATACGACGTGATGGGTCGCATCGTCGAAAAGTACGCCGATGGGATGCGCACTCGGTACGAATACGACCCCACGGGCCGGCGGACACGCACCGTTGGCCCGGACTCTGAACTGGCCTGGGAGTACGACGCGGCAGGCAGGCTCCTCAAAGAGACTGTAGACGGTGAGGCGCTGTCCCTTACCTACGATGTCGTCGGTCGTCGTACCAGCCGAACGACTCCTACTGGCGCGCATTCGACGTATACGCACGACGTGACCGGGCGCCAAGTCTCCATTGCCTCATCGGGCCGCGCCCTGAGATTCTCCTACGATGAAGCCGGTCGCGAGATCGAGCGGTTCCTGAGTAACACCCTCTCCCTGACACAGGGGCGGGACGCCGCCGGACGCCTGACCGATCAGACACTGAGCGACGGCTCCCGGGGCCTGATCCAGCGCAGGTCGTACTTCTATTCACCTGATGGCCGGCTTTCTGCCATGGAGGACCCGCTTCAAGGCGACATTTCCATCGGCCTCGATGCCATCGGGCGAGTGACCGGGGTCGACGCCCACGGCTGGAGCGAAAAGTATGCCTACGATCAATTGGGGAACCAGACGCGCGCCTCCTGGCCGCACCAGCCCGGTGAAGACCAGCTTCAAGGCGAGCGCCGGTATGACGGAAGCCACGTGCTCGGCGCCGGCACAGTGCGCTACGAGTACGACGCCGCGGGACGTGTCATCGCCCGACGCAGAACGCGGGTCTCCCGCAAGCCAGACGTGTGGCGATACGTCTGGGACTCGGAAGACCGGCTCGTGTCGGCCACCCTGCCGGACGGCACAGCGTGGCGCTATCGATACGACCCATATGGTCGGCGCATCTCCAAGCGGTGCCTCCATGACTGCGGCGAGGTGGCTGAGGAGATCACCTTCACTTGGGACGGGTACACCCTTGCCGAGCAGATCACCGTGTCGTCCGATGCTCCTCATCCCGTCGTGCTCACTTGGGAGCACGACGGCCTGAAGCCAGTCGCTCAGACCGAACGCCTCCTCGACTCGGCGACCCAGAAAGAAGTCGATTCCCGATTCTTCGCCATCGTCACCGATCTGATCGGCGCCCCCAGCGAACTGGTGGATGAATCAGGCGGCATCGCGTGGCGCGCACGCAAGACGGCCTGGGGCGTGACCACGTGGCCGCGTAACAGCAGCGCGTACACACCGCTGCGTTTCCCTGGCCAATATTTCGACCCTGAAACCGGCCTGCATTACAACTGCTTTCGCTATTACGACCCGGAACTCGGGCGTTACACCACGCCTGACCCCCTGGGTCTTGCGCCCGCCCCAAACTCGAGTACGTATGTCGACAACCCCCACGTGCTGGCGGACCCAAGTGGGCTGAGTCCCTACGAGACGGGGGGCCCGGACAGTCACATTCCTTTGGACGCCCCACGCGGGGACGTGCGTTTGGGCAGTCATGATGAAGCCTTCAATGAAGTACTCAGGCGGTTCGACGTATCTGATCCGTCGCTGGTCTCAAGGCAACCGATGTGGGGACGGAATCCCAACCTGACGGGCCCTCGCGGGGAACCCTGGGAAGAGGTGACCGCAATCGACTCGCAAGGAAACCTCGTAAATATTCACCACCACGCCAACGGCCACCATTTCACTGACGGCGCCCAACCTCAGTGGTCACTTCCGCACTATCACGGCCCCAACGGCGAACACGTATACTACGGCGACATGAATTCCGGATATGGATTGCAAGGGAGGCCGAGGGGTGCAGGATGAGGGATCCGCTGATGGTGTCACGGTAGTTGGTCGATCTCCATGGAGCGGGAGCGGTGCGAATTCACGGCTTGACGCGCTGGAGGATCTCCCCGATTCGGTCGGTTCGGCTTGGCTTCTTTCGGAACCCTCCGCCGAGTTCTCTTGTTGGAGTCGCCTCCGCCCGCTACTCCATGGCCGTGCCGTGTTCACCTGGTCCACGCGCCTACTCGAGGCTCCACCTGAAGAGGAACAGGAGCTCAACGACGCCTCCCGGACAATCAAGAAGGTGACGCGCAGGACCAGCCTCCGATCCTTCCCCAGCAGGCCGTACCTGGAGTCTCGCCTGGAGAAGCTGGACGAGGTCGGGGGGGAACTCTACGATCGAGTCCGACCGCTATTGCGTCGAAGTTCTGGATTCGCCATCGGAATCGCCTCCGCCGAGACAGACATCGCCGCCTGGTCAACCGTGGCTCAGATCCTCGAGACCCACTTCACTCTTGCTTCCGAAACCGCCAACTCTCCCCAGATGGAGGGTTTTCGACGGCGTATCGTCTCACTGTACGTCGAGATTTCCCTGGAGCTGGGTTTCATGCCCGTCCTCCCGGTCGACAAGACCACACACGGCGGACTTGTCATTTTCACCGCCCGGTCTTCGCTCCCGGAAATCCTGGACAGCGTCGCCCTGCCAGGAGATGTGTTGGGCGGGGCCCCAGGGAATGACTTGATCAACCAGTTCATCGAAGCGGGCGGTGATCTTTCCTACAGATGAAGTCGACTTGCGGGGTTCCCTGTTCGATACCCACAGGTTCCTGCAGCGCGACTGTCCCCGAGGACATGCTCGCCCGTTCCGTCTTCGCCCCGCTCGGCGGCATCGTCGAGATCGGCGCTGTCGCCGCAGCCGGGACCTGCCGGACGTGTCCCTGGGGGAGTTCGTGTCTACACGGCAGAGCGATGTGGCGCGGCTCCTCGAAGTGGTGCGGGAGATCGGGGACTTCGGGGATCCGGTCATGGGGATCCTCGCCTGCGCCCTGCGCCCTGCCCCCGCGCCCGTGGGCGCGGGGGCGACGCTATTGGATGACGGGCATTCCCCGGAAGCGATCAACAAGTGGCTTTCAGAGCGCGGTGGACGGATGGGCCCTGACTCCACACCTGAAGGCGTCGCAGACATTCAAGGCAGACTAAAAGCCATGCGGAAAGGTAATTCAGACCCGTAATACATGACGCCGACGCCTCCGTCCTGCATTCCGTGCAGCAAGAGGGCCTCTCCGTCATCACAAACGACAAGCAGTTCTACAAAAACGCAGAGAGACTCGGCTTTACCACCGAGCGCTATTTGCTTCATCTGAGTCCTGAGACTCCGGACTCGACGCGCGCTTCGGCGCCACGGCCATCGACGCCGGCCGGTGGACACCCGCCCCGAACGGAAGGGTCAAAGCGTGGCTTCAAGATCCGTGTGGCTCGCCGGACCGGGACCCCCCCCGTAGCTTCGTACCAATCCGCAACCTCGTATGAACGCACCGTAGTCGCCAGCCCCCCGCCCCCATACCGTGTGCCCGTGCAACCGAGCCAACCACCGCACCAGCCCACACCCCCGTTCAACTTCCCCGTCGCCCGGCGCCTCCGCGAGGCCCTGGGGATGGCGCACGGGCATGTCGCCTATGGAATGCGGGCGAGCTATGGGCTCTCCTACATCACCCCCGACACCATCGCCGCCTGGGAACGCGGGCTCGCCGCGCCCACGTCCGTCGAGCTCACCGCCCTGGCGGGGACGTTGTGGTGCTCGCCGGGGGAGCTCATGGGCGCCGCGACCACCCTGCGCGAGCACCGGCTCGCCCGAGGACTCGCGCCCGAGGACGTGGCCCGGGGGTCAGGGCTGGAGATTCAGGTCTATCTGCACATGGAGGAGACCAACACGTGGCGCGGCAACGAGCGGCAGTCCGCCGCCCTCGCCGAGGTGCTGCAACTCCCGCTGCCCGACTTCATCAGCGTCACCGGGCGTGCCGACGACCTCGCCGATCTGCTGCGCCGGGCGGTGACCACCCGCTGGCAGGGCTACGTGCGGCCCGTCAGCAAGATGCTGCCCGTGCGAAAGCGGCATCTCGAGGATGTTCTCCAGCAGCTGCACGCCGACTACCAGTCACGCATGGTGCGGACGCTCAGCTGGGGCGGCGGCGCCGGGGCCGACGCGTCGGGGAGCGCCGGGCAGGACTTCCTGGACAAGATCCTCGAGCACTTCTGGGCCCAGGTGCGGGGGACAGGGACGGGGGACGGAGACGGGGGACGGGGGCGCTAGCCGGGGCTGAGACAACCCCGGCCAGGAGGGAGACCGCCCCTAGAACACCGACTCCGCCTCGTCCATCCGGTCCTTCGGCACCGTCTTCAGCTCGGTGACCGCCTCCGCGAGCGGCACCATGGTGATGTCCGTGCCCCGCAGCGCCGTCATGCGGCCGAAGTCCTCGCGATGCGCCGCCTCCACCGCGTGCCAGCCGAAGCGGGTGGCGAGGACGCGGTCGTACGCCGTCGGGGTGCCGCCGCGCTGGACGTGACCGAGGATGACCGGCTTGGCCTCCTTGCCGAGGCGGGTCTCCAGCTCGTATGCGAGCGCCGTGCCGATGCCCTGGAAGCGCTCGTGGCCGAACTGGTCGATCGCGCCCTTGCCGTAGTTCATGGTGCCGTCGGCCGGGTGCGCGCCCTCCGCCACACAGATCACCGCGAACTTCTTGCCGCGCGAGAACCGCTCCTCGACCAGTTTCACCAGGTCAGCGGGGTCGAAGGCGCGCTCGGGGAGGCAGATGCCGTGGGCGCCGCCCGCCATGCCGGACTCGAGCGCGATCCAGCCCGCGTGCCGGCCCATGACCTCGACCACCATGACGCGCTGGTGGGACTCGGCCGTCGTCTTGAGGCGGTCCATCGCCTCCGTCGCGACACCCACCGCGGTGTCGAAGCCGAAGGTGCGGTCCGTGGAGGAGATGTCGTTGTCGATCGTCTTCGGGACCCCCACCACCGGCAGGCCCGCGTCCGACAGCATCTTCGCGGCCGTGAGCGTGCCCTCGCCGCCGATGGGGATCAGGACGTCGAAGCCGATCTCCTTGGCGAGCGCGGGCGCGTCCTCGCAGGCAGCCCGGAAGCGGTCGCGCTCCAGGCGCGATGAGCCGAGAATCGTTCCGCCACGGGCGAGGATGCCGCTGACCTCGTTGAGACCGAGGGAGCGGTAGCGGCCGTCGAGCAGACCCGCGTAACCGTCCTCGAAGCCGATGACCTCGTCGCCGTAGTGCGTGACGGCTCGGTGCACGACCGACCGGATCACTGCGTTGAGGCCAGGGCAGTCGCCGCCTGCGGTGAGAATTCCGATGCGCATCGTGCTGTGTCTCCTGCTCGCTGTTGATGCGTGTGAGCCGGTCCGATTGTTCCATGACCGCGCAGGGGTCGCTGCTCACACAGTAAGCACTCCCGGCCCACGGCTGCTCCGCCCATTCCGGGGGAGGAGGCCCTTGGGCCCGCTCCACGAGGCCTTTCGTCCGGCGGGCGACCTAGCCAGCCACAGAGGTATTGTCAACAGGGCACGGCAACCATATCGGGTCATTTGTCCGGCCCTGAGCGACCTCGCCCGGTCCCGCCGGGCACGCAGGGACACCGCAGCGAAGAAGGGGAGAGCACGCGTGACGCGCAGCGTGTACGTGACCGGGATCGACCGGGGCGACGGCCGCCAGGTCATCGAGCTGGGAGTCATGGAACTCCTGACCCGTCAGGTCGACCGGGTGGGGGTTTTCCGTCCGCTCGTCCACGACGGTCCTGACCGTCTCTTCGATCTCCTGCGGGCCCGCTACCGGCTCGCGCAGGACGCCGCGTCCGGGTACGGCATGGACTACCACGAGGCCTCCGCGATCCAGGCCGAGCAGGGCACCGACGAGCTGGTCTCCCAGCTCGTCGACCGCTTTCACCGGGTGGCGCGGGACTACGAGATCGTCCTCGTGCTCGGCACGGACTTCGCCGACACCCAGCTCCCGGACGAGCTGTCCCTCAACGCCCGCCTCGCCAACGAGTTCGGGGCCTCGGTGATACCCGTCGTCGGCGGCAAGAACCAGACCGCCGAATCCGTCCGCGCCGAGACGCGGAACGCCTACCGCGCGTACGAGAGCCTGGGCTGCGACGTCCTCGCGATGGTCACCAACCGGGTGGCGCCCGCCGACCGCGACGAGATCCGCGAAAGCCTCGCGGCCGGCCTCCCCGTGCCCTGCTACGTCCTGCCGGACGAGCCCGCCCTCGCCGCGCCGACGGTCGCCCAGATCACCCACGCGCTCGGCGGCCGCGTCGTACTCGGCGACGACGCGGGGCTCGCGCGTGACGCGCTCGACTTCGTCTTCGGCGGCGCGATGCTGCCGAACTTCCTGAACGCCCTGACCCCGGGCTGCCTGGTGGTCACCCCCGGCGACCGCGCCGACCTCGTCGTGGGCTCGCTCGCCGCGCACAGCGCCGGTACGCCGCCCATCGCGGGCGTCCTGCTCACCCTCAACGAACAGCCGGGCGAGGCGATCCTGAAGCTCGCCGACCGCCTCGCGCCCGGCACCCCGGTCATCGCGGTATCCGGCGGCTCCTTCCCCACCGCGGGTGAACTCTTCGCCCTGGAAGGGAAGTTGAACGCCGCCACGCCGCGCAAGGCGGAGACGGCCCTCGGGCTCTTCGAGCGGTACGTCGACACGGCCGGGCTGCGCACCCGCATCCAGGCCCCCAGCAGCGACCGCGTCACGCCGATGATGTTCGAGCACAAGCTCCTGGAACAGGCCCGCTCCGACAAGCGCCGCGTCGTTCTGCCCGAAGGCACCGAGGAGCGCGTCCTGCGCGCCGCCGACGTACTCCTTCGTCGCGGTGTCTGCGACCTGACGCTGCTCGGCCCCGTCGAGCAGATCCGCAAGAAGGCCGCCGACCTCGGCGTCGACCTCGCAGGATCGCAGCTCATCGACCCGCAGACCGCCGAGCTGCGGGACGCGTTCGCCACCAAGTACGCCGAGCTGCGCGCCCACAAGGGCGTCACCGTCGAGCTCGCGTACGACGTCGTCGCGGACGTGAACTACTTCGGCACCCTGATGGTGCAGGAAGGGTTCGCCGACGGCATGGTGTCGGGTTCCGTTCACTCCACGGCCGCCACCATCCGGCCCGCCTTCGAGATCATCAAGACCAAGCCGGACGCCTCGATCGTGTCGTCCGTCTTCTTCATGTGCCTCGCCGACAAGGTCCTCGTGTACGGCGACTGCGCGGTGAACCCGGATCCGAACGCCGTGCAGCTCGCCGACATCGCGGTCCAGGCGGCCGCCACCGCCGAGCAGTTCGGGGTGGAGCCGCGGATCGCGATGCTGTCGTACTCGACGGGTACGTCGGGTTCGGGCGCCGACGTCGACAAGGTGCGCGAGGCGACCGAGCTGGTGCGGGAGAGCCGGGGCGACCTGAAGATCGAGGGTCCGATCCAGTACGACGCCGCCGTGGAACCCTCGGTCGCGGCGACGAAGCTGCCGGACTCGGAGGTCGCGGGCCAGGCCAGCGTGCTGATCTTCCCGGACCTGAACACCGGCAACAACACCTACAAGGCCGTGCAGCGCTCGGCGGGCGCGATCGCCGTCGGACCGGTTCTGCAGGGCCTGCGCAAGCCGGTCAACGACCTGTCACGGGGTGCTCTCGTGCAGGACATCGTGAACACGGTTGTGATCACTGCGATCCAGGCCCAGGGCTCCGTCACCGTCTGAGCGATGACAGATATCAGATGACAGATATCCAACTCCGTAAAACGCCTACAGAAAGCACCTCCCCGTGACCGCCACCCGCGTCCTCGTCCTCAACTCCGGCTCCTCGTCGGTCAAGTACCAGCTGCTCGACATGCGGGACAGCTCTCGTCTCGCGGTCGGCCTGGTCGAGCGCATCGGCGAGGAGACCTCGCGGCTCAAGCACACCCCTCTGACGGGTGGCGGCGACGAGCGTGAGCGCGAGGAGCCGATCGCCGACCACGAGGCCGCCCTCAAGGCGGTCGCCGCCGAGCTGACCGCCGACGGGCTCGGCCTCGACTCCCCCGAGCTGGCCGCGATCGGCCACCGCGTGGTGCACGGCGGCCTGAGGTTCACCGCGCCGACCGTCATCACGGACGAGGTGCTCGCGGAGATCCAGCGGCTCGTCCCGGTGGCGCCGCTGCACAACCCGGCGAACATCACGGGCATCCGCACGGCACAGGCGCTGCGCCCGGACCTCCCGCAGGTCGCCGTCTTCGACACGGCGTTCCACACGACGATGCCGGAGTCGGCGGCGCGCTACGCGATCGACGTGGCCACCGCCGATGAACACCGCGTGCGGCGCTACGGCTTCCATGGGACGTCGCACGCGTACGTGTCCCGCGGGACCGCCGAGCTGCTCGGGAAGGCGCCCGAGGAGGTGAACGTCATCGTGCTGCACCTGGGCAACGGCGCGTCCGCGAGCGCCGTGCGGGGCGGCAGGTGCGTGGAGACTTCGATGGGGCTCACGCCGCTTGAGGGGCTCGTGATGGGTACCCGTTCCGGTGACGTGGATCCGGCGGTCGTCTTCCACCTGGCCCGCGTCGGCGGGATGTCGATCGACGAGGTCGACACCCTGCTCAACAAGAGGAGCGGTCTGGTCGGTCTCTGCGGCGACAACGACATGCGGGAGATCCGGCGTCGGGTCGATGAGGGTGATGAGGCCGCCTCGCTCGCCTTCGACATCTACATCCACCGTCTGAAGAAGTACATCGGCGCCTATTACGCGGTGCTCGGCCGGGTGGACGCCATCGCGTTCACGGCGGGGGTCGGTGAGAACGCGGCGCCCGTGCGGGAGGCTGCCGTCGCGGGTCTGGAGGAGCTGGGGCTCGCGGTCGACGGAGAGCTCAACGCTGTACGTTCCGACGAGGCGCGGCTGATCTCGCCGGAGTACGCGCGGGTCGCGGTCGCCGTCGTCCCCACCGACGAGGAGCTGGAGATCGCGCAGCAGACCTACGCACTGGTCGGAAACCCGTCATAACCGCAGTTCTCAGCAATTCATTACCGCAACGCCTGAGCGCACTTCCGCCCATTTGTAGATTCCACCAGACGGAATATTCCGTAGCGAAACAAACCGATAGGATCGCCCCCATGCGCCGTTCCAAAATCGTCTGCACGCTGGGCCCCGCCGTCGACTCCGAAGAGCAGCTCGTCTCGCTGATCGAAGCCGGCATGAATGTGGCCCGCTTCAACTTCAGCCACGGCACGCACGCCGAGCACCAGGGGCGGTACGACCGCGTCCGTGCCGCTGCCGAGAAGACGGGCCGTGCCGTCGGCGTCCTCGCCGACCTGCAGGGTCCGAAGATCCGTCTGGAGACCTTCGCCGAGGGCCCCGTCGAGCTGGTGCGCGGTGACGAGTTCACCATCACCACCGAGGACGTCCCCGGCGACAAGTCCATCTGCGGCACCACCTACAAGGGCCTGCCCGGTGACGTCTCCAAGGGCGACCAGGTCCTGATCAACGACGGCAACGTCGAGCTGCGCGTCGTCGAGGTGAGCGGCCCGCAGGTGAAGACGATCGTCGTCGAGGGCGGTGTCATCTCCGACCACAAGGGCATCAACCTGCCCGGCGCGGCCGTGAACGTGCCCGCGCTCTCCGAGAAGGACGTCGAGGACCTGCGCTTCGCCCTGAGGATGGGCTGCGACATGGTCGCCCTGTCCTTCGTGCGCGACGCCAGTGACGTCAAGGACGTCCACAAGGTGATGGACGAGGAGGGCCGCCGGGTCCCCGTCATCGCCAAGGTGGAGAAGCCGCAGGCCGTCGCCAACATGGAGGGCGTCGTCGCGGCCTTCGACGCCGTCATGGTCGCCCGTGGTGACCTGGCCGTCGAGTACCCGCTCGAGAAGGTCCCGATGGTGCAGAAGCGCCTGGTGGAGATGTGCCGCCGCAACGCCAAGCCGGTGATCGTCGCGACCCAGATGATGGAGTCGATGATCACCAACTCGCGCCCCACGCGCGCCGAGGCGTCCGACGTCGCCAACGCGATCCTGGACGGCGCGGACGCGGTCATGCTGTCCGCCGAGTCGTCCGTGGGCGCGTACCCCATCGAGACCGTCAAGACGATGTCGAAGATTGTCGTCGCGGCCGAGGAAGAGCTGCTCTCCAAGGGTCTGCAGCCGCTCGTGCCCGGCAAGAAGCCGCGTACGCAGGGTGGTTCGGTGGCGCGTGCCGCGTGCGAGATCGCGGACTTCCTGGGCGCCGAGGCGCTGATCGCCTTCACGCAGTCCGGTGACACGGCCCGTCGTCTGTCCCGTTACCGCGCGGCCCAGCCGATCCTGGCCTTCACCACCGACCAGGCGACCCGCAATCAGCTCACGCTGAGCTGGGGCGTGGACTCGTACGTCGTGCCGCACGTCGACAACACCGACGCGATGGTCGACCTCGTCGATGCCGAGCTGGTCAAGCTGAACCGCTTCAACGACGGCGACACCGTGATCATGACGGCGGGTTCGCCCCCCGGCGTCCCCGGCACCACCAACATGGTCCGGGTGCACCACCTGGGCGGCGTCGGCCGCGACTAGGACTCCTGGTTCTCGTCGGATACGACGCTGAGGGCGCCCCCTGCGACAGGGGGCGCCCTCAGCGCTTTTGCGGCTCCCGGGGGAGGCTGGAGAGGACCGGCCGGTGATCTTACGAGGATCAGTCGGTGATCGTCTGGCTCAGGCCGGGGACGTGCAGGTTGCCGCCGAACTGGCCTGCCTGCTGCACCTTCACGTCCGTGAAGTAGATCAGCGGGATGTTCAGGGGCGGCGGGTGCTCCGGGTCGAACGTGATCGGGATCAGGCCGAAGAGCTTGCCGGAGATCGACTCGGTGTACATCGTCGTCTCGCCGCCACGGATGGTGGACGTGGAGCCCTTCTCGGCCTGGACGTGGTACTTCTTGCCGGCCGGGCCCTCGACGATCTGGTGCAGGTCGCCGATGTCCGTGTTCTGGACGACGTACTTCAGGGCCTGCTTGGTCTTGCCGTTGGGCATCGTCAGGTTCACGACGCCCTGGTAGTCCGCGCCCTTGAGGGTGAGTGAGCTGGCTTCCAGGTTCCACGGCTGGTTCGGGATCGGCGCGGGCGTCTGCTCCGCCTCTCCGTCGACCTTCTTCTCGACCACGCACGGGAACGGCTTCTTGCCGTTCTCGTCCGGCGCCATCGGGTCCGCGGACTCTTCGGCCTTGGCCTTGTCGGCAGCCTCTTCGGCGGCCTTCTCGGCATCTTCCTCGGCCTTGTCGACCGCGTCCCCGGCCTTGTCGGCACCGTCCTTGACGCCGTCCGTGACTCCGTCGACGGTGTCCTTGACGGGCTTGGTGACGTCGTCGACCGTGTCCTTCGCCGAGTCCTTGGCCTCTTCCTCGGAGGTCTTGCTCTCCTTGGAGGCGGAGGGGGTCGGCGTGGGGCTCGCGGACTCCTTCTCGTCGGGCGTGAAGAGGTCCTTGAGCGCGGGACCGACACCCAGCGGGTCCAGCGGGTTCCTGGTCTCGGAGGGCTCGGGAGCGGGCTCCTCGGCCTTGTCGTCCTTGCCGTCCGAAGGGGACGGGGTCGGCTCGGCCTTGTCGCCGCTGTCGGAGCTGCCGGAGTCCGAGCCCGCCTTGTCACCGGCGGAGGGCGAAGGCGTCGGCTCGGCGGCCTCGTCCTTCTTGGCCGCGTCCTGCTCGGCCTTCTCCTTCTCGGCCTTCTCCTTCTCGGCCTTCTCCTTCTCCGCCTTCTCCTTCTCCGCCTTCTCCTCGGCAGCCTTGTCGGCTTCCTTCTCGGTGTCCTTGGAGGCGTCGTCCGGCGCCGTGACGCACGGGCCGTCCTGGAAGGGGTTCTTCGGCAGCGGCTTGGCCTGCGCGAGCTGGGGGGTCAGGCCCATGCCCATGAGGACCGCGGTCGGCATGGCCGCGATGGCTATCGCCTTGCCCGCCGGGACGTGCAGGCGGGTGAGGAGCGGCTTTCTGGGTGCCGCGTGGCGCGGCCCGGATCTCGCGCGAGGCTCCCCCGCGGAGTCCAGTTGGTGCACCTCGTCAGCCGGCACGGTGCCTCCCGTTCGTCCCGTTGTCCGGGCTCGTTCCTGACAGATCGTCCGTAGTGCCGCTCACCCCGTTCGCGGCCCCCGCGGCCGCGGGCTCCGGCGCCCCGTCGTCAGAGCCTTCGGTCCGCTGCTTCGCGGATCCCTTCACCGGCTTGGCCGCCGCCCAGGAGATGCCGAGGGCACCGCCGAGCAGAGCGAGCAGGAAGCCGATGACGAAGCCGCCGAAGTTGGAGACCACCAGAGAGACCAGGGCGAGCAGAATCGCCGCGACACCCGCGAAGATCCGGGAATGCGGCTGGAACCACATGGTCAGGCCGAGCACGACAAGCAGGACGCCGATGATCAGCGAACCGGCACCGGCGGTCGTCGCCATCCGGATCGTCATGGTGCCGATCGTGAGGTTCGCGTACGGGAAGTACATGATCGGGATGCCGCCGAGCAACGTCAGCAGACCACCCCAGAACGGGCGCTGACCGCGCCACCCTCGGAACGATCGGCGCATCCGGCCGAGCTTGTCGCCCAGTCCCACTTGCGCTTCGGCGCTCATGTCGTACAGCTCCTCGGGGAATGGCGTTTGGTTCTGTGTCCTGCGGATTCGGGCACGGGGACGGTTTGAGGTCAAGATCCGTCGCGCCCCCGCGCCCTGCCGTTTTTCGCTACAAGTACCGCTGTCAAGGCATCAGTTGCCTCAGTAGCACTCGTGCTTGCCCTTCTTGACCGACATGGCCAGACCGGAGAGCTTGAAGGTGCCGGCGGTGGTCGCCCACGCGCGCTGCTTGACGTCGGTGAACCGCACCTTGTCAGCCTGCTGCGCGAACGAGTCGGGGGCGTACTTGTCGCCCTTCGACGGGCCGGGGCCCTTGGTGGTCCGGTCGACCGAGACACCGATGTCGACGTTGGTGAACGTCGCGTCGGCCTTCAGGTCGTCGGCGTCGATGTAGAGCTTCTTCGCCTCGACCCTCGGGCCGCCCTTGCCGCCGGCCTTGAGGGTCATCGACACATCGCCGAAGACGGGGACCGGAACGACGACGGACTGACACAGGTTGGTGATCTTGGCCGAGTTGAGGCCGACGACGGCGACCGGGTGGTTACCCGACTTGCCGCTGTCAAGCGCCCCGTACTGGACGAAACCCGTACCGTCGAGCTGGTCGGCAGTCACCTTGAACTGCTGACCGGACACACTGAACGATGCCGCGAGTGCACCCTGCGAGAGGGCCACGCCTATCGCGGCAGTCGCCGCGACGCTCGGCACCATGACTACGGCGAACCGCTTCCATCTGGTTCCGCCACGAGCCACGGACTCCATGACTTTCCTCCTTCTCGGACGTACATCTCCGGCCCTGACTGATCCCGTTCGGGCGGCTCAGCCGGGCAGGGATGGGAGAAGCGCTACGTCCTCGGGAGATCACCCCCGAGCGACAACCACTGGTCGCACGCGACACGCACAACCTGCCGGACAGGCCCTGCCGGATGGCAGAGACCCCCCTGTCCAAGACCGGCGACGGGGTGTCTCCGGCCTGCTCGGTGGGGACCCAGAAAGCCCGCTCCCGACTGGCTTTCGGGCTGCGGGTTATTGGACCGAGCGTCGCCGATCGTGGTGCATTCTCGGTCCTCGCACAAGGGGGTTCGTTACTGGCTAGTAACGGCGCGATAACCGAACCACGACCGCCCGGTATCGGTCGGCCACGGACGGTGCACCCATGGGCAGGAACAGACCGGGATGTTGAAGGGCACACCAGGACAGAAGGCCGGCCTGGGCTTACTCCAAGTAACAGTGGCCGCGTTTACCAAGTTTTGGTAAAGCGCGGCCACTGTGACGCCTGTGCGGCGAATTTTCACTCGGGCATCACAAGCCCCGGCGTTTAGCGACTGGTCAGCGAACAGACCGCAGGACGGGTCAGAAGAGCACCCGCGCGAGCTGCGTGCGCGCCGCGGTCACCCGCGGGTCGTCCGAGCCGACCACCTCGAGGAGTTCGAGCAGCCGCACGCGCGCGGCGTCGCGGTCCTCGCCCGCCGTGCGCCGGACCGCGTCGATGAGCCGCCCGAACGCGTCCTCCACATGACCGCCCACCAGATCCAGGTCGGCGGCGGCGATCTGCGCGGCCACGTCCGCGGGCCGGTCGGCGGCCTCCTTGCGGACCTGCTGCGGGTCAAGGCCCTGGACGCGCTGCAGCAGCTCGGCCTGGCCGAGGCCGAGCTTGGCCTCCGTGTTGCCCGGGTCGTCGTTCAGTACGTTGCGATACGCCTGGACAGCGCCGCCCAAGTCGCCCGCGTCCAGCGCCTGGACAGCGGCTTCGAGCAGGGCGTCGTAGGGCCCGGCCGGCTCCTCGGCCACGGGGGCTTCCTGCTCCCCGCCCTCGGCGGCGTCCGGGTCGACGGTGACACCCGTCAGGCCGAAGCGCTCCTCGCCGACCTGGATCAACTGGTCCAGGGTCTGGCGGATCTGCTCCACCGGGGCCGCGCCCTGGAAGAGCGGCAGGGCCTGTCCGGCCACCACCGCGAAGACCGCCGGGATCCCCTGGACCCCGAACTGCTGCATCAGCATCTGATTGGCGTCCACGTCGATCTTGGCGAGGACGAAACGGCCGTTGTACTCCCGCGCGAGGCCTTCGAGCAGCGGGCTCAGCTGCTTGCACGGCTCGCACCACTCGGCCCAGAAGTCGATGACGACGGGCACTTCGGTGGAGCGCTGCAGGACGTCGCGCTCAAAGCCGGCCTCGTCTACGTCAATGACAAGGCTCGACGGCGAGACGCCCGCTACAGCGCCCCCGCCCTGCCGGGCCGCTTCGGCGCGCGCCTGCTCCGCCTTCGCCTTGGCCTCCTGGGCCGCCTTCACGGCGGCGAGGTCGACGACTCCGCTCATGGACATGTTCCGTGGCTGCATGAGTACATCCTCCCCCAAGCCGTGCGGGAACCGCGCCCGTCCGAGGCCCCCCGCCGGATTGCGGGGCCGCGGACGGTCGCGGCGCCAAGGTCCCGAGGAGGACCGCTGGTTGTCGGTACGGGGTCCCCACCCCGTACCAGGGCCTGCCGCTGTGGTGTCGCTGTGCTTGTCACTGTGGTTGCCGCTCTCGCAGCGATCGAGGGTGGGCGCCGAGGAGGAATTGCCGTTCGTCCCGTCCACGCCTCTTTCGCTACGAGTCGTAGCGTAACTGTCGAGCGCCGACGTGTGGGCGGCGGGCCTGCGCGAACTACGGTGATCTGCCTCACTCGCCACCGATCCGGCCCGTTCCGTACTGGCCGGTATGGTCACGGGATGCAGAGCCGCATCCCCGCACCCGCCCGCACCGGCGGCCGCCCCCGCAACGCCGCGGCGGACACCGCGATCCTGGAGTCGACCCGGCAGGCCCTGGTCGAACTGGGCTGGTCCAAGCTGACCCTGGGCGACGTCGCCACGCGTGCGGGCGTGGCCAAGACAACCCTCTACCGGCGCTGGGCGGGCAAGAGCGAGCTGGTCGTGGACGCGGTGGCGGAGCTGTTCGACGAGCTGGAGCTGCCGGACCGCGGCAGCCTTGCGGCGGACATCGAGGGTGTGGTGCTCCAGTTCGCGGCGCTGCTCGGCCGTCCCGAGACGAAGACCGCGCTGATGGCGGTGGTGGCCGAGTCGACGTCGGACGAGCCGCTGCGGGAGCGGATCCGTACGTCGATCGTGGACCGCCAGAAGCGGCTGGTCCTCGCGGGGCGCAAGCGGGCGCAGGAGCGGGGTGAGCTCCCCGCGGAACCCGACCCCGCCGCGGCCGGCCGCACGGCGGACCTCATCTTCGACGTGATCGCGGGCGCGGTGGTCCACCGCGCCCTGGTCAGCGCGGAGCCGGTGGACGAGGACTGGGCCCGCCGCTTTACGTTGCTGTTGCTGGGAGGGTTGGCCACGGCAACTGGCCCCGGGGCCTTCACCAGCCCCTGACCGGCCGGCCGACGCCCTACCGGTGCCCTGCCGGTGCCCGGCCGGTGCCCTGCCGGTGGCGCTGGGCTGGGGCTGGGGTGGGGCTGGGGTGGGGTGGGGCTGCCCTGCGGCTGCGGCTGCGGCTGCGGCTGCCGCGAATCAAAGCCGCCGCTTCGCGGCGAATGCGCCCCTCCCACCCGCCCGTTCACCCCGCAGCACACCCGCGACGATCACGGCTTGGGTGGTGTAGCCCAGCTCAGGTGTCGACCGCGATCCGCCCCGCCCCACCGCTTCGCGGTTCACTGCCGGGCAATCGGGTGGGTGGGTGGGGAAAAACCGCCGCGAAGCGGCGACTTGAAACCCGCAGCGAAACGGCCAGCCAAAGACACCCAGCGCACGACCCGGGGCAATCGGGCGGGTGGGCGGGAAACATCCGCCGCGAAGCGGGCGGAAAGCAGTACACGCCCGGCGCACCCGAAGGGGCAGCCCGCGCAGCAGACGTAGGAGCGGAATTCGACCCCGAACCGGCTCAACCGGCAAGCGCCCGCCGCGAAGCGGGCCGAAAGCGGTAAACGACCCGCGACCGGCGCATCCGGAAGGCACCCGCCGCGAAGCGGCGGGCTCGGGCATCGCCCAGGCCGCCCCAGGCGACAACTCAGACCTGGTAGCGGTCCACCGCGAAGAGGTGGAGATTCTCCGCGACCCAGGCCGACGTCCGCTTCAGTCCCTCCGTCAAGGAGACCGACGGAGTCCAGCCCGCCCACTCCCTCGCCCGGGAGTTGTCCGAGAGCAGCCGCTGGACCTCGCTGCCCGAAGGGCGGAGGCGGGACGGGTCGACGACCACCTTCGCCTGGCGCCCGGACGCCTCGATCAACGCGTCCGCCAGGTCACCGATCGAGATTTCCCGGCCCACCCCGAGATTCACCGCGTGGCCCACGGCCGCGTCGCACCCCGCCAGCGCCATGAAGCCCCGCGCGGTGTCCGTCACGTACGTGAAGTCCCGCGTGGGGCTCAGCGAGCCCAGCTTGATCTCCCGTGCGCCGGAGTGCAGTTGGGCGAGGATCGTGGGGATCACGGCCCGAGCCGACTGCCGCGGGCCGTAGGTGTTGAAGGGGCGGACCACCGTCACCGGCAGCTCGAACGCGTGCCAGTGCGACAGCGCCATCATGTCGGCGCCGATCTTCGACGCGGAGTACGGGGACTGGGGCTGGAGGGGGTGGTCCTCGCTGATGGGGGCCGTCAGCGCCGTCCCGTACACCTCGCTCGTGGAGGTGTGGACGAGCCGCCGCACGTCGTGCCGCCGGCACGCCTCCGCCACGTTCTCCGTGCCGACGACGTTCGTCTGGACGTAGGCCCCCGGGGAGTCGTACGAGTACGGGATCCCGATCAGCGCGGCCAGGTGGAAGACGGTGTCGCAGCCCTCGACGGCGTCCATCACGCGCCCCGCGTCACGGACGTCGCCCGCGAGCATCTCGACCCGCGGGTCCCCGAGCAGATGCGCGAGGTGGCCCTTCTCCGCGTACGGCTTGTAGTGCACGAAGGCGCGGACCTTCGCGCCCTGTTCGAGGAGCAGGTCCACGAGCGTCGAGCCGATGAAGCCCTCCGCTCCGGTGACGAGGACCGTGCGGTCGGCCCAGCTGAAGGGGGTGTCCACGGTGACGTCGGTGCTGCTCATGCGTACTCCAGGTGCTGTGTGTGGTGGTGGGTGAGGTGGATGACCCGCTCGGCGAGGAGGTCGGCCGCCCGCGCGTGGGGGCCCGGATCGGCCGCCCCGCTCATCGCGGCGAGCCGCGCCGGATCGGCGAGCAGCGGTCCGACGAGCTCCTCGAGCCGCGCCGCCGTCGTCTCGCCGTCGGGCAGGAGCAGGCCCGCGCCCGCGTCGGAGAGGACCCGCGCGTTGTGCGTCTGGTGGTCGCCGGGTGCGTGCGGATAGGGGACGAGGACCGCGGGGACCCCGGTGGCGGCGAGTTCGGCGACGGTCGCCGAACCGGCGCGGCAGACGACCAGATCGGCGGCGGCGTACGCGAGGTCCATCCGGTCCAGGTAGGGAACGGCGCGGGCGATGCCCTCCACGCCCGCCGCTGTCAGGCGCCGCCGCGTCTCGTCGAGCGCGGCGGGGCCGGTCTTGATCAGGAGCTGTACGTCGGTGCGGTGCCGCCAGCGCGCCGCGAGCCCCACGGCCGCCTCGGTCAGCCTGGCGGCCCCGAGGCTGCCGCCGTTGAAGAGCAGCATGCGGGCCGTGTCCGGCACCCCGTACTCCCGGCGGGCCTCGGCCCGCAGCGCCCCCCGGTCGAGCGCGGCGAGCGGCGCCGCGATGGGCATCCCGGTGGTGTACGCGCGCTCGCCGCCCGGCAGATGCTCCCGGCTGCGGTCGAAGGCGACGGCGATGTTCGGGGTGAGGCGGGCCGCGAAGCGGTTGGCCCGGCCCGGCACCGCGTTGGACTCGTGGATCAGGCTGGGCAGTCCCGCCATCCGGGCGCCGACGATGACGGGGGCGCTGGGGTAGCCGCCCATCCCGACCGCGACCTGCGCCCCCTGCTCACGAAGGATCGCCCGGCACTGGGCGCCTGACTTCACCAGGGCGGCGGGCAGGAGGAACCGCTTGGCGCCGAGCGAGGGGTCGAACGGGATCATGTCGACGGTGTGGAGGCGGTACCCGGCGTCGGGTATCAGCCGGGTCTCCAGGCCCCGTTCCGTGCCGACGAAGGAGACGACCGCGCCCGGCACGGCACGGCGCAGGGCGTCGGCGAGGGCGAGCCCGGGATAGATGTGTCCACCGGTGCCGCCCGCGCCGATGACGACGGAGAGAGGGGCCCGGCCGCCCGCCGGGGCTCCTGACTCGGGGTATCGCATATCGGGTGTTCGCATGGCAATGGAGCATCACGAGCAGGTCTAAGAGGGTTTTAAGAGCCGCGTTTGGCACCGTGGGTCCATGAGCTTCACGAGCAGGCCGGGCGCACCCGTGACCAGCGGCGGCCCACCGGCGGCCAAGATCCTGGTCGTCGACGACGACCCCGAGGTCCGAGCGGCGGTGGAGGACGCCCTGACGATCGAGGGCCACTTGGTCCGTGGCGCCCCGGACGGGCAGCGTGCGCTCTCGGCGGTGGCGCGCTGGGAACCCGACCTGCTGGTCCTCGACGTGATGATGCCGGTCCTCGACGGCCTCGCCGTGTGTCGCCAACTGCGCGCCGCGGGCGACCGCACCCCCGTCCTGGTCCTCACCGCGCTCGGCTCGGTCAGCGAGCGCGTCGACGGCCTCGACGCGGGCGCCGACGACTACTTGGTGAAGCCCTTCGCCCTGGACGAGCTCGTCGCCCGCGTCCGCGCCCTGCTGCGCCGCGCCGCACCGGAGCAGCACTCCACCGCCGAGGGCGACGGCCTCGCGTACGGCGATCTTGTCCTGGACCCGTCGACCCGCACCGGCCGCCGCGGCCACCGCACGGTCGAGTTCAGCCGCACCGAGGCCGCCCTGCTCGAACTGCTCCTGCGCAACGCCGGGCAGGTGCTTCCGCGCGAGCTCATCCAGGAGTCGGTCTGGGGGCGCGACTTCGGGCCCGACTCCAACTCCCTCGCGGTGTACGTCGGTTATCTGCGCCGCAAGCTGGAGTCGGGCGGCGAGCCACGCCTGGTGCACACCGTGCACGGCGTCGGCTACCGGCTGGGCAGCCCGTGAGCGCCCGGCGCAGGCTCGGCGCCCGGTGGCGGCGCAGGCGTCCGCTGCGTACGCGGCTCGCGCTCGCCGCGGCTGCGGCCGTCGCGCTGGTCGCGGTCGGGGTGTGCGTGGCCGCGTTCCTCGTCATCCGCTACAAGCTCTACCAGCAGCTCGACCAGAACCTCGCCCAGTCGGCGACCCTCATCGCCCAGCAGCGGGACTACGACGCCGAGCCGGGCGTGGTCACGGACGAGTGCCGCTACCCCGGCACCCCCGCCTGCTCCCAGATCGTCCCCGCGGACGCCGCGAAGGACCCGTCGAAGCCGTATCTGCTCCCGGTCACCGAGTCCACCAGGGAGGTCGCGCGGGGCCGGGCGGCCCCGTACTACACGAGCCTGACGCTGTACGGGAAGCCGACCCGGATGTACACCACCAACTACGGCACAGGGAACGCCGTTCAGGTCGCCCTGCGCGCCGACATCGCCGAGCGGGGCGTGCGTCAGGCCGCGGGGCTGCTTTCCGCGGTGGGCGGCGCCGGAGTGCTCCTGTCGGGGCTCGGCGGCTACTGGGTCTCGCGCACGGGCCTCGCTCCGGTCGCCCGCCTCACCGCCACCGCGGAGCGCATCGCGGCGACCCGTGACGCCCGCCACCGCATCGAGCTGCCGCCGGGTCCGCCGGGCCGCGAGGACGAGGTGACCCGCCTGGCCGCCTCGTTCAACGCGATGCTGGCCGAGCTGGAGGAGTCGGTCACCGCGCGCCGCCGCCTGGTGGCGGACGCGTCGCACGAGCTGCGTACGCCGCTGACCGCGCTGCGGACGAACGCCGAACTCCTCGCCCGCGCGGACCGGTTGAGCGACGCGCAGCGCGAACGGGCGTCCGGTGCGCTGGCCCGCCAGCTCCGCGAAGTCACGGGCATGGTCAACGACCTGATCGAGCTGGCACGCGACGAGGAGCCGCAGCCCCTCCTCGAGGAGGTGCGGCTCGCTCCCCTGGTCACGCATGTCGTGGACGCGGCGCGCGGCCACTGGCCGCAGGTCCCCTTCACGCTCCAGGTGACGCCGGGCGCCGACGGGACGAGCATCCCCGGTGTCCCCGCACGCCTCTCGCGCCTGGTCACCAACCTGCTGGACAACGCGGCCAAGTTCAGCCCGCCCGGCACCCCCGTGGAGGTCTCCCTGACCTCCACCGCCCTGACGGTCCGCGATCACGGCCCCGGCATCGCGGAGGAGGATCTGCCGTACGTCTTCGACCGCTTCTACCGCGCGGAGAAGGCCCGCGCCCTGCCGGGTTCGGGCCTCGGTCTCGCGATGGCCCGCCAGATCGCCCACGCGCACGGAGCGGAGCTCTCGGCGGAGGGGGCGCCCGGCGGGGGCGCGCTGTTCAGGCTGACGCTGCCCGGCTGATGGTCCGCGGGTGGCTAGTTGTTCTTCCAGGCGCAGCTGCCCAGCGTGGCCTTGTCCTTGGCGAGGAGCCGGTCGGCCTCGTCGGCGGGCAGTACGCGCGTGTGCTTCCCCTTGCAGACGACCGTGCGGTCGCCGTGGCCCGCCAGGTCGACCAGGATCTGGTCCCAGTGGCGGTACTGCACGTCGTGTCCGGAGTCCGCGTACGTACGCACGGTCGCCTTGCCCGGCAGCTCGTCCTGCCAGGTCTTGAGGGTGGCCGGCGGCACGGTCGTGTCCTTCTTGCCGCCGTAGAGGTAGACGGGGGCGTCGAGCTTCTTCAGGTCCGGGCCCGGCCGCCCGCAGTACAGCTTCTGCTCGTGCACCTGCGGCGCGGGGTCCGCCTGCTGGCCGCGCTGGTTGTAGGTGCGGGCGCCTTCCTCGTACGCCGTGTCGGCGAAGCCCGGTATCGACTTGACGGGGCTGTCGTCGGGGAACGCCCACCACTTGCGCGGGTCCTTGATGGAGTCCTTCACCGTGGCGGCGAGCTCGTCGTCGGACATCGAGCAGTACGCGGGCTTCGTGCCATAGGGCGGCAGGGCCGCCGCGAGGTGCAGGGCGGAGATCCGCTCGGGGGCACGCCCGGCGAGCTCCGCCGCGTAGGGGCCACCGCCGGAGATCGCGATCACGCTCACGTCGTCCACGCCGAGCTTGTCGAGGACTTCGAGGGTGTCCTTGGCGAAGTCGGCCTTGCCGAGCTTCTCGTCGTACTCCGTGTCACCGAAGCCGTTGCGCTCGACGGATATGAGGCGCAGGCCCAGGTCCTCGCGGGTCGTGCGGAAGAAGTCCGTCATGTGCGCCGCGCGGGCGCTCGTGCCGGTGCCGCCGATGAACAGGACGGGCTTGCCCTTCTTGTTCCCGGTGTCGGAGTAGTGAGCCGTCCGGCCGTTCGAGAGCTTCGCCGCGTGCACGTCGGGGCCCAGCGAGTCGAAGGTGTCCTGGACCTTCGGCTCGGCCGGCGGGCTCGCGCTCACCTCGCCGGAGCCGTACACCGTCAGCGCCCCGAGAAGGGTGAGCGTCGCGGCTCCGATGGCGATCACGGCGGTGCGGGTGGGGCCGGGCAGGCTCACGGGTGACACAGGCTGACTCCAGGGGCAGGACGGACTGACGCGAGCGCGCGCCTACCCAGCTACTTGCATCTGACACCCACGAGTTTCGACGGGGCCCCGAAGGGGGCCCTTCAGGGGAGCGGGGTACTGCGCGACCAGCCACAACGGTCGGCAGATCCCCACACACCCAGAGAACCGGAACTAGAACCCCGGCGGCTCGGTGTAGATCCCCCACTCGTCCCGCAGCGCGTCACAGATCTCCCCGAGGGTCGCCTCGGCTCGGGCTGCCTCCAGCATGGGCGGGATCATGTTCGCCCCGCCCCGGGCAGCGGCCAGCATCGCGTCGAGCGAGGCCCGGACCCGCGCATCGTCCCGCGCCGAGCGGCGAGCGCCAAGGACCTTGACCTGCTCCCGCTCCACCTCGTGGGAGACCCGCAGGATCTCCAGGTCACCGGTGACGGACCCGTGGTGGACATTGACGCCCACGACGCGCTTGTCGCCCTTCTCCAGGGACTGCTGGTACTGGAACGCCGACTCGGCGATCTCCCCGGTGAACCAGCCGTCCTCGATGCCGCGCAGGATCCCGGAGGTGATGGGCCCGATGGGGTGCTGCCCGTCCGGGTGCGCCCTGCGCCCCCGCTCCTTGATCTGCTCGAAGATCTTCTCGGCGTCGGCCTCGATGCGGTCGGTGAGCTGCTCGACGTACCAGGAGCCGCCGAGCGGGTCCGCCACATTGGCGACGCCCGTCTCCTCCATGAGCACCTGCTGTGTGCGCAGCGCGATCTCGGCGGCCTGCTCGCTCGGCAGCGCGAGGGTCTCGTCGAGGGCGTTCGTGTGCAGGGAGTTCGTACCGCCGAGGACCGCGGAGAGGGCCTCGACAGCGGTGCGTACGACGTTGTTGTAGGGCTGCTGGGCGGTGAGGGAGACGCCCGCGGTCTGCGTGTGGAAGCGCAGCCACTGGGCCTTGTCGGTCTGCGCGCCGTACACGTCCCGCATCCAGCGGGCCCAGATGCGGCGGGCGGCACGGAACTTGGCGATCTCCTCGAAGAAGTCCAGGTGCGCGTCGAAGAAGAAGCTCAGTCCGGGTGCGAAGACGTCCACGTCCATGCCGCGGCTCAGCCCCAGCTCGACGTATCCGAAGCCGTCCGCGAGGGTGTACGCGAGCTCCTGCGCGGCCGTCGCCCCGGCCTCGCGGATGTGATAGCCGGAGACCGAAAGGGGCTTGTACGCGGGGATGTCGCGCGCGCAGTGCTCCATCAGGTCGCCGATGAGGCGCAGGTGCGGCTCGGGTTGGAAGAGCCACTCCTTCTGCGCGATGTACTCCTTGAAGATGTCCGTCTGGAGCGTGCCGTTCAGGACGGCCGGGTCGATGCCCTGCCGTTCGGCGGCGACCAGATACATGCAGAAGACGGGGACGGCGGGCCCGGAGATCGTCATCGATGTCGTGACGTCACCGAGCGGGATGTCCTTGAACAGGACCTCCATGTCGGCGGCCGAGTCGATGGCGACCCCGCAGTGTCCGACCTCGCCGAGGGACTGGGGCTCGTCGGAGTCCCGGCCCATCAGGGTCGGCATGTCGAAGGCGACGGAGAGGCCGCCGCCGCCGTTGGCCAGGATCATCTTGTAGCGCTCGTTCGTCTGCTCGGCGTTGCCGAATCCTGCGAACTGGCGGATGGTCCAGGTCCGGCCGCGGTAGCCGGTGGGGTGCAGTCCGCGTGTGAAGGGGTATTCGCCGGGCCATCCGATCCGCTCGAAACCCTCGTACGTGTCCCCGGGCCGTGGGCCGTAGACCGGCTCGACCGGGTCGCCGGAGAGCGTGGTGAAATCCGCGTCGCGCTTCTTCGCGGTGTCGTACCGGGCCTGCCAGCGACGGCGGCCTTCCTCGATGGCGTCAGCGTCCATACCCTCGAATTTACTTGGACGTCCTAGTAAATGTCGAGGCGCTGCGGCATCAACCGCTCCGCAGCGGGGCCACGGGCAGGTCCGTGGCGGCTGTCGGGGGCGGCGTTACGCCTTCGCGGTGGCCGGGGAGCCGTCGACGATCAGTGGCTCGACCTCGCGCACGACCTTGCGCTCGACGAAGAACGCGGCCGTCGGGATGGTGCCGGAGACGAGCACCCACAGGAGCTTGCCGAACGGCCACTTCGCCTTGGAGCCCAGGTCGAAGGCGAAGATCAGGTAGATGATGTAGAGGATGCCGTGGACCTGGGAGACGACGAGGGTCAGGCCCTCGCCTGTGTCGAAGCCGTACTTCGCCACCATGCAGGCACACAGGATGAGGAGCATGACAGCCGTGACGTAGGCCATCACCCGATAGCGGGTCAGCACGCTGGATTTCATGGATACGAGCGTAACCGCCCGGAAAACCCCCGCGGACGCGGGGAGCACCCGTCATGCCGCTCGTGCTGTGCACCTGCATGGGGACCATCCCCGCATACGCGGGGCGCACGCGTGCTGACCCACAGGGATCGTAAGCACGGCCCTCAGCCTCTGTCCTCGAAGTCCTCCGCCGCCACCCGCAAGGGCCGCAGCATCGCGAAGATCTCCCCGCACTCCTCGGCGTCGTACACCCCGAGCCCGAAGTCCATCGCCATCAGCTCCCGGGTGGCCGCCTCGACGACCTCGCGGCCCTTCTCCGTGATGGAGGCGAGGGTGCCGCGCCCGTCGTTCGGATTGGGGCGCTTGTCGACGAGACCGGACTTCACGAGACGGTCGACCGTGTTGGTGACGGACGTGGGGTGGACCATGAGCCGCTCGCCGATCTTGGACATCGGCAACTCGCCCGCCTGCGAGAACGTGAGGAGGACCAGCGCCTCGTACCGCGCGAAGGTCAGTCCGTACGGCTTGACGACCGCGTCGACCTCACCGAGCAGGATCTGGTGCGCCCGCATGATCGAGGTGATCGCGCCCATGGCCGGAACGGATCCCCAGCGCTGCTTCCAGAGCTCGTCGGCGCGGGCGATGGGATCGAAGGGAAGGCTGAGCGGCTTCGGCACGCCAAAGACCTTACCCGCCGGTCACATGGCGGTCAGCCCCGTCTCGCGATTCGGTCGCCTGTTCCCGCAGGTTGACGGGTTCGCCGTCGGCCGTACGGTGCGTGGCGCGGACCTCGGCGGCAAGCGCGAGGCAGCAGACCGTGCCGAGCACGCCGGACGCCGTGACGACGGTGCTCACCGCGAAGAACTCCGCGGCGAACCCGGCGAGCGCCATTCCGACCCCCTGGATCGTCATGAGCCCCGCCGTGTGCACGGTCATGGCCCGCCCGCGCAGTTCCTCGGGCACGGCGTCGACGAACCACCGATCGACGCCCAGCGTGTACGCGGACCCGGCTCCGGCGAGCACGAGGGCGAGCATCGCCCACAGGAGCCCCGGCGTGAGGGCGTACACCGTGAGCGGCAGGAGCGTGATCGAAGCGAGGGGCAGGGCGATGCGGGCCCGCCAGATCCGACGGGGCCGCCCGGTGTCGTAACCAAGGGTGATTGGACCGTTATGTAACGATTGCCCGGTCACCGTCGCCCAAGGGGGCTGGATGTACCGGCTGCTCCGCACGTTCACCGCACTCACGGCCCTCACGGCCCTCGGGCTCACGGCAGGGTGCTCCTCCGAATCCGGCACGAAGAGCAAGGAGCGGACGGCCACCGAGGCCGGCCCCTCCGCGCGGGCCACCCAGCAGGCCGCGCGAAGCGCCTTCTGGGTCGACCCGGAGAGCGCCGCCGCCCGGCAGGTCAGGCAGTGGGAGCAGGAGGGCCGCACCCAGGACGCCGACGCGCTCAAGCGGATCTCCGAGCAGCCCATGGCCGTGTGGCCCGCGGGCGACGACCCGGTCCCCGACATCAAGGCGGCCGTCGACGGCGCCGCGCAGGGCGACCGCACCGCCGTGCTCGTCGCGTACAACATCCCGCACCGCGACTGCGGCCAGCACTCCGCGGGCGGCGCGCACAGCTCGGACTTCTACCGGCAGTGGATCGACAAGTTCGCCGGCACCATCGGCGACCGACCGGCCGTCGTCATCCTGGAGCCCGACGCGATCCCGCACATCGTGGACGGCTGCACTCCCGCCGAGTACCACGCCGACCGCTATCAACTGCTCTCCGAAGCCATCCAGCGGCTCAAGCAGCAGCCCCAGGTGAAGGTCTACCTGGACGCGGGCAACCCCAGCTGGATCACCCAGGCGGGCAAGCTCGCCGAGCCGCTCCAGCAGGCGGGGATCGCGCAGGCGGACGGCTTCTCGCTGAACGTGTCGAACTTCCAGAGCGACGAGACCATCAAGTCGTACGGCCGCAGCCTGTCGGGGCTCGTCGGCGGCAAGCACTTCGTGATGGACACCAGCCGCAACGGCAAGGGCCCGCTCGCCGGTGACCGTGAGGACGCCTGGTGCAATCCGCCGGGACGGGGTCTTGGCACCCCGCCCACGGACAAGACCGGTGACGCACTGCTCGACGCGGTCCTGTGGATCAAACGGCCCGGCGACTCGGACGGACCGTGCCGGGGCGGCCCGGCGGCGGGCCAGTGGTGGCCCGACTACGCGCTCGGTCTCGCGCGCAACGCGAAGGCCGCCTGACCGCGGCCACCCGACACGGCGGGCGCGGTTACTTCTGGCTCACGTGGATCCACTTCGCCTCCGACGACGTCCCGTTGTGGTCCGTCACGAACAGCATGTACCAGCCCGGCGGCACCAGCGCGGTGTCGCCCTTGGGCACCTGCACCGTCACCTCGCCCTTGCCCTTGGTGAGGCCGAGGGCGATCGACCGCTGCTCGACGTCCGTCGTGTGCGTCACCGCGCTGGGGCGCATCAGACGGGCCGAGGCGATCTTCTCGGGATTCTCCGTACGGAACGTGGCGCGGTGGTCCGCCGCCAGCTCCTCCGGGCCCTCGCCGAGGACCGGACGGTTGTTGCCCGCCTTGTGCAGCGTGGGCGGCGTGAAGACCTCCATGCGCTGCTCGAAGTGGCCGAGCTTGGTGTTCTCCTGGTTGTCGAAGAGCGGGTCGGAGCCGAAGGTGACGACCCGCCCGTCGGGCAGGAGCAGCGCCTCGGAGTGGTAGTTGCGGCCCACCTTGGGGGACGCCGCCTCGTGGAAGCTGTTCGTCTTGGGGTCGTAGAACTGCGCCTTGAGGATGTTGCTGCCGCCGCGCCCCCGGTAGTCCTTCGATCCGTTGGACGTGAACACCGAGTCGTCCGGCAGGATCACGCTGTTCAAGTAGCGGGTGCCCTGCGGAAGTTCGGGGCCGGTCCTGAAGGCGGGGTTCTTCTCCTTGAGGTCCACCACGGCCGTGCGCCGGGTCGCCTTCTCGGACTCGCCGACGCCTCCGCCGCCCAGGATCATCACCTTCTGGTCCTGCGCCGGGGGCAGCAGGAGGGACGCGGACGTCTCGGTCTGGTCCATGTCGACGAGGCCGGGGATCTTCTCGAACTTGTTCGTCTCCACGTCCCACAGGCCCGGCTCACGGCCCTTGTCGGCAGGTCCGTAGCCCGCGTTCGACGCCGGGTAGAAGAGCTTGCCGCCCTTGGTGAGGAAGAGCGCCGGGTAGGTCGGGAAGTAGCGCTTGGGGCCGTCGGTCCACTTCTTCGTCTTCGGGTCGTAGATCTCGTTGTCGCCCGGGTCGATCATGCCCACGTCGTCGAGACCGGAGACCGCGAGCACCTTCCCGTCGTCGAGACCGACGAGCGTGGGATACCAGCGGGCCTTGTCCATCGGCTCCACGGGGATGTACTTCTCGGCCTTCGGGTCGAACTCGTACGCCGCCTTGATCCCCTGGAAGTCCTGCTTGTCCATGGTGATCTTCTCGGCGATCCCGTACGCGTTGTCCGCCGCCTTGCCGGTGAGGCCCTCGATCTCGTACTGCGCGGACTTATCCGTGACGAACCCGTCGCCCTCCTGGGCGGCTTCCACGAAGACGCGCGCCTCGCTCGCCTTGACCGTCGTCTTCCAGGGCTGCATCACACCGGTCTTGGAGTACCTGATCTCGTAGTCCCGCTCGGCCTTGGGGACCTTGACGTCGAACTTGCTCACGTACTCGATGCCCGACGGCGAGCGGAAACGGGTGCCCTTCTTGAGGACGATGGCCTTGTCGGGGTTCTCGTTCTTGACGCGCATGCCGCCGCCGGCCCGGTTGATCTCGCCGTCGAGGAGTTCGTATCGCGCCGTGCCGCCCGCCACCAGGAGGCGGCCGTCGGGGAGTTGGGCGTGGCCCGCGCAGAAGAAGTCCTCCGGAGTCCTGACCTTCTTGAACGTGTCCGTCTTCGGGTCCCACAGGATCGTGTCGAAGGAGCCCTTGTCGAACTTCTTCTGCTCGTTCCCGGAGCCCGCGACGATCAGGACCTTGCCGGTGTGCAGGAGCGCGGCGTGGATGGCGTTGGTGCGGAACTCCTCGGGGATGCCGATCTGCTTCCAGGAGCCGTACTTGGCCTTGTATCCGGGCTGGGCGATCTTGTACTCGTGGTACCTCTCCTCGGCGAAGGAGAGTGCCGCCGGTGCGTTGAGCCCGACGAGCAGCGCGCCCGCCCCGACTCCGAGGAGTGTCTTCTTCGTCCGCTGAGAGGGCCGGTAAGCCATGGGTCAGTTCCCTCCTGTCGTCGTACCGGTGGCGAACGCCGGCTCCGGCTCGCCGTCCGCGCCCTGGGTGCCGAGGCCTTCCGCGTCTTTCCTGGCGCGCTGGCGAATCCGCTCGCGGGCCTTTTCGCGCACCGCACCCGCCCTGCGCTCCCTGACCAGCGAGAAGCTCCAGATGGCGACCGGGGCGAGCGCGATGACCAGTGCCAGGACGGCCCAGGTGCGCATCGCCGCGTGGGTGTGGCCGAGCACGAACGAGGCGGCCAGGGAACTGGCGAGCACCGCCGCCCAGCAGAGGTGGATCCGGAAGGTGAGCACCCGGTCGGGGCTCGCGTCGCCGCCCTTGGGCGTGACCACGAAGCGGCTCGGACGGCGCACGACGGCGGCGCCGAGCGACTTGGCGTAGATGGGCGCGGAGAGCGCGGACATCGCCATGCCGGCGAGGCCACCGGAGCCCGCTGGTTCGTGCGGGGAGACGTTGTGCCTGCGGTTCCAGAGGTAGAGGCCCACCTGGAGCGCCGCCGCGTCACTGTAGAGCATCAGCCAGACGGAGGCGGCGACCTGCGTACCGGAAGCGCCGAACCAGAGGAAGAGGATGCAACTCAGCACGCCCAGCACCCAGTTGACGGCCGTCATGGGGTAGTAGACGAGCATCATCGTGTACGAGAAGAGGCGGCCGGGCGGCATCGTGAACGGCGCCTTCCAGTACTGCTTGAACAGCGTCTCGTACGTCCCGCGCGACCAGCGCATCTGCTGCGTGAAGAAGTCCGTCCAGGAGGCGGGCCCCTCACCGACGGCGAGCACGTCCGGGGTGTAGACCGACCGCCAGTGGCGCCTGGTGACGGGGTTCTTGTGGCGGTGCAGTTCGAAGCCCGTCGCCATGTCCTCGGTGATGGAGTCGTACAGGCCGCCGACCTGGCGGAGCGCCTGGATACGTACGACGTTGTTGGTGCCGACGAACATGGGCGCGCGGTAGCGGTTGCCGGCGCGCTGGATCAGGGCGTGGAAGAGGAACTGCTGGGATTCGGCGGCCTTGGTGACGGGTGAGTCGTAGTTTCCGTAGACCTGGGGCCCGACGACGAACGCGACGTCATCGTCCCGGAAGTACCCCATCATCCGCTCGAGGAAGTTCGGAAGCGGAACGTGATCGGTGTCCACGGAGGCGAAGAAGTCGTAGTCGCCGCCGTGCATCGCGAGCCAGGCGTTGTAGTTGCCGTGCTTGGTGCGGGCCTTGTGGACACCCTTCTCGCGGTTCCACTCGGGCACTCCGTTGCGGGTGAAGTGACGTACGTCCAGTTCCTCGCACAGCGCCTTGGCGTCCACGTCGTCGCCCTCGTCCAGGAGCCAGACGTCGAGGGGGCCTGTGTGGTGTACGGCCTTCGCGCCCTCGAGGGTGGCGCGGACCATGCTGAGGGGTTCCTTGCCCGGAACGTACGTCGTGAGGAACGCGACGCGGGTGCCGGGTTCGGGGGTGACCGGGATCGGGTCCCTCGCCACCATCGTCGCGTGGGCGATGGATATGACATTGACGAGCATGAAGAGCTCGATCAGGCCGATGGCCACGAGCATCGTGACGTCGAGGCCGATGAGCCAGCGGTCTGCGCCCTCGCGTTCCGTCCAGTGGGTCGGCCACACGAGGTACACGAGGAGGAGGCCGGTGAGGACGGGGGCGAGCGTCATCAGGATGACGGCTCGTATTCGGTGGGGCTCACCGGAGAGAAGCTTGTTGTACTGCACCCGATAGTGCCCCCCGTCGCCGCTGCCGCCGTCCGGCTCGGTGAGCGGTCCGGCGAGTGTGCTGTGGGTGTCGTAGTCGTAGCCCTCCGGCCGCACAGCGCCCTCCAGGTCGTGGGGTGATCTGGGTCTGGCAGGTTCAGGTGCGAACGAGCCGATACCCACACAAAAGTGGAGTTTCCTCGGCGTGTCGAACGGGGTGCGTCCGTGCGAGGGGTTTTATGCTGCCCGGTTCGGCTGCGGTTGCGGGACAAGCGCCGGGGTGCGGGGTGATCGGATGCGGGGAAACGGGCGGGCGTACGGGAAAAGTCTGTACGTCAGCGCACCGCCGGGGCCCGGCGGACAAGGCTCGCCCCGCGCAGGGCGGACCTCAGGACCGCGCAACCCGCCGTAGGCGATGCCGCATGGCCCGCTGCGCGATCGGCCCCAGGTCCTCAACCGCCGCCACCAGGAGGGACAGTTGCTCCAGGGCGTCCAACGCCCTGGACGCCCCGGCCTCGTCCACCCCCTCGTACAGCTCCATCCCCACGAAGGACGCCGCCACCGCTCGCGCGAGCCCCACGGGGTCCGCGAACTCCCCCAGCGGCGTCGACGCGAAGACGCGCACCAGGACCTTCTCGATCTCCTCGATCCACAGGGCAAGGCCCGCCGCCGTCGCGGGCGCGAGGCGAGGTTGCGTCTGCGCTCCGGCGAGAAGCTGGCCGAGGACCGCGACATGCCCCGCGGCCCACTCCTCCTCGTGCATCTCGCGGCCGAATTCGAGGAGTTCGCCCAGCGAGGAGACCGCGTCGAGCCGTTCCCGGTAGCGCGAGACCCGCTGCTCCGAGCCATGACGGCAGGCCGCCGCCAGAAGCTCGTCGACCGACCCGAAGTGGTAGAAGACCAGTGCCTGATTGACCCCTGCGGCAGCCGCGATCGTCCGCGCGGACGTCTTCGCGATGCCCTGCTCCGTCAGCGTGCGCAGGGCCCCTTCGAGGAGTTTCTGCTTCGTCTCGGCGCTCACGCCCTCGCCTCCTCGCGCACGGGCCGCAGCCCAGGCCGCACACCGCAGCCGCGGACATCCGCGTACTGGGCCGTGAAGGAACCCTCGTACCCGAAGAGCGGCCCGAAGTGCCGGTTCACCACCCTGACCCGGATGCGGAAGCGGCCCGTGGCGTCGTCGTAGGACTCCCGCACCTCGGCGTCGCCGCCGATCAGGCCGGGGACGCGGACGTCCACCGGCCCCTCCCGGAAGCGGTGCGTCCCGGAGCGGATCAGCAGGGAGCCGTCCGGCTCCGCCCGCAGGTGGAGGTCGCTCGCGAGGTGCTGGTGAGTGCCCAGGTAGTCGAGGATCCGGTCGCCCTTGGGGCCCAGAACCATCTGGGCGTCGAAGCGGCGGGAGCGGCCTGGCAGATCGAAGGTGCGCACGAAGCTCACCGTCTCACGGCCGAACGTGTCGAGGTACGGCACGTTCTCGATGGTGAAGGGCACGTGGCGTCCCGCGCGCGGGACGAGGATGTTGCGGGTGCCTCCCAAGGCCAGGAACGGTTTCACGAAGCCCCTGCCGTGCCAGATGCGGTCCATGACGCCTCGGCCCGTGCACGCCTCGCCGCCGGCCAGGCCCACGGAGAAGCGGCGTTGCAGCTGGGGGTGCAGGCGGTCGAAGTCGTCGCCCATCACCGTACGGAAGATCGATGTCGGCATCAGGACTCCTGGAGGGCCGTCAGGACGCGCGGCGCACGCGTGCGTGGCGGTGGATTACGCAGACAGCGGCGTGCCGCCGGTGTCGTCGGCAGGGGCGGCAGCACGAAGGCGAGGGCCAGGGCGGCCGGCGCCACCATCGGCGCGGTGACAGCGGCAAGGAGCACGCACCCGGCGCGCACCCCCGCCTCGGCCAGCGCGTGCAGCAGCTGGCGCTCGGGCGTGATGCCCCGCTCCAGCCAGAGCCGCAGGCGGTCGAAGGACCAGGCCGTGGCCCAGCCCATCAGGGGACGGAAGGCGACCCGGTCGGCGAGCGAGCCGAAGCGGCCCCAGCGCGGCCGGTAGTCGTAGCCGGTGAGGAACCGGATGCCGCCGTCGGGGACGGGGACGTAGCGCCAGTAGCCCGAGCCCTCCTGGAGGAGCGAGAGCGGGTGCGGTGACGCGAAGCGCAGTGCCGACGTCCTGGTGCCGTCCGCGCGGCGCTTCTCGCCCGCGGAGATCCCGGTGCCGGCGATGGTGAGGAAGGGCAGCACGCGCGTGGCGTACCGGAAGCGCCGCGGCTCGCCCGGCACCTGCGGCAGGTAGTCGATCTCGGTGAAGCGGAGGTCCCAGCGTTGATGCTGGGACGGCTCCTGGGTGCGTGCCCAGAGCTCCTCGAGGTCGGCGGCTATGCGTGCTTCGACGTACAGGCTCACGACATTCCCCCATGTCAGTGCAGTTTTGAGCGACCGCTCAAGGCGATCGTAGGGAATTTTGAGCGGTCGCTCAAGTCCGCGGGCGAAGAAGAAGCCCCCGCCGACTGACGGCGGGGGCTCTTCTCGGAAGCGGCTGTTCGCTACGGGGTCGGCTAGGCGGAAAGGTGTCGCTCCACCGTCTCGACCTTCGACGTCATCCCGTCCGTCACCCCGGGGCGGATGTCCGCCTTCATGACGACGGAGACACGCGGCGCCCGCGCCTCGACCGCGGCGACGGCGCGCTTGACGACGTCCATCACCTCGTCCCACTCGCCCTCGACGGAGGTGAACATCGCGTCCGTCCGGTTGGGCAGGCCGGATTCACGGACGACACGGACCGCGTCGGCGACGTACTCGCCCACGTCCTCGCCGACGCCCAGCGGGGTCACGGAGAAGGCGACGATCATGCGCTCACGACACCTTCGCGGCGGGCGCGCGACGCGATCACGGCGGCCTCGGCCTCACGCTTCAGCTTCCGCTCGGCGAAGAAACCGCCGGTCGGCAGGACGGAGAGGACGAAGTAGAGGGCGGCCGTCTTCAGGTTCCACTTCGTGCGGTTCCAGGCGTCGAGCCAGAACAGCACGTACAGGATGAAGAGCAGGCCGTGGACCATGCCCATCACCGGCACGGCGTTGAAGTCCGTGGTCCGCTTGAGCGCCGAGCAGATGATCAGGAGCAGGAAGGAGACGGCCTCGGGGGCCGAGACCAGACGGAGGCGGCGGAGTGCGGAAGCGGTCTTGATGTCCACGGATCACCTTCGGTGGGAGGGTGGGAGCGAGGGGCGGGGCCGCTCGGCGGCGTTGATCTTGTGAATGCGCGCACAAGCGACCCCTATTGTGACATCGGGGTGCTCTCCGGGTTCGCTCAGGGGCCGTTGCCCTGTTCCGACCCCATATCCGACGGCTACCGTCGATACGTGGCAACGTTCCGACTGCAAGGCAGCAGGGTGCTCGCCGTGGACATGTCCGGCGACGCCGTCAAGGCGAAGAACGGCTCGATGGTCGCGTACGACGGCCAGATGGCCTTCAAGAAGATGACCGGCGGCGGCGAGGGCATACGGGGCATGGTGACCCGCCGCGTCACCGGCGAGCAGATGACGGTGATGGAGGTGAAGGGGCACGGCACGTGCTGGTTCGCCGACCGCGCCACCGAGATCAACCTCGTGGAGCTGCGCGGCGAGAAGCTCTTCGTCGAGGCCGGCAATCTCCTGTGCACGGACGGGGGCCTGCGCACCGGCACGCATTTCACCGGCGTCCGCGGCGCCTCGCAGGGCAATGGCCTGTTCACCACGACCGTCGAGGGCTCGGGCCAGGCGGCGATCATGTCCGACGGGCCCGCGGTGGTGCTGCGCGTGAGCCGGCAGTATCCGCTGACGGTGGACCCGGGGGCGTATGTCGCGCATCAGGGAGACCTCCACCAGCACCTCCAGTCGGGCGTCACTTTCCGTACGTTGCTGGGCGAGGGCGGCGGCGAGGCCTTCCAGATCCGCTTCGAGGGCGACGGGCTCGTCTACGTCCAGCCCAGCGAACGGAACACGATCGCGGGGGACGTCTGACATGCCCTTCCGAGAGATCAACTCGAAGATGGTCGAGGCGACGGTCCTTCCGGGCCGGCGCCTGTTCAGCCAGCGCGGCGCCATGCTCGCCTACAAGGGAGATGTGGCGTTCACGCCCAACATCCAGGGCGGGCAGGGCGGCCTGGCCTCCATGATCGGGCGCCGCGTGGCCAATGAGGCGACGCCCCTGATGACAGTCGAGGGCAGCGGCACGGTCCTCTTCGGGCACGGCGGCCACCACATCCAGGTGATCAGCCTCTCCGGGGACACCCTCTACGTGGAGGCGGACCGGCTGCTCGCCTTCGACGGGACCCTCCAGCAGGGCACGATGTTCCTGGGCTCGCAGGGCGGCGTCATGGGCATGGTCCGCGGGCAGGTCACCGGCCAGGGCCTCTTCACGACCACCCTCAAGGGCCAGGGCGCGGCCGCCGTCATGGCGCACGGCGGAGTCATCGAGGTGCCGATCACCCCGCAGCGCCCGGTCCATGTCGACCCGCAGGCCTATGTGGCGCACCACGGCGACGTACGCAACAAGCTCTCCACCGCGCTCGGCTGGCGCGACATGGTGGGGCGGGGCTCGGGCGAGGCGTTCCAACTGGAGCTGTCCGGTAGCGGTTCGGTGTACGTCCAGGCGTCGGAGGAGAAGCTGTGAACCCCTCAATGCCCGTGGGAGCGCCCGCGGCCCTCGACCCGATGACGCTGCCGAGCGACGACAGCGTGAACGCGTACACCTTCTGCGTGGAGCTCAAGGGGAGCCAGTGGTTCCTGCAGAAGGGGAAGATGATCGCCTACTACGGGTCGATCGAGTTCAACGGCATCGGGCACGGCCGCCTGGACGGTCTGGTGCGCACGAGTTTTCATTCGCCCCTGCACGCCAGCGACTGGGTGGTGGCCGACGGCCAGGGCAAGATGCTCCTCGCCGACCGGGCCTTCGACGTGAATTCGTACGACTTGGAGGACGGCAACCTGACCATTCGCTCGGGCAACCTCCTCGCTTTTCAGCCAACTCTCGCACTGAAGCAATCGATCGTCCCGGGCTTTCTGACCCTGATCGGAACCGGAAAGTTCGTGGCCGCGTCGAACGGCCCGGTGGTGTTCATGGAGCCGCCGATCCGGGTCGATCCACAGGCCCTGGTGGGCTGGGCCGACTGCCCTTCGCCCTGCCATCACTACGACCACGGGTATCTGACCGGAGTCATCGGGGGCGTACGGGCACTGACCGGGGTCGGTGGAACCTCAGGTGAGGAGCACCAGTTCGAGTTCGTGGGGGCCGGCACGGTGCTCCTGCAGTCCTCGGAGGCACTCATGGCCGAGCAGGCGACGGGCGCGGTGCCGCAGCAGGCGGGTGTGCCGGGCGGCCGGGGCGCCCCGGGTCAGGGCAGTCCACACGGCCAGCAGCCGGGGCAACCGCGCCTTCCCGGACAACTGGGGGACCTCCAGCGTCGCTTCGGCCTGTGAGCGGTAGTCTGCGGAGTGTGACGGCGAACGCCTGTACCCCCTTTCCCGGGGGGCTAGAGGCGCGCGTCACACACCCACATTCGTTCACCTTTCAACTTCTTAGGTAGAATCGATTCCATGGAGACCGATACGGCCCCGCAGTGGCTGACCAACGAGGAACAGTGCGCCTGGCGCACCCACGTAGAGGTCAACAGGATGCTGACCTATCAGCTCGAGAAGGACCTCCAGCCGTTCAACCTGACCATGAACGACTACGACATCCTCGTGCATCTCTCCGAATCGGAAGAGAAGCGGATGCGTATGAGCGATCTCGCGACCGCCACACTGCAGTCCAAGAGCCGCCTGTCCCATCAGATCACCCGTATGGAGAACGCGGGCCTGGTCCGCCGGGAGAACTGCGAGTCCGACCGGCGCGGGCTCTACACCGTCCTCACGGACGAGGGCATGGAGACCATGCAGCGGGTCGCCCCGCACCACGTGGCCTCGGTCCGCCAGCACTTCGTCGACCTGATCTCCCCCGAGGCGCTCGGCGAACTCCACAAGGCCCTGTCCCCGATCGCGGAACACCTCCGTGCCCAGCGGGGCAAGCCCTGACCCCTACGGAGCGGCGGCAGGGACCCTGAGCTCGAAGAGCGCTCCCCCGCCGGGGGCCTCACGGACCGAAAGGGTCCCGCCGTGGCGTACGGCGACATCGCGCGCGATGGCGAGGCCCAGACCCGCCCCGCCGTCATCCCGGGTGCGGGCGTCGTCGAGGCGGACGAAGCGCTCGAAGATCCGTTCGCGTTCGCTCTCCGGCACACCGTTTCCGTCGTCGGAGACCTCGAGGACGGCCCACGCCCCCTCGGCGCGGGTGGTGACCGTGACGTGCGAGCGCGCGTGGCGCTGCGCGTTGTTCACGAGGTTGCCGAGCACGCGCGCCAACTGGCTCCGTGACCCGGTGACGTCGACGTTCTTCAGATCCATCCGGACGTCGGCGCGGTCCCGCGTGCGCTGCGAGAGCTCCTCGCGCGCCAGGGCCGCCAGGTCCACATGCCCACCGCCCGGCTTCTCACCCGCGTCGAGGCGGGCGAGGAGGAGCAGGTCGGCGGCCAGTTCCTGCAGTCGTACGGTGTCCTCGACCGCACCGTCCACGTCCAGCAACTCCGGGTGGGCCGAGCCCACTTCGAGCTGGGTGCGCAGGGAGGCGATGGGGCTGCGCAGTTCGTGCGAGGCGTCGGCCACGAAGCGGCGCTGACGTTCCACCGAGCTCTGCAGGGCGGCGAGCGTCTCGTTCGTCGTCGTGGCCAGGCGGGCGATCTCGTCGTGCGTGTCCGGCTCGGGCACGCGGCGCGAGAGGTCCTCCGACGCGGTGATCGCCGCCATCTCGGAACGGATCGCGTCCACCGGGCGCAGGGCGCGGCGCGTCACCAGCCAGGTCACCAGGGCGATGACGGCCAGGAGCAGCGGGAAACCGATGAGCATGGACGTCAACGCCGTGGACACCGCGCCCTGTTGGGCGGCGAGCGAGGCGCCCGCGTAGACGGTGAGGTCGCCGCCCTTCTGCTCGACGTTCACCTCGACCGCGGCGAAGCGGAAGTCCTTCGTCTCGCCGTCGACCGTGGCGGTGCCGGAGGTGACGTCGGGCGGGTCATCGGAGATCTCCCCGGGGTCGAGCGCGTCGCCCTCGCTCGCGTCGTCGTCATCGTCGTCGCCCTTGGCGGGCGTGCTGGATGCCGGCTGCGGCTTGACGGCGCCGGTCCCCGTGCCACTGATGCTCTCCAGGTCCTCGCTGGCGGCGACAAGTCGCCCGTCGCTGTCGACGATCTGCACCGGGGTGTTGTCGTCGTCCAGGTCCAGCTCGCCGTAGTCCTTGTTCGCGGCGAGCTGCGATGCCACCCCGCGAGCGGCGGACTCGGCCTGGCCGCTCGCCTGGTCCGTCAGATTCGCGCGCAGCGAGAGCAGGACGGCGGCGCCCGCGGCTACCAGCGCGACGGCGACGACGAGGGTGGCGCCGATCGTGGCCCTGGCACGGACGGAACTGAGGAAGCGCTTCATCGGGGGGCCTCCAGGCGGTATCCGGCGCCGCGCACCGTCTTGATCAGCGACGCCCCGAGCTTGCGCCGCAGCGCGCTGATGTACACCTCGACGATGTTGGGATCGCCTTCGTAGGCGAAGTCCCAGACGTGCTCCAGGATGTCGCCCTTGGAGACGACCTCGCCCGACCGCAGGACGAGCTGCTCGAGCACCGCGAACTCCTTGGCGGTGAGCGTCACTTCGACGTCCTCGCCGTCCCCGCCGTCCTCGCCGCGGAAGACGCGGCGGGCCGCGGTGTCGACCTTGAGGTCGCCGAGGATGTGGACGGGGGACGGCCCCGCGTTGCCACGGCGACGCAGGAGCGCCTTCACACGGGCAACGAGCACGACGTACGAGAAGGGCTTGGTGAGGTAGTCGTCGGCGCCGGTGTCGAGCCCTTCGGCCTCGTCGTACTCGCCGTCCTTGGCCGTGAGCATCAGGATCGGTACGTCGTGTCCGGCGGCGCGCAGGGTGGAGCAGACGCGGTAGCCGTTCATGCCGGGCAGCATGATGTCGAGGATGACCAGGTCGTACGTGCCCTCGCTCGCTTGGTGCAGCCCGTCGATGCCGTCGTGCACGACGTCCACGGCGTAACCCTCGGCCGTCAGGCCCTTGGCCAGGGACAGCGCGAGGCGCTTTTCGTCTTCCACGATCAACAGGCGCATGCGTTCAGGGTGGCAGAGCGAAGCTGAAGAGTTCTTCAGGTGGCTTCAGGCTGGCTTCAGGGTCGATCGGCCAGATTGGTTCTTGTCGAAAGCGAACGGCAGCGGCCCACGGGCCGCACAGCCACCGTCTCGGGAGGAACCCCTTATGAAGCGCAACATCGTCATCGCCACCGTCGCAGCCCTGGCCCTGGCCGGGGGCGGTACGGCGACAGCGCTCGCTGCCACCGGCGACGACGACTCGTCGGCCGCCGCAAAGAAGTCGAGCGTCCAGCTGAAGGACGACAACCCGGACAACGACCGGTACGACGACCGGGACAACGACCAGGACGACGCCAAGGAGAACACCGCCGAGGCGAAGGCCGCCAAGGTGACGGCCGCCGACGCGATCAAGGCGGCGCTGGCCGACAAGTCCGGTACGGCGGTCTCCGCGGAGCTGGACGACGAGGACAACGGCGGCCTGGTCTGGGACGTCGACGTGCTCGGCAAGGGCAACACCTGGCACAGCGTGCAGGTCGACCCGGGCACCGGCAAGGTCCTGGGCTCGCACACCGAGCAGGACGAGGACGGCGACGCGAACCGCGTGGCCGCCGCCCTGAAGGGTGCGTCCACCACGGCGGAGGACGCGGCGAAGGCTGCCGCCGCCAAGGGCACGGTCACGTCCGTGGACCTGGACGACGACGGCACGGCCAAGGCCTGGGAGGCGGAGACCGCCTCCGGCAAGGGTGCGGAGTCCGACTGGAAGGTCGACCTGCAGTCGGGCAAGGTCAGCGCCGACAAGTCGGACAGCCACGATGACCACGATGACAATGACTCCGACGACAACGACTCGGACGACGACGGCTCCGACGACTGACGGATCCCCCCTCCGTCAGTCAGCCCCACCGCCCCGCAGGGATTTCCCTGCGGGGCGGTTCGTGTCGTGTCATGGGTGCGGATTCGTCGACCGGTACACCCCGACCGCCGCTTCGCGGCGGATCTTTCCCGCCCAACCACCCGATTACCCGGCAGTCAAACTCGCCACCAGCTCATCCGCCGCCGCGTAAGGGGACAGCTCCCCCGCCACGATCCGCTCCGCCAAAGCCGACAGCCGCGCGTCCCCATGGAGGTCCGCGATCCGTTCCCGCAGGGCCGTGACCGCGATGGTCTCCACCTCGCGGGCCGCCCGCGCCGCGCGGCGCTCGGCCAGGACCCCCCGCTCCTCCATCCACGCCCGGTGCTTCTCCAGGGCCTCGACGACCTCGTCGATCCCCTCGCCCCGCGCGGCCACCGTCTTCACGATGGGCGGGCGCCAGTCCCCCGCTCCGCGGGACTCCCCGAGCCCCAGCATGTGGTTGAGCTCGCGCGCGGTCGCGTCCGCGCCGTCCCGGTCCGCCTTGTTCACGACGTACACGTCGCCGATCTCCAGGATGCCCGCCTTCGCCGCCTGGATCCCGTCGCCCATCCCGGGGGCGAGGAGCACCACCGACGTGTCCGCCTGCGAGGCGATCTCCACCTCGGACTGACCCACGCCGACCGTCTCGACCAGGATCACGTCGCAGCCCGCCGCGTCCAGGACCCGGATCGCCTGCGGCGCCGACCACGCCAGGCCGCCCAGGTGCCCTCGCGTCGCCATGGAGCGGATGTAGACGCCGGGGTCGGACGCGTGCTCCGACATGCGGACCCGGTCGCCGAGCAGCGCGCCCCCGGAGAAGGGGGACGAGGGGTCGACGGCCAGGACGCCGACCCGCTTGCCCGCCCTGCGGTAGGCCGACACGAGCGCCGACGTCGAAGTCGACTTGCCGACACCGGGCGAACCCGTGAGGCCCACCACGTACGCGTGGCCCGCCAGCGGAGCCAGCGCCGCCATGACCTCGCGGAGCTGCGGGGAAGCCCCCTCGACCAGTGAGATCAGCCGGGCCACGGCCCGCGGCCTGCCCTCGCGGGCCTGCTCCACCAGGGAGGGGACGTCCTGCATGTCAGACAGCTCCGTTCCAAGACGTAGGGAAGGCATACACGCGCGCAGCGCGTCAGGCCTTCGCCACCTTCACGATCAGCGCGTCACCCTGCCCGCCGCCACCGCACAGCGCGGCAGCGCCCACGCCGCCGCCACGGCGCTTGAGCTCCAGGGCGAGGTGCAGGACGACGCGTGCGCCGGACATCCCGATCGGGTGACCCAGGGCAATGGCCCCGCCGTTGACGTTCACCTTTTCCGAGGACACCCCGAGGTCCTTCATTGACTGCACCGCGACCGCGGCGAAGGCCTCGTTGATCTCGATCAGGTCGAGGTCCGCGACGTCCAGGCCCTCCTTCTTCAGGGCGTGCTGGATCGCGTTCGACGGCTGCGACTGGAGCGAGTTGTCCGGGCCCGCCACGTTTCCGTGCGCCCCGATCTCCGCGATCCAGTCGAGGCCGAGCTCCTCGGCCTTGGCCTTGGACATCACGACGACCGCGGCGGCGCCGTCGGAGATCTGCGAGGAGGTACCCGCGGTGATCGTGCCGTCCTTGGTGAAGGCGGGGCGCAGCTTGCCGAGCGACTCGGCGGTCGTCTCGGCGCGGATTCCCTCGTCCTGGGAGAAGAGGACCGGACCGCCCTTGCGCTGGGGGATCTCGACCGGGGTGATCTCGGCCTCGAAGATGCCGTTCTTCTGGGCGGCGGCCGCGCGCTGGTGGGAGCCTGCGGCGATCTCGTCCTGCTCGGTGCGCGCGATGCCGAGGCGGGTGTTGTGCTTCTCCGTGGACTCGCCCATGGCGATGTCCTCGAAGGAGTCGGTCAGGCCGTCGTACGCCATGGAGTCGAGCATTTCGATGGCGCCGTACTTGTAGCCCTCCCGCGACTTGGGCAGGAGGTGCGGCGCGTTCGTCATCGACTCCTGGCCGCCGGCGACGACGATGTCGAACTCGCCCGCGCGGATCAGCTGGTCGGCGAGCGCGATCGCGTCGAGCCCGGAGAGGCACACCTTGTTGACGGTGAGCGCGGGGACGTTCATGGGGATGCCCGCCTTGACGGCGGCCTGGCGTGCCGGGATCTGCCCTGCCCCGGCGGTGAGCACCTGGCCCATGATCACGTACTGCACCTGGTCGCCGCCGATCCCGGCCCGGTCCAGCGCGGCCTTGATCGCGAAACCGCCCAGGTCGGCGCCGGAGAAGGACTTCAGGGAGCCGAGCAGGCGGCCCATGGGCGTTCGCGCGCCCGCGACGATCACTGAGGTGGTACCGGTCGTTCCAGACATGTGCCACGGCCCCTTGGGAGGAGGAGTTAATGAGGGTTTACTTGAATGTACTGAGCGGTACGCCGCGCGTCATCGGGCGTTAGGTGTGATCGCGCGCACGTTGCGTAATCACCGCCGGAAGGGCTGCACTTAAAACATGCTGACGCGAATCGATCACATCGGGATCGCCTGTTTCGACCTCGACAAGACCGTCGAGTTCTACCGGGAGACATATGGCTTCACGGTGTTCCACACCGAGGTCAACGAAGAGCAGGGCGTGCGCGAGGCCATGCTCAAGATCAATGAGACGGGTGACGGCGGCGCTTCCTACCTGCAGCTCCTCGAACCCACTCGCGATGACTCCGCCGTCGGCAAGTGGCTGGCGAAGAACGGCGAGGGTGTGCACCACATCGCTTTCGGCACCGCGGACGTGGACGGCGACGCCGCGGCCATCAAGGACAAGGGCGTACGCGTCCTTTACGAGGAGCCCCGCATCGGGTCCATGGGTTCCCGCATCACCTTCCTGCACCCCAAGGACTGCCACGGTGTGCTGACCGAACTCGTCACCTCGGCGGCCCAGGAGTCACCGGAGCACTGACCTCCGCATACTTGGGCCGGTAGGGTTGGGGGCGGCCGTCCGAAGTTCGGGCGGCCGGCCGTCCGTACGCTGGGCGGCCGCTTGCCGGGGTCCGGGTTTCGGGGGACGAGCGTCAGGGCAGCAGCCCAAGCTCTGCTGTTGATCTGACACCATTCCCCGTGGGCCCCGTTCGGCGGATGGACAGGGCTCGTACGAAACGTGCGACCGGAGTGGGGTCTCCCCTGCTCGAACGAAGTTCAGAGCTTGGGGAAGGATGGGACCGCGCAGTGCGGGGCTACGAACGCCAAGAGAGCTCGCGGGCTGAGACGGACCATCTTTCGCGGTTCGAGGCCGAGATGGACCGGCTGAAGACCGAGCGAGAGAAGGCTGTTCAGCACGCCGAAGACCTCGGCTACCAGGTCGAGGTGTTGCGCGCCAAGCTGCACGAGGCGCGTCGCAACCTCGCGTCCCGCCCGGCCTACGACGGCGCGGACATCGGTTACCAGGCCGAGCAGTTGCTCCGTAATGCCCAGATCCAGGCCGACCAGCTGCGCCAGGACGCCGAGCGTGAGCTGCGCGACGCCCGTGCGCAGACCCAGCGCATCCTCCAGGAGCACGCCGAGCAGCAGGCCAGGCTCCAGTCCGAGCTGCACTCCGAGGCGGTGTCACGCCGTCAGCAGCTCGACCAGGAGCTGTCCGAGCGCCGCCAGACCGTCGAGTCGCACGTCAACGAGAACGTGGCGTGGGCCGAGCAGCTGCGGGCGCGCACGGAACAGCAGGCCCGCCGCCTGCTCGACGAGTCGCGAGCCGAGGCCGACCAGGCCCTGGCCGCCGCCCGCGCCGAGGCCGAGCGCGTGGCCGAAGAGGCCCGCCAGCGCATGTCGAGCGACGCCGAGTCGGCCCGCGCCGATGCCGAGGCGATCCTGCGCCGGGCCCGCTCGGACGCCGAGCGCCTCCTGAACGCCGCGTCCACGCAGGCGCAGGAGGCCACCGACCACGCGGAGCAGCTGCGTTCGACCACGGCCACCGAGTCGGAGCAGGCACGCCGCCAGGCCACCGAGGCGAGCCGGGCCGCCGAGCAGCGCATGACGGAGGCCGAGACGGCTCTGCGCGAGGCGCGCGCCGAGGCCGACAAGGTCCTCGCCGAGGCCAAGGAGTCCGCCTCCAAGCAGCTCTCGGCCGCCGAGGGCGCCAACGAACAGCGCACGCGCACCGCCAAGGAGCAGGTCGCCCGCCTGGTCGGCGAGGCCACGAAGGAGGTCGAGGCCACCAAGGCCGAGGCCGAGCAGCTCGTCGCCGATGCCCGCGCCGAGGCCGAGCAGCTGGTCAAGGACGCCTCCGAGAAGGCGCGCACGATCACCGCCGAGGAGACCGCGGGCCAGCTCGCCAAGGCCGCCCGCACGGCGGAGGACGTACTCGAGAAGGCGTCCAAGGACGCCAAGGACACGACGAAGGCCGCCACCGAGGAGGCCGAGCGGATCCGCACCGAGGCCGAGGCCGAGGCGGACAGGCTGCGTGCCGAGGCGCACGACATCGCCGAGCAGCTCAAGGGCACGGCCAAGGACGACACCAAGGAGTACCGCGCCAAGACCGTTGAGCTGCAGGAGGAGGCACGCCGGCTGCGCGGCGAGGCCGAGCAGCTGCGGGCCGACGCGGTCACCGAGGGTGAGCGGATCCGCGGCGAGGCCCGGCGCGAGGCCGTCCAGCAGATCGAGGAGGCGGCCAGGTCCGCCGAGGAGCTGCTCGCCAAGGCCAAGGCCGACGCGGACGAGCTGCGGTCGGTGGCCACCGCCGACAGCGAGCGCCTGCGCACGGAGGCCATCGAGCGCGCCACGACCCTGCGCAAACAGGCCGAGGAGACCCTGGAGCGCACTCGCGCGGAGGCCGAGCGGCACCGCGAGGAGGCCGCCGAGCAGGCGGAGAGCACGAAGTCCGAGGCAGAGGACGCGGCGCGGGCCCTGCACGAGGAGACCGAGCGGGCCATAGCGGCACGTCAGGCCGAGGCCGCCGACGAGCTGACGCGCCTGCACACGGAGGCCGAGGAGCGTGTCGCATCCGCCGAGCAGGGGCTGACCGACGCCCGCGCCGAGGCCGAGCGCATCCGCAAGGAAGCCGCGGACGAGACGGACCGCCTCCGCTCGGAGTCCGCCGAGCGGATCCGCACCCTTCAGTCGCAGGCCGAGACCGAGGCCGAGCGGCTGCGCACCGAGGCCGCGGCCGACGCCTCGCAGGCGCGCGCGGAGGGCGAGAACGTCGCCGTGCGGCTGCGTTCGGACGCCGCCGCCGAGGCCGAGCGGCTCAAGACCGAGGCCCAGGAGTCGGCCGACCGGCTCCGTTCGGAGGCCGCGGCCGCCGCCGAGCGGGTGGGCGCGGAGGCAGCCGAGGCGCTGTCCGCCGCCCAGGAGGAGGCCGCGAGGCGCCGCCGTGAGGCCGAGGAAACCCTCAGCTCCGCGCGCGCGGAGGCCGACCAGGAGCGCGAGCGGGCCCGCGAGCAGAGCGAGGAGCTCCTCGCGTCCGCCCGCAACCGCGTCGAGGAGGCACAGGCCGAGGCCGTCCGCCTCGTCGAGGAAGCCGACCGCAGGGCGACGGAGATGGTCTCCACCGCCGAGCAGACCGCCCAGTCCGTACGGGATTCGGTGGCGGGCCTGCAGGAGTCGGCACAGGAGGAGATCGCGGGCCTGCGCAGCGCCGCCGAGCACGCGGCGGAGCGCACGAGGACCGAGGCGCAGGAGGAGGCGGACCGCGTCCGCGCCGACGCGTACGCCGAGCGGGAGCGCGCCGCCGAGGACGCCACCCGTACCCGACGCGAGGCGAACGAAGAGACCGAGGCCGCCAAGTCGCTTGCCGAGCGCACCGTTTCGGAGGCGATCACGGAGTCCGAGCGGCTGCGTTCGGACGCCTCGGAGTACGCCCAGCGTTCGCGTACGGAGGCCTCGGACGCGATCGCGTCGGCCGAGCAGGACGCGTCCCGTACCCGTGCCGACGCCCGTGAGGACGCCAACCGCATCCGCAGCGACGCGGCGAGCCAGGCCGACCAGTTGATCGGCGAGGCGCGCAGCGAGGCGGAGCGGCTGCAGAACGAGACGGTCGCGGAGGCCGAGCGGCTCAGGGCCGAGACGAGTACCGAGGCCGAGCGGCTGCGCAGTGAGACGGTTTCGGAGGCCGAGCGGGTGCGCTCGGAGTCGGTGGCCAAGGCCGAGAAGCTCATCTCGGACGCGACGGGCGACGCCGAGCGGCTTCGCGCGGACGCCGCCGAGACGGTCGGCTCCGCCCAGCAGCACGCCGAGCGCATCCGGTCGGAGGCCGAGCGCGTCAAGGCGGAGGCCGCCGCCGAGGCCGAGCGGCTCACCTCGCAGGCGCGGGACGAGGCCGAACACACCCTGGACGAGGCCCGCCAGGCGGCCAACAAGCGCCGCTCCGAGGCGGCCGAGCAGGTCGACACCCTCATCACGGAGGCGGCGGCCGAGGCGGAGAAGCTGACGAGCGACGCCCAGGAGAAGGCGCTCAAGGCCACCACGGACGCGGAGGCGCAGGCCGACACGATGGTCGGCGCCGCCCGCACGGAGGCCGACCGGCTTGTCTCCGAGGCGCGGGTCGAGGGCAACTCCCTGGTGGAGAAGGCCCGTACGGACGCGGACGAGCTGCTCGTCGGCGCCCGCAGGGACGCGACCGCCATAAGGGAGCGCTCCGAGGAGCAGCGTGACCGCCTCACCACGGAGATCGAGGAGCTGCACGAGCGTGCGCGCCGCGAGTCCGCCGAGGCGATGAAGACGGCCGGTGAGCGCTGCGACGCCCTGGTGAAGGCCGCCGAGGAGCAGCGTGCCGAGGCCGAGGCGAAGGCCAAGGAGCTGGTGTCGGACGCCAGTTCCGAGGCCGGCAAGGTCCGTATCTCCGCCGTGAAGCGGGCCGAGGCGCTACTCAAGGAGGCCGAGACGAAGGTGGCCGAGCTGGTGCGCGAGGCCGAGCGCGTCAAGGCGGAGGCGCAGGCCGAGGCCGAGCGGACGGTTGATGAGGGCAAACGCGAGCTCGAGGTTCTCGTGCGGCGCCGCGAGGACATCAACGCCGAGATTTCCCGTGTCCAGGACGTACTGGAGGCGTTGGAGTCTTTTGAGGCCCCATCGGTCCCCGGCCCGAAGGATGGTGGCGTCAAGGCCGGTGCGGCGGCAGGGTCAACCCGATCGGGTGGCAAGCCTTCTGAGGGCTAGCCAAAGAACATCTCGCGTGCATCGTAAGGACCTTCGGCACTGTCGCTGGCAAGTGCTCCGGCGGTTAGCCACTCAAAAGGGGTGTCATTCTCCAGATCAAACGGGCATCTGCTCGATGACACGCCGCTTGGACCCCTAGGATTCCCCTATCACCTCACCGGTCTCATTCGACAGGAACCCCATGAGCGACACTTCCCCCTACGGCTTCGAGCTTGTGCGGCGTGGGTACGACCGCGCTCAGGTGGACGAACGTATCTCCAAGCTCGTCTCCGACCGTGACAGCGCTCTTGCTCGTATCACTGCTCTGGAAAAGCGCATTGAGGAGCTGCACCTCGAGACGCAGAACGCGCAGGCGCAGGTAGCCGACGCCGAACCGTCGTACGCGGGCCTCGGTGCCCGCGTCGAGAAGATCCTCCGCCTCGCCGAGGAGGAGGCGAAGGACCTGCGCGAGGAGGCTCGTCGCGCAGCCGAGCAGCACCGTGAACTCGCCGAGTCGGCGGCCCAGCAGGTGCGCAACGACGCCGAGTCGTTCGCGGCCGAGCGCAAGGCCAAGGCGGAGGACGAGGGCGTCCGGATCGTCGAGAAGGCCAAGGGCGAGGCGGGCACCCTGCGCAGCGAGGCGCAGAAGGACGCCCAGCAGAAGCGCGAGGAGGCGGACGCCCTCTTCGAGGAGACCCGCGCCAAGGCCGCCCAGGCCGCGGCCGACTTCGAGACGAACCTCGCCAAGCGCCGCGAGCAGTCGGAGCGTGACCTGGCATCGCGTCAGGCCAAGGCGGAGAAGCGTCTCGCGGAGATCGAGCACCGGGCCGAGCAGCTGCGCCTGGAGGCCGAGAAGCTCCGCACGGACGCCGAGCGTCGCGCCCGTCAGACGGTGGAGACGGCTCAGCGTCAGGCCGAGGACATCGTGGCAGACGCGAACGCCAAGGCGGACCGGATCCGGAGCGAGTCCGAGCGGGAGCTCGCCGCGCTCACCAACCGCCGGGACTCGATCAACGCTCAGCTCACCAACGTGCGCGAGATGTTGGCCACGCTCACCGGTGCGGCTGTGGCTGCCGCGGGTACGCCTGCCGAGGACGAGCCGGTGTCTCGTGGGGTGCCTGCTCAGCAGACGCGTTGAGTACGTAGCCCCTCGGGGCACTGTCAGAGCCCTCTGTCCAAGTGGCAGGGGGCTCTGTCCCGTTTTAGCGTGGCCGCATGATCGAGCTCGAGGGGCTGACCAAGCGGTACGGCGAGAAGCTGGCCGTCAACGACCTCACCTTCACCGTGCGTCCGGGCATGGTCACCGGCTTCCTCGGGCCCAACGGCGCCGGCAAGTCCACGACGATGCGGATGATGCTCGGGCTCGACAACCCCACGGCGGGCGCTGCGCGGATCGACGGCAAGCGGTACGCCCAGCTGAAGGATCCGCTCAAGTACATCGGCGCCCTGCTCGACGCCAAGGCCATGCACGGCGGGCGCAGCGCCTTCAACCATCTCCTGTGCCTCGCGCAGAGCAACGGCATCCCGCGGGCCCGCGTCCACGAGGTCCTCGACACGGTGGGCCTGACGCAGGTCGCCAGGAAGAAGGCCAAGGGCTTCTCGCTCGGCATGGGGCAGCGGCTCGGCATCGCGGGCGCGCTGCTCGGCGATCCCGAGATCCTCATGTTCGACGAGCCGGTCAACGGCCTCGACCCGGAGGGCATCCACTGGATCCGCAACCTGATGAAGTCCCTCGCCTCCCAGGGCCGCACGGTCTTCGTCTCCTCCCACCTGATGAGTGAAATGGCGCTGACCGCCGACCATCTCGTCGTCATCGGGCAGGGCCGGCTCCTGGCGGACACGTCCATGGCGGACTTCATCCAGCAGAACTCGCGCAGTTACGTCCGGCTGCGCTCCCCGCAGCGCGAGCGCCTCCTCGACGTGCTGCACCAAGAGGGCGTCACCGCCGTCGAGACGGGCAACGGCACCCTCGAGGTCGACGGCACCCCCTCGGAGGACCTCGGTGAGCTGGCCGCCCGCCATCAGCTCGTACTCCATGAGCTCAGCCCCCAGCGGGCCTCGCTCGAGGAGGCGTTCATGCAGCTCACCGCGGAGTCGGTGGAGTATCACGCGCATGCCGACCACGCGGGCCCCGGCGGCGCCGCCCCGCCGCCCTCCGCGCAGGCCGCGGGCTGGGGCGAGAGCTGGCAGCAGCCGAAGAAGGGGTCCTGAACGATGGCCGCGACGCAGGTACTGAAGTCGGAGTGGACCAAGATCCGGTCGGTCTCGTCGACCGTGTGGACGCTGGGCCTCGCCGTGGTCGTCACGGTCGGGCTCGGCCTGCTGATCAGCATTCTGGCGAAGAACGACTACGACAGTCTCAACGCCCAGGACCGCAGGGTCTTCGACCCGACCTTCACCAGCTTCGCCGGGATGAGCCTCGGCCAGCTCGCGATGATCGTCTTCGGGGTGCTCGTCGTCTCGAACGAGTACAGCACCGGCATGATCCGCACCTCGCTCTCCGCGGTACCGCAGCGCGCCACCTTCATGGCGAGCAAGGTCGCGATCGCCACCCTGCTCTGTCTGGTGGTCGGTCTGGTCACGAGCTTCATCGCGTTCTTCGTGGGTCAGGCGATGCTCGGTGAGCACAAGGCGCTGATCGGCGATCCCGGCGTGCTGCGCGCGGTGATCGGCGGCGGGCTCTACATGACGCTCATCGCGATGTTCTCGATGGGCGTCGCGACGATGCTGCGCAGTCCGATGCTGTCCCTCGGCATCCTGATGCCGTTCTTCTTCCTCATCTCCAGCATCCTGGGCAACGTGTCGGCGACGAAGAAGATCGGCCGCTTCCTCCCCGACCAGGCCGGAAGCAAGATCATGCAGGTGAAGTCACCTCTGGACGACGACACCCCGTACGGGCCCTGGGGCGGGCTCGCGATCATGGTGGTGTGGGTCGTGGTCGCGCTGATCGGCGGCTATGTGCTGCTGAAGAAGCGGGACGCCTGAGACCACGGGGAGTTTTTGCGCGCTCTTGGCTGGAACCGTCAGCTCCCCGTTATCCTCCTAACCCTTACGGGGGCGTGTGCCCCGACGTCCTGAACCATTCGATGGGTGCGGAGAATGATCGAGGCAGTCGGCCTGACGAAGCGCTATGGCGCCAAGACAGCCGTGTACAACCTTTCCTTTCAGGTGCGACCCGGCACGGTCACCGGCTTCCTGGGCCCGAACGGCTCCGGCAAGTCGACGACCATGCGCATGATCCTCGGGCTCGACCAACCCACCACGGGCCAGGTGACGATCGGCGGCTACCCGTACCGCAAGCTCCCCAACGCCCCCCGCCAGGTCGGCGCGCTGCTCGACGCCAAGGCGGTACACGGCGGCAGGCACGCCCGCAACCACCTCCTGTGCCTCGCGCAGCTCTCCGGCATCCCGGCCCGCCGGGTCGACGAGGTGCTCGGCGTCGTGGGCCTCCAGGAAGTGGCGAAGAAGCGCTCCAAGGGCTTCTCGCTCGGCATGGGCCAGCGCCTCGGCATCGCCGCCGCCCTGCTCGGCGACCCGCAGGTGCTGCTCTTCGACGAGCCGGTCAACGGCCTCGACCCCGAGGGCATCCTCTGGGTCAGGAACCTGATGAAGTCCCTCGCCGCCGAGGGCCGCACGGTCTTCGTCTCCTCGCACCTCATGAGCGAGATGGCCCTCACCGCCGAGCACCTGATCGTCATCGGCCGCGGGCAGCTCCTCGCGGACATGAGCGTCAAGGACTTCATCTCGCACAACTCCGCGGACTTCGCCCGCGTACGGACGCCGGAAGGCGATGTGCAGCAGCGCGAGAAGCTGTCGGCCGCGCTGAGCGAGGCCGGCGGCCAGGTCATGCCCGAGCAGGACGGCGCGCTGCGCGTGACCGGGCTCCCGCTCCCCCGCATCAGCGACCTCGCGCACGGCGCGGACGTCCGCGTGTGGGAGCTCTCCCCGCACCAGGCCTCACTGGAAGAGGCGTACATGCGGATGACGCAGGGCGCCGTCGACTACCGCTCGACGGTCGACCAGCGCGCGGGACTCCAGCAGCAGCTGCCGCCGGGCGCGATGCCGCAGCAGCCGATGCCGGTGGCCGGGCAGGGCCAGCCCGGGTGGTACGCGCCGCCGCCGCCCCAGCAGGGCGGCCAGCCGTTCGCGATGCCGCAGGGCGCCCCTCAGGGTCCTCCTCAGGGGACCCCCAACCCGTACGCGGCCGCCCCCGCACCTGAGATGACCAAGAGCGCCAACGACAACGAGGATGCCCGATGACCACGCCTCCGACTCCGCAGCCGCAGGCGCAGCCCCAGCAGGCGTACGCACAGGCAGGCGCTCCCCCGCAGGGCGCCCCGATGCCGCAGGGCGCCCCGATGCCGCAGGGCGCCCCGATGGCTCCCCCGCCGGCCGCCCCCGCGCCGCCCTCCGCCTGGCAGCAGGCGATGAACAACGCCTACACCTCGCCGATCCCGGTCAGGAAGACCCACCTCGGCAACGCCCTGGCGTCCGAGTGGACGAAGATCAAGTCGGTCCGCTCGACGATGTGGACCCTCGGCGTCTTCTTCCTCCTGGTCGTCGGCATCGGACTGCTCGTGGCCGCGAACACGGAGGACCGTGACTACGCGGACGTGCCGTTCACGATCCCGGCGTTCTTCGGTCTCGTGCTCGGCCAGATCTGCCTGATCACGCTCGGCGTCCTGGTGACGTCGTCCGAGTACGGCACGGGCATGATCCGTACGACGTTCACGGCGTCGCCGCAGCGTTACCGCGTGCTCGCCGCCAAGATCCTGATCTTCTTCGTGATCGCCTTCGTCGTCTCGGCGGGCTCCATCCTGCTGGTGGGCCTGATGACGTCGGGGATGCACAGTGGCCCCGAGGCCGGCGACGTCGACTGGTCGGGCACGGTCCTCAAGGGCGGGCTCTACGTATCGCTCCTGGGCGTCCTCGCGCTCGCCGCCGGATCGATGCTGCGCCACTCGGCGGGTGCGATCACCGCGATGCTCGGCGTGGTCCTGGTGCCCGCGATCCTGCCTGTGTTCCTGATGATCTCCGAGGGCACGCGTCCCCTCGGAGAGAAGATGATGGACTACAACGCCATCAATTCCCTCGCCAAGATCTTCGACATGGACGGCACGGGCGGCGGCACCTCGCAGCTGCTGCTGCTCGTCGGCGTGACGGTGGCCGCGATCGTCGGCGCCTTCGCCCTCCTGGAGAAGCGCGACGTGTAGCCGCCTTCGGGGGTCTCAGTACCTCGGCGCGTTACGGGACCGCTGCACCCGCGTGGTGCGGCGGTCCTTCGCGTTCCAGCAGGCCTTGTGCCAGTGCCTGCGCATCTCCACGCCCGAGTGCTCGGGCCAGGCCACCACGTGCGCGACCCCGGAGGGGATCTCCTGGTCGCAGCCGGGACAGCGGTAGGTCTTGCCGGCCGCACCGGCGCCCACGACATGGCGCAGGCTCCACTGCTCGCCCTGCCAGCTCTCGGTGGACTGGAAGCCGCCGTAGCGGCCCGTCGTATCCGCGTCCGAGCGCGGGCTGTCTTCTCCGGCGCCCTTCGGGCGGTTGCGACGCGGGGACACGGGACACCTCACGGGATGTACGGGGGCCAGGGTGAGTCCAGCCTACGCGGCGCGGACGCGGGTAGGCGCCCTGCACCAACCCCCACAGATCCCCCCTGCATTTCGCAGAAAATCCGTCAATCTTCATGCCAAGCCGTGCCTTTGGCACGTGTCATGCGTTGTTGCCCGTAGGGGGAGTGCCTGCGTCGGCGCCAAGGAGGCAGGAGTGCGATGCGTGTAGGTAGTTTTGTTCTGGCCGCCCAGTTCCCTGGACAGGGGCAGGGAGAGGCGCTGCACCGTGCGGTGCGGTCCGCCGAGGTGGCCGAGGAGGCGGGTCTGGACTCGGTCTGGCTCGCCGAGCACCACTTCGTGCCGTACGGCACATGTCCGTCCGCCGTGACCCTTGCCGCGCTCCTTCTCGGGCGTACGCGGCACATCCGCGTCGGCACCGCCGTGAGCGTCCTGCCGACCGTTCATCCCGTCGCCCTGGGCGAGCAGGCGGCGCTGCTGCATCTGACGTCCGGCGGGCGGTTCTCGCTGGGCGTGGGGCGCGGCGGGCCGTGGGTGGACCTGGAAGTCTTCGGGTCCGGCCTCGACGCGTACGAGAACGGCTTCCCGGAATCGCTCGACCTGCTGCTCCGGTGGCTGAGCGAGCCCCGGGTCGCGAGCGACGCGGAACGCTTTCCCTTCCGCGAGGTCGCCGTGGTGCCACGGCCGCAGGAGGCACTGACCGGCGCGGGCGAGGACACCGGGGAGAGCGCTGCGGGCCCCGAGGTGATCGTCGCCTGCACCTCGCCGTCCAGCGTGCGGCTCGCGGCGGAACGCGGTCTGCCGATGCTGCTCGGCATGCACGTCGGCGACGAGGAGAAGGCCGAAATGGTGGCGTTGTGGCGCAGGCACGCGCGCGCCGCGGGGCGCACGCCGGAGGAGGTCCTGCGGGCCTCGCACGTCTCGGCCGGGGTCGCGCAGATCGCGGACCGGCGCCTGGACGCGGCGGAGACGCTGCAGAAGGCGATGCCGGGGTGGCTCAAGCAGGGGCTTGCCGCGCATGTCACGGTCGACGGCCGCGCACGGGCGATGCGGGACCCGCTCGCGTACACGGAACTGCTCTGCGGTCTGCATCCGGTGGGCACCCCGCGGCTGTGCGCCGACCGGATCGCGGCGACCTCGGAGCGCACGGGGATCACACGCTTCGCGCTGCTTGTCGAGGGCTCGGGCGATCTGGCGACGACGGAGGAGAACGTCCGAAGGCTTGGCGCCGAAGTGCTGCCACAGCTCGGCTGAGCCGCTGAGGCGGGGAGCTGCCGCTCCGGTACTAGAACACCTCCCGCGTACGGAGCGGCAGCAAAAGGCGTCAGCAGTCCCGCAGTTCGGGCGACTGGTTGAGCAGCTGGCCCCGGATCGAGGTGAAACGGGCGAGCCTGTCGTCCACGGATGCATCCAGCGGGAACACCGCCACACGATGGCAGTTCTGGAATGCGAGCCGCACTCCGAAGTGCCGCTGCAGAGCGCCGCGAATCGCGTCACTCGCCAGCGCCCGCAGGAGCTGGCCGCGTGCCTGCTCGTTCGGTGGCGGCGTCTGGTTGTCGGCGAACTCGCCGCCGTCAACCTTCAGCTGGGCCACCAGGGAGCTGATCATCTCCCATGCGTAAGGCAGGGAGGTCCGGACGCAGTCGACGAATTCCGCTTCATCGACCTCGCCTCGCTCGGCCTGTTCCAACAGTGCCGGTGAGACGTCGAGCGACATGGGTTCTCCTCTCGCACCCCCGGGGAGCGGGGGCTTCCGGACAGGGCAGGAGCCCGCACACGCAGCGTGCACGCACGGCGACCTCCTGCTTATACGGTAAGCACCGGACCCGCGCTGCACCAGGAGATTGGGAACATAACCGGCCAGGATCGAACAGGGCCATCGCCGGAGGAATCGCGCGGACCACCTGGGGTCGAGTAGCGTTGCGCCCCATGCGTCTCGTCATTGCCCGATGCTCCGTGGATTACGCGGGCAGGCTCACAGCCCATCTCCCGTCGGCCCCCCGCCTGATCCTTGTGAAGGCGGACGGCAGTGTCTCGATCCACGCGGACGACCGGGCCTACAAACCTCTCAACTGGATGTCCCCGCCCTGCACCTTGAAGGAGGGGACGGGGGACGACGCGGGCGTCTGGACCGTCGTGAACAAGGGCGGCGAGAAACTCATCATCACGATGGAGGAGATCCTGCACGACTCCTCGCACGAACTGGGCGTCGATCCCGGCCTCATCAAGGACGGCGTGGAAGCACATCTCCAGGAGCTGCTCGCCGACCGGATCGAGACGCTCGGCGAGGGCTATTCACTGATCCGGCGCGAGTACATGACGGCGATCGGCCCGGTGGACATCCTCTGCCGCGACGCCGACGGGCAGACCGTCGCCGTCGAGATCAAGCGGCGCGGCGAGATCGACGGCGTCGAGCAACTCACCCGCTATCTCGAGCTGTTGAACCGCGACCCGCACCTGGCGCCCGTCAAGGGTGTCTTCGCCGCCCAGGAGATCAAGCCGCAGGCCCGCGTGCTCGCCACGGACCGCGGCATCGGCTGCGCCGTCCTGGACTACAACGCGATGCGCGGCATCGAGGACGACAAGCTGCGGCTGTTCTAGGAGTTCTTGTACGTGAGAGGGGGCCGGGTCCTGAAGGACCCGGCCCCCTCTTGTGCGTACGTGCGTCAGATCGTCGACGCGGAGCTGGAACTCGACGCGCTGTCGCTCGTCGCCGGGCCGCTCGCGGAGTCCGAGGTGTCCGGGGACGACGGCGGGTCCGGCGTCGGGTCCGTGCTCGGCGGCGGGGTGGTCGGCGGCTTGGTCGTCGGCGGCTTCGTCGTGGGCGGCTTGGTCGTGGGCGGCTTCGTGGTCGGCGGCTTGGTCGTGGGCGGTTTCGTCGTCGGCGGCTTCGTCGTCGGCTTGTCCGAGGTGTCGTCGGACGGCTTGCCGCTGTCGCTGGGTTCGTCCGACGGTTCGCCGCTCTCGCTCGGCGTGCCGTCGTCCTCGGTGCCGGGGACGGTGTCCGGGCCGCCGTCGTCCGGGCGGCTCGTCGAGTCCTCGGCCGGCTTGTCGGCGGTCAGGCCGTCGTCGTCCTGGTCCTCGCTCGCCGACTGCTCCGTCTTGACCTTGTCGGGCGGGTTGTCCTTGTTGTCCGACGTCGCGCCGAGGGTCACCACGGTGCCGAGCACGGCGGCAAGGAGAGCTCCGGCGCCCGCCGCCACGAGGTTGCGCCGGGTGCCGTTGACGATGGAGCGGCGGGTCGGTGCCGGGCCGCCCGCGCCCGCTGCGGGCGCGGCCTTGCGGGTGACCAGGGTCTCTGGCTCCGGGGGCGGCGCGGGCAGCGCGAACGCCGCCGGTACGCCGCCGGGTGGCGATGCCGATTCCTCGTAGCGGGCGTCGGGCATTTCCTCGCCCGCTGCCTGGCTCGCGCCGGGCAGCACCCCGCCCGAGCGGTCGGCGACCAGGGCGAGGGCCCTGCGTCCCGCGATCATGCCCCGCTTGTCGGCGAGCGCGCCGCGCAGGCCGATGGAGGCCTCCAGTTCGACGCGGGCCCGGTCGAGCGAGCCGCCGCAGAGCGCGAGAATGCCGAGCTCATGGTGGAAGTACGCCTCTTCGGCGACCTCGCCCGCGGTCCGCGCCGCCTCCTGGCCCGACCGCAGGGCACGCTCCCAGGCACCCCAGTCGAGGCCTCCCGCGAAGGCCGGCGCGACGGTGCGGGCAAGCAGCACGGCGGCGCTCTCCTCGCTGCTGGCCGCCCCCGAAGCGGACTGTCCGGCGACCAGGACGCCCAGCGCCGCGAGCACGGCGTCGGCCTCGGCCACGACCCGCTCCGGGCCGACCGAGGGGTGCCCCGCCCACCAGGCGTAGTGCTGGGCGGCGCCCTGGGCTCGCTCGGCGGAGTCGTCCGCGTACCCGGAAGCCTCCAGCTGCGTACGCACTCCGGCGGCGAGCCGGTAGTGCGAGCCGACCGCCGTGACGAGCGCGGTGGAGACCAGCTCGGCGAGGGCCGCGTCCGCGTGGGTGTCCCCCACGAGGGCGGGCAGATGGGCCTGGTGCGGCAGTTCGCCGCCGAGCGCGACGGCGAACCGCAGCGTGGTGCGCGCCGACGGGCTCAGGCGGGAGGCGAGCAGCACCGCGGGCGCCGCGCCGTCGGCGAGCGAGGGCAGCGGAACGTCGTGGCCCTCGGCGCCGAAGGGCGCGTCGACCGGGGCGTCGGTGTAGTAGCCGTACTCGTCGAAGGCGTTCGGGTCGGCGCGCAGCTGGTCGCGCTGGCGCAGCAGGGCGCCGGCCTGGACGAAGCGCAGGGGCAGCCCCTCCGACTCGAACCACAGGTCGCCCGCCCAGCCGGCCTCGTCGTCGGTCAGGACGCGGCCGACGGCGCGCTCCAGGAGTTCGAGGCCGCCGCTGCGGCCGAGGCCGCCGAGGAAGACCTCTTCGAGGTGCGATTCGGGGGACGGCGCCGCGACGTCGGGGGTCGCGGAGATGAGGAAGGCGCACTCGGGCGTGGCCTCGAGCAGCTCCTCCAGAGCTGCCGCGCCGAACTCCAGGTCGTCGAGGACGACGACCGCGCCGATGTCGTGGACGAGTTCGAGCAGCAGGGCGCGGTCGGGGCGGTGCAGCGGGGCGTTGTAGACCGCGGCGAAGAGGTCCTGGAGCAGGTCGCCGGGCGTCTTGTGGTACCCGGAGAGCCGTACGACGCCGTCCGGTGCGAGGTCCGCGCAGTCCTCCGCGACAGCGTTCAGGAGCGAGGTGCGCCCCGAGCCCGCGGGGCCCGTGAGCCGCACCGAGCGCCCGCGCGCGAGCAGGCGCACGAGCCGCTCGCGCTCCTCCTGCCGCTCCAGGAGCGGCAACCGGGGCAGCACGGGCCCCGGCGGCAGTGGCGGGGCCGATGCGCGGCGCAGTTCGGCGCGTTCGGCGGCGGTGCGCTTGACGGGCCGTGCGGGCCGCTCTCCCGGCGGGCAGGGTTCGATCTCGCTGCCGTCGACGGGGTTCACGGTGAGCAGGAAGTCGCCCGAGACGAGCTGGACGGTGCGGGCGAGCGCGGGCGCGGGCTGCCCGAAGTCTGGTGTCAGAGGGTCACGCGGTGGACGCACGGGTCGCGCCGAATCGTCGTCGTTGATGCCGTCATGGCCGTACTCTTCCGGTCCCCGGTTCATCGGGTCCATGGTCAAAGCCCCCCAGATGCGTCGTGTGCACAGCCCCCTCCGGCCTTGTGCACACTGCGCTGTCGCTTCTGGTCCGGTGCCCCCGCTCGGGCGTCTGTCTTCGTCATGACGGTGGGCGACCGAACCCTAGACCTTCGCTCAGTATCTCCGAACGGGCGGGGTACCGCTCCGCCCGAGACGTCACAGTCTCGTGAGGATTGTGCGCGAGAGGTGTCTCACACACGAGGCAGCGATTCGACCCCGATGCCGCCCTCGATGGCAAGGATCCGGTGCAGCCGGGTGGCCACGAGCAGGCGCTGCATCTGGGGCGGCACACTGCGCAGCACGAGCCGGCGTCCGCACCGTCCCGCGCGCCGGTGCGCGCCCATGATGACGCCGAGTCCCGTGGCGTCCCACGAGTCGAGTTCGGACAGGTCGAGCACCAGGTCTCCGGCTCCGTCGTCGACGGCCGAGTGCAGGACCGTTCGGGCGTCCGCCGCGCTGCGTACGTCGAGGCGTCCCCCGACGACCAGCTGGGCCTGGTCGCCCCTGATGTGCATATGCGCTCCCCGAGAGTGCTGAGTTTCCTGTGACGTCTGTTCCGTACGGCGTCTGCGTATGTCACTGCAACTGACTGCCGCGTGGGCGAGGAAGTTGCCGTCTGTAAGCGAACCGATACCGAATTCACCCCGAGGAGTGACCCCGCGGGGGAGGAAGCAGACTTCAGTGCTTGTAGAAGCCCTGCCCGCTCTTGCGGCCGATGTCACCGGCGTCAACCATCCGGCGCATCAGCTCGGGCGGTGCGAACTTCTCGTCCTGGGACTCCGTGTAGATGTTGCTCGTGGCGTGCAGCAGGATGTCGACGCCCGTCAGGTCGGCGGTCGCGAGCGGCCCCATGGCGTGCCCGAAGCCGAGCTTGCAGGCGATGTCGATGTCCTCGGCGGTGGCGACGCCCGACTCGTAGAGCTTCGCGGCCTCGACGACGAGCGCGGAGATCAGACGGGTCGTCACGAAGCCGGCGACATCGCGGTTCACCACGATGCAGGTCTTGCCCACGGACTCGGCGAACTCGCGCGTGCGGGCGAGGGTTTCGTCGCTGGTCTTGTAGCCGCGCACCAGCTCGCACAGCTGCATCATCGGCACCGGCGAGAAGAAGTGCGCGCCCACGACCCGCTCAGGACGCTCCGTCACAGCCGCGATCTTCGTGATCGGGATGGCGGAGGTGTTCGACGCGAGCACGGCGTCCTCGCGCACGATCTTGTCGAGCGTACGGAAGATCTCGTGCTTGACCTCGAGCTTCTCGAAGACGGCCTCGACGACGATGTCCGCGTCGGCGACGGCGTCCATGTCGGTGCTCGTCGTGATGCGCCCGAGCGCCGCCTCGGCGTCATCGGCGGCGAGCTTGCCCTTGCTCACGAACTTGTCGTACGACGCCTTGATCCCGTCGGTGCCACGGGTCAGGGCCTCATCGGTGACGTCGCGCAGGACGACGTCCCAGCCCGCCTGGGCGGAGACCTGTGCGATGCCGGACCCCATGAGTCCGGCTCCGATGACGGCGAGCTTCCGTGCCACTGTTCCGACTCCCCTACCGCTTATCACGCCTGGCTTACACGCTGTTTACGTTTGCCCTTTGAGCGGACATTAGCGGTCGTGAGGGCCGAGGTGGCGGCGAAGAGACACGCGTCACGTCTCAGATGACGGACATCACACCGGTACGGGTCGTGCGCGTCATTCGGCGTCGCGCACCGCGTAGTTGAGGACCTTTTCGCCGAGCAGGTCCTCCATCTCGTCGAGCAGGACGAGAGCCTCGCGGGACACTTCGGCGGGCTTGCGGCACTTGGTCATCTCGTCGCCGATCCAGGCCATGAGGGTGCTGTGGACCCAGGAGAGCTGACCCGCGATCAGGCCGGGCATCGGATCGCCTTCGGCGGCCCTCGTCTCGTCGGCGAGGGTCTTCGCGAGGTGGTCGAGCGCCTCCTGCTGGATCTCCCAGAGCCGGGAGCGCAGGCCGTGGGCGTCGGTGATGACCCTCATGAAGTCGGCCCAGCCCGGGAAGAGGCCGACATGCGGCGAGACGCCCTCCACGTCCGAGCGCAGTTCGCGCAGGACGGCGGCTACGGCCGACTCCCCCGCGCGCCGGCCCCGCACGTAGCCGGAGAGCCGCTCGACGACGGCCTCGCCGCGGTCGAGGAAGAGGTCCTCCTTGACCGGGAAGTAGTTGTAGACGGTGTTCACGGAGACGTCGGCGGCCTCCGCGACGTCCGCGACGGTCACCGTGACGAAGCCGTGCTCCAGGAAGAGCCCCGTCGCGATGTCCGAGATCCGCTGCTTGGTCTGCCGCTTCTTGCGCTCCCTGAGTCCTTCAGCCATGCCCCCCACCCTACGGGCACTGGCTAGAGCAACTGAAAAGTTGGGGCGATTGCAAAATTTAAGGGACTCTGTTTTTGTAGTCGCCATGGCAATCATCAGCACGGCCGGACTCACCCGGACCTTCCGGACCAAACGCGGCACCGTCGAAGCCGTGCGCGGCATCGACCTGACCGTCGCCCCCGGCGAGATCCTCGGCTTCCTCGGTCCGAACGGGGCGGGCAAGACGACGACGCTGCGCATGCTCACCACGCTCCTGGCACCCACCGGCGGCGCCGCCACCGTCGCGGGCTGCGACCTGGCCCGCGACCCGGCCGCCGTACGGCGCAGGATCGGGTACGTGGCCCAGTCCGGCGGCGTCGACCTCAACATCTCCGTACGCGAGGAACTGGTCACCCAGGGGCGGCTCTATCGCCTGACGAAAACGCAAGCTGCCGCTCGGGCCGCGGAGTTGGCCGCCGACCTGGACCTCACCGACCTCCTCGACCGCAAGTGCGCGACCCTCTCCGGCGGCCAGCGGCGTCGCCTCGACATCGCCATGGGGCTCGTGCACCGGCCCGAGGTCCTCTTCCTCGACGAGCCGACCACCGGGCTCGATCCGGGCAGCAGGGCGGACCTGTGGGCCCTTGTGCGGGGGCTGCGCGACGACCACGGCACCACCGTCGTCCTGACCACGCACTACCTCGACGAGGCCGACGCGCTCTGCGACCGCCTCGTCGTCATCGACAAGGGCGTCGTGGTCGCCGAAGGCGCCCCGAGCGCGCTCAAGCTCCGCTACGGCGGCTCCATCGACGCCTCGCTCCAGGACACGTTCCTGGCGATCACCGGGCGCGACCTCACCCCCAAGGACACGGCGCCCGTCGCCGTCTGAACCCCCAGGACCTCACATGCCTGCGTCCGCACTGCTCCCCGACACCGCGCTGATCTTCGGGCGGTACGCCCGCCAGACCCTGCGCTCCAAGTTCCAGATCCTCTTCGGCGTCCTGATGCCGCTGCTCTACCTGCTCTTCTTCGGCCCGCTCCTGACCGACCTGCCACTCGGCTCGCGCGGCGACTCCTGGCAGGTGCTCGTGCCGGGGCTGCTTCTCCAACTCGGCCTGTTCGGCGCCTCGTACAGCGGATTCGCGATCATCATCGAGAAGCAGTTCGGTGTGGTGGAGCGGATGCGGGTGACACCGGTCAGCCGGCTCGCGCTCCTTCTCGGGCGGGTGCTCCGCGATGCCGCGCTCTTCGTCTTCCAGGCGGTCCTTCTCGTCCTCGCGGCCGTGGTGATGGGGCTGCGGGCGCCGCTCGCCGGCATCCTCATCGGCTTCGCCTTCGTGGGCGCCTTGACGGTCGTCCTCGCGTCGCTCTCGTACGCGCTCGCGCTGCTCGTCTCCAAGCCGCACGAGTTCGGGCCCGTCATCAACGCGGTCAGCATGCCCTCGATGCTGCTCTCCGGCCTGATGCTGCCGATGGCGCTCGCGCCGGGCTGGCTGGACGTGCTCTCGCACTTCATGCCGTTCCGCTATCTCGTGGACGCGGTGCGGGCCGCCTATGTGGGCGAGTACGCGAGTACGGCGATGCTGTACGGCGTCCTGATGGCGGCCGCGCTCGCGGCCGGGTCCGTGACGGTCGGCACACGTGTCTTCAGGAAGGCGGGCGCGTAACTAGGCTGACCCCATGGTCAATCTGACGCGCATCTACACCAGGACCGGCGACAAGGGCACGACGGCCCTCGGCGACATGAGCCGGACCGCCAAGACCGATCCGCGGATCTCGGCATACGCCGACACGAACGAGGCCAATGCCGCGATCGGCGCGGCCATCGCCCTCGGTCAGCTCGACGAAGAGGTCGCGAAGGTCCTGGTCCGGGTCCAGAACGACCTCTTCGACGTGGGCGCCGACCTGTCGACGCCGGTCGCCGAGAACCCGGAGTACCCGCCGCTGCGCGTCGAGCAGTTCTACATCGACAAGCTGGAAGCGGACTGCGACCGCTTCAATGATCAGCTGGAGAAGCTGCGCAGCTTCATCCTGCCGGGGGGCACGGCGGGTGCCGCGCTGCTGCACCAGGCCTGCACCGTGGTGCGGCGGGCCGAGCGGTCGACGTGGGCAGCCTTCGAGGTCCATGGCGAGGTCATGAACCCCTTGACTGCCACGTATCTGAACCGGCTCTCCGACCTGCTGTTCATCCTCGCGCGGATCGCCAACAAGGACGTCGGCGACGTGCTGTGGGTGCCGGGCGGCGAGCGTTAGAGCTTGCTCAGGAAGCTCGGGCGGTCGTCCTTGGCGGGCGCTACCGCCGGTGCCTTCTTCGGGAAGAGCGTGTAGCTCGCCGCGATGACCACGTTGATGCCGATCAGCCAGAGCATCCGCTGCTGCCAGCCACGCAGCGAACCGATGTCGCCTTCGCCGCCGACGTACCAGACCGCGCCCTGCAGCAGTGCCATGGCGATCAGGCCCGCCAGGATCCAGCGGGCGGCGAGCTTCCACTCGTGCAGGGCGCGGGCCATGCCGTACTCGGGGATCGACGGCGGGGGGCCGCCCGCGAAGCGGTGGGCGACGCGGACGTCCACCCACTTGATCGTGTAGTGGCCGAGCGCGATGGAGTAGCCGATGTAGACCGCGGCGAGGCCGTGCTTCCAGTCCGGCTCCGCGCCGTTCTTCAGGTCGATCGCGGTGACGACGAAGAGGACGACCTCCAGGATCGGCTCGCACAGCAGCACCGCGACACCGGCTCGCGGCATCTTCGCCGCATAGCGCAGGGCCAGGCCGCCGGCCAGCAGCACCCAGAAGCCGACCTCGCAGATGATGATCAGCGTGACGATCACGGTTCGCTCCTCTCGGTCACCCTTCAAGGCTCCCTGCGGACCGGCCGCGGATCGTCGTCGCCAGTGACGAAGTGGGACTGCACCCTTCGATGTAGCGCGCGGTTCCTCCCTCAGGATCAGGCATGGCCCCGGTACGCCGTGTTGGATGGAGGCATGGCCCTGTCCTTCCCCCGCCCGGACCGCGTCGACGTACAGATCTCCGTGGCGAGCGTGCTCGCCGGGCTCGCGCTGTGGGGGCTCGGGCTGCCCGTGCAGACGGACCGGCTGCTCGGCCTCAACTGGTCGCTGATCCCGCTCTTCGTCCTGGGCGGACTCGAGCTGCTGCGCCGGAGCATGCCCCGGACCGCCCTGATCCTCGCCACGCTCGCGCTGGCCTTCGACCAGTGCACGGCGGGCAACCTGGCGTCGGTCCTGATGTTCACGGACATCGTTTACGCGTCCGTCGTGTACGGAACACCGGCCTCGGCCCGCCGTATCCCGCTCACCACCGGTGTGATCACGGTGGCGTTGACGATCGGCCTGCTCGCGTGGTGGCGGGAGCCGGAAGCGGTGCTCCTCGGCGTGGTGACCGGCATCGTGTCGTTCGGTCCCGCGGCCACCGGCGTCCTGGTGCGCAACCACCGCGAGGCCGCCGCCGCGGCCAGACTACGCGCCGAACAGACCGCGCTGCTCGCCGAGATGGACCGCGTGCAGGCCATCACGGCCGAGCGCGCCCGGATGGCCCGTGAGCTGCACGACATGGTCGCCAACCACCTCTCGGCGATCGCCATCCACTCCACGGCCGCGCTCTCCCTCGACGACCCCCAGACCACCCGCGACGCCCTTGCCGTCATCCGCGAGAACAGCGTCGACGGCCTGGCCGAGATGCGCCGCCTCATCGGGATCCTGCGTGACTCCAGCGACGACCGGGAACCGGCGGCCGCGCCCACCCTCGACGGCCTCGGCACCCTGATCGAGGGCGCCCGTACCAATGGTCTGGACGTCACCCTCGACGACACCCGCGATGCGGAAGGTCCAGGGCTCCCCGCCCCCGTCGAGATGGCGGCCTACCGCATCGTCCAGGAGTCCCTGACCAACGCCCTCAAGCACGCGTCGCCCGGCCTGGTCACGGTGGCCCTCATCCAGCACCCCCGCGCTCTCGACGTCCACGTGACCAGCCCGTACGGCTCCTCCGCCGGCCCCCGCGCCCCGGGTTCGGGAGCCGGTCTCGTAGGCATGCGGGAGCGCACCGAACTCCTCGGCGGCACCTTCGAGTCGGGCCCCGAGAGCACCTCTGACGGCAAGGTCTGGAACGTCCGTGCCACTCTGCCCGTCGATCCAGCAGACCAAGGAGCTTCCGCATGATCCGAGTGCTCGTCGCCGAGGACCAGTCCGCCGTACGGGCGGGGCTCGTCCTGATCCTGCGCAGCGCGCCGGACATCGAGGTGGTCGGCGAGGCGTCGGACGGGGAGGAGGCGGTGGCGCTCGCCCGTGAACTCCGGCCCGACCTGGTGCTCATGGACATCCAGATGCCGCGCCTGGACGGCGTCTCCGCGACCCGTCAGGTCGTCTCCGACGGGCTCTCCGACGTGCTCGTCCTGACCACCTTCGACCTCGACGAGTACGTCTTCGGGGCGCTGCGCGCGGGCGCCTCCGGATTCCTCCTGAAGAACACCGAGGCCAAGGACCTCCTGGAGGCGGTCCGTACGGTCGGCCGAGGCGAGGGTCTGATCGCCCCGGCCGTCACCCGGCGGCTGATCGCCGAGTTCGCCGCCCCGCGGACCGCGAGACCCGCACGCCGCGAGAACGGGCCCGATCCCACCATCCTCGACACCCTCACCCGCCGCGAACGCGAGGTGCTCGCCTGCCTCGGCGAAGGCCTCTCGAACGCGGAGATCGCGGGCCGTCTCGACATGGCGGAGGCGACGGTGAAGACCCACGTCAGCCGTCTGCTCGGCAAGCTGGAACTGCGCAGCAGGGTCCAAGCGGCCGTACTGGCGCAGGAGTTGGGGGTATAGACCCGGATCCAGTGCGTCCGACCGGCGCTATCCGGCCAATGGTTCAGACCTCTTGACCGCTGGTCCAGACCTTTCTATTCTCACCGGCACTGCGGTGAGCACTCCCCCACGTGTTCCACGTGCTCACGGGCGGCGCAGGGTTCCACCCCTATGACCCCCCGGAACTCACCCGAGGAGCACACAGTGCGCTTCAGACACAGAGCCGTGGCAGGCCTCACCACCCTGCTGCTCCCGCTCGCCACCCTGGTCGCGCTCGGCGGCCCCGCCGAAGCCGCGCCGGAAGCCGCCCCCGCGGCCACCGCCACCTACGCCAAGACCCAGGACTGGGGCAGCGGCTTCGAGGGCAAGTGGACCGTCAAGAACACCGGAACCACCTCCATCAGCTCCTGGGCCGTGGCGTGGGACTTCCCCACCGGCACGAAGGTGTCCTCCGCCTGGGACGCCACCGTCACCAACTCCGGCAACCGCTGGACCGCCAAGAACGTCGGCTGGAACGGGACGCTCGCCCCCGGCGCCTCGGTCTCCTTCGGGTTCAACGGCTCGGGCCCCGGCTCCCCCTCCAACTGCACGCTCAACGGCGCCAGTTGTGACGGCGGCAGCGTCCCCGGCGACAATGCTCCCTCGGCGCCCGGCACCCCCACCGCGTCCGACATCACCAACACCTCGGTGAAGCTCGCCTGGACGGCGGCCACCGACGACAAGGGCGTCAAGAACTACGACGTCCTGCGCGACGGCTCCAAGGTCGCGACAGTGACCGGGACTTCGTACGCCGACAGCGGACTCACCGCGGGCACCGACTACTCGTACACGGTCCAGGCCCGCGACACCGCGGACCAGACGGGCCCGGCCTCCGGCGCCGTCAAGGTGCACACCACGGGCGCCGGCGACCCGGGGCCGGGCCCCGGCGACAAGGTCAAGCTCGGCTACTTCACCCAGTGGGGCGTCTACGGCCGCAACTACCACGTGAAGAACATCGACTCCTCGGCCTCCGCCGCCAAGATCACCCACATCAACTACGCCTTCGGCAACGTCCAGGGCGGCAAGTGCACCATCGGTGACGCCTACGCCGACTACGACAAGGCGTACACCGCCGAGCAGTCCGTCGACGGCAAGGCCGACACCTGGGACCAGCCCCTGCGCGGCAACTTCAACCAGCTGCGCAAGCTCAAGGCCAAACACCCCGACATCAAGGTCCTGTGGTCCTTCGGCGGCTGGACCTGGTCCGGCGGCTTCACCGACGCGATGAAGAACCCGGCCGCCTTCGCCAAGTCCTGCCACGACCTGGTGGAGGACCCGCGCTGGGCCGACGTCTTCGACGGCATCGACCTGGACTGGGAGTACCCCAACGCCTGCGGCCTGACCTGCGACACCAGCGGCCCTGCCTCGATGAAGAACATGATGCAGGCCTTCCGCACCGAGTTCGGCAAGGACGCCCTGGTCACCGCCGCGATCACCGCCGACGGCTCGAGCGGCGGCAAGATCGACGCGGCCGACTACGGCGGCGCGTCGCAGTACGCCGACTGGTACAACGTGATGACGTACGACTTCTTCGGCGCCTGGGCGGCCAAGGGCCCCACGGCCCCGCACTCCCCGCTCACCTCCTACCCCGGCATTCCGCAGGACGGCTTCAACTCCGCCGACGCGATCTCGAAGCTGAAGGCGAAGGGCGTTCCCGCAGCCAAGCTCCTGCTCGGCATCGGCTTCTACGGCCGCGGCTGGACGGGCGTCACACAGAAGGAGCCGGGCGGCACGGCTACGGGCGCGGCGCAGGGCACGTACGAAGCGGGCATCGAGGACTACAAGGTCCTCAAGAACAGCTGTCCCGCGAACGGCACGATCGCCGGTACGGCCTACGCCCACTGCGGCAGCAACTGGTGGTCGTACGACACCCCGGCCACGGTCAGGAGCAAGATGGCCTGGTCGAAGCAGCAGGGCCTGGGAGGCGCCTTCTTCTGGGAGTTCAGCGGGGACACCGCGAACGGTGAGTTGGTGTCCGCCATCAATGACGGTCTGAAGTAGCGGGGCCGTCCCACCATGGACGAAGCCGGGAAGACAAGTACGCCCCTTGTCTTCCCGGCTTCTCGTTGTCTTGGTCCGCGGGTCGCATATGGCTGAGCGCGCAGTTCCCGCGCCCCTAAAGGGGCGCCCAGCTACGCCACGTTGACCCGTTGCCCCGGAGGCGCCGCCTCCAGCCACGCGAGGAAACCCGTCAGCGCGTCCTCGCCCATCGCCAGCTCAAGGCGTACGCCGCGGTGCAGACAGCCGAGGACGATCGCGTCGGAGAGCAGTGCGAGCTCCTCCTCGCCGTCCGGGGCACGCCGGTCGACGACCTCGATGGCCGAGCGCTCCAGGGTCCGGCGCGGCCGGGGCGCGTACGAGAAGACGCGGTACCACTCGATCCGGTCGCCGTTGTAGCGGGCGACGCCATACCCCCAGCCTTTGCCGGAGGTGTCGCCCTTCGCCGGGGCGTTCCAGCGCAGGCTGCAGTCGAAGGTGCCGCCGGAGCGCTGGATGAGCCGGCGCCGCAGCCCGAAGACGAAGAGCCCCACCAACACCAGCGCGACCAACACGAGTCCGCACACGAGCAGAGTGAGGATCATCGGCACCGACCTCCTCGCCTCTTCGTAACGGACCAACAGAATTGCACCCGCATCGCCTCAGCCGCGACCCGGTCCGGATTGCTCCGGACCTGGCCGCGGCTGAGTCACGTCAAACGCCGTCGCGCCGGTTTCAGCGCGACGACACCGCCCGCAGTCGGACGTCCGCGCGACGCTCGGCGGAGGCGTCAGCCTCCGACTTCGCGCGCTCGAGCGCCCGCTCCGCACGCTGGACATCGATCTCGTCCGACAGCTCGACGATCTCAGCAAGCAGTGACAGCTTGTTGTCCGCGAAGGAGATGAATCCTCCGTGGACGGCGGCGACGACAGTGTTGCCGTCACTCGTACGAATGGTCACCGGGCCCGACTCCAGCACACCCAGAAGCGGCTGGTGACCGGGCATGACGCCGATGTCGCCGGACGTGGTGCGCGCGACGACCAGGGTGGCCTCGCCGGACCAGACACTGCGGTCCGCGGCGACCAGCTCGACATGCAGCTCAGCAGCCAAGGGTGGCTCCTCGGGTCACCACCCGGCGGCTTCGCCGGGTGTTGGGTCAAATTCTAGTGGGCGTACCGGGAGGGGCGGGACTCGCCCACCCCTCCCGTGAGTCACGGACTCAGGAGACGCCGAGCTCCTTGGCCTTCGCCTTCAGGTCCTCGATGCCACCGCACATGAAGAACGCCTGCTCGGGGAAGTGGTCGTACTCACCGTCGATGATCGAGTTGAACGCGGCGATCGACTCGTCGAGCGGCACGTCCGAACCGTCCAGGCCGGTGAACTGCTTGGCGGCGTGGGTGTTCTGCGACAGGAAGCGCTCGACGCGGCGGGCGCGCTGAACGACCAGCTTGTCCTCTTCGCTGAGCTCGTCGATGCCGAGGATCGCGATGATGTCCTGGAGGTCCTTGTACTTCTGCAGGATTCCCTTGACGCGCATGGCGGCGTCGTAGTGGTCCTGCGCGATGTAGCGCGGGTCCAGGATGCGGGACGTCGAGTCCAGCGGGTCGACCGCCGGGTAGATGCCCTTCTCCGAGATCGGACGCGACAGCACGGTCGTCGCGTCGAGGTGCGCGAAGGTCGTGGCCGGGGCCGGGTCGGTGAGGTCGTCCGCGGGGACGTAGATCGCCTGCATCGAGGTGATCGAGTGACCACGCGTCGAGGTGATGCGCTCCTGGAGGAGGCCCATCTCGTCGGCCAGGTTCGGCTGGTAGCCCACCGCGGAGGGCATACGGCCGAGCAGGGTCGAGACCTCGGAACCGGCCTGCGTGAAGCGGAAGATGTTGTCGATGAAGAACAGCACGTCCTGCTTCTGCACATCGCGGAAGTACTCCGCCATGGTCAGACCGGCGAGGGCGACGCGCAGACGCGTGCCCGGCGGCTCGTCCATCTGGCCGAAGACCAGGGCGGTCTTGTCCAGAACGCCCGACTCTTCCATCTCGTCGATGAGGTCGTTGCCCTCACGGGTGCGCTCGCCGACACCGGCGAACACGGAAACGCCCTCGTGCAGCTTGGCCACACGCATGATCATTTCCTGGATGAGGACGGTCTTGCCGACGCCCGCTCCACCGAACAGACCGATCTTTCCACCCTTGACGTACGGGGTGAGAAGGTCGACGACCTTCAGGCCGGTCTCGAACATCTCGGTCTTGGACTCGAGCTGGTCGAAGGCCGGGGCCTTGCGGTGGATCGGCCAGCGCTCGGTGACGTCGGCCTCGGCCTCGGGGTGGTTCAGGATCGCACCGAGGGTGTTGAACACCTTGCCCTTGGTGATGTCACCGACGGGGACGGTGATGCCCGCGCCCGTGTTGGTCACCGCGGCCTGGCGGACCAGACCGTCGGTGGGCTGCATCGAGATGGCGCGGATAATGCCGTCGCCGAGGTGCTGGGCAACCTCGAGCGTCAGCGTCTTCCTCTCGCCGTCCTTGGCCGGGTCGGCCACCTCGACGTGAAGCGCGTTGTAGATCTCCGGCATCGCGTCGACGGGGAACTCCACGTCGACGACCGGGCCGATCACCCGGGCGACGCGGCCCGTGGCAACGGCCGTATCAACAGTGGTCGTCATTACTTGTCACTCCCCGCAGAAGCGTCGGCCAGGGCACTGGAGCCACCGACGATCTCGCTGATTTCCTGGGTGATTTCGGCCTGGCGGGCCGCGTTGGCAGAACGGGTGAGAGCGTTGATCAGGTCACCCGCGTTGTCGGTCGCCGACTTCATCGCGCGGCGCGTGGCGGCGTGCTTGGAAGCAGCCGACTGGAGCAGCGCGTTGTAGATACGGCTCTCGACGTAGCGCGGCAGAAGGGCGTCGAGGACGTCCTCCGCCGACGGCTCGAAGTCGTACAGCGGACGGGCCTCGTCACTCTGGCCCGCCTCTTCCGCGACCTTGTCGAGGCTCAGCGGAAGCAGCCGGGAACCGGTCGCTTCCTGCGTCATCATCGAGATGAACTCGGTGTAGACGATGTGGAGTTCATCCACGCCGCCCTCGGCCGTGTCCGTCTCGATGGCCTCGATCAGGGGTGCGGCGATCTCCTTGGCGTCCGCGTAGGAAGGAGCATCGGTGAAGCCCGTCCACTGCCCGGAGATCTTCCGCTCACGGAAGTTGTAGTGCGCGATGCCACGGCGGCCGACGATGTACGTGTCGACCTCCTTGCCCTCGTCCTGCAACTTCTTGGTGAGCTTCTCCGCACCCTTGATGGCGTTGGAGTTGAAGGCGCCGGCCAGGCCGCGGTCGCTCGAGAGGAGCAGCACAGCGGCCCGGGTCGGAGCCTCGGCCTCGGTGGTCAGCGGGTGCTTGTCGTTCGCACCCGTGGCCACCGCGGTGACCGCGCGGGTCAGCTCGGTCGCGTACGGAGTGGAGGCGGTCACCTTGCGCTGTGCCTTGACGACACGCGAGGCGGCGATCATCTCCATCGCCTTGGTGATCTTCTTGGTCGCGGTGACGGATTTGATGCGACGCTTGTAGACCCGGAGCTGGGCTCCCATGAGTCAGGTCCCTTCCGTCGTCACTTGGACGCGTCGACGGCAGCCGGAGCGTCCTCGCCGAGCAGCTTGCCGTCCGAGGTCTCGAACTGCTTCTTGAACTCGGCGACGGCGTCGGTGATGGCCGTGATCGTGTCGTCGGACATCTTGCCGCCCTCCTTGATGGAGGTCATCAGGCCCTGCTCCTTGCGGTGCAGGTAGTCGAGCAGCTCGCGCTCGAAACGCCGGATGTCGACAACCGGTACCTCGTCCATGCGGCCGGTGGTGCCGGCCCAGATCGAGATGACCTGGTCCTCGGTGGCCATCGGCTGGTACTGAGCCTGCTTGAGCAGCTCGACCATGCGCTGACCGCGCTCGAGGGAGGCCTTCGACGCGGCGTCCAGGTCGGAACCGAAGGCGGCGAACGCCTCCAGCTCGCGGTACTGGGCGAGGTCCACGCGCAGACGTCCGGAGACCTGGCGGATCGCCTTGTGCTGGGCGGAGCCACCGACACGGGAGACCGAGATACCGACGTTCAGGGCCGGACGCTGACCGGCGTTGAACAGGTCGGACTCCAGGAAGCACTGACCGTCGGTGATGGAGATGACGTTGGTCGGAATGAACGCCGACACGTCGTTCGCCTTGGTCTCGACGATCGGCAGACCCGTCATCGAGCCCTTGCCCATCTCGTCCGAGAGCTTCGCGCAGCGCTCGAGCAGACGCGAGTGCAGGTAGAAGACGTCACCCGGGTAGGCCTCGCGCCCCGGCGGGCGGCGGAGCAGCAGGGACACGGCGCGGTAGGCGTCGGCCTGCTTCGAGAGGTCGTCAAAGATGATGAGGACGTGCTTGCCCTCGTACATCCACTGCTGGCCGATGGCCGAACCGGTGTAGGGCGCCAGGTACTTGAAGCCCGCCGGGTCGGACGCCGGGGCGGCGACGATGGTCGTGTACTCGAGCGCGCCGGCCTCTTCGAGGGCACCGCGCACGGAGGCGATGGTGGAGCCCTTCTGACCGACGGCGACGTAGATGCAGCGCACCTGCTTGTTCACGTCGCCCGAGCGCCAGTTGTCGCGCTGGTTGATGATCGTGTCGACGGCCAGGGCGGTCTTGCCCGTCTGGCGGTCGCCGATGATCAGCTGACGCTGGCCACGGCCGATCGGGGTCATCGCGTCGACGGCCTTGTAGCCGGTCTCCATCGGCTCGTGCACCGACTTGCGGTCCATGACCGTCGGGGCCTGCAGCTCGAGGGCGCGGCGTCCGGACGTCTCGATCTCGCCGAGGCCGTCGATCGGGGCGCCGAGCGGGTCGACGACGCGGCCGAGGTAGCCCTCGCCCACCGCGACGGACAGGACCTCGCCGGTACGGGTGACCGGCTGGCCCTCTTCGATGCCGCTGAACTCGCCGAGGACGACGGCGCCGATCTCGCGCTCCTCAAGGTTGAGGGCGAGACCGAGGGTGCCGTCCTCGAACTTCAGCAGCTCGTTGGCCATGGCCGAGGGGAGGCCCTCGACCTTCGCGATGCCGTCACCGGCAACGGTGACCGAACCGACCTCCTCGCGCGAGGCCGCGTCCGGCTTGTACGCCTGGACAAAGTTCTCCAGTGCGTCCCGGATCTCCTCCGGCCGGATCGTGAGCTCCGCCATCTGGGTTCCCTGCTCTCCTTGTTGGGCCCGAAGTTTCACTTTGGGGGTCTGGGGACTCCCCCCAAGTAAGAGGTGAATCCTCTGCACGGCCCAACTAGGGCCGTAATTACAACGTCTTGCGTTACTACTAGCTCGCCATGCGGCGGTGCGCGTCCTCGAGGCGGTCCGCGATGCTGCCGTTGATGATCTCGTCGCCGACCTGCACCGTGATCCCGCCGAGGACCTCGGGGTCCACGTCGAGGTTCAGGTGCATCTGGCGGCCGTAGACCTTCGCGAGGGCGGCACCGAGGCGCTGCTTCTGCTGGTCCGAGAGCGGCACAGCCGAAGTGACGACGGCGACCATCCGGTTCCGGCGGTCCGCGGCCAGCTTGGACAGGGACTCGAGTCCCGCTTCCAGGCTACGTCCACGGGGCGCGGTCACGAGGCGCTCGACGAGCCGCTCCGTGACCTCGTTGGCCCTGCCCCCGAGCAGGCTGCGCAGCAGCTCGCTCTTGGCCCCGCCTGTGGCGGCGCGGTCGGTCAGCGCGGACCGGAGCTCGGTGCTCGAGGAGACGATCCGGCCGAACCGGAACAGCTCGTCCTCGACGTCGTCCAGCGCGCCGGCCTTCTGCGCACCGGTCAGGTCGGCGAGGTTGGTGAGCTCCTCGAGGGCGTCCACCAGGTCACGCGACTGCGACCAGCGCGAGCGGACCAGGCCGGCCACCAGGTCAGCGGTCTCGCCGCTCACCTGCCCGCCGAGCAGCCGCCCGGCGAGCTCCGCCTTGGCCTCACCGGACTGCGACGGGTCGGTCAGGACCCGGCGCAGCGAGACCTCGCGGTGCAGCAGCGCCGTGACCGAGGCCAGCTCGTCCGCGAGCTGCTTGGCGTCGACCGACGTGTTGTCGGTCAGCGCGTCAAGACGCTCGCGTGCGGCGGCCAGGGCCTCGCGGCTAGCTCCGTGCGCTGTCATCGAGCCGCCTCGGCCTTCTCCTCGAGCTCGTCGAGGAATCGGTCGATGGTGCGGCTCTGCCGTGCGGAGTCCTCGAGGGACTCACCGACGAGCTTGCCGGCCAGGTCGGTGGCCAGCTGGCCCACGTCCTGACGCAGCGACTGCGCGGCGGCCTTGCGGTCGGCGGCGAGCTGCGCGTGACCGGCGGCGACGATCTCCTCGCGCTGCCGCTGGCCTTCGGCACGCATCTCAGCGATGAGCGTGGCGCCCTGCTCCTGCGCCTCCTGGCGCAGACGCGCGGCCTCGTGCCGTGCCTCGGCGAGCTGAGCCTTGTACTGCTCGAGCACGCTCTGGGCCTCGGTCTGAGCGGCCTCGGCCTTCTCGATACCGCCTTCGATCGCCTCCCGGCGCTCTTCCAGAACCTTGTTGATGTTCGGGAGGAGCTTCTTCCAGAAGAAGAAGAAGACGATGGCGAAGGCGATGGCGCCGACGAGCAGCTCGGGGCCCGGCGGAATGAGCGGGTTCTGCTCTTCCTCGGCCGCCAGCTGTACCAGGTTGGCGATCACATCAGTGCCTTTCGTCGAACGGTACTAATCGTCTCTGGCGATCAGGAGCTGTAGACGAACGGCATGACGATGCCGATGAGGGCGAGCGCCTCACAGAAGGCGAAGCCGAGGATCTGGTTGGCACGGATCAGACCGGCGGCTTCGGGCTGACGGGCCAGAGCCTCGGTGCCCTTACCGAAGACGATGCCAACACCGATGCCGGGGCCGATCGCGGCGAGACCGTAACCAATGGAGCCGAGGGCCTTGAGGTCACCGGTGACGGCGGCGAGTTCGAGAGTCGCGGACATGCCGTTACTTCCTTCTCTTTCATGGACCGGTGGGGGTTGGCCACCGGGCGCTTAGGGGGTTTTGCGGAGGGGCTCAGTGGTGCTCGGCGAGAGCGCCCTGAATGTACGAGCAGGCCAGGAGCACGAATACGTACGCCTGAACAGCCTGCACGAAGAGCTCGAAGAGGATCATGGCCATGGTCATCACGAACGAGACGCCGGCGGCCGGGATCAGGAAACTGTTCAGCAGGTACCAGGAGGCGACGGTGAACATCACCAGCATCAGGTGACCGGCGAACATGTTGGCGAAGAGTCGCACAGCGTGCGTGAACGGGCGCACGAGCAGGTTCGAGAAGAACTCGATGAACGACACGAGCCACTTGATCGGCCCGAGCGAGTTGTCGTAACCCGTGATGTTCTTCCAGCCACCGACGAAGCCGTGCTTCTTGAAGGTGAGCGGCACCCAGATCAGGTACACGATGAGCGCGAGGACCACCGGGTACGCGAAGATCGACGCGACCGGGAACTGGGTCAGCGGGATCACCGACCAGATGTTCATGATCCAGATGAAGAAGAACAGCGAGACCATGAGCGGGACGTACTTCTCGCCGTCCTTCTTGCCCATCGTCTCGTAGACGATGCCGCGGCGAACGAAGTCGTAGCCGGCCTCGCCCATCATCTGCAGCTTGCCCGGAACGACCTTGGCCCTGCCGAACGCCGCGTAGAAGAAGGTGATGACGACAAGCGTCGTGATCAAGGCAAGCAGCATCACCTTGTTGAACTCGAACCCACCGACGGTGGCGATCGGCTTGAAGAGGAACGAGTGCAGGCCCGGAGCCGGGAAGCCGCACCCGTTGTCGGACATGATCCGACAGCTCCAATCGAAGGCGAGCTCAGTTTGGTCAGCACTCACCGCGGGCTCCTTCGGCGTGACGCATAGGTACGGCAACCTCGTTGTCGTGTCGGCGCGGCGCGCAGCCGCGATTCGGCACCAGACTGGTGTTTCGGATGTGGGCGCGGCGTTCAGGCATCGAGCCTCGCGATCGTGCAGGCGTCAGCTCAGATGCCCGCGCCGGCAGTGCCGCAGTTGGCACCGGACGATAGCAGCATCTCGAACGCGCATTTATCCCGGCCCTACCCTTCACGTCGAGGACCCCGACTTCTCCGGCTTGTCGCTCTGCTCGGAGTCGGGTTCAACGTAAAGGATCTTGGCCTTCATGTGCGCACGGGCCTGTGCGGCCATCCACGTAACCGTCGCCACTACGAGCGCGACCGCGAAAGCCTTGGGGTTGAACAGCGTGGTGTCCTTGAACAGGCCCATGAAGATGAGGAGCAGCAGCAGCTGGGCGACGTAGAGCATCATGCCCATCGCCTGGAACAACTGCGGAAGCGATTTCGCCGTCCGCTGCAGGACGAACAGTCCGAGCCCCATGAAAGCGATGACCACCACGGTGCCGATGACAGCGCCGAGAGCTCCCTTGCCACCCGCGACCACACCACTGACGACAGCGACGATCGCGCCGACGGCAGCAGTAGGCACAGCGGACTGAAGGAGATTTCGGGTGTCTTGAGACGGCATGGCGGCGCTCCGCTTACTGATGGGGGCAGGGTGTCGTCATGGACGAGCGTAGTCCGGGGTCGAGAGTGTCCCTCGGGCCAATGGACCGTCGCACTACGGTCCTTCGGCTCTATCCCCTGGTTTCGTGAACGGTATCACAAACTATTTGATGAGGTCTTTACCTGCTAGGTGTGCTCGCCGTCACACATGAGAGTTAATCCGCGCGTATGTGCACGCGACGCGGCAACTTGTCTGGTATTGGGCGAGTTTGACGGTCGTCGTCAGCTCGACGACCCGGCCTTGCGGCGATCCTCGACGCGCGAGTGGGGGCCAACGGCCGTCGCCCCGTTGACGCCTGACTCGACCGGAGGACGGTCGTCCGCATCCGCCTCGTCCGTCGCACCGGCCACGGACACATCCGCGCCGGCCCTCCCGCGCCTGCGGTAACGCGGCGGCACGAAGGACTCGGCCCAGCCCGGGATGTGCGGGCTGAACCGCGGCAGCATGAGCAGCACGAGGCCCACCGCGCTCAGGGCGACGATCGCCAGCAGGATCCACATACTGGCCGAGTGGACCGAGTAGGCCACCGTGCCGAAGCCGATCAGCGCCGACCAGAAGTACATGATCAGCACCGCGCGGCTGTGGGAGTGGCCGATCTCCAGGAGCCGGTGGTGGAGGTGGCCGCGGTCGGCGGCGAACGGCGACTTTCCGTTCCACGTACGCCGCACGATCGCGAGGACCAGGTCGGCGAACGGGATGGCGATGATCGTCAGCGGCATCAGGAGCGGGATGAAGACCGGAAGCATCGCGTGCGTGGCATCGCGGGTGCCGCCGAAGTTCAGGCTCAGGGCATCGCCGTCGATCTGTCCTGTGGCGGAGATCGCACCCGCCGCGAGGACCAGGCCGATCAGCATCGACCCCGAGTCCCCCATGAAGATCCGGGCGGGGTGGAGGTTGTGCGGCAGGAAGCCCAGGCACATGCCCATCAGGATCGCGGCGAAGAGCGTGGCGGGGGCCGCGGCCTCGATGCCGTAGCCGTACCAGATGCGGTAGGCGTAGAGGAAGAACGCCGCCGCCGCGATGCACACCATGCCCGCCGCGAGGCCGTCGAGGCCGTCCACGAAGTTCACCGCGTTGATGGTGATCACGACGAGCGCGACCGTCAGGAGCGTGCCCTGGCCCTGGTCCAGGAGGACCATGCCGTAGCCGGGCACCGGGATCCACAGGATCGTCAGGCCCTGGAGGACCATCACGCCCGCGGCGATCATCTGGCCGCCCAGCTTGATCAGGGCGTCGATCTCGAACTTGTCGTCCAGGACGCCGATCAGCCAGATCAGCGCGGCACCGGAGAGCAGCGCGCGCGGTTCGTTGGACCGCTCGAAGACGTCGTTCAGATTCGGCAGGTGATCGGCGACGAGCAGACCGGCGCACAATCCGAAGAACATCGCGATACCGCCGAGCCGGGGCGTGGGCTCCCGGTGCACGTCGCGGGCGCGGATCTCCGGCATGGCGCCGGCCACGATCGCGAACTTCCGCACCGGGCCGGTCAGCAGGTAAGTCACCGCGGCCGTGATGCAGAGCGTCAGCAAGTATTCACGCACGGGCTTCCCCACAGGTATCGCTGGCCATCTCAGCCCCACACCCTAGCTCTGCGCGCATACGGGTAGGGACTTCCGGGTAGCGACGATGGTTGCACGAGTACGCGCCTTCCCCCGACGCGTCCACCCCGACCTAGGCCGTATACGGCGGAAATCTGCCCACCAGTTCACGCACTTCCTCTCGTACTTTCGAGTCGTTCGCCTCCCTGGATTCGTCGCCTACCGCGGCGGCGAGGAGCCCGGCGATCCGCACCATCTCCGCGTCCCCCATGCCCTGTGTGCTGACGGCGGCGGTGCCGAGCCGCAGTCCACGTCCCTCGGCGTGCGGCAGGGCGCAGGTGTCCAGGACCAGGCCGCAGGCGGCGAGTCTGCCGCGGGCTGTGTGCGCGTCGACGCCCAGGGGCGCGGGGTCGGCGAGGATCAGGTGCGTGTCGGTACCGCCGGTGATGATCGTGCAGCCCGCGGCGGCGAGAGCCTGGGCCAGGACGCGCGCGTTGGCGACGACCTGATGGGCGTACGCGGTGAAGGCCGGGGTCGCCGCCTCGCCGAACGCGACGGCCTTGGCGGCGATCGTGTGCATCTGCGCGCCGCCCTGGGTGAAGGGGAACACGGCACGGTCGATGCGGGACGCGAGCGCGGGCCCGCACAGGATCAGACCGCCGCGCGGGCCACGCAGCACCTTGTGGGTCGTGGCGCAGACGACGTCGGCGTACGGGACGGGGCTCGGGGCCGCTCCCCCGGCGATCAGGCCGATCGGGTGGGCGGCGTCGGCGATGAGGTACGCGCCGACGTCGTCGGCGATGTCGCGGAAGGCCGCGTAGTCGATGTGCCGGGGGTAGGCGATGGAGCCGCAGACGATGGCCTTCGGCTTGTGCGAGCGGGCCAGGGCGCGGACCTGGTCGTAGTCGATGAGGCCGCTGTCCGGGTCGACGCCGTAGCCCACGAAGTCGAACCAGCGCCCCGAGAAGTTCGACGGCGAGCCGTGCGTGAGGTGGCCGCCGTACGGCAGGCCCATGGCCAGGACGGTGTCGCCGGGGCGCAGCAGGGCGGCGTACGCGGCGAGGACCGCGGAGGAGCCGGAGTGCGGCTGCACATTGGCGTGCTCGGCGCCGAAGAGCGCCTTGGCGCGGTCGATGGCGATGCGCTCGGCGACGTCGACCAGTTCGCAGCCGCCGTGGTGGCGGGCGCCGGGGTAGCCCTCCGCGTACTTGTTGGCGAGGGGGGAGCCCAGGGCCGCGAGCACCGCCGGTGAGGTGAAGTTCTCCGCTGCGATGAGCTGGAGACAGGACGCCTGCCGGTCCTGCTCTGCCAGGAGGATCTCCGCCATCTGGGGGTCCGCGCGGCGGAGCGCGGCGAAGTCAGCGGGCGCCGTCGGGGCGGCGGTGGGTGCGGTGCTGACCGGCATCTTGGGCTCCGGGCCTCGCGAGGTGTGCGGGTCCCTCCAATGTAGGCCCGCCACACGGTGCCCGCGCGGTGTCGGGGCGGATCTGCCGCCCGCGCCGAAGAGAAAGGTTTAAGCCTTGGCCCGCACGCCGGTCAGCGCCGTCACCACCGGATCCAGCGCTTCGTTGATCTCGTCGCCCACCGAGCGGAAGAAGGGCAGCGGCGCCCCGTAGGGGTCGTACACCTCGTCCGCCTCGGCCGTGGGCGCGAGGAGCCAGCCCCGCAGCGCGGCGGCGGCCCGCACGAGGGCCCTGGCCCGCTCGACCACTCCACCATCGGGGTCGGGCAGCGTCGCGGGGTCTATGGCCCGCACAAGGCGCGTGAACTCCTTGAGCGTGAACGTGCGGAGCCCCGCCGAGTGACCCATCGAGATGACCTGCGCCCGGTGGTCCCGGGTCGCCGTCAGGACGAGGTCGGCGCGGATGACGTGCTCGTCGAGGAGCTCGCGCCCCTTGAAGCCCGAGGCGTCCGCGCCGAAGTCCGCGAGCACCGCCTCGGCGTTGGTCTCCATGGGGGCGCCTTCGTGCCCCCACGTGCCCGCGCTCTCCACGATCAGGCCGCCGGTGAAGGGATCACCCAGGCGGTCGGCGAGGGCATGCCTGGTCAGCCGCTCAGTGATCGGCGAGCGGCACACATTGCCGGTGCTGACGTGGAGGATGCGGAACGAATCGGGATAAGCCGCTATGCCACGCCCCGTCTCAGGGGCTGTCAATTCGCCACCTCGAGGTCGGGTACCACCTTGCGGAGCTCCTCCGCGTCCAGGGCGCCCGCGCGCAGCAGTACCGGCACCTTCCCGGTGACGTCCACGATCGACGACGGGACGATGCCGGGCGTCGGCCCGCCGTCCAGGTACACGGAGACGGAGTCGCCGAGCATCTCCTGCGCGGCGTCGCAGTCCTCCGGCGCGGGGTGCCCGGTGAGGTTCGCCGAGGAGACCGCCATGGGGCCGACCTCGGTGAGCAGCTCGATGGCGACGGGGTGCAGCGGCATCCGGATCGCGACGGTTCCCCGGGTGTCCCCGAGGTCCCACTGGAGCGACGGCTGCTGCTTGGCGACCAGAGTCAGGGCCCCGGGCCAGAACGCGTCGACGAGCTCCCAGGCCGACTCGGAGAAGTCGGTGACCAGGCCGTGCAGCGTGTTCGGGGAGCCGATGAGGACCGGCGTCGGCATGTTGCGGCCACGGCCCTTGGCGTCGAGCAGGTCGGCGCACGCCTCCGGCGTGAAGGCGTCGGCACCGATCCCGTAGACGGTGTCGGTGGGCAGCACGACCAGCTCGCCACGGCGGACGGCCGACGCGGCCTCGCGCAGACCGGTCGTACGGTCGGTCGCGTCGTTGGTGTCGTATCGCCGTGCCATCTAACTGGCCTCCTCGTACACGTGCTGCTGGCTTGAAGTGGTGGTGGTCACGGCATCGCCTTGCGGGCGGTCGCGAACCTCGGCCTGTTGTTGAGGTCGGGGTGGTCGGCCGCGTCGGCCCAGCCCCGCTCCTCGGTGAAGATCCACGGCACCTGGCCGCCCTGGGTGTCGGCGTGCTCGATGACGACGACGCCGCCCGGCCGCAGGAGCCGGTGGGCGGTGCGCTCGATGCCGCGGATCAGGTCGAGGCCGTCCTCGCCGGAGAAGAGCGAGAGGTCGGGGTCGTAGTCACGGGCTTCCGGAGCGACGTACTCCCACTCGGTGAGCGGGATGTACGGCGGGTTCGAGATGAGGAGGTCGACCTGTCCTTCGAGCTCCGGAAGGGCGTCACGCGCGTCGCCCTGGGACAGCTTGACCCTGGACCCCTCGACGTTCTTCCGCGTCCACTTCAGGGCGTCCTCGGACAGCTCCACGGCGTGCACGCGCGAGCGTGGGACCTCCTGCGCCATGGCGAGGGCGATGGCCCCGGAGCCCGTGCACAGATCGACGATGAGCGGCTCGACGACATCCATCGCGCGCACGGCGTCTATGGCCCAGCCGACCACCGACTCGGTCTCCGGCCGCGGCACGAAGACCCCGGGCCCGACCTGCAGTTCGAGGTAGCGGAAGAAGGCACGCCCGGTGATGTGCTGGAGCGGCTCGCGTGCCTCGCGGCGCGCGATCGTCTCCCAGTAGCGGGCGTCGAAGTCGGAGTCCTTGACGGAGTGCAGCTCGCCCCGCTTCACGCCGTGCACGAAGGCCGCGAGCTCCTCCGCGTCGTTGCGCGGCGAGGGCACGCCGGCGTCGGCCAGCCGCTGGGTGGCCTGGGCCACTTCCGCGAGCAGCAGGTTCACGCTGGTCCTCCGGGGGGCAGTGCGGTTGTCGGGTGCTCAGGCTGCCGCGAGCTTGGCCGCGGAGTCCGCGTCGACGCAGGCCTGGATGACCGCGTCGAGGTCTCCGTCGAGCACCTGGTCCAAGTTGTACGCCTTGAAGCCGACACGGTGGTCCGAGATCCGGTTTTCCGGGAAGTTGTACGTCCGGATCTTCTCGGAGCGGTCGACGGTGCGGACCTGGCTGCGACGGGCGTCCGCGGCCTTGCTCTCCGCTTCCTCCTGAGCCGCGGCAAGGAGCCTGGAGCGCAGAATACGCATCGCCTGCTCCTTGTTCTGCAGCTGGCTCTTCTCGTTCTGGCAGGAGGCCACGACGCCGGTGGGCAGGTGCGTGATGCGCACCGCGGAGTCGGTGGTGTTGACCGACTGGCCGCCGGGACCCGACGAGCGGTAGACGTCGATGCGCAGGTCGTTGGCGAGGATCTCGACATCGACCTCCTCGGCCTCGGGCGTCACCAGGACGCCGGCCGCGGAGGTGTGGATCCGGCCCTGCGACTCGGTGGAGGGCACGCGCTGCACGCGGTGCACGCCGCCCTCGTACTTCAGCCGTGCCCAGACGCCCTGGCCGGGCTCGGTCGCGCCGTTGCCGCCCTTGGTCTTCACGGCGACCTGGACGTCCTTGTAGCCGCCGAGCTCGGACTCGGTGGCGTCGATGATCTCGGTCTTCCAGCCCACGCGCTCCGCGTACCGCAGGTACATGCGCAGGAGGTCGCCGGCGAAGAGCGCCGACTCGTCGCCGCCCGCGCCCGCCTTGACCTCGAGGATGACGTCCTTGTCGTCGCTGGGGTCGCGGGGCACCAGGAGAAGCCGCAGCTTCTCGGTGATCTCCTCGCGCTGCTTCTCCAGGTCCTTGACCTCCGCGGCGAACTCCGGTTCCTCCGCGGCCATTTCACGGGCCGTCGCGATGTCGTCGCCGGTCTGCTTCCAGGCGCTGTACGTCGAGACGATCGGCGTCAGCTCGGCGTAGCGCTTGTTGAGCTTGCGCGCGTTGGCCTGGTCGGCGTGGACCGAGGGGTCCGCGAGCTTCGTCTCCAGATCGGCGTGCTCGCCGATCAGTTCCTCGACCGCCTCGAACATCGGGGTCTCCTGAGTCTTCTACGCGAAGGTACCGCGCAAGGGTTCTACGCGAAGGTGGCTGCTGCGATCAGACGGCAAAGCGCCGGTCCCAACCGCCCCCTCCCGAGGGCGGCCGAAGACCGGCGCAGTGGCTCGCTACTTGTTGGCGGCAGCCTTGCCGAAGCGGGCCTCGAAGCGGGCCACGCGGCCACCGGTGTCGAGGATCTTCTGCTTGCCCGTGTAGAACGGGTGGCACTCGGAGCAGACCTCGGCACGGACGCGGCCGCTGGAGATCGTGCTGCGGGTGGTGAACTCCGCGCCACAGGTGCAGCTGACCTGGGTCTCGAAGTACTCGGGGTGGATGTCGCGCTTCAAGGTGTCTCCTAGTTTCGGGAGGGCGCCGGGTCGTACGCGCGGATTGCTCGTACGTGAACCGGGGCCGACGTACCAGTCTGCCAGGACGGGTCGCATCTGCCCAAACCGGGGTGGGTGCCGTTCTATTCCCGGCGGGCTCAGAACCGCGCTAGTCGCTGGTCACGACGTCGCGCGCGTCGCCCTTGTCGCCCGCGGACTTCTCGGTGGCGGACTTGGGGATGGGCTTGTCGGCCTTGAGCGCGTCCCAGACCTGCTGGTCGGCCTTCTCCAGGGGCAGGACGCGGTTGGGGTCCGCCGGGTCGTACTGGATGGGCATCGTGACCATCTTCATGTCGCCCGCGCCGATGCCCTTGAGCCCGCTCGCGAAGCCCGCGAGGCTCTTGACGTCGTTCAGGTCGGAGTCGGTGGTGATGGCGCTGGTCGCGTCGTTCGCGAGGTCGTAGAGCTTCTTCGGGTTGCTGAAGACGCCGACGTCCTTGACCTGGTTGATCAGGGCCTTGATGAAGGCCTGCTGCAGCTGGATGCGGCCGAGGTCGCTGCCGTCGCCGACGCCGTGCCGGGTGCGGACCAGACCGAGGGCCTGCTCGCCGGTGAGCTGGTGCGTGCCGGCCTTGAGGTTGAGGTGGCTGTCCTTGTCGTTGATCGCCTTCTTGGTGGTGATCTCGACGCCGCCGAGGGTGTTGATGAGCTTCTTGAAGCCGGAGAAGTCCACTTCCACGTAGTGGTCCATCCGGATGCCGGACATCTTCTCCACCGTCTTGACGGCGCAGGCGGGGCCGCCGACCTCGTACGCCGTGTTGAACATCTGCCGCTGTCCGCCCGGATCCGTCTTGCCGTCGTCCGTCTTGCACTCGGGGCGGGATATGAGGGTGTCGCGGGGTATGGAGACGACGCTGGCCGTCTTGTGGCCCTTGTTCACGTGCACGACCATCGCCGTGTCCGAGCGGGCGGCGCCCTCGTCCTTGCCGTACTTGGCGTTGTCGCCGGAGCGGGAGTCGGAGCCGAGGACGAGGATGTCCTGCGAGCCGTTGTCGATGTTCTCGGGGCGGTCGGTGCCGAGCGCCTGGTTGATGTCGACGCCCTTGATGTTGCCGTTGAGCTTGAAGTACACGAAGCCGAGGCCCGTACCGCCGAGGACGATCACCGATGCCGCGGTCCAGGCGGTGATGACGAGGACCTTGCTGCGCTTCTCACGCGGCTTACGGCGCCGGCCGCCACCACCTCGGGGGCGCTTCGGTGCCGTTTCCGCGGATGCGCTCTCGTCGGTCATGTGCTCCTCAGTCCTCGTCCGGGTCGGGTACCCCCTGCTTTCAGGGTCAGGCGCGGTTTGTCGTCACTTGTCAGACGTGGAAACCGAAAGAAGGGTTGCACAGCGCTATGTGAGCGCCCCGGCGCACGCTCGTGACGCATCGTGCACTCCTTCCCCGTCCTTCGGGCTCCTCACCTGCGATTTACCCCGCCACGGGGCTACTGCCCGTGACCGTAAGAATCTCTTAGGGGTGTGGTCAAGGTCATTCGGCACCCCTTGCGCGCGCCCCCTGGACGCAAAGGGCCGCCCCCGTCGGATGACGGGGGCGGCCCTTTTGTGTACGTACTGCCCGCGAGGACTAGTCGTTGCCGTTGCCCGGCGTCGGGGTCGTCTTCGCGATCTGCATGAGGAACTCGGCGTTCGACTTCGTCTGCTTCATCTTGTCGAGGAGCAGCTCGATGGCCTGCTGCGAGTCGAGCGCGTGCAGCACCCGGCGCAGCTTCCAGACGATCGCGAGCTCTTCGCTGTTGAGCAGGATCTCTTCCTTGCGGGTGGAGGACGCGTCGACGTCCACCGCCGGGAAGATGCGCTTGTCGGAGAGCTTCCGGTCGAGCTTGAGCTCCATGTTGCCGGTGCCCTTGAACTCCTCGAAGATCACCTCGTCCATGCGCGAACCGGTGTCGACGAGCGCGGTGGCGAGGATGGTCAGCGAGCCGCCGTCCTCGATGTTGCGCGCCGCACCGAAGAAGCGCTTCGGCGGGTAGAGCGCCGTCGAGTCGACACCACCGGACAGGATGCGGCCGGAGGCCGGGGCCGCCAGGTTGTACGCACGGCCCAGGCGGGTGATCGAGTCGAGAAGCACGACCACGTCGTGACCCAGCTCCACGAGACGCTTGGCGCGCTCGATGGCCAGCTCGGCGACCGTGGTGTGGTCCTCGGCCGGACGGTCGAAGGTCGAGGAGATGACCTCGCCCTTCACCGACCGCTGCATGTCGGTGACCTCTTCCGGACGCTCGTCGACCAGGACGACCATCAGGTGGCACTCGGGGCTGTTCGTGGTGATCGCGTTCGCGACCGCCTGCATGATCATGGTCTTGCCGGTCTTCGGCGGAGCCACGATCAGACCGCGCTGGCCCTTACCGATCGGCGACACGAGGTCGATGATGCGGGTGGTGAGCACGCCCGGGTCGGTCTCCAGACGGAGCCGGTCCTGCGGGTAGAGGGGCGTCAGCTTGTTGAACTCCGGTCGCCCGCGCCCGGATTCGGCCGCCATGCCGTTCGCCGAGTCGAGGCGGACGAGCGCGTTGAACTTCTCGCGGCGCTCGCCGTCCTTGGGCTGGCGGACGGCGCCGGTGATGTGGTCACCCTTGCGCAGACCGTTCTTACGGACCTGGGCGAGCGACACGTACACGTCGTTCGGGCCCGGGAGGTAACCCGAGGTCCGGATGAACGCGTAGTTGTCGAGGATGTCCAGGATGCCCGCGACGGGGATCAGTACGTCGTCGTCGGCGACCTGCGGCTCGCTCGCGCCGCCGAACTCGTCGCGCCCACGACGGCCACGGCGGTCGCGGTAACGGCCGCGGCGGCCGCGACGGCCACCCGCCTCGTCGTCGAAGTCGTCCTGCGGTCCGTTGTCACGCTGGTCGCGCTGGTCCCGCTGCTGACGGTCCTGGCGGTCGCCGCGGTCCTGACGGCCGCCGCCCTGCTGGCGGTTGCCGCCCTGCTGCTCGTCGCCCTTGTTGCCACGGCGGTCGCGGTCGCGGCCACGGCCCTGGCGGTCACGGCGCTCGCGGCGGCCGTCGGCGTTGTTGTCACCGGAGCCGTCACCCTTGGCCTCGGGCTGCGCGTCCGTCTTGGCGTCGCTCTTGTCGTTCTTGTCGTTCTTGGCGTCGCTCTTCGGCTCGCTCTTCGCCTCGGCGGTGACCGTCTCGGGGCTGCCCGCGTCGGCGGTGGCACGGCGACGGCGGCGCTCGCCCTTGTCGGCACCCGCGGGCTGGCCCGGGATGTCGATCTGCTGCTGGGCGGCGTCATCGGCCTTGGCGCCGGCCGGCTGCTCGGCCTTGTCGGCCTTGCTCGCCTTGGCGGCCTTGTCGGCGCCCGTCGAGCTCGCCGCGGTGTCCTCGCCCGTCCGGGCCTTCGAGGTCGCGCGGCGCTTGGGCTTGGTCTCGGCGTCCGAGGCCGGCGCGGCGCTCTTCGCGGGGGCACCGCCCCCGGCCTGCGCCTCCTTGATGACCTCGATCAGCTGGCTCTTGCGCATCCGCGCAGTGCCCTTGATACCGAGGCCGGATGCGACCTGCTGCAGTTCCGCCAGCACCATGCCATCGAGGCCGGTGCCGCGGCGCCGCCGGGACCCGGCCGAAGCACCGGTGGCAGGCGCCGCAGAGGCGTCCGTGGCGGGCGTGTCGGCAGTCACGCCCATCAGATCGGTGGTGTCGCTCACGAAGGGTCCTTCCCTGGAGCGGACGTCGGCCTGTCTGGCTCGGCGACCGGTTGTGCTGTCCGGAGGTCCTTTGGTGTGTGGACCGTGCCGGGGCGGTGGTCCGCCAACGCGCGGCGGAAGAATTCACTGGTGATGGCGAGTCCCGGTGAGGTGCCACTGATGTGCGGTGTCACTCGGCTCGGTCACGCCGGTTCCGGAGCGTGCTCGGCACCGCTCAGTGCGGGGCACAGAGCAGTTTGGGAGGCTCCCGGAAGGATGGATGTCCCGGACGGGGACACGAAGCACCTCGCCATGGTGGGGTCGGGTGCAGACTTGAGGTTAACACTACCGGATCCAACAAACATTCCCCCTCTCCAATCCGGCTAACAGGTGTCAAGGAGCAAGCGGCAACACGCTCGCGCCGGTCGCGTCGAGCGCCAGGCGATTGGCCGCCCAGCCCTCTCCCGCAAGGCGTGCGACCTTGTCCGCCGCACTCTCATCGGCCAGCGCGAGGACCGTGGGCCCCGCGCCGGAGATCATCGCCGGGACACCGTCCGCGCGCAGGCGCTCCACCAAGGCGGCGCTCTCGGGCATGGCGGGCGCGCGGTACTCCTGGTGGAGCCGGTCCTCGGTTGCGGGGAGCAGCAGCTCGGGGCGCCTGGTCAGGGCCTCGACGAGCAGCGCGGCCCGGCCCGCGTTGGCGGCCGCGTCGACGTGCGGGACGGTGCGCGGGAGCAGTCCGCGCGCGGTCTCGGTGAGCACGGGCCTGGCCGGTACGAAGACCACCGGAACGATGGAATCGGCGGGTTCCATCCTGATCGCCCGCGCCGCTCCCCCGTCCATCCAGGAGAGCGTGAAGCCGCCGAGCAGACAGGCGGCGACGTTGTCCGGGTGCCCCTCGATCTCGGTGGCGAGCTCGAGCAGGGCGTTGTCGTCCAGACGGGCGTCCCCGCCTATCGTCACGGCGCGCGCGGCGACGATGCCCGCGCAGATGGCGGCGGACGAGGAGCCGAGGCCCCTGCCGTGCGGAATGCGGTTGGCACAGACGATTTCGAGCCCGCGCGGCTGTCCGCCGAGCAGGTCGAAGGCGGTGCGCAGGGAACGTACGAGCAGATGCGACTCGTCGCGTGGGAGCGTCTCGCCGCCCTCACCTGCGATGTCGATGTTCAGTCCGGTGTCGGCCACCCGCACGACGACGTCGTCGTACAGACCCAGCGACAGGCCGAGGGCGTCGAAGCCCGGGCCGAGGTTGGCGCTGGTGGCGGGGACGCGCACCCGGACGGCGGCGGCGCGGAACGCGGGACCGGCCATCGCTCGATGACTCTCCTTGAGCTGCGATCTTTTGAGGACTTGCCACGTGATGAGGCACTACCCGAAGGCCGCTCTGCGGCAGCACCGCGGCATATGCGGCGGGGCGGGTTCGGTACAGCCTATCGAAGGAAGGTTCTGTGGCGACATAGGGCGCACAGGAGGCGCACGATGCGTGTCGTAAGCCCCCTGTGCACCCCCTATGCGGAGTTGCGGGTTTTCCAGGCGGTTATGCCCGCCGTACTGCTGCCTGTATCCCGGACCGGCATGGCTATGCCATGCCGGAAACGGTTATGCCAGGCCCAGACGCTCGGCCGCGGCGGCCGAGTCGACCGGAACCGTGACCGGCTGCGGTGCGCCCGCGACGGCCCAGTCCGGGTCCTTGAGGCCGTTTCCGGTGACGGTGCAGACGATGCGCTGCCCCTTGTCGACCTTGCCCTGCTCGGCCGCCTTCAGCAGCCCCGCGACGGAAGCGGCCGACGCCGGCTCGACGAATACACCCTCCTGGGACGCCAACAGCTTGTAGGCGCGCAGGATCTCACGGTCCGTCACCTCGTCGATGAAGCCGTCCGACTCGTCGCGGGCGTCGAGTGCGTACTGCCACGACGCGGGGTTGCCGATGCGAATCGCGGTGGCGATGGTCGACGGGTCCTTGACGATCTCGCCGCGCACGATGGGCGCGGAACCGGAAGCCTGGAAGCCCCACATGCGGGGAGTGCGCGACGAGACCGAGTCGGCGGCGTACTCCTTGTAGCCCTTCCAATAGGCCGTGATGTTGCCCGCGTTGCCCACCGGCAGGACGTGGATGTCGGGGGCGTCGCCGAGCGCGTCGACGATCTCGAACGATGCGGTCTTCTGGCCCTCGATGCGGAACGGGTTGACCGAATTGACCAGCGCCACCGGGTAGTTCTCGGAGAGGGCGCGTGCGAGGTTCAGGCAGTCGTCGAAGTTGCCGTCGACCTGCAGGATCTTCGAGCCGTAGACGAGCGCCTGGCCCATCTTGCCGAGCGCGATCTTGCCCTGCGGCACGAGGACCGCGCAGACCATCCCGGCGCGTACGGCATAGGCGGCGGCCGAGGCCGAGGTGTTGCCGGTGGAGGCGCAGATGACGGCCTTGGCGCCCTCCTCCTTGGCCTTCGTGATCGCCATCGTCATGCCGCGGTCCTTGAAGGACCCGGTCGGGTTGGCGCCCTCGACCTTGAGATGGACCTCGCAGCCCGTGCGCTCGGTGAGCACCTGCGCGGGCACGAGCGGCGTGCCGCCCTCGCGGAGCGTCACGACGGGCGTCGTGGCGGAGACGGGAAGACGGTCCCGGTACTCCTCGATGATTCCGCGCCATTGGTGGCTCATTACTGACTACTCCCCTTCAACCCGCATGATGCTGGCGACACCACGCACGGTGTCGAGATTCCGCAGTGCCTCGACGGTGCCGGTGAGGGCGGCGTCGGGCGCGCGGTGGGTGACGACGACGAGAGAGGCCTCGCCGTCCTTGCCCGTCTGACGGACCGTATCGATCGATACGCCGTGCTCGGCGAAGACCGTCGCGACCTGGGCGAGAACACCCGGCTTGTCGGCTACGTCGAGGCTGATGTGGTAGCGCGTGACGACCTCGCCCATGGAACTCACGGGCAGCTGGGTGTACGCGGATTCGCCGGGCCCGGTGGCTTCGCCGAGCTTGTTGCGGCAGACGGCGACGAGGTCGCCGAGCACGGCCGACGCGGTGGGAGAACCACCGGCGCCGGGACCGTAGAACATGAGCTGGCCGGCGGCCTCGGCCTCCACGAAGACGGCGTTGTACGCCTCGCGGACCGACGCCAGCGGATGACTGAGCGGAATCATCGCGGGGTGCACGCGCGCGGTGACGGACCCGCCGTGGGCGGCCCGCTCACAGATGGCGAGCAGCTTGATGGTGCAGCCCATGCGCTTCGCGGACGCGAAGTCGGCGGCGGTCACCTCGGTCATGCCCTCGCGGTAGACGTCGTCGAGACGCACGCGCGTGTGGAACGCGATACCGGCGAGGATCGCGGCCTTGGCGGCGGCGTCGAAGCCTTCGACGTCGGCGGTCGGGTCGGCTTCCGCGTATCCGAGGGCGGTGGCCTCGTCGAGGGCTTCCTGATAACCGGCGCCGGTGGTGTCCATGGCATCGAGGATGAAGTTGGTCGTACCGTTCACGATTCCGAGAACCCGGTTGACCTTGTCGCCGACGAGGGACTCGCGCAGCGGCCGGATCAGCGGAATCGCACCGGCGACGGCAGCCTCGTAGTAGAGATCCCGCCCGTGCTCCTCGGCGGCGGCGTGCAGCGCGGCGCCGTCCTGCGCGATGAGCGCCTTGTTGGCGGAGACGACGGACGCACCATGCGCGAAGGCGGTGGTGATGAGGGTCCTGGCGGGCTCGATGCCCCCGATGACCTCGACGACGACATCAATGTCACCGCGTTTGACCAGCGCGGTCGCGTCCGTGGTGACCAGTGAGGGGTCGATTCCGTCCCGCACCTTCGACGGACGGCGCACGGCCACCCCGGCGAGCTCCACCGGGGCACCGATCCGGGCCGTGAGGTCGTCGGCGTGCGTCGTCATGATGCGCGCCACCTCTGAGCCGACAACCCCACAGCCCAGCAGCGCCACCTTCAGCGGACGCGTACGCATCATCCGACCTCACTTCTCATACATCTACGATGGGACCAGTCTCACCCACCCGCTGGCAGTTCCTATGCCCTGTCCGGATGGTGAGACGACTATTTCACAGACCGATACTTCATCGATCGCTGTCTCCGGGCCGGTACTTCCTCAGCCGACGTCAAGTCGCAGGAGGTCTTCCTCCGTCTCGCGCCGGACGATGACCCGCGCATCACCATCCCGCACGGCGACGACCGGCGGACGGAGAGCGTGGTTGTAGTTGCTCGCCATGGAACGGCAGTACGCGCCGGTCGCGGGCACGGCGATCAGATCACCGGGTGCGATGTCGGCGGGCAGGAACGCGTCCTTCACCACGATGTCCCCGCTCTCGCAGTGCTTGCCGACCACGCGGACCAGCATGGGCTGCGCGTCGGACTCCCGCGAGACGAGGGCGACGCTGTACTCGGCGTCGTAGAGAGCCGTACGGATGTTGTCGGACATGCCGCCGTCGACGGAGACGTAGGTACGCAGGCCTTCGAGCGGCTTGACGGTGCCGACCTCGTAGAGGGTGAAGGCGGTGGGCCCGACGATGGCACGCCCGGGCTCGACGGAGATGCGCGGCGTCCGCAGATTCGCGGCCTCGCACTCGCGCGTGACGATCTCGCCGAGCGCCTTGGCGATCTCGTGCGGCTCGCGGGGGTCGTCCTCGGAGGTGTAGGCGATGCCGAGCCCGCCGCCGAGGTCGATCTCGGGAAGCTCGACACCGTGCTCGTCCCGCACCTCGGCGAGCAACTGGACGACGCGCCGGGCGGAGACCTCGAACCCGGCCATGTCGAAGATCTGCGACCCGATGTGCGAGTGCACGCCGATGAGCTCGAGGCCATCGAGCTGGAGCGCCCGCCGCACGGCCTCGGCGGCCTGGCCCCCGGCCAGCGCGATGCCGAACTTCTGGTCCTCGTGTGCGGTGGCGATGAACTCGTGGGTGTGGGCCTCGACGCCGACGGTCACGCGGATCTGCACGCGCTGGCGGGTGCCGAGCCGGTCGGCGATGTGGGCGACGCGCACGATCTCCTGAAAGGAGTCGAGCACGATGCGCCCGACACCGGTTTCGATCGCCCGCTCGATCTCCTCCTCGGTCTTGTTGTTGCCGTGGAAGGCGATGCGGTCGGCGGGCATGCCGGCGGCGAGGGCGGTGGCGAGCTCGCCACCGCTGCACACGTCGAGGTTCAGCCCTTCCTCGTGCAGCCACCTGACGATCGCCCGCGAGAGGAAGGCCTTGCCGGCGTAGAACACGTCGGCGTCGGCCCCGAAGGCACCGCGCCAGGCGTGGCAGCGGGCGCGGAAGTCGGCCTCGTCGAGGAAGTAGGCGGGGGTACCGAACTCCTCGGCGAGCCGCGTCACCGGGATTCCGCCGACGGTGACGACACCGTCCGCGTCACGCCCGACGGTCTGCGACCAGACCTTCGGATCGAGGGAGTTCAGGTCATCGGCCGGGGCGGTGTAGTGCCCTTCGGGCAGTACGTCGGCGTGGCGAGGCCCGGCGGGGTGTGCGGAACGGCTCATGTCGCGTTCGTCTCTCTCACTTCATTCACGTCTGTCTTCACGTGTCACAAGTACTCGGGGGCGCTGATGCCGAGCAGGGACAGGCCGCCTGCGAGCACCGTCCCGGCGGCTTCGGCGAGCGCGAGCCGGGCACGGTGGGCGGCCGAGGGTTTCTCGTCACCGAGCGGCAGCACGCCGGGCTGAAAGGCGAGGAAGGCATCGGCGATGACGACAAGATGCCGGGCAAGCCGGTCGGGCGCACGGTGCCGGGCGGCTGCGGCCAGGATGCGGGGGTAGTCGGCGAGGGCGTCGAGGAGCCCCTGCGCTCCGGCTCCCGCTATGTCCGCGGGCTCGGAGGTGAAGCCGAGGGCGGCGGCGTTCCTGGTGAGGGCGCGGGTGCGGGAGCAGGCGTACCGCACACGGAAGAGGGGATTGCTCGCACGCTGGACGAGGTGCTCGTCACTGATGCGGGGCCGGTCGCGGGCGGCGGGGTACAGGAGCGCCCAGCGGGCGGCGTCGGGGCCGAGGGGGGCGGGGTCGGCGGAGGCCGGGACGGGCCGCAGGGGGGTGGGGGCGGCAGGAGGGTTCCCGTACGCGTCGATGTGTACGCCGAGGGTGGCCGCCGCCCAGTTGGTGTCTGCGGCCCCCTCGCAGATGTTCCGCACGTGGGCACCCCGGGAGAGGAGGATGCGGCGGAGTGAGTCGGCGAGGACGGCGGCGCGGACTTCGCGGGGGAAGTGGAGCTGGTGGGTTTCGGCGGAGCCGTCCTCCGGGCCGGGATGGATGTGCCCGTACGAGGCGCCGCGGGCGAGGACATCACGTACGAGGTCGGCGGACGCGCTGCCTGTGTACTGGGGGCCGCACCCTTCGAGGGTGATGTTCAGAAAACCGGGCCCGGTGATGTCGATGGCAGCGATGCCGGGCTCCCGGGCGAGCCGCGGGGAGAGCACTTCGGCGACCTGCCGCGGCGAGCGCCCGGCGGCGCGGGCGACCTGCAGGGCGACGTTCGTGGCGTAGTCCCCACACCCGCCGGGCCGAGGCCGCTCAACGACAACCCGCCCTGCCGCGCCCACACCCACACCCACATCCCCAAGGCCACTGAGCTCCCCGTCATCGACGGCACGACGCATGGCGCGCAGCACGGTGCGGGAGAGCTCGACGGGGGTCACGGGACAAGCGTATGGGAGGAAGGGGGTGGGGACGCGACCTGGTTTCCCCGATGGTCCGGGATGTGGACGGCGGGGTGCGGACGGGGGCGGCGGCTTCGGCGGGTGGGTCAGGGGCTGGGGCGGCGGGGGCTTCGGCGGCGGCGGCTTCGGCGGGTGGGTCGGCGGCGGCTTTGGCGGCGGCTTCGGCCGGTGGGGCGGCGGCTGGGGCGGCGGCTTCGGCCGGTGGGGCGGCGGCTTCGGCGGCTGAGGCGGCGGCTTCGGCGGGTGCTGGGTGGGCTGCCGGGATGACGGGGGCGGGACCCGGGGGCGGGATCGGGGCCGGGACCCGGGGGGGGCGGGATCGGGGCCGGCGTCAGCCGCTGGATGGAGGCCAGGGCCCGGGGGTGGGGGCCGGGAGCCGGGGTCGCCGCTGGACGGAGGCGAGGACCCGGGGGCGGCGGGCGGGGGCCGGGGTCGCCGCTGCACGGAGGCGAGGACCCGGGGGTGGGGTCAGCCGCTGGGTCGAGGGCAAGGTCCGGGGCTGAGGTCAGCCGCTGGAACGAGGGCAAGGTCCGGGGCCGGGGTCAGCCGCTGGAACGAGGGCAAGGTCCGGGGCCGGGGTCAGCCGCTGGAACGAGGGCAAGGTCCGGGGCCGGGGCCGGGGTCAGCCGCTGGGGCGGCCGGCGCGCTCGGTTTCTCCGGCGGCCCCGCACTCACCACTGAGGGCGCCATGCTCGCCGTCACCATCACCACCACCGCTGCCACCGTCACTGCCACTACCGTGTTCCATCAACTGCCGTACGACCCCGAGCAGTTCGGCAGGCTCGAAGGGCTTGGCCAGGAAGGCGTCCACCCCGACCTCAAGCCCGCTCGCCACCTCGTACTGGGTGCAGGCACTGACAATGACGATGGGCAGATTCCGGGTCCGCGGATCGGAACGCAGCCGAGCGGCGGTACGCAGCCCGTCGAGGCGGGGCATCACCACGTCGAGTGTGACCACATCGGGTCTGACCTGGTCCACCACATCCAGGCATTCGGCACCGTCGGCCGCGGTCACGACCTCGAAGCCCTCCAGCTCGAGATTGACCCTGATCAGCTGCCGGATGACCTTGTTGTCGTCGACAACAAGCACGCGGCCTGACACGCCTGACACAACTCGAGAGTAGGTCCGCGCCCGCCACCGCGTCCGGGTTTTCCCCACTTCCACCCCGTGCGGGGGATCGTGCGGGAAGCCAAGGGCAACCTCTGGGACGCGAGGTGCACATGCGCCCGCCCCCACGCCCACGGAGTGCGGAAATACCTGTTCATAGGGAGCCGTTCGGAGCTGGTAGGGTTCTACACGTCGCCGCGCAAACCGCGCCGACACGCCCCCGTAGCTCAGGGGATAGAGCAACGGCCTCCGGAGCCGTGTGCGCAGGTTCGAATCCTGCCGGGGGCACCTTGAAGAAGGTGCCCAAGACCCCGTCACCAGCGGAAACGCTGAGGCCGGGGTCTTCGCGTATGTGCAGGCAGATGTCGCCGAGAGCAGCTATTTGCCAGTGATCACGTAATGGCGACGTAATGATCTTGGTGGACTACACCCCAGCTCAGGCAGGCTTTGGAGCCCGCCCAGCGGCGTAGCCCACTGGGTGGCCGCCGCGTCAGAAGTGGACACCGTAGATAGCGAGTGGTTCGCGATCGACCATGGCACCATGGCTCTCCGCACCTTCTCCCGGAGCCACTCATCCAGAGGCTGCTCTTGTTCCATCACCAACACGAGTTCGCGGAGCTCCCCAAGAACGACGACGCGATGGGCCAGAGCTCGGCGGCACTCATCAACGGCAGGCTGCGTGAGCCCGAGGCTGAGATCATCAGGCCCCGCACCTCGGCTCTGCTGTAGACCCGCACGAGGTGCTCAGCAACAGGCCCCTTTCCGAGCACGTCCGCCCAGTACTTGACTTCAACGAGGTATGGAGCCCTGTCCAGCTCGACAACACCGTCGATCTGCTCGGTTACTTGCCCGCCCTCATCCCGCAGTGCAAATGCCTCACGTATAGACAGCCCCTCAGCAGCGAAGATCTTGTTTAGCAGGGCTTCCAAGGCAGTTCCGCGTCGCTGGGGGTCGCTCATGCGAATAACGGTGTTGAGCTCCTCGCGCAGCGCCTTTACGCGTTGCCGACGCTTGTCTGCTTGAGCTGCTTTCGCTTCCCTCGCCGCTTGACGCTCCTGGTGATCGTTTCGGCGTTGCAGATCGTTCTCATGCTGCAAGCGCGAGAAGGGATGGGCCGCGAACCCGGAGGCTCAAGAATGAGTGTGGCCCTGCCACCAACGCATCTGTCAAACCATCGTCGAGGATCATGGATCGTCGTGATCGTCTTCGTGCTGATGATCTGGTCCCCGACCGCACAGGCTGTGAGCGCCTATGTAGACGCATCAGCCATGGCCGTGATGATTTCTGTTGGGTGGTGTACAGCAGCGAAGTACAGCAACGACAGCAATCATCAAAGGACCGCACTGTCCATCTAGAACCTGATGCAGCCGGTATGACCGCTAGTGACCTATCCACATAGAGCTACGGATCAGAAGGTTGCGCTCGACGAGGCGGCCCGACTAATGGTGGGTCGCCTCGTCTTCCATCCCCCGTTTAAAGCCGTCCACGGCATGGCAAGCCCGAGATCCAGGGTGCACTCACCGTCATGACAGCAATTGCCCCTTACGGCTCGCCTGTGGTGCGCTCTCGATCCCTGCGCACTACTCGCGCGATCGCCTCAGCCTCGCCGAGTGAGCATCCGGCGACATATTCCAATCGAATGTCCTGAAATTGGCACGCACCATAGTGCTCATCGTCGTCTGTTCGACCTGTGACGTATGACCATCGTGATGCACCGCACGCAGGGCAGGTGAGAGAATCTGGCGGCTGTCCTGGTGGCATTACGATCCCCCTTCTGACCGGGCCCGTCGAAGCAACTGCCGCCGGGCTCTATAGATCATAAATTCCGGCACTCGTTGTACAGTTGTCCAAATGACATCAATGACGGAACCGAGAAAAGCAATACATGAAGCAGCCCAGCGCCAACCCTCTTGAACGGGTGCACCAGTGGTAAGGATTTCGGGTGGAGCCAAGACCAGGGATAGACCTAAAGACAGAAATGCAACACCAAAGTTGTAAGAGATCCCAATTCGCCAAGATCTCCGATTCCAGACTCGCAAGGCCTCGCGCTGCTGCCTCTGAATGTGGGCTTCTACACCATCCAAGTCGCTGTCCCACCAGTCCCTTGCATCGGCAGCCGAATAGAGGAACTGCCGGGCCGAGAAACTCTGTTGTATGCACAGCACGAGAACGAGTGACGCTATCGTTAACACAAATGCAGACTGATCCGGCCACCGGAATTTTTCACGATCAGAAGAGACTAGACCAATAAGAGCTATTGCCGCTCCGGCGAGAAGAGGAGCAGCGACAAAAGTAGCGGCGTCCGATGCCCCTCCATAGCCAAGATTCCCTGGCCGTGCCCAATCCTGTCCCTGCCTCTGATTCGCGATCTTCCCCACCCCCTGCTTTACGCCTAGTCTGCCCTTCGAGGAGATCCAATAACCGTGCTGTCCCGATCGTCAGCCGTCGTGCGACGGCCTTTCCCGAGCCTGAGCCCGGCGCCTCATCACCCGACCCTGACCATCACGCTTCACTGCCTCGCGGGGCTCAAATGCTCCGCTCTCTGTGGTATCCGAGGCCTGCAACTCTTGCCGGACTGCGGAATACACATGGACAGTGCCAGCACGTTCCAAGGTCGAGCCTCATCCCCGGCAGCTCGGAGGAGGGATCGTGCCACTCGCGTGCCACATCCTGCGGGAGACCACGGGGAACAGTGGAGACTGACCACAGGTACAACCAGGACTCCAACATCACTCCGCCACAGTTCAGCCCAACAATCGCGCGAGGAAGAGCCAAGCTTCCCAAGCTGAGGTTCGGAAGCGTGCGCCCGCGCACTCCTGCCCTACCAGCTTCGCGCCTTCACGGATGGAAGGAACCGCGCCACCGTGCCTAGAGCTTGGGACTGAGCATCAAGCTAGGGGGAGACCGAATGGCGAGGTGTGGTGCGCCCAACAAAACAGGCGGTCGGTGTCAGCGGCAGGTGGTGTCAGGCACCTCCCGCTGCGCAGTGCATCAGGGGCCTTGGTCGGCGTACGGCGTGGCCCAGCGCAAAGAGAAGGAAGCCAAGGCGAAAAAACGCAAGATACGCAAGAAGCGCTAGCCCAGGCTGACATCCCCGTGTGACATCAACGGCGCCGGACGCCAGCGCACTTGCACGCCCCGGGGTGGACAACGTCACCGCAGGACCCTGCGGCCAGACCGAGCGCGGATCGAATTCCTAAAGCGGCGGTCACCTGTCTTCTGACATGCAGCTCATCCAGCCTACCCGGTTGGTTCTGCCCACCGTCCGGGCTGCGGCGCTGGGGCGCCGGTCCCGGCCGGGCGGCAGAGCCAACCGCTGCGTAAGCGCTATGCAGAACAGTGGCCCCGTACGGCAGTCCGCCGAGAAGCGGTGCTGTACGGGGCCAAGAGCGACCAGTCACGGGAGCACTCTCCGACCGCAACACGCGGAGCGCGGTTTCGTCACGCGGCTTCGGCCCGTTGGTGGGGGTCGGTTGAACAGGCCGTAGACGCCGAGTTGGCCATCTCCGCGGCAAGGCCTGTCGCGATCAGCTCACCCAGAAGTAGCGCAGCCTCCGGCCGTATCCGGCCCAGGCGTACCAGGCCGTCGCCGAAGATGTTCACGTCGGCCGTGAGACCAGGGAAGTCGGACTCGAGTCCCAGGGCCGTGAGTTGTGAAGCCAGCAGGTCGGCGCTGTGCCTGGCCTGCGTCCAGCCGCGGACGTAGGGAATACCTGGCATCAAGTCCTCGGCACGCCTAGCAACGACTCCTCGCCGGTCGGTCATAGCGTCAGTCCTCTCGCATCCGCTGTTCGGTGCTTTCGTCGACTTCGCTGTTGCTGCTCCTCCCGCTCGCCAGTGCAAGTCGGAGGAGTTCAGCCAGGCGTTCAGCCGTTGCCGGTGACACTCTCCCGAGTTCGATCAGGCCGTGGCCGAAGGCGTTGAGGTCAGGTTGAAGGTACGGGAAGTCCTTTTCCATGCCCGCAGCCGTCAGGATGTCCCGCAGAGCACTCGTCGCGTTTCGGGCTGCGTACCAGCCGTCGCTGTCCAAGGGCGACCGCTGGGCAGCGTCCTGGTGGTCGCGTGGTTCATCCCGCATCGGTCGCCGACCTCTCGGGAGTGGCCATGTGCACGGCAGCCGGCGAGGGGTACTTCTCGCCGTACCGGTCGACCCGTGCCAGCAGTTCGGATGCGGCGACGAGCATGATTGCCAGAGCGACCGGACGTAGCGGATTGGCCTCAGGGCGGCGTACCGGTGCGCGAAGCCACTGGTAGCGATCACCCGACAGGGGCATAGGACCGGGGACCACGACTCCGGAACCGAGGCTCAAGTAGCGGTAGTTGGGCGGCGTCTGGGTCTCCCGTGCTAGGAAATTGTGCGAAGGCATCTTCGCTACGGGAGTTGAGCAGAAAGCCTACGCGTCGGGCCTTGTGGTCGGCGATGACAGGGCCGAACGGCATCCCCCGGCGCAAGAGTTGGTCGAAAGTCTCCAGGCCCGTGTTCTGCTCTATCGTCACCACGTCGAAGAGACGACCGGTCGGCAGCAGGCACGGGGTGCGCGGGTCGTCCTCCCAGACCGCCCGGCACATCACCGGATCGTCGGCAGCGGCGGAGAGCCACTCGACGCCCCTCCTGGTCATCCTCTGCACGTCATCTCACCTCGGTCTGACTGGATCAGCAGCTTCGGTGCTGCCGTGCGTCCAGACTCCTGGCCAGGGCCCTGACCAGGACAGATGACGAGAGGGGACGGGGGATGACGAGGGATGCGCCGGACCGTCACCCCCTGTCGTCCCCAAAGCGGAAAGGATCTCCTGCCACTTCCAGCGCGAGGGGACTACCTGCGCGTAAATTCGGTGGTGAGCCTAAGTTGTCGTACCGGCGCACGCGCGGGGAGGGAACGGCCACGTCATCGATGCAGTCGACCGGCATCCGCCTGGGTGAGGCACGGGCCAAACTGGGTTGGAGTCAGCCGCGGCTGGTGCGCGAGATACGCCAGGCAGCCACGCGCCGAGGCCACCAACTCCCCTCTGACGCCAGCGTGAAGCGGCGCATCGCCAGCGGGGAGAACGGGCACAGCTCGCCGGACGAGTTTTATGGGCCTCTGCTGTGCGACGCCTACGGTATGAGCGCTGCGGAGCTCGGGCTCAACCACGGAACTAGGGTGTGTCCGCTAATTCGGTCGTGTGGTCAGCGGTCTACCCAGTCCGGCACCCACACGTCGTGGGGGGTTCGCGGGCCTGCGGTGCGCAGATAGTCGCGTAGCGCGGTCAGCACGGGGTGTTGGTCTCCGCTGCGGAACAGCAGCACGTGCGGGTAGACCGGGGTCGGGTCGTGCAATGGGATGCGCCGTAGGTCGTGGGTCTGGGGCCACAGGTACCGGTCTCCGCTGCCGACAAGGGTGGCCAGCGAGGCCGAGTCCGCCAGCGTGTCCATCAGGGCCTCGTCACCGAAGTTGGGGCCGAGCGCGTCGATGCTCAGGCCGAATTCCTCGGACAGCGCCTGGTAGAACGCCGCCCACTCCGTGCCCGGCATGATCCCGGGGATCCAGATGCGGTGGCCGGCCAGGTCCGCAGGACTAACCCAGGGCGCGTCAGCCAGCGGGTGGCCGGGTCCGACCAGGAGCTCCAGGGGTGCGTCCAGGAGTCGTTCGACGCTGATCCCGGTCGGGACCTGGTCTGCCGGCAGGGCACGGAAGGAGGCGTCGACGGTCCCTTCGAGCACCGCCCGGGCGGCCTGGGGGGCGTTCTCCGCGCTCAGCGTGACCGCGTCCAGGTCCGTCTCGGGGTGGGAGCGGTAAAACCGGTAGACGGCCTGGGCCGGGAAGATGCGCCGGTTGAGGACATCGACGCGCAAAGGACGGCTTCCGGGGCGCACGGCCTGCTCGGCCTGCTCGATGGCCGCCACTACCTTCTTGGCGTGCGGAAGGAAGACCTGCCCGTCCGGGCTCAGCCGGGAGCCTCGGGAGGTCCGCACCAAGAGCATGACCGCGAGGTGCCTCTCCAGGGCCGCGATTCGCTTGGAGGCCGCCTGCTGGCTGACCCCCAACTCGTCGGCCGCAGCCTGGAACTGGCCGGTCTCGGCGACGATCACGAACGTCCGCAGCGCTTCAACATCCACGCTTCCACTTTACCGTCACAACCATTGGTTGTGCCCGGAGTGGCGCAGGGTTGTTTGATCGAGTGCTCTGCGCGGTGGTGGGATCAGCGCATGTCTACCCGCACAGAGCAGGTCATGTATGTCCAGACGCCTGAGTTCACACGTCATGCTGAGCGAATCGTCGAGGTGACCGATGCGACGTCTCGACTGAACGTCCTTCCGTTCAGCGACGGCGAACGTCGTTCGGAACTACTTTCCGTTGTGTTCGGCGGCCCGCTGTCGGAGTTGGTGGTGATCTACCCGCCGTTCTTTACCGAGTGCGGGCTGAACACGACGTTCGGGGAGAACGTCTTCGTCAACCAGGGATGCACCTTCATGGACAAGGGAGGCATCCGTATCGGCAATGGCGTCATGATCGCCCCGAAGGTCAGCCTCATCACAGGAGGCCATCCACTGCCCCTGGCCGAGCGCCGCGAGTACCTCTCTTTCGCCCCGATCGTCATCGAGGACGACGTCTGGATCGGGGCAGCTGCCTTGATCACGCAGGGGGTGACCATCGGTGCCGGTGCGGTGGTCGCTGCCGGTGCGGTGGTCACTCGTGATGTTCCTGCAGGCACCGTGGTCGCGGGAGTGCCCGCCCAGGTGATCAAGACGATTGACTGAGCCCGGCCGGGCTGCTGGCCCGGGTGCGCGGCACCTCTGCGGTCTGGTCCTGATGCCTCGTCACGCGCGTTTGACCGACCGGCAGTGGGAACGCATCCGGCCTCTGCTGCCCTCCAGTTCCGGTCGTCGTGGCAGGCCGTGGGCCGAGCACCGCCGCATTGTGGAGGCGATCGTCTACCGGTACCGCACCGGTGTTCCTTGGCGAGACCTCCCAGCCGGGTTCGGACCCTGGAAGACCGTGTGGGCCCGCCACCGCCGCTGGGCGGCCGACGGGACCTGGGACCGTGTGCTCGGCGTCCTGCTCGCCCGCGCAGACGATGATGGGCTGATCGACTGGCGGGTGGCGGTGGACTCCACCATCACCCGGGCCCACCAGCACGCCACCAACATCCGCCGCCCCGAGAAGTGCCGGGCCGCAGCCCGAGGGCAGGGCCTCGACGCCCACCGAGAGCCCGCCGGGCACGCGATCGGCCGTTCCCGCGGCGGGCTGACCACGAAGATCCACCACGCCGTGGACGGTCAGGGCCGACCGCTGGCCGTCGTCGTGACGCCCGGGCAGGCGCACGACGGTCAGTGCCTGCCGTTGCTGCCGGCCGACCTGCGTGTCCCCAGGACCGGAGCAGGTCGCCCGCGCACAACTCCGGCCATGTTGCTCGGGGACAAGGCCTACTCCTCCCGCGCGATCCGAGCGGCGCTCAAGGCCCGCGGGATCACTGCGGTCATTCCTGAACGGCGTGACCAACAGGAGCACCGTCGCCGCCGCAGTTCAGCAGGCGGGCGTCCGTCGAAGTTCGATCCGGTGGCTTACAAGAACCGCAACGTGGTCGAGCGGTCCTTCGCCCCGCTCAAGCAGTGGCGGGGCCTGGCCACGAGGTTCGACAAGCTCGCGATTGTCTACCGCTCGGCCGCGGTCCTCGGCGCCGTGCTGGTCTGGGCTCGCATTTGACGGACACGCCTTAGCCACGACGCGGCTCTCCTGGACGCGAGCTACCCAGCCAGTCCCGATGCGGCGATCACGGCCGTCGGGCAGTTATGGCGGGCCGATCTCAACGGCTACGAACCTCTGCTCCAGGCCGAACCTTCCGAGCCTGCGTGGAGTGAAGCGTCCTTGCGGTGGCTGGTGGCCTCTGAGCCATCGACTGCCCAGCAACCACGGGACAGTGTGCGGGTCGGTCTGGGCGACGTTGCCGCCATCAAGACCACCGCAGACATGTTCGCTCAGCTTGACGACCGCTTTGGTGGGGATCACGCGAGACATGCGGTCGTGCAGTACCTCAGCCATGAAGTAGCTCCGCTCCTGCGCGGCCAGTACACCGAACCCGTCGGCCGATCCTTGTTCTCCACCGTCGCCGAGGCCACACTCCTCGCCGGTTGGATGTCTTACGACGCATGCCATCACGGCCTCGCACAGCGGTACTTCCTCCAGGCCCTGCGTCTGGCGCAAGATGCCAATGACCGTCGGCTCGCCGGGAGCATCCTGTCGGCCATGAGCCACCAGGCCACGTTCCTTGGTCGCTTCACTCAGGCCGCGACCCTTGCCCGCGCTGCCCTCATGGGCATCTCCCCCGTCGCCACGCCGACGCTTCGCGCCCAGTTCCACGCCATGGAGGCTCGCGCGCTGGCACGAACCGGCGATGTCCGCGCCTGCGAGGCCGCGCTCACTGCCGCGACGAAGGCGCTGGAGAGCCGAAACCACGACGACGAGCCAGAGTGGATCAGCTACTTCGACGAAGCCGAGCTCGCCGCTGAGGCCGCTCACTGCTTCCGCGACGTCAACAGCGCCCGCCAGGCCGTCGCGCACGCCGAGAACGCGATGAGTGGCAGCCATGTGCGCAGCGATTTCTTCGCGACCATGGTCCTCGCGGATGCCCACTTACGAGCCGGGGATGTTGAGGAAGCCTGCCGCGTAGCCCTGGACGCGCTCTACCTCGGCGAACAGCTCAAGTCAGCCCGGTGCGTGAGCTACCTGGCAGAGTTCCGACGCGATCTTGCGCGAGTCGACGGCGGCGCGACCGTACGCGACCTCCATGACCAAGCCCGCGAACACAGGCTGTGGGTTGCCGCCGGCGCAGAGGCTGGCCCCTGACCGCGAGTTCAGAAGGGCTGCCACTGGTCACGGCCCCGGCCGGTACGCAGTGACTGCACTCGTCGGGCGAACTCCTCGGCAGATCGTTCGTTCGTAGCCGCCTGGTGCCCGACCCAGACCACCATCATCAACTCGCGCAGGTCTGCCAGGATCTCGTATCCCGGCCAGTTCATCAGGTCGAAGCCGTAGCGGTGGACGAACTCGGCGTACTCCGCTTTCGTGTGCCAGCCATACCGCTCGTAGTACATCGCGGTCAGGACCAGATCCCACTCACGAGGGGCGAGCGCGAAGCCATCGAGGTCGATCAACACGGCGTGACCGTCACGGTGGCGGAGTACATTCCCGATGTTCGCGTCACCGTGGATCATCCCGAAGGGGAGGACGAAGTCCAGCCGGTCGTATTTTTTCGCGAGCTTCCCGGCCCGATCCCAGAGGAACGTGTGGTCTTCCGCCGTGACCCCGTCCAGGCCCTCGAACGAGGCCCGCAGCTTTGCCAGCGGATCGAAGTACGGCAGGCCCAGCGTTTCAGGCTCCTCGAGCCAATGCAGGCGACGCAGCAGATCAGCAAGCTCGCCAACCGTCGCGTACTCCTCCCGCTCCTGCGCACTCTCCCAGAAGGTCACCACCCGGCCGCCTACGGTCAGCGGCTGCTCAATCCGGGCTGGCACTCGCGTGGCCGGGAAGTTCTCCCTCTCCAGCCATCGAGCCACCTCTACCACCCGTTCCATCTCCGCCAGAACCGCCGGGTCGCGGGCTACGCGGACGATGAGCGGCGACGACGCCAAGCGGTAGACAGCGTTCGAGCCCAAGCGCAGCAACTCAGCGCCTGTCAGGTCCAGTTCGGCCTTCTCACACGCCTCGCGGAGAACGATCTCGACGCCCCCCGCCGTGAACTCCGTACCGCCGCCCTGGCCCTCACCGCTGCCCGAGATCATGTCTCCGACCTTACGGCGCACACCCACGGCTCGACAGACCGCCCACGTAATGGGGGCGTAATGACCTTGCTCAGCGAGCCCCGTCCCAGACGCTCCCTCGCAGGTCAGGGCCGCAACGCGATCAGCGCCTCATCTGGGCTCCGGAGCCGTGTGCGCAGGTTCGAATCCTGCCGGGGGCACCTTGAAGAAGGTGCCCAAGACCCCGTCACCAGCGGAAACACTGAGGCCGGGGTCTTCGCGTATGTGCAGGCAGATGCAGCCCGATGCGCCGCATGTCGAGGCCTGTGGACGAGGCGTGGACGGGATCTTGGAGCGACCCGCAGGTGATGCCGCATGGCGGAGTCGAGCAGCCTCCACTCCTTGTTACGCCATGCTCCCCCACGACCACCCTGCAGGTGGGCGCGAGCCTGGCGGAGGTGATCCGGCGCCACGGCCATCAGCCGCCGGCTGAAGTCAGACGACTGGACGAGTTGGAGGATCTCGTGGATGTGACCACGCTTGCCGTCGCGCTCATCACCGTCGGAGGGACGTTGGGGGGAACCCTCGGTGGGGCGGTGCTCAGCCCGCGCGCCAACCGGGAGCAGAACGAGCGGGTCGACCGAGAACGAGAGCAGGAGCGCCACGAGCAGGCGATACAAGCCCGCCGAGATCTCTATGCCCGTCTGAACACCACCGCCCGCGCTTGCCGAGTCGCCGCCCGGGACGCCGTCTTGGCGGCGAAGCGCGGCGAGAGCGTCGACCCGGCTCTGCTCGAAAGCGCGAAGGAGGCTTGGGCGGACGAGTACTCCCAGGCACAGATGGCACTGGCCAAGGATGTCCTGGACGTCGCCTCGGCACTCAACAGGTCTCTTGGGATCGGGTATGCGGTCGTCAAGCATCTGTCCGGCAGCCCCGACCTCGACGGGGCATACCAGCGGGCCGATACATGGTTCAGTGGCCCCCTGTCTGACGGCGTATCACGCTGCGACATGACCTCGGAGTCGAGGCCGACCCCGGTTAACCCGGCCACGGGAAATGCCACCGCGAGTTGTGGGAAACCCGTCGTGGCTGGGGTAGTTGGCCTGCGGGGTTGACCGCGCTCTCCGCCGCCGATGTGCTTCCACGCATGCCAGGGACGGACGACGATCAGCCAATCGAGGCTCCCCCCCCCCCGCTATCTCCCAGCCGGTAACACGGCTCAGGGCTATGTTGACACCAGGCTGTCTCGATACCAGAAGTGGTACGACGGGTGATGGCTTTGGGTAGCCAGGTAAACGCCGACGTCCAAACATCAAGCGAGATACCGAGCACGCGGCCGGAGCCCCCGTAGAGAACGGCTGCCGTGGAGGACGAAGTGCTCTGCGAGGCGAGAGCCAACGACCAGTAACGGCCGCCGGGTCTGACTGGGTCCCGTGAGCGCCTTCTCAGCGCTCATCTCCTCCTCGTGAAAGGATCACTCCCTCGCAAGACCCGGGGAGGGGTTCCATGGGAGAGAAGCTGCGTGTCGGACAGGTGCTGCGCTATGCGAGTGCCAAAGACCCAACTGACCCTGTGCTCGGCGGGTTTCCGAACTTCCACTATGTGACCGATGCTCCCGGTCACAAGAAGGCATGCTCGAGGCAGGCATCAATGGGATGGCCAGGGTCTCGGCGAGTGGACGGTTGCGACGGCCAGCGATCCTGATCCGCTCGAGCCCATGGAAGGCCGGTAGCGAACAGACCCCGTGGCACGACGTGTTCGACTTGGACAACGGGCATGTGCGGTACTTCGGTGATCACAAGGTAGGGGTCTCAAAGACTCCTGGGACGACCACCGGAAACGCTGCTCTGCTCGATGCTTTCGCCGAGCATCAGGCCCCGACGCCCGAGGACCGTGCCGGCGCGGCCCCGCTGTTGCTGTTCCGTGCCGTGTCACGTGACGGCAAGGTCAAGGGCTTCGTGGAGTTCTGCGGGCTCGGGGTCATAGAGCGAGCCGAGCGGATCATTCAATGGGCGGGGCATGAGCACACCACGTTCACCAACTACGTGTACGACATCGCCCTGATCGACCTGACAGCAGAGAACGATCAGGTCGATTGGGACTGGATCACGGCTCGCCGCACTCCGTTGGTTTCCGATCAGGAAGCCCTCTCGAAGGCGCCCCACGCTTGGCGGGAGTGGGTCGGGCGAGGGCACTCTGCGCTACCGCGGGTTCGGCGACGCGTTGCACGGGCGCGCATCACCAAAGTACGTGATCAACGTCCGGTGACCGGCAGCAAGCGGCACGACGACCTACAACTCGTCTACCAACAGTTCGACGGACGCAAGCACGACTTCGAAGCCGTCGCTTCCGCCGTCGCCGCGCGGGTGCTGAGGGGCTCTGGACACAGCTACCGCGAGGGGTGGATCACCCGCCGCTCAGGGGACGGAGGAGCGGACTTCGTTGGGCGCATCGACCTGGGCGCGGGACTCGCCGGTACCAGCCTCGTAGTCTTGGGCCAGGCTAAATGCATACGCCCGGACAGCCTCGTGTCCGCCGAACAGATCGCACGAGTCGTTGCACGCCTGCGCCGCGGTTGGATCGGCATCTACGTCACCACCGGAGCCTTCTCGGAGCCGGCTCAACTCGAGATGGTCGAAGACCAGTACCCCATCGTCCTGGTCAGCGGGATGGACTTGGCCCGCGAGTTGCGCAGCATGGCCCGAGACGATCACGGCGACGACCTGGCCGCCTGTCTGAACCACATCCTCTACGCCCAGGGCGTGCCGATCACCAGCCGTCGCCCCGAGGAGATCCTTTTGGAGTGACGCCCGCCGGCGCGACCGCGCCTACGGACGGTGTATTCAGCCCCAGGGGGCGGGGCGCCGGGCCGTGGAGTCGGGTACTACCAGAGCTCCCCCGAGGCTACTTCTTCCACCGCAGCTTCAGGGCCTTCTTGGGTCCAGCGGCTGAGGAAATCGTCTAGTTGACCATTCTGGAGGCTCTTCGCCACCGATGTCAGTTCCAGAGCGGATTCCAGGCAGGGGTCGTTCAACGTGGGCCTGTTGAAAGCGAAGATGGCGTCGTAGAGATACCTGAGGCGATCTTGCGGAATCTTGTAGTAGTCGCCGTCGATGATGAAGTCCTCACCCTGGCCCCAGCGAATATCAATGAGGCCGTCCACGTAGCCGGCCCGCAGAAAGAGTGGGTCCAGGTTGGCGATCAATGCCCCTCGAACCTTCAGAGCAGAGGAGTCGTCCCTGTAGTAGGAGCCGAACTTCAGGAGCTGGTACGTGCCCTTCTTGATGTCGTCGGTTCGCCCAAGGCCTGGTTTCGTCTTGTTGGAGTCGATCTCGTCGCCCCACCCATTGACCAGGTAGGCCAGCCGCGCCGCTCGCCCGACTCTCTGGACCTTGGGAGTCCTGTAAGCCTCGTACAGCTCGATCCAAGAGGCCAGGAAGTCGCGAAAGTTCCCCGGCTGACGGAAGTATTCAATCATCGGCACATACGGCCAGTCGGCCGCTGCCTTTTCACCGAGCGGAATCGTCTGTCCACGGTGAGGGATTGCGAGACCAAGGGACGCGCCGGCCAGGTTCATATCGACCAGTGAATGTTGATCGTACTCACGCGGCTCGCCGGATGTATCCGTGAGCAGCGGCTCAGGAAGATCTACTACAAGCGGGAACGTCACCATCGGCGACGCTTTGATCTCAAACAGCAGAAGGAGATCTTCTCGGTATCCGATAGCGTCCACATCATGCGACTGCTTCGTGATCGTGGCGACCGCAAAAGGTTCGTCGTTCGCCGCCGCGATCATCTGAAGCAGCAGGACCGAGACCGCTGTGGTGATCTCGCCAATATGGTGACTGGTGGGCTTGTGCTGCGCACCGTTCAGTCTGGGACCGAGACCGAACTCAACAGAGCAGTGCGGACATTGCTTGAGGAAGGAGTAGTAGGCCCTGGGGGTGCCCTGGCGATTGCAGTAGATCCACTTGGAGTTGACTACTCGACCGTGCAGATACTCGGCATTGGAGACCAGATCAAAGGCTGCGGCGAGCGCAAGTCGGAAAAGTGAGTCGTCCTGGAAGGCGTTCCGCAGGAAGGGGTCATCGAGATACTGTTCCTCCTGTATCAACTCCTTGTAAGAATTGACAAGGACACCCAGAAATTGACTGGCCCGCCGACCGTCGATGTACTCATTGCCGAGTAGATCGCCATCCGCACGACGCAGGAGATCTGCGATCTTTTCCTTTTTGCTTGAATCTGCGTAATTTGGAAAGTTTATGGTCACGCAATTGCCCCCAAGTCCAGCTCGAGCTGCGACGAGGATGCCGAGGATACCGTCGGCCTCAGAATCGCAGCTTCCCCTTCGGTCAGGAATTTTTCAATGCTGTGTTGCATCACCCATCGCACAGCCGGCACACAAACGGCGTCACCAAAGGCGTAAAGAGCGGCCTGCTCGGTTTCTGGGACGACGAAATCCGGTGACATGTTCGGCAGCGCAACGCCCTGCAGCCTGGCGCTCTCGAGGCCGGTGATCCTTCGGACCTGAGCCGTGCCCTTCCGAAGCCGGACAACGAACTGAATCGATGATCCCCCCTTAGGGGTGCGCAAGCATGCTGCCAGACCGTCCCAACGAACATTGATGATCTGCTCGCGGAGCCCTCTTCGCCTGCCCCTACGAGTCGCAGTCAAGTGGACGTCGGCATCGGAGTTCATCAAGTCAACGAGTCGCGGCTTGTGGTCGTGCTCCAGATGCGACCAGAAGTATTCCATCCGCTTGGCGTCCCACCAACGCCCGTCATCGATGGGAATGTCTTCGATTACATCGCGAAGCGACAACGTTCGATCCGGCACGGAGGGAAAGTCAAAAAATGCCCAGGGCAAGTGCCTGTTACGGTCAAAAACGTGCCGAACCTTGTATCGCCGGATGTGCGAATCTGGCATCTCGATGCCGGCTGCCAAATTCGGGTCGCGTACCGCAATGATAAACACGCGATTTCGCGTCTGCGGAGTGAAGTGTTGAGCATCGACCTGTACCAGATCAAAGGCATACCCGAGCCGCGCGATCTCGGTGAGCAGGAGATCGATGCTGCGCCCTTCATGGAGCGTCAACAAGCCGGCGACATTCTCCAACAGAAGAAACTGCGGAGCTTTGCCTTCAGCGATAAGACCGGAGATATGCTCGAGGAAGGACCAGACGATGCCGCTGTGCTCAGCTTCGATCCCACGCCTGCCCCCGGCCTGACTCAGGTCGATGCACGGGAAGGACGCAGTAGCCAGCGAGGCGTGAGGCAGGTCCGCTGCGGGGATTTCCCGGATGTCGGCGTCAGAGAACGCGACATCCGGAAAGTTGGCCTGGTAGGCGACAACCTTCTGAGGGTCGTTGTCGTTCGCCAGCAGACAATTCCACCCCAGCGGCGACAGGGCTTCGTGAATAAGCCCGATACCAGCGAAGAACTCGATGAAGTTCTTGCTCTGCTGCGCCTCACCGCCTGGAACGGCGTTGAGCTGCGCAGCAGAGCTACGACTCTGAGTCATCACCATGTACCTGCATGTGTCGTAAGCCCTCGTTCGAGCTTCTCAGCTGGGGGGCGTGGCGGCGTGGACGATCACGCATCGTCTCACATCGGCCCTCCACCTCAGTAGGTTTCGGCACCGCTTGTCCAACGGCACCGATGAGTCCTGCCGTGGACGCCGGTCTGCATTACCGACACACGATCAGCCGCACGCAGGGAGAGAATCATGACGGCCACGTACACCTTCGATGTCTTCTCCAGCCTCGACGGCTTCGGTGCCGCCGGCGGCGAATGGACCGGCTACTGGGGCAAGCAGGGTCCCGAGCTCCTCGATCACCGCCTCGCCCTGTACGACGAGGAGCAGCGGATGGTCTTCGGGGCCCATACCTATCGGGCGTTCGCGCAGATGGTGGCTTCGAGCACCGCGGAGTCCGAGGTGCGTGACCCGTGGGTCACACGGATGCGGAATCTGCCGACGACGGTGGTGTCGACCACGCTGGAAGGGCCTCTCGACTGGCCGGACGCGGACGTCGCGAGCGGTGACGCCGTCGATGTCGTCGCCCGGCTCAAGAAGGAGTCCAAGGTTCCGTTGCGCTCGCACGGCAGTCTGTCGATGAATCGGGCGCTGATGGCCGCCGGTCTCGTCGACCGCGTCCAGGTGACGCTCTTTCCCGTGATCACCGGTCGGACCGGTCTTGATCCGATCTTCCGGGATGCGGCCGACTTCGACCTCGAACTGATCGACCACCGTACGCTCGACGGCCACATCCAGGAGCTCGTCTACCGGCCCACCCTGCATGCCTGAGCCCGCCCCCGGGTCGGCCCTAACTCCGGCGGATCGGCGGCAGTTCGTACGTCCCGTCGAAGATCGCGGCGTGCGGTGTGTACATCCGCAGGATCGGACGGAAGTGGCCGCTGGGCGTGGGTAGCCAGTTGGCGGCCGTCTTGTCGTCCTGGTCGTCGGCGGGGCGCTGCGCCTGGAGAACGAGCGTGAGCGAGCCGTCGTCGTCGTAGGCGAGACCCGGGGTGCGGTCGCCGATGGAGTAGCGGGCGATGGGGTTGTCGACCAGGTAGTAGTCCGGCAGGTCGTACATCGTGATCGACCAGAACGCGTCCACGGGCGGCGGCTTCTCGAAGCGCAGGGTGTAGGACTGTCCGCCCTCCAAGGGCTGACCGTCGCCGTCGTTCCACGTCATCGCGTACGCCGCTTCGTAGGCGTGGTTGCCCCAGAGCGCGGTGCGGGCCGAGGTGGCGCGCACCATGCGGCCCAACTCCCGGTCCGTGTAGATCCATTGCGGATCCTTGAGCGTGCCGACCTCGAAGTGGTCGGCGTTGTAGTCGAAGGCGTGGTACGTCAGCTTCCAGCCGTTCTGCTCGGCACTGTCCCCGTGGGTCGACGTGTACTCGACCTGCTCCTTGCCCGCGGCGAATCCCGCGCGCAGGGCTTCGGCGAGGTCGGGCTCGGGCGTCGCGTAGGGGCTCTGCGCGTCCAACAGGCCCAGCGGGGCGAACTGTTGCTGATACGCGAGGTCTGCGGGCGCGGGCGGGAAGGCGGCCATCCTGGCCCGCAGCTTCTCGTAGAAGAGCAGCTCCGGTTCGCCGTCGGGGACGTACGTGTGGGTCGGCAGCCCGTGGGATTCTCCGGAGGCCGTCCAGTACGGCTCCAGGAGGGTGTCCTCCTGGAGGGCACGTACCGCCGCCACGTCGTCAGGGCCCGAGCAGGCCCAGCGGCCGACGATCGACGCCACGTCTGTCGGTACGGCGATCCTGGTGGCGCCCAGCGGGACCTCCTCGTCCCAGCCGGGCGGCGTGAGCAGGAAGCTGGCCGCGCCGGTGCCGGTGGCGCGGCGGCCCACGTACGCGAAGTTGTTGGTCCAGGCGTCCACGAACTGCAGGACGTAGTAGCGGCCGTCCGTGTCCGGCACCGTCAGGAGCAGGGCGCCCCCCGACAGGTCGAGCTGGGCCAGCGAGTAGATGGTGTCGTTGTTGACGCTCACGAAGGGGTCGTCCGGTCCCGCGAGCCTGCTTGCGTGGCTGAACTCGTTGAACGGCGCGGGGGCCAGGGAGCCCATGCCCTTGCGGGAGAAGCGGTCGACTTCGTCGAGGTTGAGCACCATCGGGCAGCCGTAGATGTACGCCTCGGCCGCCAGCGCCTGGAGATCGGTCGTGCCGTCGGTCATGCCCGCCGCCTTCTTGAGATCAAGCTCGCTCGTCGTCGTTCGTTCTTCTCGTTCGTGATCAAGGTTCTACGGACATCGTCGGGCCGCCGTGCCCCTCCTGCCACTCCTGCGCCGAACGCGGCGTGGCGTGGCCCGGCGGGGCGGTGGTCTCACCCCTCCGGTGCGCCCGGGGGTGCCTGATCGCCGTAGCGGCGCTCGAACTTGGCGACCTGGCCCTCGGAGTCCACGACGCGGGCGCGACCCGTGTAGAAGGGGTGGCTCTCGGAGGAGATCTCCACCTCCACCAGTGGGTACGTCTCGCCGTCGTCCCACTCGATGGTCCGGTCGCTCTCCGCGGTGGAACGGGTGAGGAAGGCGTAGCCCGCCGAGCGGTCCCGGAAGACGACGGGCCGGTAGTCGCTGTCCTTGTCCTGGGTCATTCCCCCAGGTTCCCCGCGTCCGTACGCGGCGGCGAGCCTGGGGACGCCACGTGGGTTGCGTCGGCGCTTGAACCGTCGCCCCCCGTGTCCGTCGGTGGCCCCGCAGCCTGCGCCTGAGCGAACAGGCTCACCCACCCACCCACCCACCCATCCGGCCGATCACCCCGCAGCCTGCCCTGTCCGAACAGACCTTCCCGCCCAGCCGCCCGATTGCCCCGGGGCGCCGGGGGTGCGGACAGGAGGGGCGAGCGAGGGCGTAACTGGCCCGGGGGGGGGCGGGTGGACGACGTACAGGCCAGGGGGGCGGGTGGACGACGTACAGGCCAGGGGGGCGGGTGGACGACGTGCAGGCCAGGGGGGGGCGAGTGGGTACCGTTCTAAGCCGAAGTCCGCTTCTTTGCCGTTTGCTTCTTCGCTGCCGTCTTCTTCGTTGCCGTCTTCTTCGCAGCCGTCTTCTTCGCCGCGGTCTTCTTCGCCGCAGTCGTCTTCTTCGCCGTCGACTTCTTGCCCCCGACCTCCTTCGGCGCCGTCTTCGCCGCAGCCCGCTTGCGCCCACCCCGCTCCAGCGGCGTCACGTCCGCCACCCCGCCACTGCCCCGTCCCGTCTTGGCCGCGCGCACGCTCTTCTCCAGCGCCGCCATCAGGTCGATCACCTTGCCACCGGAGTCCCCCTCCGCGGCCGGCGCCGCGGGGGCCGTGCCCTCGGCCTTGGCGGTGATGAGTTCCTCCACCGCGGCGCGGTAGTCGTCGTGGAGGGTGGAGATGTCGACCTCTCCCAGCGTGTCCATCAGCGCGTCCGCCAGGTCCAGCTCCGCGTCCCGCACCTTGGCCTCGGCGTCCGGAGCCACGCCCTCCGGCGACCGGATCTCGTCCGGCCACAACAGCCCGTGCATCGCGATCACGTCGTCCACCGCCCGCAGCATCCCCAGCCGCTCCCGCCCCCGCAGCGCGTACCTGGCGATCGCCACCTTCCGGCTCCGCTTCAGCGCCTCCCGCAGCATCGTGTACGGCTTCGCCGCGGGCACTCCATTGGCCGACAAGTAGTACGCCGTGTCCATCTGCATCGGATCGACCGCGTCCGCCGGCACGAAGGCGACGATCTCGATCGTCTTGGCGGTCGGAATCGGCAGGGCCGCCAGATCCTCGTCCGTGATCGGGATGATCGCGCCGTCCGCGTCCTCGTACCCCTTGCCGATCTCGGCGGACGTCACCTCCCGCTCCTCCAGCTCGCACACCTTGCGGTAGCGGACCCGGCCGCCGTCCTCCGCATGGATCTGCCGGAAGGACACCGAGTGGTTCTCGGTGGCGTTCACGAGCTTGATCGGGATGCTGACCAAGCCGAAGGAGATCGCACCGTTCCATATGGATCGCACGTCAGGCACCTCTCAGCAGCCGAGCATCGCTCTCACGGTGATTCATCCGATTCAGGTGATTCAGGTGATTCATCACCATTCATGGGAGTCTCATCGTATGACGCCGATCACCGAGGTGGAGGGGCGGCGGCTGGCCCTCAGCAATCTCGACAAGGTCCTCTACTCCGCGTCCGGCTTCACCAAGGGCGAGATGCTGCACTACTACGCCAGCACGGCCGAGGCCCTCCTCCCCCATCTGCGCAACCGCCCCCTCTCCTTCCTGCGCTTTCCGGACGGGCCGGACGGCCAGCGCTTCTTCGCCAAGAACGTGCCCCCGGGCACCCCCGACTGGGTGCATACCGCCGAGGTGCCACGCTCGGACGGGAACATCCGGCAGATCGTCGTGGACGACCTGGCCTCGCTGATGTGGGCGGGCAACCTCGTGACCGAGTTCCACACCCCCCAGTGGCAGGCGGACGCCCCGGCCCTGGCCGACCGGCTCGTGCTCGACCTGGATCCGGGCGAGCCCGCCACCATCGTCGAGTGCTGCCGGGCAGGCCTCTGGCTGCGCGAGCGCCTCCGGGCGGACGGCCTGCACGCGTACGCGAAGACCTCGGGCTCCAAGGGCCTGCACCTGCTCTGCGCCTTGGAGCCGACGCCCTCCGAGGACGTCACCGCGTACGCGAAGAAGCTCGCCCAGGCAGCCGAGGCCGAGCTGCCCGACCTCGTCGTCCACCGGATGACCCGCAGCCTGCGGCCCGGCAAGGTCTTCGTCGACTTCAGCCAGAACGCCGCGGCGAAGACGACCGCCACCCCCTACACCCTGCGCGCCCGCCGGGACCCGACGGTCTCCACCCCCGTGACCTGGGAGGAAGTAGAGGGGTGCGGCGACCCGGCAGAGCTCGTCTTCCTGGCGGCCGACATCGCGCCCCGCCTCCAGCGACATGGGGATCTGCTGGGCCCGCTCACCGATCCGGACCGGGCCCGCCCCCTTCCCCGTACGGCAGGCTCATGAGCCGCGTGACCGGCATCACATCTAATCAAGTTTGACTAGCGATGTAATCGAGCATAGCTTCCTCACGTAGTCAAACTTGATCAGGAGCCCGCATGACCGTTCTGCCCGAGACCGGATACGTCGCGACCGACGAGGACCGTGCGAGCCTTGCCGCCTGGTTCGCCGCGTACGACGCACACAGCGCCAAGCGCGATGTGGAGCGCATGGCCGACCTGGCCGTCTTCCCGCTCAACCTGGTCAGTGACGACTCCGCGGGCGACGGCCGCTCCGCGCAGTGGGACCGGGAACAGTTCGTCGCGACCATGACCCACGTGATGGGGGACGGGAGCGAGGACATCACCTTCGAGTCCACGCGCACGCCCGTCTTCCTCTCCCCCGCCATGGCGGTGGTCTTCACCGACTCGGTGATGACCGCGAACGGCGAGACGCAGCAGCTGCGGTACGCCGACATCCTGCTGAAGCGGGGCGGGGCCTGGGCGTTCCAGACCATGATCCAGGGTGGCTGGGGGGACAACCTGTAAGGGGGCAACCCGGAAGGGACGGCCCGTGGAGGCGAGCCCTCCCGCGTTCAGACCCGCAGCCACGTACGCCGGTCGCGGGCCATCGCGTGCAGAGCCTCCACATCGGCCGGTTTCAGTACGCCGCCGATGCCCGCGAGCGCCGCCACCTCCCCGTCGCGCACGATCCGCACCTCGCGCGGCGGGGCCGTGACGTCGAGGCCCGCCGCCCCGCAGAGGGCCAGAACCGGGCGGATCTCGGCGGTCAGCGCGAAGGACGCCCGGTCGGCGTCGGCGCGCAGCTCCCTCAGAAGTGGACGCGGGTCCGCGCGGCCGACCGTGACCATCGGGTCGGCGACGCGCACCCGCTGCTTGCGGGCGGGGAGCGTGTGGACGCCAAACAGACCGCCGGGGCCGATCAGGAGGTGATGGATGCGGGCACCGCCCGGCAGCGGCACCGAGTGCAGGGTGTGCCAGCCGCCGCCCTCGAGGCCGTCGAGCACATCGCCGATGGACTGCTCGGCGGTGAGCGCCCGCTGCCGCGGGTCGGCGCGCAGCCTGCGGGCGGGGGCCGGGTCGCGGTCCAGGGCGATCAGGAGTGCCTCACCGGGGCGGTTCGGGGCCAGGTCGTCGTCCGGATGGAGGGCGAGGCGGGCCAGCTCGGCGGGGGTGGGTACCGGGGGCGGGCCGACCGAGAAGCCGCCGGTCAGGAAGGGTGCGAGGGCGCGCAGGACGGCTTCCCTGTGCTCCTCGTCGAGGAGGTTCACGCGGGACGACTCCCTCTCGTACCACGCCACGCTTCTGCCGTCCGTGAGACAGACGTAGAGCCGCTCCTGTCCGTGCCGCCAGGCCGGTATGACGCGCAGTCCGCTCATGCACCACCACCCCACGGACCATGGGAGCAGCAAGGGCATGCCGTGGGCAAGAACCTGGGCGACGGAGAAGGAAGTTGAGCCACTCGTAACTGCACCGTCTCCGCAGTTATGGCCGGCTGTTACATAGCCGACGAACTGCCGCAATGGCGGACATCTAGCTTCAGAGGTGCCCCTTTCGTAGCTGCGGAGGTGTTCCTTCCGCGGCTTCCGGGTGCCCTTTCGCTGCCTGGCAGCGATCGGCCGCCAGCCTCCAGGCTCCAGCCGTAAGGACCGACCGCCCATGAGCAGCCACCGCCGCCGCACCTTCCTCCGCTCCGCCGCCGTGACCACCGTCGTCGGCAGCGCGCTCCTCATGCCGGCCGTGGCCGCCGTCGCGGACGCCCCGGCACACGCCGAGGGCACGCGGACGGTGGCGCCGGCCGCCCCCGGCACCCCCGAGGGCGGGGTCAAGGCCGGCACCGAGGGGTTCCACAGCGGCGACCCCGTGTTCATCGTCACCGGTGGCGCCATGGCGGTGGCCGGAGCGGCCGGTCTCGGATACGCGATGCTGCGCCGCGGCCGCACCGACGCCTGAGCCCCCTCCCCCACGCACCCCGCAGGAGCCGCTGTGAGCACGCCCACCGAAGAAGCCCCCGTCCCCGCGCCCGAACCCGCCTCCACCCCCGCGAAGCGCCGCCACACCACCCGCATCGCCGCGGCCGCCACGCTGACCGCAGCCCTCGGCATCGGCCTGATCGCCTGCGGCCAGGGCTCCGGCAAAGACCCCGCGCCCGACGTCAAGGTCGACGACGCCACTGCCTCACCGGCGGCCGACCCGCACGCCCCGCTGGAGAAGTCCCGCCCGACGGGCCTGCGCATACCGGCGGCCGGCGTCGACGCGAAGTCCATGCTCGACCTCGGCGTGGGCGCGGACGACGCGCTCGAAGTGCCACCCGTGAACAAGGCGGAAGAGCCGGGCTGGTGGACCGGCGGCGCCACCCCCGGCGAGAAGGGGGCGGCCGTTCTGGTCGCGCACTACGACACGGTGAAGGGGCCCGCGCTGATGAAGAACGTGGCGAAGGTGAGAATGGGGGACAAGATCGAGGTGCCGCGAGCGGACGGGAGCACCGCGACGTTCAAGGTGCGCGAGATGGAACAGGTGGACAAAAAGAACTTCCCCACCCATAAGGTGTATGGGGCGACCAACCGGCCCGAGCTGCGCCTGCTGACCTGTGGCGGGCCGATCAAGGGCGGTCACCGCACCGACAACATCATTCTCTACGCCGACCTCGCGCCGTAGCCGGACCCGGGCAACGGGACCCGGACCGCGCGGCGCCGCAACCGAACCTCGCGCCGCAGCCGAGCAGCCCCCGGGCCCGCTCCACCGGCAGGCAGGAGTGCAGTGCACCGGAGCCGTCTCGCGCTCGCCACAGGACTCGTCCTGTCCGCCGCCCTGCTGGCCGGCGGCTGTGGCGACCCCGGCGGCCTGCGCAGCGCGGGATCCACGCCCGACGCCGAGGCGCCCACGCGCCTGTGGCCGAAGCTGCCGCCTCCGTCGGCTCCCGCCGAGGACTACGGCACGATAGAGAGCCTGCCGGTCAAGGGCGTGCGTGTGCCGGGCGGGGACCTGCACAAGGTGAATCCGGTGGCCGTCGCCAAGGCCGACTTCGACGAGAATCCGGGGATGTACAGCCGTTCGGACGCGGTCTACAAACAGACGGCCGAGCAACTGGCCGCATGCGACACCGGCCACGGCGGCGACGACGAGTGCCCCGTCCTGAACGCCTACTACCGCGACCTCACCGGGGACGGCGAGGACGACCTCATCGTCGGCATCCGGCTCGCCCGGGGGCACGCCGAGAATCTGGACATACGCGCCTACGCCGTGGAGAAGCGGCAGTTGACGCAGATCATGGAGATGGGGGACGCGGTGCTCGGTGTGGAGCTGGCCGGTCATGAGGTGATCGTCCGCGCCGTCTCCGGCATGCAGGGCTACGAGTACCGCACCGTCTGGTCGTGGGACGCGCACCAGAAGACCATGCTGCCGACGACCGACGAGATCGTGCGCTCCCCGAACGCGCCGAAGAGGAAGCCTTCGCGCAAGCCCGAGCCGGCGGCGAGCGCACGCCCCATGCCCTCCCCGAGCGGCAGCCGATGAGCCACCGGCTGCCGCGCGGACCGCGGCTCCCCGCCTGGACGGCGACGCTGACCTGGAAGGCCGCGGTCTTCATCACGGTCATGTGCTGTGCGCTCGCCGCGCTGCTCGGCGCGCTCGTGCATGTCTCGGTGACCAACCAGACCGTGGGCCAGGCCCGCGACCACGCCCTCACCCGGCTCGACGACGCCACCGCGGCGTTCGAGGCGGGCGACGATCCCGGCCCCGGCGCGGGGGTCGATCCGCCGGGCCTGCCCGAACAGCTGCGGAAGCTCGCGGTGGGCGGGGAGCGCGGGACGATGGTCGCCGCGCGGGACTCCCGGCCGACGATGTGGGCCGCGGGCCCCGCCACGGACCGGCGTGCCATCGCCATCCAGGTCGACTACGCCCAGGGCGCCCGCACGATCGACGGCCTCGACCGGGCGATCCTCGGCTCCTCGGCTCTCGCGATCGGGGCGACGCTCCTGGTCGGAGCGTTCTCCGTGACGCGCGTGACGCGGCGCCTGCACCAGACGGCGAGGGTGGCCCGCCGGATCAGCGCGGGTGACCTCGACGCCCGCGTGAACGACCCGCGCACCCGCGAGCCGTCGCGCCTCCAGGACGAGGTGGCGGCGGTCTCCGGAGCGCTCGACACGATGGCGTCCTCGATGCAGGGCAAGCTCCAGAGCGAGCAGCGGTTCACCGCGGACGTGGCGCACGAGCTGCGTACGCCGCTGACCGGTCTGCACGCGGCGGCCGAGCTGCTGCCGCCGGGCCGCCCGACGGAGCTGGTGCGCGACCGGGTCGCCGCGCTGCGGACCCTCACCGAGGACCTTCTGGAGATCTCCCGGCTCGACGCGAAGAGCGAGCGCGTCGATCTGGACGACCACCATCTCGCCCCACTGGCCGAGCGTGCCGTGCGGGGTTCGGGAGCCGATGCCGAGCTGGTCGTCGTACGCGATGTCTGCGTGGAGACCGACCGTAGGCGTCTGGAGCGGGTGCTCGGGAATCTCATCGCCAACGCGGACAAGCACGGGCGGCGGCCCATCGTGCTGACCGTCGACGGACCCGTGGTCTCGGTGCGCGACCACGGCGACGGATACCCCGACTACCTGGTGGAACACGGGCCGCAGCGGTTCCGCACCGAGGGGACGACCAGGGGTCACGGGCTCGGTCTGACGATCGCGCTGGGCCAGACGGCGGTCCTCGGCGCGCAGCTGACGTTCACGAACGCGGCGGACGGAGGCGCGGTGGCGACGCTGACGCTGCCGTACGAGGAGTGCGCGGGGAACGGTGCCAGGGGCGCCGACGGGACGGCCTGACGGGCGGTTTGACGCCGCGTGAGCTTTTGCGCACTCAGCGTGCCGATTTTAGTGTGAATTGCGGCCTATGACCCTCGTTCCGGGGGCCTGAGGCCTCATCACATCCGCCCCTCCCCAGAGGAGACCCCATGTTTCTTCGGCCCACCTCCGCCACCGCCCGGCTCGGCATACTGGCCGCCGGCAGCGCGCTCGCCGCCCTCACCCTCACCGGCCCCGCAGTCGCGGCGGACGACACCGACGCGAACGGCCACCCGCGTATCTACAAGGGCCGTGTCACCGCCAAGTCCGGACTGCTGCTTCGCACCTCTCCCCACCGGGGCAGCAAGGTGATCCGCAGCGTTCCGTACGGCAAGGTCGTCTCCATCTACTGCAAGACGACCGGCGACCACGTGTCCGGCAACAACCGCTGGTACCTCCTCACCAACGGCACCTGGGCATGGGGTGCCGCGCACTACATCGCGAACATCGGGCCGGCACCGCGCTGGTGCTGACGCACCACCACCCCTAGGTGACATAAACGGACATTGGGGCCTATCGCTTGCTACGTTCCGGGCATGACCCGAACAGCAGCGGCGCCCCCCTCCGTACCCGCTGTTCGCGTACCCCGGCGCCGTGGCACCGAAGTCGCCCTGATCGTCGTGGCCGTCCTGCTCTCGGTCTACGGCTACTGCGATGTCGGCCTCGCCAGGAACGGCACCGTCCCGCCCGGCGCCGCCGGTTACGGCGCCGGGCTCGGCGTGCTCGCGCTCGTGGCCCATCTCGCGGTCCGCTTCCGCGCGCCCTACGCCGATCCGCTGCTCCTGCCGATCGCCGTGCTCCTCAACGGCCTGGGCCTCGTCCTGATCTACCGGCTCGACCTGGAGACCCCCGGCGACGAGGCCGCGCCCACGCAACTCATCTGGTCCACCGTCGGCGTGGCGCTCTTCATCGGTGTCGTGGTCTTCCTGCGCGACCATCGGGTGCTCCAGCGGTACGCGTACATCTGCGTCGTCGCCGCACTGGTCCTGATGATCGTGCCGATCTTCTTCCCGGCCGTGAACGGCGCCCGGATCTGGATCAGGATCGGCGGATTCTCCATCCAGCCCGGCGAGTTCGCGAAGATCCTGCTCGCGATCTTCTTCGCCAGCTATCTCTCCGCCAACCGCAACGCCCTCGCCTACACCGGCCGTACGGTCTGGAAGCTGACGAAGCTCCAGCTGCCGACCGGGCGGGTGCTCGGTCCGATCGTCGCGATCTGGCTCCTGAGCGTCGGGGTCCTGGTCCTGGAACGGGACCTCGGCACCTCGCTGCTCTTCTTCGGCCTCTTCGTGATCCTGCTGTACGTCGCGACCGGGCGCACCGGCTGGATCGCGGTCGGTCTGGTGCTCGCCGGGATCGGGGCGTACACCGTGGGCTCGCTCGAACCGCACGTACACAGCCGGGTCGAGGACTGGCTGCACCCCTTCGCCTCCATCGACGCGGGCGAGGGGCCGAACCAACTGGCCCAGTCGCTCTTCGCGTTCGCGGCCGGCGGGATGCTCGGGACGGGGCTCGGGCTCGGGCACTCCATCCTCATCGGCTTCGCCGCCAAGTCCGACTTCATCCTGGCGACGGCGGGCGAGGAGCTGGGGCTTGCGGGCCTCGCCGCGATCTTCCTGCTCTACGCCCTCCTGGTGGAGCGCGGCTACCGTGCGGGGCTCGCGCTGCGGGACGCCTTCGGGCGGCTGCTCGCGGTCGGGCTCGCCTCGATCGTCGCCCTCCAGGTGTTCGTGATCGCGGGCGGGGTGAGCGGGCTCATTCCGCTGACCGGCATGGCGATGCCGTTCCTCGCGCAGGGCGGCTCGTCGGTCGTCACCAACTGGATCATCGTGGCGCTGCTCATCCGGGTCAGCGACTCGGCCCGCAGCCAGCCGGTCGGGCCCCCCGGGGAGGACGCGTGACGAGGTACATCCGGCATGCCGCCGCGTTCTGCGCACTGCTCCTGATCGCCCTGCTCGTGAACGCGACCCGCGTCCAGGTCGTCCAGGCCGAGCACTTCGACGAGAACCCCGCCAACCGCCGCCAGGCCATCGTCCGCTTCGGCCAGCCGCGCGGCGACATCATGGTCGACGGCCACGCGGTCACCGGCTCCAAGGACACCGGGGAGCAGCTCCGCTACGAACGGACGTACACGGACGGCCCGTTGTACGCGCCGGTGACGGGATACGCGTCGCAGGTCTACGGCACGACCCTCCTGGAGAACGCCGAGGACGACATCCTCTCCGGCACCGACCCGATGCTCGCCCCGCTCCCCCTGTGGAACGACGTCAGCCGCGCGCAGAACCCCGGCGGCAAGGTGCGGACCACCATCAAGGCGGCGGCGCAGCAGGCCGCCTACGCCGGGCTCGGCGGCAAGAAGGGCGCGGTCGCCGCGATCGAGCCGTCCACCGGGAAGATCCTCGCCCTGGTCAGCACCCCGTCGTACGACCCGGAGCGGCTCTCCGGCACCAGTGAGTCGGTGGCGGGGTCGTGGGCGGCGCTGAACGGCAGCGCGGACAAGCCGATGCTGAACCGGGCGATCCGCCAGACGTACCCGCCCGGTTCGACGTTCAAGGTGGTGACGGCGGCGGCCGCTCTGGACGCGGGCACGGTCACGGACCTGGACGCCGCCACCAAGTCCCCCAACCCCTACACGCTGCCCGGCACCAGCACACAGCTGACGAACGAGGTCGACGGCTGCACGAACGCCCCCCTCCGCTACGCCTTCGAGTGGTCCTGCAACACGGTCTTCGCCAAGCTCGGCGCGGACACCGGCCTGAACGACATGCTGGACACGGCACGGAACTTCGGCTTCAACGACAGCGGCCTGAAGATCCCCTCGTCAGTGGCGGCGAGCAACTTCGACACGTCGATGGACAAGGCTCAGCTGGCGCTCTCCGCGATCGGCCAGTACGACACGAGGGCGACGCCCCTGCAGATGGCGATGGTCTCGGCGGCGGTGGCCAACGGCGGCCAGGTGCAGTCCCCGAACCTGGTGGACGAGACCACGACGGACGACGGCGACGTGGTGCGCAACACCGGCACCGACTCCCTCCACCAGGCGATGAACCCGGCCACGGCGATGCAGCTGCGGGAGATGATGACCGACGTGGTCAAGGAGGGCACGGGCACCAACGCGGCGATCCCCGGCGCGACGGTCGGCGGCAAGACGGGCACGGCCCAGCACGGCATCGACAACTCCGGTACGCCCTACGCGTGGTTCATCTCCTGGGCCCAGAAGTCCGGCGAGGCACAGCCGTCGGTGGCGGTGGCGGTGGTCGTGGAGGACGCGGCGGCGGACCGGGGGGACATCAGCGGGGGCGGGAGCGCGGCGCCGATCGCCAGGGCGGTGATGGAGGCGGTGCTGGCGGGTTCCTGAGGACGGCGGACGTCACTCGGCGCCCGGCAGCGCCTCCCGGCGCCGCAGCCAGGCCTCAGGGACCGCGCCGACTCCCGTGCGGGCCCCGACCACTCCGCCGGTGATCGCACACGTGGTGTCCACGTCGCCGAGCCCCTCGGCCGTGGTCCACAGCGCGGCGACCAGATCGGCACGGTGCCGTGCGGCGGACCACAGGGCGAACGGCACCGTGTCCGCGGCCCGGATGCGACGGCCGTTGCCGAGCACGTCGGCGGCCTGCCACGGTTCGGTGTCGAAGGGCAGGGCGTCCGCGCGCCGCACGCCGTCTCGGACCACTCCCGCAGGGGTGTGCTCCGCGACCGCGCCCAGCGTCAGCTCCTCGCGTACGGAGAGCGCGGCAGCGACGGCCACGGCCACCGCTCCCGCGACGCCCTCCGGGTGCGCGTGGGTGACCTGGGCCGACAACTCGGCCTGTGCCGCGACCCGTTCGAGGTCGTTCGCGAACCAGGCGCCCAGCGGCGCGACCCGCATCGCCGCTCCGTTGCCGAGGCTTCCCTGCCCGTCGAAGAGTTCGCACGCGAGCTCCCGCCAGCGTTGCGGCTCCTCGACGAGGCGGGGCAGCAGCTCGTGCATTCCGCTGCCGTATCCGCGGCCCGCGTCGGCGTCGTGCAGCAGCGCGAAGGCCGCGGCCAGCTCGGTCTGCCGGATCTCCCCATGCTGGTCGAGCACGCGTTGCACGCCGAGCGCCATCGCGGTGTCGTCGGTCCAGGGCCAGTGCGGCTCCTCGGGCACTTGGCGCGCGCGGATCTGGGCGTACGCGACGCGTGGCGCCCGGAAGAGCGGGAACCACCGCTCACCGAAGGCGTCGCCGAGGGCGAGCCCTTCGAGGCTCCGGCGGGCGGCGGCGCGGTCGGCGGATGCGGCGGTCACGGAAGTCATGGGGTCATGCTGCCGTGCGGAGCGAGGACTTGAGGCCCTATTTTCCGTCCCCCGCGGCGATCATGCCCTCCACCTCCGCCACCCGCTCCCCCTCCTCCGCCGCGAACCTCTCCGCGTCCAGCTTCTCGGCGATCTCCTCGTCCTGGGCCATCAGCTGGTCGAGGTTGGCGTTGCCCATATCGAAGACGCCCATGTCGACGTACGCCTCCTGGAGCCGCTTGCCCCACAGGCCGATGTCCTTGACGCACGGGACGATGCGGCTGAAGAGCAACTGCCGGAAGAGGGCGAGGAATTCGGAGTTCTCGCTGCACTCCTCCGCCTCGGCCTTCGGGATGCCGAAGTTCTCCAGGACCTCGACGCCGCGCAGCCGGTCACGCATCAAGTAGCAGCCCTCGATGACGAATTCCTCGCGCTCGCGCCGTTCCGCGTCGGTCAGCTGTTTGTAGTAGTCCCGCAGGGCCATGCGGCCGAAGGCCACGTGCCGGGCCTCGTCCTGCATGACGTACGCGAGGATCTGCTTGGGCAGCGGCTTGTCCGTCGTGTCGCGGATCATGCCGAAGGCGGCGAGGGCCAACCCCTCGATCAGGACCTGCATGCCCAAGTAGGGCATGTCCCAGCGGGAGTCGCGCAGGGTGTCGCCGAGCAGCGACTGGAGGTTGTCGTTGATCGGGTAGAGCATGCCGATCTTGTCGTGCAGGAAGCGGCCGTAGACCTCCGCGTGCCGCGCCTCGTCCATGGTCTGGGTCGCGGAGTAGAACTTGGCGTCCAGGTCGGGGACGGACTCCACGATGCGCGCCGCGCACACCATCGCGCCCTGCTCACCGTGCAGGAACTGGCTGAACTGCCAGGAGGCGTAGTGCTTGCGCAGCTCGCCCTTGTCCCGCTCGGTCATCTTCGCCCAGTGGCGGGTGCCGTAGAGGGAGAGGGACTCGTCGGGGGTGCCCAGGGGGTCGTACGGGTCGACCTCCAGATCCCAGGCGATGCGCTTGGCCCCGTCCCACTGCTTGTCCTTGCCCTTCTGGTAGAGGGCGAGCAGCCGGGCGCGGCCCTCGTCGTACTCCCAGCTGAAGCGGGCCGCGCCGTTCGCCGGTATCTGCCAGATGGTCTCGTCCGGGGGGTTCGTGTACAGCTCGTGCGTGGACACTGACGGCTCCTAACAATGGGCCTTGGACGCTCCGTAATCGCTTGTACTGATTGGTAGTTGGAAGGCTCACACGTTCGTAGATGTGGGGTCAACAAGTCGTGCGCAAGGGATTGACGCCCTTGCTGACAGGCAGTCTCATAAGTCGTGACCGCCGGTAACTGTGACGACGAGGCAGGGGCAGAGTCATGACGACCACCACGCAGGACGCGGCGATCGAAGGGCTGCGGGACGCGCTCGGACTGCTCAAGGACCGGGAGCAGGTGGCCGAGCGGCTGCTCGACTCCTCCGCCAAGCACTCCTTCGACCCCGACAAGGAGCTGGACTGGGAGGCGCCCTTCGAGGAGGGCAAGTGGTTCTGGCCCCCGGAGCTCCTTTCCCTGTACGGGACGCCGATGTGGCGGCGGATGAGCGAGGAGCAGCGGATCGCGCTCTCCCAGCACGAGGCCGCGGCGCTCGCGTCGCTCGGCATCTGGTTCGAGCTGATCCTGATGCAGCTGCTCGTACGGCACATCTACGACAAGCCGGCGACGAGCGCGCACGTGCGGTATGCCCTGACCGAGATCGAGGACGAGTGCCGGCACTCGAAGATGTTCGCGCGCCTGATCACGCGCGGGGACACCCCGTACTACCCGGTCAGCACCGTGCACCGGAACCTCGGCCGGCTCTTCAAGACCATCTCGACGACGCCCGGTTCGTTCACGGCGACGCTGCTCGGCGAGGAGATCCTCGACTGGATGCAGCGCCTGACGTTCCCGGACGAGCGCGTGCAGACCCTCGTGCGCGGCGTCACGCGGATCCACGTCGTGGAGGAGGCCCGCCATGTGCGGTACGCCCGTGAGGAGCTGCGCCGCCAGATGGTGACGGCACCGCGCTGGTCCCAGGAGTTCACCCGCCTCACCTCCGGCGAGTTCGCCCGCGTCTTCTCCATCGCCTTCATCAACCCCGAGGTCTACACGAACGTCGGCCTGGACAGGCGCGAAGCCATGGCCCAGGTCAAGGCGAGCGCCCACCGCCGCGAGATCATGCAGACCGGAGCGAAGCGCCTCACCGACTTCCTGGACGACATCGGCGTGCTGCGGGGGGCCGGGCGGCGGCTGTGGAAGAGCTCGGGGCTCCTGGCGTGAACACACTCATCACCCCACGACCCCACCGCCACCCTCCACGAAGCGCCTGGCGGCCGCGCGGCGAAGCCGCACATCGATGCAGCCTGGACGACATCGGCGTGCTGCGGGGGGCCGGTCGGCGGCTGTGGAAGAGCTCGGGGCTCCTGGCGTAGCGAAGAGGGTACGCGGGGTTTCGGGGCGCTTGTTCGAAAGGGCGGTTACGCTGCGAGGCATGACCTCGCCTGCTCCCACCCGCGCGTACCGGCGCCTCAGTGTCGAAGAGCGGCAGCGGCAGCTCAAGGAGGCCGCCCTGTCCCTCTTCGCGGTGCGCGCACCCGACGAGGTCTCCCTCGACGACGTCGCGGAGGCGGCCGGGGTCTCCCGGCCGCTCGTCTACCGCTACTTCCCGGGCGGCAAGCAGCAGTTGTACGAGGCCGCGCTGCGCTCCGCCGCGGACGAGCTGGAGCAGTGCTTCGCCGAGCCTCCGGAGGGTCCGCTCACTCAGCGCCTCGCGAACGCCCTCGACCGCTACCTCGCCTTCGTCGACCAGCACGACGCGGGGTTCAGCGCGCTGCTCCAGGGCGGCAGCGTGGTGGAGACCTCGCGGACCACCGCCATAGTGGACGAGGTGCGCAGGACGGCCGCCGAGCACATCCTGGCCCACCTGGAGGTCGTGGGCGCCACGGGCCCCCGGCTCAGGATGACCGTGCGGATGTGGATCACCTCCGTCGAGGCGGCGTCCCTGATCTGGCTTGACGAGGAGAAGCAGCCGCCGCTCGACGAGCTGCGGGACTGGCTGGTCGAGCAGTTCATGGCGGTCCTGGTGGCCTCCGCGGGCCGCGACCCGCAGACCGCGGAGGCGGTACGGGTCGCCCTTGCCATGGAGACGTCCGAGGGCCCCGCGGGCTCGCTCGCCCGGCGTGTCCTTCCCGTGGTGAGCGACGCGGCGCACCTGCTGTGAAGCGCGGCGGGCGCCTGCTGTGACACTGGCCGGGTGAAGAGCGAAGACACCCCCTTCGTGGGTGGCCCCCTGGACGGCCGCGTACTGCCCATCCTGCTCGGCCCGACCGGCCACCCCCCGAAGGTGTACCGGGTCCCGGTGCCGGACGAGGCGGGCGGACCGGCGACCGTGCTCGTGTACCGCCGGGTGGCCAGGGCCGGGGGCAAGCGGCTCGGCCTTCACCAGGGCTGGACGTACGAGTACGACCCCGACGGCGACAAGGCCGGGTCCGGACTGAAGTGGCCCTGGTCGAAGCCGGGCGGGGCTGCGGGCTGAGAGGCCACCGCCGCAAGGGCGACGCGCCGTGGGGCCCTGGACGAGTGACCGCATTGCGCCAACCCGCGCACCTTCCGGAGGCGGGCCGCGCCGGGGCGCCCGATGCTCGCGGTGCGGGGCGGAACCGCCGCCGCGCGCCGGAGGTGATGGCATGTCAGGAACATTGCTGCGATGGGTCGGTACGGGCGCCGCGGTCGGGGCGCTGCTTGCGCCCGCCTACCCGGCGTACGCCGCCCCGGGGCCCGACGGCGCCGGGGAGCGCACGGTCTCCGAGCTCCTGACGGACCTTCAGGAGCTGTACCGGAAGGCCGAGGAGTCGACGGAGACGTACAACGCGACGGCGGAGAAGCTGAAGGAACAGCGCGCCGAGGTCAGACGCCTCAACGGCCATCTGGCCCGCGCCCGGACCTCGGTGCGCGACAGCCGAGGCGCGGCGGGCCGCTTCGCGCGCCAGCAGTACCAGGGCAGGACGAACATCTCCCCGTACGTACATCTCCTCCTCGCCCGCAACCCGCAGCAGGCCCTCGACCAGGGGCATGTGATCGGGCGGGCGTCGGCGGAACGCGCCGCGACGGTGGACCGGCTGGTCGGCGGGGAGAAGAAGGCATCCGAGCTCGCGGCCGGCGCGAAGAAGGCCCTGGCGGCCCAACTGGAGCTCGCAGCACGCCAGAAGGAGGCGCGGGACACGGTCAAGGGCCGGCTGAAGGAGGTCGAGGAGCTGCTCGCCTCCCTGAGCACGGAACAGCTGGAGGATCTGGCGCGTGCGGAGGAGGAGGGGATGGCCGAGTCCCAGCGGAAGTTCCTGAAGTCGGGCTCCCTGAGCGGGTCTCCAGGCTCCGCCGCGCCGACCCGGCCACCGTCGCGGCGAGGGGACGAGGCGCTTTCCTACGCCGTGCGACAGATCGGGAAGCCGTACAAGTGGGGCGCGGAAGGACCCAAGTCCTTCGACTGCTCGGGACTGACGTCACAGGCGTGGGCGGCGGCGGGGAAGGAGATTCCCCGCACGTCGCAGGAGCAGTGGGCGCAACTGCGGCGGGTCTCGCTGCGGAAGCTGCGGCCGGGCGACTTGATCGTCTACTTCCCCAAGGCCACGCACGTGGCGATGTACCTGGGCGACGGCATGGTGATCCAGGCCCCGCGCCCGGGAGCCCGCATCAAGGTCTCCCCCATCGCGGCAAACCCCGTAAGGGGAGCGGTACGCCCCGACCCCAAGGCAAAGCCCATGAAGGGCTACGAGCCGCCGAAGCTGCCGCGTGGGGCGATGAAGGGCGGCGACGCGGGGTACGGGGCGGCGGGGGCACCGCGGGCGTAGGGCCGGTTCGGACGGCCCGGGCTACGTCATCGACGGAAGAGAGCCGGCCAGCGGAGGAAGGTCGTCGTAGAGCGGCAGGTCGCCGGAGTCGTCCAGGTAGGGCAGGAATTCGCTCTGCGGCAGGACCCAGCCGGCCTGGCCGAAGATCGCTGTCCCCTGCTCCCGCACCGCCTCGTCGCCGCCCGCCCTCGCCACCCAGGTGCCCGGATCGGGGCCGAGGAGCTCCCGCAGCTGAGCCGATTCGGCGAGCAGCGCGGCGAGCAGCGCGGACTGGTCGCCCCCGCCGGGCCTTGGCCGCCCGTGGGGGCCCGCGAGGTCACCGTGCGCGCTGAAGTAGATGTACGCACCACCGAGCCGCTCCCCGGAGGGCATGATCATGTCGAACTCGCCCCCCGGCAGCATCGCCCGCTCCAGGTCCTCCACGAGAAGGGCGAGCGGGCCGACGAGCGGGCGTGGCTCGCGGTGGAGCGCGGGGCTCCTTTCACGGTCTGGATCCCCGTCGACGCCCCGCTCGCCGCCCTGCCTCTCGCGCGGATCCAGGGCAAGGGCCTGTCGGCGGCGACCGAGGTGAAGCTCCTTGTCAGGCTGACCGCGAGGACGGTGGGCCTGGGGACCGAAGTCGCCGACGAACACTGGTTCGATGTGTCCGCCGGCTCCGACGACTTCGAGCTCGGCCGCTTCGTACCGCTGCGCGCGGACCCGGACGCCGACGTGTGGACCTGGGAGGGCTGGGCCCGGTTCGACGAGCTTCTGGCCGAGGGCGGCTGACCGGGTCCGCGGGAGAGTGCCGGGCGAGCGACCGTCAGGCCCCGGAGAGCGAGCCCAGGTACGCGCCCGTCTTCTCCGGCTCGTAGAAGAAGTTCTCGAAGTCCGACGGGTCGTTGAAGCCGTTCGCGAAGCGGTCCGCGGCCGGCTGGAGCTGGCCCGCGGCGCCGATGAGGTTCAGGACGTGCTCCGGCGGCGGGGACAGCATCGCGTTCGTCCACTTGGTGACGTGCTGAGCCGTGTCCCAGTACCGGTCGAACGTGGTCTGCATCCACTCCTCGTCGAACGGCTTGTCGCCGCGGGCGAGGATCGAGGAGAGGTACGAAGCGGCGCACTTGGACGCCGAGTTGGAGCCCTGGCCCGTGATCGGGTCGTTGGCGACCACCACGTCCGCGACGCCCAGGACCAGGCCGCCGCCCGGCAACCGGCCGATCGGCTTGCGCACGGTCGGCGCGTAACGGCCGCTCAACGTGCCGCCCGCGTCCGTGAGTTCGACCTTCGTCGCCCGCGCGTACTCCCACGGCGTGTACTTCTCCAGGAGTCCGAGGGTCAGCGCGAGGTGCTCGGAGGGGTCCTTGACGCCCTGGAAGACGTCCAGCGGGCCGCCCGGCACGCCCTCCCAGAACAGGATGTCCGCGCGCCCGGACGTGGTGAGGGTCGGCATGACGAAGAGCTCGCCCACGCCCGGCACGAGGTTGCACCGCACCGCGTCGAACTCGGGGTGCTCGGGGCGCGGCCCCATGCCGTGGACGTACGCGACGGCGAGCGCGCGCTGCGGGGCGTCGTACGGGGAGCGCGAGGCATCCCGCTCGAACATCGAGACCAGTTCGCCCTTGCCCGCGGAGACGAGCACCAGGTCGTACGTGCGCGAGAAGAAGTCGAGGTCCGAGACCGCCGCGCCGTGGATGACCAGCTGGCCGCCCCGCTGCGCGAACGTCTCCATCCAGCCCGCCATCTTCACGCGCTGGTCGACGGACTGGGCGAAGCCGTCCAGCTTGCCGACCCAGTCGATGACGCGGGAGGAGTCAGGACCGGCGACCGATACGCCGACGCCCTCGATCTTGGGGGCCTGCGACTCCCAGAAGTTCAGCTGGAGGTCCCGCTCGTGCTGCAGCGCCGTGTGGAACATGCACTGCGTGGACATCACACGGCCGGACCGGACCTCGTCCGCCGTGCGGTTGGACATCAGGGTGACCTCGTACCCCTGCGACTGGAGTCCGAGGGCGATCTGGAGCCCGGCCTGACCGGCTCCGACGACGAGTATCTTCCGCATGCGGCAACTTCTCCTACGGGGTCAATGCAAGAACTATTCGGGGGTTGCTGCGAGGGCGTGGCCCACCAGCGAGAGCAGCGACTCGATCACCGAGATCCGCTGCCTCGCGTCCATGATCAGCACCGGTATGTGCGGCGGGATCGTCAGCGCCTCACGGACGTCCGCGGACTCGAACTCCTCGGTGCCGTCGAAGTGGTTGACGGCCACGATGTACGGAAGCCCGCAGCTCTCGAAGTAGTCGAGCGCCGGGAAGCAGTCGGACAGGCGGCGGGTGTCGGCGAGGACCACCGCGCCGATCGCCCCACGCACCAGGTCGTCCCACATGAACCAGAAGCGCTGCTGCCCCGGCGTACCGAAGAGGTAGAGCACGAGGTCGTCGTCGAGCGTGATCCGGCCGAAGTCCATGGCGACCGTGGTCGTGGTCTTGTCCGGGGTCGACGTGAGGTCGTCCGTGTCCTCGCTCGCCTGCGTCATCAGCGCCTCCGTCTGGAGGGGCGTGATCTCGGAGACCGCGGTGACCAGAGTCGTCTTGCCGACGCCGAAGCCGCCCGCCACCACGATCTTCGTCGCGATCGGGGCGCGGGTGCGGTCCGTCTGCCAGGCCTGGAGGTTCTCGTCCGGGTCGGGGCCCGGGTGCCGGATTTCAGAGACGGCGGAGTCCACTGAGCACCCTTTCGAGCAGTGCGCGGTCCGGCTGTCCCGGGCCGTGGCCCGTTCCGTACACGCGGATCTTTCCCTGGTCTGCGAGGTCGCTGAGCAGTACGCGGACCACGCCGAGCGGCATCTTCAACAGCGCGGCGATCTCCGCGACCGTACGCATACGGCGGCAGATCTCGACGATGGCCCGCATCTCCGGCATGACGCGGGCGGTGGCGTTGCCCTGCGGCAGCTCGCGGCGCTCCTCGGGGGCTTCGAGGGCGGCGACGAACGTCTCGACGAGCAGGACGTGGCCGAAGCGGGTGCGGCCGCCGGTGAGCGAGTACGGCCGTACGCGGGCGGGTTTGCGATCGCCGCCGCGTTGCGGCAGCTTCCCGGGCTTGCTCATCGGACGCTCTCCATCGACTGGCGCAGCTCGCTGCGGAGTTCGGGGGTGAGGACATGCCCGGCGCGGCCGACGAAGAGCGCCATGTGGTACGCGACGACGCTCATGTCGCAGTCCGGGGTGGCGTGCACGCCGAGCAGCGAGCCGTCGCTGATCGACATGACGAAGAGGCTGCCCTCCTCCATCGCGACGACGGTCTGCTTGACCGGTCCCGCGTCCATCAGCTTGGCGGCGCCGATGCACAGGGAACCGAGGCCGGACACGATGGTGGCGAGGTCCGCGCTGGAGCCTCTGGGGCCCGAACTGTTGTCGACCGCCTGCTCGTTGTTCCGTGCGGGGTCGGAGGAGAGCAGGAGCAGACCGTCGGACGAGACCACCGCGACCGAGAGCAGACCTGGCACCTCCTCGACGAGGTTCGTCAGCAGCCAGTGCAGGTTGCGTGCTTCGCTGCTCAGTCCGAACCTGGCGGAGCTGCCGCCGGGGGTGGAGCTGCCGGTGGGTTTACTGCCGGTGGAAGAACTGGGCGAGCGCATGGGCGCAGTCAACTGCTTGCCTCCTCGACTGTGTCCCCCATGTTTTCGGTCTCTTTGGTCTCTGCGGTCTCTTCGGTCTCCGCGTTACGTTCCGTCAGCTCGGCCTCTACGTCGCGGCGGCCGCTGATGGCTCCCTGGTGGAATCCCCCGAGCCGCTTGCGCAGCGCTTCGGCGTCGACGGAGCCGCGCGCCTTGGGCACGGTCGGCTCGGGCGCGGTGATCTTCGGCGTGCGCTTGGGGAGGCCCTTGTCGGTGACGCGCTCCCACTTGGGGGCGGGGGCCGGTGCGGGTTCGGCCTCCGGCTCGTCCTGCCGCGTCTCCTCGTCCTGCTGTGTCTCCGCTTCGGGCGCTTCGGGCGCTTCGGCGGCTTCGGGGTCCTCGACGGCGGGCGGAGGGGTCAGCTCCAGAGTCGTCTCGGGTGAAGCTTCGGGCTCAGGCACAGGCGCAGGCGCGGGGTCAGGCTCGGCCTCCCGTACGGCCTGCTCCGCTGCCGCGATCAGCGGATCCTCGTCGGCCCCCGCGGCAGCGGTCAGCGCCGAGCGGCCCGGCAGCACGTTGGAGTTGGCCTCGGCCTCGGAGCCCGGCAGGTGCAGGGCGGGCGCCCCGCCGGGTACATGCTCACCGACCGGCGGAGCCGTCACCGCGGGCGCCGCGGCGAGGATCGACTTCGGCAGCACCACGACCGCCGCGACACCGCCCTGCTTCTGCTCGCGCAGCCGGACCCTGGCCCCGTGCCGCGCGGCGAGCCGGGCCACGACGTAGAGGCCGAGCCCGAGCCCGTCCCCGCTCTCCTGGTCGTACGCGTCGTCCGGACGGAAGTCCGCGAGGCGGGAGTTGAGCTCGTCCATGCGGTCCGGCGTGACGCCTATGCCCTCGTCCTGCACGGAGAGCATGACCTCGCCGCTCTCCAGGAGCCAGCCGGAGACCTCCACGGAGGCGTCCGGCGGCGAGAACGAGGTCGCGTTCTCCAGGAGCTCGGCGACCAGGTGGCTGATGTCGTCCGCGGCGAAACCCGCGACGTGCGCGTGCGGCGGCAGCGTGGCGATGCGCACCCGCTCGTACCGCTCGATCTCGGAGACGGCGGCGCGTACGACGTCGACGAGCGGGACCGGTCCCGGGTGCTGGTGGCCGTGCTCGGCGCCGGCGAGGACCAGGAGGTTCTCGCTGTGACGGCGCATGACCGTGGCGAAGTGGTCGAGCTTGAAGAGCGTGGCGAGGCGGTCGGGGTCCTGCTCGCGGTCCTCGAGGTTCTCGATGACGGCGAGTTGCCGCTCGACCAGGCCGAGGGTGCGCAGGGCCAGATTGACGAAGGTGCCGTGGATGGACTGGCGCACCCGCTCCAGGTGGGCGGAGGCCTCGGTCAGTTCGGCACGCAGCGTCTCGCGCTCGTCGGCCATCGACTGGCGCTGCCCGATGAGGTGTTTGCGGTCGGCTTCGAGCGTGGTGAGGCGCTCGGTGAGGGCGGAGGCATGCTCGTGCAGCGCGTTGACGGACCGTACGACCTGGGCGAACTCGTCGTCGCGGCCGGTGAAGCGGATCGGCGCCTGGGGCGCGGGCTCGTGGGCGAGGCGGGCCGAGCCGATGCGCAGGACGGCGAGCGGACGGGTCAGGCTGCGGGCCATGGCCATGGAGACGCCGACCGCGACGAGCAGCGTGACGCCGATGAGCGCGACGCGGATCTCCAGGGCCGTCACGTCGTCGTCGCGCAGCGAGGTGAGGTCCTTGGTGCGCTGCACCGTGAGCGCGGACTCGGCGCCGCGCATCATCTCGATGCGGGCGGAGAGCGCGGTGTCGAGCTTCTTGCGGTCGAAGGCCTGCTCGGCGATGGAGAGCGTGGGCTGGTCGGTGAGGCGGGAGAGGTACTTCTCGGCCGTCGTCACCTCGTGGCCCGTGACCGCCGAGTCGTACGTGGTGCGGGCGCCGTCCGTTGCCGCGTCCCGGAAGTCGGCGAGGGCCGCCTCCGCGCGGGTGCGGGCCTGCTGGCCCGCGGCGCTGAGGGCGTCTCGGCTCCTGCCCGCGGCGGGGGACTCGTCGACCACCGTGGTGGGAAGGCCGGTGACGGGGTCGACGGTGGTGCTCGTCTGCGTGGAGCGCGGGACGGCGAGGGCGGCCAGGAGCAGGCCGCGGGCGCTGGCCGCCTGTTCGACGGCGTGGTCCAGGTCGGCGAGGGCGTAGGCGCCGGATCCCGCGCGCGGCGGGGTCTTCTCGGCGAGTTCGCGGGTCAGGCCGTGCAGTTCGGTGATGACGTTCGAGTACGACGTGTGGGCTTGAAGAGCGGTGCTCTTGCCGGTGAGCGCCGCTCTGCGCACGGCGGCGATGTCGGCGAGGTCCTCCCGCAGTCCGGCCGGGGCGTCGGCCGTGCGCAGCTCCTCGATCTGGCGGTCCACGCGGGCGCTGCGGCTCTCGGAGAGCCCCCTGCCCTGCGGGCGGCCCGCCGCGATGAACGAGGTGACCTCGTCGCGCTCGTCGGCCAGCGAGTGGCCGAGGGACACGGCGTCCTGGGTGCGCTCGGCGAGGGTGACCAGACTCTGCGCGTCGCTCAGTTGCCCGGAGGCGGCGACGATGGCGGGCGCTCCGGCCCCGGCGATCGCGGCGGCCACGACGGCGACGGCGACGATCAGCCGATTGCGTACGCGTGCGGTGGGCTTGGAGTTGACGGACTTCACGGGCTTCGAGGGTCCGCCGGCGGGCTTCGGGGCTCCCTCGGCGGGCTTCGGGGCCCCCTCGGCGGGCTTCGGGGCTCCCTCGGCGGGCTTCGAGCCGTCAGGAGCCGTCACGGCAGGGGCAGCGTGCTCTCCCGCCGCGGGCTCGGGGTTCTCGGCCGCTGTGGGCTCGGGCGAGCGCTCTGTAGGGGTGGTCGCGCCCGGCGTGGCCCCTTCGGAAGCCGTCTGCTTGCCCTTGCGCCCAGGCCGCATCTTCTGCACCGGTGCTCGCATTCTTGTTTTCGTCTGCCCATGGGCCCGGGTGACGATCCGTCAACACACGCGCCCCCGGTACGGCTCCAGACCCTTCCAGTGCCGATGGGTGGCAGTCGTGCATCACATGCCTGGCCACCCGAAGGAGTGAACATCGGCGGGGAGTTGGCGAGCAAGTTCCGCCCGGAGCCGAAAGTCCCGGCCACGGTGCGCCGGTTGGACGCCGACCGCAGGCTTTGGCAGGATGCGCCGCCACACGGCGCCGGAAGCGATCATTCCGACTGAAATCCGGCGTCTGACCTGCTGGTCCGGGCCAATCCTCGCCTTTCTGCCGCCTCCGGATGACCTTGTGAAGGCCTCGTGCAGACTGGCCGAATGCGTATCGAACTCGCCACCGAGCCCGGGGACCCCGCACGCCCCAACGAGGACTATGCCGCGGTGATTCTTCCCGCAGCCGGACAAGGCGGATCGCTCGTCCTTCTGGATGGGGTGACTCCGCCCGCGGGGGATGACGGCTGTCTGCATTCCGTCCCTTGGTTCACGGCACGCCTCGGGGGCGCACTGGGGGAACTGTCCGTTTCACGGCGGGATATGACGCTCTCCGAGATCCTCGCGGCGGCGATCGTGCGCACCGCGGAGGCCCATTGTCAAACTTGTGACCTTTCTCACCCGCGCACGCCTCAGGCGACCGTGATTCTGGTGCGTTGGGACGAGGAGCAGGTCGAGCACCTCGTCCTGTCCGACTCGGCGCTCCTGATGGCGGGCCCGGACGGTCTGGTCACGCCGGTGCTCGACGAGCGCCTCGCGCAACTGCCGCCGGGAATCCGCGCGATGCGCGACGCGGTGCGCGCGCTGCCGCGCGGCTCCGCCGAGCGCGAGGAGGCGGGCCGCGCGTACGGCGCCGCCGTCGAGGCCCTGCGGAACGCGGAGGACGGCTTCTTCACCGCGGCCGCGGACCCCTCGGCGGCAACGCGCGCGATCACCGGCGCCTGGCCGCGCGCCGAAGTGACGGCGGTGGCGGCCCTGACGGACGGGGTCGGCCGCTGGGTCGAGACGTTCCGGCAGGGCGACTGGGCCGAGTGCTTCGCGCTGCTGCGGAAGGACGGTCCGCAGCGCCTGGTGGACCGGGTGCGGGAGTTGGAGCGCGCGGACCCTGAGGGCACGGGCTTCCCGCGCGGTAAGCGGCATGACGACGCGGCTGTGGTGTACGCGGAGTTGTAGTCCGCCGAGTAACGGGTGGACGGGCGGGAAGAAATCCGCCGCGAAGCGGCGGTTCAGGGTGCCCCCTCAGCCCTCAGGGGACTCGTTCAGCTGCCGCAGCAGGCGGGCAAGCTCCGCCACCTCCGTACGGTCCCATCCGGCCAGCTTCCGCACATACCGCTCCCGCCGCCCCGCCCGCACCGTACGGAACCGGGCGCCGCCCTCCTCCGTGAGGTGCACCAACCACGCCCGGCCGTCGGCGGGGTCGGGCTCGCGGGCGACGAGCCCGAGCTCCTCGAGGGCACGCAGCTGGCGGCTCATCGTCGCCTTGCCGACGCCGATGTACGCGGCGAGTTCCGTGGCCCGCTGCGGGCCGGAGTCGTCGAGGCAGACCAGGAGTCCGTACGCGGCGGGCTCCAGATCGGGGTGGACCTGACGCGCCATCTCCCCGGATGAGGCACGCGCCCGGCGCAGGAGCAGCGTCAACTCGCGCTCCAGGGAGAGGAACTCACGGTCGACACCCCTGCGCACGTCGACCCCGCTGCTCACGTCGACTCCACCGCCGTTCACGTCGACCTCACCGCCGTTCACGTCGACTCCACCGTCTTTCTCGCCCTCGTGCACTTCAGCACCCATGGCACGCTTTCTTTCCGGATCAGAGAAGTTTCCGCCCCGCACGGCGGCAGACACCCGCGTCGGCCCATCGCCGCAGCTCGACCAGTATTTCGTAACGCTCCGACGGGCCACGACGAGCACACCGCCGCAGGAGTAGACCAACGGCAGACACCGGCTCCCCTTCCCAGCCGCGGGTCTACGTGCGTAGCGTCGTACATGACATGTTCACACCACGACATGTCGACAGGTCCCCCCACGAGCTCCATCGAGCTCACCCGAGGCCTACGGAGGCACGCACATGCCCGTGCACAGACCCGGAACGCCCCGCCGCTCCCGCTGGTCAGCGGCCGCGGTCCTGCTCTCAGTCCTCTCCGCCCTCTCCCTCCTCCTCACTCTGCCCGGCGCCGCACAGGCCGCCGACGGCGACGACGCACCGGCCCGCGGCTCCGCCCGCATGGGCCAGGGCGTCATCGAGCACGACGGGCAGGGCAGTCTGCCGCCCGGTGGCGACGCCGTACAGACCGAAGGCGTCGACGTCAGCAGCCACCAGGGCAACGTCGCCTGGGCGACGCTCTGGAACAGCGGCGTGAAGTGGTCCTACGTGAAGGCCACCGAGGGCACGTACTACAAGAACCCGTACTTCGCCCAGCAGTACAACGGTTCGTACAACGTGGGCATGATCCGCGGCGCCTACCACTTCGCCACGCCCGACACGACGAGCGGCGCCACCCAGGCCAACTACTTCGTGGACAACGGCGGCGGCTGGTCCCGCGACGGCAGGACACTGCCGGGCGCGCTGGACATCGAGTGGAATCCGTACGGGGCGGCCTGCTTCGGCAAGTCACAGTCCGCGATGGTCACCTGGATCCGTGACTTCCTGAACCAGTACAAGGCACGCACCGGCCGGCACGCGGTGATCTACACGGCCACCAGCTGGTGGAAGCAGTGCACCGGCAACTACGGCGGCTTCGCGGCCAACAACCCGCTGTGGATCGCGCGTTACAACACATCGCCGGGTGAGCTGCCCGCCGGGTGGGGCTTCCACACGATGTGGCAGTACACCTCGACGGGCCCGACGGTCGGGGACCACAACAAGTTCAACGGCGCCCTGGACAGGGTGCGGGCGCTCGCCAACGGCTGAGCACGCCGCTCTCGGCACGCGGGCCCGGGACCCCTCGAGGGGTCCCGGGCCCGCGCTGACCGGCCTCCTCCGTCACGCGGCGGCCGGAACCCTCACCTCGGCCTCGGTCAGGGCCAGTTCGAGCACCTGACGGACATCCGTCACCGGGTGCACGTCCAGCTTCTGCAGGATCTCCGCGGGGACGTCGTCCAGGTCGGCCTCGTTCCGCTTCGGGATGATCACCGTGGTGATCCCGGCCCGGTGCGCGGCGAGCAGCTTCTGCTTGACGCCACCGATCGGCAGGACGCGCCCGGTCAGCGAGACCTCACCGGTCATGGCCACATCCGTACGGACGAGACGGCCACTCAGCAGCGACGCGAGGGCGGTCGTCATGGTGACGCCCGCGCTCGGCCCGTCCTTGGGGACCGCGCCCGCCGGGAAGTGGATGTGCACGCCGCGTTCCTTCAGGTCGGCGACGGGCAGCTCCAGTTCGGCGCCGCGCGAGCGCAGGAAGGAGAGCGCGATCTGCGCGGACTCCTTCATCACGTCGCCGAGCTGACCGGTCAGGGTGAGGCCGGCGGCGCCGGTCTCCGGATCGGCGAGCGACGCCTCCACGAAGAGGACGTCACCGCCCGCGCCGGTGACCGCGAGCCCGGTCGCCACGCCCGGCACCGCCGTGCGCCGCTCGGCCGGGTCCTGCGCGGACTCGGGGACGTGGTGCGGGCGCCCGATGAGGCCGCGCAGATCGTCGTCGCCGACGGTGAACGGCAGCTCCCGCTCGCCCAGTTCGTGCTGCGCCGCGACCTTGCGGAGCAGCCGCGCCACGGACCGCTCCAGGTTCCGTACGCCCGCTTCCCGGGTGTACTCCCCCGCGAGCTTGCGCAGCGCGCTCTCGTCCAGGGTCACCTCGTCCGTCTCCAGGCCTGCCCGCTCCAGCTGGCGCGGGAGCAGGTGGTCGCGGGCGATGACGACCTTCTCGTCCTCGGTGTACCCGTCGAGCCTGACCAGCTCCATGCGGTCCAGCAGCGCTTCGGGGATGGATTCGAGGACGTTCGCCGTCGCCAGGAAGACGACGTCGCTCAGGTCTAGCTCGACCTCCAGGTAGTGGTCGCGGAACGTGTGGTTCTGCGCCGGGTCGAGGACTTCGAGGAGGGCGGCGGCCGGGTCACCGCGGTAGTCGGAGCCCACCTTGTCGATCTCGTCGAGGAGCACGACCGGGTTCATGGACCCGGCCTCCTTGATGGCCCGCACGATCCGTCCTGGCAGCGCGCCGACGTACGTACGACGGTGTCCGCGGATCTCCGCCTCGTCGCGTACGCCGCCGAGCGCGACCCGCACGAACTTGCGGCCCATGGCATGCGCGACGGACTCTCCGAGGCTCGTCTTGCCGACGCCGGGCGGGCCCACCAGGGCGAGCACCGCGCCGCCGCGACGGCCGCCCACGACCCCGAGGCCGCGGTCGGAGCGCCGCTTGCGCACCGCGAGGTACTCGGTGATGCGCTCCTTCACGTCCTCAAGGCCCGCGTGCTCGGCGTCGAGGACGTTCTGGGCGCCCTTGATGTCGTACTCGTCCTCGGTGCGTTCGTTCCAGGGCAGTTCGAGGACGGTGTCGAGCCAGGTCCTGATCCAGGAGCCCTCGGGCGACTGGTCGCTGGACCGCTCCAGCTTGTCGACCTCCTTGAGGGCGGCCTCGCGGACGTGCTCGGGGAGGTCGGCGGCCTCGACGCGGGTGCGGTAGTCGTCGGACTCCTCTGCTGCGTCGTTGCTGTCGCCGTTGATCTCGCGCAGCTCCTTGCGCACGGCGTCGAGCTGGCGGCGAAGGAGGAACTCGCGCTGCTGCTTGTCCACGCCTTCCTGGACGTCCTTGGCGATGGACTCGGCCACGTCCTGCTCGGCGAGGTGCTCGCGCAGCTGCTCGGTGGCGAGCTTCAGGCGGGCGGCCGGGTCGTCGGTCTCCAGGAGTTCGATCTTCTGCTGGGTGGAGAGGAAGGGGGAGTATCCGGAGTTGTCGGCGAGCGCGGAGACATCGTCGATCTGCGTGACACGGTCGACGACCTGCCAGGCCCCGCGCTTCTTCAGCCAGCTGGTGGCGAGCGCCTTGTACTCCTTGACCAGCTCGGCGACGGCACCGGGGAGGGGGTCGGGGACGGTCTCGTCGACCTTGAGCCCCTCCACCCAGAGCGCGGCGCCCGGCCCGGTCGTCCCTGCGCCGATGTGCACGCGGCCACGGCCGCGGATCAGGGCGCCGGGGTCACCGTCGGAGAGGCGGCCGACCTGCTCGACGGTGCCGAGGACGCCGGTCGCGGCGTACGTCCCGTCGATGCGCGGAACAAGAAGGACCTGCGGCTTGCTGCTCCCAGTGGAGCGTGCGGCCGCCTGGGCCGCCTCCACCGCGGCGCGCACCTCGGTGTCGGACAGGTCGAACGGAACCACCATGCCGGGCAGGACAACCTCGTCGTCGAGCGGCAGCACGGGCAACGCGAGCGGTGTGGTGGCCTTTGACTCAGCGGACTCAGCAGACATGATCTCCCCTTCGGCATTCAAGTTGAGCTATGTGGACTCAATGCTCGTGAGTCCTTGAATGTTCCCCAAAGGGTGTTCGCTGTGAGCGATCACTGCGACACGTGCGGGAATGCGAATGCCAGGGGCTCTCCGCCCTCAGGCGGGTCGGCGCCACCGCCGCACCAGCGGCCACGTGGCGACGCCGAGCGACAGCGCGAGCAGGTGGCCCCAGTTCGTCATCGGGTCCGTGAACGCGATCAGGTCGTCGATCAGCATTCCGCCGAACCCGGCGAGCACCAGCCACCGCAGCCACGGCCTGAAAAGACCGGCCAGCGCGCCGACGCTCGCCGCGACACCGAAGCTGATGCCGTAGTCGAGACGGTGCAGTGAGCTGTCGGGCAGATGGCCCGCGAGGACCGAGAGGCCGACCGGGACCTCGGTCGCGAGGGTGGCCACGACATGCCCGAGCAGGAAGACGCCCGCCGTCCGCAGCGCGCCGATGCGGCGCTCCAGAGCCGTGAGGACGAGCAGGAAGCCGATCGCGTACGGCGACGCGATGCCGCCCGCGATCCACAGCGCGCTGGCCACCAGGACGAGCAGGGGCTCCTGCGCCAGGTGCGCGACATCCGTGCTGGAGTGCCGGTGCAGGGCCGAGATGAGGGACGGGTCCGCGTACGAGGTCAGGAGTGACGTCACGGCGAGGACCGCCGCATAGCCGAACGTGAAGGGCGTACCCGTGGGGGTCGGGAGGAGACGAAGGAGGCGCGGGCGACGGCCGGGCGCGGTCGCCTCGAAGGCGGTCGACTCAGACGCGGTCGACCCGGACGCGGTCGACCCGGACGCGGTCGACTCGGGCGCGCGGGGCCGTTGCCGCGGGATGCCGTCCAGGCCGGGCGGGGCGCTCTTGTCGGGTGGGGCACTCCCGTCGGGCGCCGTGGGGGCGGCCGACACGCTCAGATCCAAGGTGAGACGCTCCTTCCGTCATGTCCACCCTTTGCCGATCTTTCCGGCGGTGTCTATGACCCGTGCCACGGCCCGGGACACGTGAGACGCAAATCACAGCAACCCGAAAGGCCGTCTTCGCGTCCCCCTCGAGCCGCACCTCCACCGGTCATACCCTGGCCGCCATGCACCCCCACACCACCGCCCCCGTCGTGATCGACAGGCGTGAGGGCCCGTACGGCGAAGTCGTCCTGCGGCGCCATGGTGCGCTGCTGCAGATCATCGCCAACGGCTGTTTCCTCATGGACACTTCGGACGGCCGCTCGGAGCGGCTGCTCGTCGACGCGGCGTACGACGCGCTGGACGGCCCCCGGGACCCCGCCCTGCTCATCGGCGGCCTGGGAGTCGGCTTCTCCCTCGCCCACGCGGCGGCCGACCCGCGCTGGGGCCGCATCACGGTCGTGGAGCGCGAGCAGGCCATCATCGACTGGCACTGCTCGGGGGCGGACGCCCCGCTTGCCCGGCTGTCCGGCGCCGCGCTCGCCGATCCGCGCACAGAGATTCTGCACACAGACCTCGTGGCCCACGTCCTGGGCGCCGACGCCTGTGACGGCACCCCGAAAACGTACGACGCGCTCTGTCTCGACATCGACAACGGCCCGGACTGGACGGTGACGGAGGACAACAACTCCCTCTACTCGCCTGCCGGTCTGGCTGCCTGTCAGGCCCGCCTCAAGCCCGGTGGTGTGCTCGCCGTGTGGTCCGCCCAGCCCTCGTCCACTTTCGACTTCGCTCTACGGAATGCCGGGTTCCAGTCGGTACGGACGGAAGAGATCCCCGTTGCCCGAGGCGTACCCGACGTGGTTCATCTCGGCGTAAGGGCTGCGTAGCCGAGGTGCCTTCGCGACCCGTACTCTGCTGACCGAACACAAGCGATCAGTGTCAGGGGCGGGCGATGGAGCAGACACACACCTCCCACAACGGCGCGACGGCGGCGATGCCCGGCGCCCAGCGCCGGGTTCTGGTGGTCGAGGACGACCCGACGATCGTCGACGCCATCGCCGCCCGGCTACGCGCCGAGGGTTTCGTAGTGCAAACGGCGGGAGACGGCCCGTCGGCGGTCGACACCGCGCAGGCCTGGCAGCCCGATCTGCTGATCCTGGACATCATGCTGCCGGGCTTCGATGGCCTGGAAGTGTGCCGTCGGGTGCAGGCCCAGCGGCCGGTTCCGGTCCTCATGCTGACGGCACGCGACGACGAGACGGACATGCTGGTCGGGCTCGGCGTCGGCGCCGACGACTACATGACCAAGCCGTTCTCCATGCGGGAGCTCGCGGCCCGCGTGCACGTCCTGCTGCGCAGGGTCGAGCGGGCCGCCCTGGCCGCCACCACCCCGCGCAGCGGCATCCTGCGGCTCGGCGAGCTGGAGATCGACCACGCTCAGCGGCGCGTCAGGGTCCGCAGCGAGGACGTGCACCTGACGCCTACGGAGTTCGACCTCCTGGTCTGCCTGGCCAACACCCCGCGTGCGGTCCTCTCCCGCGAGCAGCTGCTCGCCGAGGTGTGGGACTGGGCGGACGCGTCCGGCACCCGGACCGTCGACAGCCACATCAAGGCGCTGCGCCGGAAGATCGGCGCCGAACGGATCCGTACGGTGCACGGCGTCGGGTACGCCCTGGAGACCCCGACCCCCTGAGGTGACCGTTCCGATGACAGGTCCCTTCGGCGGGCTGCGGCCGTTCTCCATCAAGACCAAGCTCGGCACCCTGGTGGTCGTCTCGGTCTTCATCACCACGGGTCTGCTGATGGTGGCGATGAAAACGGAGACGGAGCTGCGCTTCATCACCGTCTTCTCGGTGATCGCCACGCTGCTGATCACGCAGTTCGTGGCGCACAGCCTCACCGCGCCCCTGGACGAGATGAACTCCGTGGCGCGCGCCGTCTCGCACGGCGACTACACGCGCCGGGTGCGCGGCGCCGACCGCCGCGACGAGCTGGGCGACGTGGCCACCACGATCAACCGCATGGCGGACGACCTGGAGGCCCAGGACCAGCAGCGCAAGGAACTGGTCGCCAACGTCTCGCACGAGCTGCGCACCCCCATCGCGGCGCTGCGCGCGGTCCTGGAGAACGTCGTCGACGGAGTCTCCGCCGCCGACCCGGAGACCATGCGTACGGCCCTGAAGCAGACGGAGCGGCTCGGGCGTCTTGTGGAGACGCTGCTCGACCTCTCCCGCCTGGACAACGGCGTCGTACCGCTGCACGCCCGCCGCTTCGAGGTGTGGCCCTATCTGTCGGGCGTCCTGAAGGAGGCCAACATGGTGGCCTCCGCGCGCGCGGGCATCGCGTCGGGCTCCGGCAGCCACACGCGTACGGACGTGCATCTGCACCTGGACGTCACGCCGCCCGAGCTGACCGCGCACGCGGACGCGGAGCGGCTGCACCAGGTCGTGGCCAACCTCATCGACAACGCGGTCAAGCACAGCCCGCCGCACGGCCGCGTCACCGTGCGCGCCCGGCGCGGCCTCTACCCCGAGTCCCTGGACCTGGAGGTCCTGGACGAGGGCCCCGGCATCCCGAAGTCGGAGTGGCACCGGGTCTTCGAGCGCTTCAACCGCGGCAGCCACGCCAACACGCCTCCGTCGGGCCCCGGCAGCGACGGCGGCACCGGGCTCGGGCTCGCCATCGCGCGCTGGGCGGTCGATCTGCACGGCGGGCACATCGGTGTGGCTGAATCCCCTCGCGGCTGCCGCATCCAGGTCACTCTTCCGGGCCTGCCCGAAGTGCGAAGTTGACGTAGGGTTCGAAACGGAAGCGATTCGCGGGCGCATCGGAAGCGCGCCCGGGTGACGCCACCGCGCAGGGCACGGCCCGCGCGGCCATCCTGCGTTCCGGAACCTCGCTTGTTTCCCGCCATTCAAGCCGCCGAAACCATCCGCCCAATGTGACTTACGCGACGGATGACGGGGCCGGTCTGCAACTGGCGGCAATGGAGGCGTAGCCTTGATTCCCGCTGTCCATCACCTTGTGAAGCGGAAGAGGGCGGTTACCGCCGTGTCGTCACAGTCCCCCAGTAGCTCGAGCATCTCGACCGACCAAGACGGTCAGGGCAAGGACCCTGCTGCTGCCTTCGGTCCCAATGAGTGGCTCGTCGACGAGATCTATCAGCAGTACCTCCAGGACCCGAATTCGGTCGACCGAGCCTGGTGGGACTTCTTCGCCGACTACAAGCCAGGAGCGGGCGCCTCACCTGCCGCCGCCCCGGCCAAGCCGGCGGGTGACGCAGCCGCGGGGGCTGCGGCCACCACGTCCCCCGCAGCTCCTGCCGCACCCGCCGCCGCTGCGGCTGCTCCCGCGAAGCCCGCGTCTGTCGCGCCCGCAGCTCCGGCTGCGAAGCCCGCGGCGGCCGCTCCGGCCCCCGCCGCCAAGCCCGCGGCCGCGGCCGCGAAGCCCGCCGCCAAGGCGGAGCCCGCGACGGAGGCTCCGGCAGGGCCCGAGTACGTGACGCTGCGCGGCCCCGCCGCCGCCGTTGCGAAGAACATGAACGCCTCCGTGGAGGTCCCGACGGCGACGTCGGTCCGCGCGGTCCCGGTGAAGCTGCTCTTCGACAACCGCATCGTCATCAACAACCACCTCAAGCGCGCCCGCGGCGGGAAGATCTCCTTCACGCACCTCATCGGGTACGCGATGGTGCAGGCCATCAAGGCCATGCCGTCGATGAACTACTCCTTCGTGCAGAAGGACGGCAAGCCCACGCTGGTCAAGCCGGAGCACGTGAACTTCGGCCTCGCCATCGACCTCGTGAAGCCGAACGGCGACCGCCAGCTGGTCGTCGCGGGCATCAAGAAGGCCGAAACGCTGAACTTCTTCGAGTTCTGGCAGGCCTACGAGGACATCGTCCGCCGCGCACGCGACGGCAAGCTCGGCATGGACGACTTCACCGGCGTCACGGTCTCGCTGACCAACCCCGGCGGCCTCGGCACCGTCCACTCGGTCCCCCGCCTGATGCCCGGACAGTCGGTCATCATGGGCGTCGGCTCGATGGACTACCCCGCGGAGTTCCAGGGCACCTCCCAGGACACCCTGAACAAGCTCGGCATCTCGAAGGTCATGACGCTCACGTCGACCTACGACCACCGGGTGATCCAGGGCGCCGCATCCGGCGAGTTCCTGCGCATCGTCGCGAACCTCCTCCTCGGCGAGCAGGAGTTCTACGACGAGATCTTCAAGGCCCTTCGCATTCCCTACGAGCCGGTCCGCTGGCTCAAGGACATCGACGCCTCGCACGACGACGACGTCACGAAGGCCGCCCGCGTCTTCGAGCTGATCCACTCCTACCGCGTCCGCGGCCACGTCATGGCCGACACGGACCCGCTGGAGTACAAGCAGCGCAAGCACCCCGACCTGGACATCACCGAGCACGGCCTCACCCTGTGGGACCTGGAGCGGGAGTTCGCGGTCGGCGGCTTCGCCGGCAAGTCGATGATGAAGCTGCGCGACGTCCTCGGCGTCCTGCGCGACTCGTACTGCCGCACCACCGGCATCGAGTTCATGCACATCCAGGACCCGAAGCAGCGCAAGTGGCTCCAGGACCGCATCGAGCGCACGCACGCGTCGAAGCCGGAGCGCGAGGAGCAGCTGCGCATCCTGCGCAGGCTGAACGCCGCCGAGGCCTTCGAGACGTTCCTGCAGACGAAGTACGTCGGCCAGAAGCGCTTCTCCCTGGAGGGCGGCGAGTCCGTCATCCCGCTGCTGGACGCCGTCATCGACAGCGCCGCGGAGTCCCGCCTGGACGAGGTCGTCATCGGCATGGCCCACCGCGGCCGCCTGAACGTCCTCGCGAACATCGTGGGCAAGTCGTACGCCCAGATCTTCCGCGAGTTCGAGGGCAACATGGACCCCAAGTCCATGCACGGCTCCGGCGACGTGAAGTACCACCTGGGCGCCGAGGGCACCTTCACCGGCCTGGACGGCGAGCAGATCAAGGTCTCGCTCGCGGCGAACCCGTCCCACCTGGAGACGGTCGACCCGATCATCGAGGGCATCACCCGCGCCAAGCAGGACGTCATCAACAAGGGCGGCACGGACTTCACGGTCCTGCCCGTCGCCCTGCACGGTGACGCGGCCTTCGCGGGCCAGGGTGTGGTCGCCGAGACGCTCAACATGTCGCAGCTGCGCGGCTACCGCACGGGCGGCACGGTCCACATCGTCATCAACAACCAGGTCGGCTTCACCGCCGCCCCGGAGTCGTCGCGCTCCTCCATGTACGCCACGGACGTGGCCCGCATGATCGAGGCGCCGATCTTCCACGTGAACGGCGACGACCCCGAGGCCGTCGTGCGCATCGCGCGGCTCGCCTTCGAGTTCCGCCAGGCGTTCAACAAGGACGTCGTGATCGACCTCATCTGCTACCGCCGCCGCGGTCACAACGAGTCGGACAACCCGGCGTTCACGCAGCCGCTGATGTACGACCTGATCGACAAGAAGCGCTCGGTGCGCAAGCTCTACACCGAGTCCCTCATCGGTCGCGGCGACATCACCCTGGAAGAGGCCGAGCAGGCCCTGCAGGACTTCCAGGGGCAGCTGGAGAAGGTCTTCACGGAGGTCCGCGAGGCCATCTCGCAGCCCGCCGAGGCCGAGGTCCCGGCCCCGGAGGCCGAGTTCCCGGTGAACGTCGACACCTCGATCACCCAGGAAGTCGTCAAGCGGATCGCCGAGTCCCAGGTCAACATCCCCGACCGGGTCACCGTCCACCCGCGTCTGCTGCCGCAGCTGCAGCGCCGCATGTCGATGGTCGAGGAAGGCACGATCGACTGGGGCATGGGCGAGACCCTCGCCATCGGCTCGCTGCTCCTGGAGGGCACGCCGGTCCGTCTGTCGGGCCAGGACTCGCGTCGTGGCACGTTCGGTCAGCGTCACGCGGTCCTCATCGACCGTGAGACGGGCGAGGACTTCACGCCGCTCCTGTACCTCTCCGAGGACCAGGCCCGCTACAACGTCTACGACTCACTGCTCTCCGAGTACGCGGTGATGGGCTTCGAGTACGGCTACTCGCTGGCCCGTCCCGAGTCCCTCGTCATGTGGGAAGCGCAGTTCGGTGACTTCGTCAACGGCGCGCAGACGGTGGTGGACGAGTACATCTCGGCCGCCGAGCAGAAGTGGAACCAGCACTCCGGCGTCACGCTGCTCCTTCCGCACGGCTACGAGGGCCAGGGACCGGACCACAGTTCCGCCCGCATCGAGCGCTTCCTCCAGCTGTGCGCGCAGAACAACATGACGGTCGCGATGCCGACCCTCCCGTCGAACTACTTCCACCTCCTGCGGTGGCAGGTGCACAACCCGCACCACAAGCCGCTGGTGGTCTTCACCCCGAAGTCGATGCTGCGCCTCAAGGCGGCGGCCTCGAAGACGGAGGAGTTCACCACGGGTGGCTTCCGCCCGGTCATCGGCGACGACACGGTCGACGCGTCGGCGGTCCGCAAGGTCGTCTTCTGCGCCGGCAAGCTGTACTACGACCTCGAGGCCGAGCGGAAGAAGCGCGGCGACACGGGCACCGCGATCATCCGCATCGAGCGTCTGTACCCGCTGCCGGGTGCCGAGCTCCAGGCGGAGATCGCCAAGTACCCGAACGCCGAGAAGTACCTGTGGGCGCAGGAGGAGCCGGCGAACCAGGGCGCGTGGCCCTTCATCGCCCTCAACCTCATCGACCACCTGGACCTGGCGGTCGGCGCGGACATCCCGCACGGCGAGCGCCTGCGCCGCATCTCGCGGCCGCACGGCTCGTCCCCGGCGGTCGGCTCGAAGAAGCGCCACGAGCAGGAGCAGGAGCAGCTGCTGCGCGAGGTCTTCGAGGCGTAGGCAGGCGTTTGCCTGAACAGTCCGTACGCCGGTGGGCCCGGTCCCGAGTGCCAGTCACCCGGGGCCGGGCCCACCGGCGTATCGGCTTATCCTGAATGTCCTGAGCACACCGCTCGTCTGTTGTCGTTCGTCGTCGTTCCTGAATCGCGGAGCCTGTCTTGTACTTCACCGACCGTGGCATCGAGGAGCTGGAGAAGCGGCGCGGCGAGGAGGAAGTCACCTTCGAGTGGCTCGCCGAGCAGCTCCGCACCTTCGTGGACCTCAACCCGGACTTCGAGGTCCCGGTCGAGCGCCTGGCGACGTGGCTTGCCCGTCTGGACGACGAGGACGAGGACGAGTAGGGCTTCAGGCCCACCCGGACCCGGCGTCGGCCGCCCGCACCCTGTCGTACGCGAGCCCCAGGGAGCCGTGCACCAGCAGGAGCGCCCCCGCCACGGCCCATCCTCCGCTGCGTCGCCGCGCGGCCCACGCCAGGAGCGGCAGCCCGGCGGTCATCTGCGCCACGGCCAGCGCGCGGGCCCGGGGGCCCCGCAGCCAGGGTCCGAAGGGGCCACGCTCGACCACGTCGAGCTCCGCCCGCACCGCCTCCCGCCACCCGGACCACTCGATCTCCCGCACCCCCGGCATCACCCGTGCCACGGCGCGCAGCCGGTCGGCGGGCTCCCCGGGGCCGAGGCCGGACGGAAGCTTCACCCCTGCCCGCGTGAGGACAGCGAGCAGTCCCAGCAGTCGCGCGCGGGCGTCGGACTCTGGGTCGGGGCGCCCCAGGGCCTCCAGGGACTGCATGTCCAGGACGGGGTCGAGGCCGAGGCGCGCGGCGAAGGTGCGCAGGGCCTCGTCCTCACCGACGGGCGTCCCGTTCGCCAGCCACACGTACTCGACGGTGCGCCGGAAGCCCGCCGCGAGGGTGCAGCCCGAGCGGTCGGCGTCCCACCACAGCGCGAGCACCGGCCAGTTCGACCCCACGGCGAGCGCGGTGGCCCAGCCGGTGAGCACCCGGTCCACCGGTTCGTCACCGTGCACCCAGGGCTTTCCCTCAGGCACCAGCACGCTCCACTCGCGGCCCGCCGGAGCGAGCAGCATCTGTTCGCGCAAGAGGCGGGCGGCGGGCTCGACCACGTCGGGTTCGGCCCGGCAGAGCAGCAGCGCACCGGCGGTGGCGTGCTCGAAAGCTTCGGACGACATGGCCCCACGCTAGGTCAAATCACCTTATTTAGCGCAGAGACGCGATGGTGTCTTGACTTTCCGTAACCACGATATATCGTGTATCTCAGAGACGCGATATGGCGCGTGATGGGGTGCTGATGCTGATGGGTTGGGCTTGCGGGCCCCCTGTTCATCGCCGTCGTCGCCGTCCATCGCGCCACCCAGCCCGCCCGAGGAGGTCAGCCCGATGTCAGAGTGGTCCGTCGCCGAGCCCCAGAAGCTCACGTTCGACGCCCCCGTGAAGACCCTCCATGTGCGCGTCGTCAACGGAACAGTGAACGTCGTGGGCACCGACGAAGTTTCCGCCCGGCTCGAGGTCTCCGAGATCGAGGGGCCACCCCTGACCGTCACGCAGGCCGACGGCACCCTGACCGTCGCGTACGACGACCTGCCCTGGAAGGGCTTCCTCAAGTGGCTCGACCGCAAGGGCTGGCGACGCAGTGCCGTGGTCTCCCTGGCCGTCCCCGCGGGCACCCGCGTCGAGGTGGGCGTGGTCGGGGCGGGCGCTGTGGTCTCGGGCATCGAGGGGAGTACCGAGGTCAAGGGCGTCACCGGCGACACGACCCTCGTCGGCCTCTCGGGCCGGGTGCGCGCCGACACGGTCTCGGGCAGCCTGGAGGCACAGGGCATCACCGGCGACCTCCGGTTCAACTCGGTCTCCGGGGACCTGACCGTCTTCGAGGGCGCGGGCTCCTCCGTTCGGGCCGATTCGGTGAGCGGCTCGATGATCGTGGACCTCGACCCCGCGGGCGCCCCGACCGACATCGGCCTGACGAGCGTCTCGGGCGAGATCGCGATACGGCTGCCCCATCCGACGGACGCGGACGTCGAAGCGAACACCGCGAGCGGTTCGGTGTCCAACGCGTTCGAGGATCTGCGGGTCAGCGGCCAGTGGGGGGCGAAGAAGATCACCGGCCGCCTGGGCTCGGGCAGCGGAAAGCTCAAGGCGACGACGGTATCGGGGTCCATCGCACTGCTGCGCAGGCCACCGGCGGAGGAGGACCCGTCCGACGAGGTCCCGCCGACTGTGCCCCCAACGGACCCGACGGACGCTCCCCCTGCCGACGACGCCCCGACCGACAAGAAGGTGCTCTGACATGGCCCCCGTGTTCGCCCACGGCCGACTGCGCCTGTACCTGCTCAAGCTCCTCGACGAGGCGCCGCGCCACGGCTACGAGGTGATCCGCCTCCTGGAGGAGCGCTTCCAGGGGCTGTACGCGCCCTCGGCCGGGACGGTCTACCCGCGCTTGGCGAAGCTGGAGGCTGAGGGCCTGGTCACGCACACCACAGAGGGCGGCCGCAAGGTGTACGCCATCACGGACGCCGGCCGCGCCGAACTGGCCGACCGCAGCGGTGAGCTGGCCGATCTGGAGCTGGAGATCCGCGATTCCGTCGCCGAGCTCGCGGCCGAGATCCGTGACGGCGTGCGGGGCGCGGCCGGCGAGCTCCGCCGTGAGATGCGGGCGGCGGCCAGGGAGGCGCGCGCGTCCGGCGGCGGGCCCGAGGGCAGGAGCGCCGGCACCGAGGGCAAGAGCCCCGGCTCCGGCTCCGGCTCCGGCTCCGGCTCCGGCAAGCCCTTCCCCGACCCGTCGGACTTCTTCGACGGTTCCTGGGGTGACAAGGATGGCTGGCGGCAGGCGAAGGAGGAGTTCAAGCGCGCCAAGCAGGAGTGGAAGGAGCAGGCCCGGCGGGCGAAGGACGAGACCCGCAGGGCACGCGAGGACGCCCAGCGTGCCCGGCGCCAGGCCCAGGACGCGCAGGAGACCGCGCGTGCCCAGGCGCAGGAAGAGGTGCAGCGCATCGCACGGCGCGTCCAGGACCAGGTGCAGGACCACTTCACGCGGGGCGACTGGCCGACGGGGGTCCGCGAAGGGCTGACGGAACTGGCCAAGGAGTTCGGCGAGTTCGGCAAGGACCTGGGCAAGGACTTCGGCCGCAAGGGGCCGCGATCCACCGCCGAGGAGCCCAAGTTCACGTCGGCCCCCGAGGACGTGGTCCCCACGGAGTACGTCCCGGAGTGGGCCCAGGAGGACACCACCGGCAATCCGGCACGTGACCTGGACCGGCTGCTTGACCGCTTCCGTGACGACATTCGTGACGCGGCCCGGGACCACGGCGTGACGGAGGATCAACTGCGCGACGCCCGCCGCCACTTGTCGTCGGCTGCGGCCCACATCGCCGCGACCCTGCGCACACCGAAGGGCTGACCTGGGCGGCCCACGCGGGCCGCCCAGGCAGGCCACGCCAGCCACCCAGGCCGCAGCCCCGTCGGGCTACGCGGCGCCTTCGCCGTACAGCACCCGCTCCACCGACTCATGGGTCACGCCATGGTCCGCGAGGACTTCGCTGACGGGGCCGGGGCGGACGGTCAGGGCGAACAGGATGTGCTCGTCACCGATGTGCCGGTCCCGGCGCGCGGTGGCGATGCGCAGGGACTTCTCCAGGGTGTCCTTGGCCTCGCGGGTGAACGGCGGGTGCCCGCTCCAGCCCCGGCCCCGCCCCGGGCGCCCGGCCGTCCGGCCACCCGCCAACGCGCCCACGCCGTGGGTCTCTTCGACCCGGGAGACGATCTCGGACACGTCGATGCCGAGTTCGGCCAGCGCCTCCGTGTCAGCCTGTGAGAGGCCGCCGCGGCGCCGTGCCTCGCCCAGCGCACCCTTGATCGAGTCACGGCGGCGCACGGCCCCGAGCGAGGCCAGGGCGAAGGACGCCCGGCTGGCCTCGCGGTCGAGCAGCGCGAGGAGCATGTGCCCGTCGTCGACGGAGGCCGCACCCTCGCCCTCGGCATGCTCGACCGCGCCCTTGACCACGGCGCGGGCGTCCTTCGTGAAGCGCTCGAACATCACTGCCTCCCGTACTTCTTGTGCACGGCCTGCCTGCTCACTCCGAGCTCCGCGGCGATCCCCTGCCACGACCAGCCCTGCTGACGCGCACTGCGCACCTGCACGGCCTCCAACTGCTCCACCAGCCTCCGCAGCGCGGAGACGGCCCGCAGTCCGACTCGTGGGTCACGATCACCCGCACGCTCGGCGAGATCCGTAGCTTCGGTCATGCATGTCAACTTACGTTGACAAGAGGTAGATGTCAATCAAAGTTGACGCTCAAGGTCATCCGACTTCGAGCACGATCTTCCCGAACAGGTCGCCGGACTCCACGCGCTCGAAGCCCTCACGCGCCCGGTCCAGCGGCAGCACCTCGTCGATGATGGGGCGCACTCCGGTGGCCGCGCAGAAGGACAGCAGGTCCTCCAGTTCGTCCTTGGACCCCATCGTCGAACCGACGATCTTCAGCTCCAGGAAGAAGACCCGGGTCAGCTCCGCGTGCGAGGGCCTGTCACCGCTGGTCGCACCCGAGATCACCAGAGTGCCGCCCGGCTTGAGGGACTTGACGGAGTGCGACCACGTCGCCGCCCCCACCGTCTCGATGACGGCGTCCACCCGCTCCGGCAGCCGCGCCCCGGTCTCGACGGCCTCCACCGCGCCCAGCTCCAGGGCCCGCTTCCGCTTGGCCTCGTCGCGGCTGGTGGCGAAGACCCGGAGCCCCGCCGCCTTGCCGAGCACGATCGCGGCCGTCGCGACGCCGCCGCCCGCACCCTGGACGAGGACCGAATCCCCGGGGCGCACCCCGGCATTGGTGAAGAGCATGCGGTACGCGGTGAGCCACGCGGTCGGCAGGCAGGCCGCCTCCGCGAACGACAGCTCCTTCGGCTTCGGCAGCACGTTCCACGTGGGGACGGACACCTGCTCGGCGAACGTCCCCTGGTACTTCTCGGTGAGGATCGAGCGGCCTTCGCCCGCGTCGACCCCGTACCCGGTCTGGCCGATGACGGAGTGCAGGACGACCTCGTTGCCGTGCTCGTCGATCCCCGCGGCGTCACAGCCGAGGATCATCGGCAGCCTGGCCTCGGGGAGGCCGACTCCGCGCAGGGACCACAGATCGTGGTGGTTGAGAGAGGCGGCCCGGACGTTCACGGTCGACCAGCCGGGCCTGGCCTCGGGGGCGGGTCGCTCCCCCAACTCAAGGCCATTGAGCGGCTGGTCACGGTCGATGCGGGCGGCGTAGGCAGCGAACATGAGGGTGACGATAGGCGCGCGGCCTACCTGTACGTAACCGGATGCCTCTGTGACACACCCCGCACCCGACCACATGCCGTCAGACGCCGACGGCGAGCGCCCGAGAGGAGAGACGCCCACCCGTTCAAGAGACTGAAACGGGTGGGCGGGCGGAAAAGCATGGGCCCCGCCACAACGTGACGGGGCCCGGAGATCAGCGGCGAGCCACGCCCTCCGCACGAGCGGCCGCCGCAACAGCCGCGGTGACCGCCGGGGCGACCCGCTCGTCGAACGGCGAGGGGATCACGTAGTCGGCGGAGAGCTCATCGCCCACCACGCCGGCCAGCGCCTCCGCCGCGGCGATCTTCATCGTCTCGGTGATCCGCGAGGCCCGCACCTGCAGCGCGCCCGCGAAGATGCCGGGGAAGGCGAGCACGTTGTTGATCTGGTTCGGGTAGTCCGAACGCCCCGTCGCGACGACAGCCGCGTACTTGTGGGCGATGTCCGGGTGCACCTCGGGGTTCGGGTTGGCCATGGCGAACACGAACGAGTTCGGCGCCATGGAGGCGACCGCGGGCTCGGGGACGGTGCCGCCCGAGACGCCGATGAACACGTCCGCACCCGCGAGGGCGCTCTCCAGCGAACCGCTGAGCCCTGCCTTGTTGGTGATCTCCGCGAGCTCACGCTTGACCGGGGTGAGGTCGTCCCGGTCCCGGCTCACGACGCCCTTGCGGTCCGCGACCGCCACATCGCCGAGGCCCGCTTCGAGCAGGAACTTGGCGATGGCGACACCGGCCGCACCGGCGCCGGAGATCACGGCACGCAGCTCACCGAGCGTGCGCCCGGTCAGTCGCGCCGCGTTGCGCAGCGCGGCGAGCGTCACGACCGCCGTGCCGTGCTGGTCGTCGTGGAAGACCGGAATGTCGAGCCGCTCCTGGAGCTTGCGCTCGATCTCGAAGCAGCGCGGCGCCGAGATGTCCTCGAGGTTCACACCACCGAAGGACGGCGCCATGCGCACCACCGTCTCGACGATCTCGTCCGCGTCCGTCGTCGCGAGCGCGATCGGGACCGCGTCCACGCCGCCGAACTGCTTGAACAGAATGGCCTTGCCCTCCATCACGGGGAGGGATGCCTCGGGACCGATGTCACCGAGGCCGAGGACGGCCGTACCGTCGGTGACCACGGCCACGACGTTCGACTTCCATGTGTAGTCGTTCACCAGCTCCGGCTGCTCGGCGATCGCGGTGCACACTTTCGCGACGCCGGGCGTGTACGCCAGGGACAGGTCGTCCTTGTCCCGCACCGGCACAGTGGCCTGCACGGCCATCTTGCCGCCACGGTGCAGCGCGAACGCCGGATCGAAGGGCTCTTCAGCGCCTTCGTGACCCGTACTGCTGTCGCTGCGAGGATTGACGATCTCCGCTGCCACTTGTCTTACCCCTTAAGTCTTAAATCATCAGTTGAGGGTGTCCACTCCTGGTTGAGAAGTGGGCGGGCACCGCGTCTGTTCCCCGCCTGTCGGCGGAGGGAGGTACAGACACGCGAGCGCGCCGCACACGCGCCCTGGGCCCCGGATGAGGGGTGTAACGCACCTTTCTACCTGACGGTCCTTGCCATGGGCGAGTGGGATTGGTTACGTGAGGCACCCGCGGTGGTTGTAGTGGTCCCACAAGAGCGGGTGCGGGCCGATGCCCGAATTCTCCGTCGAGCGCACGCCGCCGGTCCGCATCGCGAGATTCACCCGAGATTCACTGAAGATCTCAAATGGCGGTACTTCGTTCCCGGGCGGTACGGCCCTGTTGTCCCGGCCTGTCTGGGTACCCCGGTCACCCGTTATCCGATTTTGACATCTCTGGCACCCAGAATCGGACGGTCCGAATGGCAAGATGCCGTCATCACACGAGGTCGCGACACCCGAAGGTGTGTGCACGACCGCTCGGCAACTCCCTCATCCGCCGGAGGACCCTCATGACCGCACGCTCCATTTGTCGTACCACCGCCGGTAAGTCCGCGAAGTCCCGGATGGCCACGGTCGGCGCGATCGCGGTCGCCGGCGCGCTGCTGCTGACCGGCTGCGGTGACCAGACCAAGAGCAAGGACGAGGGCGGCGAGAAGGTGAGCAACGCACCGCTCGCCGACAAGCTCCCCAAGGACATCCGGGACGGCGGCGTCATCAAGGTCGGTTCGGACATCGCCTACCCGCCCGTCGAGTTCAAGGACAAGTCCGGCAAGACCGTCGGCATCGACCCCGACCTCGGCGCAGCCCTCGGCAAGCAGCTCGGCGTGGAGTTCCAGTTCGACAACGGCACCTTCGACACCCTGCTCGGCGGTCTGCGCTCCAAGCGCTACGACCTCGCGATGTCGGCCATGACCGACACCAAGAACCGCCAGGAAGGCGTCGACGAGGAGACCGGCAAGAAGATCGGCGACGGCGTCGACTTCGTCGACTACTTCACCGCGGGCGTCTCGATCTACACCAAGAAGGGCGAGGACCAGGGGATCAAGACCTGGGCCGACCTCTGCGGCAAGAAGATCGTCGTCCAGCGCGGCACCGTCTCGCACGACCTGGCCAAGGCCGAGTCGAAGAAGTGCAAGGGCGGCAAGAAGATCGCCATCGAGTCCTTCGACAACGACCAGCAGGCCCAGACGCGACTGCGCTCCGGCGGCGCGGACGCGGGCTCCTCGGACTTCCCGGTCGCGGCGTACGCGGTGAAGACCTCGGGCGGCGGCAAGGACTTCGAGCTGGTCGGCGAGCAGGTCGAGGCCGCGCCGTACGGCATCGCGATCTCGAAGAAGAACCCCGAGCTGCGTGACGCGATCAAGGCCGCGCTCGACGCGATCATCAAGAACGGCGAGTACGAGAAGATCATCTCGAAGTGGGGCGTCGAGGACGGCGCGGTCAAGGAAGCCCAGATCAACGGCGGCAAGTGACCGCGTAACCGTCTCGCCGCTGAAAGGCCATTCCCGTGACTACGGACATCTCCAAGAAGGGGCCTGAGGACACACCCCCGTCCTCCCACCCCGAGGCCATCAAGGCCATCCCGGTGCGCCACTACGGCCGGTATGTCGCCGCGGTCGCCGCCATCGGTGCGCTCGCCGCGATCGTCTACGCGTTCTCCCAGGGCGACATCAACTGGGACGCGATTCCTGACAACTTCTTCGACGACCGCATCCTCAGGGGCGTCCGCGAGACGCTGATCCTGACCTTCCTGTCGATGCTCATCGGCGTGGTCGGCGGCATCGTCCTCTCCGTGATGCGGATGTCGAAGAACCCGGTGACGTCCTCGATCGCCTGGTTCTACATCTGGTTCTTCCGCGGTACGCCGGTCCTGGTGCAGCTCTTCGTCTGGTTCAACCTCGGCTTCGTCTTCGACTACGTGAACCTCGGCCCCGTCTACAAGGACGAGTGGTCGGACTTCATGACGCCGTTCCTGACGGCGCTGCTCGGCCTCGGTCTCAACGAGGCCGCGTACATGGCGGAGATCTGCCGCGCCGGTCTGCTCTCGGTCGACGAGGGCCAGACCGAGGCCTCGCACGCGCTCGGCATGAGCCACGGCAAGACGCTGCGCCGTGTCGTGCTTCCGCAGGCGATGCGCGTGGTCGTGCCGCCGACGGGCAACGAAGTCATCAACATGCTGAAGACGACCTCGCTGGTCGCGGCGGTCCAGTACTACGAGCTCCTGAAGTACGCCCAGGACATCGGCACCTCGTCCGGCGCCACGGTGGAGACCCTGCTGCTCGCCGCCTGCTGGTACCTGATCATGACGTCGATCCTCAGCGTCGGCCAGTTCTACCTGGAGCGCTACTACGCCCGCGGTTCGTCGCGCTCCTTGCCGGCCACTCCCTTCCAGAAGATCAAGGCCAACATGCTGTCGCTCGGCAACCGTTCGGGGGCGAGCTCATGACCACCGCCATGGTGAAGTCCGAGGGCGTCCACAAGTCCTTCGGCAACGTCGAGGTCCTCAAGGGCATCGACCTGGAGGTCAAGTCGGGTGAGGTCTTCTGCCTCATCGGCCCGTCGGGCTCCGGCAAGTCGACGTTCCTGCGCTGCATCAACCACCTGGAGAAGATCAACGCCGGGCGGCTCTACGTCGACGGCGAGCTGGTCGGCTACCGGCAGAAGGGAGACAAGCTGTACGAGCTCAAGGACAGCGAAGTCGCCCTCAAGCGCCGGGACATCGGCATGGTCTTCCAGCGCTTCAACCTCTTCCCGCACATGACGGCCCTCGAGAACGTCATGGAGGCGCCGGTCCAGGTCAAGGGCGAGACGAAGGCAGCGGCGAAGGCGCGCGCCGGTCAGCTCCTGGAGCGCGTCGGCCTCGCGGACAAGGCGAAGAACTACCCGTCGCAGCTCTCGGGCGGCCAGCAGCAGCGCGTGGCCATCGCCCGTGCGTTGGCGATGGACCCGAAGCTGATGCTCTTCGACGAGCCGACGTCGGCGCTCGACCCGGAGCTGGTCGGTGACGTGCTCGACGTCATGCGCGACCTCGCGGAGTCCGGCATGACGATGATCGTCGTCACGCACGAGATGGGCTTCGCGCGCGAGGTCGGCGACAGCCTCGTCTTCATGGACGAGGGCGTCGTGGTCGAGTCCGGCCACCCGCGCGAGGTCCTGACGAATCCGCAGCACGAGCGGACGCAGTCGTTCCTCTCCAAGGTGCTGTAACTCCTGCTCACGCAGAGGGCGGTACGGATCCCGGATCCGTACCGCCCTTTGCGTACCCCCTACTTGAGGCCGAGCACCATCGCGTCCGAAGGCGAGGACCACACCGTCCGCGCCTCGCCGAAGCCCGCGTCGCGCAGCGTGCGCGCGTGCCACTCGGGCGGGGGCGTGTCGCCGTCCGCGTGCTCGCCGTAGATCTCGAAGCGCTTGGCGGTGGGCCCGGCGAGCACCGGGTCCTTGGCGGCGAGCTCCCACCATTCCCGCCAGTCCACGGCGCCCTCGGCCTTGGCCGCTTCCATGCGGGCGTGCCGCTGGGCCCGGTCGGCGTCGTTCAGGCGGGGCGTCGCCGGGTCGGGCATGTGGTCGGCGTTCATGAAGACGCCGCCGTCGCGCACGATGCCCGCGATCTGCCCGTAGAGGGTGGTGAGGGGCTCGCTGTGCAGCCAGTGCAGGGCGGTGGCGGTGAGGACGGCGTCGTACGCGTCGTACGGGAGCTGCGCCGTCCACTCGGGGTCCTTGAGGTCCGCTGTCACGAACGTGACGCGGTCGTCCCCGGCGAAGGTGCCCTCGGCGATGGCCAGGAGCGCGGGGTCGAGGTCGACGCCCGTACTGACCGCGTTCGGGAACCTCTTGAGCAGCCGGTCCGTAATACTCCCCGTACCGCACGCGAGGTCGAGGACGCGCGGCTCGGCGCCGACGACGGCCTCGACCATGTCCAGCATGACCCTGAACCGCTCCTCTCGGTCCGGCAGATACCACTCCTGCTGCCGGTCCCAGCTGTCCTGCCAGGCACGCCAGTCGGCTGTGGCCACCGTTTCCGTCATGAGAAGCCCTCCCGTACGTAATACGCTCTCGTAATACCCTAGAAGCGCGCGCAACTGTTACTCACGCACCTGACGAAGATAGCCCGCCCCGGTAAGGACTACAAGTGGAACTGGCCTATTACTCGGACTACGCCGTACGTCTGGTCAACAGCGAGGAGCCGGGTCGCAACAAGGACACGCTGACGTCGGTCGATGCGGTCCGTGAGCTGTTCGGAGGCAGTTCGCAGGCGGCACGTCGCGCCACGGACTCCGATGTCACCCGCTTCCGTTCGGTGCGGGCCAGGCTCAGGGCGGTCTTCGAGGCGGCCGACGGCGGGGACGAGACCCTCGCGGTGGACCTGCTGAACTCACTGCTCATGGAGTTCCCGGTCAGCCCGCAGATCTCGGGCCACGACCACCGCGACGACGACGGCAACCCGTTGTGGCACATGCACCTCGCGGACCACCCCTCGAACGCCACCTCCGGGTACGCCGCGATCGCCGCGATGGGCCTCGCCTTCCACCTCACCGAGCACGGGGTCGACCGCCTCGGCCTGTGCGAGGCAGCGCCCTGCCGCAACGCCTACCTCGACACGTCGACGAACCGCTCCCGACGCTACTGCTCGGACCGCTGCGCGACCCGCGCCAATGTCGCCGCCTACCGCGCCCGCAAGCGCCTGGAGACGGAGCGGTCGGCCAGCACGGGCCGCGCGGCCGACACGGCCCAGCGCAGCAGGCTGAACGGCGAGCGCTGACCGGGCCTCAGCTGGGGCGGGCGGTAGCGGAACCACACCTTCCCCAGGACGAGTTCCTCGGGCACCGTGCCGTAGTCCGTGCTGTCCCCTCCCGCGTACGTGTTGTCCCCGAGCACCCACCAGCCGCCATCGCGCCGCTCGGCGGCGCGCTTGACGACCAACAGGTCCTGCTGGAACGGATGGCGGAGCACCACCACGTCACCCGCTCGGACCCGCGCGCCCCACTGCACCACCAGGCGGTCCCCGTGGTAGAGCGTGGGCACCATCGAAGGGCCGGTCACCTCGGCCGCGCCCAACGGCAGGATGGCCCTTCTGTGTTCGCTCTCCTGCGGCAGCTCCGGCATCACCGCACCTCCCCGGTCCTATCCTCCACGAGTCCCAGTCTGACCCTGGACTTTTGTCCTAAGCCCATGGGGGCACTCGCGAAAACCCGTCTCTCACGGAGTAATGTCCCACCTGAGAAGACGATCACGAGGAAGGACCGCTGCATGCTTTCCCGCCTGTTTGCCCCCAAGGTAAAGGTCAGCGCCCACTGCGACCTCCCCTGCGGCGTGTACGACCCGGCCCAGGCCCGCATCGAGGCCGAGTCGGTCAAGGCCGTCCAGGAGAAGATGGCCGGCAACGACGACGCGCAGTTCCAGACGCGCGCCATCGGCATCAAGGAGCAGCGCGCGGAGCTCGCCAAGCACCACGTCTCGGTGCTCTGGAGCGACTACTTCAAGCCCCCGCACTTCGAGAAGTACCCGGAGCTGCACCAGCTGGTCAACGACACCCTCAAGGCCCTCTCGGCCGCCAAGGGCTCGTCCGACCCGGCCACGGGCCAGAAGGCGCTGGACTACATCGCCCAGATCGACAAGATCTTCTGGGAGACCAAGAAGGCCTGAGCCTTCGCGTCACGTCAGCTGAAAGCACCCGGCATCCGCGCGGAGCCGGGTGCTTTCGGCGTTCCGCCCCCCGATCAGCCCTGCAGCGCCGCAAGGCCTTTGCGCAGGTCCTCCGCATTCATCACGGGGTAGATCTCGACCTCGGCGCCAAGCTCCAGGAAGAACGGCTCGGCGATGGACGGCATCTCCGAGCTGTCCTGCATGTCGAAGACGAAGGTGGCGGTGCGGCCGCCGTCGCAGGGGCCGAAGTACGCCGCCTCCGGCTTGAGCTGTTCCGTCACCGACTGCATCAGCTTCGGCAGCGTTCCGTTCTTGATCGCCTCGTTCGAGATCTGGGTGTCCAGACGCGCTCTGAGCATGACTCTCATGGCACTCACTTCCTCCCTTCCAGGGTCTCGCCGACCGCGCCGCCCCGCACCTGCGGGGCCGGTCGCCCGCCCTGCCGTCGCGACGCCGGGTAAATCAGTTGCCCTCGCGGCCCGCCTCCTGCTGCACTCTCTGTACGCCCCGACCCGTCAAGGAGACGCAATGCGCCGTTCGTTCATGTCCAGCCAGAAGGGAACTGCCATCAACCCAGAGGACATGACACTCAGTGCATACGCCGAGCACGACCAACTCCCTGAATCTGGGGATCCTGGCGCACGTTGACGCCGGTAAGACCAGCCTGACCGAGCGGCTTCTGCACGCCGCCGGTGTCATCGACGAGATCGGTCGCGTCGACGCGGGCAACACCCAGACCGATTCACTCGCCCTGGAGCGGCAGCGCGGCATCACGATCAAGTCCGCCGTCGTCTCCTTCGCCGTCGACGACGTCACGGTCAATCTCATCGACACCCCCGGGCACCCGGACTTCATCGCCGAGGTGGAACGGGTGCTGAGCGTGCTCGACGGCGCCGTACTCGTCATCTCCGCGGTCGAGGGCGTCCAGGCGCAGACCCGCGTACTCATGCGGACGCTGCGGCGGCTCCGCATTCCCACGCTCGTCTTCGTGAACAAGATCGACCGCCGCGGCGCGCGCCACGAGGATCTGCTGCGGGACATCTCGGAGCGGCTCGTGGCGGACATCGTGCCCATGGGGGCGGTCCACGGCCTCGGCGGTCGTGACGGGGCCTTCGTACCCTTCGACGACGGTGACCCCTCCTTCACCGCCCGCCTCGTCGACGTACTCGCCACGCACGACGACGACCTGCTCCGCGCGTACGTCGACGACGAGGCGGGGCTCTCCTACGGGCGCCTGCGCGCCGAACTCGCCAGGCAGACCGAGCGGGCCCTGGTGCACCCGGTGTTCTTCGGTTCGGCCGCCACCGGAGCGGGCGTCGGCGCACTCATCGCGGGCATCCGGGAGTTGCTGCCGTCCGCGGACGGCTCCCTGCGCGCCGACGACCCGGCGTCCGGCACCGTCTTCAAGGTCGAGCGCGGGGACGCCGGGGAGAAGGTCGCGTACGTCCGGATGTTCGCGGGGATGATCCGCACGCGGGACCGGCTGCCGTTCGGCGGCGGGCGCGAGGGCAAGGTCACCGCGGTGAGCGTCTTCGACCGCGGGTCCGCCACCGCGCGCGAGGGCGTTCTCGCGGGGCAGATCGGGAAGGTGTGGGGGCTCGGCGACATCCGGATCGGTGATGTCGTCGGCGCCACGCACGTGGACGGGAGAGGCGGCGGAGACGGTCGGCACCACTTCTCGCCGCCCACCCTGGAAACCGTCGTCGTCCCCACCCGCCCCGGCGACAAGGGCGCCCTGCACCTCGCGCTCGCCCAGCTCGCCGAGCAGGACCCGCTGATCAATCTGCGACAGGACGATCTCCGCCAGGAGGTCCACGTGTCGTTGTACGGCGAGGTCCAGAAGGAGGTCATCCAGGCGACACTCCTCGACGAGTACGGCATCGACGTCACGTTCCGCGAGACCACGACCATCTGCGTGGAGCGCGTGACCGGGAGCGGGTCCGCCTTCGAGATCATCGACAAGGACGACAACCCCTTCCTGGCCACCGTCGGCCTGCGCGTCGATCCCGGTCCGCCGGGTTCCGGCGTGGAGTTCCGCCTGGAGGTCGAGCTCGGCTCGATGCCGTACGCGTTCTTCCGCGCCGTCGAGGAGAGCGTGCGCGAAGCCCTGCACCAGGGGGTCCACGGGTGGGAGGTCGACGACTGCGTCGTCACCATGACGCACTCGGGGTACTGGCCCCGGCAGAGCCACGCGCACGGCACCTTCGACAAGAGCATGTCGAGCACGGCCGGCGACTTCCGGCAGCTGACTCCGCTGGTCCTCCTGAGCGCGCTGCGACGGGCGGGCACCGAAGTGCACGAACCGCTGCACCACTTCCGGCTCAGCGTCCCGGACGACGTGTTCGGGCAGCTCCTGCCCGCGCTCTCACGGCTGCGGGCGGTCCCGCACACCCAGACGGCACGCGGAGCCTCGTACGAGGTCGAGGGTGAGATCCCCGCGGCCCGCGTCCACGAGCTCGAGCAGCTGCTGCCCTCGCTGACGCACGGCGAGGGCGAGCTGGAGTCCGCCTTCGAGCGGTACCAGCCGGTCCGGGGCGAGGCCCCGGACCGGCCGCGGACCGACCGCAACCCGCTCTGCCGCAAGGAGTACCTGCGGGAGGTGGCGGGTGTCCGGCGCTAGCCGCGCGGGGCCAGGGAGCTGCTCAGCGCCGGAAGGCGGGCAGGCCGAGGGCGCGCACGCGGGCGGGGTCGACGAGGATGTTGAGCTCGACGATCCTGCCGCTGGCGATCGTGAACTCCATGACCGATACGACCTCGCCGTCCGGCACTCCGACCATGCCGTAGCGGCCGTTGACGAGCGCGATCTCGGTGGTCGGCGCCGCCTGCTTGAACATCGCCGCCTGCCCGGCCACCACCGACGCGCCCCGGACCAACTGCGAGAGGCCGGAGGCCAGTTCGCCGGTGTCGGCCCGCAACACCACATCCGGGTCGAGCAGTTCGAGCAGCGCGTCGAAGTCGCCGCCCCGAGCGGCCGCGAGGAAGGCGCCGACGACCTCGCGCTGGCGTACGGGGTCGTTGTCGGGGACGGGCGCGGAGCCCTGCACCCGGCGGCGGGCCCGGCTCGCGAGCTGCCGGGTCGCGGCCGGGGTGCGCTCCACGATCGGGGCGACCTCGTCGAAGGGCACGGCGAACATGTCGTGCAGCACGAACGCGAGGCGTTCGGCGGGCGCCAGTGTCTCAAGGACGACGAGCAGCGCGAGGCCCACCGAGTCGGCGAGGAGCACCTCCTGCTCGGGGTCGACCACATCTCCCCAGCTGACCACCGGGTCCGGCACATGGGTGTCCACCGATACGGACAGGGACTCCTCGCGCCGCGACTGCCGCGTACGCAGCATGTCGAGGCAGATCCGGCCGACGACCGTCGTCAGCCAGCCCCCCAGGTTCACCACCTCGCCGATGTCGGAGCGACTGAGGCGTATCCAGGACTCCTGGACCGCGTCCTCGGACTCGCTGAGCGAACCGAGCATGCGATAGGCGACAGCCTTCAAATGCGGCCGGTGCTCCTCGAATCGGGCCGCCAGCGCCTCGTCCTGGTCCACCGCGGATCTGTTCCGGTCCACCGCTGCCTTGTTCTGGTCCATCTGTCACATTCCCTCGTCGCGGTACGTCGTAGAAGTGACGCACCGTGCCAGCGCACTTGGAGGCAAACAGTAATGAACACGCAGACGCCAGGGCCCCGCGCGCCCGAGCAGCGCAAGCGGGACGCCCTGCACCGCCTCGCCCACGACATCGACGCCTGGGTGGCCACGGCCGACGCGGACAGCGGAACCCCGTATCTGATCCCGCTGTCCTTCCTCTGGGACGGCGAGAGCCTGCTGGTGGCCACCCCGGATGCCAGCGTCACCGGACGCAACCTCCGGGCGGCCGGCAAGGCGCGGGTCGGCCTCGGCCCGACCCGCGACGTCGTCCTCATCGAGGGCGCCGTACGCGCCCTGGGCGAGGGCGAGTTGACTCCCGAGGCCGGTGATGACTTCGCCGAGAAGACGGGCTTCGACCCGCGCAAGCTCGACACCGTGTACGCCTACTTCCGCATCACCCCGCAGCGGCTCCAGGCCTGGCGCGAGGCCGACGAGCTGGAGGGCCGGGAGCTGATGCTGGGCGGGCGGTGGACGGTGAAGTAGCCCTGCGGCGCCGCAGGCCGCAGTCAGCCCCGGCCGAGCACCGGGGCCAGCGCCTCCCTGAGGTCATCGGGGCCCGTGTAGTGGAGCCCGGTCATGCCGAGCGCGACGGCCGCGTCCACGTTCTCCTTGCGGTCGTCCACGAACAGGCAGCGCTCGGCGGGGACCCCGGTCCGCTCCACGGCGATCTCGTAGATCCGGCGGTCGGGCTTGACGATGCCGACGCCGGCGCTGCCGACCACGGTGTGCGCGAGGTCGGCGATGCCGAGTTCGGCCAGGTCGTCGTCGAGCCAGGGGGTCGCGTTCGTCACGAGCGCCACGTGCAGGTGCCCGCGGGCCCGCCGGAGCAGGTCCACCACGGTGGCGTCGGCGGAGAACCCGGCCTCGGCCAGCGCGGCGCCCAGGGCGTGCCCGCGCTCATGGGGCACCCGGTCCGCGAGGCCGCGCGCGATCGCGTCCACCCACTCCGCCTTGCCGATGCGCCCGAGCATCAGCGGCAGGTCGGTCTCGGCCGCGAAGGCGATCTCGGCGGTGCTGCCGTGGGGCAGGCCGGCGGCGCGCTCCATCTCCTCCACCACCGACATGTCGTAGAAGCGGATCACGCCGTCGAGATCGCAGAGGACGGCGTCGAACGGCAGCGGCGGCACCTGCCAGGCGAAGCGAAGCTTCTCCTTGGCGTCGGCGCCGATCCGGCCGTAGAAGCGGATCGCGCCCTCGTTCCACGCGGGCGTCTGCCACTGGACCTCGGTGAGGCCAAGGGCACGGGCCTCGGCCGCCACCGCGTCCGTCAGGAGCTCGCCGAGGCCGCGGCCCCGATGTCCGTCACGCAGGAAGAGGCAGTCCATGTGGAGGTACTCGGCGCCGTCCCAGGTGGAGATCTCCGGCGCACACGTCGCGTAACCGACGACCTCCCCACCGGGCAGCTCGGCCACCAGACAGCGCAGACGCGGGTCCGGCACCCCGAAGAGAAGGACGTCCAGGCGCCGCTCCAGGCCTGCGGCGGGCGGCGTGCTCTTCTCGTACACGGCGTGCTCGGCGACCAGTTCCACGATGCGGGGGAGGTCGGCGGGACGAGCGCGGCGGACGCGGGGGACGCGCGGGGCTTCGCCGTGCTGCGCGCGGGGCGAGGGGGCGGTCCCGGCTGTCGGAAACTGATCCAGCTCGGTCATGTCCATGAGCCCATGATGCAGATGCCCGGCTACGCGTCGCCGAGCACCCTCCTCACATGGGCCCGCGCCCGGTCCTGGTCCACGCGATGCACCACGGGACGCGGGACTGCGCGAACCGGGCGGCGATCTCGGCGAGCGGGGCCGGCTCCCACGGCCCCCACGGTGTCTCCGTTCGCACCGCCGTCACGCCCGTCGTGCCGTGCTCAGTCGTCGTCGGAGCGCGCGGGCGCGGGCCCTGTCTCGACCTCGGCCTCGGCCGCTTCAGCTTCCCCACGCCCTTCGCGCCGTCGGCGCTCCACGGGTTCGTCGACGCACGCGTCGCAGCGTGGGTTGTGGCACGGGCCGGCCGGAAAGCCCAGCCGTCAGCGCTTCCTTCGGTACGTCCGCACGACGACGCCGTTGCCGAAGACCCGGGACGCGTCGAGCGCGAACTCACTGATCACGGTCTTCGCACCCGTACCCGCACCCGCGCCGTCGCCCTCGCTCTCGCTCTCGCTCTCGCTCTCGCTCTCGTCGAACATCGGCATGCCGGTCCCCAGAAGCACCGGGTACGTCTTGATGACCAACTCGTCGACCTCGTCCCGCAGCTCCCCCGCGATTTTCGCGCCACCGCAAAGCCAGATGTCGAACTCGCTTTCCTCTTGCTTGAGTTCGCGGACCCTGCCCACCAGGTCTCGCGAGATGATCTCGACATTCGGGTCGGGCGACTTGTCGAGGGTGGTGGACGCCACGTACTCGCGCAGGTGCCCGTACGGACTTGTGATGTCGGCGTCCAGGGCCAAGCGGTAACTGCCCCTGCCCTGGACGATCGTGTCGAAATGCTTGTTCTCCGCGTCCTCGATACCGAGGCTCCGGCGGCCGCCGGTCGGAATCGTCTCCGGGTATTCCGCCTTGAGGAACTCCAGGAACTCCTCGTCCACGAACGGCATGAAGGATCCGCCGTCGCCACTCCGGTCACCGATGAAGCCGTCGATCGACACGGCGACGAAGTAGATGAGCTTTCGCAAGGCGTCTCCCTGACTCGAATTGCGCTTCTTCATGTTCGGCACCGAGGGGAGCACCCGCGTCACCCGCGCCACCCCCGGCGAATTCCCTCCGTGTCGAGCTCCCCCGACACCACCTGCCGCGCGCACTCCGCGAGCCGCAGCCGGTTCGCCCGCGCATGGCGCCGCAACGCCCCGAACGCCTCGTCCACCGTGCACTTCCAGCGTTCGGCGAGCACGCCTTTCGCCTGCTCGACGGCGATCCGGCTGGTGAGGGCCTCCTGCAACCGGCCGCGCTGAATCTCGCTCTGTTCCAGGGAACGCCGCTGGAGTATCGCGATCGTGGCGACATCCGCGAGAGCCTGCGCGAGCGCGATCTCGTCGGGGCCTAGCACGGTCGGCTTCGCCTGGAACAGATTGAGCGTCCCGAGCACCCGATCACCCTGGCGCAGGGGCAGCACCTGCGTCATCGCGTACCCGGCCTCTTGGGCGCGCGCCGCGAACCGCGGCCAGGCGGTGGTCGCCTCCAGGCCGTGGAGCGCGATGTTCGTGTGCGCCGTGCCGGAGCGGTAGCAGTCACGGCACGGCTCCTGCTCCTGCTCCTGCTCCTGCTCCTGCTCCTGCTCCTGCTCCTGCTCCTGCTCCTGCTCCTGCTGCAGGGCGTACAGATCGAGCACCCAGGCGTGCTCGCCGGACGCCGCGACGAGCCTCAACTCGCCCTGGGACTCGGCCAACAGGACGCCCGCCGCCGAGACGCCGAGCAGCTCAACGCAGCGCACGGCCAGGCTCTGCAGGAATTCGGCGACGCCGGAATCGTCAGTCAAGGAGTCGGCCATCTCCACGAATGCCTCCGCCAGAAGTCGCTCGCGGGACGTGTCGCCGGACACCTCACGGGTCATTTCGCGGGACATGGGGCTCGTCCCCCCTTCGTTGTGTCTACGGGCAACACAGCGGTGCTTCGACGACTTTATGCGAATCGGCCCGTGTCGCCACCGTCCGTGCCGAAAGGTTGGGGATCCCGCCACATCGGCCACAGGTGCGGGCCGTCCGGCAGGTCGATGGCCTTGCCGGTGAAATGGAATCCGAGCCGTGCGTACAGCGCGCGGCTGCGGCCGCTGCTCGCCTCCAGATAGGCGTGCAGTCCTTCCCTGTCGCAGCGTTCGAGCACGGAGCCGATCAGTGCGGAGCCGAGCCCTTCGCCCTGCCGCTCCGGGCTCACGCCGATCATGTGCAGGTACTGGTGGGGGCGGTCGGTCGGATGCGACTCACCGGTCAGCCGGCCGATCTCCTCGATCCGCGCGTTGTCCGGGTCGATGGCCGCGCGCAGCTGCGCGGGACCCTCTTCTCCGCCCCCGCCCGCGCTCGGGTCAGCGCCCGCGCTCGGGTCAGCGCCCGCGTCCTCGTCTGCGGGGACGGACCACCACAGCGCGACGGCCGCGCCGTCCTCCGCGATGTCCACGTAGCCCTGGCTCAGCGCGAGGTCGTAGAAGGCGTTCATGAGAGCGCCGTGCCTGCGGCGACGGTACTCCTCACCGGGGAAGACCCAGCTGCTCACCGGATCGTCTCGGAACGCCTCGTCGAGCAGCCGGACCACGTCCGCTCTGTCGCTCTCCCCCGCCCTTCGGATGACTACGCCCACAGCCCGCCCCTTTGCCCCTCGTCCGCGCTCAACTGCGCTTACTTCCCCACCGGTTGCCTCGGTTGCAGCCTAGGTGATCGGGCCCCGGCACACGGGCGAGCCCCGCACCCTGACCGGATCTCGGCGGGGTGCGGGGCACGGCGGTCACGTTCGGCCGTCCTGTTCAGCCCGTGGTGGCGGGTCCGTCTCCTCTCCGCACGTCCTTGTACGTCTCCGTACGTCTCCGTACGTCTAGTGCGTGCGCCGCGTCACGAACTCCGCGAGCGCCAGCAGGCTGCCCGCCGTCTCCGGGACCGGCACCGCGCCGGCGAGCTGGTTGATCGCGCGGGACATCCGGTCGCCCGCGTGCAGGAGCGCCCAGTCCCTGCCGCCCGCCGTCTCGACGGCGTGCGCCATGCGGTCCAGGTCGCCGTCGACCGACGGGCGTCCGTACAGCTCGGCCAGTTCGGCGGCGGCCGGGGTGCCGGAGGCCAGCGCCGCGACCACCGGCAGGGACTTCTTGCGGGCCGCGAGGTCGGCACGCGCTGGCTTGCCCGTGTGCCCCGGATCGCCCCAGATGCCGATCACGTCGTCGATGAGCTGGAAGGCTAGCCCCGCCTCACGGCCGAACCCGTCGAGCGCCTCCACCTCGCTTCGCCCCGCTCCCGCGTACAGCGCCCCCAGCGCACAGGCGCAGCCGAGCAGCGCCCCCGTCTTGGCCTCGGCCATGGCGAGGCACTCGTCGAGCGTGACCTCATCGGGGCCGCGCCGCTCGAACGCGCCGTCCGCCTGCTGGCCCGCGCAGAGCTCCACCACGCAGGCGGCGAGCCGGGCGGCTGCCGCCGGGGCCCCGGGGTGCGGGTCCTCGGCGAGCAGCCGCTGCGCCAGCGCCTGGAGCGCGTCACCGGCCAGGATCGCGTCGGGTTCGCCGAACACGGTCCATGCGGTGGGCCGGTGCCTGCGGGTGGTGTCGCGGTCGATGACGTCGTCGTGCAGCAGGGTGAAGTTGTGGGTCAACTCCACCGCTGCCGCCGCCCGGACAGCCGTGGTCTGATCCCCGCCGAGCGCCCGGACCGCGGCGAGCACGAGCGCGGGCCTGATCGCTTTGCCCGCGTGCCCGGCCGCTGGTGTGCCGTCCGCGTTCTCCCAGCCGAAGTGGTAGAGCGCGATGCGGCGCATGGCTCCGGGCAGCGAGTCGATCGCCCGGCGCAGCTCCGGGTCGACGCACGCGCGCGCCGATGCCAGGATTTCCGCCGCTTCGGACGATTCGTGCCCCGCGTGCTCCTCGTGCTGCTTCATGTCCGTGGTCATGTCCGTCGTCGTGTCCGTCATGGACTCACCCCGGGGAGGATGCGGACGGTGGCGTTTCCTGGGCCTGCGGGCGCGTACGGAAGGGGTGTACCCGGCGGCATGCCCGCAGACACGGCCTCACCGCCAGCGGCCGATCTCGACGTTCTCCAGCACGCCCAGCGCGTCCGGCACCAGGACCGCCGCGGAGTAGTAGGTCGACACGAGGTACGAGATGATCGCCTGCTCGCTGATCCCCATGAAGCGCACGGACAGGCTCGGCTCGATCTCGTCCGGGATGCCGACCTGGTGCAGACCGACGACGCCCTGCTCCTCCTCGCCCGTACGCATACAGATGATCGAGGTGGTGCGGGCCTCGGTGACCGGGATCTTGTTGCACGGATAGATCGGGACCCCCCGCCACGTGGGGATGCGGTGGCCGCCCATGTCGATGGTCTCCGGCACGAGCCCGCGTTTGTTGAGCTCGCGGCCGAAGGCGGAGATCGCGCGCGGGTGGGCCAGGAAGAGCTTCGATCCTCGCCTGCGGCTGAGCAGTTCGTCCATGTCGTCCGGGCTCGGCACGCCGTCGTGTGGCTGCAGCCGCTGCTCGTACTCGCAGTTGTTGAGCAGCCCGAACTCGCGGTTGTTGATCAGCTCGTGCTCCTGGCGCTCCTTGAGCGCCTCGACCGTGAGCCTCAGCTGCTGCTCGGTCTGGTTCATCGGCTGGTTGTAGAGGTCGGCCACGCGCGTGTGGACGCGCAGAACGGTCTGGGCGACGCTCAGTTCGTACTCACGGGGCGCTGACTCGTAGTCGACGTAGGTGCCCGGCAGCACGGCTTCGCCGATGTGTCCGGCGGAGAGGTCGATGGGTGACTCGCCGAACTTATTGGTCCGCTGGGCCGGAATGGACCGCAGCCGCCTCAGATGCTCGCGCAGCGAATCCGTGCGCTCGGCGACCTGCTCCAGGTCCTCGCGGGGCAGGGTGAGCACGGTGCACGCGGTCACCGCGCGCGTCGTGTACTCCCAGATGGCCTCCGGGTCGAGCAGTGCCTGCTCGCCGAAGTAGGAACCGTCGGCGAGCGACCCGAGGACCGTGTCGTCCCCGTAGGGTCCGGTGCCGATCTTCTCGACCCTGCCGTGCGCGAGCAGGAACACCTCGTCGGCCTGACTCCCGAAGGAGGTGATGACCGACCCCGCGGCGAATTCCCGCTGCTGGCAGCGCTGGGCCAGCTCCCCCAGGACCTCGACGTCCTCGTAATCCCGCAGGATCGGCAGTTCGCCGAGCTCCGCCGGGATGACCTGGACCCGGTCTCCGGTCTTCACGAACGTCACCCGGCCGTCACCGACCGAGTAACTCAACCTCCGGTTCACTCGATACGTGCCGCCCTGCACCTGCACCCACGGCAGCGTCCGCAGGAGCCAGCGAGAGCTGATCTCCTGCATCTGCGGCGCGGACTTGGTGGTGGTGGCCAGATTCCGCGCGGCCGACGTACCCAAGCTCTGCTGCGGCTCGGACTGTTCCGCACGGACCTCTTCGCCTACCGACATTGGCTATGCCCTCCCGATCAAGCGCTGATCTGCGCCGACAACCCTTCCAGCACGGTGCGTGTCGGCGCCATTACACAAACGAGCGGGAATGGACCAGGCGAAAGCGGGGCACTCACCCGCGTACCAGGAACGGGGTTCTCGGGGACGGGGAACTCCAAGATCGGTGCATCCGTTGAACAGGACACAGCGGCCGATACTGTTCGTACCGATATGCACCACTCCGCACCCCCGTAGGAGACGGCAATGGCAGGCTTCCTGGATCGCGCCAAGGAACAGGCGCAGCGCGGACTCACGCAGGGCAAGCAGAAGATCGACGAGGTCCAGGCGCAGCGCACGGGCGGCGACCTCCTGAAGAAGCTGGGCGCCGCGTATTACGCACAGCAGCACGGCACGGGAACCCCCGAGGCCACGCAGCAGGCTCTGCGGGCACTCGAGGCCCACATCGCGACGAACGGCGACGCGTTCCTGCACAGCGGGGACCACCGCGGCTGACCAAATCGGCTCGCACGGTGCCCGAACAGCAACGGAATACGTCCGAACGGCTGGTCCGGGCACCGTGGTTCCGGTAAAAGCGGGCATACAAGACGGTCCGCGGCAGGCGGCCGTCGTGCTCCGCAAAGGAGTCGGCCATGGCCCCACCCATGTCCGCGGGCAAGTTCCTGGACGTGCTCAAGGACGAAGGTGTGACGGTCGTCGAAGTCGGCGACTGGCCTCACCACAACCGCAACCACAAGGGGCCGTGGGGGCCCGTGCACGGCGTGATGATCCACCACACGGTCACGTCGGGCAGTCAGCGGACGGTGGAGATCTGCCGGGACGGGTATGCCTCGCTGCCCGGCCCGCTCTGCCACGGCGTCATCACCAAGGACGGCCGCGTCCACCTCGTCGGGTACGGCCGCGCCAACCACGCGGGCCTGGGCGACGACGACGTCCTGCGCGCGGTCATCGCCGAGAAGGCGCTCCCGCCGGACAACGAGGCGAACACCGACGGTAACCGCCACTTCTACGGCTTCGAGTGCGAGAACCTCGGCGACGGCGAGGATCCGTGGCCCGAGGCGCAGCTGGTCGCCATCGAGAGGGTGTCGGCGGCCATCTGCCGCCACCACGGCTGGACCCACCGCTCAGTGATCGGCCACCTCGAATGGCAGCCGGGCAAGATCGACCCCAAGGGCTTCACCATGAACGCCATGCGGGAGCGCGTCGAGGAACGGCTCAAGTAGGAGACGTGCCCCGAGCGGGCGGACCGTGACCGTGCCCGCCTGCACGGTGCCGGGCAGAATGGCGGGGTGAGCACCACCCCGCCGACCACCCCGCGCCCCCGGCTTCCGTCCCCGCTCCTAGAGCTCCAGGACGACCGGTTCGCGCGGCACGGCGTCACCCTCGCACTCAAGCGGGACGACCTGATCCACCCGGACCTCCCGGGCAACAAGTACCGCAAGCTCTTCCTGAACCTGGACGCCGCCGTCGCGGCGGGGCACACGGCCCTGCTGACCTTCGGCGGCGCCTACTCCAACCACCTCAGGGCGACCGCCGCGGCGGGCCGCCTCCTCGGCATGGACACCATCGGCGTGGTCCGCGGCGACGAACTCACGGGCCGCCCCCTGAACCCGTCGCTGGCGCACTGCGCGGCCGACGGAATGCGCCTGCACTTCATCGACCGGGCGACGTACCGCAGGAAGACCGATCCTGAAGTCCTGGCCGCCCTCCTGCACGCGACAGGCGCCGAAGACCCCTACGTCATCCCCGAAGGGGGCAGCAACTCCCTGGCCGTACAAGGCTGCATGGCCCTGGGCGAGGAGCTGCGCGGCCGCACCGACACGGCGGCCGTGGCCTGCGGCACCGGCGGCACCCTGGCCGGCATGGCCGCGGGCCTCGCCCCGCACCAGCGCGCGCTCGGCATACCGGTACTCAAGGGCGGCTTCCTCGGCCCCGAGATACAGGCACTGCAGCAGCTGGCCTTCGGCTCCCCCACCGCCAACTGGCGCCTGGACGAGCGCTTCCACTTCGGTGGCTACGCCCGCACATCCCCTGAACTCACCGCGTTCGCGCACGACTTCGAGGACCGGCACGGCCTCCCCGTGGAGCGCGTCTATGTGGCCAAGCTCCTCTACGCGCTGACAGCCCTCTCCGAAGAGGGCGCGTTTCCCCCCGGCAGCAACGTCACGGCCGTGATCACCGCCACGGACCCGGTGCCGCCCACGGCTCAGTCCTCGACCTCCCGGTAGGCCGCCGCCTCCTCCAGGTCCAGCTTCCGCAGCAGCGTCCGCATCATCTCGTCGTCGATGCGCCGCTCGTCCCGCATCGTCACGAACACCTCCCGCTCCGCGGCGATCGCCTCCCGGGCGAGCCTGCGGTAGGTGTCGTCGGCGGACTCCCCCGTCACCGGGTTGGACTGACCGAGCCGCTCCCACACGGAGTTGCGGCGCCGTTCGAGGACGGTGCGCAGACGGTCCTGGAGGGGCTCTGGGAGCCGATTGCGCTCGTCCCGCATGAGTTCGTCCACCCGCCGCTCCGCGGCCTGCGAGGCGGCGTTCTGCGCCTGCGCCTCCGCGAGCGTCTCCGCCTGCGTGTCACGCCCCGGAAGTCTCAGGACCCGGATCAGCCACGGCAGCGAGAGCCCCTGCACGACCAATGTGCCGATCACCGTGGTGAAGGTCAGGAACAGGACGAGGTTGCGTGCGGGGAACGGCTCCCCGTCGTCCATGACGAGCGGGATCGAGAAGGCGATCGCCAGCGACACCACTCCGCGCATCCCGGCCCAGCTGACGATCAGCGGCCGCCGCCAGTCCATGTCGGACTCCCGCTCCTTGATGCGCGTCGACAGGATCCGCGGCAGATAGGTCGCCGGGTACGACCACGCGAAGCGCACGAGGACGACGAAGAAGAAGACCCCCAGCGCGTACCAGGCCGCCTGGAGCCCGCTGTACTCGCCGAGCCCCTTGAGCACGACCGGCAGTTGCAGGCCGATGAGCGCGAAGACCGCCGACTCCAGGATGAACGCCACCACCTTCCACACGGCGGCCTCCTGGAGCCGCGTCTCGAAGTCGACCTCCCAGGAGCGGTGCCCGAGGAACAGGGCGACGACGACCACGGCGAGCACTCCGGAAGCACCGACCTGCTCCGCGGCCGCGTACGCGACGAAAGGGATGAGCAAGGAGAGGGTGTTCTGCAGCATCGCCTCCTTCATGTGCCTGCGCAGCCAGTGGATCGGCACCATGAGGATCAGCCCGACACCGACCCCGCCGACCGCGGCCACCAGGAACTCCCTGACCCCGCCGCCCCAGCTCGCGCCCTCACCGACCGCCGCGGCGAGCGCGACCTTGAAGGCGGTGATCGCGGTCGCGTCGTTCACCAGCGACTCGCCCTGCAGGATCGTGGTGATCCGCGACGGCAACCCCACCTTCCGCGCGATGGCCGTGGCCGCCACCGCGTCCGGCGGCGCGATCACCGCGCCGAGGACCAGCGCGGCGGTCAGCGGCAGATCGGGGATCAGCAGATACGCGAGATAGCCGACGGCCAGGGTCGCGAACAGCGTGTACCCGACCGAGAGCAGTGCCACGGGTCTGACGTTGGCGCGCAGATCGAGGTACGAGCTCTCCAGGGCCGCGGTGTGCAGCAAGGGCGGCAGGATCAGCGGCAGCACGATGTGCGGGTCCAGGTGGTAGTCCGGAACCCCGGGCACGTACGCGGCGACGAGCCCCACCGCGACGAGCAGCAGCGGCGCGGGCACCGGGGTCCGGCGCGCGGCTCCGGCCACCGCGGCACTCGCCGCGATCAGTGCCACCAGGGGCAGTACGTCCATCGGTCAGGCCCTCCGCGATACGCGATCCCGTCGTAACCTGGCAATCATGAACGAGTGCCCGCATGTGGCAGCGCTGCCGCACCCCGAGCCCGCGCCGCTGAGCGAGACCTGTCCGGAGTGCCTCGCGGTCGGCAGTCACCCGGTGCAACTGCGGCTCTGTCTGGACTGCGGCCATGTGGGCTGCTGCGACTCCTCGCCCTTCCGGCACGCGACGGCACACTTCAAGGACACCGGGCACGCGGTGATGAGGACCTTCGAACCGGGTGAGAGCTGGCGTTGGTGCTTCGTGGACGGTTCGATCGTCTGAGGCCTGGGTACGTCAACCCGACGCCCGTACTCTCCAATTGGGACCGCGCGACCCCTAGCCACTCTCCGTACCCTTAGGCTTACTATGAGTGACAGCAACGGAGCGGGGTCCCCGGGACACGGAACTGGGGAGCGCGGTAGCGTCACCGCATAACTACGTGGTGCGTTACCCGTGTGACGCAGTCCGGACCGCCGGTGGACGGCGGACCTGGAGCCCCGAAAGTGCTTGTACCACCTTGGAGGTGAGGGTGTCCCAGATCGCAGGCGAGCCCGGGAATCAGGACTTCGTCGAGGTCCGCCTTCCGGCTGCGGGTGCCTACCTGTCGGTGCTGCGTACGGCCACGGCCGGTCTCGCGGCGCGTTTGGACTTCACTCTCGACGAGATCGAGGACCTCCGCATCGCGGTCGACGAGGCCTGCGCGATCCTGCTCCAGCAGGCCGTGCCCGGTTCGGTGCTCAGCTGCGTCTTCCGGCTCGTCGACGACTCCCTGGAGGTGACCGTCTCGGCGCCGACCACCGACGGCCGGGCCCCGGAGCGGGACACCTTCGCCTGGACAGTGCTGTCCGCCCTCGCGGGTCAGGTCGACTCCTCCGTGGCCGAGGACAACACCGTCTCGATCAGTCTCTACAAGAAGCGCGGCGCGGGACCCGGGCCGGCGTGAGGGGCGGGGAGGGGCCGGTGCGGGACGAAGAGCGCGGCACACGGGGTCTGCCCGGTGGCCGGGGAGGGACGCCGACGAGGGGGCGCGAGGCCCCCGCGGAGCCGGCGCTCACCGGCATCCCCGAGCAGCAGGCCAGGCCGCACCCCGAGGACCCGGAGCAGCCGGGTCCGTCGACTGTGGCTGACGCGTCGGAGCAGGCAGAGCCGACCGCCCAGGAGGAGCGCGCAAAGCCCTCCGTCCGGGGCGGCGCGCAACGGGCGGGATACATGAGCGAACACGGTGAGCAGCAGCACACCCGGCACGATCCGCAGGACCGCAGCGGCGCACGCGCGATGTTCATCGAGCTGCGCGAGCTGAAGGACGGCAGTCCCGAGTACGCGGACCTGCGCAACAAGCTGGTCCGCATGCACCTGCCGCTTGTCGAGCATCTGGCCCGCCGCTTCCGCAACCGCGGCGAGCCCCTTGACGACCTGACGCAGGTCGCCACGATCGGTCTGATCAAGTCCGTGGACCGATTCGACCCGGAGCGCGGCGTGGAGTTCTCCACGTACGCGACGCCCACGGTCGTCGGTGAGATCAAGCGTCACTTCCGCGACAAGGGCTGGGCGGTCCGGGTCCCGCGGCGTCTCCAGGAGCTCAGGCTCGCCCTGACCACGGCGACGGCCGAGCTGTCCCAGCTGCACGGCCGCTCGCCCACGGTGCACGAGCTCGCCGAGAAGCTGGGCATCTCCGAGGAGGAGGTCCTGGAGGGCCTGGAGTCGGCCAACGCCTACTCCACGCTGTCCCTGGACGTCCCGGACACGGACGACGAGTCCCCGGCGGTCGCGGACACCCTGGGCTCGGAGGACGAGGCCCTGGAGGGCGTCGAGTACAGGGAATCCCTCAAACCGCTCCTGGAAGACCTTCCACCGCGCGAGAAGCGCATCCTGCTGCTGCGGTTCTTCGGCAACATGACGCAGTCGCAGATCGCCCAGGAAGTCGGCATCTCCCAGATGCACGTCTCCCGGCTTCTCGCCCGCACGCTCGCGCAGCTGCGCGAGAAGCTCCTCGTGGAGGAGTGACGAAGGAGCAGACCGCCCCTCCTGGTCTGCTCCTTCGGAAGGTCTGTCTCGTTCAGAAGACCGGTCTCGCGCGGGACGGCTACTTCACGTCGTCCTGTACGTTCCCCGGGCCCTTGATGCCGAGTGCCTCGGTCGTGGCCGGGTTGACCAGCAGGACGAGCGCGGCCACCGCGACGGCGGCGAGCGCGATCCCGGCCGGGATCGCCATGCTGTCGGCCTGCAGCAGCTGCCAGGCCACCGGAAGCGCCATGATCTGCGTGATGATGGCGGGCCCCCGGCTCCAGCTGCGGCGGCGCAGGAGGCCGCGGGCGGCGATCAGGGGCAGGAGCGCGAGGACGATCAGCGTGATGCCGCCCGTCGTGGCTTGTTCCGGGTTGTCGGGGTCACCCGCGAGGCCCATCACGAGCATGTAGACACCGGCGACGATGAGTGCGACGCCCTCCAGCGCGGCAAGGGCCGCGGCGGCCGTCAGACGGCCGGGACGCGGGCCTGATTCCGGGGCTTCGGGGGTGGGGTTCCGCTGTGTACTCACCCTTGCAGGGTAGCTGTGCGTGTCCGCGCTCCGGCCTCCGGTCCGCCCCCTCGGTCTAGGCCGGTTCATGACCCCTAGGTACTCTGCTTCGCATGCGTGCACTCCTTGTGGTCAACCCGGCGGCAACCACCACCAGCGCGCGCACGCGTGACGTACTGATCCACGCGCTGGCGAGCGAGATGAAACTCGAAGCGGTCACCACGGAGTACCGCGGCCACGCCCGGGACCTCGGCAGACAGGCCGCGGAGAGCAAGGACATCGAACTGGTCGTCGCCCTCGGCGGGGACGGAACGGTCAACGAGGTCGTCAACGGCCTGCTGCACAACGGCCCCGACCCGGCCCGTCTGCCGCGCCTGGCCGTCGTCCCCGGCGGCTCCACCAACGTCTTCGCACGCGCCCTCGGTCTGCCCAACGACGCCGTGGAGGCGACCGGCGCACTGCTCGACGCACTGCGTGAGGGAAGTGAACGGACAGTGAGCCTGGGCCAGGTGTCGGGGACCCCCGGCACGGAGGACGAAGCCGTGCCCGCGCGCTGGTTCACGTTCGCCGCCGGATTCGGTTTCGACGCCGGAGTGGTGGGACGTGTCGAACAACAGAGGGAGCGCGGGAAACGGTCCACCCATGCGCTGTATTTGCGCCAGGTGTTCCGTCAGTTCCTCGACGAGCCGCACCGCAGGCACGGAATGATCACCCTGGAACGGGCCGGCGAGGACCCGGTGACCGACCTCGTGCTCTCCATAGTCTGCAATACCTCTCCCTACACCTACCTGGGCAATCGCCCGATGTACGCGTCCCCCCAGGCCTCCTTCGACACGGGCCTGGATGTGCTCGGTCTGAGCAGGCTCTCGACCTCGGCGGTGGCCCGGTACGGCACCCAGCTCCTGACGTCGACGCCGGATCGCGGACCTCACGGCAAGCACGCGGTTACGCTCCATGACCTCACCGACTTCACCTTGCATTCGAAGGTCCCGCTCCCCCTCCAGATGGACGGTGACCACCTGGGGCTGCGCACGAGCGTGACGTTCACAGGCGTACGCCGTGCACTGCGTGTGATTGTGTGAGTAGAAGGGCCCAAAGTCCTTTCACTCGAACGTTTAGGCCAGGGTCCACCCCATGGAAGTACGGCTGTGACCCAGCCGACACTGAGGAATCAAAAAAAACTTGCCGGAAGGGGTTGTATCCGCCGCCGAGGTTTGCGAATCTCTACATGGCGATCGGGACGGCCCGCAACATCGGCCCCACAGAAAGCCAGAACCCCCTCCTCAACGCATAGGACATCGTCGCGTATGTGACGAACGTCCCTTCCGTCGTCGAGGGATTCGTGAAAGCGTTCACATTCACAAGCAACCTGCATGTAATACCAAGGAGAGGTAGCAGCCATGGACTGGCGTCACAACGCCGTTTGCCGCGAGGAAGACCCCGAGCTCTTCTTCCCCATCGGCAACACCGGTCCTGCGCTGCTGCAGATCGAGGAAGCCAAGGCCGTCTGCCGCCGCTGCCCCGTCATGGAGCAGTGCCTGCAGTGGGCGCTCGAGTCCGGCCAGGACTCCGGCGTCTGGGGTGGCCTCAGCGAGGACGAGCGCCGCGCAATGAAGCGCCGCGCCGCTCGCAACCGTGCACGCCAGGCCAGCGCCTGACGCTCACGCCCCCCACGAGCCTGAGCCCGGCGGCGCGTACAGCGAGTACGCATCTCCCGCCCCCGAGCCGCAGCCGCGCAGTACCCCCGATGCGCAACGCAACGTGAGCAGTGAGCCCCGGACCACTTCGGTCCGGGGCTCACTGCTTTGCGTATGCGCTGCTTTCGTACGTGAGTGCGCTACTTGTCGGCGCTCACCGGGATGTCCAGGACGACCTGCGTGCCGCGCTCCGGGGCCCGCACCATGTCGAACGTGCCGCCCATCTCGCCCTCGACCAGGGTGCGGACGATCTGAAGGCCGAGGTTGCCCGAGCGGTGTGGATCGAAGCCGTCGGGCAGGCCGACGCCGTCGTCCTGGACGGTGATGAGGAGTCGGGCGTCCTTGCTGGTGCCGCCGCGCACGGCCGAGACCTCTACCGTGCCGGTGTCCCCTTCCTGGAAGCCGTGCTCCAGGGCGTTCTGCAGAACCTCCGTGAGGACCATCGACAGCGGGGTCGCGACCTCGGCGTCCAGGATGCCGAAGCGTCCGGTGCGCCGGCCGGTGACCTTGCCGGGCGAGATCTCGGCGACCATCGCGAGGACGCGGTCGGCGATCTCGTCGAACTCCACGCGCTCGTCCAGGTTCTGGGACAGCGTCTCGTGCACGATGGCGATGGAGCCCACGCGGCGTACGGCCTCTTCGAGGGCTTCGCGGCCGGGGGCGGAGTCGATGCGGCGGGCTTGGAGGCGCAGGAGCGCGGCGACCGTCTGGAGGTTGTTCTTCACCCGGTGGTGGATCTCCCGGATGGTCGCGTCCTTGGTGATCAACTCCCGCTCGCGACGGCGCAGTTCAGTGACGTCGCGGAGCAGGACGAGCGAGCCGATGCGCGGGCCCTTGGGCTTGAGCGGGATCGCCCGGAGCTGGATCACTCCATCGCCGCCCTCGATCTCGAACTCGCGGGGCGCCCAGCCGCTGGCGACCTTGGCGAGTGCCTCGTCCACCGGGCCGCGGGACGGGGCGAGTTCGGCGGTCGCCGTGCCGAGGTGGTGGCCGACCAGGTCGGCGGCGAGGCCGAGTCGGTGGTAGGCAGAGAGCGCGTTCGGCGACGCGTACTGGACGATGCCGTCGGCGTCGAGCCGGAGCAGACCGTCGCCCACGCGCGGGGACGCGTCCATGTCGACCTGCTGGCCTGGAAACGGGAAGGACCCCGCGGCGATCATCTGGGCCAGGTCGGACGCCGACTGGAGGTAGGTCAGCTCGAGACGCGAGGGAGTGCGCACCGTGAGCAGGTTCGTGTTGCGGGCGATGACCCCAAGAACGCGTCCTTCCCTGCGTACGGGGATGGATTCGACCCGCACCGGGACCTCTTCGCGCCACTCGGGGTCGCCCTCGCGCACGATGCGGCCCTCGTCCAGGGCGGCGTCGAGCAGCGGGCGGCGGCCGCGCGGGACGAGGTGGCCGACCATGTCGTCCTGGTAGGAGGTGGGTCCGGTGTTGGGCCGCATCTGCGCCACGGAGACATAGCGGGTGCCGTCACGGGTGGGGACCCACAGCACCAGGTCGGCGAAGGAGAGGTCGGAGAGCAGCTGCCACTCCGAGACCAGCAGATGCAGCCACTCGAGATCGGAGTCACCGAGAGCGGTGTGCTGGCGTACGAGGTCGTTCATGGAGGGCACGTGTGCGAGCGTACCTGGCACGTCCGGCGGGCCCGCTCCGGGAGATTCCCGACGAGCCGCGGCGCCAGGGCGGGACCCTCAACCCACCCACGGCACCGCAGCCCTTCAGGAACACCGACCACCGGAATGTGCGGTACCGGACGGCCGATCGGAGGATCCGACACGGTCAGGGCAGAGAGTGCCGGTTCCTCGGTCCGCCCTCCTGTGCGGGAAGGGCGGATGCTTTACCAACGCATTGTGGACTAGACCATTCACTTGTGTCCATGCGTCGGCAGATGTTTGTTGTTGTCTCTTTCTTCACTTGCCGCTCAGCGGACTTATACCTCGGGCCAGGCCCGCATGGCCAGCTCGGCGACCGCTTCAAGATCCTGTCGGCTCGCGCCGTCGCGGGACTGCTGGGACATGCCCTGCAGCATGGCGCCGGTATAGCGGGCCAGGGCGGGGGCGTCGGTCTCCGGGGGAAGCTCGCCCGCGGCGACGGCGGCCTTGATGCGGGACTCGATGGAGCTGACGTTGGCGTTGCGCCGCTCGCGCAGGCCGGCCTCGATCTCCGGTGTCGTGCAGTTCGTCGCAGCGCAGATGACCAGGCAACCGTGCGGGTGCCCGGCTTCCGTGTACTTGTCGGCGGCCTCGTACAGCATGCGCGCGACTCCGCCGCGGACGGTCGGCTCCTCGGCGAACGCGCGCTCGCCGAAGGAGCCGTGCGTCTGCCCGTACAGCAGCACGACCTCCTCGAACAGTGACTGCTTGTCACCAAAGGCCGCGTACATGCTGGGGGCGCCGATGCCCATGGCGCGGGTGAGATCCGTGACCGATGTCGCCTCGTACCCCTGTTCCCAGAAGGTGCGCAGGGCCTGCTCCAGCGCGGTCTCGCGGTCGAAGGAGCGGGGGCGTCCGCGTTGTTTCGTCGCCATGGAGTGAATTGTATAGCGGCCGCTAGAAAAACGGCGCGGCATCCGCTACGGTTCTTTCTGTAACGACCACTAGAGAAACAGGGGGCGGCTCTCATGAGTGCGCTTGCAGGGAAGCTCGCAGGGAAGACGGCACTGGTCACGGGTGGCAGCCGGGGCATCGGGCGGGGCATCGCCGAGCGTCTTGGGCGGGACGGCGCGCGGGTCGCCGTGCACTACGGCAGCAATGAGGTCGCGGCGAAGGAGACGGTCGCGGCGATCGAGGCCGCGGGCGGCTCCGCCTTCACGATCGGCACGGAGTTGGGTGTTCCCGGCGACGCCCAAGCCCTCTGGACCGAGTTCGACCGGCATGCCGACGGCCTGGACATCCTGGTGAACAACGCGGGCATCGGGCTCTACAGCCACGTGGGAGAGGTCCAGGAGGCGGAGTACGACCGGGTGTTCGCGGTCAATGTGAAAGCACCGTTCTTCATCATTCAAAAGGGCCTCGACCGACTGCGCGACGGCGGCCGGATCATCAACATCTCCTCGGGCGTCACCCGCATCGCCTTCCCGATCACGATCGGGTACTCGATGACGAAGGGAGCACTGAACGTCCTGACGCACACCCTGGCCCAGGACCTGGGTCCGCGCGGGATCACGGTCAACGCGGTGGCGCCGGGGATCATCGAGACGGAGATGATGGACGGGCTTCCAAAGGAGCAGCGCGGCGAGATGGCCGGGTACTCGACCTTCGACCGCATAGGCCGGCCCGCCGACGTGGCGGACATCGTCGCCTTCGTCGCCTCGGACGACGCGCGGTGGATCACCGGTCAGTACATCGACGCGACGGGAGGCTCCGCACTCGGGGTGTGAGCGCGGACGTCTGCGGCCCGGCGCCGGAGAGGCGTCGCGGGGCGTCGGCCGCTCGGGGCGTGGCCTGCCCGACGGGCGGGGGCGGGCCGGAGAGCCGAGCATGGAATGCGGGAACTTGAAGCCCGGGAACCCGGGGCCCGGGCGGGCCAGCTCTGCTAGATTGGTCTATACCACATAGTCCAGTAGTTCCCCGTGGGTCCTCTCTCCGGGCCCGTGAGCCCCTCTCCAGATCGGCAGGCCCAGCGTGGAAGTTGTCATCGTCCCGGACGCCAAGGCAGGCGGCGAGCTCATCGCGGAGGCCATGGCCGCCTTGGTGCGCCGTAAGCCTGACGCCCTGCTCGGTGTCGCCACCGGATCCACCCCACTGCCCATCTACGAAGCCCTGGCGGCCAAGGTCGGCTCCGGTGCCGTGGATGCGTCGCGGGCGCGGATCTGCCAGCTCGACGAGTACGTGGGACTGCCCGCCGGGCATCCCGAGTCCTATCGCTCCGTGGTGCTGCGCGAGGTCGTCGAGCCGCTGGGGCTCAGCGAGAAGTCCTTCATGGGGCCCGACGGCAGCGCGCAGGACGTACAGGCGGCGTGCGAGGCGTACGACCAGGCGCTCGCGGACGCCGGGGGTGTGGACCTCCAACTGCTCGGGATCGGCACGGACGGGCACATCGGGTTCAACGAACCGTGCTCCTCGCTCGCCTCGCGTACGCGGATCAAGACGCTGACGGAGCAGACGCGGGTGGACAACGCGCGCTTCTTCGACGGGGACATCGAGCAGGTGCCGCACCACGTGATCACTCAGGGGATCGGGACGATCCTCGAAGCGCGGCATCTGGTGCTGCTGGCCACCGGCGAGGGCAAGGCGGACGCGGTCGCCGCGACGGTGGAGGGCCCTGTCGCCGCGGTTGTTCCGGCTTCGGCTCTGCAGTTGCATCGGCACGCGACGGTCGTCGTGGACGAGGCGGCTGCCTCCAAGCTGAAGCTCGGGGAGTACTTCCGGGCCACGTATGCGGCGAAGCCTGCCTGGCAAGGGCTTTGAGCGGGCCCCTGGGCCTCATGCGAAAGGTGCCGGGTGCCCCTCTGTCGGGGGCGCCCGGCACCTTTTTGCCTGTAGCCCACCTGCTGGTGCGTCGGGGCTGATCGCGCAGTTCCCCGCGCCCCTTACGGGGCGCCCGTGATCACCTCTGCCGCCGCCAGGCCGCAGACCCTCGCCGCCCCATGGGTGGCGATGTGGAGGGAGCCTGTCGGCGTGGACTGGGGGACGCCCATCTCGACCACGATCGTGTCGGGGCGAGCGGTCAGCAGGGTGTGCAGTGCCTCCGTCATCCACGCGTGGCGGTGGGCATCGCGGACGACGGCCACCACGCGCCGCTCCCCCGCCTCCGCGAGGGCGAGCGCGCCCGCGTCCGCGCCCGTGAAGCTGCCCGTTTCCGTGCCAGGGAGCAGCCGTTCGAGCTCCGCGGCCACGCCCCACGGCGTCTCGTCGCCCACCGCGATGTTGGCCATCGGCGTGAACGCGGCGACGAACGGAGCTTCGGTGAGCGGGGCCGCGTAGGTCTCGCCCCGGGTGACCGTCAGGGCGCGGCGGGCCGCGACCAGGCCGATTTCGGTGCCGGGCACGCCCCCCGAACGATCGGCCGCGCCCGACACCGAAGTCCAATGGGCCAGGGCCCGTACCCGCGTGGCCGCGTCGGCGAGGCGCTCCTCGCAGAGCTCGCCCGCGCGCACCGCCCCGACCAGCGCGTCGCGCAGGCGCAGGACCGTGTCGTCGTCCGCGAGGCCGCCGCCCACGCAGATCGCGTCGGCACCCGCGGCGATGGCGAGGACGCTGCCGCGCTCGATTCCGTACGTGGCGGAGATGGCCTGCATCTCCATGCCGTCCGTGACGATCAGGCCGTCGTAGTTCAGTTCCTCGCGCAGGATGCCCGTCAGGATGCGGCGCGAGAGCGTCGCCGGGTACTCCGCGTCCAGAGAGGGGACGAGGATGTGCGCGCTCATCACCGCGCGCGTGCCCGCGGCGATCGCGGCCCGGAACGGCGCGAGGTCACGCGCCCGGAGCATCTCGGGGTCCACCCCGATGCGCGGCACGTCATGGTGCGAGTCGACCGCGGTGTCGCCGTGCCCCGGGAAGTGCTTGGTGCAGGCGGCGACGCCGGAGGACTGCAGCCCCTCGACGTAGGCGGCGGTGTGCCGGGCCACCAGGAGCGGGTCGGCGCCGAAGGAGCGTACGCCGATGACGGGGTTGTCCGGGTTGGAGTTGACGTCGGCGGAGGGCGCCCAGTTGAGGTTGACGCCGCAGGCGGCGAGCCGGCGGCCCAGCTCGGCGGCCACATCACGGGTCAGCGCCGTGTCGTCGACCGCGCCGAGCGCGTGGTTGCCGGGAAAGGAGGATCCGGAGCGGACCTCCAGGCGGGTCACGTCACCGCCCTCCTCGTCGATGGCGACCAGGACGTCGTCGCGCTCGGCACGCAACTGGGCCGTCAGTGCGGCCAGTTGTTCGGGCGAGGCGATGTTGCGGCCGAACAGGCCGACCGATGCGAGGCCCTCACCGATCCTGCGGAGCAGCCAGTCCGGCGCGCTGGTTCCTACGAAGCCGGGCTGCAGGACGGTCAGGGCGTCGCGGGTCAGAGTGTCGGTGGGGCTGGTGAGTGTCGTCATATGGCGTGTTATCCCTTCACGGCACCGTCGGTCAGACCGCTGACGGCCCTGCGCTGCAGGAAGACGAAGAGGACGAGGATCGGGATGGCGAAGAGCGAGGCGGCGGCCATGGTGGCACCCCAGTCGTCGCCGAAGGCGGTCTGGAAACTGGACAGCCACACCGGCAGCGTCTTGGCCTCCGCCTCCTTGTTGAGGACAAGGACGAGCGGGAATTCGTTCCACGCGGTGATGAAGCCGAAGAGCGAGGTCGACATCAGGCCCGGCGCGAGCAGCGGCAGGATCACCCGGCGGAACGCCTGCATACGGGTGCAGCCGTCGACCATGGCGGACTCCTCCAGCTCCCTGGGCACGGCGGCGACGAAGCCGCGCAGCGTGAGGAGGGTGAAGGGCAGGATCATCACCATGTAGAACAGGGTCAGCGGGATCAGGCTGTTCAGCATGTCGGCGTCGCGCACGATCATGTAGATCGCGATGACCATGACCTCCCACGGGGCCATTTGCGCGAGCATGAAACCGATGATGAAGCCGCGGCGCCCCTTGAAGCGCATACGGGCGAGGGCGAACGCCGCGGTCACGCCGATGATGAGCGAGAAGACGACCGCGAGGACCGTGACAGTGAGGGAGTTGCCGACCATGGTCCAGAAGTGGTCGGCGTTCATCGCCTTCTTGAAGTGCTCCAGCGTGACGTCGGTCGGGATCCAGACCGGGTCCTCGGCGATGATGTCGCCGCTCGGCTTGAAGGCCGTCGCGAACATCCAGTACACGGGGAAGACGCAGAGGACGAAGATGACGACAGCTGTCAGGTTGGGCCACAGACGGCCCATCAGCGAGCGCTTCACAGCTCGTCCTCCTCTTGCTTGAGCACGATCCGCAGGTAGAACGATGTGATGGCCAGCAGGATGACGATGGTGAGCAGCGCGATCGCGGCGCCCATGCCGAAGTGCTGGTTGCCCATGCCCTCGATGTAGGCGTAGACGGGAAGGATCTCGGTGAGCCGGTCGGGTCCGCCCTCGTTGATCGTGAAGACCTGTACGAACGCCTTGAAGACCCAGATGATCTCCAGGAACGTCGTGGCGTAGAGGAAGGGCCGCAGATACGGCAGCGTGACCTGGGTGAACTGCTTCCAGGCGCCGGCGCCGTCCAGGGCCGCGGCCTCGTACAGCTCGTTGGGAATGGTGGTAGTGGCGGCGTACAGGTTGATCGCCACGAAGGGGATGGACATCCAGACGATCAGCAGCAGCACGACGAAGAAGGTCGAGTACTGCGTGGCCAGCCAGTCGTGTTCGGCCATCGACTCGAAGCCGATCTTGGCGAGCACCCAGTTGACGACGCCGAAGCGCTGCGCGAACAGCCACTGGTAGACCGTGCTCGCGGCGACGACGGGCATCGCCCAGGCGAGCACGAGGCCGACCAGGAGGAACGTGCGCATCTTCCGGCCGAGCCGGGCGAGCAGTAGTCCGACCAGCGTGCCGAGGATCATGATCAGCACGACGTTGACGGCGGTAAAGGCGACCGAGCGGCCGGTGACCCGCCAGAAGTCCTCGCCGGTGAGGACCTCCTTGTAGTTGTCGAACCCGTTCCACTCCGTGAGGTGCAGGATGAACTGCCTCATGTTGAGGTTCTGGAACGACAAAATCCCGTTGTTGACCAGCGGCCAGCCGAGGAGCAGCAGGGTGACCGCGACCGCGGGAAGCAGGAGCAGGTAGGGGGCGAGCGACCGGGCCCGCTCGCGGGGCTTGCCGGGATCAGCCGGCCGTCCGTCCGTTTTCACGACGTCCGTCGGGCCGGAGGGCGGCCGTTCGGTCTGCACGGTCATGCTCGCCATCTCTTTCGTGGGCATCGCGGAACGCAGCGCTGCGCCGGGGCACCGGGCCCGGGGGTGATGACACCCCGGGCCCGAAGGCCCCGGCAGGAGCGCGTCCTTACTGCTTCTGCGCCAGACGCTTGTTGAGCTCGCCCTCGACCTGCTTGGCGGCATCGGCAGGCGACTTACCGTTGAGCACCGCGGACATGTAGTTCTTGATCGGGTTCGGCGGGTTCTCCACCGCGCCCCACTCCGGGATCAGCGGGGTGATGCCGCCGCCGGGGGTGGCGGGCGTCATGGCCTTGGCGGCCGGGTTGCCCGCGAGGGAGGACTCGAGGGACTCCTTGTTCGGGATGACGCCGCCTTCCTTGGCGAACTGACCCTCGAACTTGTCGGACAGCGCGATCTTCAGGAACTCCTTGGCGAGCTCCTGCTTCTTGCTGGTCGCGGCGATGGCGAGGTTGGAGCCGCCGAGGAAGACACCCTCGGGCTTCTCGGCCGTGACGCCCGGGATCGTGAAGTAGCCGATGTCCTTCGCGATCTTCTTGTCCGCCTTGATGGCCAGGTCGGCCTCCCACGGCATGCCGATGAAGGTGCCGGTCTTGCCCTTGCCGAAGACCTCGCCCTGCTGCGGCGTGGCCTCGTCCTTGTTCTTGGGGGCCTTGGAGAGCTTCGCGAACTCCTGGTACGTCTTCATGGCCTTGCCGACCTTCGGGTCGCCCAGGTTGGAGACGTACTTGTCGCCGTCCTTCTTGACCAGCTCGACGCCCTCACCGATGGTCAGGCCGACGAAGTGGTACCAGAACTGTCCCGGCATGTAGATCGGTTCGGCGTCGGTCCTCGCGCCGATCTGCTTGAGGTCCTTGAGGAACTCTTCGCGGGTCTTGGGGGTGTCCTTGATGCCGGCGTCGGCCCAGATCTTCTTGTTGTAGACCACGACGCGGTTGAGGACGAACCACGGGGCGGCGTACTGCTTGCCGTCGATGACCGAGGCCTTGTTCATCGACTCGGTCCAGTCGGCGCCGATCGACTCCTTGAGGTCGCCGAGCTCGGCGAGCCCGCCGGTCTTGGCGTACGCGGCGGTCTGGGTGTTGCCGATCTCGAAGACGTCCGGCGGGTTCTCCTCGGAGAGGGCGGTGGTCAGCTTCTGCTGAATGCCGTTCCACTGCTGGACTTCGAACTTCAGCTTCGCGCCGGTCTTCTTCTCGAACGCAGCCGTGACGTCCTTCTGCCACTTGTCCGGCGTGGAGCCGTCCATCGCCCAGAGCGTCAGGGTCTCCCCCTTGAAGCTGTCGGCTCCCCCGGCCTTCTTGTCGTCGTCGCTGCCACAGGCCGCGATCGAGACCAACATGCCCGCGACACCGATGGCCGCTATGAGCTTGCGCTTCACGTCACCCTCCTCAAGGGATGCCAGTCAACCCCCCACCCGCAGCGACCAATAGGACCGAGATCTGCCCGTGGGACTGGAACCTGGTCTTTAATGGTGTAGACCAGTACGGGGAGCTTGGCCTAGACCTTTAGGGGTGTCAAGGGTGTATAAGAAGGGCTGTCAGGTCCGTTATCGGACCGACACCTGAGCGGGCACGGTGTGCCCGGCCCGGTACGTGCCACGATGTGAGCCGCGACAGACGGAGGAGCCGGTGACGGCAGCAGGAAGGCGGGCCATGGGCACCGAGGCGGGGAGTACGGAAACCGAGGCGGGTGCGTCCCCGGCCGCGGAGACCGGCACGGCGGCGACCGTCGGCCGTACCGCGCGCGTGCCCAAGTACTACCGCCTGAAGCGGCACTTGCTCGACATGACCGAGACGCTGCCGCCCGGCACCCCGGTCCCGCCGGAGCGCACGCTGGCCGCCGAGTTCGACACCTCGCGCACGACGGTGCGCCAGGCCCTGCAGGAGCTGGTCGTCGAGGGCCGCCTGGAGCGGATCCAGGGCAAGGGCACCTTCGTGGCCAAGCCGAAGGTCTCCCAGGCCCTCCAACTCACCTCGTACACCGAGGACATGAGGGCCCAGGGCCTCGAACCCACCTCGCAGCTCCTGGACATCGGCTACATCACCGCCGACGACACCCTCGCCGGACTGCTCGACATCAGTACAGGCGGCCGGGTGCTCAGGATCGAGCGGCTCCGCCTGGCCAACGGCGAGGCCATGGCCATCGAGACGACACACCTCTCGGCCAAGCGCTTCCCGGCCCTGCGCCGCTCCCTGGTGAAGTACACCTCGCTCTACACCGCACTCGCCGAGGTGTACGACGTCCACCTCGCGGAGGCCGAGGAGACCATCGAGACCTCCCTCGCCACGCCGCGCGAGGCCGGCCTGCTCGGCACGGACGTGGGTCTGCCGATGCTGCTCCTGTCGCGGCACTCCCTGGACGGCGGCGGCCAGCCGGTGGAATGGGTCCGTTCGGTGTACCGCGGCGACCGCTACAAGTTCGTGGCACGCCTCAAGCGCCCCACGGAGTAACCGGCAGCTCGGCGCACCGACCCTCTTCCGGGGTCTGGCGCAGATCACCGTGCTGCTCTACGTTCCTCCCGTCATCGCATGATGAACGGGAGGACGACCCGGTGCGCACAGCCAATCCCCGAACCATCGTCATCTGGTCCCTCGTCGCGCTGGTGGGCGCCGCGGGCTGGACCGTGCTCGCGCTCTCGCGGGACGAGGAGGTGTCGGCCGCCTGGATGGTGGCCGCGGCCCTCGGCTCGTACGCCATCGCCTATCGCTTCTACTCCAAGTTCATCGTCCATCGCGTCCTGAAGGTCGACAAGAAGCGGGCCACTCCGGCGGAGCGACTGGACAACGGCATCGACTTCCACCCGACCGACCGCCGTGTCCTGCTCGGCCACCACTTCGCGGCGATCGCGGGCGCGGGCCCCCTGGTGGGGCCCGTACTGGCCGCGCAGATGGGGTACTTGCCGGGCACGATCTGGATCATCGTCGGCGTGATCTTCGCGGGCGCCGTGCAGGACATGGTCGTCCTCTTCTTCTCCACACGGCGTGACGGGAAGTCGCTCGGCCAGATGGCGCGCGAGGAGATCGGCCCCTTCGGCGGGGCCGCCGCGCTGCTCGCCGCGTTCGCCATCATGATCGTCCTGCTCGGGGTGCTCGCGCTCGTCGTCGTGAACGCGCTCGCGGACTCCCCCTGGGGCACCTTCTCCATCGCGATGACCATTCCGATCGCGCTCTTCATGGGCTTCTACCTGCGAATCCTGCGCCCCGGCCGGGTCAGCGAGGTCTCCCTCATCGGGATCACGCTGCTTCTCGTCGCACTGGTCGCCGGGCGCTGGGTCGCCGAGTCGTCCCTGGCTCAGACGTTCACGCTCGCGCCCTCGACGCTGGTCATCTGGCTGGTGGCGTACGGGTTCATCGCCTCGATCCTGCCGGTGTGGATGCTGCTCGCGCCGCGCGACTACCTCTCCACGTTCATGAAGGTCGGCACGATCCTGCTGCTCGCGCTCGGCGTCGTCATCACGCTGCCGACGCTGAAGATGGACCCGGTGACCGACTTCGCCTCGCGCGGCGACGGGCCCGTCTTCGCGGGATCGCTCTTCCCGTTCGTCTTCATCACCATCGCCTGCGGGGCCCTGTCCGGCTTCCACGCGCTGATCTCGTCGGGCACCACGCCGAAGATGGTCCAGAAGGAGACGCAGATCCGGATGATCGGCTACGGCTCCATGCTGATGGAGTCGTCGGTCGCGGTCATGGCGCTCATCGCGGCGAGCATCATCGACCCGGGGCTCTACTTCGCCATGAACGCGCCCGCCGGCGTCATCGGGGACAACGTCCAGGCGGCGAGCCAGGCGGTCGCGGGCTTCGGGTACTCCATCTCCCCCGAGGATCTCGCGCAGGCCGCCAAGAACGTCGAGGAGTCCTCGCTGCTCTCGCGCACCGGCGGGGCGCCCACGCTCGCGGTCGGTGTCTCCGAGATCTTCTCGAAGGTCACCGGCGGCTCCCTGAAGGCGTTCTGGTACCACTTCGCGATCATGTTTGAGGCGCTGTTCATCCTGACCGCGCTCGACGCGGGTACGCGCGTGGGCCGCTTCATGCTGCAGGACATGCTCGGGAACGTCTACAAGCCCTTCAAGAGGGTCAGTTGGAAGCCCGGACTCATCATCACGAGCGCGATCGTCACCGGCCTGTGGGGATACTTCCTCTGGGTGGGCGTGCACGAGCCGCTCGGCGGGATCAACCAGCTCTTCCCGATCTTCGGCATCTCCAACCAGCTCCTGGCCGCGGTCGCGCTCGCCGTCTGCACGACGCTCCTGGTGAAGTCGGGGCGCCTCAAGTGGGCCTGGATCACCGGCGTTCCACTCGCCTGGGACGCGACGGTGACGCTCACGGCGAGCTGGCAGAAGGTGTTCTCAAGCGATCCGCGCGTCGGCTTCTTCAAGCAGCGCTCGATCTACCAGGACGCCATCGACGACGGAAAGGTCCTGCCGCCCGCCAAGTCCATGGACGACATGCACACCGTCGTCACCAACTCCGCGGTGGACGGCGTCCTTTCGGCTGTGCTCGCCCTGCTCATCGTCATCGTGATCGCGGACGCGGCCCGTATCTGCGTGAAGCACATCCGCGACCCCCGGTCGTCGAAGCTGAGCGAGGCCGAGTACGTGGAGTCGAAGCTCACCGCTCCGGCCGGGCTCATCGCGACACCGGAGGAGAAGGCCGAGCTGGCGGCGGCGAAGGCCAGGTCTTCCGACGACGCGCAGGTCTCGTCATGACGTGGGTGCTGCGCGGGCTGCGCTGGGTGCGCTGGTACGCACGGGAGTTGACCGACGAGTCCGCGTACGACCGCTATGTCGCGCACAAGCGGAAGACGCATCCCGGGGCATCCGTGCCCTCCCGGAGGGAGTTCGAGCGTATGCGGACGGATCAGCAGGAGTCGGACCCCAGGCGGGGGTTCCGCTGCTGCTGAGCATCCGCCGTTCCCGTACTGAGCAGGCACATTGATGTGTCCCGTATCCGTCCGCTATCCGGACGGGGGTTCCATAGATCAATCCTCTCGCTTAGATTTCCCGCACGTTAAAGGTGGGATAAGCGAGGGAGCGGAGCCGCGAAGTGTCAGATGCGCCTGAAGTGAGCAGACCGGTGATCACGCCGGTCCGCGTGGTCGTTGCCCTCTGTCTCGTCGCGCCGTTCGTGGCGATGCTCTGGGTGAGCTCCTACGCGAAGGTCGACCCGACCTTCATCGGCATCCCGTTCTTCTACTGGTACCAGATGCTGTGGGTGCTCATATCCACCGCTCTGACCATGATCGCTTACAAGCTGTGGCAGCGTGACCAGCGCGCCCGCAAGGCCGAGCAGGCCCAGGGGGGTGCGACCCGATGAACGTGCTCGCAGCGGACACGGGCGGCGTCAACGGCATCGCCCTCGCCGTCTTCATCTTCTTCTTCGTCGCCGTGACGGCGATGGGCTTCCTGGCCGCGCGCTGGCGCAAGGCCGAGACCGAGAGCCTGGACGAATGGGGCCTGGGCGGCCGGTCGTTCGGCACCTGGGTCACGTGGTTCCTGCTCGGCGGCGACCTCTACACGGCGTACACGTTCGTCGCGGTCCCGGCGGCGATCTACGCGGCGGGCGCGGCCGGCTTCTTCGCGGTGCCGTACACGATTCTCGTCTACCCGCTGATCTTCACCTTCCTGCCGCGGCTCTGGTCGGTCTCGCACAAGCACGGATACGTGACGACCTCGGACTTCGTTCGCGGGCGCTTCGGCTCCAAGGGGCTCTCGCTGGCCGTCGCGGTCACCGGCATCCTCGCCACGATGCCGTACATCGCGCTCCAGCTGGTCGGCATCCAGGCCGTGCTCGACGTCATGGGCGTCGGCGGCGGCCCCGACACGAACTGGTTCATCAAGGACCTGCCGCTCCTGATCGCGTTCGCGGTGCTCGCCGCGTACACGTACTCGTCGGGTCTGCGCGCTCCCGCGCTGATCGCGTTCGTGAAGGACGGCCTGATCTATCTCGTCATCGCCGTCGCGATCATCTACATCCCGATCAAGCTCGGCGGCTTCGACGAGATCTTCCAGGCGGCGGGCGACAAGTTCTCGTCGGCGAACGAGGCCGCGGGCAAGCCCGTCGCGGGTCTCGCGCCGGGCGAGGCCGGGCAGTGGACGTACGCCACGCTCGCGCTCGGCTCCGCGCTCGCGCTGTTCATGTACCCGCACTCGATCACGGCGACGCTCTCCTCCAAGAGCCGCAACGTGATCCGCCGCAACACCACGATCCTGCCGCTCTACTCGCTGATGCTGGGGCTGCTCGCGCTCCTCGGCTTCATGGCGATCGCGGCCGGGGTGAAGGTGGAGAACGGGCAGCTGGCGATCCCGCAGCTGTTCGAGAACATGTTCCCCGACTGGTTCACGGGCGTCGCGTTCGCGGCGATCGGCATCGGCGCGCTCGTCCCGGCCGCCATCATGTCCATCGCGGCCGCGAACCTGTTCACCAGGAACATCTACAAGGACTTCCTCAAGCCGGACGCGACGCCCGCCCAGGAGACCAAGGTCTCCAAGCTTGTCTCGCTCCTGGTGAAGGTGGGCGCCCTCGCCTTCGTGCTCACCATGGACAAGACGGTCGCGATCAACTTCCAGCTCCTGGGCGGCATCTGGATCCTGCAGACCATGCCCGCGCTGGTGGGCGGCCTGTTCACGCGGTGGTTCCACCGCTGGGCGCTGCTCGCGGGCTGGGCGGTCGGCATGGTCTACGGAACGGCTGCCGCGTACGGTGTCGCTTCGCCGACGCAGAAGCACTTCGGCGGCTCGTCCGACGAGATCCCCGGCATCGGCGAGATCGGCTACATCGGCCTCACGGCGTTCGTCCTGAACGTGGTGGTCACCGTGGTCATGACCTTCGTCCTGCGCGCCATGAAGGCCCCTGACGGCATCGACGAGACGTCTCCCGGCGACTACACGGCGGACGCGGGCGACCCCGGCGTCACGGAGGAACTGCCGCCTGCCACGGTGGGAGCACCGGGCGGGCACTGAGCCTGTTCCTGTACGTAACGCATGGCGCGGGCCGCCGGATTCCCCCGGCGGCCCGCGCTTTTTTGTGCGCGCCGACACAAGATATGGGGCTGCCGCTCAGAGCCAGCACAAGATGTATGCTCGTGCTCGCTGTCGCCGCAGGGGAATCCGGTGCAAGTCCGGAACTGTCCCGCAACGGTGTATGAGTACGCATTTGTCGTGCTCGCAAGTCCGAAGACCTGTCGACAGTGCGCCCGTTCCGACCGGTCCGGGTGCCGACGACGTCCGGGCCTCGTGGAATGGGCTGGTGGACGCGGAGCGCAGCCCTGCCCAGGGGCGGCCCCCGTGTGTCACTCACCCCTCCGCAAGGCTCTGAGCCGAGCGAGGGAGTGCTCCGTGACCATCGCGCCAGCCGAACCTGCGTCAGCGCAGATCACCGACGGTCAGCAGACCGCCGACGGCCCAGGAACCGCGCTGCTGCGTACCCTGACCGACCTCACCGCCGACCTCCCCGACGCCGACCCCGGCCGGGTCGCCGCCGCCGCGCTGCGCGGCCGTTCGGCCAGAGCGGATGTGGCGGAGCTGCGGGAGCTCGCGACCGAGGCGGCCGCCGGGCTCATCTCCGAGGACCCGACGTACTCGCAGCTCGCGGCCAGGCTCCTCAGTCTCAGCATCCGTGACGAGGCGGCCTCGCAGGGCGTGCGCTCCTTCTCCGACTCGGTCGCCGTGGGACACCGCGAGGGACTGATCGCGGACCGCACCGCCGCGTTCGTCGCCGACCACGCGGAGCACCTCGACGGGCTCGTGGACGCCGCCCTCCAGGACGGCGCCGACTTCCGCTTCGGATACTTCGGTCTGCGCACCCTGCACAGCCGCTATCTCCTTCGCCACCCGATCACCCGGCACGTCATCGAGACCCCGCAGCACTTCATGCTGCGCGTCGCGAGCGGCCTCGCCGAGGACGGCTCCGCGCGCTCGGTGGACGAAGTCGCTGCCCTGTACCGCCTGATGAGCCGTCTGGACTACCTGCCGTCCTCGCCGACGCTCTTCAACTCCGGCACCCGCCACCCGCAGATGTCCTCCTGCTACCTCCTCGACTCCCCGCTGGACGAGCTGGACTCCATCTACGACCGCTACCACCAGGTCGCGCGCCTCTCCAAGCACGCGGGCGGCATCGGCCTCTCGTACTCCCGCATCCGCGCCCGCGGTTCGCTGATCCGCGGCACGAACGGCCACTCCAACGGCATCGTCCCGTTCCTGAAGACCCTGGACGCCTCCGTCGCCGCCGTGAACCAGGGCGGCCGCCGCAAGGGCGCCGCCGCGGTCTACCTGGAGACGTGGCACTCCGACATCGAGGAGTTCCTGGAGCTGCGCGACAACACGGGTGAGGACGCGCGCCGCACGCACAACCTCAACCTCGCGCACTGGATCCCGGACGAGTTCATGCGCCGGGTCGCCGCCAGCGAGGACTGGTCGCTGTTCTCGCCGGCCGACGTGCCCGAGCTCGTCGACCTGTGGGGCGAGGAGTTCGACGCCGCCTACCGCGAGGCCGAGGCCGCCGGGCTCGCCCGCAAGACCATCCCGGCCCGTGACCTCTACGGCCGCATGATGCGCACCCTCGCGCAGACCGGCAACGGCTGGATGACGTTCAAGGACGCCGCCAACCGCACCGCCAACCAGACGGCGGAGCCCGGCCACACCGTCCACTCCTCCAACCTCTGCACGGAGATCCTGGAGGTGACGGACGACGGTGAGACGGCCGTCTGCAACCTGGGTTCGGTGAACCTCGGCGCCTTCGTGGACACGGCCGCCGGTGACATCGACTGGCAGCGGCTCGACGAGACCGTCCGTACCGCCGTCACGTTCCTCGACCGCGTCGTCGACATCAACTTCTACCCGACCGAGCAGGCCGGCACGTCGAACGCACGGTGGCGTCCGGTCGGTCTGGGCGCGATGGGTCTGCAGGACGTCTTCTTCCAGCTGAAGCTGCCCTTCGACTCCCCCGCCGCGCGTGCTCTCTCCACGCGCATCGCCGAGCGGATCATGCTCGCCGCGTACGAGGCGTCCGCCGACCTCGCCGAACGCAACGGCCCGCTGCCCGCCTGGGAGAAGACCCGCACCGCGCGCGGTGTCCTGCACCCCGACCACTACGGCGTCGAGCTGACCTGGCCGGAGCGCTGGGCGGCGCTGCGGGAACGTATCGCCGTGACCGGCATGCGCAACTCGCTGCTTCTCGCGATCGCGCCGACCGCCACGATCGCGTCCATCGCGGGCGTGTACGAGTGCATCGAGCCGCAGGTCTCCAACCTCTTCAAGCGCGAGACGCTGAGTGGTGAATTCCTCCAGGTCAACGCCTACTTGGTGCAGGAACTGAAACGGCTCGGCGTCTGGGACGCCAAGACCCGCGAGGCGCTGCGCGAGGCCAACGGCTCGGTGCAGGGGTTCAGTTGGATCCCGGCCGAGGTGCGCGAGCTCTACCGCACCGCGTGGGAGATCCCGCAGCGCGGCCTGATCGACATGGCCGCCGCGCGCACGCCGTTCCTCGACCAGGCGCAGTCCCTGAACCTGTTCCTGGAGACGCCGACCATCGGCAAGCTCTCCTCGATGTACGCCTACGCCTGGCAGCAGGGTCTGAAGACCACGTACTACCTGCGTTCGCGCCCGGCGACCCGCATCGCCCGCGCGGCGGCGGGCAAGACCGCCGAGCCCGTTCCCGACCCCTCCTTCGTACCTGCCCAGGTCACGGCCGAAGACGCCGTCGCCTGCTCCCTGGAAAACCCCGAGTCCTGCGAGGCCTGCCAGTAATGTCCAGCACCACGAACGCCGAAAAGAACCTCCTCGACCCGGGCTTCGAGCTGACCCTGCGCCCCATGCGCTACCCGGACTTCTACGAGCGCTACCGGGACGCGATCAAGAACACCTGGACCGTGGAGGAGGTCGACCTCCACTCGGACGTCGCCGACCTCGCCAAGCTCTCGCCCGGCGAGCAGCACATGATCGGCCGCCTGGTCGCGTTCTTCGCGACCGGCGACTCGATCGTCTCCAACAACCTCGTGCTCACGCTCTACAAGCACATCAACTCCCCCGAGGCACGGCTCTACTTGAGCCGCCAGCTCTTCGAGGAGGCCGTGCACGTCCAGTTCTATCTGACGCTGCTCGACACCTATCTGCCCGACCCGGAGGACCGCGCCGCGGCCTTCGACGCGGTCGAGGAGATCCCCTCCATCCGCGAGAAGGCCGAGTTCTGCTTCAAGTGGATGGACTCCGTCGAGAAGATGGACCGCCTGGAGACGCAAGCCGACCGGCGCCGCTTCCTGCTGAACCTGATCTGCTTCGCCGCGTGCATCGAGGGGCTCTTCTTCTACGGCGCCTTCGCGTACGTCTACTGGTTCCGCTCGCGCGGCCTGCTGCACGGCCTCGCCACCGGCACCAACTGGGTGTTCCGCGACGAGACGATGCACATGAGCTTCGCCTTCGACGTCGTGGACACCGTGCGCAAGGAGGAGCCCGAGCTCTTCGACGACGCGCTCCAGACGCAGGTCACGGACATGCTCAAGGAGGCCGTCGAGGCCGAGCTGCAGTTCGCACGCGACCTGTGCGGCGAGGGCCTGCCCGGCATGAACACCGACTCCATGCGCGAGTACCTCCAGTGCGTCGCCGACCAGCGGCTCCAGCGGCTCGGCTTCGCGCCGGTCTACGGCTCCTCAAACCCGTTCTCGTTCATGGAACTCCAGGGTGTCCAGGAGCTGACCAACTTCTTCGAGCGCCGGCCTTCGGCCTACCAGGTCGCGGTCGAGGGTTCGGTCTCCTTCGACGACGAGTTCTAGTACCTCCGGTACGTCCGGGCTGCGCGGGGCGGATTCCGCCTCGCGCAGCTCGCGGTCGATCCGACGGTCGTGGACGTACCCGACGAGCGAGGGCGCGGCCAGCAGGAGGAGGACGGTCAGGACGGTCACGTATCCGAGGAATGTGTTCATGTCCTCACTGTCCTGCGCGCCGGGCGGACGCGGCAGTGGCAGGACTGCCACACACCATCGACTTACTGCCAGCCCTGCGGCACACTGGCACACATGCTGAAGAACGTGGCCACCGTCCTGCTCGACGGCGTGCACCCCTTCGAACTCGGCGTCGTCTGCGAGGTGTTCGGCCTCGACCGGAGCGACGCGGGCCTTCCCGTGTACGACTTCGCGGTGGTCGCCGCGGAGAGCGGACCCTTGAGCAATCACGCCGGGTTCTCGATCACCACTCCGTACGGCCTCGACCGGCTGGAAGAGGCCGACCTCATCACCGTGCCCGCGGGCCAGGAGTTCGTGAACCGCGACTACCCCGAGGAGCTGCTCGCCGCCCTGCGCCGCGCGGTGGACCGCGGGACCCGCATCCTCTCCGTCTGCTCCGGCGTCTTCGTGCTCGGCGCCGCGGGCCTGCTGGACGGCCGGCGCTGCGCCGTGCACTGGCAGCACGCCGCGGAACTCGCGGTGCGTTATCCGCGCGCCCGGGTCGAGCCCGACGTCCTGTACGTGGACGAGAACCCGGTCATCACCTCGGCCGGCACCGCCGCCGGGATCGACGCGTGTCTGCACATCGTCCGCCAGGAGCACGGCACGGAGGTCGCCAACGCCATCGCCCGGCGCATGGTCGTGCCACCCCATCGCGACGGCGGCCAGGCCCAGTTCGTGGCACGCCCGCTGCCGCGATCGGCGTGCGACACGGTGGGCGGGGTACTCGCCTGGATGGAGCGCCATCTGGACACGGACATCACCGTCGAGCGGCTCGCCGAGCGCGCGCACATGTCGCCGCGCACCTTCGCGCGCCGCTTCCAGCAGGAGACCGGCACCACGCCCTACCGCTGGCTCCTGCGCCAACGCGTGCTCCTGGCACAGGAGTTGCTCGAAGGCTCGGACGAGACGGTGGACGCCATCGCCGGGCGTGCCGGTTTCGGCAACGCCGCGGCGATGCGCCACCAGTTCCTGCGGGCGCTCGGCACCACGCCGAACGCCTACCGCCGCACCTTCCGCGGCCCTGCCGTCAGCGCCGCTCGGCCCGCAGGACCAGATGCTTCGGCTGTAGCGTGATGCCGATCTTCGTGTCGGCGTCGGTCTCCGCGACCGGCGCCAGGTGCCACTTCGGGGCCACCGTCGCCAGGATGATGGCGAGTTCGGCCAGACTGAAATGGTCGCCCGGGCACTTGCGGTTACCGGTACCGAACGGCATCATCGCGAACTCCGGTACGTCACCCGCGCGTTCCGGGTTCCAGCGGTCCGGGTCGAACTCGAGGTGCTGCTCGAAGGAACGCGGATCGCGTTGCATCGCGTACACGCTGTAGACGATGTCGGCACCGGCCGGAATGCGGTAGCCGCCCAGGTTGGTTTCCCCCACCGACCTGCGGGTGAATATCCAGGCTGCGGGTTGTATACGCATGGCCTCGGTGACGACATTCCGGGTGTGCGGCAGAGACCCGAGGTCGGCGAATGTGATCTCCCGGCCCGGCGCTACGGAATTTACCTCTTCAACCAATCGCCTTTCCTGCTCGGGGTGTTGGGCCAGCAGATGGAACGTCCACGCCAGGGTCGACGCGATATTCTCGGCACCCGCCACAACAAGGGAGATCACGTGGTCGTGAACCTCCTGATCGCTGAGCGGCTGCCCTGATTCATCGCGTGCCCGCAGCATTTCGGCCAACAGGTCGTCCTGATCCGGGCCCGCCGCCCTGCCTTCGGCGACGATCTCGTCGACCAGTGCGTGCAGATCGGCCAGCGCGCTCTGGAAGCGGCGGTTGCCCTGGGTCGGCACGCGGTACAGCGGACCGACCGAGAGGACCATCCTGCGGTAGAGCCCCTCGAAGACGGTGTGCAGCGATTCGGCGATGCGGTCCGCCTTCTCGCTGATCGCGTCGACCTCCAGGAGCGAGCGGGACACGACGCGCACGGCGGTGCGGAACATCTCCGCGTTGATGTCGACGGTGTCGCCCGGCCGCCAGCGCGCGGCCGTCAGGCGGGCCTCCTCCTCCATCACCTTGGCGTAGCCGGCGATCCGGTCGGGCCTGAACGCGGGCTGCATCATGCGCCGTTGACGCCGGTGCAGCTTGCCGTTGCTGGTCGCCACGCCCTTGCCGAGGAGCACTTCCAGGGTGTCCCAGAGCGGCCCTCCGACGATGTAGTCGGGGCTCCTCAACAGCTGCCCGACCAGTTCGGGGTCGCAGACCGCGTACGCCGTCTTGGGCCCCAGCCTTATGCGTACGAGATCACCGTGATCCCGCAGCGCGGCGAGGAAGCCGAGCGGGTCGCGCACCAGGTTCCAGGCATGCCCGATGAGCGGGGCACCGCCACTGACGAGCGGTGGAGTTGTTGTCGCGGGTATCGCGGATTCGACGCTCATTCCTCACCTACCAATTCAGTTTCGGCCAGGTCACTCAGTTCCGCGTCGCTCACATACGGGGGAATGGACCTGTCGTCCCAGCTGTCCACCCGATAGCGACCGGATTCGTGATGGAACCAGTACACGGAAGAGAACCAGTTCCGCATATTGGCGACGCACGATTCCACTGCGTCCGAGAGTTCCCTCCCCTGCACGCTTCCATCGGCCAATTGCCCGGCGAGACGCAGCACTTCCTTTTCCGCCACGAGGAAATCAGATATGCATCGGGTCACCCGCCGGTGCACTTCCGCCACGGCTTCTTCCAGGGACAACCCCTCGTGCTGGATCAGACTGATCCCGAGATTGTGCAGTTCGTCTCCCGCGAGTTCCTTGGGGAGCGAGCACAGGTCGTTGTACCAGGCGGAGAAATCCTGTGTGGCGAGCGCCGCCCGCCGATACGCGGGGTGCTTGCGCACCGCCGGCGGCAGCTCGTGGCGTGCCGTGGGCTCGAGCAGGTCGATCCACGCCCAGTGGGCGAACGTCAGCCTGCGCAGTTCGATGTAGGCCTCGACCGTCGGGACCGTGCCGGTCCTGCGGTTCCTGAACTCCAGGTCGTACGCCTCGATCACGCTGTGGAAATGCCGCGCGAACCGGGCGTTCCAGCTGGGGCCGAGGTGGGAGTACAACCTGAGGACGCAGTCCGCGAACCCCGCCACCAGAGGGTCGTGGTGCCGCAGTTGTTGCCGGGGAGTCCGCAGCGTCTCGTGGAGCCCGCGGCACAGTCGGCGCCACTGCAGCGCCCTGCCGTGCACCGAGTCGCGGTCGTGCCGGTCGTCCCACGCGAAGAACCAACTGCTGAGATCGGCTATCGCGCTGAGCAACTCATCGGGTGCGCCAATGTAGTAGCCGGCGACCAGGTCCGTGTAGCACAGGCTGTCCGCGTACCGCTCGACCTTGTCCGCGGGCATGAGGCGCATTTCGCGCAGCCACGTCCTGGACTTCTCCTGGAGCTGTGGCCAATACGGATGCAGTTGACGAGGAAACCCTGACTCGATCACCGGAAGCGCCAACGCTGGCGGCACGGATACCGCCGGCGCCCGTGTCTGTGTCGGTGAAGTGCCGTGTGAATATGCAGGCACGGACAAACCCCTCTCAGCCGCGTGAAAACGCACGCCCCTCCCGCCGTACCGGGCGCGCGCCGTTGTGTATCCCCGCGCTTTCCATTCAGCACCACAACTGACCGTTCAGGGAACAGATTTGCGCCATTCACTACCCCCCAGTGCCGAGAAAATCCCCGTACGTGACTGATTTTGGATCACCATGAGCCTGTTTCGATCGCACAGCTGACCGGTTGAGGTCGGTTCATGCGAACGGCCCCTGGCCGGGAAGAAGTTCCCGGCCAGGGGCCGCAGGTGGCGCGTGGTGCGCGCGAGTTCGGAGTCGACTAGGCGTTCGGCACCACGGGGTAGCGCGGAGTGCCCTCTTCCATCTGCCGCAGCGCGTCCTTGCGGTCACGCTTGGACAGGCGGTCGATGTAGAGGTAGCCGTACAGGTGGTCCGTCTCGTGCTGCAGGCAGCGGGAGAAGTACCCGGTGCCCCGCACCTTGATCGGGTTGCCCTTCTCGTCCTGCCCGGTCACCTCGGCGTAGTCCGGGCGGGCCAGATCGGCGTAGGCCGTGGGCACGGAAAGGCAGCCCTCGCCCGCCTCGTCCAGGCGGCGCCGGTCCGCGGGGAGCTCACGCACGACGGGGTTGCAGACCACGCCGACGTGCCGCCTGCCCTCGTCGTCCATGCAGTCGTAGACGAAGACCTTCCGGTCGACGCCGATCTGGTTGGCGGCCAGGCCCACGCCCTCGGCGGTCCGCTGGCTCGCGAACATGTCGTCGACGAGCTGCGCGAGCTCGTCGTCGAAGGCGGTGACGTCCTTGCACTCCTTGTGCAGCACAGGGTTGCCCACGACCGTGATGGGCCGGGACGTGCCGCGCTCGCGGTGGGCCGTCTCCCGCTCCTCGCAGTCCTCCGTGTCGATGACGAAGCCCTCGTCGTCTACGGGGAGGACCCCGCCCGAGGCCTGCTGCTCAGTGTCCTGCGCCATTGTCCGACGTACGCCTTCCTGGGAACCCACAAGAGATAGTGCCGGTACAGCCTACGGCCAGGAGTCAGCAGACCTCTTCCAGATCCCGCCAGTCACGGGAGTCCGGGCTGTCCGCGACCCAGCCGTCGAGCAGGCCGCGCACCAGGGCGGCGGGCGCCGCGATGCCGCACTCGCGCTCGGGCACCCACAGGGCGCCGGGGCTGCGGTGGCCGAGCGGCCCGGGGTGGCCGGGCTCGCTGTGGTCGTGCGGGTCGAGGTGCTCGCCGTCGCCCTCGTCGCTCGGCATGCGGCTCTCGGAGCACATGCGGCACAGCAGCCGTACGGACGAGGACCAGTCCTCGGCGGCGAAGCCCGCGTCCGCGGCGAGCTTCTCCAGGGCGTCCCGGTCGTCCTCGGTGGCGGCCTCAAGGAGAACCACCCAGGTGGGGACGGGTGAGGGAGCCCACAGCTCGATCTCGTCGAAGACGGGATACGAGTCCCCCTCCCCCGTCGTCCGCTCGCCGTGCGGAACGCCGTCGTGCAGCACGACCTCGCCCCAGCGGCGCCCGGAGGAGGGCAGCGGGATGGAGAGCACCTCGATGCGCGCGGGGTCCAGCCTGCGCCCCCACACGACCTCGGCCTCACCCTCGGGCGACAGCCGCACGGCGGCGCTGCCCAGGTCCATGCCGGTGGGCTCCCCGGACGCGGCCACACCGCCGGGCACCTTCAGGCCGTACGCCTGCCAGGCACGCCGGGCAAGCGGCCAGTCCTGCAGGGCGGTGGCGGCGATCCCCACGTTCCACCAGTCGGGGGCGCCCTGTGACCGGTCGAGCAGCGCGACGGCCCGCAGACCCGCGGCCCGCGCCTGCTCCCAGTCGTGCCGGAACTTGTGGAGCAGCGCGAGGTTGAACCAGGACTCCGAGAGCCACGGCTCGAGATCCGCCGCGCGGGTAAGGAGTGCGCCCGCGTCCTCGTACCGCCCGTCGCCGATCAGCGTGAAGGCGCGGTCGGTGGCCTGCCGCCATGAGGCGGAGGGCCGGTGCCGTCCCTTGCCGAAGATCCTCACGATTCCCGCCTGCCGGTCCTTGAGTTCCTGAGTTTCGCTGTGCCCGAGGGCCCTCTTCGCATCCAACCACGTACGGTCGGACGGCCGCTCATTACCCATGGGTTACCCAACCGGCGGCAAGCTATGACCGCCCCGCGAAAGCACCCGGGCCAGGGCTTCCACCACTTCGGGCTGATAGTCGCGGCCGGTGCCGAGGCGCAGCCGCTCCAGAGCGTTGAGAGGCCCCGTGGGACCTTCTCCCCTTGCCATCTCGTCGTACGCGTTGGCGGCTCGCACAATACGGGCGGTGAGCGGCTGATCGCGATACGGGTCCGCCTGCCGCTCCACGACCACGGCGATGTCGCCGTTCACCCCCGTCTGACGCACGACGGCGCCCCCGAGCAGGGCGATGCGCCGCTGTTCCGCGTCCGGCAGGGCCGCGGTGGCGCCCGCGGGCACGGGGTCGACGAGGGAGAGCTGCCCGATGTCGTGCATCAGCGCCGCGTGCTCCAGGACCGTGAGGTCCGGCGCGGAGAGACCCAGCTCACGGCCGACGGCCCTGCTGAGCGCGGCCACCCGGCGGGCGTGACCCTGCGGGGTGTACCCGGCGATCTCGGTGGACCGTGCCAGCGAGGTGATGGTCTGCCGATAGGTGGTCCGCACCGCGGCGTACCGCCCGAACGACAGCTGGGTCAGGAGCAGCGGCAGGCTGAACACCGGCAGCGCCCAGAGCCCCGCCACGGCGACCGCGAGCGCCATGACGGCCCCCGTCGCGCACACGGCGGACCCGATGCCGAGCATGGCCCGCAGCTCGTCTCTCAGGATGGGGCCGAAGGGCATGGGGGTACCTCCCGTGCCCTTGAGGCTGTGGGGGAGGGTACGGGCGTGCGCCATGGCCGCGGCGAGCACGGCGTCGCACAGGGCCGTGAGGACGAGCAGCGCCACGATGACGGCGGCGAAGGCGGGCCCCTGCCCCACCCACTCCTTCAACTTCCCGGCGTTGTAGAGCGGTTGGAAGCACGCGGCGGCGAACCCGACGGTGAGCACCCGCCGGGCCACGTGGTCCAGGGCGGGCCCCTTGCCGAGCGCCACATGCGGGACGGCGCCGACGAGCGCGGCCGCGACGACCACAGCGATCACCTGGAACACGCCGTGATGCGTGGGCCGTCCCCCGACCTCCCCGAGCAGCGCGTACGCGAGCGCGCCCGCGGCCCCGAGCGGGGCGGGCTCCCTGTCGCTCCCCCCTGCGCCCCACCGGGCCAGCTCCCCCACGGCGACGAGCCCCCCGAAGGCGAGCGCGATCCCCCCTTCGGCCACGCCGTGCCAGAGGGTCCAGGCGAGAGCGAGCAGCGTGAGCAGCCCGGCGGCGCCGTATACACAGACCGCCACCGTCGTGGGCAGGCGGGCCCTCACCGCGCTCCCGCCCCGGGAGGCGTGGGCACACCGGCGGCCTCCTGCCGAGGGGAGGGCACCTCGCCGGTGTCCGAGGTGACCGCGGGATGCCATCCATGCCGGTCGATCGCCCGCCGCAGCGCGGCGACCATCACAGGGTCGAACTGCGATCCCGCGCAGCGGGACAGCTCGGCCACAGCGGCGGCGACCGGGCGCCCCCGCCGATAGGACCGCGTGGACGTCATGGCGTCGAACGCGTCGGCGACGGCCACCACCCGGGCGAACTCCGGAATCTGCCGCCCCACGAGCCCGTAGGGATACCCGCTCCCGTCGATCCGTTCGTGGTGGTGCAGGATCGCCGCCCGCGCCTCCCCGAGGAAGCCGATCCCGCGCACCATCTCGTGCCCGTACTCGGGATGCAGCTCGATGACCCGCCGCTCCTCGGGGGTCAGCGGCCCGTCCTTGCGAAGGAGCCGGGTCGGTACGCCCAGTTTGCCGACGTCGTGCAGGATTCCGGCGAACCGCAGGCTCTCCACCCGCTCGTCCGCCATCCCCAGCTCCCGCGCGATCATCACGGAGGCCCGCCCCACGCGCTCGCTGTGCCCGCGGGTGTAGCGGTCCTTGATGTCGACGGCCTGCACGAGCGCCCGGATGGTGGCCTGGTGGGCGGCGCGCTCCCGGTGGTACTGCGCGAAGGCCCAGCAGGAGACCCCCATCGGCAGCAGCACGAGGAGCGCGGCGAGCGGCCCGTACGGACTGCGCCACAGCACCGCCATCATCAGACCGGCGAGGCCGTGCACGGCGACCGGCGCGAACGACCGCAGGAAGAGCCCCCGCCAGGCGGTCCGCACCGGCGCCCGTTCCGCGGTGGCCAGGATGCCGCCGTCCAGGGCGGTCAGCACGACGGAGAAGGCGAGGACGGCCGCTCCCGCGGGCACGAGCGCGTACGGAAAGTCGGGCGCGGCCACAGCTTCGCGCCCGCCGAACGCTCCATACGTCCACGCCGACACCCAGGCGGCCAGGGCGAGTTGGGCCGCGCGCCAGACCCTGCGCACCCACCGGGGGCGTCGCTCGACGCGGGCGAGCAGGGCCCCCGGCACCGCGACGAGGGCGGCGGCCCCGGGCGGCAGCAGGAAGACCGCGGCGAGCAGCACGGGGAAGAAGGTGCCGAGGCCGTTGGGTACGCGGCGTCCGACCACCCGGCACCGCGTGATCTGCTCGCACCCGGCGTAGAGCGCGGTGAGCAGCGCGAGCGCGCCCCACGGCGTGCGCGGCGAGGTCAGCGCGGGCGCGGCGCAGGCGGCGCAGGCCAGGGCGGCGCACAGGATGTAGGCGCGCGCCCATGGGGCGATGGACCGCATGGCACCGTCTCCTCCCCCGTGACCGTCCCCAGGGACCACGTTCCAAGGTCCGGAGACTAGAGCGAGAGTCGCACGCTCCGAGCCCCCCTCGCGGAAATTGGCACGTACGAGTGACGGTGAACGACGGTGGACAGAAAAAAGCAGGCCGTGACGGACTCCCGTCACGACCTGCTCACACTCAACTACCGGAAGCTCAGGCTTCCTTGGCCCGCAGGCTCTTGGCGGACACATTGGCATCGGCGGCCGTCGTCTCCACCGTCACGTCGTGGTCGGGCACGGCCTCGCCCGAGCGGATCAGGTCGATACGCCCCATGACCTTGGCGCGCAGGTCGACGGGCACGTCGTCCTGGCCGCAGCAGCGCTTCACCAGCTTCTTGACCGCCTGCTCGAGGCCGTACTTCTCCAGGCACGGAGAGCACTCCTCGAAGTGCGTCTCGAACTTGGTGCAGTCGCTGTCCGGCATCTCGTGGTCCAGGAACTCGTAGAGATGGTCCAGGACTTCACTGCAATCCGTCTCGTGCGGCTCTCCGCAGCTCATGAGCCTGAGCCTTTCGCTTCGTTCGACGACTCTGAGGCGGCGCCGGCGGGGACGAGGCCGCGGTCGCGGGCGTAGTCCTCGAGCATGCCGCGCAGTTGGCGACGACCGCGGTGCAACCGGGACATCACCGTACCGATAGGTGTCCCCATAATGTCCGCGATCTCCTTGTACGCAAAGCCCTCTACGTCGGCCAGATAGACGGCGATGCGGAATTCCTCGGGGATCGCCTGCAGTGCGGACTTCACGTCCGAGTCGGGCAGGTGATCGAGCGCCTGCGACTCGGCCGAGCGCAGACCGGTGGACATGTGCGACTCGGCACGCGCGAGCTGCCAGTCCTCGATCTCCTCGGCGGCGCTGCGCTGGGGCTCGCGCTGCTTCTTGCGGTACGAGTTGATGAACGTGTTGGTGAGGATGCGGTACAGCCACGCCTTGAGGTTGGTGCCCTCACGGAACTGGTGGAACGACGCGTACGCCTTGGCGTAGGTCTCCTGCACCAGGTCCTCCGCGTCCGCCGGGTTGCGCGTCATGCGCAGCGCCGCCGAGTACATCTGGTCGAGGAAGCCCAGGGCGTCCCGCTCGAAGCGGGCCGTGCGCTCCGCCGGCGTCTCGGCGCCTCCGTCGGGTCGCTCCGCCTGGCCGTTCTCGGCCCCTGCGTCGGTCCCAGTGACCGGACCCACCTCCTCCAAAGACGTGGTGAGACCGAAAGCAGCCCCACTCGAATCGGAGGATAGACGACGATCCGGTCCCGCCGCCGCTCGAATAGGAGCGGTCTTGGGCGCGCTCAGCACCGTCCATTCCAGGTCAGGGGCGCTGGAGCGGGCCGGGCAGATGGTCGAACCCATGCGGCGGACTTCCTCTCGTACCAACAGCGTTTGGCTTCTGTTCGGCACAACAGAGGTCACGCACCCAACATTCCCGTCCACCGGATGACGCCATCCGTGACGATCGTCATGGCCTCGGTCTCGGTGATGTCGGCGCGCTTGGGGATCGCGAAGCCGTGATCGCCGTAGGGGATCTCGACGATCTCGTACGTCCCTTCGGGGAACTCCGCGGGCTTCCCGAAGGGATCGTTGCCACCCTGCACGACGAGGGTCGGCACCCCGGCGCCGAGGAGTTCCTCCGCGCGCGACTTCTCCGGCTTGCCCGGCGGGTGCAGCGGGAAGCTGAGGGCGAGGACGGCGGCGGCGCCCAGCTCGGTGGCCGTACGGCACGCCACCCGCGCCCCGGCGCTGCGTCCGCCCGCGATCACCGGCAGGCCCGGCTGCGCGAGCGCGGGCCACAGGCCTCGCCACCCCACGTCCAGGGTCTTCGGCGCGGGCGCCAGCTTCTTGCCCGCGACGCGCCACGGCTGCTCCACGAGGGCGACGGTGACGCCGTGCGCGGGCAGGGCGGCGGCGATGGCCCGCAGGTCGCGGGCCTCGATGCCGCCGCCGGCGCCGTGGCTGAGGGCCAGGATGTGGCGGGCCCTGCTCTTCGGCGCGGGATGCCAGGTGACGCGCGCGTCACCGGCGTCGGTCTCGACGATCTCGCTCTTGGGATCGCTCTTGGGATCGCTCTTGGGATCGCTCTTGGGATCGCTCTTGGTCACATCAGAAGAGTGTGCCTTCTTCGGGCCCCTCCAGCTCCTTGAGCAGCTCCGGGCCGTTGTTGCGCACGTTGCTGACCGCCGTCGACACCGGGAAGGCCCGCATCAGGCCGTGCGGCGGCGGCTCCAGGAGCGGCCGCAGGTCCTCGACGTCCGTGCGCGAGGGGTCGAGCCAGGCGTCCCAGCGGTCCGGCGTCAGCATCAGGGGCATCCGCGGGTGGATGTCGGCCAGCGAGCGGGGGCCTTCCCCCGGCGCGACCGCCAGGGGGGAGGTCTCCGCCTCCGTGGTGATCACCGTGCACGTCACCCACCAGGCGAGGGGGTGCTCGTCGGGGAGCGTCTTGTCGCGCCAGAACTCATAGAGCCCCGCCATCGCGAAGACCGAGCCGTCGGCGGGCGTCACGAAGTACGGCTGCTTGCGGGGGCGCTTCTTCTTGCCCTCGACCTCAAGATCGCGCTCGCCGGAGCCGGTGACCCACTCGTAGTAGCCGTCGGCGGGGATGACGCAGCGGCGGGAGGCGAAGGCCCGGCGGTAGGAGGGCTTCTCGTGCACCGTCTCCGCGCGGGCGTTGATCATCCGGGCGCCGCCCTCGGGTGTCTTCGACCAGGACGGGACGAGTCCCCACTTCAGTGTGCGCAGCTGGCGAACCGGGCGGGGGTCCTCAGCGTCTTTCACCGGACGGTCGAGGACCGCGTAGACCTCCTTGGTGGGGGCCACGTTGAAATCGGGGTCGAGGGCCTCCTCCGGCTCCCACTTCTCGATCTCAAAGATTCCTGCGAGATCCTCGGGCCTACGACTCGATGCATACCGTCCGCACATACGTGCCAGACTGCCAGGCCCACCCGTCGCCCGACCACCGCCCCTCAACGACAGCGCTAACGCGCCGACCCCTTTTAGATCCGACCAGAGGAGCCGGTCCCGACAATGGCACCAGCAATGGAAATAACCGCGAACGCCAGCCTGACCGACCTCTGGGACCGGGTCTTCGGGACGCAGGCGGCGCCCGACGAATGGCTGGTGATCATCACCGGCCTCGTCGCCCTCGCCGTCGTCCTGCCGCACGGCGTCTGGCGGGTCGCCCGCAACGCCATCACCATCGCGCACGAGGGCGGCCACGGCCTGGTCGCCCTCCTGACCGGGCGCCGCCTCGACGGCATCCGGCTGCACTCCGACACCAGCGGCCTGACCGTCTCCCGCGGCAAGCCCACCGGCCTCGGCATGATCCTGACCGCCGCCTCGGGCTACACCGCGCCGCCCCTGCTCGGCCTGGCGGGCGCCGCGCTCCTCGCCGCCGACCACATCACCGCGTTCCTGTGGATCGCGACGGCGCTGCTCATCGTGATGCTCGTCATGATCCGCAACGCGTACGGCGCCCTCACCGTGATCGTCACCGGCGGCACCTTCCTGCTCGTCTCCTGGCTGACCAGCTCGCAGGTGCAGGCGGCCTTCGCGTACGCCGTGGTGTGGTTCCTGCTCCTGGGAGGCGTACGTCCCGCGTTCGAGCTGCAGTCCAAGCGCAGGCGCGGCGGCGCGGGCGACTCGGACGCGGACCAGCTGTCGCGGCTCACGCACGTCCCCGCGGGGATGTGGCTCTTCCTCTTCCACGCCGTCTCGCTGTGCTCGCTGATAGGCGGCGGGCGCTGGCTGCTCGGCCTCTGAGCAGCCACGACCCCTCACCTCTCTGCCACTAAAGTGGGGGCATGACCGCAAACCCAGCGCACAGCACCCTCTGGCCAGCCCCGCACGCGAGCGGAGCCGTCGCCGCGACGGTCCATGTGCCCGGGTCCAAATCGGTCACCAACCGCGGCCTCGTCCTCGCCGCCCTCGCCGCCGAGCCCGGCTGGCTGCGCCGGCCGCTGCGCTCGCGCGACACCCTCCTGATGGCGGGCGCCCTGCGCGCGCTCGGCGTCGGCATCGAGGAAGGCGTGGGCCCGGACGGCTCCGGTGAGGCCTGGCGGATCATCCCCTCCGGCCTGCACGGCCCCGCCACGGTCGATGTCGGCAACGCGGGCACGGTCATGCGCTTCCTGCCCCCGGTCGCCGCCCTCGCCGACGGCCCGATCCGCTTCGACGGCGACCCCCGTTCGTACGAGCGGCCGCTGAACGGCGTGATCGACGCCCTGCGCGCGCTCGGTGCCCGCATCGACGACGACAGCCGCGGTGCGCTGCCGCTGACCGTGCACGGCGGCGGCGCCCTGGACGGCGGCCCGGTCGAGATCGACGCCTCCTCGTCCTCCCAGTTCGTGAGCGCCCTGCTGCTCTCGGGCCCGCGCTTCAACCAGGGTGTGGAGGTCCGTCACACCGGCTCCGCTCTGCCCTCCATGCCGCACATCCGGATGACCGTCGACATGCTCCGCGCGGTCGGCGCCCAGGTGGACACCCCGGAGTCGGGCGGCGAGCCGAACGTGTGGCGGGTCACCCCCGGCGCCCTGCTCGGCCGCGATCTGACCGTCGAGCCGGACCTCTCGAACGCCCAGCCGTTCCTGGCCGCGGCCCTGGTCACCGGTGGCCGCGTGACCATCCCGGACTGGCCCGCGCACACCACGCAGCCCGGCGACAAGCTTCGGGAGATCTTCACCGAGATGGGCGGTTCCTGCGAACTGACCGAGCGGGGGCTCGTGTTCACCGGCTCCGGCTCGATCCACGGCATCGACGTGGACCTGAGCGAGGTCGGCGAGCTGACCCCCGGCATCGCGGCCGTCGCGGCCCTCGCCGACTCCCCCTCGACCCTGCGCGGCGTCGCCCACCTGCGGCTGCACGAGACGGACCGCCTGGCGGCCCTCACCAAGGAGATCAACGAACTCGGCGGCGACGTCACCGAGACCGCCGACGGCCTGCACATCCGTCCGCGCCGTCTGCACGGCGGGATCTTCCACACCTACGACGACCACCGCATGGCCACCGCGGGCGCGATCATCGGCCTGGCGGTGGAGGGCGTACAGATCGAGAACGTGGCGACGACGGCGAAGACGCTGCCCGACTTCCCCGAACTCTGGACCGGAATGCTCGGGAACTGACGGGCGGATCCAGGACATGCGCCGCTACGGAAAGAACCCCGACGAGGACGACATCCGCGTCCGCCCCAACCGCAAGGGCAACCGCCCGCGCACGCACATCAGGCCCAAGCACGAGGACGCTTCCGACGGCATGGTCCTCACCGTCGACCGGGGCCGCCTCACCGTCCTGGTCGACGACCGGATCGTACTGGCCATGAAGGCCCGCGAACTGGGGCGCAAGGCCGCCGTGGTGGGCGACCACGTCTCGCTCGTCGGTGATCTCTCCGGCAAGAAGGACACCCTGGCCCGCATCGTGCGCATCTCGCCGCGCACGTCGGTCCTGCGGCGCACGGCCGATGACGACGACCCGTACGAGCGGGTGGTCGTCGCCAACGCCGACCAGCTCGCCATCGTCACCGCCCTCGCCGATCCGGAGCCGCGCACACGCCTGATCGACCGCTGCATCGTGGCGGCGTACGACGGCGGTCTCACGCCGCTCCTCGTCCTGACCAAGTCCGACCTGGCGTCCGCCGACAAGATCCTGGAGACGTACTCCACGCTCGACATGCCCTATGTCGTCACCAGCCGCGAGGAGTTCACCGACGGCGCGGAGCTCGCCCGGGTGCGCGAAGTCCTCGACGGGAAGGTCACCGCGTTCGTCGGCCACTCCGGTGTGGGCAAGACGACGCTGGTGAACGCCCTGGTCCCCGAGGAGCGCAGACGCAGCACCGGGCACGTCAACGCCGTCACGGGCCGCGGCAGGCACACCACCGTGTCGGCGCTCGCGCTGCCGCTGGCGGGCTCGTCCGGCGGGTGGGTGGTCGACACGCCCGGCGTGCGGTCCTTCGGCCTGCACCACGTCGACCCGTCCCGCGTCATCCTCGCGTTCCCCGATCTGGTGCCGGGGACGGAGGGCTGTCCGCGCGCGTGCGGCCACGACGAGCCGGACTGCGCCCTCGACGCGTGGGTGGAGGAGGGGCACGCGGATCCGGCGCGTCTGTACTCACTGCGCAGGCTCCTCTCGACCCGCGAGCGACGCGAGGACGACTGACCTCGCCGTTGTTTGCGCCCGAGGCACAGCGGCAAGGGCATAATCGCACCAGGCCTGAACCAAGCCAGGCGAAGCGGTCACCGAACGTTCGGTTGCGGGAGGCAGATACATGGCGTGGCTGCTGGTCATCGTCGCGGGGTTCCTGGAGACCGGATTCGCGGTCTGCCTCAAGCTCTCGCACGGCTTCACCCGGCTCTGGCCGACGATCACCTTCGCGGCCTTCGCCCTGGGCAGCTTCGGTCTGCTCACCCTCGCGCTGCGGAAACTCGACGTGGGTCCCGCGTACGCGGTCTGGACGGGCATCGGTGCCGCGGGCACCGCGATCTACGGAATGATCTTCCTCGGTGACGTGGTCTCCACGCTCAAGATCGTCTCCATCTCGCTGGTGGTCGCCGGTGTCATCGGCCTCCAGCTCTCCGGCTCCGCCCACTGACTGATCTCGGGCCTCAGGCGCCGGTTCGCAGACCTCAGGCGCCGGTCCAGTGCCCGAGGACCCCGCGCACCAGTTCCACGGGATCCTCACCTGTCGGTGAGGGCGCGACGACGTACGACAACGCCATCCGCACGGCGCTCTCGCAGGCCATGGCCAGCTCTTCCGTGTCCTTCGGCCGCGCCCTGCCGTCCAGCGCGTTCACCGCCTTGTCCCGGACGAGGGCGAGCAGTTCGGCGGGCGAGGGTACGCCCGCGTCCGCACGCCGCTGTGCCGGTACGGGTGAGGCGGAGACCCCGGGCCTGCTCGGCGCGGGCAGGCGTTCGCTCCAGCAGCCGGTGAGTATGGCCCGCGTGAGTTCGCTCCCACGGGCGGCGGCGATCGTCCAGGCGCCCACGGCCGCGAGCCGGTCCACCGGGACGCCCGCCACGGCCAACGCGCGCTCCACGCCGTGCAGATACACGTCGGTCTCGCGCCGGAGCAGGGCGCGGGCGAGGCCGTCCTTGCTGCCGAACTCGTTGTAGAGGGTCTGCCGGGACACCCCGGCGGTGGCCGCGACATCGACCATGCGAACGCCTGGCCACGGTCGGCGGGCGAGCGCCGCTTTGGCCGCGTCCAGTAAGGATTCCCGTGCCGCAGGCATCGTCGCCTCCCGGGGCCGAAGCGGCTCTGCGGCCAGAGTTGACGTGCTCGGGAGCGGTGTCAATAGCCCCGGCGCGACCTGGCACGGTATGCGTCATGTCCCGGAATGGCCCGGACATACGGCGCTGTGGCTCAGGCACAACGAGATCGATACTGTTCACTCATGCCCGACTACCACGATGATCTGCGTCTTGCCCATGTCCTCGCGGACGCCGCCGACGCCGCGACGATGGACCGGTTCAAGGCTCTCGACCTCAAGGTCGAGACCAAGCCGGACATGACGCCGGTGAGCGAGGCGGACAAAACGGCCGAGGAGCTGATCCGCTCGAACCTGAAGCGGGGCCGGCCGCGCGACGCGATCCTCGGCGAGGAGTTCGGAGTCGAGGGCACGGGCCCTCGCCGCTGGGTGATCGACCCGATCGACGGCACCAAGAACTACGTACGCGGGGTGCCGGTCTGGGCCACGCTGATCTCCCTCATGGAGGCGGGCGAGGGCGGCTTCCAGCCGGTGGTGGGTGTCGTGTCGGCGCCCGCGCTCGGCCGGCGCTGGTGGGCGGCGAAGGGCGCCGGCGCCTACACCGGGCGCAGCCTGACCTCCGCGACCCGGCTCCACGCCTCGAAGGTCTCGCGGCTCCAGGACGCCTCCTTCGCTTACTCCTCGCTCTCGGGCTGGGAGGAGCAGGGCCGCCTCGACGGGTTCATGGACCTCACGCGCGCGGTCTGGCGCACCCGTGGGTACGGCGACTTCTGGCCGTACATGATGGTCGCCGAGGGCTCGATCGACATCTGCGCGGAGCCCGAGCTCTCGCTCTGGGACATGGCGGCGACCGCGATCATCGTGACCGAGGCGGGCGGCACCTTCACCGGCCTCGACGGCGCTCCGGGCCCGCACAGCGGCAACGCCGCTGCGTCGAACGGCCTGCTCCACGACGAGCTGCTCGGCTACCTCAACCAGCGCTACTGAGGACTCGCGTCCCTCGCGGCGGAGGCGCGCGCCCTTGGTGCGCACGCCCTGAACCGGCAGCACGCGCCCCCTTGTTGACGACGCGCAGGGCTGCGACTCTGAGAGTCCCCCCACTTGTGAACTTGTGAATCGCTTCTCTTGCGGTCCACTCAGGAGGTGGCTCAAGCCCATGCTCGTCCGCGACGCCATGAGCACGGTGGTCCTCACCATCGGTCCCGCCCACACACTGCGCCAGGCGGCCCGCCTGATGTCGACGCGCCGCGTCGGCGCGGCCGTCGTCCTCGACTCCGACAACTCCGGCCTGGGAATCCTGACCGAGCGCGACGTCCTCATCTCGCTGGGGCTCGGCCAGAACCCCGACACCGAGACCGCCGGCACCCACACCACGACCGATGTCGTCTTCGCCACCCCGTCCTGGACCCTGGAGGAGGCGGCCGACGCCATGTCGCACGGCGGCTTCCGGCACCTGATCGTGATGGACGGCAACGAACCGTCCGGCATCGTCTCGGTCCGCGACATCATCCGCTGCTGGGCCCCGAGCAGGCGTCAGGCGAAAGCGCCCACGCTCACCGTCTGAGCACTCCCCCAGAACGCGGAAAGGCGGGCCGGACCCCCGAGAGGATCCGGCCCGCCTTTTCTCCCCAGACGAGCTACGACAGACGGTCTCAGCCGCGCAGGGCCTGGACCGCGGCCTCGAGACGCTTGCCGAAGTCGCCGTCCGCCTGACGGAAGTTGTTGATCGCGCGCTCAGCGATGTCGTCGCGCGAGACACCCGCGATGTTGCCCGCGAGGTTCTCGATCAGACGTGCCTTCTCGTCCTCGGACATCTTGCGGTAGAGGTTGCCCGCCTGCACGAAGTCGTTGTCCTCGGCGTGCGAGGGCGCCTCGTGGTTGCCCGTGCCACCCGTGACGGGGGTGGACACCCACAGGGGCCGGTCCGTCTGGAACGGGCCGCCGAAGGAGTTCGGCTCGTAGTTCTTCGTGCCCTTGTGGCGGCCGTCGTACAGCGCGCCGTCACGCGAGTTGGTGCGCGCCTCGGTGGCGTGCGGGCGGTTCACCGGCAGGTGGTCGGCGTTGATGCCGACGCGGTAGCGGTGGGCGTCGCCGTACGCGAAGAGGCGGCCCTGGAGCATCTTGTCCGGGGACGGACCGATGCCGGGAACGAAGTGCGCGGGCGAGAAGATGCTCTGCTCGACCTCGGCGAAGATGTTCTCCGGGTTGCGGTTGAGCTCCAGCTTGCCGATCTCGATCGGCGGGTAGTCCTCGTGCGGCCACACCTTGGTGAGGTCGAACGGGTTGAAGCGGTACGTCGCCGCTTCGGCCGCCGGCATGATCTGCACCTGCACGGTCCAGGACGGGAACTCGCCGCGCTCGATGGCCTCGCGCAGGTCGCGCTGGTGGGAGTCCGGGTCCATGCCGGACATCTGGTTCGCCTCGTCGGTGGTGAGGTTCTTGATCCCCTGGTCGGTCTTGAAGTGGTACTTGACCCAGAAGACCTCGCCCGCCTCGTTGTTCCACTGGTACGTGTGCGAGCCGTACCCGTTCATGTGGCGCAGCGTCGCCGGGATGCCGCGGTCACCGAAGAGCCAGGTGACCTGGTGGGTCGACTCGGGGCTGAGGCCCCAGAAGTCCCACACGTTGTCGGCCTCCTGCGAGCCCGTGTACGGGTCGCGCTTCTGCGTGTGGATGAAGTCGGGGAACTTGATGGCGTCCTTGATGAAGAAGACGGGGGTGTTGTTCCCGACGAGGTCGTAGTTCCCCTCCTCCGTGTAGAACTTCAGCGCGAAGCCACGGGGGTCGCGCACGGCATCGGCGGAGCCGAGGTTGCCGGCGACGGTGGAGAACCGGAGGAAGGTCTCCGTCTGCTTGCCGACCTCGGAGAGGAACTTCGCACGCGTCCACTGCGAGACGTCGCGGGTCAGCGTGAAGGTGCCGTAGGCACCGGCGCCGCGCGCGTGGACGATGCGCTCCGGGATGCGCTCGCGGTTGAAGTGCGCGAGCTTCTCGAGCAGCGCCTGGTCCTGGACGAGAACCGGACCGCCGACACCAGCGGTCTCGCTGTTCTGATTGTCGGCGACCGGTGCGCCGGCCTCCGTGGTGAGCGGTCCCTGCGTCACGTGCGCCTCCTGCGTCATTTCCTGCAAGTCCTGTCCTTGGGTTTCGCTGAACCCGATCCTACGATGGACTTTGTCTAAGTCAAGTGAACATCCAATTTCACACATGGTCGGGACTTAGGCGCTTCGCCTGCTAGGCTGGTTCTCATGAGCGACCTGTTGGAACGACTGCGCGGACGCGGCTGGCGCATGACCGCGCAGCGGCGCGTCGTGGCCGAGGTCCTCGACGGGGACCACGTACATCTGACCGCGGACGAGGTGCACGCCCGCGCCGTGGACAAGCTGCCCGAGATCTCCCGGGCGACCGTCTACAACACCCTGGGCGAGCTGGTGACCATCGGCGAGGTCCTCGAGGTCTCGACGGACCGCAGGGCCAAGCGGTACGACCCGAACGCCCACCGCCCCCACCAGCACCTGGTGTGCGCGAAGTGCGGCACGATCCGCGACGTCCACCCCACGGGCAACCCCCTGAGCAGCCTCCCCGACTCCGAACGCTTCGGCTTCACGATCGAGGGCGCGGACGTCACCTACCGGGGCACGTGCCCGAACTGCGCGGGGGCGTAGGACCGACAGCAGTGAATCTCAGCCACGGCACACCCTCTTCCGGAATCTGACGGTGCGTCATATGGTCGGCGGCGCCCAGCATCCGCCTGCCCTCCGCAAGGAGATCCCGTGGGAGATCCGCACCCCAAACTAGAAGCCCACGCAGTATCAAGAACGTTCGGCCGAGGCTCCAGGGCGGTAGAAGCCCTGGGCCCGCTGGACCTCACCATCGCCCCCGGCGAGTTCACCTGCATCGTCGGCCCCTCCGGCTGCGGTAAATCAACCCTGCTCCGCATAGCCGCAGGCCTCCTGCGGCCCAGCAGGGGCGAGCTGACCATCCGCACGGCCGCGCAGCGACCCGCCGCGATGATCTTCCAGGACTACGGCATCTACGACTGGAAGACCGTCCAGGCCAACGTCCGCTTCGGCCTGGACATCCAGCGCGTACCGCGAAAAGAAGCAAATGCCCGCGCTACGGACTGGCTGACCCGCCTCGGCCTCGCCGACTTCGCCGACGCCTACCCCGCCACCCTCTCCGGCGGCATGCGCCAACGCGTGGCCATCGCCCGCGCCCTGGCCGTGGAGCCCGAGATCCTCCTGATGGACGAGCCGTTCGCGGCCCTGGACGCCCAGCTCCGCACGATCCTCCAGGACGAACTCCTCGACCTCACCCAGACGACCCGCACCACCACCCTCTTCATCACCCACAGCCTCGAAGAGGCGATCGTCCTCGGCGACCGCGTCCTCGTCATGTCCGCCCGACCGGGCCGCGTCATCGCCGAACACCGCCCGCCGTTCCCGAGGCCCCGCACCGGAGACGTACGCGCGACCTCCGAATTCAACGCCCTCAAGGGCGAGTTGTGGGACCTGCTGCGTGGCGAGGTGGTCCGCGAGAACTCACGGGACGAGGCGGCCGTGGCATGACGACGACCACCTCACCCAAAGCGCCCGAAGAACCCCAGGACGGCGTGCTCGTCCGCAAGCCCGGCCCCCAGGAGCTGCACCCCGCCCGGACCCACCGCAGGCGCCGCACCCTGGAGATCAGCCTCGCCGTCGCCGTCCCCCTCGCCCTCATCCTCCTGTGGCAACTGGCCGCCACCCAGGCCTGGATCGACGACCGCGTCTACCCCGCTCCCCAGACCATCCTCGAGGACGGCTGGGAGCGCGCGGCGGACGGCGACCTGTGGCCCGACGTCTGGGCCACGCTCAAGCGCGTCCTCGCCGGCTACGCGATCGGCACGGTCACCGGCTACGCCCTCGGCCTCCTCATGGGCTCGCTCTCCCTCGTACGCGCGGCGCTCGAACCGCTCCTGGACGCGTTGTACGTCGTACCGAAGCTGGCCCTGCTGCCCGTCTTCCTGAACATGTTCGGCCTCGGCGAGGGCCCGCAGATCGCGCTCGTGGCGGCCACCGTCTTCTTCTTCGTCTGGATCTCGACGATGGCGGCGGTGCTCGCCGTGCCCTCCGGCCACCGCGACGCGGGCCAGGTCTTCGGGGCGTCGCCGTGGCAGATGTTCCGCCATGTCCTGCTGCCCGCGTCGCTGCCCGCCGTGCTCGTGGGCGCGCGGATCGCGGCGGGCGTCGCGGTCCTGGTGATCGTGGCGTCGGAGCAGATCGCGGCGTCGAACGGCCTCGGCCACCTGATCTTCGACTCCCGGGCGCTTTTCCAGAACGACGTGATGTTCGTCGGCATCGTCTGCGTCGCCGTGCTCGGCGTCGTCTTCTCCGAACTGGTGCGGATCGCAGGGCGGTTGCTCACTCCGTGGGCCCCGCGCGACCGCGGCAGAAGCCAGTCATGAACCACCGGTCATGAACCATTCGTACGCGTACGGAGGCTCCATGCACACCCGCATCCGCACCCGGTTCTCCACCCTGGCTGTCCTCATGGCCGGCGCGCTGCTCGCCTCCGCGGGGTGCGCGAAAGAGGACGACGCCCCGGACTCGGCGGCACCCGCGAAGCCCCGCACCGTCGAGGCCGTCCCCGGCTGCGGCAAGGGCAGCTGGACAGACCCCTCCGACCTCGCCAAGGACCGCGCGCCCGCCCGCTGCGCCAAGGGCACCCCGACGCCGCGCCCACTGCCCAAGGAGCGCAGCCTCACCATCGCGACCGGCACACTCAGCGCCGAGTACGTCGCGCCCCTCCAAATGGCCGTGCAGAAGGGCGAGTTCAAGAAAGAGGGCCTGGACGTCCACCTCAAGGTGCTCCCGACCCCCGACGCCCTGCCACTCCTCGCCAAGGGAGACATCGACGCCCAGTGGGCCGCCCCCGAGGCCGCCGTCATGAACGGCATCACCAGCGGCTTCACGATCAAGTGGGCCGCCGGGAACTTCTCCCCCGACCCGAAGTCCAAGAGCGGCCTGTGGGTGAAGCTGAAGAAGGGCGAGAGCGCGGACCGCGTCCCGATGGCGGGCCGCAAGCTCGGCACCATGATCGGCAAGGGCTCGGTCATCTCGTACCCCATGGGCAAGGCCCTGAAGAAGCACGGCGGCGGCCTCGACAAGATCCAGTTCCAGCAGCTGGGTTCGGCCGACGTCCTGACGGCACTCCAGAACGGCGGCACCGACTCCGCCTGGCTCCTCGACCCGGTCTGGCGCAAAGTCGACGGCGACAAGCAGTACGCCTTCCTCGGCGGCCAGCCCAGGGGCGAACCGCTCGGCGGCCTCCTGTTCGGCCCCAACCTCCTGACCGAGGACCCGGACGCGGGCGTCGCGCTGCTGCGCGCGTACATCAGGACCGTGAACACGTACTTCGCCGGGGACTACAAGGCGGACAAGGCCTTCGTGGCCGATCTCGCGAAGCTCCTCAAGACCGACGAGGCGGTCCTGCGGTCGACTCCGTCCCTGCGCATGGACTGGGAGATCAGGGCCGGCACGACGGACCGGCTCCAGGCGGCGTACGAGGCCGCGGGCGTCGCCGATGGCGGCAAGGTCCCGGAGGAGAAGGCGGTGGACCGCAGGCTGTACGAGGAGGCAGTGGGCCACAAGCGGTAGCGGCCCCGTTACGCACCAAGGGCCGGAAAGCTTCGAAAAGCTTTCCGGCCCTTGGCCTTTAGTAGCGGGGACAGGATTTGAACCTGCGACCTCTGGGTTATGAGCCCAGCGAGCTACCGAGCTGCTCCACCCCGCGCCGTTGTGTTGTAACCGTACGTCAACGTCGACGACCAGCGCAAATCCGTACCGGTGCCCCGCTGCGGGCAGGCGTTCCGCAAGGGCGGAACGGGTGGGCGCAGCCCACAGACGGCCCGCACCCGCCCGACAGCAGGAAGTCAGAACAGGCGCAGGCGCAGACGCAAGGCACACGCGACAGAGCGAGCCAAGGCAGGGCGGTGGGCTAAGCAGTCAGCTCCTGCTGCAAGGCCTCGCGCAACCGAGCCGCCCGCTCGGAAACTTCAGCGGGCCCCAGCTCCACCGCACGGGCAGCCCACCGCTGCCCCTCAACCAGCTGCCCGCGCCGGGCGTAAAGCAGCGCGAGCCGCAAAGCCGCACGCCCGTGCCCCGCGTCAGCGGCCCGCGTCCACCACAGTGCCGCCTCCGGCTCACTGCCCTCGCGGGCAAGCAGCAGCCCCAGGTTGAACGCGCCGTTCCGGCTGCCCGCGTCCGCCGCGAGGCGGTACCACCGCGCCGCCTCGACGACATCCCCGCGCCCCGCGGCCAGCATCCCGACCCGGACCTGCGCACGCCGGTGGCCCTGCTGCGCCGCCCGCTCGTACCACTCCTCGCACTCGGTCTTCTCGGCCGCGGGCTCCCCGAGGGCGGGCGGGCCCGCGGCGGACCGCCGCGCGTCGAGCACGGTGCCGAGACGGTACGCCGCCTCCGCGCTGCCCCCGCCCGCCGCGCACCGCAGATGCCGCTCGGCGTCCTGCTCGTCGCCCTCCCGCAGCCGCGCGGTGCCGACCTGGAGCGCGGCCTCGGTGTGCCCGGCGGCCGCCGCACGCTCGTACCAGGGCAGGGCGGAGCCCTCGTCGTCACGGGACGCGTACAGAATCCCGAGGTTGAAGGCCGCGTCCACGCTGCCCGACTCGGCGGCCTTGGAGAACCACGGCTCGGCGCCCGCCGCGTCGCCGCCCTGGAGCAGCAGCACGGCAAGAGCATTGGCCGCCTCGCGGTGACCGGCGTACGCGGCACGCCTGTACCACTGGTCGGCCTGCACGGTCCGCCCCTGCTCGGCGCAGAGCAGACCGAGGTTGTACGCGCCGTTCACGTCGCCCGCGTCCATGGCCGCCCTGTACCACCGCTCGGCGGTCTGGGTCTCGCCCCGCTCGGCGTGCAGCGCGCCCAGGGCGTTCGCGGCGTTCCCGTCGCCGTCCTGGGCGGCTTTCAGCCACCAGACGGCGGCGCTCTCCTCGTCGCCCGCGTCACGCAGCAGGAAGCCGAGGGCGCAGGCGGCGCGCGCCTCCCCGTCCTTGGCGGAGTTCAGGTACCAGCGCCCGGCCTCCTTCAGCTCGCCACGCTGCTCAAGGATCGCGCCGAGGTGCAGCGCGGCACGTCGGTGACCGCGCGCGGCGGCCTGGCGGTACCACTGCTCGGCCTCGGCGGCAGCGGGACCCACGCCTGTGTCGTCGGGGCGCTCGGCGGTGGCACGCCGGTCGAGGGCGCGGGCGATCCGGTACGCGGCCTCGCGGTGACCGCGCTCGGCCGACGCCCGCATCCAGCGCTCGGCGCCGACGTCACCGCGGTGCTCGAGGAGATCGGCGAGGGCGTACGCGCCCAGGGCGTGGCCCTGTTCGGCGGACTGCCGCAGCCAGTACTCCGCGGCGGGCTCGTCGCCGCGCTCGCGGTGGTGGCGCCCGAGCGCGTGCGCGGCCGCGGCGGAACCGGCCACGGCGGCGACCCGCCACCAGCCGGCCGCCTCGTCGGCGTATCCGCGCTGGTGGAGGAGGACTCCGAGGTTGTTGGCGGCGGCACGGTCGCCCTCGGCGGTCGCGGCGCGCAGCAGGGATTCAGCCCCGTCGAGATCACCGCGGCGCAGCAGCAGGCTTCCGAGGACGCTCATCGCGTCGACATCTCCGGCCTCGGCGGCCAGCCGATGGCGCAACTCCTCGGCGGCCGTCCCGGGATCCTCCCGGTCGGCCGCCTGCACAAACCGCCCTGTATCCAACAGAGTTGCCTTGTCCCCCATAACGTCCATCGTCGCACCACCTGCACCCTGGGTACACCGGGTATACCGCCTCCAGCGAGGTCACTTCAGCGTTTTGTCGACATGCCCACAGAGAGATAAGTGAAACACAGTTTTCCCAACTCCCCCCGGGCGGAGCACGGTTCGCACAGACCAGCGCACGCCGCCACGAACCCTGGGCACACACGACGAAGGCCCGGATCCGATAAGGATCCGGGCCTTCGTCTTCTAGTAGCGGGGACAGGATTTGAACCTGCGACCTCTGGGTTATGAGCCCAGCGAGCTACCGAGCTGCTCCACCCCGCGCCGTTGTGTTGCAACCGTACCACGGCGCGGAGGGGGTGTTTCGCAGCAGGTCAGCCGCCCTTCTTGTCGCCGTTCTTGTCGGCGTTCGCGTCGCCGTTCTTGTCGGCGTTCGCGTCGCCGTTCTTGTCGCCCTTCTTGTCCGCCGCGGCCTGGGCGTCCTCGGCTCGCTGCAGGGCGTCCTCGAGCTTCTCCTGCGCTTCGCCGTAGGCCTTCCAGTCGCCGTCCTTCAGGGCCGTCTGCCCGTCCTCGAACGCCGTCTGGGCGTCGTCGAGGGCGGCCTGCACCGTCGGGTCGTTCGACTTGGGCGGCTCGGTCGGCTCATCCGTGTCGCCCTCGTCGGCCGGTGGCTTCGTGGTCCCTTCGGCGCCGAAGACCTGGTTGAGGCCGTCGCTCAGGGAGTCCGCGAACGCGGTCTCCGTGCCGTAGGACACCGCGACCTTCTTCAGGAGCGGATACGCCGATTTACGTCCCTGGACATACACGGGCTCGACGTAGAGGAACCCGTCGTCCAGTGGCACGGTCAGCAGGTTTCCGTAGAGGACGTCGGAATCGGCGCCCTTCATGTCCCGGACGAAGTTACCGACCTCGGTCATCGAGTTCAGCTTGTTCTGGACCTGTTCCGGGCCGTCCACGTCGCCCGTGACTCTCAGCAGTTTCATCTTGCCGAAGTCCTTGCTTCTGGCGTCGGCGTCGACCGTCATGAAGGCGCGCAGATTGGGGCGCCCGCTGGGGGTGAACGTCGTCGTCAGGGCGAACTGCTGCTGCGTCTGGCCCGGCGTCTTCATGGACAGGTAGTACGGCGGGACCGCGCTGTTGTCCTTCTTCGTCGGGTCGTTCGGCACCTGCCAGGCGTCACTCGCGTTGTAGAACTGGCCGGGGTCCGTGACGTGGTAGAGCGTCAGGAGCTCGCGCTGCACCTTGAACATGTCCTGCGGGTAGCGCAGGTGGTCCATCAGGGCCTTGGGGATCTCCCCCTTGTCCTTGACGGTGTTCGGGAACGCCTTCTTCCAGGTCTTGAGGACCGGGTCCTTGTCGTCCCAGGTGTAGAGCTTGACCTCTCCGGTGTACGCGTCGACGGTCGCCTTCACCGAGTTGCGGATGTAGTTGACCTGGTTCTGCTGGGCCACCACCGCGCGCTGGTCGTCGGACTCGGACAGCGAGTCGGCCGTCGTGTCGCCGAGCGTGGTCCGCGAGGCGTACGGATAGCCGTTGCTGGTCGTGTAGGCGTCGACGACCCACTGGATCCTGCCGTTGACCACCGTCGGATAGCTGTCGCCGTCGATGGTCAGCCAGGGAGCCACCGACTCGACGCGCTCCTTGGGGGTGCGGTTGTAGAGGATCCGCGAGCCCTCGCCGATCGCGCCCGAGTACAGCATCTGCGGTTCGCCGAAGGACACGGCGTACGCGGCGCGGTTGATCGGGTTGGAGAGGTTGACCCCGCTGTCGCCCTTGTAGCTGTAGGTCTTCTGGCCGCCGCCGTCCTCTTCGTAGTCGAGCTCCTTCTGGGGCCCGCCCACGATCGAGTACTGCGTGGTCTTCTCGCCGTAGTAGATCCGCTGCTCGTACTCGCCGAGGTTGCCGTTGGTCGGCAGACCGTAGTTCGTGAAGTCCGGGGCGCCCTTGGAGCCCTTCTTCGTCTCCGTGCCCTTGGCCGTGACCATGCCATAGCCGTGGGTGTAGGCGAAGTGGTCGTTGATCCAGTTGCGCTTCTCGAGCTTGTCGAGGCTCAGCTCACGCAGACCGACGATGGTGTCCTGGCCGTTGTAGCGGTCCACGTCCAGGGTCTTGGGGAAGCGGTAGTACTCGCGCTCCTGCTCCAGCTGCTGGAACGTCGGCGAGACGATGTTCGGGTCGTTCAGCCGGTAGTTGGCTGCCGAGTCCGCGTCGTCGCGCTTCTTCTTGGGGTCCTCGTCGGCCTTGCCGGCGCCCTTGTAGTCCTCGGGCTTCACACCGCTGATGCCGTACGCGTCGCGCGTCGCCTTGATGTTCTTCTCGATGTACGGCGCTTCCTTGGCCTGCTCGTTCGGCTGGACCTGGAACTTCTGCACGATGGCCGGGTACAGACCGCCGATGAGGATGGCGGAGAGGACCATCAGGCCGAAGCCGATGACCGGCAGCTGCCAGGTGCGCCGCCACAGCGTCCCGAAGAAGAGCAGCGCGCAGATGACGGCGATGCAGAACAGGATGGTCTTCGCCGGCAGGTACGCGTTCGCGTCCACGTAGCGAAGGCCCGTCCAGTTGCCCGTCGCCTTGAAGTCGCTGGCCTTCACCGCGAGGCCGTACCGGTCGAGCCAGTACGCCACCGCCTTGAGCGTCACGAAGACGCCGAGCAGCACCGACAGGTGCCCTGTGGACGCGGCCGTGGCGCGCGCGCCGGGGCTGGTGATCCGCAGCCCGCCGTACAGGTAGTGCGTCAGGGCGGCGGCGATCAGGGAGAGCACCGTGGCCGCGAAGCCGAAGCCGAGCAGGAAGCGGTACCAGGGCAGGTCGAACGCGAAGAACGACACGTCCAGGTGGAACTGCGGGTCCTTCTGACCGAAGGAGACGCCGTTCACCCACAGCAGCCATGTGCGCCACTGGCCCGCTGCCGACGCGCCGGCGATCAGGCCGACGAGCGTGGCGATGCCGAGCAGCAGCCACTTCTTGTACGGCGCGATGCTCATGCGGTACCGGTCGAGGCTCTGCTGCTCCATCGACATGGCACTCAGCGGCGGGCGCAGCCGGTGCGCCAGCCAGATGTTCAGTCCGACCGCGGCCGCCATCAGGAGGCCGAAGACGAAGAACAGGCCGATCTTGGTCCACAGGGTCGTCGTGAAGACCGACGAGTAGTTGACCGAGCGGTACCAGAGCCAGTCCGTCCAGAACCCCGCGAACATGACGAACACCATGGCGAGAACAGCCAGGATGCCCAGTGTCATGAGCAGGGTCCGGACGCGACGGGACGGTCGGCCCACTCTGATCCGTGGCCCCGTCGGGCCTCCGCCGCGGTCCGGCATCTGGAAAGCCAAGGTGCGCACCTCGAAGTCGATGTTGATTCTGTTGATCCGTCAGGGCCCTGTGATCGTGGACCCACACCTATGCAACTTACCTACGCTTTACTCGGTTCCCGTTTCTCGGGACTAACGAGGCAGGATTGTGACCATGTCCAACACTCCCATGGCAGCGAGCCCCCTCACCCGAGCCGTACTCGAGATCGACGAGTACGCGTCCGGCCTCGGCTGGGACCGGCCCGCACGCCTCTTCGCGCTCGTCGACACGGCGCGACTGCGCTCCCAGGAACCCGGCCTCGCCAACCAGCTCGGCCTCGACAACTCCCCCGAGGAAACCGGCCTCACCCCCATCGAGCAGGAGGAGATCCCGGAGGGCAAGCCGCTGGACGAGTTCCTCGGCACCATCGCCTGGCCGGACGCCGTGGTGGGCTGCGCCCTCACGGTGGAGCGCCTGATGCTCCCGCCTTCGGCCGAGACGTCCGTCCCCGAGGGGCTCAGCGAGGCTCAGCTCGCGAAGTGGGTGGCCGAGCACCCGGACCGCCAGGAGGTCCGCATGACGGTCGCGGTGCTGCGTGACGGTGCGCGCGAATCGGCCCTGCGGCTGCGCGAGAAGGACTCGCCCACCGAGGTCCTCACGGGGTCCGCCCTGGTTCCGGGGCTCGCGGACGCGCTGGCGGCCACGTTCGCCGACTGACACCACACTGTTCTCGTACGCGGGTGGGGCCGCCCTCACCCGCGTACTTCTGTCTCGGTGCTCTGTGCCGCTACTTCTTCACCGTGCACTGCGGCAGGTCCGAGGTGTCGCCCTTGCGGATGTCGTCGAGGGCGTCGACCGCGTCGTCCAGGGTGTCCACCTTGACCAGGGTGAGGCCGTCCGGGACGTCCTTGGCCGCCGTGGCGCAGTTGTCCTTCGGCGTCAGGAAGTACTTGGCGCCCTTGGCGCGCGCGCCGACCGTCTTCATGCCGATGCCGCCGATCGGGCCGACCTTGCCGTTGGCCTCGATCGTGCCGGTGCCCGCCACGAAATTGCCGCCGGTGAGGTCGTTCGGGGTCAGCTTGTCGACGATGCCGAGCGCGAACATCAGTCCGGCGCTGGGGCCGCCGACGTCCGCGAGCTTGATGTCGATCGTGAACGGGAACGTGTGGTCGGTGCCCGCCTGGATGCCGACGATCGCGCGGCCGTCCTTCGCCTTCTCCGTGGTGATCTTGATGTCGTCCGTCCGGGTCGCCTCCTTGCCCGCCTTCTCGGCGGCGGCCGCCTCCTTGACGGGGACGACACTGAAGACGACGTCCTGGCCCGGCTTGTGCTTGGTGACCAGCTCGGCGACGTCCGTCATCTCCTTCACGGGCGTGCCGTCGACCTTCCTGATGACGTCACCCGCGTGAAGCTTGCCCTCGGCGGGGCTGTCCTTGAAGACGGTGGAGACGACGACCTGGGACTTCACCGGCATCTCCAGCTCCCTGAGCGCCGCGACCTTGGCGCTCTCCTGGGACTGGCTGAACTCCTCGGCGTTCTCCTGGGTCGACTGCTGCTCGGTCTTGCCGTCCGGGTAGAGGGTGTCGTGCGGCACCACGATGTTGTCGTGGGCCAGCCAGCCGTACACGGCCTCCGCGATGTTCATGTTGTAGTCGGCGCTCGTGACCCGGACCGTCGTCATGTTGAGGTGACCGGTCGTCGGATACGTCTTGTGGCCGGAGATCTGCAGCACCGGCTCGCCGCCGTGGTCGCCGAGGGTGTTCACCGTGGGGCCCGGGGACATCTCCGAGTACGGCACTTTGATGAGCACTCCGGCGCAGAGCAGCGCGATCAGCATCAGGGTGGAGGCGAGCATCGTCGCGGTGCGGCGTGGCATGGAACGACAGTACGGGACCTGCCTGTCAGTGCACCGCTGGGGCCGGTCCGTACGGGGGCCGGGGCCTCACGATCCGGAGTGGGACTTCTCCATCGCCTCGCGGAAGGCCGCGTAGCCGTTCAGCTCGGTGTGGTCCCCGGTCTTGCCGGACCTGCGGTTGCGCGCCGCCAGGGCGGCCCACAGCCCCGCACCGACAGCTGCCGCAAACGGAATCAGCAACCAGGCAAGTGATGCCATGTCGACCTCCCGACCCCTTGAGCGACCGCAACTGACTGATCAGCAGATTAACCATCCGCTGCGTCAACGCTCACGCCAGGGGTCGGGTTACGCAACCGGAGCGCCTTGGGGCCAACTGGCCGGATGGCGGCGGGAGGATGCGGGCAGTCCCGTGCACGCTCCTCCGCTCCATGAGGTCAACAGGCGCCGACCCACTCCTCCTGGCCATCGGAGAACCGTTGGTGCTTCCAGATCGGCACTTCGTGCTTGAGGTCGTCGATCAGCTTGCGGCAGGCGGCGAAGGCCTCTGAGCGGTGCGGGCAGGAGACGGCCACGACGACCGCGAGGTCTCCCACCGCCAGGTCACCGACGCGGTGGACGGCGGCCAGGGCGCGCACGGGGTACTCGCCGACGACCTTCTCGGCCACCCGGCGCATCTCGGCCTCGGCCGTCGGGTGGGTCGAATAGCCGAGCTCGTCGACGTCCGCACCACCGTCGTGATTGCGCACGGTCCCCACGAAGAGCGCCGTGCCGCCCGCGGCGTCGTCGCCGACGGCCCGAAAGACCTCGTCCAGGGAGAGCGGTGCGTCACGGATCGCAAGGAGCCGGATGGGGTCCTGTGCGGCCTGCTCGCCGGGGTGGTCGTTCGTGGTGCGTGCCATGCGGCCATGGTGCCGCACGGCACGGACATCACGGAATAGCGCTTTCGCCCGGCACGCGCGCGTGCCGTCTTGGAGCTCTCTACAGCCCGCGGTCGGGCACGCGGCGGGTCTCAGATCCGGCGCCGTGCCTTCCGGGCACGCCGCACCACCGCTGCCGCACCCAGCAGCGCGACCGTCGCACCGGCGGCCCCCGCGGCCGTCGCGTCCTTGCGGCCGAGCCTGCGTCCCGCCACGGTCCGGCGCCCCGCGACCTCCTCGAGCAGCTCCGCGAGGACCTCCTCGTTGGTCCACTGCGGCCGCCAGCCCGCGTCGTGCAGCCTGCTGACACTGACCACCCACGGGTACATCGTGTACGCGAGGTCACCGGCCGGCGACGGCGTGAGACCGATCCGGTGCAGCCGCGCGGCCGCGCCCAGGGCCACCGTGGAGGGCAGCTCCATGCGCCGGATCTCGCTGAGCTCCTCGACCTCCTCCTGCTCGAGCCACCCGTCGCAGCCGACGGCGAGCTCCCCGTCGACCTTCTCCAGGACCGCGTACTCCAGGGCGCTGCACAGGTCCTCGACGTGGCAGAACTGCCAGGCGGGGCGCGAGCCCGCCACCACGAGCAGCCGAGGCGACTCGAAGTACCGGGTGAGGGCGGTGTCCGTGCCGCCCACCAGGATCGCGGGCCGCACCACGGTGACGTTCAGGCCGGGGTGGGCCCGGGGAGCACGCCGGGCGAGGCGCTCGACCTCCAGGAGGTCGCCGACGCCGGTCGCCTCCGCGGTGGCGCGCAGTTCGGCGTCTTCGGAGAGGGGCAGTTCGTTGTCGGACAGCGCTCCGTAGACCATCGCCGACGTGCAGAGCACGACGCGGTGGACGCCGGCCGCGGCAGCGGCCGTCAGCACGGTCTGCGTGCCGCGCACGTTGTATGCCGTACGGGCCGCCGCGTCGGTCTCCAGGTCGAGATCGAGCGCGAGGTGGACCACGACGTCCGCGCCCCGCAGCTTCTCGGCGATGGCCGGGTCCCTGACGTCCAGGATGTGCCACTGGGCCTGGGCGCACTCGCCCCGCCGCTCGTCGATGGCAACGACCTGCTTGATCTCCTCGGACGCGGCCAGGCGCTCGGTCAGCAGGGCGCCCACGCCGGAGGCGGCGCCGGTGACGGCGACCACGGGCCCTCGGACGGGGGCCGGGGTGGAAAGGTTTCGCGCTGCGCGAACCTGTGGATCTGGGGAACTCACCAGGCGTCTCCAGCGGTTGTCTTCAGTAGATACGCGAATGACGCGTACGTACCAGGTGGCATCCATCCTGCCGCAGGCCATGAGTCGGCGAAGCACTGAGGCCCGATCCCGTCACGGTGTCTACGCTGGGTGGTGTTGTAAGGCAGCCGCCGCCGGAACAGTACCGGCGGCCTGACGAGCCGAGGAATCCCGTGAGTGACACCCCATTCGGATTCGGCCTTCCGCCGGAGGAGCCGGAGAACGGCGACGAGGGCAAGAAGAAGGAATCCCCCGGACAGGGACAGAGCGGGGGACAGGGTGCAGGTGGCCCTGGGAACCCATTCGGCTTCGGCGGCCTGCCCGGCGCGGGCGGCCCTGGCGGCGACAATCCGTTCGCCGCGATGTTCGGTTCGATGAACCCGAACGACCTGGGCGCCGCGTTCCAGCAGCTCGGCCAGATGCTCTCGTACGAGGGCGGCCCGGTGAACTGGGACATGGCCAAGGACATCGCCCGTCAGACCGTCTCCCAGGGGACGCCCGACGGCACCAAGGACGCCAGCGTCGGGCCCACCGAGCGCGGCGCGGTCGAGGAGGCCATCCGCCTCGCCGACCTGTGGCTCGACGACGCGACGTCGCTGCCGTCCGGCTCCGGTGTGGCCGTGGCCTGGAGCCGCGCCGAGTGGGTCGAGGCGACCCTTCCGGTGTGGAAGGAGCTGGTCGACCCCGTCGCCGAGCGCGTCGGCCTCGCCATGGGTGACGTGCTCCCCGAGGAGATGCAGGCCATGGCGGGCCCGCTGATCGGGATGATGCGCTCCATGGGCGGCGCCATGTTCGGCCAGCAGATCGGCCAGGCCGTGGGCGTGCTCGCGGGCGAGGTCGTCGGCTCCACCGACATCGGCCTGCCGCTCGGCCCGGCCGGCAAGGCCGCCCTGCTCCCGGTGAACGTCGCGGCCTTCGGCAAGGACCTGGGCGTTCCCCAGGAGGAGGTCAGGCTCTACCTGGCGCTGCGCGAGGCCGCCCACCAGCGGCTTTTCGCCCACGTGCCGTGGCTGCGCTCGCATCTGTTCGGCGCGGTCGAGGGGTACGCCCGCGGCATCAAGGTCGACACCGCCAAGCTGGAGGACGTGGTCGGCCAGCTCGACCCGCAGAACCCCGAGCAGCTTCAGGAAGCACTCCAGCAGGGCATGTTCCAGCCGGAGGACACTCCCGCCCAGAAGGCCGCCCTGGCCCGTCTGGAGACGGCTCTCGCGCTCGTCGAGGGCTGGGTCGACGCGGTCGTGCACACGGCGGCCAAGCCCCGCCTGTCGTCCGCCGACGCGCTGCGCGAGACGCTGCGCCGCCGCCGCGCGTCGGGCGGTCCCGCCGAGCAGACCTTCGCCACGCTCATCGGCCTGGAGCTGCGTCCGCGCCGGCTGCGGGACGCCTCGCGCCTGTGGGCCTCGCTCACGGACGCGCGCGGCGTGGACGGACGCGACGGCCTGTGGGCCCACCCGGACATGCTGCCGACGGCCTCGGACCTGGACGACCCGGACGGCTTCGTGCACCACGAGCCGGTGGACTTCTCCGAGCTGGACAAGATGCTCGGCGAGGCGGCGGGCGGCTCCGCCAAGCCGGACCTCAAGAAGGACACCACCGAGGACGACGGCGACACCAAGGGCGAGGACAAGGGCGACAGCGACAAGTGAGCCTGTACGACGACACGGTCCTCGTCCTGAAGGGGTACGAGGTCGAGGACCAGGAAGACCTGCGCCAGTACTACCTGGACCATCTCGCCGCCCACCCCGGGGACGGCATGTGGAAGGCGTGCACGGACGGCCATGTGACGGCCAGCGCCCTGGTGATCGACCCGGAGCGCGGGCGCGTGCTGCTGACCCTGCACAAGAAGCTGCGGATGTGGCTGCAGATGGGCGGGCACTGCGAGCCGGGTGACCCGACCCTGGCGGCGGCGGCGCTGCGCGAGGCCACGGAGGAGTCGGGTGTGCCGGGCCTGACGCTCCTCGCCGGGGGCCCTGTCCGGCTGGACCGCCACCCGATCCCGGGGCCCTGCACGCAGCACCTCGACGTGCAGTACGCGGCGCTGGCCCCGCGGGGCGCCGTCGAGGCGATCAGCGACGAGTCACTGGACCTGCGCTGGTTCGCGTACGACGAGGTGGCGGAGGTTGCCGACAAGTCGGTGGTGCGCTTGGTGGAGGCGACAAGGACGCGGCTGTAGAAACCCACTCAAGAGGCGCCCCGACAGGGGCGCGGGGAACTGCGCGACCAGCCACAGCCGGCCCGCGGTTCCCCACGCTCCTGTTACTGCTCCCGCCCCCGCGCAGGGGCTAGCTCCAGACGTTGCCCTGGTTCTGCCCACGGGCCCCCTGCTGGCCCATGCCGTACTGAGCCCTGGCGCCCTGCCCGACCACGGCATTCTGGGGCGGCAGCATCTCGCTCGGCTGGACGAGGGCGTAGCCCTGGCCCATGAAGCTGAGCTCCCAGCCCTCACCGGTGTTGCCGCGGCGCCGCCACACTCCCGAGGAGTGCGTCTGGGCCTGCATCTGCACCCGCAGGCCGTTGGACCAGGCGACGATCGCGTCGGCGTCGGCGTTCACGTACTGGTCCGGCGTGACCTGCAGCATCAGCGGCAGCCCCGAGGTCATCAGAGCGACCTTGCCGCGGCCCGTGATGTTGAGCTGGTACTTGCCGGATCCGGAGATCCCGTACTGGCTGTCCACGGCGATGACCTGGTGGGTCAGCGACGAGTCGAGCGCGAGGACATAGCTGCTGTCCACGGTCAGACCGTCCTGATCCACATCCACTACGTGGATGTACTGGGCGAGATTGGCGAGATAGACCGTGCCCTGGCCGTGGCAGCGCATCAGGTCGAGGCCCTCGCCGGTGTGCGCGCGGGCCCGCTGGTTGCCCTGGCTCTGGTACTCGGCGTCGAACTCGACCAGGCCCTGGTAGGCGACCATCGCGCCCTTGCGGGCCAGGATGTCGTCGTGGCCCGCGAGGGCGACCCGCAGCAGCTGCGGGTTCTGGACGGTGTAGCGCTCCTGAGTCTGCTGCTCGGTGTGCGCGAAAAGTGGGCTCTGCATGGTGTGTTGCTCCCCCTCAGCCCCGGGCTCGGAGACGGTCGGTGCTGTCCTCGCTGGGCTGTACGACGACGATGCCCTCTCCGGAGAAGCCCATCTGGTAGGCCTCGCCGCTGCCGCGCCCGATGAGCGAACCGGCCTTGAAGCTGCGCTTGCCCTTCACCTTGAGGTTCGGGGACCAGGCGATCAGGGCGTCCGGGTCGACGTACGTCTCGTCCTCGCCGCGCCCGCAGTCGACGACGATGGGGGTGCCGCGGGAGGTCAGCGCCACCCAGCCCTGGCCGGAGATCTTGATGTTCCACAGGCCCTGACCGGCGAACTTGGCAAGGCCCTTGACCCGCTCGACGCCCCACTGGAGGTTCGCGTCGAAGGCCAGCAGGTTCGTGCCGTTCACCGAGAGCGAGTCGCCCGCCAGATTGATGACGACGACGTCGGCTCCGTAGTCGGCGAGATAGAGCAGGCCGTCTCCGGAGCACTTCATCAGAGGTGCGCCTTCGCCGGTCATCCACTCCTTGGCGATCTGGCGGACCGCCGGCGGATTCGGCTCGTACTGCACGAACCCTTCGTAGGCGACCATCGAGCCCACGCGCGCGAGGAGGTCGTTTCCGGTCTGCATCGCCACCTTGACCATGTGGTGGCCGTGGTTCTCCATACGGGCGGCGACGGGCGCGGGGGCGAAGCCCGCGAGTTGCTGATTCATGACGGGCTCCCTCAGACCTCGAACGGCTGGACGATGATGAAGTTGCCGGGCGCACCCCGGAACTGGAGGTTCACGCTCTCCCCCGTGGAGCCCGCGTACGCGTTGCTGCGCAGCCGCACCTGGCTGGAGACGATCGCCTGGGCCGCCGCCGACCAGGCGACCACGGCGTGGCAGTCGGCGAACGTCGTCGGCGTGACCGGCAGGACGACGGGCACGCCGTGCGTCTTGACGATGACCGTGCCGGTGCCCTGGAACTGCATCACGAACAGCGCGCCACCGGGGATGCCGTGGCCCTCGATCCTGCGCACCTCGTGCTGGAGGGACTCGTCGAACGCGAGGACGTTCTCCGCGGAGACACAGAGCGCGTCCCCCTGGAGCTCGATGGGGTGCAGATGCGTGGCTTCCTCGGCGAGGAAGACCTGGCCACGGCCGGAGCAGCGCATCAGCTGCATCTCCTGGCCGGTCGAGTTGCCCACGACGCGGCCCGCGAAGCCCGCGCCCTTGTAGCTGAATTCGACCTTGCCCTGGTAGAGCACCATGCTGCCCTGCCGGGCGAGCACGGCCTGCTCACTGACGCCGAGGTCGACACGGATCATCTTCTCGTTCTGCTGCGTCCAGCGCTGCCCGGTGGGGGCCTCTCGGTACGCGGCGAGCGCCGCTGCCACGCCGCCGGCCTGCGGAGCACCCTGGGGTGCGCCGGCTCCGTACGGGGACGGGGCCGCGGGCTGGCCGGGGGGCTGCTGGCCGTAGCCGGGAGGCATCGGGGCGCTCGGCTGCTGGCCGTAACCGGGCGGCGGGGGCGCCGACTGGCCGGGGACCTGGCCGAACTGCGGCTGCTGCGGCGGCTGCTGCTGGCCGGGCTGGCCGTACGGCGCGGGGGCTGGCGGGGGCGGGACGGTGCCGCCCTGCGGCGGGTTCATCGGCGCCACGATGGTCTGCGCGGCGTGCACCGAGGGGTCCACCGGGGCGGGGGCGGGCGGCGGAGTCGCGCCCTGCGGCGGTGCGAAATTCTGGGCCGGAGCAGGGGCGGGCGCGGGGGCCGGAGCAGGTACGGGGGCCGGTGCCGGGGTCTGCGCAGGTGCGGCGGGTGCGCCGAACGCGGGCGGCGCGGCGGCCTGGCCGGGCGGCGCGAAGGACGGAGCTCCGGTCGCCTGCGGTGCCTGCGGCGCGGGCTCCTCCTCGGCGACCTCGCCGCCGAAGTTCTTCAGGAGGGCGTCGAGACCGCCGTCGAAGCCCTGGCCGATCGCGGCGAACCGCCAGACGTCCTTCATGTAGAAGTCGCCCAGCATCACGGCGCGTTCCGTGGAGAACTCCGCGCCGTTGAAGGAGTAGCGGGCCACTTCCTCGCCGCCCGCGACGATCCGGATGTACCCGGGGGCGACCTGCGACATCTGCCCGGCGCCGTCGATCGTCGCGGTGAACGACAGCTTCTTGATCTGCGGCGGAATCCGGTCGAGCGTGACGCGGAAGGACTCCGTGTCACCCGCCTGCGCGCCGAGGAGCTGGATGGACTCCTCGGGAGACTTCGGCTGGTTGAAGAAGATGAAGTAACTGTCGTCCGACAGGCGCTCGTCCGCGTCGAGGCCGAAGCAGCTGATGTCGAAGCTCAGTCCGGGGGCGGAGATCTGCACGCCTACGTACAGATCGGTCCCCGCGGTGAGGTCACTGATCTTGGCCTTGTGGCCGCGTTGGAATTCCCTGGCCATACGTAACGACCGTCCCCCATCCCGAATGTAAATGCGTCGCGTCAGGCTATCCGCAAAGTCCGACAGCGGACCAAGCCGGTACAGACCCGGTACACAACCTCCGCGCCCGGCGGAAATTCACTCGTCGCGGGCGGCGGGCAGGTGGGGCAGCCGGTCGGCCGCGACCACACCTTCGAGGTACCCACGAGCCCGCTCCGTACGGGGATACGCCTCGAGGAGCTGCCAGAAGTTGGGCCCGTGCCCGGGGACGAGGAGATGCGCGAGCTCGTGGACGAGGACGTAGTCGACGACGTACTCGGGCATGCCCTGCAGCCGGTGCGAAAGGCGGATGCTGCCCTCCGAGGGAGTGCACGAGCCCCACCGGGTGTTCTGGTTCGTGACCCAGCGAACGGACGTGGGTCTGGCCCGGCCGTCGAAGTACTGCTCGGAGAGACGCTCGGCGCGCTCGGCGAGTTCCGCGTCGCCCAGGACCCGCTTGCTCTCCTGGGCCGCGAGCTTGTCGAGCATGACGTTGACCCAGCGCTGTTCCTCGGCCTCGGACATGCGGGCGGGGATGAGCACGACGGTGCGATCGCCCTCTCGGTACGCGGAGACCGTTCTGCGGCGGCGGGCGCTCCTTCTGACCTCGACCGCACTCGTCCCCGAGCCGGGTGACGGCGGGCTGGTCGTGCTGCGCTGTGGGTTTCCGGCGCGGTGCAGTGGGTCGGCGGGCACGCCCCGACGTTACCCGCTGGGCGTGGGGGAAGTCCCGCCTCCGGGACGGTTCGGCGGGGTATCGCTCCCCGTGCGATCGATTAGTACGACGAATACCCCCCGCCTGTGGACAACGCTCGGCGGCGGTCCGGCAGGGCGGGCATTCTGGCTGTCGCCCGGTGCTGCGGACGGGGACAGCGCCGGAGGAACACGGGGAACCACGGGGGGACGAAGACCATGCATCCGATCTTGAAACCGGCGCTGCGGCGCGGCTGGCGCGATCTGAACACCATCCAGTTCGGCGTGGCGCCCGCCCACGCCCTGGTGCTCGGCCCTGTCGACACGGCGACAGGCAGCTTTCTCCAGCTTCTGGACGGCACACGCGGACTGCCGCTCCTGCGCGACGAGAGCAAGCGGATGGGCCTGCCCGATGATCACGTGGACAAGCTCGTGCGGCGGCTGTCCGGAGCCGGGCTCATCGACGACGCGACGGGAGGGGGCGCCGCGGCCGACGCCCTGCGGAAGAACACAGCGGCCATGGACCGGCTGCGCCCGGACCTGGCCTCCCTGGCGGTCGTGACCCCCGGGCCGGGTGACGGGATGAGGAAGCTGGCGGCGCGTCGGGCGATGCGCGTGCAGGTCCGGGGAGCGGGCCGAGTGGGGGCGGTGGTGGCTTCGGTCCTGTCCGGGGCGGGCGTGGGGCAGGTCGACGTGATGGACGGAGGGGTCGTGGAAGCCTGGGATGTGGCACCGGGTGGTCTGCCCGCCGAAGCGGTCGGCGAGCGCAGGGACTCGGCGGCACGGCGGCTCGTGCGGCAGTCGGCTCCGGACCGGCCGCCCCGCCGGGGCCGGAAGGAAGCGGAGGCGCCGGGAGAAGGGGAGCCGGGTCTCTCCCTCGTGATCATCGCCCCGCGGGACGGGCTCGACGCCCACGCGCCCGATCCGCTCATCGCCGAGCCGCTCGTCTCGTCGGGGACGCCTCACCTCTATGCGGGCGTGATCGAGGGAACGGGACTGGTCGGGCCGCTCGTCCTGCCGGGGACGACAGCCTGCGCGGGTTGTCTGGCGTTGGATCGCGCGGACCGGGATCCCAGCTGGCCGCGCATGCTGGCTCAGTGGCGTTCGGGACGCGCGCGCCATGTGCACGCGTGCGATCTGGCGCTGTCGACCACGGTCGCCGGCCTTGCCGCGGCGCACGCCCTGGCTTTCCTGGACGGGGCGGCACCGGCGAGCGCGGGGGTCCGCTGGGAGGCGTCCGTGCCCGGATTCGACTGGCATGCACGGCCGGTGCCACCGCAGGTCACGTGCCCGTGTGGGGCGGGTGTGGTGGATAAGGGGGAACACCCCGCCGGGAAGACAGAGCCACACGACACAATGGCGGGGTAACCGCCTGCGAAGGCGTGGCTGTCTGGGACTTGGAGGGGCGCATGTCTGATCTTCCCCGGAAGGCGGTAACCCGTACCGCCAAACTGGCCGCGCTGCCATTGGGCTTCGCCGGGCGGGCGACCTGGGGGCTCGGCAAGCGGATCGGGGGCAAGTCGGCGGAGATCGTCGGCCGTGAGCTGCAACAGCGCACGGCGGAGCAGCTGTTCAAGGTGCTCGGCGAGCTCAAGGGCGGGGCCATGAAGTTCGGCCAGGCCCTGTCGGTCTTCGAGTCGGCGCTGCCCGAGGAGGTCGCGGGGCCCTATCGCGCCGCCCTGACGAAGCTGCAGGAAGCAGCGCCGCCGATGCCGACGCGCACCGTGCACGCCGTGCTCGCGGAGCGGCTCGGCGAGGACTGGCGCGAGCTGTTCCTGGAGTTCGAGGACAAGCCGGCCGCCGCCGCCTCGATAGGCCAGGTCCACCGGGCGGTGTGGGAGGACGGGCGCGAGGTCGCGGTCAAGGTGCAGTATCCGGGGGCGGGCGAGGCGCTGCTCTCCGACCTGAACCAGCTCAGCCGGTTCGCCCGGCTCCTGGGGCCGCTGATTCCGGGCATGGACATCAAGCCGCTCATCGCGGAGCTGCGCGACCGGGTCTCCGAGGAGCTCGACTACAGCCTGGAGGCCCAGGCTCAGCGAGCACACGCCGAGGAGTTCGCGGACGATCCGGATGTCGCGGTGCCCGATGTGGTGCATCAGTGCGAGCAGGTCCTGGTGACCGAGTGGATCGACGGGATTCCGCTCTCGGACGTGATCGCGGACGGCACGCAGGAGCAGCGGGACCGGGCGGGGCAGCTCCTTGCCCGTTTCCTCTTCTCGGGCCCGGCACGCACCGGCCTGCTGCACGCCGACCCGCACCCGGGCAACTTCCGTCTGCTGCCCGACGAGAAGGACGGCTGGCGGCTCGGGGTCCTCGACTTCGGCACGGTGGACCGGCTGCCGGGCGGGCTTCCCCCGACCATCGGCCGCTCCCTGCGGATGACGCTCGACGGCGAGGCCGACGCGGTCTACGCGATGTTGCGCGAGGAGGACTTCGTCCAGGAGTCCGTGGAGCTCGAACCGGACGCGGTGCTCGACTATCTGCTGCCGATCATCGAACCGATGCTGGTGGAGGAGTTCACCTTCACCCGCGGCTGGATGCGCGGCCAGGCGGCGCGGATCGCCGATCCCCGCTCCCCCGCCTATCAGTTGGGCAAGCGGCTGAATCTCCCGCCCTCGTATCTGCTGATCCACCGTGTGACGTTGAGCACGATCGGGGTGCTCTGTCAGCTCGGGGCGACGGTGCGGATGCGGGACGAGCTCGAGGAGTGGCTGCCGGGCTTCCTGGAGGAGGAGCAGGAGGCGGAGGATCCCGCGGCCGAGGCCTGAGGCCTCGGGCCCGGCCTCCGCGCCAGGTGGAACTCACCACCAGGCGGAGTCGAGTCGTCCCTCGATGGCTCTGAGGTTCTCGCGGGCGCAGGAGTCGCAGAAGTAGCGACGGACGCCGTTCTCCACGGAGCAGGTCCAGGTGGGCGGCGCTCCGTCGGCGACCTTGCCGCAGCAGTGACACACGAGATTCTCGGCATTCTCGATGTCCGCGGGCTGAGGAGTCTGCTGGTCCACCCGGCGACCCTATCGCCGCTCCCGGAGGTTCGTCCGGCACAACGCACCGCAGGGGCCGGTCCGTTCGGACCGGCCCCCGGCGGGCATCGTGGTGAAGCTCAGTCAGCGCGTCGGCCGTCTCGTCACTGCATGACGGCGATGGCGAGCGCGCGCCTGGCGCGCAGCGACGCGCGCTCGGCGCGGCGCTGCATCCGGCGGGCAGCCATCAGGCGAGCGGCCGGGCGTTGGGCCTCGGCCTCACGCATGCGTTCGTGCATATGCGCACGAGCCAGGGCTTCTGGGATGAGTTGCATCTCGCGGGTCCTGTTCTGGCGTGAGTCGTTCGCGCCGGTGGTGGTGAAGTCTGGGGTGGCGGAGCCTGCGGGCTCGGCGGTGGCTGCCTTCATCGGGGCCTGCTTCTTGGGGTCGTGCGTCAGGGGGCGATCGATCGTTCCGACGGTGCTCATGCCGCAACCGGGTTCTTGCGCGGACGGCCACGCGGCCGCTTGCGGGCAACGACCACACCCTGGACGAAGAGCTCGCCGCCCCAGACGCCCCACGGCTCACGCCGCTCCTTGGCGCCGGCAAGGCAGGCCTCCATCAGCGGGCAGGTACGGCAGAGGGACTTGGCGTACTCGACGTCGGCGGGCGACTCGGCGAAGAAGACCTCGGGGTCGTAGGCACGGCAGGGAACGGGTACGCCGAGGTTCTCGATGGCGTCGTCGAGCGCGGTGAGCGCGGTCAGGGGAGTCAAGGTCGGGTCCTCCGTGGGAGCGGGCGGGGGGAGAGTCGCTGAAGGCGGTACGGACGGGGCGTGCGCTTCGAGTTGCACGGTGGTGTTTTCCTCGTCTGGTCGTGCCGGCCTGGGTCGGCCGGTTGGCGGCTGGTACCGGGTCTTGCTCGGCCCCTTCGCTCCGTCATCCCGTTTTGGGGAAAACAGAAGGGCCGCGGATCCCGGGTGGGGTTCCGCGGCCCTGAAGGCGCCGGTCTGATCGAGGATCAGACTGGATCACTCCAGGGTTCGAGCCCACGGAAGGCCCACATCATGTGGTGCTGCGTCGTCTGCTTCTTGGATCCGGCACCGGCTGCGGCAAAGGCATAGGCATGCGCCTGCGCCGTCACTACTGCTCCCGGTGCCTTGGTCGCTCGCTCGCCGCCTTCATTGACCTCACGCATCGGAAGCTCATTGAGAGCGGCGCGCGGGGACAGAGGAAGGACAGAGGACTCCGGACGAATGGCGGCGGCAGCGATGCCACCGGACAGACCGGTGCCCAGGTTCGAGAAGCCGAGCAGGCAGGAAGCGACGACCGAGCGATCGGTCATTTTCGCGGTGCTGATGAAGCTCTCGTTGATGCTGATCACTGGAATCGCCTCCTCTCGGCGTCTATGGGATCGGCCGGAACCGATCCTGCGGGCGGACTATTAAGTACAGCACGGGGCCAGGGCTTCGGAGAAGCTGCCGTTCCCGTGCTTAAGAACCTATGGGTCTTCCTTGCGCATGCGCAAACTATTTTTTCGACGAGTTTGAATCAGTTGCCATCGGCGCCCCTTACACGGTCCTCACCTGCACAAATGGCGAGGACATCAGATCCGAAACGATGGAGCTTGCGCACGCCGACGCCCGGGATCCGGGCCAGCTCGCCCTCCTCGTCGGGCGCGGCCTCCGCGATGGCGATCAATGTCTTGTCCGTGAACACGCAGTACGCGGGCTGTCCGAGGAGCTCGGCCTGGCCCGAGCGCCACTCCCGCAGACGTTCGTAGAGCCCCTCGTCCATGTCGGACGGGCAGTCCTCGCACCGCATGAGCTTCATCTCGCCCGCGTCGGTCAGGGTCCGCCCGCAGACCCGGCACCGGGCCGGTGACCTGCTCGTCCTGCGGCGGCTCCTGACGCCGCCGCTCTCCTCGCCGCCGCCGCTGCCGCTGCCGCGCTCGACGCCGCCGGGCCCACCGCCCGCGGCGCGCGCACCGGCACCCGTCCCCGAGCCCGGACGCAGCCCGTCCAGGAAGCGGCTGGGGCGGCGTCCGGCGCGACCGCCGGGTGAACGCGACAGTGCCCAGGACAGGGAGAGGTGGAGGCGGGCCCGGGTGACGCCCACGTACAGGAGGCGACGCTCCTCCTCCACCTGCTCGTCGGTCTTGGCGTACGTGATCGGCATCATTCCCTCGGCGAGACCGACCAGGAAGACGGCGTCCCACTCCAGGCCCTTGGCGGCGTGCAGCGAGGCGAGGGTGACGCCCTCGACGGTCGGCGCGTGCTGGGCGCTCGCGCGCTCGTCGAGCTCCCCCACGAGGTCGGAGAGCGTCGCGTCGGGCTTGGCCCGCTCGAAGTCCTCGGCGAGGCGCACCAGGGCCGCCAGGGACTCCCAGCGGTCGCGGGCCGCGCCGGAGCCCGCCGGGGGCTGTGTCGTCCAGCCCTTGGTGGAGAGGACGGCCCGCACCTGTGAGGGGAGGTCGACGACATCGTCGAGGAGGGAGTCGTTGCCCCCGAAGCGGGCGGCGCCGCGCAGCGCGGCGCCCGCCTCCCTGACCTCGGTGCGCTCGAAGAACCGCTCGGCGCCCCGCAGCTGGTAGGGCACACCGGCGTCGGCGAGTGCCTGTTCGTAGATCTCGGACTGGGAGTTCGTGCGGAACAGGACGGCGATCTCGCTCGCCGGGACGCCGTCGGCGATGAGGGCACGGATGCGGCGGGCGGCGCCTTCGGCCTCGGCGGGCTCGTCCGCGTACTCCGCGTAGACGGGTTCGGCTCCGGCGTCGCGCTGGGAGATCAGTTCGAGGCGGTGGTCCGCGGCGCGGCCGCGGGCCTGGGAGAGCAGGCCGTTGGCGAGGTGGACGACCTGGGGTGTGGAGCGGTAGTCCCTGACGAGCTTGACGACCGTCGCTCCGGGGTGGCGGGTGCGGAAGTTCAGCAGGTGGTCGGGGGTCGCGCCGGTGAAGGAGTAGATCGTCTGGCTGGCGTCGCCGACGACGCAGAGGCTGTCGCGGTCGCCGAGCCACAGCTCAAGGAGGCGCTGCTGGAGCGGGCTGACGTCCTGATATTCGTCGACCACGAAGTGTTGGTACTGGGCGCGGACCTGGTCGGCGATGTCGTGGCGGTCCTGGAGGATGCCGACGGCCAGGAGCAGGACGTCTTCGAAGTCGATGACGGCGCGGTCGCGCTTGAGGTCTTCGTACGCGCTGTAGATCTGGGCGATCTCCGCCGCGTCCCTGGGAATGAGACGGCCCGACTTCGCGGCCGCTGCCGCGTAGTCCGCGGGGACGGTCTGAGTGACCTTGGACCACTCGATCTCGCTCGTCACGTCGCGGAGTTCATTGCGGTCGAGGCGGATGCGGGAGGCGGCCGCCGCGTCCGCGACGAGCTTGATCTTGCGGTCGACGATCCGGGGCAGCTGGCCGCCGACCGCCTTCGGCCAGAAGAACTGGAGCTGACGCAGGGCGGCGGAGTGGAACGTGCGTGCCTGGACCCCGGAGGCGCCGAGCTGGCGGAGGCGGCCGCGCATCTCGCCCGCCGCGCGGTTGGTGAACGTGACGGCGAGCACACTGGCGGGCTGGAGGATTCCGGCGCGCACGCCATAGGCGATCCGGTGGGTGATCGCCCGTGTCTTGCCCGTGCCGGCACCCGCCAGCACACACACCGGCCCGTGCAGGGCGGTGGCCACCTCGCGCTGCTCGGGGTCGAGCCCGGCGAGCACCGCGTCGGCAGAGTCCGGGACCTGCGGGAAGAGGGTGGAGTGCGTTGCTGCTGTCACCCCGCCATGCTGCCAGGTCGCCGGAGGCGCGTGAGCCGGTTGTCCACAGGGAGCCCGGTGCGGTCGTACTAATGCGGGAATGGTGGCCGGGTCACGTACGTTCAGGTCATTGCGATGACGCACCCCGAGCAACAAAGGAGCGCGAGACACATGCCGGGCACTGTGACGATGTACAGCACCACGTGGTGCGGCTACTGCCGCCGGCTCAAGGGCCAGATGGACCGCGAGGGCATCACGTACAACGAGATCAACATTGAGCACGACCCGGACTCCGCGGCCTTCGTCGAGAAGGCGAACGGCGGGAACCAGACGGTTCCCACCGTTCTCTTCCCCGACGGCTCGACGCTGACGAACCCGTCGCTGGCCCAGGTGAAGCAGAAGCTGGCCTAGCCGACGGTGCCCGGCTTCGGCAGGGGCTCGCCGTACCAGAGCTCGATCAGTCGGGCCGCAATCGAGATCCCGTAGGGAGGCAGGACCTCCCCGGACTCGAATGCGGCCCGCAGGTCTTCCCGGGAGAACCAGCGGGCCTCGGAGATCTCCTCCCCGTCCACGTTGATCTCCGACGACGTGGCGTCGGCCATGAAGCCCAGCATCAGGCTGGAGGGGAACGGCCAGGGCTGGCTCGCGACGTACTCGACGTCGCCGACCATGACACCGGCCTCCTCCCAGACCTCGCGCCGCACCGACGTCTCGATGGACTCGCCCGGCTCGACGAAGCCCGCGAGCGTCGAGAAGCGGCCCTCGGGCCAGTGCACCTGGCGGCCGAGGAGCGCGCGGTCCTGGTCGTCCGTCACGAGCATGATCACGGCCGGGTCCGTACGCGGGTAGTGCTCGGCGCCGCACGCCTGGCAGCGGCGGATGTGGCCGGCCGCCGCGATGACGGAGCGCTCGCCGCAGCGCGAGCAGAAGCGGTGCAGACGCTGCCAGTTCTCCAGGGCGACGGCGTGCACCATCAGGCCCGCGTCACGGGGTGACAGGAGGAGCCCCGCCTCGCGCAGGCCCGCGGGGCGTGCCTGCTGGTCCATGCGGCCCGGCAGGGAGTCCTTCTGCAGCGCGAAGTAGCTGACGCCTTCGTCGTCCGTGCCCAGGAAGTAGCGGTGGGCCTCGGTGAGGGGCGCCTCGAAGGACGGGGTCATCACCAGTTCGGTGCTGCCGTCCGGTGTCTCGTCGATGAGGACCTGGCCGCCGGAGACCACGAAGACCCGTGTCGTGGGGTGGCTCCAGGCGGCAGCGAGCCAGGCCTCGTCGAGGCGGTGGTGGGCTGCGCGATCGATGCCGCTCGGCGCGGTGAGCGAGACGGGACGGTCAGCGGTGCGGTCGGTCCAGGTGGTCACAGGTGCTTCCTACTCCCCCGATGGAATGGGTGGTGCGGCAAGGTCGACAAGGCGCGGCTCAGTGTGCATCGCGCCAGTGCTCGGCGAGATCGCCCCACAGGTAGGCCGTCGTCTCGACTCCCTTGAGGAGCAGATCGAGTTCGACCTTTTCGTTCGGCGCGTGCCAGCCGTCGGACGGCACGGAGATGCCCAGGAAGAGCACGGGGGCGGCGAGTACGTCCTGGAGATCGGCCGCGGGACCCGAACCGCCCTCTCGGGTGAAGCGGACCGGCTGCTCGAAGGCCCGGCCCATCGCCCGTACGACGGACTGCAGCGCGGGGTGGTCGAGCGGTGTCAGGCACGGGCGCGTGGCTGCGCCGAAGGTGATCGTGTGGCTGATTCCGGCCGGTAGCTGTTCGGCGACCCAGGTGCGCACGGCCTCTTCGAGGCGGTCCGGGTCCTGGCCCGCGACGAGCCGGAAGGAGAGCTTCAGGAAGGCGGACGAGGGGACGATCGTCTTGCCGCCCGGTCCTTGATAGCCGCCGCCGATGCCGTTGACCTCGGCGGTGGGGCGGGCCCAGATGCGCTCCAGGGTGGTGTGGCCCGCTTCTCCGTACGTCGCGTGCGACTTGGCCGTGCGCAGCCAGCTCTCCTCGTCGAAGGGCAGCTCGGCGAAGAGCTCGCGCTCACGGTCGGTGAGTTCGGTGATGCCTTCGTAGAAGCCGGGGACGGCCACGCGCGCGTGCTCGTCGTGCAGCGCGGCGACGAGGCGGGCGGCCGCGGTCGCCGGGTTCGGTACGGCGCCGCCGAAGGAGCCGGAGTGGATGTCCTGGTCGGGGCCGTGCAGCTGGATCTCGCAGTCGGCGAGGCCGCGCATGCCGGTGCAGACCGTGGGGGTGTCCTCCGCCCACATACCGGTGTCCGAGACGATCACCGCGTCGGCCGCTATGCGCTCCCTGTGCTCCTCGATCAACGCGCGGAAGTGCGGGGAGCCCGACTCCTCCTCGCCTTCGATCAGGAGTTTCAGGTTCACCGCGGGGGCGGTGCGGCCGGTGGCGGCGAGGTGGGCGCGGACGCCGAGTGTGTGGAAGAACACCTGGCCCTTGTCGTCGGCCGCCCCGCGCGCGTAGAGGCGGTTGCCCTGGACGACGGGCTCGAAGGGGTCCGTGTGCCAGCCGTCCTCGCGGGCCGCGGGCTGCACGTCGTGGTGGCCGTAGACGAGGACCGTGGGGGCCTCGGGGTCACCGGAGGGCCACTCGGCGAAGACGGCGGGGGCGCCGGCCGTCTGCCAGACCTCGGAGGTCGGGAAGCCGGTCTCCTTGAGCTGCGCCGCGAGCCAGTCCGCGCTGCGCCGCACGTCCTCGGCGTGGTCGGGCTGCGCCGACACGGACGGGATGCGCAGCCACTCGGCGAGGTCGTCGAGGAAGGCGGCACGGTGGGTCTGGATGTACGTACGGACGGCGCTGCCGCCACTGACGTCACTGTCAACGGACTGGCTCATGGTCACGAGCCTAGCCGCCCCCGGGAGCCGATCCGTCCGGTGGTTCGCCACCCGGCTGCCCGCCCGGTTCCTCGAGGAGGATCCGCTCCAGTTCGGCCCGGCCCGGCAGGTACGCGGGGCGGGATGTCTCGCCGCTGCGGACGTACAGGAACGACGCCTTCACGGACTCCGGGGGCACGTCGTGCAGCTCGGCCCAGGCCAGGCGGTAGACGGCGAGCTGGAGGGGGTCCGCGGTGCGGGTGCGGCTGGTCTTCCAGTCGACGATCTCGTACGTCACGTCGTCGCCGTCGACTTCCTTGTAGACCGCGTCGATCCGGCCGCGGACGACGCGGCCCGCGAGCGTCAGTTGGAAGGGCACCTCGACGCGGTGCGGAGAGCGGTGGGCGTACTCGGTGCGCTCGAAGGCTTCCTTCAGTGCGTCCAGGTCGCGTTCGTCGGCGATCTCGGCCTCGCCGGGCCCGCCGCCCGGCAGGTCGTCGGGGGCGAGCAGCGGGAGGCGCAGCTCCTCGAAGCGGGTCTCCACCCAGGCGTGGAAGCGGGTGCCCCGGCGGGCCGCGGGTTGCGGCGGGCGCGGCATGGGGCGCGCGAGCTCCTGCGCGAAGCCCTCCGGGTCGGCGGCAAGGCGCAGTACCTCGGACGCGGTGAGCGATGCCGGTACGGGGATGTCCCTGACCGCCTCTCGGGCGCGCAGGAGTTCGCCGGTGAGGGCGTCCAGGTCACGGTCCCAGGAGGCGAGCGTGCGTGCCTCCTCCGGGGTGAGGCGGGGTTCTTCCGGGTCTGGGGCCGCAGGGTGCGGGCGGGCCTTCGGCTCGCTGGGCGGGGCGGCCTGGTGCGGGATCGCCGGGCGGGCCGATGTCCAGGAGTCCCAGTCACCGGGGCCGGCATTCCCGGGGCCGGCGTCCGGCGGCTCTTCGTCCTCCGGAGGGGGCGGCCAGTCCGGGTCCTCGGCCGGGGGCACGTCGTCGTACGCCGACGGGTGGGGCTCCTCGTGCGAGCGGGCGTCGTCCGTCGCGTCGGGCGCCCCCTCCCCCGTCAGGCGGTCCAGCTCTGTGAGGACCGTCTGCGCGGCGGCCCGGCGGCGGGCCAGGGACGTCTCGTCCAGCGGGAGCGGCCACGCGTGCTCGGCGGCGCCCTCCGCCAGGGCGGGGTTCTCCTCGCCCTCCTCCGGTTCGTCCGCCCAGGCCTCGATCTCGCCGTGACCCACCGCGCAGTGGTCGTACAGCGCCCTCAGGAAGTCCGAGGGGCCGCGCGGCTTCTTCTGCGAAGGCCCCCACCAGTGGCCGGAGCCCAGGAGCAGCGAGCGGGGGCGCGTGAACGTCACATAGCCGAGGCGGAGCTCCTCGGTGCGCTGGTGCTCCTTCATGTCCTCGTGGAACGCCTTCATGGACCGGGAGTCCCACGCCTCGATGTCGGGCAGGGTCGCCGCGTCCCCGCGCAGCGCGTGCGGGACGACCTTTCCCTGGGCCGTCCACTTCTCGCGGCCCTGGGTGCTGGGGAACGTCCCGGTGACCAGGCCGGGGACGGCCACGACGTCCCACTCCAGGCCCTTCGACTTGTGGGCGGTGAGCACCTTGACCGTGTTCTCGCCGCCGGGCAGGGCGTTGTCCAGGCCCTTCTCGTACTGCGCGGCCGTCCGCAGGAAGGCGAGGAAGGCCAGCAGGCTCGCCCCGCTGTCGTTCGCGGCGAAGGACGCGGCGACGTCCAGGAAGTTCGAGAGCGTCTCGCGGCGGCGTGCCGCGAGGGCGTGCGGTGACGCGGAGAGTTCGACCTCCAGGCCCGTGACGGCGAGCACCCGGTGCAGCACGTCCATCAGCGGGTCGGCCAGCGAGCGGCGCAGATCGCGGAGTTCGGCCGCGAGGCGCGCGAACCGCACCCTCGCCTCCGGCGAGAAGGGCAGCCCGTCGTCCTCAATGCCCTCCTCCAGCGGCGTCTCCAGGAACGTGTCGAGCGCGTCCGCGAGCGATATCACCTCCGCGGGGTCGACCCCCTCGACCGCTTCGGCGAGACGCCGGTCCGGGTCGTCGTCGGGGGACGCGTGCCCATGGCGTACGAGAAGGCGTGCGCGGCGGCCCAGGAGGGCGAGGTCCCGCGGGCCGACGCGCCAGCGCGGGCCGGTCAACAGGCGCACCAGGGAGGCGTTCGCGCCCGGGTCCTGGAGCACCTCGCAGACGGCGACCAGGTCGGCGACCTCCGGGAGGTGCAGAAGGCCGGACAGGCCGACGACCTCCACGGGGACGTCGCGGGCGACCAGCGCGCCCTGGATCTGCGCGAAGTCCGTCGCCGTGCGGCACAGGACGGCGATCTCACCGGGGGCCTTGCCGGTGCGCACGAGGTGCGCGATCGAGTCGGCGATCCAGTCGATCTCCTCGGCGTGCGTGCGCAGCAGGGCGCAGCGCACCATGCCGTCGCGCTCGGCGCCGGGCGCCGGCCGCAGGGCTTCCACGCCCGCGTGCATGGCGCGCAGCGGCTCCGCGAGGCCGTTCGCGAGGTCCAGGAGACGGCCGCCGCTGCGGCGGTTCTCGCTGAGCGCGTGGCGGGCCGCGGGGCGTCCGTCGGCGTAGGCGAAGTGCTCGGGGAAGTCGTCGAGGTTCGCCACGGAGGCGCCGCGCCAGCCGTAGATCGCCTGGCAGGGGTCGCCGACCGCGGTCACGGGGTGGCCCGTGCCGCCTCCGAAGAGGCCTGCCAGGAGGATGCGCTGGGCCACCGACGTGTCCTGATACTCGTCGAGCAGGACGACGCGGAACTCCTCGCGCAGGATCTCGCCGACCTCCGCGCGGGCGTCGGCCAGCGTCGCGGAGAGGGCGATCTGGTCACCGAAGTCGAGGAGGTCGCGGGAGCGCTTCGCCTCCCTGTAGCGGCCGACGAGCTCGGCCAGTTCGAGCCGGGCGGCCACCGTCTCCGGCACCTTGCGCAGGTCGGCGTTGGAGAGCTTGGCGCCCTCCAGGGCGTGCAGCAGCTCGGTGTCGTAGGCGCGGAGCTTCTCGGGGCGTACGAGGTGTTCCGCGAGCTCGCTGTCGAGGGCGAGGAGGTCGCTGACGAGGTCGGGGAAGGAACGGGTCAGCGCGGGATACGGCCCCGGCGCCTCCCGCAGCACGCGCGCGGCGAGCTGGAATCGGGTGGCGTCGGCGAGCAGCCGGGCGGTGGGTTCGAGCCCTATGCGCAGGCCGTGGTCGGTCAGGAGGCGGCCGGCGAAGGCGTGGTACGTGGAGATGACCGGCTCGCCCGGAGGGTGGTCCGGGTCCAGGGCCTCGGGGTCGGTGACACCGGCCCTGATGAGCGCCTGGCGCACCCGCTCGGCCAGTTCGCCCGCCGCCTTGTTCGTGAACGTCAGGCCGAGCACCTGCTCGGGGGCGACCTGCCCGGTGCCGACCAGCCAGACCACGCGGGCCGCCATCACCGTCGTCTTGCCCGACCCGGCTCCGGCCACGATGACCTGCGGGGCGGGCGGCGCGGTGATGCAGGCCGTCTGCTCCGGGGTGAACGGGATGCCGAGGAGCTCTTTGAGCTGCTCGGGGTCGGTGATACGAGGTGGCACGTCAGAGAGGCTAGCGGCGGCCACTGACAATCGAGGGCTCCCGGTGGTCAGTGGCCGCTGTTACTCATGACGTCAAGGCGTCAGGACTTCATGAGCTCTTCCATGTCCATGACGTCACCCGGCGCCGGCGCCTTGACGGCGACGGGCTTGCCGTAGTCGGAGAAGTTCATCGTGCCCGGGTCTTCCTTGCCCGAGGTGACGACCTTCAGGAAGTAGGGCTTGCCCTCGGCGGCGACGTAGAAGGTGGTCTTCTTGCCCGACTTGCTCTTCGTGAGGACGGCCGCCTTCTCGCCGTCGACCTCGGAGTCCTTCTCGCGCTTCATGTCCTTGAGGTCCTTGGACTGGAACATGGCGTCGGGGTCGCAGACACCGCCGTTCTCCCCGTTCGGCGTCTTGACCCACTTGTCCTTGAGGGCCGCGGCCTTGCCGCTGCCGCCCATGGCCTTCTTCCAGTACGCCTCGTCGCCCTTCATGTACTGGGTACTGCCGGACACGAGCAGCTCGGCGGTGCCGGCCGCGCCGCCGCCCACCTTGCCCTTGCAGTCACCGGACTTGGCGACCGAGAAGTCGACCTTGACCGTCTCGGCGTCCTGCTTGCCCTCGCCGGAGACCCTGAAGGAGCCCGCGTCCTTGGACGCGTCGGACGCCTTCTTGGCGATCTTGTCGGCGCTCATCCCCTCGAAGGGGTCCTTCTCCTCGCTGGAGCAGCCCGTGACGCTGACGAACGCGGCGGCGCAGGCGACTGCCGCGGCCAGGAGCTTCCGGTTGGCTGCCATGTGTGTTTCTCCTCAGAAGACGTAGAGCTTTGCCGCGACTGTAGATGGCCTGTGAGCCTGCTATGAACACACGGGGTGAGAGGTGACGTTGGCCACTGGCTCCCTCGGGGGGCGTCAGTCCACGACCTGCCGGCCCTCCGGCTTGGCGCTGCACGAGGCTCGGAAGGCGCAGTGCGTGCAGTGCTGGCCCGTGGTGGGCGAGAAGCGTTCGTCGAGGACCTTGCCGGCCGCGGTGGCCAGGAGGTCGCCCACCCACTCCCCGGCGAGCGGCTCCTGGGCCTGCACCTTGGGGAGGGCTTCGCCGCCGTCCTTCTTGGCGGCGCCCTGGCGCAGCTGCACCAGTTCCGCGCCGCCCGCCTCCGGACGTACGCCTTCGAAGGCGTCGTCGACCGCGCCCTCACGAAGGGCGAGTTGATAGACGGCGAGCTGCGGGTGGCGGGCCACCTCGGCGGCGGTGGGGGTCTGTTTGCCGGTCTTGAAGTCGACTACGTAGGCACGCCCCTGCGCGTCCTGTTCGACGCGGTCCATGGAGCCGCGCACGCGTACTTCGTAGGGTCCCGCTTCGAGGGTCACGTCGAAGTCGTGCTCGCTGCTGACGGGGGTGCGGGTCGCGCGGTCCATCACATGCCACTGGAGGAAGCGTTCGAGCGCCACGCGCGCGTGCTCCTTCTCCTGCGTCGACTTCCAGGGGGCGTCGAAGGCGAGCGCGTCCCAGACCGAGTCGAGGCGTTCCATGAGGACGGCGAGGTCGGCGGGTGTCCTGCCGGAGGCGACCTCGTCGGCCAGGACGTGCACCACGTTGCCAAAGCCCTGGGCTGCGGTCGCGGGGGCGTCCGCCTTCACCTCGCGGCCCAGGAACCACTGCAGGGAACAGGTGTTGGCGAGCTGGTCCAGGGCGCTTCCGGAGAGGACGACGGGCTTGTCGCGGTCCCTCAGAGGGACTGCGCTCGCCGTCGGCTCGTACATGCCCCACCAGCGGTACGGGTGCGCGGACGGCACGAGCGGGCGCCCGTCCGCGTCGCTCAGCGCGGCGAGCCGGGCCAGACGGTGGGCGGCCGCCTCGCGCAACGGCTCGGAGATCCGGGGGTCGACGGTGGTGGAGCGCAGCTCGGCGACGAGCGCGGAGACGGAGAGGGGGCGACGCGGGCGGCCCGTTATGTCCTTGGGTTCGACGCCGAGTTCGGTGAGGAAGCGGGAGGGCTGGTCCCCGTCGTCCGCGGGCGCCTTGACGGCGGTGACGACGAGGCGTTCACGCGCGCGCGTGGCGGCTACGTAGAACAACCGGCGCTCTTCGGAGAGGAGCGCTCCGGGGGTGAGGGGCTCGGCGAGGCCGTCGCTTCCGATGCGGTCGGCCTCCAGGAGCGAGCCGCGGCGGCGCAGGTCGGGCCAGAGGCCCTCCTGGACACCCGCGACCACCACGAGCCGCCACTCGAGGCCCTTGGAACGGTGCGCCGTCATCAGGCGTACGGCGTCGGGGCGCACCGCCCTGCGCGTGAGGGTGTCCGCGGCGATGTCCTGCGCCTCGGTCTCCTCCAGGAAGTTGAGGGCGCCGCGCCCCCCGGTGCGCTCCTCGGCGCGGGAGGCGTACGCGAACAGGGCGCAGACGGCGTCGAGATCGCGGTCCGCGTTGCGCCCTGCGGCGCCGCCGCGGCGGGCGGTGCGCTCCAGACGGCGTGGCCACGGTGTGCCGTCCCACAGCTCCCAGAGCGCCTCCTCGGCGGTGCCGCCGCCCGCGAGACGCTCGCGGGCCTTGCACAGCAGCGCACCGAGCCGCTGGGCGCCGCGCGCGTACGCGGGGTCGTGCGCGACGAGCCGCTCCGGTTCGGCCAGCGCGCGGGCGAGGAGTTCGTCGGAGGGCGGCGGAAGGTGGTTCCCCGCGGCACGCTCCTCCGCACGAAGGGCCCTGCCGAGACGCCGGAGATCAGCGGCGTCCATGCCGGCGAGGGGGGATGCGAGGAGGGTGACAGCGGTCTCGGTGTCGAGCCAGGTGGCGGGGGCGGCAGCCTCCCCCTCAGGGCCAGCGGAAGGCTCCGCGGACGACGGCTGCGACACCACCGCCGTCGCCACCGCCCGCAGCGCCGTCAGCAGGGGCGTGACCGCCGGCTCGTGGCGGAGGGCGATGTCGTCGCCGTCGATGTCCAGGGGGACGCCGGCCGCGGTGAGGCTGCGGCGGACCGCGGGGATCGTGTGGGCTCCCGCCCGGACCAGGACCGCCATCTCGCCCCAGGGGACGCCGTCCTCCAGGTGCGCGCGGCGCAGGATGTCCGCGATGTTGTCGAGCTCGGCGCCGGACGTGGGGTACGTGTAGGTCTCCACATGGCCGCCGTCCCTGACCGCGGCCAGCTCCCGGTGGGCCCGTACCTTCTCCGCGGGCAGCCTGGTCAGCGGCATACGGCGGGTGAGCAGGCGCGTGGCGGCGAGAAGGCCCGATCCCGATCTGCGGGACGTGGTCAGGACCTCGACCGGCGCCGTGCTGCCGTCCGCGCGCGGGAAGCGGTCGGGGAACTCCAGGATGCCGTTCACGTCGGCGCCCCGGAAGGTGTAGATCGACTGGTCCGGGTCGCCGAAGGCGACGAGGGAGCGCCCGCCGCCCGCCAGCGCGTGCAGCAGCCGTACCTGCGCCGGATCCGTGTCCTGGTACTCGTCGACGAACACCGCGTCGTACTGCGCGCCGAGCGCGCGTGCGACCTCGGGACGCCTCGCGAGCAGCACCGCGCGGTGCACGAGCTCCGCGTAGTCGAGCACTCCTTGCATGTCGAGTACGTCCAGGTACTCCGCGAGGAACGCCGCCGCCGCACTCCAGTCCGGGCGCCCCGCGCGGCGGGCGAAGGCGTTCAGGGCATCGGGGCCGAGGCCCAGTTCACGGCTTCGGGCGAGCACCGCGCGCACCTCGTCGGCGAAGCCCCGCGTCGTCAGGCAGGCGCGCAGTTCGTCCGGCCAGCGGACGTGCGCGCGCCCCTCGCCCGCGAGATCGATCTGGCCCGCGAGGAGCTCGCGCACGGCCACGTCCTGCTCGGGACCGGACAGGAGGCGGAGGGGCTCGACGAACAGGTCCGCGTCCTGGTGGGCGCGGATGAGGGCGTAACAGAAGGAGTGGAAGGTCGTCGCCTGCGGGGCGTTGGCCGCTCCTATGCGCAGCGCCATGCGGTCGCGCAGCTCCACCGCGGCCTTGCGGCTGAAGGTGAGGACCAGGACCCGCTCCGGCTCCGTGCCCTTCGCGATGCGCGCGGCGACGGATTCCACGAGCGTCGTCGTCTTGCCCGTGCCGGGCCCCGCCAGGACGAGCAGCGGCCCCCCGGGATGGTCAACCACCGCACGCTGCCGTGCGTCAAGACGAGGGGGGTCCACACGGACCGGCGGGGTACGCACCAGTCGATAGGCGCCCTGGGCCCCCTGGCGCACCTGGTGGTGCGACGGGTGCCGGGTGTGCCGGGCGGAAGAAGTGGAGCTCACGTGGGTCGCCGGTCCTGGTGGGTGTACGTGGTGAACAACAGCCGCGCGGTGGCTGCGGGGGGAGAGAAATGCGTGCTGTCGACGCTACGCCTGCGGGCGCGTGGGACGGGTGGCTTCCCCCGTACGGGCCACCGGCCCCCCGCGACGCCGCGGGATGGCCGAAGCTGTCAGGTGTGAGCCTCCGGAGCCCGCGGGTGGTCGGCGCCGCCGCCTCCCGCCGCGTCATGGACAGCTGCCGTGCCGTCCCACCGCGCCCGCCGCATGTCGAGGCGCGGCACGTGCCCCTCGGACGCGCGGCCGGCCTCACGCAGGGGTGTGGCCTCCGCGCGGTAGTGGCCGAGTGCCCGGAGCTCGTGGCCCGGCAGCAGCCGGCCGTCCGCGCGCACCACACGCCACCACGGAACGGCGTCCCCGTAGAGGGCCATGACCCGGCCGACCTGCCGCGGGCCGCCCTCCTCCAGCCACTCCGCGACGTCCCCGTACGTCATCACCCGGCCCGGAGGGATCAGCTCCGCCACCTCGAAGACACGCTCGGCGTACTCCGGGTACCCCGAGAGCCCCTGCTCCGGTCCGCTCTCCTCGCTCATCCGAACCATCCTGCCGTACCCCACCGACACCGTGAGTGGCCCGCGACAGAGTGTGCGGTACGAGACAAACTGGAGCTGGGTGAACACTTTGCGCCCCCGCATTGCACCCTGATGCCCCCCTCTGTCGGTGGGGCATGCCACCATCGTGCGGGCGGTGACTGGTGATACGAGATCAAGAAGAGGCGACGGAGCAGCAGGATGTGCACCCCGATGAGACGGCGGGCACCCCTGCGGCCGAGGCGCACCCGGACACCGGTGGGCACTCCCTGACGAAGCACGAGAAGCACGAGAAGTTCGAGAAGTCCGGCAGGGACGAGGACGAGCGGTCCGCAGCCGAGGCAGCCGAGCAGGAGGCCCACGCCGCTTTCGTTCCCGACGGCTGCACCGACGACTGCGCCGACGGCGAGGAAGCGCACACCGACCGCGTCGCCGGTGACGAACCGCTGCTCGCCGCGCGCGTGCACCGTCCGTCGGACCTGATGCGGCTGCTCGTCGGCATCCTCGGGATCGCCGTCGTCCTCGCCATCGCCGCGTTCGCGCACGGGACGACATCGGGGCTCGCCCAGGACATCGACAAGGGCACGGAGCAGGCGCCCGACCTCCTGATCAAGTTCGCGGGCCTCACCGCGAGCATCGGCGTCCTGCTCGTGCCCGTCGCGTTCGCGATCGAGCGCCTGGTCAAGCGGGACGGGCTGCGCATCGCCGACGGCGTCCTCGCGGCCGTCCTCGCGCACGGGGTGACGCTCGCCACCGACCTGTGGGTCGCCAAGGCCGCTCCGGACTCCATCCAGGAGGCGCTGACCCGGCCGTCCCCCGGCGATCTGCACGCGCTCACCGACCCCGTGCACGGTTATCTCGCCCCCGTCATCGCGTACATGACAGCAGTGGGAATGTCCCGAAGACCACGCTGGCGGGTGGTCCTGTGGGTGGTGCTCCTGCTCGACGCCTTCACCATGCTGGTCACCGGCTACACGACGCCGTTCTCGATCATCCTGACGGTCCTGCTCGGCTGGAGCGTGGCCTACGGCACGCTGTACGCGGTCGGCTCCCCGAACGTCAGGCCCACGGGCCAGACGCTCCTCGCCGGCCTGCGGCACGTCGGCTTCCGCCCGGTGAGCGCGGCCCGCGAGGAGTCCCCGGACAGCGAGCACGGCGACCGGGGCCGCCGCTACTTCGTCACCCTGGAGGACGGCCCACCCCTGGACGTCACGGTCATCGACCGCGAACAGCAGGCGCAGGGCTTCTTCTACCGCGTGTGGCGCAGGCTCACGCTGCGCGGCATCACCCAGCGCCGCAGCCTGCAGTCGCTGCGCCAGGCCCTGGAGCAGGAAGCCCTCCTGGCGTACGCGGCGATCGCGGCCGGGGCCAACGCGCCCAAGCTGATCGCCACCTCCGAGCTCGGCCCCGACGCGGTGATCCTCGTCTACGAGCACACGGGCGGCCGCACCCTGGACTCCCTGCCGGACGACGTCATCACCGACGAGCTGCTCTGCGACACCTGGCGGCAGGTGCAGGCGCTCCAGTCGCGGCGGATCGCGCACCGCAGGCTCGCGGGCGACGCGATTCTGGTGGATCGTTCCGGCACGGTGATCCTGACCGACCTGCGGGGCGGTGAGATCGCCGCGGGCGACCTGGTCCTGCGGATGGACATCGCCCAGCTCCTGACGGCCTTCGGTCTTCGCGTGGGCGCCGAGCGCGCGGTCGCGACCGCGGTGGACGTGCTCGGCCCCGACACGGTCGCCGACTGTCTGCCGCTGCTCCAGCCCATCGCCCTGACCCGCTCCACCCGGGGGACCCTGCGCAAGCTGGCCAGGGAGCGGTCCCAGCGCGAGCGCGAGGCGGTTCTGGAGGCGTCCCGCAAGGACAAGCTGGCCCGCGCGGCGGACGCGGACACCGACGCGGCGGCAGAGGTCGCGGAGCCCACGGAGGCGGCCAAGGGCCCCGACCGCAAGGCCGTGCGCGCGGAGAAGCAGGCCGAGAAGCAGGCGATAGACGTAGCGCTCGACCAGGCCCGCGAGGAGGATCTGCTCACCCAGATCCGCCACCAGGTGCTGCTGATCCGGCCGCAGGCGCCCGTCGAGCCCGCCCAGCTGGAACGGATCAGGCCGCGCACGCTGATCAGCTTCATCGCCGGTGCCATCGGCGCGTACTTCCTGCTCTCCCAGCTCACCCACGTCGACTTCAACACGATCATCGGCGAGGCCGAGTGGGGCTGGGTCGCCGTGGCCGTGGCGTGCTCGGCGCTGAGCTACTTCGCGGCGGCGATGAGCCTGCTCGGCTTCGTGCCGGAGCGTGTGCCGTTCCTGCGGGCCGTGCAGGCGCAGGTCGCGGGGTCGTTCGTGAAGATCGTGGCGCCCGCCGCGGTGGGCGGCGTCGCGCTGAACACGCGTTTCCTGCAGCGCTCCGGGGTGCGCTCCGGCCTCGCGGTGGCGAGCGTCGGGGCTTCGCAGCTGTTCGGGCTCGGCTCGCACATCATGCTGCTGATGATCTTCGGTTACGTGACCGGCACGGAGAAGACGCCGTCCCTGTCGCCGTCCCGCACCGTCATCGCCGGTCTGCTCTCGGTCGCGGTGCTCGTGCTCGTGGTGACCGCGATCCCCTTCCTGCGGAAGTTCGTCGTCACCCGCGTGCGGTCGCTGTTCGCGGGCGTCGTGCCGCGCATGCTCGACGTACTGCAGCGCCCGCAGAAGCTGCTCACCGGCATCGGCGGCATGCTGCTCCTGACGCTGATGTTCGTGCTCTGTCTCGACGCTTCGGTACGTGCCTTCAGCACCACGGAGATGAAGCCCCTGACCCTGGCCAGCGTCGCTGTGGTCTTCCTCGCCGGCAACGCGCTCGGCTCCGCGGCGCCCACGCCCGGCGGTATCGGGGCCGTCGAGGCGACGCTCACCCTCGGTCTTGTCGCGGTGGGCGTGCCCAAGGACGTGGCGGCTCCGGCGGTGCTTCTGTTCCGACTCCTCACGCTGTGGCTGCCGGTGCTTCCGGGGTGGTTGTTCTTCAACCACCTGACAAGGAAGGGCCTTCTTTAGAGAAGGGAACGCCTTCTCTAAGAGAAGGACCCCGGTTCACGGAAGGCCGAGCCAGCCGTGCGCCCCGTCTGCGCCCCCCGCAGGATGGGGAGCATGCCCAACCTCAAGGCCCGTGCCGCCGCCACCGTCGTCCTGCTGTCTGCGACCCTCGCGGCCTGCGGCGGTGACGACTCCAAGGACTCCAAGGCAGAGGACCTGTCGGCCCAGGAGCTCAGCTGGAAGGACTGCCCCGCGCCCGCCGCCTCCGAAGGCGGAGGTGAGGCGCCCTCCCCACTGCCCGGCGGCGCGAAGTGGCAGTGCGCCACCATGAAGGCCCCCCTCGACTGGGACAAACCCAAAGGGGACACCCTCGACATCGCGCTGATCCGCGCCACGGCGAGCGGCGAGAAGGACCGGCGGATCGGATCGCTCGTCTTCAACTTCGGTGGCCCCGGCGGCTCGGGCATCACCACGCTGCCCGCCTTCGGAGAGGACTACGCCAAGCTGCGCACCCGCTACGACCTGGTGAGCTTCGACCCGCGCGGCGTCGGCCGCAGCGCGGGCGTGAAGTGCGAGGACGACGAACAGCTCGACACCTACTTCCAGCAGGACTCCACGCCCGACGACGACGCCGAGCAGAAGAAGCTCGTCGACAACGTGAAGGGCTTCAACGGAGCCTGTGAGGAAAACTCCGGCGACGTGCTCCCCCACGTGGGCACCACCGACGCGGCCCGTGACATGGACCTGATGCGCCAGGTGCTCGGCGACGACAAGCTGCACTACTTCGGCATCTCGTACGGCACCGAACTCGGCGGCGTCTACGCGCACTTGTTCCCCAAGAGGGTGGGCCGTGCCGTGTTCGACGCGGTCGTCGACCCCACCGAGACCGCGGAGGAGGGATCGCTCGGCCAGGCCGAGGGCTTCCAGCTCGCGCTCGACAACTACGCCAAGGACTGCACGTCGAAGGTCGAGGACTGCCCCGTCGGCGACACCGAGAAGGACGTCAAGGACAAGATCGCCAAGCTCCTCGAGGACCTGGACGCCAAGCCGCTGCCCGCCATCGCGCCGCGAAAACTGACGCAGACCGCCGCCACGAACGGCATCGCGCAGGCGCTGTACTCCATGGACTTCTGGCCGTACCTCACCGAGGGCCTCGACGAGGCGTACGACGGCGACGGCAAGATCCTGATGACGCTCTCCGACGCCATGAACGGCCGCAACCAGGACGGTACGTACAGCAACATCCAGGCAGCCAACATCTCCATCAACTGCGCGGACGACAAGGCGCGCTACACGCCGGAGTACGTCGAGCAGAAGCTCCCCGGGTTCCGTGAGGCGTCGCCGCTGTTCGGCGACTATCTGGCGTGGGGCATGGTCGGCTGCACCGACTGGGCGGTCAACGGCGCCGCCGAGCACCCGGACGTCAGCGCGCCTGCGGCGCCGCCCATCGTCGTCATCGGCAACACGGGCGACCCGGCCACGCCGTACGAGGGTGCGAAGAAGATGGCGGACGCGCTGGGCAAGGGCGTCGGCGTCGAGCTGACGTACAAGGGCCAGGGGCACGGGGCGTACGACAGCAAGAACAAGTGCGTGCGGAACGCGGTGAACGGCTATCTGCTGGACGGCACGGTGCCGAAGGAGGGCACGGTCTGCTCGTAGCGGGGCGGCGGACCTCCGCCGGGCCGCCGGGGCAGCCCGCGCCGATCGGCCCGCCCAGGTCACTGTCAGTGGCCCCGCCTACTATGGCTTGACTGTCTTCCGAGGGGGGAAGCGCTCCATGCCGCGTTTCGTACGGTCAGCAGCTCTGACCGCCGCAGGGGTTCTGGTGGCGGGGCTCGCCGTCGGCTGCGGTGGCTCCGACAGGGACGAGGGCAAGGACGACGCGAAGCCCGCGCCGACAGGCCCCGAGCAGTCGCCAAGGCCCGACCCCTCCTCCACCCTGCCCGCCTCGCTCACCACCCAGAAGCTCGACTGGGGCGGCTGCAAGGCGACCGGCAGCGACCCCGCGCCCGGCTCCGAGTGGCAGTGCTCGACCCTCAAGGTCCCCTTGGACTACGCGAAGCCGGACGGCGAGACGATCGACATCGCGCTGATCCGCGCCAGGTCCACCGGCGAGGGCAAGCGCATCGGCTCGCTCCTGTTCAACTTCGGCGGACCCGGCGGCTCCGGCGTCTCCATGCTGCCGTCGTTCGCGGACATGTACGACACGCTGCGCGGGCGGTACGACCTGGTGAGCTTCGACCCGCGCGGGGTGGCGGGCAGCGAGGGTGTGCGCTGCCGCAGCGACAAGGAGACCCAGGCCGCGGAGTCCGTCGACCTCACCCCGGACACTCCGGCCGAGGAAGCGGCGTACTTCAAGGACGCGGCCGACTTCGGCGCGGGCTGCGCGCGCGGCTCGGGCAAGCTCCTCGACCATGTATCGACGGTCGAGGCTGCCCGGGACATGGACGTGATGCGCCAGGTGCTCGGCGACGAGAAGCTGCACTACATGGGCATCTCGTACGGCACCGAACTGGGCGGCACGTACGCCCACTTGTTCCCCAGGAAGGTGGGGCGCCTCACTCTGGACGCCGTCGTCGACCCGAGCGCGGACTCGGTGGGCCACGCCAAGAACCAGGCGCGGGGCTTCCAGCGCGCCCTGGAGAACTATCTGAAGTCCTCGGGCCAGGACCCGAAGGCGGGCTCGCAGAAGATAGTGCGCCTCCTGAAGCGCCTCGACGCCAAGCCACTGCCCGGGTCGGGCGACCGCAAGCTCACCCAGTCCCTGGCGCTCACCGGCATCACGGTCACGCTGTACAGCAAGCAGAGCTGGCCCGCCCTGACCCGTGGCCTCGAGCAGGCCGAGAAGGGGGACGGCTCGGCCCTGCTGCAGATGGCCGACGCCTACAACGAGCGGGACGAATCCGGGCGTTACAGCACGCAGAGCCACTCGCAGCGCTCGATCTCCTGCCGCGACGGCAAGGCGCGGACGACGCCGGCGGAGGCGAAGCGACAGCTCGGCGAGTTCCGCGAGATATCGCCGGTCTTCGGCGAGTTCATGGGCTGGGACACGGCGGGCTGGTGCCATTCCTGGCCGGTGGCCGGGCTGCACGACTCCCCTGAGGTCAGCGCCCCTGACTCGGCGCCGATCCTGGTGGTCGGCAACACCGGAGACCCGGCGACGCCCTACGAGGGTGCGCAGAAGATGGCCGACGAGCTCGGCAAGGGGGTCGGCACCATGCTGACCTGGAAGGGCGAGGGCCATGGCGCGTACGGCATGGGCAGCAACTGCGTGGACGGCACGGTGAACGACTACTTGCTGGAGGGCAAGCCCCCGAAGGACGGCAAGGTCTGCGAGAACTGAGGGGTTGACCAACGAGAGGGGCCCGCACCACACGGTGCGGGCCCCTCTCCGTTCAGGCGCCAGGCCTAGTAGACCGGCTTGTCGGGCTCGATCTGGTTGACCCAGCCGATCACGCCGCCGCCCACGTGCACCGCGTCGCTGAAGCCCGCGGACTTCAGCACGGCGAGGACCTCCGCGGACCGGACACCCGTCTTGCAGTGCAAGACGATCTTCTTGTCCTGCGGAAGGCTCTCCAGGGCGGTGCCCATGAGGAACTCGTTCTTGGGGATCAGCTTGGCGCCGGGGATCGAGACGATCTCGTACTCGTTCTGCTCGCGCACGTCGATGATCTCGATCTTCTCGTCCGCGTCGATCATCTCCTTGAGCTGCTTGGGAGTGATCGTCGCGCCGAGCGCCGCCTCCTGGGCCTCGTCCGACACGACGCCGCAGAAGGCCTCGTAGTCGATGAGCTCGGTGACGGTGGCGTTCGGGCCGCAGACCGCGCAGTCCGGGTCCTTGCGGACCTTGACCTGGCGGTACTGCATCTCCAGGGCGTCGTAGATCATCAGGCGGCCGACCAGCGGGTCGCCCACGCCGGCCAGGACCTTGATCGCCTCGGTGACCTGGATGGAGCCGATCGACGCGCAGAGCACGCCGAGTACGCCGCCCTCGGCGCAGGACGGGACCATGCCGGGGGGCGGGGGCTCCGGGTAGAGGCAGCGGTAGCACGGGCCGTGCTCGCTCCAGAAGACGGACGCCTGGCCGTCGAAGCGGTAGATCGAACCCCAGACGTACGGCTTGTTGAGCAGCACGCAGGCGTCGTTGACCAGGTAACGCGTGGCGAAGTTGTCCGTGCCGTCGACGATCAGGTCGTACTGGCTGAAGATGTCCATCACGTTCTCGGCCTCGAGCCGCTCTTCGTGGAGGATCACGTTCACGTACGGGTTGATGCCGAGGACCGAGTCCTTCGCCGACGCCGCCTTGGAGCGGCCGATGTCGGCCTGGCTGTGGATGATCTGGCGCTGCAGGTTCGACTCGTCGACCTCGTCGAACTCCACGATGCCGAGCGTGCCGACGCCCGCCGCGGCGAGGTACATCAGCGCCGGTGACCCGAGGCCGCCGGCGCCGACACACAGCACCTTGGCGTTCTTCAGCCGCTTCTGCCCGTCCATCCCGACGTCGGGGATGATCAGGTGGCGGGAGTACCTGCGGACCTCGTCGACGGTGAGCTCAGATGCTGGCTCGACCAGGGGTGGCAGCGACACGGAGACTCCGTTGGTCGGAATATGGAAACGGTTGTTCTGTCCGTAACACTGCCACGCCCCTCTTCATTCCGAGACACCCGTTCCGATGCGCGAGACGATTTCGTCCCAGTACCCGGGCATGGACTCCCAGGGGTCATCCGCTCCTGCGACGTCCACCCGGTCGGTGAAGTAGATCGTCGACGCGCCCTGCCAGCGTGCGATGCGCAGCGCCTCGTCGAGATGGCCGCGCGGCATGCCGTGCACGAAGTGGCAGAAGCGCTCGGGCGGGTAGTCGGCGGTCCACTCGGCCACCTGTGACCAGCGATAATCGCTCCAGGGGCCGGAGAAGGTCACCAACTGGTCGGCGGATTCGGCATATCCGGGATACGGGTGGGTGCCGTGTCCGAGGACGATGTGCGCGTCGTCACAGAGCGCCCGCAGCGTCGTCACCGTCCTGCGCACCTCCGGGAGCGCCGCCCGCTCCGTGGGACAGCGGTCCAGCGAGAAGCCGTCGACCTGGTACCAGTCGAGGTAGCGATGGGCGTCGGAGACGAGCTCTCCGAAGCTGCGCGCGCCGTACGTCACGTCGAGATGACCGAGAACACGCACGCCCGCGTTCCGCAGCCGGCCCGCCGCCTCCAGACAGTGCGGGTCGGGCCGGTCCCCCGGCCCTCTGCTCACATTCAGAACAACCCAGTCCAAAGGGGTTCCCGGGCGGGTGAGTTCGGACCATTCGGCGGGCGCGACGAGGGGGTGCGCGAACCCGGGGATGCCGAAGCCGAGACGTATGTCGGTGTGCGCGGTGCCTGTGCCGGTCCTTGTCAGATGCGGCATGCCGCCTCCATCCAGATGTCGGCGAGTGATTCTTCGAGGTTGATGCGGGGCCGCCAGCCGAGCCGGTCGCGCGCGGTGCGCACATCGGCCTGCTGCCAGCTGCCGCACCCGTCGGGGTAGGGGTAGGCGGCCGGGCTCCCGTGGTCGGATTCGGCGCGGGGATGCCCGATGGATTGCCGCAGCGCCCCTTGGTCGAGCTCGTGCAGGGCTCCGCCGTACCCGGCGACGCGCGCCAGGACGGCCGCCGCGTCCCTCAGTCGTACGGCGCGACCGGCGCCGATGTTCACGATGCCCTGGGCGGCGGAGAGCGAGGCGGCGTGCACGGCGCGGGCCACGTCGCGTACGTCGATGAAGTCGCGCTGCACGCCGAGCCCCCCGAGCTTGAGCTCGCCGTCACCGGCCTGCATGGCCCGCCGCATGGCCTCGGCGAGCCGCCCGAGCGGCGATCCGGCCGGAGTACCGGGCCCGGCGGGCGAGAACACCCGCAGGACGACCGCGTCGAGACCGGACCCGAGGACCAGCTCGGTGGCAGCGAGCTTGCTGACGCCGTACGGTCCGCCGGGCCTCGGCACGGCGTCCTCCGCGGTGGAGGACCCCGGCTGGCTCGGCCCGTACTCGGCGCCGCACCCCAGCTGCACGAGCCGCGCCCCGCATCCGCTGCGGCGCAGGGCCTCGCAGATCGTGGCGACGGCGACGGTGTTGTGCCGGGTCAGCTCGCGGGCGCCGCCACGGGTGGCGCCCGCGCAGTTGATGACGACGCCCGGGTGCACGGCATCCAGGAAGCGGGTGAGCGCGCCGGGGCTGCCGCTCGCGAGGTCGAACCGTACGTCCGAGTCGTCGCCGCGGCCGAGCGCGGTGAGCTGCACCGCCGGGTCGGCGAGCAGCCGGTCGGCGACGAACCGGCCGAGGTATCCGTTGGCTCCGATCAGCAGCACCCTCATCGGGCGGCTCCCGGGTCGGATTCTCGGATGCTGAGGGTGCTCATCTGGCGTTCTCCTTCAGGGGTTGCCGTAAATCACGGGGTAAGGCCCGCGGTGTCGGCCCCGCGGGAGAGAAAGTTTTCGAATGGGGCCAGGAAGATTTCGAATGGGGCAAGGAAGTTCTGGCGGCGCGCATCCTCAGGGCGCCCCGTCGCCGTGCGCGGAGGCCTGGCTGAGCACCCGCAGGGAATGGAGCAACAGCACGCCCGCGGCGGCGCCGCACGCGACGACCGGAACGACACCGGGCCCCCAGGCCCGGACCGCCGCCTCCACCGGCGCCGCGAGCCACGCGCATCCGGGCAGCCGCCCCGCGAACACGGAGGCGAGTGAGGCCGCCTCCACCGCGCCCGCGGCCCCCAGCATCAGCAGGGGCGCGCGCGTGAACCCGTACGAGGAGAGCAGCCGGGAAAGCAGCAGCAGTGCGCCGAGCGCCCCGGCCCCGGCAGAGGCCGGGACGCCGTAGAGAGCCCCGGCCCCCACGAGCAGGGCGCCCAGGGCGCACAGGTACAGCGCGACGACTCCCAGCAGCAACGGCCGTACGGCGGCGGTGAATTCAGCGAGTCCCCGGCTGAGCGAAAGCCGCCCCCGCGCCCCCACGGTGAACAGCCGCGCGCACCACACGGCGGGCGCGACGGTGAGCGAGAGCCCCAGTGCCGCAGCGGTCGACGGCGCCCAGGGGCCGTCCGGCCCGCCCGAGACGGCGGCCCGCGTCAGCCCGTCACCGAAGAGGGCGTACGCGACGAGAAGGCACACCCACGCGCGCGTGGCCGGCGCGACATGGCGAGCAGAACGCAACGGTCCGTACCGAAGAGCCACCCGGAGCGCGAGGGCCACTGCGAGTGCTCCGCCGAGCCCCACCGCGTACCGCGCGCGCCCCGCGCTCAGCTCGATCCCCATGGCGGTGAGCGCGCAGACCACACCCGGCAGCAGAGCGAACAGCGCCCACCCGGCGGGGACTTCGGGGGCGCCGTACGAGAAGGGGGCCGCTGGGGCGCCGCGCTCCTCGTCGTCGCGCGGCACGCGCGCGTACATCTCCTCGGCGAGCGCGAACACGTCCCGGTGCCTGAACCGCCCGGCGGTCCTGTCGGTCACTCCGTGCGCCTCGAGGCCCGCGGCGATCTCCAGCGGGTCGACGGCACGCTCGCACAGCTCCCGGTGCCGGTGCATCAGCGCCTTCACGGGATCCACGGCACCGCGCCGCGCGGGCTTGGCACCCTCCCCGGCGCCGACACCCGCGCCCCGCCAGGCCGCCGGCTCCCGCACCAGTGCCGCGTCGGCCACCAGCTCCTCCGACCGCACGTCCCATCCGCCCGGGCTCCCCGGAGCCCGAGGCGCGTCCACCTGCTGCTCCTTGCTCATACCCCCGCCTCCTTCAACCGCTCCGGTCTGTCCGCCTCTTGGGCCCAGCTCGGAGCGCCGCCCGGGCCCGCGTCCGCATCGCCGACGCCCGCGCCACCCGCGGCGACCGCCCACCGCCCCGGCACGTACGCCTCCGCCGGATGACCGAAGGGCACGGGCTCGCCCGCGTCGTCGACCGCCTCCCTGCGCACCGGGCAGTGCGAGACGATCTCCAGGTAAATGCCGCGGAAGGCCTCGGTGTTCTGCTCCACGGTGAACAGTTCGAGCGCCCGCGCGCGCGCCGCCGCCCCGAGCCGTTCGCGCCGCCCGGCGTCGCGCAGCAGCGCCACGCACGCCTCGGCGAGCGCCCGCGGATTGCGCGGCGGCACCACGAGCCCGGTGCCGCCGATGACCTCGACGACCGCGCCGACATCCGTGGAGACCGTGGCGCACCCGCAGAACATCGCCTCGACCAGGCTGATCGGGAACCCTTCGACAACGCTCGACAGGACGACGACGCTCCCCGCGGCGTACGCGTCCGCGAGCTCGGGCACCTCGGGCGCTCCGATCTCCTCGAAGGACACGGGGTTGTCGCCGACGGCGTGCGCGCCCTGGGCCTCGTCGGGAAAAAGCTGCGCGGCGAGCGCCTTGCAGTGGGCGAGGTACGCGGCCGCCTCGGGGCCCTCCGCGGGCGCCCCGACGATCCGCAGCCGGGCCTTGGACTCCTCCTTGCGGACCTCCGCGAAGGCGTGGAGCAGGGAGATCAGGTCCTTGGCCGGTTCGATGCGCCCGACCCAGAGGAGGGTGTCGGGGTCCCCCGGGTCCTCCCGCTCGCCGACCTCCGCGAAGCGGGACGCCTCCATGCCGGGGTAGACCGTGCGCAGCTTCGCCCGCTCGGCTCCGCACCGCTCCTGCCAGCGGCGGGCGTGCGTGTTGCCGGGGGTGATGATCGTGGCCTGGCCGTACACCTCGGCGGCGAGCCTGCCGTGGAAGGAGGTGAGCAGCGCCCGCGCCGGCGCGCTCAGCGCGTCGTCGCCGGTCGCGAGGTAGTGCGCCCGCAGCTGCACGCCGTACTCGGTGACCAGGAGCGGCACTCCGGAGAAGTGCTTGGCGAGGAGACCGGGGAGCGCCGCCGGGCCGCCGGACGTGGCGTGGCACAGGTCCACCGCGCCGAGGCCGTCGTCCCCGTACCAGTCGAGGGAGAGCGGGCGCAGGGCGCGCTCCAGGAGGCTTGCCACGGCGAGCAGGTCGGGCACGCGTGCGGTGCGCGCGGCGCGGAGTGCGCCCGGCGCGCGGCACGCGCTCTCCAGGGCGCGCACGGCGGCTTCGGAGCGCAGCGCGCCGACGAGGCCGCCCTGGTCCCTGGCGAGTTCGGCGAGGCCGTAGAGCGCACTGCCGAAACGGTCCGCCAACGCGTCGGAGGCGGAGGGCGCCCCCGCGGCGCCCGCCACTGGGGAGTCGCACACCGCGGCGGCGAGTTCGCCGAAGCACTCCGCGAAGCGCCGCCGCGCCCGCCGTCCGTACCCGGCTCCGAAGGCGACGCCGTCGTCGACCGTCCACAGGGGCGCCGTCCGTACGCGGTTCACCTGGGGCGGCAGCTCGATCCAGCCCCGCGCCTCCTGCCGCTCGCTGCGGCTGAGGGCGTAGATGTCGAATTCGTGCTGCCCGAGCCCGCGCACGAGCCGGTCGCACCAGAGCCTGGCCTCACCGCTCACATACGGATAGCCACCCTCCGTAAGCAGTCCGATGCGCACGCGTACACCCCCGATCTCCCATGTGGAGAGCCGCCGTTGGACCGGCGGCTCACAGCGGGACGAACGTATGCGGACAAGCCGGTGGCGTGATGGACGGTTGTCCATCACGCCACCAAAAGGGGTGAACGGCAGTAACTTTCCCGCGCCGGTAGCGTTCTGTCGCGCTATGAGGCTCGGAAAGCGCTCTTCAGCTACGGAGCGTCAGGCTGCGGCCAGCTTTCGACGGCGTGGGCTCAACTCTTGGGGAAAGCCCAGGGGTTGGCCTTGCACTTGATTCCGTCGTGGTCGAGGAACTTCGTCTGCTGCTGCATGACGGGCGCGAGCTCGCCGTCCTTCGTGCAGTCGGTGTGATTGAAGCCGAGCCGGTGACCGACCTCGTGGTTGATCAGCATCTGCCGGTACGGATGGATGCGGTCGCCGTAGGTCTTGGCGCCCTGTGCCCACCGATAGGCGTTGATCATGACGCGGTCCGTGGCCGCGGAGTCGCAGGAGACGTTCTGCTCCAGCGTGTCGAGCCCGGACTTCGCACACCACTTCCCGGTCGTCCCCGGGCTGGCGAGCGTGATGACGAAGTCGGGTCTCCCCGAAGAGATCCGCTCGAAGGTCCGGCCTCCGCCGTGCGCCCAGCTCCGGTCGTCGTTCAGGGTCTTCTGCACGGCGGACGCGAACAGCTCGCCGTCCAGACCCATCCCCTTCTCGACATCGACGCGGTAGCGGAACAACTGCCCCTTGCCCGGCGCCTTGTCGAACCCGGCCATCGCGTCGAAGTCCCCGGACGCCGTGAGCTTGGCATCGAGCGGGTACTTCTTGGCCATCTTCGTCTCGTACGTCGCCGGGGCGGACTCGGGAGGCGTGGGGCGGTCGTCGGAGCGGGACGCGTCCTCGCCCGCCGCTCGTTCGCCCTGACCCTTGGCGGCCTGCGTCCGGGGAGCAGAATCCTCTGGCCCGTCGGTCATCTGGCCGGCCACGACGACCGCGAGAACGGTGGTGACCGCGGCGGCCGCGATCCCGGTGAAGGTGCGGCCCTTGCCGCCTCCCTTGCCGTCCCCGTCTTCGTCGAGCGCGATGCCTCCGGGGTCGCCGGCCCCGGCGTCAGCTCCGTCGACCGTGTCGGCCCAGAGCTCTCCCCGCGCTTCAGCGTTCTCGTCGGCCTCGTCGACCGAGCGGTCCCAGTCGGTGACGGAGGCGTACGGGTCGCGGGGCGGGGCGCCGGCCGACATGGGAGAGGGACGGCTCGCGCCGCCCCCGAAGAGGTCATCGTCGGCGAACTCGCCGCTGAACGCGTCCACGTACTCGCGGCGCGGCCCCGGCATACGGGGTGGCGCGGGTCGCGCTCCCGGCGTCCCGTAGGCGGCGCCCATCCCCGGCCCCGATCCCCACGCCCCGCCCGGCTCACGCTGCTCGGGATGGCCGCCACGGACGTGCGGCGTGCCCTGCGGCGGGGTGGCCTGGGGCGTGCCGTGCGCGGGCGTGGCCTGCGGGATTCCGTGCGCGGGCGTGCCGTCGTCCCCCGGGGCACGCCTGCGGCGCCCCGTGCCGGGACCCGGCGGGCGCGCGCCCTGCGGTGACGGTATGTCGTCGGTATTCGTGTTGCCCGTGTTGTCTGCGAGGTCGACCGAACCCCGGCGGCTATGACGTCCCACTCGCCGCCTCAGCTCCCCGCGCCCGAATGACCGGATGCATGCAACTCGCCCGTGTCCGCGAGGAGTTCGCGGAATGCCGTGGCCACCGTATCGGGATACTCCATCATCGCCACATGCCCCGCGTCCGGAAGAGTGAGCAGCCGTGAGTCACGGAACGCGGCGGCGGCCTTGCGTGCCATGCGGTACGAGACGAGGAGGTCCTTGCCGCCGTAGACGAGCAGCGTCGGCGCCAGCACCCGCTCCGCCTGCCGCCACAGGCCGTGCTGCCCGCCCAGTGTGTACGCGTTCACGATGCCGCGCGCCGAGCGGGTCATCGCGTCCCACATGTACGGAAGGCCGAGCCTGCGCTCCATCTCCCGCACGGCCGCGCTGTACCCCTCGGGCGAGACCCGCCCCGGGTCTCCGTAGCAGAGCGCCATGACACCGCTGACCCGCTGCTCGGCCGTCCAGTCCTTGGTGAGCCTGGTGAACAGAGCCGCGACTCCGGGCACCGCGAGGAGGGCGGTCGGCACCGCCGTGCGCTGTACCCGCAGCTCCGGGAGCGCGGGCGAGATCAGCGTGAGGGTGCGGACCAAGTCGGGGCGGACGGCGGCGACGCGGGTGGTGACGGCGCCGCCGAGCGAGTTCGCGATCAGATGCACGGGCCCGTGCTCGCACGCGTCCAGATAACGGATGACAGCGCGCGCGTGCCCGGTGATCGAATAGTCGCCGTCGTCCGGCGGTGGCGAGTCGCCGAATCCCGGGAGGTCGATCGCCGCACAGTCGACGACGTCCTCGAGCAACGGCATCAGAGCCGACCAGTTCTGCGAGGACCCACCGAGCCCGTGCACGTACAACGCGGCCGGCAGACCCTCACGGACCGACGGCCTGGACCGCACCGAGAGCGTGAGCCCGGGAAGGCTGACCGGGTCGAGCCGCTCGCCCGCCGCGACCGCCACGACGCCCGGCTTGGGGGCGACGGTGGCGGCGATCACGTTCGGCAGCTCGGTCGAGGACATGCGGCAATGTTACGAGACGATCACACGGTGGCTCATGTGTTCGCCGTCACAGATCCGGCCGATGTCGCCCGGAGACCGCCCGGGATCAGCCGGAGATCGCGTAGCGCCGGGTTCGGCAGTCTCCTACGCTCATAGAAGAGGGCGACTCATAGAAGAGGGCGAACAGGGCACTCGCACCACTAGTCCTCCAGGGAAGAGAGCCACGATGACCGTCGACCCGTCCGACCCCGAGACCTTCGAGGTCGAGGAAAACGCCGACCACAGCACCGAAGCGCCCGAGGCCGATACCGCGGAGCAGCAGACCGATCTCGCACCGCGCGAGGACGACTCCTTGCAGGACGCGGACACGGACGCGGCCAACGAGGCCGACCTGGCCGAACAGGCCCGGGTCGTCAGCCTCGACGAGGACGACTATCGCTGAGCTGCCCGTGTTTGCCCTGCTACGCACGGCTTTCACGGGCATCCAGTCCGTGAAATTCTCCGCTCGTACCGCGCACATCACGGTTACCGAAAAGTACGATGGCCGCGCGGCGCACACCGCACATTCACGATCATGGGAGGCGGCGTGACAGCCATCGAGCAGACAGAGGCAGCGCGCCCGCGGGGCACACGCCTGCCGCGTCGTGCCCGACGCAATCAGTTGCTGGGCGCGGCACAAGAGGTCTTCGTCGCGCAGGGTTACCACGCGGCCGCGATGGACGACATCGCCGAGCGGGCCGGAGTCAGCAAGCCGGTGCTCTACCAGCACTTCCCCGGAAAGCTCGACCTGTACCTCGCTCTGCTCGACCAGCACTGCGAATCACTGCTGCAGTCCGTCCGTACGGCACTTGCCTCCACCTCGGACAACAAGCTGCGGGTCGCGGCCACGATGGACGCGTACTTCGCGTACGTGGAGGACGAGGGCGGTGCCTTCCGTCTCGTCTTCGAGTCCGACCTGACGAACGAGGCAGCGGTCCGCGAGCGCGTGGACCGGGTCACGCTCCAGTGCGCGGAAGCGATCTGCGAGGTCATCGCCGAGGACACGGGCCTGCCCCGTGACGAGGCGATGCTGCTCGCGGTGGGCCTCGGGGGCTACTCCCAGGTGGTCGCCCGTTACTGGCTCGCCAGCGGCAGCACGGTCCCGCGCGACAAGGCGGTGGAGCTGCTCACCTCGCTGGCCTGGCGCGGCATCGCCGGCTTCCCGCTGCACGGCGTGGAGGGCCACTGAGGCCGACCGGGAGCCGGGCTTCGCCGTCCCGTGTTCTGTTCCCGATCTCTGTTCGCTACTGGCGTGCAGCGGCGGAGACATGCGGGTCGCCTCACCGGGCTAATGTGTGCTGAGTACGGCGCGGCAGGCCGCGCACATCACTGACCGTCGGAGGGACAAAGCCGTGGAGGTCAAGATCGGCGTGCAGTACGCGCCCCGCGAGATCGTGCTGGAGAGCGGCCAGAGTGCCGAGGAAGTCGAGCACGCGGTGTCCGAGGCGCTGACCGGCAAGTCGCCGCTGCTGAGCCTCGTGGACGACCACGGCCGCAAGGTCCTGGTTCCGGCCGACCGCCTCGCGTACGTCGAGCTCGGCGAGCCGACCGCACGCAAGGTGGGCTTCAGCGCCCTGTAGTTCAGGGGCGCCGCACACAGGATGAACAACGAGTACGGCCCGGTGGTGACAACCACCGGGCCGTACTCGTGTGTTGACGCGGGCCGCGTGAGGCGTGCCGCAGAGGCGTGCCGCCTGACGCGCCCCCGCGCAGGGAGGCTCTGGAGGATTGCATTCCGGCCACCAGGGGTAAGACCGGCTACGACCGTTTTGCACCTGGCCGCGAGGGAGGGAACACCCTGTGATTCTGGAAGCACTCGGCTCCGCACTGCTCGGTTTCGCCCTGGCATGGGCCACGGCCCACCGACTGTCCCACCGGCTCCCCGCACGCAGCCTGGTCCTGTCGACCGGCGCCGCGGGAGCTGTCATCGGCGCCTTCGTCACGCACATGGCCCTGGGCGCTGGCCACGCACCCGGCACCATCATCGGCGCGGTGGCCATGGCAGCAGCCCTGCTCTCACTCCTGATCCGCCCCAGCAGGGGCCAACTACGCCGTCGCTCGGCGACGGCGTAGGGGGCGGGGGCTCGGCGCCCCGTCAGGAGCGCGGGGAAGCGCCCGGCCAGGAGCGCGGGGAAGCGCCCCGCCAGGAGCGCGGGGAACGGCGCGAGCAACGACAACGCGCCCGCAGGGGTAGACCGGCGGACCCACCCCAAGGGGCGCGGGGAACGGCGCGAGCAACCACAACGCCCCCGCAGACGAAACCCGCCCCCGGAGCCCCAGCGACTACGCCGCCAGGCCAAGCGCAGCCATCCGCTTGGTGTGCGCCTCCGTGATCCGGGAGAACATCCGCCCGACCTCGGCGAGGTCGAACCCGTCGGCGACGCCCCCGACCAGCATGGTCGACAAGGCATCCCGATCAGCAACCACCCGCTGCGACTGCGAAAGCGCCTCGCCCATAAGCCGCCGCGCCCACAGCGCGAGCCGCCCACCCACACGCGGATCCGCGTCGATCGCGGCCCGCACCTTCTCCACCGCGAAGCTCGCGTGCCCCGTGTCATCGAGCACGCCGAGGACGAGACGACGGGTGTCGCCGTCGAGCCGCGCCGCGACCTCGCGGTAGAAGTCACTGGCGATCGAGTCGCCCACGTACGCCTTGACCAGGCCCTCGAGCCAGTCGGACGGCGCCGTCTGCCGGTGGAAGCCGTCGAGCGCGGCCACGAAGGGCTCCATCGCCTCGGTGGCGTCCGCGCCGATCGCCGAGAGCCGGTCCCGCAACTGCTCGAAGTGATGGAACTCGGCCGACGCCATCTTCGCCAGCTCCGCCTTGTCGCCGAGCGTCGGCGCCAGCTTGGCGTCCTCCGCGAGCCGCTCGAACGCCGCGAGCTCTCCGTAGGCAAGCGCTCCGAGGAGGTCCACGACCGCGGCGCGGTAGTTCGGGTCTGCGGCAGCGGTCGTCCAGTCCTGGGCAGCGATTCCCGTGGGTTCGGCAGGTGTGTCAGCGGCGGTGTCAGGCGTGTCCATAAACCGCACAATAGCCCGCGCGCAGCAACGTGTAAGGGCCTGGTCAGTGACTGTGACGACAGTGACGTGACCAATTCGCCAGACACGGCTGCGAGATTCCGGGGTACAGTGGTAATGCGCCTGCCGAATATTCGTCGGGCCGTACGAATGAGGATGCCCGGTCGGAGGCCCGATCGGCTCCGACCCGACAGCCCTCCAGGCGGCCCGCACAGTGCGGACGGCACGAGGAGGGAACCTCAGCGGTACGAGCGCTCGAGCGCAGGCAGTGGTCCCGCGCCCCCGGCCCCGCCCCCCAAGCAGCCGGCGGTAGTGGCACGGTCACGACCCCCAGCGTTCGCCTCGCGCCGCGTCTCACAGAAGAGGCAATGCCCTGACTACGACTTTCCGCGATCTCGGAATTCTTCCCGAGACGGCCGAGGCCCTTGAGGCCGTCGGCATCATCAGCCCTTTTCCCATCCAAGAGATGACGCTGCCCGTGGCGCTCTCCGGTTCCGACGTCATCGGCCAGGCCAAGACCGGCACCGGCAAGACGCTCGGCTTCGGACTCCCGCTCCTGGAGCGCGTCACCGTCCCCGCGGACGTCGAGGCGGGCCGGGCCAATCCCGAGCAGCTGACCGACGCCCCGCAGGCGCTCATCGTCGTCCCCACGCGTGAGCTCTGCCAGCAGGTCACGAACGACCTCCTGACCGCCGGCAAGGCGCGGAACGTACGCGTCCTCGCCATATACGGCGGCCGGGCCTACGAGCCGCAGGTCGAGGCCCTCAAGAAGGGCATCGACATCGTCGTCGGCACACCCGGTCGTCTGCTCGACCTCGCGGGCCAGAAGAAGCTCAACCTCAAGCACATCAAGTGCCTGGTCCTCGACGAGGCCGACGAGATGCTCGACCTGGGCTTCCTGCCCGACGTCGAGCGGATCATCAACATGCTTCCGGCGAAGCGTCAGACGATGCTGTTCTCGGCGACCATGCCGGGTGCGGTCATCGGCCTGGCCCGTCGGTACATGTCGCAGCCCACGCACATCCGCGCCACCGCGCCGGACGACGAGGGCCAGACCGTCGCGAACACGAAGCAGCACGTGTACCGCGCACACAACATGGACAAGCCCGAGATGGTCTCGCGCATTCTGCAGGCCGACGGCCGCGGACTCGCGATGATCTTCTGCCGTACGAAGCGGACCGCCGCCGACATCGCCGAGCAGCTCGAGAAGCGTGGCTTCGCCTCGGGCGCCGTGCACGGTGACCTCGGTCAGGGTGCCCGCGAGCAGGCGCTGCGCGCGTTCCGCAACGGCAAGGTGGACGTGCTCGTCTGCACGGACGTCGCCGCGCGCGGCATCGACGTCGGTGGCGTCACGCACGTCATCAACTACCAGTCCCCCGAGGACGAGAAGACGTACCTGCACCGCATCGGCCGCACCGGCCGCGCGGGCGCCAAGGGCATCGCGATCACGCTGGTCGACTGGGACGACATCCCGCGCTGGCAGCTGATCAACAAGGCGCTGAACCTCGGCCTCAGCGACCCGGTCGAGACGTACTCGAGCTCTCCTCACCTGTATGAGGAGCTGAGCATCCCGGTGGGCACGAAGGGTGTCCTGCCGCGCGGCGAGCGGACCCGTGCCGGGCTGCGCGCCGAGGAGGTCGAGGACCTCGGCGAGACCGGCGGCAAGGGTGGCTCGCGAGGTCGCGATCGCGGCCGGGACGGCGGCCGGGACGGCGGCCGTGACCGTGGCCGCGCTTCCGAGCCGGAGCGCGAGCCGCGTGAGGCGCGTACGCCGCGTCGCCGCCGCCGGACCCGTTCGGGTACGCCGCTGGAGACTCCGGCGGTGGCCGCCGCCATGGCGGCTGAGGTGGTAGCCGCTCCCGAGGCCGAGCTGACGGAGCCGCGCGCGCCGCGTCGCCGTCGCCGGACGCGGAGCGGTGGGGAGGCCGCCGGTGCTCAGGCCGTGGTCGACACGGTCGAGGCCGTGGAGACGACCGAGACCGTGACCGAGGCCCCGGCCGCGAAGCCGCGCCGTCGCACCCGTAAGGCAGCGGAGCCCGCGGTGGAGGTGGCAGAGGCCGCCGAGACCGAGGCCGAAGCCCCGGCCGCCAAGCCCCGCCGCCGCACCCGCAAGGCCGCGGAAG
>NZ_JBVIPU010000005.1:1540-156668 GCF_055577645.1 Streptomyces sp. NPDC033180 | reverse complement strand
ACGTCGAGACGACCGAGGCCCCCGCCGAGAAGCCCCGCCGCCGCACCCGCAAGGCAGCGGAGCCCGTGGCGGAGGTGGCGGAAGCCACCGAGACCGAGGCCCCCGCCGCGAAGCCCCGCCGCCGCACCCGCAAGACAGCGGAGCCCGCGGTGGAGGTGGCAGAGGCCGCCGAGACCGAGGCCGAAGCCCCGGCCGCCAAGCCCCGCCGCCGCACCCGCAAGGCCGCGGAAACCGTCGTGGACACCGTCGAGGCCGAGATCCCCGCTCAGCCGACGGAGGAGACGAAGCCGCGCCGCCGTACGCGTAAGGCTGCGGAGGCTCCGGTTGCCGCCGAGGAAGCTACGGTCACCAAGCCGCGCCGCAAGCCCCGCAAGGCGGTTGCTGCGCCGGCCGAGGAGAGCTGAGCGCTCCGCTGAGGTTTGACGTCCGAAGGCCCGGCCCCCTGCGGGGGTGCCGGGCCTTCGCCGTACCGCTCCCCCTCAACTCCACGCCACCGCTTCCGAGTTCGGGCCCTCTGCCCGCCCCTGTCCCGGCGCTCCGCACCGGATCTCTCCCACCCACCCGATCCCCCGCCCCGCAGGACACCACCGGGAATGCAACGGCCGCCAAGCCGGCAGCTAGCCTCAAGGCATGAGCAGGCCCCCGACCTTCACTCCGCCCCCCGGCGTCGACGCCGGCCCCCTCAGGACCGCGCGCGGCGACTTCGCCACCCTGGACGCCCGCCCGGCCGGCGAGGCCAAGGGCACCGTCCTGCTGCTCCCCGGATTCACCGGGAGCAAGGAGGACTTCATCGCCCTGCTCAGGCCCCTCGCCGATGCCGGATACCGAGCCGTCTCCGTCGACGGCCGGGGGCAGTACGAGACCCCGGGCCCGCCGGACGACGAATTCCCGTACACACAGGGCGAGTTGGCCCTCGACGTCCTCGCCCAGGCCGACGCCATCGGTGAGGGCGACGGCAACGGCAACGGCGCACCCCACCTCCTCGGCCACTCCCTCGGCGGCCTCATCGCCCGCGCCGCCACCCTCCGCGCCCCCGCGCACACCTTCGCCTCGCTCACCCTGATGGCATCCGGCCCGGCCCTGATCGCGCCCTCCCAGCAGGCCCGCGCCAAGATGCTGACGGACGCGCTCGGCGTCCTGTCCATGACCGAGGCCTGGGCGGCGATCCAGGCCATGGACCCGCCGGAGGAGGCCGACCTCGACGGCGAGGTCCTGCGCGAGCGCTGGCTGCGGCACAGCCCCGCCCAGCTCATCGCCACCGGCAAGCAGCTCTGCGTCGAGCCCGACCGCGTCACGGAGCTCGCCGCCACGCCTCTGCCCAAGCACGTCATCTCCGGCGAGCGCGATGACACTTGGCCCATCCCCTGGCTCGACGAGATGGCCGAGCGGCTGCGGGCCCACCGCACGGTCATCGAGGGTGCCGAGCACTCCCCCAACACCGACCGCCCCGCGGAGACCGCCGCCGCCCTCATCGCCTTCTGGGACCGGATCAGCAGCCGCTAGTACTGCGTCTGCAGGTGCTCCCAGAAGCCGTCCCGCAGCGCCCGCCGCAGGTCCGACTGCCCCCGCAGTGAGTACGCGAGCAGCTTCTCGGCCTCCACCAGGAGCTCCTGGTCCACGGACCCCGGCAGGTACGGGTGCCCCGGCAGCAGGTCCACCAGCGCCGCGCGCCCCCGCGCGGCCAGCCACTTCGCGGCGATCTGCGCGCCCACGAACCGCACGTCCTCGCGGGCGGGCCGCGGCGTGCCCGCCGTCTCGTACGTCGCCGCGGCGCTGCGCCGGGACACGTACGGCTTGAAGAAGTCGAGGTCGAACGTGCGCTGGCTGTCGACCTCCCACAGCAGCGGCTCCGCCTGATTGCGGCCCTCGCTCGCCTCGATGCCCCACAGATGCACCCGCGCGCCGTACCCCTGCGCCGCCTCCACCGCCGAGACCAGGTCCTCGTCGCCCCCGATCAGAGCCGCGTCACTGATCGCCCGGTGCCGGGCGAGTGACTCCAGATCCGTCCGGATGAGGGAATCCACGCCCTTCTGCTGATTGTTCGCGTTGAGGTTGCCCAGGCGGACCTTGACGTCGGGGAGCTCCGCGATGGACTGCTGCTCCACGGTGTGGATGCGACGCCGGGCACCGTCGTACCAGTAGACGCGCAGCAGACGACTGTCCGCGAAGATCGTGCGCGCCTTGTCGATGAACGCCTCGATCAGCCCCTCGGCGTCCAGGTCGAAGGCACGCCGGTCCTCCGTGCCGACCGCGAGGCGTCCCGCCGCCGCGTACACGTACCCGGCATCGACGAAGATCGCGTGTGTGGACGGTGTCTTCGCCACCTCGGCGAGCATGCGCTCGAGGAGTCCGTTGGCGCGCTCCAGCTGGGCACTGATCTGGGCGCTGATCTCGATCTCGTCGTTCATCGGTGCCATTGTCCCGTTGGTCACGCAGCGAACACAACCGGTCTCGCTACTCGCGAGTAATTAGTCTGTCGAAAAATTTCCTTAGCGTAGGGAATGTTTGCTGGGGGCAACTCGTTCTACCCATATGGAACGCCGGACACTGCTGTCCCGGCGGCCGCAACTCCAGTAGTTCTCCTTCAGGAGGATGACCAGACGAAGGGAGAAGCCCTATGCGCTTCGAAATCATGCGACTCGACGACGTCGACGGCGCTGCCGTGGACCGGACCGTCGTAGACGCCGCCTCCGTCAATCGGATCGTGCAGCAGGCCGCAGCGATCGGCCAGCGCATCTATATCCGGCCGGCCGAATCCCCGGCCTCGTAACGCACAGGTTGCACTGATTGCACAGGTTGAAGGGCCCCCGTACACCTTTGGTACGGGGGCCCTTGGCATGCCCGGGGAGGCAGAGTCGAGGGGCCAGGGCAGAGTCGAGGGGTAGGGCTCAGTGGAGGGTCCAGGACAGAGTCGAGGGGCAGGGGCGGCCTGCGCCCGGCTCGCCCTAACTGCCGTTGATCACCTGGGTCACGCCGTTGATGATCTGCTGCACCGCGATCGCGGAGAGCATCATGCCCGCGAGCCGCGTCACCAGGACCACGCCGCCGTCCTTGATGACCCGGATGATCAGCAGCGAGTAGCGCATCACCAACCACAGCACGACGTGCATCGCCACGATCGCCGCCCATACGGAGAGCTGCGTGCCGACGCTGTCGGCGTCCTGGACGGCCAGGATGACGGAGACGATCGCGCCGGGCCCCGCGAGCAGCGGCATGCCGAGCGGCACGAGGGCGACGTTGACGTCCTTGGTCTGCTTCGGCTCGTCCGTCTTGCCGGTGAGCAGGTCGAGGGCGATCAGCAGGAGCAGCAGACCGCCCGCGATCATCAACGCGGGGACGGAGACATGCAGGTAGTCGAGGATCTGATGCCCCAGGACCCCGAAGACCGCGATGACGCCGAAGGCGACACACACGGCCTGGAAGGCCATCTTCCGCTGCACCTTGGCCGGGCGGCCGGAGGTCAGTCCGAGGAAGATCGGGGTGATCCCAGGGGGGTCCATGATGACAAAAAGGGTGAGAAAGAGGGATCCGAAGACGGCGACGTCGAACACAGTGATGGCCTTGCAGAGAGTGGTACGAAAACGCCGCGCGGAAGGGCGGCACTCAGGGGGAGGTGAGGGTTAAGCGGTAGCGCTTCCGCCCGCGCCCGGCACCGGGAACGCCCCGGTCGCGCGGCGCGTGATCTCCCCGTAGATCTCGGGGTCGGTGGTGAACTCCCCGAGCACACAGGTCTTGCGGCTGCCGTGGTAGTCGCTCGACCCCGTGGCCAGCAGACCGAGGTCCGCGGCGAGGCCGTGCAGCCGGGTGCGGGTGGCCGGGTCGTGGTCCATGTGATCGGCCTCGACGCCGTCGAGACCGGCGGCGGCCAGCGCCGCGATCGCGGCCTCGGGCACCACCTGGCCTCGCTTGACGGCCGCCGGGTGCGCGAAGACGGTGACGCCGCCCGCGGCCTTGACCAGGCGAATCGCGTCGAAGGGGTCCAGCTCGTGCTTCTCCGCGTACGCGCGGCCGCCGTCGGCGAGCCAGTCGGGCGTGAAGGCGTCCGAGACGGTGGGCACGACGCCCAGTTCCACCAGGGCTTCGGCGATGTGCGGGCGGCCCACCGAGCCGTCGCCCGCGATGCGCGCGACCCGCTCCCAGGTGACCGGGACGCCGAGCTCCTGGAGCTTGCCGACCATCGTCTTCGCGCGGGGCACCCGGTCGTCGCGCACGAGCTCGCGCTCGCGGGCGAGTTCGGGTTCGTCGGGGTCGAAGAGGTAGGCCAGCATGTGCAGGCCCACGCCGTCGAGGCGGCAGGAGAGTTCGGCGCCGGTGACGAGGGTGAGGCCCCGGTCGAGCGTTCCCAGGGCCGCGACGGCTTCCCCGTACCCGCGGGTGGTGTCGTGGTCCGTGAGCGCGACGACGTCGAGTCCGGCGGCGGCAGCGTTGCGCACCAACTGCGCCGGGGTGTCCGTGCCGTCGGATGCGGTGGAGTGGGTGTGCAGGTCGATGCGCACGACGCGGACTCCAGGCTCTGACGGGGCGGGGGCGGGGGCGGGCGCGGACCGGTCCACGAGGGATGGCCGCAGGGGGATGCTCAAGGATAACGGGACCGATACGCTCCGCCGCCCGCCGCAAGGGAGACACCCCTCACTCCACCGACGAACCGCCGACCCCTCGAAGCGCCGACCGCACACACCTCACGGCATCAGAATCCGCGGCGAAAGCGCCCCGCACGGCAGCAGGTCCACCTCTGCTCCCGCGTCCCGCAGGTCGGTGAGCACCAGCTCGTCGTACATCAGAAGTCCCGACTGCTCCGGCCACGCGATCGCCCACAGCCACAGGCCGCGCGCCTCACCCGCGAAGACCGCGCGATCGTCCGGCGTGCCCGCCACATGCCACATCGGGGTCGGCCGGCCCGCCGCGAGGAGCTTGGCCTGCGGTGGCTTCTCGACGTTCAGATACGGGCCGGGGTCCGGGCCGTCGATGCCCGCGTAGCGCGCGCCGAGGCCGACGCCGAGCTCCTCGGCGACCAGGACAAGCTCGCCCATGCCGCCGAGCGGCGCGGGACCCGAGCAGGCCACGGCGGTGGCGCGGCCGCCGCTGCGGTCGTCGCCCGCGCAGGCCACGCCCGTGAACAACCAGCCGACCGGCAGCGGCCACGGCATCCACACCGGCACCTGAGCGCGATGCACCACGACCTGGAGGGCCTCGACGCTGGGCGGGATCACAGGTTGCAGCGGATGCACCGTCCCGTGCACATCGCACTGCCAGGAGTCGGCAAAGAGACCGGGAGCCCTGACCCGGCCACCACACTTCGGGCAACTGGGTTCGCCCCTCATAGCGACCAACGGTCCTCCCCGGTCGTCGCCCCGTCAAGGACGATCACCCGTCCGGTGGCCCTGTCACCAGGCAAAACTAGATGTAGCTTGCATCTTTTAGCTTGGCTAACTAATATGTGTATACGTCAACGATCTCGACGGAAGCCGCTGAAGGAGCAGGCATGAACAGCAGTACAGGAGGAGCCCCAGCAGGACGCCCGGGAGGACCCTCCGCGGAAGATCCGTTCGACGAGGGGGTGACCAGCCTTCTGCGCCAGCCGAAGGCCGTCTGGGCCACCGCGGGCGCGTCCGTCGTCGCCTTCATGGGCATCGGGCTCGTCGACCCGATCCTCCCCTCCATCGCCAAGGGCCTCGACGCATCCGCGAGCCAGGTCTCCCTGCTCTTCACCTCGTACTTCCTGATCACCGCCGTCGCGATGCTGGTGACCGGGTTCGTCTCCAGCCGGATCGGCGGCAAGAAGACCCTGCTGCTCGGCCTCGCGCTCGTCGTGGTCTTCGCGGGGCTGGCCGGCACCTCGGGGTCGGTCGGCGAACTCGTCGGGTTCCGCGCGGGATGGGGCCTTGGCAACGCGCTCTTCGTGTCGACCGCCCTCGCCGTCATCGTCGGCGCCGCGGCCGGTGGCAGCGCCGCCGCGATCCTGCTCTACGAGTCGGCGCTCGGTCTCGGCATGGCGTGCGGACCACTGCTCGGCGCGGTGCTCGGCAACGCGAGCTGGCGCTACCCGTTCTTCGGCACGGCCGCCTTGATGGCGGTCGGCTTCCTGTGCATCACGGCGTTCCTGAAGGAGCAGCCGAAGCCAGCGCAGAAGACCTCACTGCTCGCACCCATCAAGGCCCTCGGCCACGGCGGGCTCGCGTCGGCCGCCGCCTCCGCGTTCTTCTACAACTACACGTTCTTCACGGTCCTGGCCTTCACGCCGTTCGTGCTGAACATGACCCCTTACAAGTCGGGCGCCATCTTCTTCGCCTGGGGTCTGCTGCTCGCGGTCTTCTCGGTGCTCGTGGCCCCGCGGCTGCAGGCGAGGCTCGGCTCGCTGAAGGTGCTCGGCGGCTCGCTGGTGCTCCTCGCGGCGGACGTGCTGGTCCTCGGGTACGGCAACCACGCCACGGCCATCGTCTGCACGATCCTGTCCGGCGCCTTCATCGGCGTGAACAACACCGTCTACACCGAGCTCGCACTCGGCGTATCGGACGCGCCGCGCCCGGTCGCCAGCGCCGGTTACAACTTCGTCCGGTGGTTCGCGGCCGCCGCGGCCCCGTTCTTCGCGCCGAAGATCGAGGAGTGGAGCAACATCCACATCCCCTTCGTGGTCGCGGCCGTCACGGCGGTGCTCGGCGCGGTCGTGGTCTGGGTCCGCAGGAACTCCCTCGCCCACGAGGCCGAGGCACTCGAACCGAAGCACGCCACCGAGGACAGCGTCACCGTCTTCGCCAACTGAGGCCCTGGGTAAGGAAACTCAGTCGAGGGACACGGACTTGCGCAGCGGATCGCGCAGGTCCGTTCCGCTGTTCAGCCAGCGCTCCTGGAGGGCCTGCGCGCCGTGCACCCGCTTCCACGCGCCCTCGTTCGGCGTCATGGGCAGCAGCGGCAGGAACCGTACGGGCTCCATCGGCTCGTCCAGCTCCAAGTCCTCCACCAGTCCGCCCGGCTCCGCCACGAGCACCGACGTGAACTGCGCGCCGGGCCACAGCGGTTCGCCCACGTCGAGCGAGGCACCGGGAGCCACGATCAGGCCCTCGACCTGGGGCGACGCGGCAAGGACGGCCAGGGGGCGCAACACCTTGTCCGTGTCGGCGACACCTCCTCGTACCGAGAGGATCAACTCCGCGCGCGGACCCTTCACCGGGTCGGCCAGAGCGGCGGTGGGATCGGCCATCGGCTGGGCCGACATGCCGAGGGTGGCGTATCTGACCACGTCCCCGTCCGTGAAGCGCAGCACTTCGACGCGGTCGGTGCCGAGGAAGGTCACCGCGGCGCGGGCGTCCGGTTCACCGAGGCCAGTACGGAGACGGGCTTCGACCAGAGCAAGAACATCAGCCATGACGCGAGCATAGAACTCGTCAGTGGTGGGTAAAGGCGGGGCTTGACTCTTCAGTCGGCTGATAGTGTTGGCCGCTGGTTCCGGGCAGCACGCAGAGCGCGCTTTCAAGCCCGGGCAGATGACTTCGCGCGCTACGCGCTTGGGACTTCCCCTACGGGGGACCGGCCGGAGGAGGTGGGGCTGCCATGGATCGAAGTCGACCGTGCAGTACCACCCGTTCTTCCGTCTGACACCTCACGCAGCTCTGTAGCTGCCACTGTGCGCCTGTACTCCCCGTGCTCGCGTGCGACGGAAGAGCACTTCGTTTCCACCTGATCTCTCTGAGTTCTCTGATCTGAGTCAGTAGCGAAGCTGCCACCGCGATGGTGCGGTGCTCCCCGCTTTGTGGACGTGCCAAACACCCGCAGCAGGACGTCCCCATTCCGGGTAGTTCCACCCGTCGCCGGCGGCCTCCGTCAAAGGAGCCTGCCCATGTCGATGATCCGTGACCTTCGCGCCGCCGTCCGCCCCTCACTCCGCAAGGACGGCAGCGCCTACAGCTCGTACGACACCACGCGCGACCCCACCGCCGCCTCCGCCGTCGTCGACTGCGCCGTCTACCGCGACGGCCGCCGCGCGGCCTGCCACGACACGCTCACGCCGCACGAGGCGATGCTCCAGGTCCGTCGCGACGGCGGCTTCGCCTGGATCGGTCTGCACGAGCCGACCGAGTCGGAATTCGCCGGTATCGCAGCCGAGTTCGGGCTGCACCCCCTCGCCGTCGAGGACGCGGTGCACGCCCACCAGCGGCCCAAGCTGGAGCGCTACGACGACACGCTGTTCACCGTCTTCAAGACGATCCACTACGTCGAGCACGCCGAACTCACGGCCACCAGCGAGATCGTGGAGACGGGCGAGGTGATGTGCTTCACCGGGCGGGACTTCTTCATCACCGTGCGGCACGGCGGCCACGGCTCGCTGCGTGCCCTGCGGCGCCGGCTCCAGGAGGAGCCCGAGCTGCTCGCCAAGGGGCCGTCCGCGGTCCTGCACACCATCGCCGACCACGTCGTCGACGGTTATCTCGCGGTCGCCGACGCCATGCAGGACGACATCGACGAGGTCGAGACCGAGGTCTTCTCCGCCCCCAGCAAGGGCAAGGGCTCCGCGCGCGGTGTCGACGCCGGACGGATCTACCAGCTCAAGCGGGAGGTCCTGGAGTTCAAGCGGGCCGTCTCACCGCTGCTGCGGCCCATGCTGCTGCTGAGCGAGCGGCCGATGCGGCTCGTCGACCCGGACATCCAGAAGTACTTCCGTGACGTCGCCGACCACCTCGCCCGCGTCCAGGAGCAGGTCGTCGGCTTCGACGAGCTGCTCAACTCGATCCTCCAGGCCAACCTCGCCCAGGCCGCGGTCGCGCAGAACGAGGACATGCGCAAGATCACCTCCTGGGCGGCGATCATCGCCGTCCCGACGGCCGTCTGCGGGGTCTACGGCATGAACTTCGACCACATGCCCGAGCTGCACTGGCGGTTCGGCTACCCGATGGTGCTCGGCCTCATCGCCGGCGCCTGCTGGACCATCCACCGCACCCTGAAGCGCAACGGCTGGCTCTAGGCGCACCCGGCAGGCGGCTCGATAGGCTGCGCGCATGACAGAAACGCTGCTCGCCCAGGCCCTCGTCGAGGAGGCCACCAAGAAGTCGGGCCTCATCTGGGTGCGCGGCGAAGGTCCTGCCCGCGCTCTGTGGCATGTGTGGCACGAGGGCGCGGCGCACCTCATCGGTGACGGCCCCGGCGAGCAGCCGCTGCCGGGGCTCGTCGACGGCGGCACCGCCGAAGTGACCGTACGCAGCAAGGACAAGGGCGGCCGTCTCGTCGCCTGGACGGCGAAGGTGACCGAGCTCGCGCCGCGCTCCGATGCGTGGGAGGCGGCCGTCGCCGAGCTCAAGGGCAAGCGCCTGAACGCGCCCGACGGTGAGCGGATGCCGCAGCGCTGGGCCGACGAGTGCCGGGTCGTCCGGCTCACCCCGCAGGACACGATCACCGACCTGCCCGACGGCTCCCTCGCGGCCCCGCCCCTGCCGACCGGGGCGACCACCCGGCAGCCGCTGCCCGACGCGCTGCCCCGGCTGCTGTTCAGGCGGAAGAAGCGGCGGGGCTGACCGGTCCTCGGACCGGGCCTCTACGAGTCGGGCAGCTGCTCGCCGTAGTCCACCATCTCGTCCTCGTCCGGCTCGCTGAGCGTGAAGTCCGTGCCCCAGTCGCTGAGTCGGAGCGTGCCCGCGTCGCCCGCGCGCTCCAGGCGCAGCGGATAGGGCTTGCCCTCGAGGGAGACATCCAGGGTGCCGCCCGCGCCCTTGTCGCCGGTGATCTCGATGCTGGGGTTGCCGTCGATCGTGCCGCGGTCTCCGGCGGCGAGCGCTCCGTGCAGGGTGAGCATGCCCGCCAGGAGGACGTCCTTGTCGGTGAAGCCGCTCAGCTGCTGGTAGGACGCGTCTTCCTCGGGGACCTTCACGTACTTGCCGTCGAGCTTGGCCGCGGCCTGGTCGTCCGCCTTGCCGGGCTTCTCGCCGCCGCCCTTGGCGTCCTCGTGGGTCCAGAAGGCGGAGTCGGCCTTCAGGAAGAGCTGCTTGCCGACGCGCAGCAGCTGAAAGGTCTCCCCCTTCGAGGTGACCGAGCCGGTGCCGCCCTCGCCCTTGAGCCGCATGTCGAGCTTGTACGTGTGGCCCTTGCTGACCAGCGTGCCCGAGAGCCGCACGGCGGGTGCCGCGTCGGCGGCGGCGCGGGACTTGCTCTGGATCTTCGCGGCGGAGAGTTTGCCGATGCCGTTCGTGCCCGCGTCAGGGTCCTCCTCGCTGCTGCACCCGGTCAGACCGGTGACCCCCAGGACGAGACCCGCGCACATCGCGCTCACGAGTGTCTTCTTGTGGATGCGGCGGACCGGGGGGATCGCTGACACAGGGGGCGCTGCCTCTCGTGGGGACGACGGCTACGGCTACGGCAGTACGGCAGCGTACCCGTGCTGACCAGTTGGATCGTCGCCAGTCCGGCCGGACGCACCGCCGGGGCGTATCCGACCGGGACGGGCTAGCCTGAAGCCCGCATTGATCGACAGAACAGCCGAAAAGCTACGAGCGAGAAAGGCGCGTGCAATGGCGGCAAGCGCCTCCCGGGTCTTCGTCTCGCATCTGGCCGGTACCGCCGTCTTCGACCCGAACGGCGACCAGGTGGGCCGGGTGCGTGACCTTGTGGCGACGCTGCGAGTGCAGCGCAGACCGCCCCGCCTCCTCGGCCTGGTCGTGGAGCTGTCGACGCGGCGCCGCATCTTCCTGCCGATGACCCGGGTGACCGGCATCGAGACGGGCCAGGTCATCACCACCGGCGTACTGAACGTGCGGCGCTTCGAGCAGCGGCCCACCGAGCGGCTCGTGCTCGGCGAGATGCTCGACCGTCGGGTCAGGCTCGTCGAGTCGGACGAGGAGGTCACCGTCCTCGACGTGTCGGTGCAGCAGCTGCCGGCCCGCCGCGACTGGGAGATCGACCGGGTCTTCGTGCGCAAGGGCAAGGGAGGCACCTTTCGGCGCAAGGGGGAGACGCTCACCGTGGAGTGGTCGGCTGTCGACGGCTTCTCCCTGGAGGAGCACGGCCAGGGCGCCGAGAGCCTGCTCGCCACCTTCGAACAGCTGCGCCCCGCGGACCTCGCCAACGTCCTGCACCACCTGACGCCGAAACGGCGGGCCGAAGTCGCCGCCGCGCTCGACGACGACCGGCTCGCCGACGTTCTCGAAGAGCTCCCCGAGGACGACCAGATCGAGATCCTCGGCAAGCTCAAGGAGGAGCGCGCCGCCGACGTCCTGGAGGCGATGGACCCGGACGACGCCGCCGACCTGCTCGCCGAGCTGCCCGAGGAGGACAAGGAGCGGCTGCTCACGCTGATGCAGCCGGACGACGCGGCGGATGTGCGGCGCCTGATGGCGTACGAGGAGCGCACCGCCGGCGGTCTGATGACGACCGAGCCGATCGTGCTCAGGCCGGACGCGACGGTCGCGGACGCCCTGGCGCGGGTGCGCCAGCAGGACCTGTCCCCCGCGCTCGCCGCGCAGGTCTACGTGTGCCGCCCGCCGGACGAGACGCCGACGGGCAAGTATCTGGGCACCGTGCACTTCCAGCGGCTCCTGCGCGATCCGCCGTACACGCTGGTCAGTTCGATCCTCGACGACGATCTGCAGACGCTCCTGCCGCAGACCGCGCTGCCGCAGGTCGCCGGGTTCTTCGCCACGTACGACATGGTCGCGGCCCCCGTCGTCGACGAGGGCGGCTCGCTGCTGGGCGCGGTCACCGTCGACGACGTGCTCGACCACATGCTGCCGGACGACTGGCGCGAGACCGAGTTCCACCAGGAAGAGGTGCCGCGTGCCACCGGCTGACCGGGAGCGGGACACCCGCGTCGAGCCCAGGCCCGCCCCGCGCTTCCGACTCGACCAGCCTCGGCCGCCGCGCCGCAAGTTCCTGCCGGAGTACGACCCCGAGGCCTTCGGGCGGCTCTCTGAGCGGATCGCGCGGTTCCTGGGCACGGGGCGCTTCATCGTCTGGATGACGGTCACCATCATCGTGTGGGTCGCCTGGAACGTCTGGGCGCCCGAGGTGCTGCGCTTCGACCCGTTCCCCTTCCTGTTCCTGACCCTCGCGCTGTCCCTCCAGGCGTCTTACGCGGCGCCCCTGATCCTGCTCGCGCAGAACCGGCAGGACGACCGGGACCGGGTCAACCTCGAACAGGACCGCAAGCAGAACGAGCGCTCCATCGCGGACACCGAGTATCTGAGCCGCGAGATCGCCTCGCTGCGCATGGGGCTCGGCGAGGTGGCCACCCGCGACTGGATCCGTTCCGAACTCCAGGACCTGGTCAAGGAGCTGGAGGAGCAGCGCAGGGGGAACCGCGTCGTATTCCCGGCCGAGGAGAGCGGCGGGCGTGATGTAGGCGACCGTTGACGGCTCTTTCCGGGGCACGGTTACCGCGCCGTACTATCGGACGTATGGCTACGGAAGACGCGGTGCGTGAAGCACTGGCGACGGTGAACGACCCCGAGATTCATCGACCCATCACCGAGTTGGGGATGGTCAAATCGGTAGGTATCTCCCCTGATGGGGCGGTAGCGGTCACCGTGTACCTCACGGTCTCCGGGTGCCCGATGCGCGAGACCATCACGAAGAACGTGACCGACGCGGTCGCCGCCGTCGAGGGCGTCACGCGCGTCGACGTCACCCTCGACGTGATGAGCGACGAGCAGCGCAAGGAGCTCGCGAGCGCGCTGCGCGGCGGCACCGCCGAGCGCGAGGTCCCCTTCGCCAAGCCCGGCTCACTGACCCGTGTCTACGCCGTCGCGTCCGGCAAGGGCGGCGTCGGCAAGTCCTCGGTGACGGTGAACCTCGCGGCAGCGATGGCGGCGGACGGCCTGAAGGTCGGCGTCGTGGACGCGGACATCTACGGCCACTCCGTGCCCCGGATGCTGGGCGCGGACGGGAAGCCCACCCAGGTCGAGGACATGATCATGCCGCCGTCGGCGCACGGCGTGAAGGTCATCTCGATCGGCATGTTCACCCCGGGCAACGCCCCGGTCGTGTGGCGCGGCCCGATGCTCCACCGCGCCCTCCAGCAGTTCCTCGCGGACGTCTTCTGGGGCGACCTCGACGTCCTGCTCCTCGACCTGCCGCCGGGCACCGGCGACATCGCGATCTCCGTCGCCCAGCTCGTCCCGAACGCCGAGATCCTCGTCGTGACGACGCCCCAGCAGGCGGCGGCCGAGGTCGCCGAGCGCGCGGGCTCCATCGCCGTACAGACCCACCAGAAGATCGTCGGCGTCGTCGAGAACATGGCGGGTCTTCCCTGCCCGCACTGCGGCGAGATGGTCGATGTCTTCGGCACGGGCGGCGGCCAGCGCGTCGCCGAGGGCCTCACGAAGACCACGGGCACGAACGTCCCGGTCCTCGGCTCCATCCCGATCGACGTGCGCCTGCGCGAGGGCGGCGACGAGGGCAAGCCGGTCGTCCTGACCGACCCCGACTCCCCCGCGGGCTCGGCCCTGCGCACGATCGCGGGCAAGCTGGGCGGCCGCCAGCGCGGCCTCGCGGGCATGACCCTGGGCATCACCCCGCGCAACAAGTTCTGAGGCCTTTCAAGCCTTCTTCCGTACGCCGATGGGGGCGCCGCTCGTCATGAGCGGCGCCCCCATCGGCGTATGTGTGCGACGGCCGGCTAGTCGGCGGCGTACGCGTGGATGTCCTTGACCACGGAGAAGCCCAGGCCGTACGCGCTCATGCCGCGCCCGTAGGCGCCCAGGTGCACGCCCTCCTCGGTGGATCCTGCGAGTACCCAGCCGAACTCGGACTCGCGGTAGTGGAACGAGGTCGGCACCCCGTCCACCGGGAGCGAGAGCGTCGACCAGTCCTCGCCCTGCAGATCGTCCGCGAGGGTCCAGGCCGTCTCGGTCTGCTGGTCCAGCCAGTCGTCGCGCAGGGTGTGGTCCATCTGGCTGGGCCAGGTGAAGGACAGCAACCCCACTCCGGCGAGCCAGGCCGCGGACGACACCGACGTCGCCTCAAGGAGGCCTGTGCCGTCCGGGCTGCGGCGCACCGGGTTGGCCGCGACGGTCACCACGACCGCGAAGCGCTCCTTGTCGCTGTTCCCGAAGGGTCCGTCACTCCGTACCGACGGCTCATCGCCGTGCCCGATGGAGCCGTGCTCCACCGCGCCGTCCGCGGCGTTGCCGACCTGCATCAGCCAGCGCTGCCCCGTGAAGGCCTCGTCGAGGCCGTACCAGGGGAAGGGCGCCAGCAGATAGCTGTCGACCGTGCGCCGGGCGGAGGGCATCGCCTGTGCGGTGCCGTCCGCGGCCGGCGCCTGTGCGCCTACGCGACTTGTCGTCTCCATGTACCCGGCCGCCTCCTCGTTCTCATCGGTCCGCAGGGCCCGCCCCCCTCGGGCGTCCTCAGCCGGACAACAAGGCAGGATAGCCACACCCGTTCCGGAAGCTGGGACACCGGTCGGCGGACGGGTGTATCGGAAGGGGTGCCGGGCGGCGCGCTCGGGGGCGCACCGCGGGTGCCTCGGAGGAGGTCAGGTGGCGTCCGCGTCGAACGGCGGGGGGTCGGCGGGCGCGGCCTTCTCGGGCTTCTTGTCCATGTCGATGCGGCCGTCCTTCTTGGCCATGTCGACGCGGCCGCCGCCCGTGTCGGACCCGCTGTCCGTGCCCGTCGCGCCGTCGGAGGATTCACTCTCCCGCCCGTGCACGGCGTCGGTGACCTCGGCCATCTCCTTCTTCAGGTCGAAGCCGTTCCGGATTTCCTTCAGGCCGAGCTCGTCGTTGTCGAGCTGCTTGCGGATGAAGGTCTTCGGATTCAGGTCCTCGAACTCGAAGTCCTTGAATTCCGGGCCGAGTTCACTGCGTATATCCGCCTTGGCGCTGTCCGAGAATTCACGGATCTTACGGATGGTGCGCGAGGCGTCCTGAATGAGCTTGGGCAGCTTGTCCGGGCCGAAAACGAGCACGGCGAGGATGATCAGCGCCACTACCTCGAGCGGGCCAATGTCTGAGAACACCTTGAGCTCCTTGCCATCCGGACCGGGTCCACGGTACCCGGCGTTCCTGTCCGTCCGGTAGCCGCTGGGCGACGGACGTGGATCAGCTCCCGTCCGAAGCCCCGAGCACGAGGGTCACTTTCCGGTCCTTTCCCGCTCGCTGGACGGTCAGTTCGAGACTGTCCTTGGGCCGGTGGGCGCGGATTTTGACGATCAGCTCGTCGCCGGAGTGGATGCGCCGGCCGTCCACCTCGGTGATGACGTCGCCCGGCTTGATGCCGGCGCGGTCGCCGGGGCCGCCCTTGTTCACGGCGGGGCCGCCGTCCTTGCCCTTGTCGCCGACGCGGGCGCCGTCGCCCGTGTACTCCATGTCGAGCGTGACACCGATCACAGGGTGCGTGGCCTTGCCGGTGTTGATCAGCTCTTCGGCGACGCGCTTGCCCTGGTTGATGGGGATGGCGAAGCCGAGCCCTATCGAACCTGCCTGCCCGCCGCCGGGCGCGGAGCTGTCGTCGGCGGAGCGGATGGCGCTGTTGATGCCGATGACGCGGGCGTCGCCGTCCATCAGCGGGCCGCCGGAGTTGCCGGGGTTGATGGGGGCGTCGGTCTGGAGCGCGTCGACATAACTGACATCACTGCCGTCGCCCTTCTCCCCACCGGCGGTGATGGGGCGCTCCTTGGCGCTGATGATGCCGGAGGTGACGGTGTTGGCCAGGTCGAAGGGGGCGCCGATGGCGACGACGGGGTCGCCCACCTGGACGTTCTCGGAGTTGCCGAGGGGCAGTGGCTTCAGTCCGCGTACGCCGGAGACCTTGACCACGGCGAGGTCGTACCCCGCGTCGCGGCCGATGACCTCCGCCTTGGCGCTCTCGCCGCCGCTGAAGGTGACCGATATTTCGCCGCCGGTCCCCGCGGGCTCGACCACGTGGTTGTTGGTGAGGATGTGGCCCTTGCCGTCCAGCACGAAGCCGGTGCCGGTGCCCTGCGCCTCGTCGCCGCTGACGTGCAGGGTCACGACGCCGGGCAGCGAGCTCGCCGCGATCCCGGCGACGCTGTCCTTGGCCCGCGCCTTGTCCTGCGACCTGGCCTGCGGCAGCTCGATGTCCGAGACTCCGGCGTTGCGCTCCAGATAGGCCCCGATGGCTCCACCGATGCCACCGGCCACGAGCGTGATGACAGCGATCCCGACCAGAATGATCCGCCGCGCCAGCTTCTTCTGCTTGGCCTCGTCGACAGGAACGGCACCGTTCTGCTGGAGGGGCGCGTTCCAGGGGTCGTAGGGCTGCCGGGGCGGGGCGGCGGCTGCGGGTGGCTGGGGGTGGGCCTGCGGTTGGGGGGTGCTGTGGGCCGGGGCGAGGGCCGGTCCGGGGGTGCCGTGGGGCGGGGTTCCGCTGTGGTTCGCCGCCGGAAGCTGCGTGCCGTGCGCCGGGGTCGCCGCCGGGTGCTGTACGGGCGGGGCGGGGGCCCAGGGGCCGGGCTCACCGTAGGGCGGGGTGCTGTACGGATCGGGATCGTGCAGCGGACGGGGGCGTTCAGCGGAGCCACCAGGAGCGGCAGCGTCGCCGGGCACGACGGGAGCGGGGCCCGCCTGGGCCGGAACGCCCGAATCCGGGGCGCCGGGCCCAGTGGCCGGGGCGGAAGCCGCGTCGACCGGAGCTGGGGCACCCGGAGCCGGGCTGCCCGAAGCAGCGTCGCCGGGCACGACGGGAGCGGGGCCCGCCTGGGCCGGAACGCCCGGATCCGGGGCGCCCCTCTGAGGAGCCGCGGCAGCCGGAGCTGTGGGGGTGGAGCCGGGCGGCGCCGCGGGAGGAGCGGGCTCGGGGGTCAACCCGAGCGAAGGCGGCTCAGGCACCGCCCCAGGCGGAACCGCCGCGGCCAGGGTGAAGTCGCCGGAGGCGTCCTCCGCTCGGCCGGCGGGGGCTATGGCCTCGTCGGGGCCGCCCCGCTCCGGTCCCGTTCCGTCAGGCGCGGACGCCGACCTGGGGCGGCTCCACCATTTCGCCTTCGTGGGCTTGCCCTCGTCCATGCTCTCCCCACACCTGGCCTACGGCGGACGCCGTTCACGTGCTCAACTCCGCGCCCGCCACAAGCCTCGGGCAGGCACGGCCCACCGAGGATTCAACCAGGTTCCCGCGCCGAAGCCCGCAGAGCACGTCAATGGATCTGCGAAGTGCCCTGCAGTGTGCCTTCGATGGGCGAGGACGCCGAGGTGTGCGCCGGGTCCGCCTCACCGCTCGAACTGGCACCCTGCGAAGCCACCCCGCCCAGCGTCGGCACAGTGCCCGCGGCGGGCGTGCCGCTCGGTACGACGGGAGGGACCGGCCGGATCAGCGGGGACATGATCGCCGCGCCGGTCAGCATCGGCGCCGCGACCTGATGCGGGGCGGACACGGACTCGGGCTGCTGGATACGAGGACCCCGGGCGGGCACTCCGGGCAGCAGGGGCCCGGTCGCCCGCGTCGGCGCGACCGGCGCCGCGAGGACTCCGGGACGCTGGCCCTGCACCGTCAGCGGTCCGCTGCCACGGCGTCGGACGGAATCGGGAGCCGTGGTGGCCCCCGAGCCCGGCGAACGCATCGGCGTCGCATTGCTGTTACCGCTGCCCGAACCGCTGTTGCCGCCCGAGCTGTTGGTGCTGCCGGAGCTGTTGCTGGTGCCCGAGCCCGCGCGCGGGTCACCCGGGTCGGCGGGAACGCCCGTCGTGACGCCGCCCAGCGCTATCGCGGCCAGCGACACCGCACCCGCGGCGGCGAAGGCGAACCGCCGTCCACGCCACAGCGAACGCTCGGCCTCGTGGCGGCCCACGTCGTGGCGGTCGACGTCATGGATACGGAAACCGCGGCCCGAACTCGGCAGCAGCGGGCCATGGGCGCCCGCGGGGGCGTAGCCGAAGGTCTCCGGTTGTATGCCGAAGACTCCGGTCGGAGGCAGCCCGGACTCGGTGTCCGCGGTGGCGAAGCCGCTGCTTCCAGGGGGTCTTGGGCCGGAAGGAGGCTCGCTGCCACCGCCGGGAAGGCCTTGGAGCCGGGCGAGGAAACTCTCGGAGGGAGGCGGCGGCGCCACCTCGGCGAAGACACTCTTGAGCCGCCGCTGTGCGTCGGCCTCGGTCTTGCACTTCGGACAGGTCGCGAGATGAGCGAGGACTCGCTCACGCGCGTCATGGCCCAACTCACCGTCCACCAGGGCGGCGAGTCGGTCCCCCAGATGCTGCTCGGCCAGATGCCGCTCAACAGGATTCGACCGTGATCCACTCACGCGGTCGCGCCCCCTCCTCCCAGCGCCACGGCTCCTGCGAGCGAGCGGCGCTCGGCGCGGGCTTCGGGCGACCGGTGCTGAAGGGCCTTGCGCAGCTGCGAGCGGCCACGGTGGATACGGCTGCGGACCGTGCCCAGCTTGACGCCCAGGGTCGCGGCGATCTCCTCGTACGAGAGGCCTTCGATGTCGCACAGGACCACTGCCGCGCGGAACTCGGGAGCGAGGGTGTCGAGCGCCTGCTGCACGTCCGCGTCGAAGTGCGTGTCGTTGAAGACCTGCTGCGGCGACGGCTCACGGCTGGGGAGGCGCTCGGCCGCGTCGTCCCCGAGGGCGTCGAAGCGGATGCGCTGCTTGCGGCGCACCATGTCCAGGAAGAGGTTCGTGGTGATGCGGTGCAGCCAGCCCTCGAACGTGCCGGGGGTGTAGGTCGACAGGGACCGGAAGACACGGACGAAGACCTCTTGTGTGAGGTCCTCGGCGTCGTGCTGATTGCCGGTCAGGCGATACGCAAGGCGATAGACCCGTCCGCTGTGCGTGCTGACGATCTCCTCCCAGGTGGGCGGAGTCCACGCCTGCGAATCCGCGTCAGCGGCAAAGGTCGCGGTCTGAGCGGAGCTGGCAGCGTGGAATCGGTCAGCGGTGTCGGTCACGGATTTCGGCTCACCCACCAACCCGAGAAAGCGCTTCAGCGCTCCTCTCCGATTCGCGGACGCAGCCGCACCTCCCCTGTCGGCTCTGGTGGTGTCCAGTGGAGCCCCTACCATAACCACCTCGCCCGTTAGCTCCGGATAAGCGTTTTTACTGGAATTTGGTACGGGCTTCCTGCCAGCTGTCCCGCCTGGTCGAAGAGCCCACGGCCAGTCTTGATCCATTCGTTACCCCCGGCGTCCGCCTACCCCTACTAAACGCCCGGTCCCATCTGCGGGTTCCCACCCCCAACGGATACAGTCACGGCCAGGCAACCACGGGGACAGGAGAGGGCCATTACCGGCAACCGGCAGACGAGCTGGGCGTTCGCCGACGCCTTTGTCGCCGAGGACGAGGCCACGCGCTGGGCCCGTGACCGGGCCCAGGAGTCAGGGCTGCCCTCGGTGTCTCCCGGTACGGGCGCCGCACTGCGCATGCTGGCAGCCACGGCGGACGCCAAGGCCGTCGCCGAGATCGGAACGGGCACGGGCGTGTCCGGGCTCCACCTGCTGCACGGAATGCGACCCGACGGAGTCCTGACCACCGTCGATCCCGAGCCCGAGCGCCAGCAGTTCGCGCGGGAGGCCTTCCGTGCCGCCGGATTCGCCGGCAACCGCGCGCGGTTCATCCCCGGCCGCGCACTCGACGTACTGCCGCGCCTCGCGGACGGCGGATACGACCTCGTGTTCTGTGACGGCGACCGCACGGAGTACCTGGACTACCTCGCTGAATCGTTGCGCCTGCTGCGCCCGGGCGGGCTTGTCTGCTTCGAGGGCGCCTTCTCCGACGGCCGGACGGTGGACTCCGGTCCCCAGCCGGCCGAGGTGCTGCGCATCCGCGAGCTCCTGCGCACCGTCCGCGAGAGCCAGGACCTGATGCCGGCCTTGCTCCCGGTGGGCGACGGCCTGCTCTGCGCGGTCAAACGCTGAGCGTTCCCCTGGGCGAGCGGTTCTGTCCCCCGGGTGCTTCGTGTTCCGTCCGGCTTGTGGTGCCTCGTTCTCTGGCTGCGGACGCATCGTGGCTCGGCGCGCAGTTCCCCGCGCCCCTGACGGGGCCCTCCTGCGGGGCCCCGGTATCCCGGACATAGCACTGCCCCGGCATGTCTTTACGATGCCGGGGCAGTGAAAAAGTGTGGGCGCTTCCGCGTCAGCCGACGACCTTCTTCAGGGCGTCGCCGAGTGCATCGGCCTCGTCCGGAGTCAGTTCGACGACAAGTCGTCCGCCGCCTTCGAGCGGAACGCGCATGACGATGCCCCGCCCCTCCTTGGTCACCTCGAGCGGGCCGTCGCCCGTCCGCGGCTTCATGGCCGCCATGCTCGTTCCCCTTCCTGAAACCAGCTCATCGCAGCCGACAACCCAGGTGTCACCGGCATCGAACATATTGCTTCCAGGCCATTATCCCGCATGGCAGGACCCGATGACCAACATCGGTCTGCATCGCTTGCGCAACGCGCGCCCGCAAAACCACTCAATTCGGCGATGTGGCTGCGATACTGCGCCGCCTCTTACGCCTGAGCGGCCGGGAATCCTTTGACGCAGGTCACATATCTCCCCTCATGTCGGAGCCCGATGATCTCCGTCATGCTGGGCTCGGACAAAGATGACCGGCGCAGGACCACTGGAGGGGATTCACCATGGCCGACACCGTGCTCTACGAGGTGAGCGACGGGCTCGCGACCATCACGCTCAACCGCCCCGAGGCGATGAACGCGATGAACGTCGAGGCCAAGGTCGCTCTGCGAGAGGCGGTGCAGTCGGCCGAGTCGGACCCCGCGGTCCGTGCCGTCCTGCTCACCGCGACCGGGCGTGCCTTCTGTGTGGGGCAGGACCTGAAAGAACACGTCGGTCTGCTCATGTCGGACCGCGCGGCGGGCACCGGACAGACGATGAGCACGGTGCGGGAGCACTACAACCCCATCCTGAGCGCCCTGACGGGGATGGCCAAGCCGGTCGTCGCCGGGGTCAACGGCGTCGCGGCCGGTGCGGGCCTCGGCTTCGCGCTCGCCGCCGACTACCGCGTCGTCGCGGACACCGCGCGCTTCAACACGTCCTTCGCCGGCGTCGCGCTGACCGCCGACTCGGGCGTCTCCTGGACGCTGCAGCGCCTGATCGGTCCCGGCCGTGCCGCCGATCTCCTGCTGTTCCCGCGCAACATCAGCGCACAGGACGCGTACGACCTGGGGATCGCCAACAAGGTCGTCCCGGAGGCCGAGTTGGCGGCCGAGGCGGAGAAGCTGGCCCGCACTCTGGCCGAGGGCCCGACCCTCGCCTACGGGGCCCTCAAGGAGTCGCTCGCCTACGCGGCGGGCCACACCCTGGAGGAGTCCCTGGCCAAGGAGGAGGAGCTCCAGGCGAAGGCGGGCGCCTCCGAGGACCACGCGATCGCCGTCCAGGCGTTCCTGGACAAGGCGAAGCCGAAGTACCTGGGCCGCTAGCGCCCCTGGGGGACGCGGATCACGCAGTCCTCCAGGTGGTCGTTCACCAGGCCGCAGGCCTGCATGAGAGCGTATGCCGTGGTGGGGCCGACGAATCGGATGCCGCGCTTCTTCAGGGCCTTGGACAGGGCCGTGGATTCGGGCGTGATGGCCGGTACGTCGGCCAGGGCGCTCGGGGCCCTGCGGGAGGCCGGGCCCGGCGCGTGCGACCAGATGAGCTCGTCGAGCTCTCCCTCTGACCAGTCGGCGAGCACGCGCGCGTTGGCGAGGGTCGCGTCGACCTTGGCGCGGTTGCGGATGATGCCGGGGTCGGCGAGGAGGCGCTCCCGGTCGGCGTCGGTGAACCGCGCGACCTCAGCGATCTTGAAGTCGGCAAAGGCGGCGCGGAAGCCCTCGCGGCGGCGCAGGATCGTGATCCACGAGAGGCCGGACTGGAAGGCCTCCAGGCAGAGCCGTTCGTACAGGGCGTCGTCCCCGTGGACCGGGCGGCCCCACTCCTCGTCGTGGTACGTCACGTAGTCCTCGGTCGAGAGGCCCCAGGGGCAGCGCAGTCTGCCGTCCGGGCCCGCCACCGCGTCGCCGCTCACCGGCCGTCCTCCTCTTCGGCCGCGTCCTTCGGGGCCGGCTGGTCCTGGGGCGTGGCCGGGCCGTGCGTCTTGAAGAGGCCGGGGCCGCCGACGGCGGTGGCCTGTGCGCCGGCGAGAGCGGCCTCCAGCTCCGCGATGTGGGCGTCACGCTCGGCCAGTTCGGCGGCGAGGCGGCCAAGGGCGTCGTCCACGTCCGCCATGCGGTAGCCCCGCAGGGTCAGCGGGAAGCGCACTGCTTCCACGTCCGCGCGGCGCAGGGCACGGTCCGGCGGCAGCGGGTCGGTGAACCGCTCGGCCGCCACGTCGGGCAGCGCGGCGCGCTCCCCTCCGCCGACCACGGCCAAGGTCACCGCGCCGACCACCACGACGAGGGCGATGACCAGGAACAAGAACAAGACCATCTCTTCGGGCCCCCACGCTCGACTGCCGTGCTGAAACTGTCAGGGTCCGATCGTGCCATGCACCTGTGACAGTTAAGGTCGCAGGCGGCCGGACCACGGCACCGACGAAGGAGGCTCACCGGGGATGCTCAGGCTTGGCAGGCGTGAATTTGACGCGCACGAGCCGGTGATCATGGCAATCGTGAACCGGACCCCTGACTCCTTCTACGACCAGGGCGCCACGTTCCGCGACGAGCCCGCGCTCGCCCGCGTCGAGCAGGCGGTGTCGGAGGGCGCTGCCATCATCGACATCGGTGGGGTCAAGGCCGGTCCCGGCGACGAGGTGACGGCCGAGGAGGAGGCGCGGCGGACGGTCGGCTTCGTCGCCGATGTGCGCAAGCGGTTCCCCGATGTCGTCATCAGCGTTGACACGTGGAGGCACGAGGTCGGCGAGGCGGTCTGCGAGGCCGGCGCCGACCTCCTGAACGACGCGTGGGGCGGGGTCGATCCCCGCCTCGCGGAAGTCGCCGCGCGCTACGGCGTGGGTCTGGTGTGCACGCACGCGGGTGGCGCCGAGCCGCGGACCCGCCCCCATCGGCGCACGTACGAGGACGTCATGGCCGACATCCTCTCCGTCACCCTCGGCCTCGCCGAGCGCGCGGTCGCGCTCGGGGTTCCGCGTGAGTCCGTGATGATCGATCCCGGGCACGACTTCGGTAAGAACACGCGGCATTCGCTGGAGGCGACGCGGCGGCTCGGGGAGATGGTGGAGACCGGGTGGCCCGTGCTCGTGTCCCTGTCCAACAAGGACTTCGTCGGCGAGACGCTCGACAAGCCGGTCAAGGAGCGGGTGGTGGGGACGCTCGCCACGACCGCGGTGTCGGCCTGGCTGGGGGCGCAGGTGTACCGGGTGCACGAGGTCGCGGAGACGCGGCAGGTCCTCGACATGGTGACCACGATCGCCGGGCACCGGGAGCCGGCGGTGGCTCGGCGGGGGCTGGCGTAAGGAGCAGGAACTCTCCCCCGACGCCGCCCCGGAGGTCCGGGGCCCTCCCCAGACCTCCGAACCTCGAACGCCGGACGGGCTGGGGAGGGCACGGGGAATCGGGTGGGCGAGTGGGGAAGATCCGCCGCGAAGCAGCGGTGTTGGGAATGGCCGCAGCGAGGCGGGGTCGGACGGCCCCGCCCGAAGTGGCTCGCCCCGCCCGCCCGGCCAGGGCCTAGCGGCCGACTTCCTTCGTCACCAGGGAGACCGCCTCGTCCACGTCGTCCGTGATGTGGAAGAGGTGCAGGTCGTGTTCCGAGGCCTTGCCGCCGGCCACCACCGTGTCGCGCAGCCAGTCGACGAGTCCTCCCCAGTACGCCGAGCCGAAGAGGACGATCGGGAAGCGGGTCACCTTGCGGGTCTGGACGAGGGTGAGGGCCTCGAAGAGCTCGTCCAGGGTGCCGAGGCCGCCGGGCAGGACCACGAAGCCCTGCGCGTACTTCACGAACATGGTCTTCCGCACGAAGAAGTAGCGGAAGTTCACGCCGATGTCGACGTGCTCGTTCATGCCCTGCTCGAAGGGCAGCTCGATGCCGAGGCCCACGGAGACGCCCTTGGCCTCGCGCGCGCCCCTGTTGGCCGCCTCCATGGCGCCGGGGCCGCCCCCGGTGATCACGGCGAAGCCCGCGTCGACCAGTGCCTTGCCGATGCGGACGCCCGCCTCGTACTCCAGTGATCCCGGCGGCGTGCGGGCCGATCCGAAGACGCTGATGGCGCTGGGGAGTTCGGCGAGCGCGCCGAAGCCTTCCACGAACTCGGACTGGATGCGCATGACCCGCCAGGGGTCGGTGTGCACCCACTCCGACTCGCCCTCGGCGTCGGTGTCGAGGAGCCGCTGGTCGGTGGTGCCGGGGGTGATCTGCTCACGCCGCCGCACCACGGGCCCCAAGTGCTGCTCGTCCCGCGGGCCCTGCCCTTCTGGACTACCCATGAACGTCCCCTTCCACTGACGGTCCTGCTCGACGTGCTGGTGTGCTCGACGTGCTGCTTCAGCGTAGATCTACGGGCGTTACGGGCGACGGACCCTTGCGGGAAATCAGGATGTCAGCCAGGCACTCAGCCGCTCCTCGGCCTCCGGGATGAGGGAGGCCTTCACGCGCTCGTCGATCTTGTGGGCGAGCAGCGGGTTCCCCGGGCTGTAGTTCACGGCGGGCACGCCGAGCGCGCTGAAGCGGGAGACGTCCGTCCAGCCGAACTTGGGAAGGGCCTCGCCGCCGACCGCCGCCATGAAGGCCGCGGCTGCCGGGTGGTCGAGGCCGGGGCGCGCGCCGCCCGTGTGGTCGTCGACGACGAACTCGTCGATCTCGCAGTCGGCGAAGTAGTCGCGCACGAAGGCGAGTGCCTCGTCCTCGGAGCGGTCCGGCGCGTAGCGGAAGTTGACGACGACGGTGCACTCGTCGGGGATGACGTTGGTGGCGACGCCGCCCTCGACGCGTACGGCGTTGAGGCCCTCGTGGTACCGCAGGCCGTCGACCACCGGCTTGCGCGGCTCGTACGCGGCGAGCTTCGCCAGGATCGGCGCGGCCTTGTGGATGGCGTTCGAGCCCATCCACGCGCGCGCGGAGTGCGCGCGCGTGCCCTTCGTCTTCAGGAAGACCCGCAGGGTGCCCTGGCAGCCGCCCTCGACCTGGTTGTCGGTCGGCTCCAGGAGGATCGCGAAGTCGCCGGCGAGCCAGTCGGGGTGGGCCTCGGCGACATGGCCGAGGCCGTTCAGATGCGCGGCGACCTCTTCGTTGTCGTAGAAGACGAAGGTGAGGTCGCGGTTCGGCTCGGTAAGGGTCTGCGCGATGCGCAGCTGGATGGCGACGCCCGACTTCATGTCGCAGGTGCCGCAGCCCCACAGGATGCCGTCCTCGTCCAGGCGCGACGGCACGTTGTCCGCGATCGGGACGGTGTCGATGTGCCCGGCGAGGATCACGCGCTCGGCCCGGCCCAGATTCGTGCGCGCCACGACGTTGTTGCCGTGCCGGTCGACCGTGAGGTGCGGCAGACCGCGCAGGGCCGTCTCGATCGCGTCCGCGAGGGCTTTCTCCTGACCGCTCGGCGACGGGAAATCGACCAGCTGGGCGGTGAGCGCGGCGGCGTCGAGCGTGAGGTCGAGCGACGTGTCGTGTGAGGTCTGGGCCATGGCTTCGACCCTAACGCCCCTCGGCGCACGGCCTTGTCGGTGACCTCCAGTACCTTGGTCGCGTGCCTGAGCCCCCCACCCTCGCCCGGCGCGGCCGCCTCCTCCGTATCGGGGCCGCGGTCGCGGTCCTGCTCGCTCTCGTGGGGTACGTGATCGTGCAGTACGTCTTCGGCGGCAAGCCCGCTCCGCGCTGCCAGGTCGTCTCGGGCAACGGCGACGGGGCGTCGTACGAGTTCGAGGCCGAGCAGGCACAGAACGCGGCGACGGTCGCCGCCGTGGGCACCTCGCGCGGCATGCCGGAGCGCGCGGTCACCATCGCCCTGGCGACGGCGCTCCAGGAGTCGGGCCTTCGCAACATCAGCCACGGTGACCGGGACTCGCTCGGCCTCTTCCAGCAGCGGCCCTCGCAGGGCTGGGGCAACGAGAAACAGATCATGGACCCGGCGTACTCGGCGGCGCGTTTCTACGCCCATCTCAAGGACGTCCCGGGCTACTCACGGCTCCCCCTGACCGTCGCGGCGCAGCGCGTGCAGCGCAGCGGCTACCCCCAGGCGTACGCGAAGCACGAGCCGGACGCCGCGCTGCTCGCCGCCGCGCTGACGGGCCGCGCCCCCGCAACCCTCACCTGCGAGGGCCGCACGGCCGACGAGCCGGGCGACCCGGCGAAGGTGCGCGAGGCCCTGGTCCGGGACTTCGGCCGCGAGGTGACCCCGGAGGGCGGCAGCGGCGACACGGTCACTGTCCCGGTGAACGCCACGGCGGCAGGCGCCGAGGGCGGGGCCGAGCAGCGGGGCTGGGAGCTGGCGCACTGGGCGGTGGCCCAGGCAGCCACGCTCGGCATCGAGCGCGTCTCGTACGGCGGCCGGGAGTGGAGCGCCGCGGATTCCGGCAAGGAATGGCGCAAGCCGGGCAGGGCTGCCGCAACAGACGCAGAAAGGCAGCGCACCGACGCCGACACCGGCGCGGGCGAGGTCCGAATTGTCCTTGGGCAGTAGTACGGCGGGTCACCCGATCGAGTCACGCTGATCACGCACGGGCGATGGACCGCCCAGACTTTCGCGCACCCTCCCCGCACCCGCCGGACCCCTTGCGAACACAGAGCATTGACGATTCAGCAGGCTCACTCCGACTGATCCTTTTGCCCGTTTTTATCCACAGCCGATTATGCGATGCATTGCCAATTCTTTGCGTTGAGCCACCGCAACCTTCGAGGGCTTCGAGCGGTAGTCACTGCGTCCAAGCGCCGGAGGCCATCCGGCCGGACACCCCAACGTTCTCTCCCGTCTGAAGGAGCATCATGTCCCTCCCCCTGACCCGTCGGATCGCCCGCGCCGCGCTGCTCATCGCAGCGGGGGCGGCTCCCGTGGTCGGTGCGGCCGGCTCCGCAAGCGCCGCACAGCTTCCGGCCACCCCTGACCTGGGCGGTGTGACCGCCCTGGACAGCGCCGGTCTGGGCAACACCGTCGACGGCGCGGCACAGAACACCACCGGTCTCGCGGGTGAGACCGGCAGCAAGGCCGTGAAGAAGGGTGTCCCGACCGCGGGCAAGGTCGTCGGCTCCGGCGCCAAGACCGCCACCCCCGTCGCGCAGAAGGCCGCGGGTGACCTCGCGGGCAGCGCCGGTGACGTGGTCGGCGACACCGCGGGCACGGCCACCAAGGGCGGCCTGCCGACCGACGCCGTCGGCAAGGGCGGCCTGCCCACCGACCAGCTGCCGGTCAAGAGCCTGCCGCTCGGCTGATTCGCCGTCCCTGCGAGAAGGGCCCGGAGCACTGGCTCCGGGCCCTTCTCGCACGTCGCTGCGGCTTCGGCCGCTCAGACGAGCCGCTCGACCGCCGCGGCCACGCGCTCGTCCGTCGCGGTCAGCGCCACCCGTACGAAGCGGTCGCCCGCGGGGCCGTAGAAGTCGCCGGGCGCCACGAGGACGCCGAGCTGCGCGAGATGCCCGACGGTGTCCCAGCAGGACTCGTCCCGGGTCGCCCAGAGGTAGAGGCTCGCCTCGCTGTGCTCGATGCGGAAGCCGTGCTTCTGGAGGGCGTCGCGCAGGGCGGTGCGGCGGGCCGCGTACCGCTCGCGCTGTTCGTGGACGTGCTGGTCGTCCCCGAGCGCGGCGACGACCGCCGCCTGCGTCGGCGCGGACGTCATCATGCCGCCGTGCTTGCGGATCTGCAGCAGGTCGCCGAGGACGTCCGCGTCACCGGCGACGAACGCCGCGCGGTAGCCCGCGAGGTTCGAGCGCTTGGAGAGCGAATGGACGGCGACGATCCCCTCGTAGGAACCGCCGCACACGTCCGGGTGGAGGACCGAGACCGGCTCCGCCTCCCAGCCGAGCTCCAGGTAGCACTCGTCACTCACGAGGAGGACGCCGTGCTCACGCGCCCAGGCGACGGTACGGGTCAGCTCCTGCCCGGACAGGACGCGACCGGTCGGATTCGAGGGCGAGTTGAGCCAGAGGAGCCTGAGGTTCGTCGGGTCGAGGTCCGTCGGGTCGTCGTACGAGACGTACTCGGCGCGGGCCAGGCGCGCGCCCACCTCGTACGTCGGGTAGGCGAGGCGCGGGTAGGCGACGACGTCGCCCGGGCCGAGGCCCAGTTGCGTCGGGAGCCAGGCCACCAGTTCCTTGGAGCCCACGATCGGGAGCACGTTCCGGTGCGTGACATCGCGCGCGCCGAGGCGCCGCTCGCACCAGCCGGTGATCGCGTCGCGCAGCTCGGGCGTGCCCCACACCGTCGGGTAGCCCGGCGAGTCCGCCGCCGCGATCAGCGCCTTCTGGATCAGCTCCGGGACCGGGTCGACCGGGGTGCCCACCGACAGGTCGACGATGCCGCCGGGGTGGGCGGCCGCCGTGGCCTTGTACGGCTCGAGCTTGTCCCAGGGGAAGGCGGGAAGGCGGCCGGAGAGACCTGAGGCTGCGGACACGTGCTGACTCCCGTACTGCGTGTACGTACTGCGGATACGTTCTGGGTGGGCAAATGCCTCGGTCCCGCACGGCGACTGTGCCGTACGGGACCGGGGCGGCGCTTCAAGCTGCCGTTACTGGTTCTGCGGCGGCAATGCGGCGATGAAGGCGTGGTCGCGCTCGATCAGACCGAGCTTGCTGGCACCACCGGGCGATCCGAGCTCGTCGAAGAACTCGACGTTCGCCTTGTAGTAGTCCTTCCACTCTTCCGGAGTGTCGTCTTCGTAGAAGATCGCCTCGACCGGGCAGACCGGTTCGCAGGCTCCGCAGTCGACGCATTCGTCCGGGTGGATATACAAGGACCGGGAGCCCTCGTAAATGCAGTCGACCGGGCACTCCTCGATGCACGCCTTGTCCTTGACGTCGACACAAGGCTGCGCGATGACGTATGTCACGCTGTCGTTCCTCCTCGATACGGGCGTTGGCGGGCCGTCCTCAGGCTCCGCTCGCCTGGCGCGCGGGAGCGCGGCGTCGTCGATGCCCACCTCTAGTATCTCCGTTCCCGGGCGTGATCCGAACAGGAGGGGCATAGAGAGCTGTGGAATTCATTTCGGGCGGACGGCTTGAGGTCCGCATCACCCCTGCTGACGTGGGCAAACGAGTTTCGGTACGTCGCCTGAATGAAGGGCCCGGAACGGACGGCAAGTTCACTGACACGGTGGGTGTTCTCACATCGTGGAATGACGGTGTGGTGCTGATCACACGTCGCGATGGTGAGCGTGTCCGGTTCGCGGAGAGTGTCCTGGTGGCGGGCAAGGTCGTCCCCGCGGCCCCGGCCCGCAGGCGCGGCCCGGCGGCTTCCTACCCGGAGCTGGCACGCGTGTCCGCGCGCGCCTGGCAGCCCGTCGAGAGCGAGCCGCTCGGCGAGTGGGAGCTGCGGGCAGCGGCCGGATTCACCCGGCGGGCGAACTCGGTGCTCCCGCTGGGCGATCCGGGACGGCCGCTGGGCGAGGCCCTCGCATCCGTACGCGACTGGTACGAGGAGCGGGAGCTGCCCGCGTACATACAGACCGCGACCGGGGCCGAAGGCACCCAGGAGGTGCTCTGCGCGGAGCTCGAGGAGCGGGGATGGGAGCGCGAGGTGAGCGCCGAGCTCCACATCGGCGCTCTCGCGCCCCTCGGTGATCTGGACGCGCCCGGAACAGGGGCGGAACAGGTGCTTCTGTCGCGCTCCTTCGACGAGGCGTGGCTGCGGCGGTACAAGCGATTCGGGGTCCCGGGGCCCCATGTGCTCAAGGTGCTGGCGGGCGGCCCCTCGGTGTGGTTCGCTTCCGTGCCCGGGGGCTCTCATGAGGCCGGGCCCGCGGCGATCGGGCGGTGCGTCGTGGACGGACGCTGGGCGGGATTCATGGCGGTCGAGGTGGATCCGGCGCACCGCAGGCAGGGACTGGCGACCGCGGTGATGGCCGCGCTGTCCCGGCAGGCGCTCGCGGAAGGCGCTTCGGCGGCCTGGCTGCAGGTCGAGGACGACAACGAGGGTGCGCGGGCGCTGTACGGCCGTCTTGGCTTCGCCGCGCACCACACGTACCACCACTATCGATACCCGTCGGCTCGGTAGCTACCGGCCGGCTCGGTAAGTAAGGCGCGAGGCACGCATGCACGAGGAGTCAAGGACGGCCGCGTCCAGACGGCGGTTCGCCGAGGAGGCCAGGTCCGAGCGGCCCGACCTGTCCCTGCTGTGCCTCCTGGTGAGCGCGGAGGCGGATCCGGAGCTCGGCGAGGACGACATCGACGCGGCGCAGATCGAGCTCGACCGGCTCGCCGGGCAGCTCCCCCACCGGCCCGGCGGGGCGCGGGAGTGGGCGGCCGCGCTCGCCGAACTCCTGGGCGCGCGGTGCGGGTTCATGGGAACGCCCGCCGACTACCAGCGTCTGGAGTCCTCCCTCCTCCACGAGGTCCTCGAGCGCCGCCGCGGTCTTCCGATCCTGCTCTCGGTGGTGTGGATCGAGGTGGCACGGCGGGCGGGAGCGCCCGTCTACGGCGTCGCGCTGCCCGGTCACTTCGTGGTCGGCTTCGGCGCCCGCGAGGAGCAGGTCCTCGTCGACCCGTTCGCCGGCGGGCGGCTCCTCACGGGCGCCGACGCGGAGCTGCTCGTCGCCGGGGCTTCGGGCGGCACGGTGTCCGCATCGATGCTGACGCCCGCCGATCCGCTGAACGTCGTGCTGCGCATCCTCAACAACATCCGCGCGTGGGCGGCGGCCCGCCCCGAGCGCTCGGATGTCGCGCTCTGGGCGGTCGAACTCTCCCTGCTGCTGCCCGCCCACCCGGCGCGGCTGCGCTACGAACGGGCCCAACTCCTGGTCCAGCGCGGTGACTTCCTCGCGGGCGCCGCGGAACTCGAGCTGTACGCCGACGTGGTGACGCCGGTGGAGCCGACCACGGCGGACCGGGTGCGGGACCAGGCGCGGGCCGCGCGGGCGATGCTCAACTGACTCTGTCCGCTCAACTGCCCGCTCGCGTACGGGCGTAGCGCCCGGGTGCGATGCCCACCACCCGCTTGAAGTGCCGGGTGAGGTGCGACTGGTCGTAGAAGCCGGCGGCGCTCGCCACCTCGCCCGGCGGCTGCCCCGCCAGGAGGAGACGGCGGGCACGGTCGACGCGGCGGGACATCACGTACTGGTGCGGCGCGATACCGAAGGCCCCGCTGAAGGCGCGTACGAGATGGGTGGGGTGGGCGTGGACCAGGCGCGCGGCCTCGTCCAGCGTCACGCCGTCGAGCAGCCGCTCGTCCAGGAGGTCGCGGAGGTTCTGGGCAACGCCCTGTCCAGGGCCGCCGGCCGGTTCGGTGGTGAGCCTGGGGCGCAGGTGTCCGCGCAGCCGCTCGCCGATCAGGGCCAGGCGGCTCTCGGCCTCCAGTTCGTCGCCCCGGCGGGCCAGGGCCGCGTGCAGCCGGCCCACGCGGCTGCGCAGGACGGGGTCGACCAGATCGGGGCCGTCCACCGCGGGGCCGATGAAGCTCGCGTCCAGCTGCGTCATGTCCAGGTAGAGCACGCGTTTGCGGAAGCCGTCGGGAGTGGCGGGCGAGCCGTTGTGCGGGACCTGGGGCGGGAGCAGGGAGACGGTGTCGCCCGGTGTCCCGTGCTCATGGCGGTCCAGGTCGTAGCGGACGGCTCCGTCGTCCACGATCAGCAGGGTCCACGCGTCGTGGACGTGCATCGGGTACGCGTGCTCGGTGAAGTGGGCATGGAAGACCTCCACGACACCCGCGACCGGCGGGCGCCATGCGGATATCTCCTGCCGGGCCACCATGCAAAGAACGTACAAGACGCGGCGACGGCCCACTCGGCAGTCTCGAGGCATGAGAACCACCGCTGAGACAGCCACCGCCACCGCCGGGATCACGGGCGAGGCGCCCGTCCGCTTCGACACGAAGATCGCCGTGCTGCTCCGTGACGACCTGGAGCCCTGGCAGCGCCTCAACGTGACCGCGTTCCTGGTCAGCGGGCTCGGCACGGCGGCTCCCGAGGTGGTCGGCGAGCCGTACGAGGACGCCGACGGCACCCCCTACCTGTCGATGTTCCGGCAGCCCGTCATGGTCTTCGAAGGGGCGAAGGAGACGCTGACCGCCGCGCACGGCCGCGCGCTTTCGCGTTCGCTGCCGAGGGCGGTGTTCACGTCCGACCTGTTCGCCACCGGCAACGACCGGGACAACCGGGCCGCGGTGCGGGCCGTGCCGACGGCTCAGCTCGACCTGGTGGGAATCCTCGTCCACGGCCCGCGCAACGCGGTCGACAAGGTCCTCAAAGGGGCCCGGATGCACCCTTGACCGAGGGGGGCACCGGGGCGGGAAGAGATCGGAGCGCTATCGATCGGCCCGGCAGGGCACGAAGCTCCTATGCATCCCCAATCCCCGGAGCGGCGAAGCCTCTTCGCCGATCAGGCACGGTCCGCGCGGCCCGATCTCGCGCTGCTGTGCCTGCTGATCGGCGCGGAGGCGGACCCGGATCTCGACGACGCGGGCGTGCGCACGACGCGGCGCATCCTCGACCGCCTTGCCGATCAGCTGGCCGATCGGCTCCCCGCCAAGGCCGGCGACCCCCGGTCCTGGGCTCTCACCCTGGCCGAACTGCTCGGCACGCACTACGGGTTCAGGGGCAGACCCGGCGACTACCAGCACCTTCGGTCAGCGCTGCTGCACGAGGTCCTTCGGCGGCGCAGAGGCCTGCCCATCCTGCTTTCGGTGGTGTGGATCGAGGTCGCCCGTCGCGCGGGCGTGCCCGTGCACGGAGTGGCCCTGCCCGGCCATTTCGTGGTCGGCTTCGGCGCGCGCGACGAACAGGTCCTGGCCAATCCGTTCGCGGGCGGGCACGTACTGTCCCCCACGGACGCGGAGTTGCTGGTGGCGGGAGCCACGGGCACGCCGCTCGTACCGTCCATGCTGAGTCCCGCGGGACCTCTCGACATCGTTCTGCGCGTCCTCAACAACATCCGCGCGTGGGCAGCGGCCCGCCCCGAGCGCTCGGACGTCGCGCTCTGGGCGGTCGAACTCTCCCTGCTGCTGCCGGCGCACTCCGACCGGCTGCACTACGACCGCGCCCAACTCCTCGTACGGCGGGGCGACTTCCTCGCGGGCGCGCTGGAGATCGAGATGTACGCCGACGCCCTGGCCGCCACCGACGAAGAGGCGGCAGTGCGGCTGCGCCAGGAGGCGAGCGGGGCGCGGGCGATGCTTAACTGACCGCTCGGGCCCGGCAGTTCAGAGCCACCCCTTGTCGCGGGCGACGTTGACCGCCTCGGCGCGGTTGCGCACGGCCAGCTTCTGGATCGCTGTCGAGAGGTAGTTGCGGACCGTCCCCGGGGAGAGGTGCAGGGCCGTGGCAAGCTCGGCGTTGGTGGCGCCGTCGGCCGCCGCCCGCAGGACCTCGCGCTCGCGGTCGGTCAGCGGGTTCGCGCCTCCGGCGAGTGCCGCCGCCGCGAGCGTGGGGTCGATGACCCGCTCCCCCGCGAGGACCTTGCGGACGGCGTCGGCGAGCTGGGCCGCGGGCGCGTCCTTGACCAGGAAGGCGTCGGCGCCGGCCTCCATGGCGCTGCGGAGATAGCCGGGGCGGCCGAAGGTGGTGAGCACCACGATCTTCAACTCGGGGAGCTGCGCGTGGAGTTCGGCCGCGGCCTCGATGCCCGTGCGGCCGGGCATCTCGATGTCGAGGAGCGCCACGTCCACGGCGTGCTCGCGTGCCGCCGCGAGCACCTCGTCGCCGCGGGCCACCTGGGCGACCACGTCGATGTCCGGCTCCAGGCCGAGCAGCGCCGCCAGCGCCTCGCGGACCATCGACTGGTCCTCGGCGAGGAGCACTCTGACGGTGGGGGCCGCGCTGTTCGTACTCATGCGGAAGATCCTAGGGCGGCGGCGCCGGACGCCGGCTCCGCGCCCCGGTCCAGCGGCACCCTGGCCGTGAGCCGGAGGCCCCCGCGGGCGCCGGGCCCCACGTCGAGGACGCCACCGACCGCCTCCACCCGCTCGGACAGACCCGTCAGGCCGTTGCCCCGGGTGACAAAGGAGCCACCCCTGCCGTCGTCCTCCACGGACAGCTCGACGACCGGCCCGTCCAGGGTGTGCCGCGACGTGATCGCCACCGTGCAGCGGCGCGCACCGCTGTGCCGCACGACGTTCGTCACCGCCTCGCGCAGCGCCCAGGCCAGCGCCGTCTCCCCCTGCTCACCGGGCAGCACGGCGGGTGCCTGAAGCGGTACGTCGGCCTCGACTCCGGCGGCGGTGAGCGCCGTGCGCGCGCCCGCGAGCTCGCCTTCGAGGGTCCGCCTGCGGTAGCCGGAGACCGCCTCGCGCACGTCCACCAGGGCCTGGCGGCTGACCTGCTCTATGTCGGCCACCTGTTGCGCGGCCTTGTCGGGGTGGGCGGGGAGCATCCGGCCGGCCAGCTCGCTCTTCAGGGTGATGAGGGAGAGCGAGTGGCCAAGGAGGTCGTGCAGATCACGGGCGAGGCGCAACCGCTCCTCGTTCGCGGCAAGTTGGGCGACCGTGGCCCGTGCCTGGCGCAGCTGGACCGTCGTACGCACCAGCTGGCGCACCCCTGTCATCGCGAAGCCGACCAGGAGGGTCAGCACGGCGAGACTGCCGAGCAGGTCCTCGACGCTGTCGGTGCGCAGGCCGACCGCGATCATCACGCCGGTGACGGCCGGGATGACCCAGGTGGCGTGCCACAACGGCAGCACGGCCCCGGCCGACACGGCCACGTACACGAAGAGCCCCAGCCAGGCCGTGCCGAAGGCGAACGAGAGGCCGACGGCCAGCGCGAGCAGCGCCCCGAACGACACGTGCACCGCACGCCAGTCGTGCACCCGGGCCGTGTAGCGGAAGACCAGGGAGAGGTAGCAGCCCACGAACGCGGCCAGGCCGAGCCAGCCGAGTGCCGTGGCCACGCCACCACGGTCCGAGCTCAGCAGGTCCTTCACCGGGCCGGCCAGGAAGACCAGCCAGATACCGATCCAGAGCACCTTCGTCAGCACCTGGCGGCGGCCCGCCGGCGGATGCCCGAAGGTGTCCAGCGGGTGGGCCCGCTCGGTGCGGTCGGTGTCACTCACGCCTTCGATGTGTCCTTCCGGTACAACCATGCCGCGCCGCCCGCGAAGAGGACGAAGTACCCGACGAGGAGCACGATGTCCTTCGCGTGCGGGGCGTCGCCCAGTTCGATGGCCTGTCCGAGGGCAGCGTACGCATGGGTCGGCAGCCAGGACGCGATGTCGCTCAGCCACTGCGGGAAGGTCGCCGTGGGCATCCACAGGCCGCCGAGCACGGAGAGCCCGAAGTACACGATCATCGTGATCGGGCGGACGGCGTCGCCGGTGGCGAGATAGCCGATGGCCACACCGAGCGCGGCGAAGCAGAGGCTGCCCGCCCAGATCGCGCCGGTCAGGGCCAGCCACTGCCAGGCATCGAGGCGTACGTCCTTGACGGCGGCGGCGACCACGAACACCACGACGATCGACGGCAGGCTGACCACGGCGGCACTGGCCGTCTTCGCGAGCACGTAGCCGCGTCCGGGCAGGCTCGTCAGGCGCAGCTGGCGGACCCAGCCGCTCTCGCGCTCCTTGGCGATGCGCTCGCTGTTGCCCATGAGGACGGCGGTGAGGGCGCCGAACGACGCCATCGACACCATGAAGAAGGCGGGCAGCGCGAGCCCTGTGTCGCCGACCATGTCCGTGCCGCTCTGGCCGCCCGCGATGATCAGGAAGAGCATCGACGGATAGACCACCGAGAAGAACAGGAACTTCTTGTTGCGCAGGGCGCGGATGATCTCCAGCTTGATCAGCATGTCCTTGCCTCCTCCTTGGGCTCCTTGCCGGCTTCCTCGGCCGCGGTGATCGCCACGAAGGCCTGCTCGAGGCCAAGCCCCGCCACTTCGAGATTGCGGGGGTGAAGACCGAGCCCGTAGAGCGCGTGCACGGTGGCGTCGGCGTCCGTCGACTGCAGCCGTACGGTGTGCCCGGACACGTCGACGGCGGTGAGCAGCGGCAGGGCGCGCAGCTTCTCCGCGAGTGCGGCGTCCAGCTCCGGGAGGTCGAAGGCGACCCTCCGCGCCCCCGCCTTCGCCTTGATCTCGGCGGCGGTGCCGTCCGCGAGGAGACGGCCGCGGTGCAGGACGAGGACGCGGTCCGCGATCGCGTCGGCCTCCTCCAGGTAGTGCGTGGCGAACAGGACCGTGCGGCCCTGGGCGGCCTGCTCGCGCATGGTCGCCCAGAAGGCCTGGCGCGCGGTGACGTCCATGCCGGTGGTCGGCTCGTCCAGGACGATCAGGTCGTTCGCTCCGGCGGTCGCGAGCGCGAAGCGGACGCGCTGCTCCTGCCCGCCGGAGAGCTTGTCGACCTTGCGGTCGGCGAGTTGGGTGAGGCCCGCGGCGGCCAGCACGTCGTCCGCGCGGTGCGGCCTGGGGTGCAGGTCGCAGGCGAGCCGCACCAGCTCGCGGACGGTGACCTCCGCCATCAGGCCGCCGCTCTGCAGCATCGCGCCGACCCGGCCCGCGGTGATCGCCTCGCGCGGGCTGGTGCCGAAGACCCGTACGGTGCCGCTGTCCGCGTGCCGCAGGCCGAGCAGCAGATCGAGCGTGGAGGACTTGCCCGCGCCGTTCGGCCCGAGGAGGGCGACCGTCTCGCCGGGGTGGAGATCGAGCGTGAGGGCGTCTACGGCACGGACGTCGCCGTAGCTCTTGGTCACCTGCTCGAAGCTCACCGCTGTACGACTCGCTGCTGTACGGCTCACTGCTGTCATGTGATCCATCGTCGCCAAGAGGCGGCAGGCGGCGGCAGTGTCGTGTGTGCCGAGTCCGGGATGACAGATGTCATGCCGGACACGCCGGAGGCCGGGCGGTCCCCTCTGTGGTCCGCCCGGCCTCCGGGTGCGTACGGGAAATCAGTTGGCGTCGGTCTCGATCACACCGACCCGCTCCGCCGGCGTCTTGCCGATCAGCGCCTTGTTCATCGCGGCGGCCACGTCCGTCGGCTGGACCGGCGTCTTGTCGCCGTTGCCGCGCTGGATCAGGATGCCGTCGAAGACGTTGCCGTAGAGCTTCTTGAGCTCGACGGTGTTGTAGTGCACCTGCAGCGTGCCGTTCTTGAGCACCTTCGTCTCGAGCACCTTCGGCAGGGACTTCGCCGGACCGAACGGGATCGAGGCGTTGCCCGCCTTGATCGTGACGTTGGCGGACATGGCGGGCTTGGCGAAGCGCGTCATGAACTTGTCGACCTCGGCGTTCGGGACGGTCGGCTTGCGGGTCGTGACGGGCACCGCGACGGTGCCCGCGCTACCGGTCTCGACCTGCTTCCTGTACGCCTCCGAGACGGCCTTGGTCGACGCGGCGACGTCGATGCCCTTGCCCGCCTTGCCGTACACGGGGACGGCCTTGCCGGGCAGGAACTTGACCGTGCCCTCCTTGGCCGATCCCGAGCCGCCCGCGGCGCGCTCCAGGGCGGCCGCCAGCTTCTCCTCGTCCACGGGCATGACCGGCTCGGCGACGCGCGCGCCGCCGAAGAGCGATCCGATCACCGATACGGGGTTGTAGTCGCTGCCCGCGGCCTCGCGGACGGTCGCCTGGCTGTCCAGGGTCAGACCCGCCTGGTCAGGCTTGAGCGTGACCGTCTCACCGTCGACCGACAGCTTCAGGGGCTTGGCCACGCTCTCGCCGATCGCCGCGTCGAGCTTCTTGACGGCCTCGTCGCGCGTGCCGCCGCCGATGTCGACGCCGAGCGCGGTGGTGCCCTTCGGTACGTCGGCGTGGTTCATCAACAGACCGGCGCCGTAGGCCCCGCAGGCCACGACGACCACGGCGACGGCCACCAGAACGAGCTTGTTGCGCCCCTTCTTCTTGGCCGGGGCCGCGGCGACGGGCACGTTCGGCTGCACCGGCTCGGGCAGCTTGGGCGGGGTGTGCGGGACGGGTCCGTCCCCCTGCGGGCCCGTGGCGAACGGCGAGTTCTGCGCGGGCGGCACGACGGGGATGCCGCTGGTCAGGGTGTCACCGGAGACGTTGGTTCCGGGAGAGGGCGCGCTCGGGCCACCCGGGATGGAGCCGGGGCCGCCGGGGACCGGGCCGCCCGCGGCGGGGGGCCGGGGGCCGCCGGGGGGCCCCTGGACGGGGCCCGCCTTCTGCGGCGTGAGGATGGCGGTGTCGTCGCCCATCGCGGGCGCTCCGGCACCGGCACCCGAACGGGCGGCGGGGTTGGCCGGGTTGGCCGGGTTGGGGCGATTGCCCGGGTTTGCCGGGTTGGGGCGGTTACCCGAACCGCCCTGATCCGGCGGAGTCAACGGGTTCGCCCGGCCTGCCGGGTTGGCCTGGTTCGCCGGGTCGGACGGATCGGTGAGCCTCGGCGCCATCGGTCCGTCACCGGTCATCGGCCCGCTGGTGGGCCCCGACGGTCCACGGCCGCCGTCGCCCGCGCCGCCACCGGAGAAGTACGGCAGGTCCCCGCGCTGCGGGTCGCCGCCCTGCGGCGCACCCGAGCCGAGCGGTCCCGATGCCACGGCCCCCGACACGTCGAAGGAGCCCGTACCCGAGCCGTTGCCGCTGCCGCCGGCCCCCGAACCGGTGGGCCCGGACGCGCTGCTGCTCTTGCGCGGCGCGAACCAGTCACTCGTCTTCTCCTCGGCCGGAGCGGACGGCGACGACGACCCGGCGGAGGGAGGCCCCGCGGGCGCGGAGCCCGAAGCGGGCAGCCCGGCGGAACCGGGCCCACCCGCGCCGTTCGCGGCCCCCGGGCGCCCCGCGCCGTCCCCGGCGTCGGGTCCGTCGGCCGCGCGGCCCCCGTCCAGCGGACGTGACGCACCGGCATCGCTGTCCCCGACGGGCGTGCGCATGACGACCGGTGGGATGGGCCGCGACCCGGGGATGTTGATCCGGATGCGCGTGGTCAGCGTGGTCTCGGTCTTGGGCTCGTCGGGCCGCTCCTCGGCGGCCTGCCGCTGCGCGCCCTCCACGGCGCCGTCCGACGCGGCGCCCTGCGCGGGGGAGCCGTACGGCGGCGTCCCCGAGGGGTAAGCGGCTCCACCGCGCCCCTGGGGCCCGGAGGACGAACTGTCAGTTTCACGACTCAAGGCAGGTTCTCCCGGTTGGCTCCGCCGTCCGTGCTCCCCGCGCGGAGGGGAATTCCCCCCGGCCGGAGGCTGGGGGAGGCTCGACGGCGCGCACCACCATACTGGCCGCCGTCGGCACTCATCCTGTGACCGCCGTCAAACCCGTGCGGCACACGGGCTGAAGTGGTACGTCACTTGCCAAGTCGGGCGGCGGGCCCGCCTGGTTGCGGCCGCTGACCGAGGGTGGCACACATCACAGCGACCGCCGTCCCGCCGAACAGGAAGGCGTACGAGCCGAATCCCGCGCCGAAGAGGAAGTCCCCCTCGGGCCGACTGGCCATGAGCAGCATGACGGAGACGAACCAGCCCGCCGCAGGCGCCACCGCCCCCGCTCTGGTACCGACGGCACGCGCTCCCCCGTAGAAGAGCCCGGCGGCCCCGAGAAGCGCGAGCAGCAACCCGCCCGGGAACCAGCCCGGGAACCAGCCCCCTTGGACGAGCACGCCGGCCGTGCCGACGACCAAGCCCAGCACGAAGAGGCCTCCGTACGAGGCGATGCGACCGAGGTTCAGTGGCTGGGCAAGCGCGCTGCCGCCCGGCGGGGAGGCAGCGGACGACGCGCCGGAAGCCGACGATGACGACGTGGCACGCGAACGAGTACTCACAGCCTCGTCACCCCTTCGTGCCCCGAGCCTGCGTGCCCCGAGCCTGCGTGTCCTGCTGAGCCTTCGAGCCCCGCACCTTCAAGCCCCGCGAACAGATCCGTCTCACGCTCGCCGTCCACCGCACCGGCCTTTCCTCGCACCAACTCGTAGTACTCCACATCAAAGATCGGCTGCGCGAGCCCGTTCGACAGGACGAAGAGCGGGCCCTGCACCTCGATCTGCGTAGCGTGCGCGCGCATCGCCGCCGCCTTCGCCTGCGCGAAGGCCGTCCCGTCGATCTCCGCCGTGATCCGTTCGTCGTCCGTCACACCGGGGACGTCCGCGACCACGCCGGGGGTCGTGAACGGCGAGTGCCGCAGGGCACCCTCCATCCACCGGAACCGCTCTTCGACGACGGAGCGCGGTGCGCGGTTCCAGTAGATCTTGCGGATGGTGTGCGGTTCGCCGAGATCCGCGCGGAAGGCGCCCTCGGCCGCGAGGTCCGCGGCGCGCATCGCGACGCGGTGGGCCTGGATGTGGTCGGGGTGGCCGTACCCGCCGTCCGGGTCGTACGTCACGAGGACCTGGGGCCGCACCTCGCGGATCACCTCGACGAGGTGCGCGGCGGCGGCGTCGAGATCGGCGGACCAGAAGGCGCCCGCGCGGTGGTTCTGCTCGATGCCCATCATCCCGGAATCGCGGTAGCGGCCGGTGCCGCCGAGGAAGCGGTGGTCGGCGACGCCCAGCTCCTTCATCGCGGCGGCCAGCTCGCCGATGCGCTGCGGGCCGAGCGCGTCCTCGCGGTCGGGCGCGAGATGGGCGAGGTCGGGCGGGATGACCTCGCCCTCCTCGCCCAGCGTGCAGGTCACCAACGTGACATGGGCGCCGTCGGCCGCGTACTTGGCCATCGTCGCGCCGTTGTTGATCGACTCGTCGTCGGGGTGCGCGTGCACGAGCAGCAGACGCCGGGCGGGCAGTTCCGTCATGGGACCACCCTACGAGCACCCCGCGCACCGGTCGGAACGTGAGCGGACGGATCAAGCGAACGGCTCAGAACTTGATGTCGCCGATCATCCCCGCCACGTTCGTCGTCAGCTCGTTGATCGTCGGGGCGATGGAGGAGCCCGCCAGGTAGAAGCCGAGCAGCACACAGACGATCATGTGGCCGGTCTTCAATCCTGACTTCTTGACCAGCAAGAAGACGATGATCGCCAGTAGCACCACCGCCGAAATCGAGAGTGCCACGGCGGCTCACCTCCAAGTCCAAGACCCTGCACCAGTGCGGACGCCAGCAGGTTCATACCCACTAAGCGCTACGGATCATAACTATCCGTGGGTCCGCATGACTCGGAGCACGGCAGCACAAGGGGGCGCATGCCCCATAGGCTCGGAGGATGACCACCGAGACGCCCGGAACCACCGGGCCCGCCGAGAGTCACGCGCAGCGGCTCTCCTTCCCCCGCCTGCACGCCCGCACGCAACGCTTCACTCTCGGTGCGCCCCGCGCGTTCACGGTGGCGCCGGACGGGTCCCGCGTCGCCTTCCTTCGCTCGTCGTCCGGCACGGACCGGGCGAACCAACTCTGGGTCCTGGACCTTCAGGACGGCGCGACCGAGCGCGTCGCGGCCGATCCCCAGGCTCTGTTGAAGGGCGCGGTCGAGCGGCTCTCCGCCGAGGAGCGGGCCCGGCGTGAGCGCAGCCGCGAGGGCGGCGCGGGCATCGTGGGGTACGCGACGGACGCGGCGGTGGAGCTCGCCGCCTTCACCCTCTCCGGACGGCTCTTCGCGGCGGAGCTGCGCGTGGGCACGGCAAGCGAACTGCCCGCCCCCGCACCGGTGATCGATCCGCGCCCCTCGCCCGACGGCCGCCACATCGCGTACGTGGCCGGGGGCGCCCTGCGGGTGACAGGCGCCGACGGGGAAGGTGACCGTGCCCTTGTGGCGCCGGAGCCGGACTCCGTCGAGAAGGCGACCGTGACGTACGGCCTCGCGGAGTTCATCGCGGCCGAGGAGATGCAGCGTTCGCGGGGCTTTTGGTGGTCGCCCGAGTCGGACCGGCTCCTTGTCGCACGCGCCGACGACGCTCCCGTACGGCGCTGGTGGATCGCCGACCCCGCGCACCCGGAGACGGAGCCCGCGCGGGTCGCGTACCCGGCGGCGGGCACGGCCAACGCGGACGTACGCCTCTTCGTCGTGACCCTGGACGGCGCGCGCACCGAGGTGATGTGGGACCGCGCCCGCTACCCGTATCTGGCGCGGGTGCACTGGTCGTCGGCGGGGGCGCCGCTGCTCCTCGTCCAGTCCAGGGACCAGCTCAGCCAGCTCTACCTGGCGGTTGACCCGGACGACGGCTCGACCCGCATGGTGCACGCGGAGGAGGATCCGCAGTGGCTGGAGCTCTTCCCCGGGGCTCCCTCCTGGTCCCCCAGCGGACGCCTGGTACGGATCGTGGACGAGGGCGGCGCGCGGGTCCTGGCGGTGGGTGAACGCCCATTGACGGGGCATCAGTTGCACGTCCGCGCGGTGCTCGACGTGGCGGACGACGACGTACTGATCTCGGCATCCGCGGGAGCGGCAGCCGCGACCCCGGAGACGGGCGAGGTGCACGTCTACCGGGTCAACGAACTGGGCGTCGAGCGTGTCTCCGGCGAACCCGGGGTGCACTCGGCGGTGCGCTCCGGCGGCCTCACGGTCCTCGTGTCGGCCACCCTTGACCAACCGGGCTCCCGCGTCCAGGTACTGCGCGACGGCAAGCAGGTGGCCACCGTCGCCTCACACGCGCGGCGTCCGGGGCTCACGCCGCGCGTGACTCTGACCGAAGGGGGCGCACGCAAGATCCCGTGCGCCGTCCTGCTCCCCACCGACTACGAGGAGGGCTCGGGGCCGCTGCCCGTACTCCTCGACCCGTACGGCGGCCCGCACGGCCAGCGGGTCCTCGCCGCCCACAACCCGTACCTCACGTCCCAGTGGTTCGCCGACCAGGGCTTCGCCGTGATCGTCGCGGACGGCCGGGGTACGCCGGGCCGCTCCCCCGCCTGGGAGAAGGCGATCCGGCGGGACTTCACCCTGACCCTGGACGACCAGGTGGACGCGTTGCAGGGCCTCGCTGCGTCCTTCCCCCTCGACCTCGACCGGGTCGCCATCCGGGGCTGGTCCTACGGCGGTTACCTCGCCGGGCTCGCGGTCCTTCGCCGTCCCGACGTCTTCCACGCGGGGGTGGCGGGGGCGCCGGTGACGGACTGGCAGCTGTACGACACGCACTACACGGAGCGGTACCTGGGGAACCCCGGTGAGGACCCGGCCCCGTACGCCCTGAACTCCCTCGTCACGGAGGAGGGTCTGTCGGCCCCGGAGAACCCGTCCCGGCCGCTGATGATCGTGCACGGCCTCGCGGACGACAACGTGGTGGTGGCGCACGCCCTGCGCCTGTCGTCGGCGCTGCTGGCCGCGGGGCGGCCCCATGAGGTCCTCCCGCTCTCCGGGGTCACGCACATGACTCCGCAGGAGCAGGTCGCGGAGAATCTGCTGCTGCTTCAGGTGGACTTCTTGAAGCGTTCGCTGGGGATGCGCTAGCCCCGGAGCACGGCGGTCGGCCGGGGCGACATGGCTTGCCCCGGCCGACCTACGGCACCCGCACGGCCGTACGTTGACCAGCCTGCCGCTGGCGTATATCGCCGGTGCGACGGCGCGATTGCCCGTGTGTAAAGCACGAACAGGCTTCTTCCCCAACCCCGCCCCTTCCCGAAAACCCGCTGCGCGGGGGCGTCCTCAAACGCCGGACGGCTGAAATCTCAGCCCGTCCGGCGTTTGAGGACAGAGCCTCGCAGGGACCGCCCCTACGGCACCACCTGCTTCTCCTCAGCGAAGTGGCACGCCGAGTCGTGGGCAGCGGGCCCGGAGACGCCACGGAACTCCGCCGGAACGGCCAGCGCCGGCACCTCCAGGGCGCACCGCTCCCGCGCCTTCCAGCACCGCGTGCGAAACCGGCACCCCGAGGGCGGATTCGCCGGCGAGGGCACATCCCCGCTCAAGATGATCCGCTCCCGACGCTCCCGCGCCTCGGGATCCGGCACCGGCACGGCCGAGAGCAGCGCCTGCGTGTAGGGGTGCGTCGGATGCTCGTAGATCTCGTCCTCGGAGCCGATCTCGACGATCCGCCCCAGGTACATCACACCCACCCGATCCGAGATGTGCCGCACGATCGACAGGTCGTGGGCGATGAACACGTACGAGAGGTCGAAGTCGCTCTGGAGCTGGGCCAGGAGGTTCACCACCTGCGCCTGCACCGAGACGTCCAGCGCCGACACCGGCTCGTCCGCCACGATGATCTCGGGCCGCAGTGCCAACCCCCGCGCGATACCGATCCGTTGGCGCTGCCCGCCGGAGAACTGGTGCGGATAGCGGTTGATGTACTCGGGGTTGAGCCCGACCACGTCCAACAGCTCTCGCACCTTCTGCCGCCGCGAGCCCTTCGGCGCGACCTCCGGATGGATCTCGTACGGCTCCCCGATGATGTCGCCGACCGTCATCCGGGGATTGAGCGACGTGTACGGGTCCTGGAAGACCATCTGGATGTTGCGGCGCACGGCCTTCAGCGCGCGCCCGGACAGCTTGCTGATGTCCTCGCCCTTGTAGCGGATCTCGCCCGCCGTCGGCCGCTCCAGGTTCACCAGCATCTTGGCGACCGTCGACTTGCCGCAGCCGGACTCCCCCACGATGCCCAGCGTCTCGCCACGCCCGAGGTCGAAGTCGACGCCGTCGACGGCCTTGACCGCGCCGATGTGCTTCTTGATGACGATGCCCTGAGTGAGCGGATAGTGCTTGACCAGGCCCCGCACCTGGAGGATCGGCTCATGGCCCGACGCCGAGCCGTGTGCGGCGAACTCGTGCTCCGCCTGCGCCTTGTGCATCAGCTGCCGAGCGGTCTCACCCTCGTCCTCCAGCTGCTTCCTGCTGACGTGCTCACCACGAGGCATGGAGCGTCTCCTTCCAGAAGTGGCAGGCGCTCCGGCGGTCGGCGGCCAGACCTTCGTACGTCACGTCGTAGAGGGGCGGCTCGTCGGTCGTGCAGATGTCCTGGGCCATCGGGCAGCGGGGGTTGAAGGCGCAGCCCGGTGGGATGTTCATGAGGTTGGGCGGCAGGCCCTTGATCGCGTAGAGCTCCTGGCCCTTCTGGTCGAGGCGGGGGATGGATTCCAGGAGACCGCGGGTGTACGGGTGCGCGGGAGCCTTGTAGATCTCGTGGACGGGAGCCTTCTCGACGATGCGGCCCGCGTACATGACGGCGATGTTGTCGGCGACATCGGCCACGACGCCCAGGTCGTGGGTGATCAGGATCAGGCCCATGTGCAGCTCGCGCTGGAGCTCGGCAAGGAGGTCCATCACCTGGGCCTGGACGGTCACGTCGAGGGCGGTGGTCGGTTCGTCGGCGATGATCAGCGAGGGTTCGAGCGCCATCGCCATGGCGATCATGATGCGCTGGCGCATGCCGCCGCTGAACTGGTGCGGATACTGCCCGACGCGTTCCTTCGCGGCCGGGATGCGCACCCGGTCCATCAGCTCGACGGCCTTGGCCTTGGCGTCCTTGCGGGACATCCCCTGGTGGACGACGTACATCTCGCCGAGCTGCTGGCCGACGCTGACCACGGGGTTCAGCGACGACAGGGCGTCCTGGAAGATCATCGCCATTCCGGCGCCGCGCGTCTTGCGCCGCTCCTCCGCCTTGAGCTTGAGGAGGTCCTGGCCCTTGAAGAGGATCTCTCCCCCGGTGATCTTCCCGGGCGGCATGTCGAGGATGCCCATGATGGCCTGCGCGGTCACGGACTTGCCGGAACCGGACTCGCCGAGCACGGCGAGCGTCTCGCCCTCGCTGACGGTGTAGTCGACGCCGTTGACGGCCTTGGCGACGCCGTCCCTGGTCCTGAACTCGACGTGCAGGTCGCGCACTTCGAGCAGCTTGGACGCCCCTGGGGTGGGCGCCTCGGACGCACCGGATGCTCCGGATGCCACGGTTGCCATGGGCGCCTACCTCAGCTTCGGGTCGAGGGCGTCGCGCACCGCGTCGCCGAGCATGATGAACGCGAGCACGGTGATGGCGAGCGCTCCGGCGGGCCAGAGCAGCATGTGCGGGGCGTTGCGGATGTACTGGGATGCGGCCGAGATGTCGATGCCCCAGCTCACGGTCGGCGGCTTCAGACCGACGCCGAGGTACGAGAGGGTCGCCTCCAGGGCGATGTACGTACCCAGCGCGATGGTGGCCACCACGATCACCGGCGCGACCGCGTTCGGCGCGATGTGCCGCAGGAGCATCCGCGAGTTGGAGGCGCCGAGGGCCCGCGCCGCCTGGACGTAGTCGTTCTGTTTGGCGGTGATGACGGAGCCGCGGGCGATGCGCGAGAGCTGCGGCCAGCCGAGCAGGACCATGAAGCCGATCACCGGCCAGACGGTGTTGCTGGTGACGACCGACAGGAGCACCAGGCCGCCGAGTACGACGGGAATGGCGAAGAAGACATCGGTGATCCGGGAGAGGATCGCGTCCCAGAACCCGCCGAAGAACCCCGCGAGCCCGCCGAGCACGCTGCCCAGGATCGCGACGCCGAGCGTGGCGCAGACGCCGACGGTGACCGAGGCGCGGGCCCCGTACACGGTCCGTGTGTAGACGTCGCAGCCCTGGCCGTCGAAGCCGAAGGGGTGGCCGGGCTGGGATCCCTGTTCCCTCTTCGACAGGTCGCAGGAGAGGGGATTGCCAGAAGCGATCAAGGACGGCCAGATCGCGATGACCACCAGGAAGAGGATGACGAGGCCCGAGATGATGAAGACCGGGTTCCGCCGCAGCTCGTGCCAGGCGTCGGACCACAGGCTGCGGGCCGGGGCCGAAGGGCCGGCGCCTCCGGACCCGCCGGGCCCCTTCTCCAGCGTCGTCCCCTCGGTCGCCGCGAGGTCCATCGCGCCGCCCGCACCGGTCGGGGCGATGGCTCCGTCTGGCTCTCGGGGTTCAGGCATAGCGGATCCTCGGGTCGAGAACGGCGTACAGCAGGTCGACGATCAGGTTGGCCACCAGGAAGACCAGGACGAGGACGGTCACGAAGCCGACGACGGTCTGCGTGCTCTGGCGAAGGATCCCCTGGTAGAGCTGGAAGCCGACGCCGTGGATGTTGAAGATCCGCTCGGTGACGATCGCGCCGCCCATCAGCGCGCCGATGTCGGTGCCGATGAAGGTGACCACTGGGATGAGCGAATTGCGCAGCAGGTGCCGGATGATGACGCGGCGTCTGGGCAGTCCCTTGGCGATGGCCGTGCGGACGTAGTCGGCACGTCGGTTCTCGGCGATCGAGGTCCGGGTCAGACGCGTCACGTACGCCAGAGACACAGAGGCGAGCACGAGGCCTGGCACGATGAGTTCGTTGACGGGCGCCTCCGAGGAGACGGAGGGTTTCATGATCCCCCACTCGACACCGAGGAACAGCTGCAGAAGCAGGCCGGTGACGAAGGTGGGAATGGCGATGACGACGAGCGTCAGGACCAGTACGACGGTGTCGATGGGACGACCGCGCCGCAGGCCCGTGACGACGCCCAGCGAGATTCCGATGACGATCTCGAAGACGATCGCGACGAGCGTCAGGCGGATCGTGAGCGGGAAGGCCGTCGACATCAGCTCGGTGACCTTCTGCCCGTTGAATGCGGTACCGAAGTCGCCGGTGAAGACATTGCCCATGTAGGTCACGTACTGCTGCCACACGGGCTTATCGAGGCCGAATTCCTTCTTCAGCTGGGCGGCCGTCGCGGGGTCGCACTTTCGGTCCCCGCAGAGGCCCGCGACGGGGTCGCCCATCACGTTCACCATCAGGAAGATCAGCAGTGTGGCGCCGAAGAAGACCGGGATCATCTGCAGCAGACGCCGGATCACATAACGTCCCATGAAGGGCTCCGGAAGTAACGGAAGCGGTCATCCGACGCGGTGACGGGCGCCGGATGACCGCTCCCTGGCCTCAGCTGACCTTGATCTCGTTGTAGACCGGCACGCTGAACTGGTTCAGGGCCACGTCGGAGACCCTGTCCGAGTAGCCGGCGCTGCCGTTCTGGTACCAGAGCGGAATGACCGCCATCTGCTCGGCGAGCACCTTTTCGGCGTCCTGGAAGGTGGAGACGGCCTTCGCGGTGTCGGTCTCGGCGTTGGCCTTGTCGACGAGATCGTCGAACTTCTTGTCGGACCACTTGCCGTCATTGGACGGGGCGTCCGTGTAGTACAGCGGCTGCAGGAAGTTCTGGATCAGCGGATAGTCCATCTGCCATCCCGCGCGCCAGGCGCCGTCAAGCTTCTGCTGCGACGCCTGGCTGCGGAAGTCGGCAAACGTGCCGACCGGGTTGGCGACGCATGCCTTGTCCTGGCCCAGGGAGTTGTTGATGGAGTTGCAGACCGCGTCGACCCATTCCTTGTGCGAGCCGGTGTCCGCGTTGTACGTGATCTTCAGCGTGCCGCCCGGGATGCCGCCGCCGTCCTCGACCAGCTTCTTCGCCTTGGCCGCGTCGTACTTGCAGGCGTCACCGCACAGCCCTGCCTTGTACCCGCCGGCTTCACCGAGCACCGGGGACGTCCAGTCGGTGGCGGGAGTACGGGTCTTCTGGAAGATGGTCTCGGTGATCTGCTCACGGTTGATCGCCATGGAGAGCCCCTGCCGGACCTTCTCCATCCCCGCCTTCGACCACTTGCTGTCGTAGAAGGGGAAGGCGAGCGTCTGGATGATGCCCGCCGGGGTGTTGATGTAGCGGTCACCCAGATCGCTCTTGGCGTTCTTGAGCTGCGAGGCGGGAACGTCGTCGACGAGGTCGAGATTGCCCGCCATCAGGTCCGTGTAGGCGGTGTTGTTGTCGGTGTAGACCTTGAGATCCACACCGCCGTTCTGCGCCTTGTCCGTACCGCTGTACCCGTCCCATTTCCGCAGGGACATCTTCGATCCCTTGGCGTACGAGTCCACGGTGTACGGGCCGTTGCCGACAGGCTTGGCGAGCCATGCGTCGTGGTCGTCGTAGAACGCCTTGGGCAGTGGTGCGAAGGCCGGGTAGCCGAGGGTCTTGGGCCAGGTGGAGAACTTCTGCGTGAGCTTGACGGTGAAGGTGGTGTCGTCGACGACCTTCAGCCCGGAGAGCGTGTCGGCCTTGGCGTCCCCCTTCTCCGGGTGGACGTCTTCATACCCCTCGATGTAGCCGAAGAAGTAGGCGTTCTTCTGGTTGTTCTTCAGGTGGGCGCCGTAATTCCAGGCGTCGACGAAGGACTTGGCAGTGACCTTCTCGCCGTTGCTGAACTTCCAGCCGCTCTTGATCTTCACGGTGAAGTTCTGCGAGTCCTTGGTGTCGATCTTCTCGGCGACCATGTTCTTGGCCTCGCCGGTCTTCGGGTCGTACCGCATGAGACCCCGGAAGAGCATGTCGAGCACCTTGCCGCCCTGCACCTCATTGGTGTTCGCAGGCTCCAGCGGATTCTGCGGATCACCCCAGGAGGACCCCACGATCCCGGAGCCGTCGCCGCCACCACCGCTGCCCCCGCCTCCGCCACAGGCGGTCGCCGCGAGCGCGACGGTCACCGCACAAGCGGCCCACTTGGCGTGCGTGGCTCCACGCATCGAGTTCCTCCTCTTGAACGGTCACGCGTCACGTACGCTCAATATTTACCTAAACCAGACATAGTGCACCTTAGGGGCATCCCTCCGAGTGCGCGCCGTGGCACTCGCGCGACGCGCGAGATGCCTCCCAGAGTCGATCCAGCCACAACATCGGCCGGTCACCCTTCGCTCGAGGGGCGGCGGGATCAGGGATCTGACGCTCGGGCATTTCCAGCGGACTCGGCCTCTTCGACATCCTGGCACCGTCAATCCGACGTCGTACGGAGCGAGTTGGACCGCACAAGAAGTGACGGCTCCTCACTGGTGGGATCACCAAGGGGCGGACCGTCAGTGCGGCCCTGACTCATGACCAGAAGGCCCGAGCATTAGGGCAGTTGACGCCCACCACCGCTTTTCCCCACGCCCTACTCCGCACTCCTGGCCGCCTTCAGGAATTCATTTGCATCATCAGCCTGGGCGCACTTCTGGGCACCCGCAGGCAACCCAGACGATTTCGCCGTTTCCATTCCGTGACTTCGTCGACATTCGAACGCTTGCCGATGACGGAGCCTGAAAGACCGAGTGGTAGCGTTCCACTCCCGTCAGTCGGTGGCCGTGCACTTCAGTAGCCCGACCATCTTTCAGCACGGGGACGAACGTCAGAAACGAAAAAGGGGAATAGTCTTGGTGAAGTCGCGCTCCGCATGGGCTGTCACAGCGTCTCTCACAATCAGTCTCGCCCTGGGAATAGCATCGGCCCCCCACGCTGCGGCAGTTTCCTACGAGACTGATCACGCCAAGTACTCGTCTGGCGGACCTGGGAAGGGATATAACTCCGGAGGTCCCGGATGGTGGTACTTCAATGGCGGCAATCTCGGCGGCCCGCCCGTAGGCGTCGAGTACTTTAATGCCAACGGCGATGAATGGTGGATCGGCGACAATGACAAAGACGGAAAGTCTGTCGCCCTGAAGTGGAAGAATTACCGCAACGGCTCGCTCTACCGACAGGGTGTCTGTATCAACAGTCACGGATTCGGAAAGTGGGGCCACTGCAACAAGGACTACTACGAGAACAGCACCCTCAGGGTCCAGGCTTGCCTGTACGACAGCGGCTCAGGCAAGTACTCGAAGTGCGTCGAAAAGCTTGCGCTTCAGATCTGGGCGAACGACGGGAAGCAGACCTACGTCAAGCCCCAGACGGTCTTCAGCTGACCGCGCCTGGCTCAAGTGCCTGCGTTCGTCGCGCCCCGGTGGGGAGGCAAAGAACGCAGGCACTTTTGCGTCCCTGGACCTCGATTCGTCAATTCCCGGCCCCGCCCTGAACCGGAAGAGCCCGGTTCGGTGAGGCCCGGCGGGCCTGCACCTTACGCCAAGCCGGCGCGCTCCCTCAGCCAGGCCTATCCGTGTCCACCTCCACCACGGAGACCCACTCGCGCACCCTCGACGCCGACGCGCAGCTGCGAGGAGGACTCAGTGGTGCCGGCCCAGTAGGGCGAGTTCGCCCCGTCGCCCCCCCCCGGCAGCCCACACCTTCCGGTCGACGCCGCCCCGGGTGCCACACCCACGCCTGCTCCTCCTGCACGGTGTCCTCCGCCGAGGACGAAAATGGGGGCGCCCGGAACCAACTGGTTCCGGGCGCCCCCATCACGTGCAGGCCGTACACACACTCACGCCGCGTGCACGACGTCCTTCTCCTCCGCGAAGTGGCACGCCGACTCGTGGGCCGCCGGGGTGTCCTGGCCCGCGAAGCGCTGGGGGATCGCCAGCAGCGGGGTCTCCTCCGCGCACTTCGCCTCCGCCTTCCAGCAGCGGGTGCGGAAGCGGCAGCCCGAGGGCGGGTTCGCGGGGGACGGGACGTCGCCCGTCAGGATGATCCGTTCGCGGCCCTCGCGTGCCTCCGGGTCCGGCACCGGCACCGCGGAGAGCAGCGCCTGCGTGTACGGGTGCGTCGGGTGCTCGTAGATCTGCTCGTCCGAGCCGATCTCCGCCATCTTGCCGAGGTACATCACGCCCACGCGGTCCGAGATGTGCCGGACGATCGACAGGTCGTGCGCGATGAAGAGGTACGAGAGGTTGAACTCGTCCTGCAGCTTCTCCATCAGGTTGATGACCTGGGCCTGGACGGAGACGTCCAGGGCCGAGACCGGCTCGTCGCAGATGATGATCTCGGGGTTGAGGGCCAGACCTCGGGCGATGCCGATGCGCTGACGCTGACCGCCCGAGAACTGGTGCGGGTAGCGGTTGATGTACTCCGGGTTCAGGCCCACCACGTCCAGGAGATCCTGGACCTTCTGGCGGCGCGAGCCCTTGGGAGCCACCTCGGGGTGGATCTCGAAGGGCTCCCCGATGATGTCGCCCACCGTCATACGGGGGTTCAGGGACGTGTAGGGGTCCTGGAACACCATCTGGATGTTGCGGCGGACCGCCTTCAGCGCACGCCCGGACAGCTTGGTGATGTCCTGGCCCTTGTAGAAGACCTCGCCGGCCGTGGCCCGCTCCAGCGTCATCAGGAGCTTGGCGACCGTGGACTTGCCACAGCCGGACTCGCCCACGATGCCGAGGGTCTCGCCCTGGTACAGGTCGAAGGAGATGCCGTCGACCGCCTTGACCGCGCCGATCTGCTTCTTGAGCAGGATGCCTTGGGTCAGCGGGAAGTGCTTCACCAAGTTGCGGACCTGGAGGATCGGCTCGCCGCGCTCCACCGGCGCCTCGATGGCCGCGACGGCCTCCTCGGCGCTTGCCGCGTCGACCGTTTCCACCTCGGAGACGTTCGGGGTGGCGTCGGCGGGCTCGTCCGTCTTCGAGAGCTTCGAAGCCTTCGTCGGCTCAGCCATGGATCGTCTCCTTCCAGAAGTGGCACGCGCTGCCGCGGCCCGGCAGATCCGTGCCGTCCTGCTCCGTCACCGACACCAGGGCCGGCACGTCCGTACGGCAGACGTCCTGCGCCTTGGGGCAGCGTGGGTTGAAGGCACAGCCGGGCGGGATGTGGAGCAGGTTGGGCGGCAGGCCCTTGATCGCGTAGAGCTCCTGGCCCTTCTGGTCGAGCCGGGGAATCGACTCGAGCAGACCGCGCGTGTACGGGTGCGCGGGGCGCTTGTAGAGCTCGTGGACCGGGGCCGTCTCGACGATCCGGCCCGCGTACATGACCGCGATCTTGTCCGCGACGTCGGCGACCACGCCGAGGTCGTGGGTGATCAGGATCAGGCCCATGTTGTACTCGCGCTGCAGGTCGGCCAGGAGGTCCATGACCTGGGCCTGGACCGTCACGTCGAGCGCCGTGGTGGGCTCGTCCGCGATGATCAGGTCCGGTTCGAGGGCGAGCGCCATCGCGATCATGATGCGCTGGCGCATACCGCCGGAGAACTGGTGCGGGTAGTCGTTCACCCGCTCCTTGGCGGCCGGGATCTTCACCCGCTCCATCAGCTCGATGGCCTTGGCCTTGGCCTCCTTGCGGCTGACGCCGTCGTGCACCCGGAACATCTCGCCGAGCTGGTAGCCCACCGAGAGCACGGGGTTGAGCGACGACAGCGCGTCCTGGAAGATCATCGCGATCTTGCGGCCGCGGATCTTCCTGCGCTCCTCGTTGGACATCTTCAGCATGTCCTGGCCGCGGAAGAGGATCTCGCCCTGCGGGATCTTGCCGGGTGGCATGTCGAGGATGCCCATGATGGCCTGCGCCGTCACGGACTTGCCGGAGCCGGACTCACCGAGGACGGCGAGCGTCTCGCCCGCGTCCACGCTGTAGTTGACGCCGTTGACTGCCTTGACGACACCCTCGCGGGTGTGGAACTCGACGTGCAGGTCCTTGACGTCCAGGAGCCTGCCGCTTCTTTCCTCGCCCGAGCGGGGGGCGGGAACCGAGTCTTCCTTGATGTCGATGCTGGTCATTTACGCCTCCCTCAGCGCAGCTTCGGGTCGAGGGCTTCGCGTACGGCGTCACCCATCATGATGAACGCCAGCACCGTGATACTCAGCATTCCTGCCGGGAAGAACAGCGTGTGCGGGTTGTTCCGGATGTCCTGCGTGGCCCTGGAGATGTCGCCGCCCCAGGAGATGGCGCCGTCGCCGAGACCGAGGCCCAGGTACGACAGCGTCGACTCGGCGACGATGTACGTGCCGAGCGAGATGGTCGCCACGACGATCACCGGGGCCAGCGCGTTCGGCAGGATGTGGCGGAACAGAATCCGCTTGGTCCCCGCGCCGAGCGCGCGCGCCGCCACCACGTAGTCGGCGTGCTTGGTCGTGATGACCGCGCCACGCATGACACGCGCGATCTGCGTCCAGCCGAGGAAGGCCAGCGCGCCCATGACGACCCACACCGTGCGGTCGGTGAAGGCGTTCAGGACGACCATCGCGCCGAGCAGGAACGGAATGCCGAAGAACACGTCGGTGAGCCGGGAGAGCAGGCTGTCCCAGAAGCCGCCGAAGTAGCCCGCGAGCATGCCGCACAGACCGCCGAAGAGGGTGACCAGGATGGTCACGCCGACGCCGACGAGGATCGAGTTGCGCGCGCCGAAGACGACACGGGCGTAGATGCTGCGGCCCGTCCTGTCGTATCCGAACCAGCCCTCCTGGAAGAACTGGCCGAGCTCGGGCTTGCCCAGGAAGTGCTTGACCTGGTCGCCACTGTCCGGGTCCGCGCCGGTGAACAGGCCGGGGAAGGCCGCCACCATCAGCAGGACCACGATCAGGAACGCGGATATGACGAAGAGCGGGTTGCTCCGCAGCTCCCGCCACGCGTCGCTCCACAGGCTGCGCGGCCTGCCCGGTGCGGGACCGGCGGCGATCGCGTCGACGGGAGAGTCCGGCGTCACGGTCTTGTCGTCCACGGCCGGGGACTTGGTGAGGTCAGGCATAACGGATCCTCGGGTCCAGGACCGCGTAAAGCAGGTCGACGATCAGGCTGGCTGCGAGGTACACGAGCACCAGGACGGTGACGACACCGACGATGACCGCGCCCTCGCGGCGGGCGAGAGCCTGGAAGAGGAGGTTGCCGACGCCCGTCACGTTGAAGATGCCCTCGGTGATGACCGCGCCACCCATCAGGGTGCCGACGTCCGTACCGAGGTAAGTCACCACGGGGATCAGCGAGTTGCGCAGCAGATGCCGGGTGATGATGCGCTGCCGCGGCAGGCCCTTGGCCACTGCCGTGCGCATGTAGTCCGCCTGGCGGTTCTCGGCGATCGACGTACGGGTCAGTCTCGCCACGTAGGCGAGGCCGACCATGCCGAGCACGATCGCGGGGACCATCAGCTGGGCCATGCTCTCGGAGTCCTGGACCGTGGGTGTGATCCACCCCAGTTCGTTGCCGAAGAAGAGCTGGGACAGCAGACCGACCACGAAGATCGGAACGGAGATCACCAGGAGCGTGAAGAGCGTGACCGTGTTGTCGACCAGACGGCCGCGCTTGATGCCGGCGAGCACGCCGAGCGTGATGCCGACGATGAGCTCGAACGTCCAGGCCATGGAGGCCAGTCGCATCGAGACCGGGAACGCCTGGGTGATTTCGTCGATGACGGGCCGGTTGCCGGCGATCGTCTTGCCGAAGTCCCCTTGCAGCAGATTGCCCATGTAGTGCAGGTACTGCTGCCAGAGCGGGAGATCCAGACCTCGGTCGTGGCGAATCTGCGCCACCTGCGCCGGGTCCGGCGGCTTGTCTCCCCACAGCGCCCTTACGGGGTCGCCGGGGAGCACGTTGACCATGATGAAGATCAACAGGGTTGTCCCGATGAAGACCGGGATCATCTGGAGCAGTCGCCGCGCGACATAACGCCCCATTGGTGCCTCCGTCCAATCCGAAGCCGCCCGAAGCGACGCCCGGGATCGCCGGGCGTCGCTTCGGGAACCGGGCTCCGACGCCTACTTCTCGAAGACCTCGATGTCGGTGAGGATCGGGTCGCCGGCCTGGTCGAACTCGACGTGCTTCACGTTCTTGGAGTACGCGGAGAGCGTCTTGTTGTACCAGAGCGGGATGCCCGGGAAGGTGTTGACGAGCTGCTTCTCAGCCTCGTTGTACAGCTCCGCGGACTCGTCGATCGTCTTGGCCGCGTCGGCCTTCTTGGTCAGCTCGTCGAACTTCTTGTCCGAGAAGCCGCCCTTGTTGCCGTCGACGCCCGTGCCGTAGAGGTCGGCGAGGAAGTTGCCGTTGAACGGGTAGTCGAGCACCCAGCCCGACCGGTACATCGCCTTGACCTGCTTCTTGTCCCGCACCTCGGTGTCGGCCTGGAAGTCGGTCTTCGGGTCGCCGACGCACTTCACGCCGGTCGACTTGGTGATGCTGTTGCACACCGCCGTGACCCAGCCCTCGTGCGGCTGGTCGGCGTTGTACTGGATGGAGATCTTGTTGCCGGGAACGCCGCCGCCGTCCTTGACGAACTGCTTGGCCTTCTTCGGGTTGAACTTGCAGAACTCACCGCAGGCACCGGCCTTGTAGCCCTTGACGCCCTTGGCGACCCAGCCGGTGGCGGACTCACGCGTACCGGCGAAGGTGGTCTTCGCGATGGTGTCGCGGTCGATGGCCATCGACAGGCCCTGGATGACCTTGACGTCCATGTCCTTGAACGTCTTGCTGTAGAAGGCCGGGTTGACCGTGTTGATCGCCGAGTAGTCGGACTCGATGGCACGGTCGCCGAAGTCCTGCTTGAAGTTGGCGAGCTCGCTGTCCGGGATCAGCGGCATCGTGTCGACGTTGTCCGAGCGCAGGTCGTTGTACGCGGCCTGCGGCGTCGTGTACGCCTTGAAGTTGATGCCGCCGTTCTTCGGCTTCTTGGCACCCTTGTAGCCGGACCAGGCCGTGACCTGGATCGACTTCTTGTGGTCCCAGCTCTTGAGCTTGTAGGGACCGTTGCCGACCGGCGCCTCGCCGTACTTCTTCGGGTCCTTCAGCGCTGCCGAGGGCATCGGGTAGAAGGGCGAGTAGACGAGCTTGTACGCGTAGTACGGGACGCCCGAGTTCAGCGTGATGGTGAAGGTGTTGTCGTCGACGACCTTCAGGCCGGACATGGTCTTGCCCGTGCCCTTCCCCTTCTCGGGGTGGACCTTGTCGTAGCCGACGATGTCGCGGTACCAGGCGCTGTTCTGCTGGCCGTTGGCCGGGTTCGCGGCCCAGTTCCAGGCGTCCACGTACGACTTGGCCGTGACGGCCTCGCCGTTGTGGAACTTCCAGCCCGACTTGAGCTTGACGGTCCACACCTTGTTGTCCTTGTCGGGGGTGACCGACTCGGCGTTCTCGTAGGTGATGTTCCCCTGCTTGTCGTAGTTGACAAGCCCCGTGAAGAGGGAGTTGATGACGACGCTGCCGTACGCCTCCATGGTGTTGGCGGGCTGCAAGGCGTTCTGCGGCTCACCGTTGGCGTAACTGACGATCCCCTTGGGGTCGACCTTGCCGCTGTTGCCGCTGCTGTCGTCGCCGCCACCACAGGCCGTTGCCGTCAGCGCCACGACACCCGCTATCGCGACCCACTTGGCGCTCTTGGCACCACGCATGGGGTTCCTCCTCATGAGTCCACTTGTTCACTACAAGAGGGGGTACGAGAATCCGCGCCGACACCCCTGACGGCGCGTGGATCGAAGTACCCCAGTGTGCTCGTGAGTCGGCGCTCCCCACAGCGCGTGACCCATTGACCCGAGCTATACGCGGTCAACTATTAGCCATGAGGTACCGCCCGACCACACCCTTTTGGTCTCGGTTCAATCACACCTGGTGCGTACAACTTCCAAAATCCGGACAAACCGATCCGAGATAGATGGTTGCGAAACGGACGTGTTACACATCTAACGGTCAACGCTGTCCGTATTCCGGACAGATGGCCCGGGAAAACCGGTTGCGGCGGTCCGGGCTCCAGGCGGTTCGCGGGGCCTTTTCGGGGTTGCCGGGCGGACGCGCGTAGATGCGCGGAGAGTCGCGGCCGCGGGCAGCAGTCGGAGAACCGCCTCCCCCGAAGTCCGGGCCAGCGTAGTGCCGCTGGGCCCCCGCAAAGGGGTAACCCCGGCAGACGCACGAGAGGCCGGTTTCCGCCCCTCCCTGGGGGAGGGGCGGAAACCGGCCTCGGAAGCCGAATTCGCCGAGCGTCAACGGCTGCTGTGCCGGGCCCGGGTTTTCACCGGGCTCTGCTCCGGCCTCAGCCGTGCTTGGCGCGCGAGGCGGAGCGGCCACGCTGCTTGGCGTCCAGGACGACCTTGCGGATACGCACGGTCTCCGGGGTCACCTCGATGCACTCGTCGTCGCGGCAGAACTCCAGGGACTGCTCAAGGGACAGCTTGCGGGCGGGCACGACGTTCTCGGTCGTGTCCGCGGAAGCCGCACGCATGTTGGTGAGCTTCTTCTCCTTGGTGATGTTCACGTCCATGTCGTCGGCGCGCGAGTTCTCGCCGACGATCATGCCCTCGTAGACCTCGGTGCCGGCCTCGGTGAAGATGACACCGCGCTCCTGGAGGTTGACCATCGCGAACGGCGTGACCGAACCCGAACGGTCCGCGACGAGCGAGCCGTTGTGGCGGGTGCGCAGGTCGCCGAACCACGGCTCGTGACCCTCGAAGATCGAGTGCGCGATGCCGGTGCCGCGGGTCTGGGTCAGGAACTCCGTACGGAAGCCGATGAGGCCACGCGACGGAACGATCCACTCCATGCGGATCCAGCCGGAGCCGTGGTTGGTCATCGTCTCCATGCGGCCCTTGCGGGTCGCCATCAGCTGCGTGATGGCGCCGAGGTGCTCCTCGGGCGAGTCGATGGTCATGCGCTCGATCGGCTCGTACGTCTTGCCGTCGATCTGCTTGGTGACGACCTCGGGCTTGCCGACGGTCAGCTCGAAGCCCTCGCGGCGCATCTGCTCGACCAGGATGGCGAGCGCGAGCTCACCACGGCCCTGGACCTCCCAGGCGTCGGGACGCTCGGTGTCCAGGACACGGAGCGAGACGTTACCGATGAGCTCCTTGTCCAGACGGTCCTTCACCTGGCGGGCGGTGACCTTGTGGCCCTTGCCGCCCTTGCCGACGAGCGGCGAGGTGTTGGTGCCGATGGTCATGGAGATCGCGGGCTCGTCGACCGTGATCAGCGGGAGCGCGATCGGGTTCTCGGGGTCGGCGAGGGTCTCACCGATCATGATCTCCGGGATACCGGCGATCGCGCAGATGTCACCGGGGCCCGCCTTCTCGGCGGGCTTGCGCGTGAGCGCCTCCGTCATCATCAGCTCGGTGATGCGGACGTTGGACTGCGAGCCGTCACGCTTGATCCAGGTGACGGTCTGGCCCTTGCGCAGCTCGCCCTGCTCGACGCGGCACAGCGCGATACGGCCGAGGAAGTTGTCGGCGTCGAGGTTCGTGACGTGGGCCTGGAGGGGCGCGTCCTCGTCGTACTTCGGGGCCGGGACGGTGTCCAGGATCGTGGAGAAGAACGGCTCCAGGTTCTCGCTGTCGGCCGGGACGGTGCCGTCCTCCGGCTTCGTCAGCGAGGCGACGCCGTCACGGGCGCAGGCGTAGACGATCGGGAACTCGATCTGGTCCTCGTCCGCGTCCAGGTCCAGGAACAGGTCGTACGTCTCGTCGACGACCTCGGCGATCCGGGAGTCCGGGCGGTCCGTCTTGTTGATGCACAGGATGACCGGCATCTTGGCCGCGAGGGCCTTGCGGAGCACGAAGCGGGTCTGCGGCAGCGGGCCCTCGGAGGCGTCCACGAGGAGCACCACCGCGTCCACCATCGACAGGCCGCGCTCGACCTCACCACCGAAGTCGGCGTGGCCGGGGGTGTCGATGATGTTGATGGTGATGACGTCGCCGCCATCCTTGGGGTGGTACTTGACGGCCGTGTTCTTGGCCAGGATCGTGATGCCCTTCTCACGCTCCAGGTCGTTCGAGTCCATCATGCGGTCGTCGAGGGACTCGGCTGCGTGCGCGGCGAAGGAGCCGGCCTGCTTGAGCATGGCGTCGACCAGGGTGGTCTTGCCGTGGTCGACGTGGGCGACGATGGCAACATTACGAATGTCATGGCGCGTGGGCATACGAGCTGCGCTTCTCCCGGGAAGAGTGGATGGCCGCGCGTACGGTCCGGCACGCGTGCCCTGCCGGGCAGAACACGCCACGGCCTCACCCCAGTCTACGTGCCTTGCGCGGGGGCGACCTCCGCGGGGCCTTGGCAGGGGTCTGACCAGGGGTTTCAGGGGTTCGGGGTGGCGCTGGAAAGCGGTTCGGGGTGCTGCTGGAAGCATCCGGGTCAAGCACAGGTCAATGGGTGGGAACGACCTTGCCCGCCGGGGGTGCCGGCGGGCAAGGGAGTTGAGCGGAATCTGAGCGTGATCTGTGCCGGAGCTACCAGCCTGACCTGCGGTGGAGCTACTTCGCCTCGGGCTTGCCCGAGGGTTCGGCGCCCGGCTTCAGGAAGCCCATGTCCTCGTAGTTCGGTACCTGGAAGCCAAACGCACCCGCGTTCGCCAGGTTCGTGCGGGCCGCCATCAGCTGGGGGCGCTGGTAGAGGGGGATGGAGCCGGCCTCGGCCCAGATGCGGGCGTCGGCCTTCTTGACCAGGGCGCGGCTCTCGTCCTCGTCGAGCTCCCCCATCGCCTGGTCGAACAGCTGGTCGATGTGGTCCGTACCGACCCGCGTGTAGTTCTGCTCGACGTTCAGCGAGCCGTCCGCGGCCGGCACCGGCTTGGCGAAGATCGGGCGCGCGTCCGTGGCCGGGAAGGCCGACGCGGGCCAGGAGTAGAGGGCCAGGTCGTACTGACCGGACGCGATGTGGTCCTTGAAGTAGCTGTCGTCGGCGACCTTCGCCGTCTCCGTGCGGATCCCGATCTTCTCCAGCATCCGCGAGATCCGGTCGGCCACCGTCCGCAGCGACTCCGAGCCCTCGCCGGACGGCAGCACGAAGCGGAGGGTGAGGGGCTTGCCGTCCTTGGCCATCGGGCCGCCCGCCGCGGAGCCCTTGGGAGCCGCCGTGCCCTTGGGGGCGTACGCGCCGGGCGCTCCGCCCTTCGCGGCCTTCTTCTCGGCCTTCTTCTCGGCGCGCTGCCTGGCGTGACCGCCGGGGTCCTTCTTCTTCTCCTTGTCCGCCTCGCGCTGGGTCGTGAGGGACGCCGCCTGGCGGGTCAGCGCCGCCTGCTGGTACGCCGCCGCCGGTGCGGGGGCGAGCACCGAGGTGCCGCTGTCGCCCGGCTTCTGGTCGTCCTCGCCGACGACGTACGTGCCGTCGTCACCCGAGTCCTCCCCGCCGTCCGAATCCTCCGCCGCGTCCTGCGCTCCATCGGATCCGGAGTCCGCCTTCGCCTTCTTTGCGTCCGCCTCTCCCCCGGCCGTCTTCCCCTTCGGCTCCTTCACCGGGCCGCCTTGCGTCCACCCCGCGTCCGCGAGCAGCGCCCGCGCCTCCGCGGTGTCCTGGTCGCCGAGGGCCCCGCTGTTGTCCGCGTACGCCTGCTGCCCGGCGAGCGCCAGGTGGCTGCCGACCGGCTTGGCGGGCAGGCCGAGCGGCGTCAGGACCGCCTTGGCGAGCTCCTCGCGGTCGAGGGCGCGGGCCACCGCGCGGCGCACCCGGTCGTCGGCGAGCGGGCCCTCGGTGCCGTTGAGGGCGAGCTGGGTGTAGGCGGGTTCGAGGGACTTGCGGACGGTGTAGCCCCGCAGGCCGGTCTGCTCGGTGGCGTACTTCTCGATCGCCTTGCCGGTCCGCCGGCGGGCCTGCTGCTCGCTGTCGGCCGACTCCTCGTCGGAGCCGTGGGCGATCGCCCAGGAGCGCAGCGCCTTGGCGGGGGTCAGCCGAGCCTCGGGGCCATGGCTGAGCGGGCCCTGGACGCCCTGGTCCCGGGCGGCGTTCGTGATGCGCCGGGCCTCGGGGGCGTCGATCTCGGCCAGGTCGACCTTGCCCTGGGCGAGCGCGGCGGCCCGCTCCTCGCGCGCCACCTCGCGCAGGACCAGCTTGGAGAGCTTCGCGGGCCTGCCCCACCAGCGCGGGTTGCGCACCAGCGTGACCTCTTCCGCCTTGCTGTCGAAGTCCTGCACCGCGAACGGGCCGGCGCTCACCTTGAGCTTGCGCCGCGCTCCGTCGTTGAAGGTGTCAGGAGTGCCCATGACCTCCTTCGGATACAGCGGAGAGAAGAGCGAACGCCAGTCCGCGTAGGGCTTGTTGAAGGTGACGCGAACCTCCAGGTTGTCCGCGCCGCGCTCGATCTTCTCGATGCGGTCGTAGCCCGCGTTGCGTGCCGTCCAGTACGCGCTGTCCTTGCCGGACAGGGCGCGCTGCTGGGCCGCGAAGTCATCGGCGCCGATCTCCCGGCCGTCGCTCCACACCGCCTGCTGGTTGAGCTTGTAGAGCACGACCTGCTTGGGCTCGCGCTCGACGACCTTCGCGGATTCCAGGTAGTCCGTGTTCTGCTGCGCCCTGCCCTGCGCGTCGAGGCGGAACATCGAAGGCAGGACCGCGCCGGCGATCCGTGACGTGCCCGCGTCCGCATCCGACTGGAAGGAGTTGAGGGTCTCCGGCATCGCGTCGACGGCCCAGTTCATGGTCCCGCCGTCGGCGACGAGGTCCCGGCCCGCGGGCGCGATGTCCTGGCCGGCGGTCGGGGAGCCTGCCTCGTCCTGGGAGCTGCAGGCGGCGAGGGCGGGCAGGGCTAGCACGCCCGTGGCGAGGAACACGGCAGATCTCAGTCTGGCGCGGTCTGGGGACATGACGGGTACCTCCGGGGCTCGCCCGGCCGCCCGCTACCAGGACCGGGCCGGGTTTGATCACGTTTGGCGGTATATGGAGCTGATCACATCTATCGATCCACTGAAGGGGACGGGGCTCGGCACACAAGGACGACACGGCGCGGGGGCGCCAGATCCCACTCGTGCGGCCCAACCCCGCGTGACCGAGCGTGACGAGGGCCTCGGCCCGCGCCCTGAGGCATGTCGGGGCGGCGGCGTACACCCCGGCGTGTTCCAGCGGCGCGTTTCAGCGCGTACGAGCCGGGAATCCCGGCAGATCCCTTCACAAGCCGGGATGTGACGCGCGACACTCGCAGGCGCATGAACGTTGCCGCCGCACCCCTGAAGTGAGGGCAAGTCATGGCTCTGCAGGATGATCTGACGGCTGTTCAGCGATGCCTCGACGATCTGGTCCGCACCGTCGGCAAGCTGGAGCAGCAGGTCGACGAGGGTTCCCGAGGCGGTCTCGCCGGGATCGACGTGCGCCGCGTCCGCACGGACGCCGACCACCTGCGCGAGAGCGTCGCGCTGCTGCGCGACGCCGCGACTCCGGGCCCGGCCATAGCCCCGCAGAAGCGGACCGACCTGGTCACCATCCCCGATACGCCCTACGACAGCTCTCTGTGGACGGGCGCGGACGACGAGGGCCTCGGCGCGAGCGACCGGCACGCACCTTGAACCATCCAGCGCGCCCTGAGCACCCGGGACGACCGAGCCCGGCCGCCCAACCTGAGGACAAAGGAGTGGAGCCTCGTTGGCCACTGGCACGGAACCCCAGCTGAAAAGCGGTCAGGAACCCGGCGGCGTACGAGCGGCGACGCGCGCCGCGATCAGCGCTGCCCATCTGCGGACCGACCGCTGGTGGCTGGCGCCCGCCGCGACCGCCGCCGGCCTCTTCGCCTTCATCGTCTACTCGACCTGGCGGGCCTTCGCGAACGCGGACTACTACGCGGCGCCCTATGTCTCACCGTTCTACTCGCCGTGCCTCGCCGAGAACTGCGAGCCGATGCGGTCGGGGCCCAACTGGGAGATATTCGGGAGCTGGTGGGGCCTCTCCCCCGCCCTGCTGATCCTGATCTTCCCGCTCGGCTTCCGCCTGACCTGCTACTACTACCGCAAGGCGTACTACCGCGGCTTCTGGGCGTCACCGCCCGCCTGCGCGGTCGCCGAGCCACACAAGAAGTACTCCGGAGAGACCCGTTTCCCGCTCATCCTGCAGAACATCCACCGCTACTTCTTCTACGCGGCGGTTCCGGTGGCGGGCATCCTCACGTACGACACCGTGCTCTCGTTCCGCGACGAGCACTACGAGTGGGGCCACATGGGCCTCGGCACCCTCGTCATGCTGGTCAACATCGTGCTGATCTGGGCGTACACCCTCTCCTGCCACTCCTGCCGGCACATCGTCGGCGGCAAGCTCAAGCACTTCTCCAAGCACCCCGTGCGCTACCGCATGTGGCAGTGGGTCGGCAAACTGAATGCCCGTCACATGCTGCTCGCCTGGGCCTCCTTGGTGAGTGTGGCGCTCGCCGACTTCTACGTGTATCTGATCGCGTCCGGCGCCTTCGACGATCCGAGGTTGTTCTGATGTCTCAAGTGGAGCGGCAGCAGTGGGATGTTGTCGTGGTGGGAGCCGGCGGAGCGGGCCTGCGGGCCGCGATCGAGGCGCGTGAGCAGGGCGCCCGTACCGCCGTGATCTGCAAGTCCCTGTTCGGCAAGGCCCATACGGTGATGGCCGAGGGCGGCATCGCGGCCTCCATGGGCAACGTGAACTCCGGCGACAACTGGCAGGTGCACTTCCGCGACACCCTGCGCGGCGGCAAGTTCCTCAACCAGTGGCGGATGGCCGAGCTGCACGCGCGAGAAGCCCCCGATCGCGTATGGGAGTTGGAGACCTGGGGCGCCCTGTTCGACCGTACGGCGGACGGGCGCATCTCCCAGCGCAACTTCGGGGGGCACGAGTACCCCCGCCTCGCGCACGTGGGCGACCGGACCGGCCTCGAACTGATCCGTACGCTCCAGCAGAAGATCGTCTCCCTGCAGCAGGAGGACGAGCGCGAGTTCGGCGACCACGAAGCACGGTTGAAGGTCTTCCAGGAGTGCACGGTCACCCGCGTACTCAAGGAGGGCGAGCGGGTCAGCGGCACGTTCTGCTACGACCGCGAGTCCGGCCGCTTCTTCGTGCTCGAGGCCCCGAGCGTGGTCCTTGCGACCGGCGGCATCGGCAAGTCCTTCAAGGTGACGTCCAACTCGTGGGAGTACACGGGCGACGGCCACGCGCTCGCGCTGCTCGCCGGTGCGCCGCTCCTGAACATGGAGTTCGTGCAGTTCCACCCGACGGGGATGGTCTGGCCGCCCTCGGTGAAGGGCATCCTGGTCACCGAGTCGGTGCGCGGCGACGGCGGGGTACTGCGCAACTCCGAGGGCAAGCGGTTCATGTTCGACTACGTGCCGGACGTCTTCAAGGAGAAGTACGCGCAGTCGGAGGACGAGGGCGACCGCTGGTACGAGGACCCGGACAACAACCGGCGGCCTCCGGAACTGCTGCCGCGCGACGAGGTGGCGCGCGCGATCAACTCGGAGGTGAAGGCGGGCCGCGGCTCGCCGCACGGCGGGGTCTACCTCGACGTGTCGACGCGCATGCCCGCCGAGGTCATCCGGCGCCGACTCCCGTCCATGTACCACCAGTTCAAGGAGCTGGCGGACGTCGACATCACCGCCGAGGCGATGGAGGTCGGACCGACCTGCCACTACGTGATGGGCGGCATCGCGGTCGAGTCGGACACGGCGGCTGCGGTGCGCGTACCGGGTCTGTACGCGGCCGGCGAGGTCGCCGGCGGCATGCACGGCTCCAACCGGCTCGGCGGCAACTCCCTCTCCGACCTGCTCGTCTTCGGCCGGCGCGCGGGGCTGCACGCGGCGCGGTACGCGGCCGGGCTCACCGGAGCAGGCGTCAGGCCGGTGATCGACGAGGTCCAGGTGGACACCGCGGCCGCCGAGGCACTGCGGCCGTTCAGCGCGGAGGGCCCCGAGGACGGGGCGACGCCGGAGAATCCGTACACCCTCCACCAGGAACTCCAGCAGACGATGAACGACCTGGTCGGCATCATCCGCCGCGAGGCCGAGATGGAGCAGGCCCTGGGGAAGCTGGCGGAACTGCGGGTGCGGGCACGGCGGGCCGGTGTCGAGGGCCACCGCCAGTTCAACCCCGGCTGGCACCTCGCGCTCGACCTGCGCAACATGCTCCTGGTCAGTGAGTGCGTGGCGCGGGCCGCCCTGGAGCGCACGGAGAGCCGGGGCGGACACACCCGCGAGGACCATCCGGGGATGAACCGCGAATGGCGCCGCGCGAATCTGCTCTGCCAGCTCACGGACCCCTCCGGCGGGCTGGCGGCGACGGATCCCGTGCGCGGCCAGATCGATCTGGTGCGGGTCACCACCGAGCCCATCCGTCCCGACCTGCTTGCTCTCTTCGAGAAGGAAGAGCTGGTCAAGTACCTGGCCGAAGAGGAGCTTTACGAGTGAGTACGTCTACGTCCGCGTCCACGCCGAGTTCCACCTCGTACGACGCACGGTTCCGGGTCTGGCGCGGGGACGTCGGGGGCGGCGACCTGGCGGACTTCAAGGTCGAGGTCAACGAGGGCGAGGTCGTCCTCGACATCATCCACCGCCTGCAGGCGACCCAGGCCCCCGACCTCGCGGTGCGCTGGAACTGCAAGGCGGGCAAGTGCGGTTCGTGCTCGGCGGAGGTCAACGGCCGGCCGCGGCTGATGTGCATGACGCGGATGTCGGTGTTCAGCCGCGAGGACGTCATCACGGTGACACCGCTGCGGGCCTTCCCCGTGGTGCGGGACCTGGTCACGGACGTCGGCTTCAACTACACGAAGGCGCGGGAGGTGCCGTCCTTCGTGCCGCCGGCGGGCCTCGGACCCGGCGAGTACCGCATGATGCAGGCGGATGTGGACCGCTCCCAGGAGTTCCGCAAGTGCATCGAGTGCTTCCTGTGCCAGGACACGTGCCATGTGGTGCGCGACCACGAGGAGAACAAGGCGGCGTTCGCGGGGCCGCGCTTCCTGATGCGGGTCGCGGAGCTGGACATGCACCCGCTGGACGCGGCCGAGGAGGCGGGCATCGACCGCAAGCAGACCGCCCAGGACGAGCACGGACTCGGCTACTGCAACATCACCAAGTGCTGTACGGAGGTATGTCCGGAGGGCATCAAGATCACGGACAATGCGCTGATTCCGTTGAAGGAACGGGCAGTTGACCGGAAGTACGATCCGCTGGTGTGGCTCGGGAACAAGATCCGGCGGCGCGGGGAGCAGTAGGGGCGTGGGGGTGAACCCCGTTGGGTGTGGGGGTAAACCCCCACACCCAAGACTCGTGATTTCCCCCATGGTCACGGGGGGCGGGGCGAGATCAGCATGGAGGCATGAACAATTCCTCGGCTTTGACGCGACGCTCGGTGCTGGGACTTGCCGCAGCCGGTCTGGCGGTGACGGTGCTCGCCGCCCCGGCCCCCGCGCAGGCGGGGCCCATGGGCATCGAGGCGAAACTCCCCGCGCCCACGGGACCGCACCGGATCGGCACGGTGTCGGCTCGCGTCGTCGACACCTCGCGGCACGACCCCTGGGTGACGTCCGTGCCGTACCGAGAGCTGATGATCAGCGTCTGGTATCCGGCGGCGGGAAGTCCGAAGGGCGCGGGACACCGTCTCGCCCCGTACATGGCGCCCGGCGCGGCTGAGCGCTGGAACGCGAGATCGCCCCACGGCATCCCCAAGGACGCGATCGACTTCGCGGCGACGCGTACGCACGCGCGAGAGGGAGCCCCGGCCGACACGAGCGAGGGGCGCCGTCCGGTCCTGCTGTACGCGGCGGGCGCCAACGACCCGCGCACCTGGGGTACTTCGGTGGTCGAGGAGCTGGCGAGCCGGGGCTATGTGGTGGTGACGATCGACCACACCTATGAGGCGCCGGGGGTGCAGTTCCCCGACGGCTCGGTCAAGGACGACGCCCCGCTCATCAAGGCCCTCGAGGAGGCGCAGCGGAACGAAGCGGTGCCCGCGCTGCTCAAGAAGGTGCTCGACGTCCGGGTGGCCGACTCGAAGTTCGTACTGGACCGCCTCGGCTCGCTTCCGAACGGCCTCTCCAGGGTCGTGGACCACAAGCGGGTGGGCATGTTCGGCCAGTCGGCGGGCGGCATCGCGGCTGCCGAGACCATGTACGAGGACGCCCGGGTCAAGGCGGGCATGAACATGGATGGCACCCTGGAGAACAACCCCGAACCGAACGGCACGAACCTGACGCCGGTGGCCCAGCACGGCCTGAGCGGCCCGTTCCTCCTCATGGGAAGGCAGGGCAGCGACCGTACGACGGAACCGTCGTGGCGCGCGTTCTGGTCCCACTCGACCGGCTGGAAGCGGAACCTGACCCTGCGAGGCTCGGTGCACCAGACGTACTCGGACCTCGCCGCGCTGCTCCCGCAGGCCGGTGTGGACGGCAAGGTCATCGAGGAGAACATCGGCTCGGTGGACCCGAGCCGCGCGGTGGCAGCGGAGCGGGCGTACGCGACGTCGTTCTTCGACCGCTGGCTGCGAGGCCGGAACGACCACCTCCTTGACGGGCCTTCGGGGAAGTACCCGGAGGTGGAGTTCGCGGGGTGAGGCGCCATCCCGCTGCGCGAGGCATGGAGGCGTCTTACGCTCCCGGGATGGGGATGACTGATCGGCTGCTCGGTACCGGACGCACCGCGGATGTCTTCGCGCTGGACGACACATGGGTGCTGCGTCGGTATCGGGACGGGACCGACGCGACGGACGAGGCCGCCGTCATGACGTATCTGTCGGAGCACGGCTACCCCGTACCGCGGGTCCGCCCGGCCGAGCCCGGGTCACGGCGTACCGACCTGGTCATGGGGCGGCTGTCGGGGCCGACCATGGCGCAGGCCGCGATGCGGGGTGCGATCACGCCGGAGGAGGCGGCCGTGGTCCTTGCCCGGTTGCTGCACACGCTGCACGCCCTTCCTGCCCGCTCGTCCACCTCGCCCACGGACCGCGTCCTGCACCTCGACCTCCACCCGGAGAACGTGATCCTCACGCCGGAGGGCCCCGTGGTGATCGACTGGACCACCACGGAGGAGGGCCCGCCGGGCCTCGACTGGGCGATGTCGGCGCTGATCCTCGCGGAGGTCGCGGTGAGCGGGAGGCCTGAGGCCGCGGGGTCACGTGTCGCTCTGGCCACGCTCCTGACGGATGCGGCGGTCGACGTCAGGGCCACGGCCGACAGCCACCTGGCGGAGGCCCGCGCGCGCCGGGCGGCGAATCCGACGCTGGGGGCGGACGAGGTGCGGTGGCTGGATGCGGCGGTGGAACTGGTGCTGGAGTAGCGCCGGGGGCCCGGGGCGGGAGAGGGGCACTGGAGAGAGACGCCGCCCTCCCCACGGGCCGCACACCGCGGGCCGCGCCCCCCGGTCGCGCACCCCCCAAGACGGTCATACGCTCCCAAATGTGACGCCGCCCTCGCACATAGCCGTGCGGGCGACAGCGGTAGCCGGCGCACTGCTCACGTGGTGCCTGCTGCTCCTGTCCGCCCCCGTGGCACTCGCCGCCCCGGCCGACGACCCGGTCACGCTCTCGCGTGACGGCCAGATCACCGACAAGGTGGGCGCGCTCGGCGACCGCGAGGAGGCCACCGCGCGGGCACTCGACCGGCTCTACGACGACCGCGGCCTCCAGCTCTTCGTCGTCTACGTTCGGGACTTCTCCGGGCGCGGCTCGCAGGACTGGGCGGATGCCACCGCCGAGCGCAACGGGCTCGGCCTGGACGACGTGCTGCTCGCCGTGGCCACGCACGACCGCCAGTACGCCTACTCCGCGGACGCCGATTCCCGGCTCACCGAGGCCCAGCTCCAGGACGTCGCGACCACCGCGATCAAGCCCGCGCTGCGGCAGAACGACTGGGCCGGCGCGGCCATCGGCGCCGCGAACGGCTACAGCGCGGTGCTCTCCGGCGGGCCCGTCCCGACCCCGGCGATCACCCCGGGAGCGGCGGATCCGGGCGGCGGCGGCAGCAGCGGGGACGAGACGGCCACCGGCGACCTCGTCCTGCCCATCGTGGTGGTCGGCGGCGCGGGCGCCCTTGCGGCGGTCGCGTACAGCCGCCGCAAGCGGCGCACCAACACGCGTACGACGCCCGGAGGCGGCGGCTGGGGCAAGGGGGCGGCGGGCGAGGGGCCGACTCCGCTCCCGGAGCTCGACAAGCAGAGCAAGCAGCTCCTGGTGGAGACCGACGACGCGATCCGCACCAGCGCTGAGGAACTCGGTTTCGCCACCGCGCAGTTCGGCGACGAGGCGGTGCGGCCCTTCACGGACGCGCTCGCGTACGCGCGCTCCGAGCTGACCACAGCCTTCAAGCTGCGCCAGCAGCTGGACGACGCCTATCCGGAGGACGACGCGACCCGGCGCACCATGCTGGACGAGATCGTCGCGCGCTGCACCGAGGCGGGCCGCCGCCTCGACGCCGAAGCGGCCGGCTTCGACCAACTGCGCGCCCTCGAACGCGACGTCACGGGGGCCCTGGACCACGCCGAGCAGGTGTTCAGGGAGGTCACGGCCCGCACCACCGCGGCGGACACCACCCTCGGCGCGATCCGCGAACAGTACGCGGCGCCCGCCTCGGCGCCCGTCCTCGGCCATGTGGAGCAGGCCAAGGACCGTCTCCTCTTCGCCACGACGCATCTGAACGAGGCCCGCCAGGCCATCGACGCGGGCGACAACGGCAAGGCCGCCGTCCATCTACGGGCCGCCGAAGGCGCCGTCGACCAGGCGGGCACCTTCGTGGACGCCGTCGACCGGCTCGCCGACGAGCTCGCGCTGGCCGCGGAGAAGCTCCCCGCCGCGCTCACCGAGACGGAGACCGACCTCGCCGAGGCGCGCGGCCTCCTCGAAGGCACCACGGCGGGAGCCTCCACGGCCGACCTGCACGGCCGCATCGCCCGCGCCCAGACGGTGGTCGCCGAGGTCCGCAAGAAGATGGCCGCGGGCCCGCACGACCCGATCGACGCCCTGCGCAGGGTCGAGGAGGCCGACGCGCTCCTCGACGAGTCCCTCGCGGGCGCCCGCGAACGCGAGGTCACCAGGCAGCGCGCCGCCACCCTCCTCGGCCAGGCCCTGCTCACCGCGCGCAGCGCCGTGGGAACGGCGGCGGACTTCATCGGCACGCACCGGGGCGGGGTGGGCAGCGAGGCGCGGACCCGTCTGGCCGAGGCCCAGCGGCACCTCTCGGGCGCGCAGGCCGCCCAGGACACCGATGCCTCCGCGGCGCTCGCCGAGGCCCAACAGGCCGACGCCCTGGCCCGGCAGGCCCAGCAGCTCGCCGAACGCGACGTACGCGGCTACGGCAACCCTTACGGAGGCGTCGGCGGGCGCGGCGGCGGCATGGGCGGCGCGGTACTCGGCGGCATCATCCTCGGCGAGCTCTTCGGAGGCGGGGGCCGCGGGATGGGCGGAGGGGGCTTCGGAGGGGGCGGCTTCGGGGGAGGCGGCTTCGGAGGCGGCGGCCCCGGAAGCTTCGGCGGCGGGGGGACCCGGGGGCGGATGGGCGGGGGCGGAAGGTTCTGAGCCATGCCCGCCCTGCCCCTCTCCCACCACCCCTCATATGAAGGAGCCCGTCATGACCAAGCAGACGATCCTCGGCCGCGTGGCCCAGCTCGCCAAGGCCAACATCAACTCCGTCCTCGATCAGGCCGAGGACCCGCAGAAGATGCTCGACCAGCTGATCCGCGACTACACGAACAACATCCGGGAGGCCGAGGAGGCGGTCGCGACCACCATCGGCAATCTGCGGATGCTGGAACTGGACCACAAGGAGGACCAGGACGCCGCCGCCGAATGGGGCACCAAGGCGGTCGCCGCCAGCAAGAAGGCGGACGAGCTGCGATCGGGCGGCAGTGCCGTGGAAGCCGACAAGTTCGACGGCCTCGCCAAGGTCGCGCTGCAGCGGCAGCTGCAGTCCGAGCGGGAGGCCAAGGACGCCGAGCCGACGATCGCCTCGCAGGCCGAGGTCGTCGACAAGCTGAAGTCCGGCCTCGACCAGATGAAGGCCAAGCTGACCCAGCTCCAGTCGAAGCGCGACCAACTGATCGCCCGTTCCAAGACCGCGCAGGCGCAGAACCAGATGATGGACGCCGCCCAGAACATCAATGTCCTCGATCCGGCCAGCGAGTTGAGCCGCTTCGAGGACAAGGTGCGCCGCGAGGAGGCCAAGGCGCTGGGGAAGCAGGAGCTCGCCGCATCCTCCTTGGACGCGCAGTTCGAGCAGCTGGACAGCCTGGGTGACACGGCGGAGGTCGAAGCCCGCCTGGCCGCCCTCAAAGCGACCACATGACCACGTAGAGGCACTCAGAACAGACTGAGCAGCGCCTCCGCCGCGTCCATCGGCTCCACCCCGCTGTCCGGCAACGGCATCTCGAACCACACCGTCTTGCCGCGCGGCGTCCTGCGCGAGCCCCACGCGGCGCTCAGCAGGCCGACGAGCTGCAGCCCGCGCCCACCCTCGTCCGTGTCGCGCGCCCGGCGGCGGCGCGGCTGGACGAGGCCCGCGTCCCACACCTCGCACACCAGGGTGCGATCCAGCAGGAGCCGCAACCGGATGTCGCCCTCGCCGTACCGGAGCGCGTTGGTGACGAGCTCGCTGACCAGCAGTTCGGTCGTGTCGCAGAGGGGTTCCAGGTCCCAGGTGCGCAGCTGCGCGCAGGCCAGTTCGCGGGCCCGGCCCACCGACTTCGGGTCACGCGGCAGCGTCCAGTCGCCGACGGCCTCGGCGGGCAGGCCCTGGATGCGCGCCATGAGCAGCGCGATGTCGTCCTCCCCGTGGTGGGTGTCGAGGGTGTTCAGGACGTGGTCGCAGACGTCCTCAAGGGCGGGCGCGGAGTCGTCGAGGGCGCGTACGAACGCGTTCAGGCCCTCGTCCAGGGGGTGGTCGCGGGATTCGACGAGCCCGTCCGTGTAGAGCGCGAGCAGGGCGCCCTCGGGCAGCTCGACCTCGACCTCCTCGAAGGGCTCACCGCCGACGCCCAGCGGCATGCCGGGCGGCACGTCGAGCATGAGCGGCGATTCGCCGGGCTCGACGAGTACGGGCGGCAGGTGGCCGGCGTTGGCGAAGGTGCAGCGGCGCGTGACGGCGTCGTAGACCGCGTAGACGCAGGTGGCGAGGTAGACCTCCGAGAGGTCCGTCCCGTTCGCGGAACGCGTCTGGCGGGCCGCTCTGGTGGCCTGCTGGGTGCCCGAGGGGTCGCCGAGGCCGCGGGCGATCTCATCGAGCGCGGAGAGTACCTCGGCGGGCTCCAGGTCGAGGAGCGCCAAGGTGCGTACGGCGGTGCGCAGTTCGCCCATGGCGACGGCGGCGCGCAGGCCGCGGCCCATGACGTCACCGACGACCAGGGCGGTGCGGTGGCCCGGCAGTTCGATGACGTCGAACCAGTCGCCGCCGACTTCGGTGGCCGCGTTGCCCGGCAGATAGCGGCAGGCGATGTCCAGGCCGGACGCCTCGGGATCGCCCGGCGGCAGCAGGGAGCGCTGCAGTATCAGCGCGCGTTCGTGCTCGCGGCGGTAGAGGCGTGCGTTGTCGATACAGACGGCGGCGCGCGCGGCGAGCTCGACGGCGAGGGCGCGATCGCGCTCCCCGAAGGGCTCGCTCCCCTTGGTGCGGGAGAACTGGGCGAGGCCGACGACGGTGTCGTGGGCGACCATCGGCACGGCGAGCGTCGACTGGATGAGCCCCCCGGTGAGCCTGCTCGCGGAGCCGTCGTCGGCCGCGGAGACGAGCCGCGGCCGTGCCGTGCGCAGGGCGTCGGCGCAGGGCGATGTGAAGGCGAAGCGGTGCACGGCGCCCACGTCGACGGGGTGGCCGCCCTCCGGGAAGGGCGCGTCGGCGACTGCGCTGGCGAAGGCGACGCGGCGCAGCTCGGCGCTGCCGTCGGCGAGGCCGGGAGGTGTCTCGTCGCCGACGAGCAACCCCTGGTAGAGGTCTACGGAGGCGAGGTCGCAGAAGCCGGGGACGGTGACGTCGAGCAGCTCGCGCGCGGTCGTCTCCAGGTCGAGGGAGTTGCCGATCCGGGCGCCCGCCTCGTTGAGCAGGGCGAGGTTGCGGCGGGCGTGGGCGGCTTCGCGGGCGGCGGCGTGCCGTCGGGTGACGTCGGTGCCGAGGCCCGCGACGCCGATGGGCCGGCCCGAACCGCTGTGCACGCGGTAGAGGTTGATCGACCAGTGGCGGCGTTCGTTGCTGCCGGGGGCGGGGCCGACGATCTGCATGTCCGTGACGGAGTCGCCGGTCTCCAGGACGCGCTTGAGGGCGGCGGCCATGCGGTCGGCCTCGTGCCGCGGCAGATAGTCGTGGACGGTGCGGCCGCGGTGCTCCTCGACGCCGCCGCCGAAGACCGCGGCGAAGCGGCGGTTGGCCCGCTGCACCTTCAGGTCCGTGCCGAACAGCAGGAAACCGAAGGGAGATTGGCCGAAAATGGCCTGCGAGGCGGCGAGGTCGGTCTCGATCTGCCGGAGCGCCCGCACGTCGACGACGATGCAGACGGCGGCCCGCTCGCCCTCCTCCGTCTCGGTCGGCATCACATAGACCTCGGCGATGCCCTCGGAGCCCTTGTGGGTCTCCGCGTCGGACCCGTCGGACCCGTCGGACCGCGCGGGCGCCCGGAAGGGAACGGATCCGGTCCACTCCCTGCCGTCCAGGATCTCCGCCATCTTGCGGTGCCCGCTGCTGCGCAGCTCGGACGGGACGAAGGCCTCGATCGGGTCCCTGCCCACGGCGTCGTCGGCGGCCACTCCGAACAGCCGCTCGGCCCGCAGGCTCCACTGGTCGATGAGACCGTCGGGGCCTATCGAGAACGAGGCCACCTTGATGTAGTCGTAGATCGAACCGGGTGGACTGCTCTGCCACATCACATCATCCGCAGCTTCGCCCCTGGCGTCACCCGACGGCCCGTCCTGCTCCGTCGCCTTCGCTGGTATCTCGCTCACGCGAACCGTCCCCTCCAGCTCACCACGTCCGGCACCGGTCACCGGATGCGGCTGCCCGCAGTATCCAGCACTACGGAGCCACGCCACACGGCGTTCACGATCACAGCACGGACTCAACTCTTTTTGGCCCGTGACCGTCTTGTGTCTGTCCCACGCTGCCAGTCTTCTAACCCGGCAGCACCAGCTCGAACCACACCGTCTTCCCCGTCTTCCCCGTCCTGCCCTGTCGCGTCCCCCAGCGTCGCGACGCGCGGGCCACCAACTGGATACCCCTGCCCCCCTCGTCATCAGGTGTGGTGTCACGCTCCCGGGGCGGGTCGGGGAGCGGATCGGACACCTCCACGAGGAGGGTGCCCGAAGGCCCGGCCGGGCGTACGAGCCGTACCCCGATGGGGCCTGACGCGTGCCGCAGGGAGTTGGTCACCAGTTCGCTCACGAGGAGCACGGTGATGTCACCGAGGGCGGCCAGGCCCCAGGCACCGAGCTGCTTGCGGACGACGGCACGGGCCATGCGCACGGCGCCCGGGTCCGCGGGAAAATCCCACTCGGCGCAGTCGCCTTCGGTGTCGATCACGCCGATCACTTCCAGACCAGCAACAGCGGACCCTTGTCCGGTTTCATGGGGTTAATGGGCACATACCCGATATCCCGGCGGAACTACCGCTTACCTGGGCGCACAGTGGCACGAACGGCGTAGGTGGGGCTCAAGTGTGGGGAGGCATGACCTCGCGCGCTCCCCCTGCTAACGGCACTTCATCGCGACCGCCACCGCCGGGACGTCCGCGTCCAGCCAGTCAACCGACCAGACCTCGTCCGGCGAGAGCCAGCGCAGTTCGTCGTGGTCCTCCAGGGGCTCGGGGGCTCCGGACAGGAGCTTCGCCGTCCACACCCACAGGACGTACCCCGGCTTGAGCGGCCACTCCCCCGGCACCCTCGCCACCGGCTCGGCGGCGACGCCCAGCTCTTCGCGCAGCTCTCGCACCAGGGCTTCCTCGGGGTGCTCGCCCGGCTCGACCTTCCCGCCGGGCAGTTCCCAGCGGCCCGCGAGCTCAGGGGGCGCGCTGCGCCGCGCGGCCAGCAGGCGGCCGTCCTCGTACAGGGCGGCGCCCACCACGATCCGTTCCGTCATGCGGCGGAGCCTATGCGGTCAGCGCGCGCTGCCGTTCTGGCTCAGCTTCTCCACGCTGTACAGCTGGCGGCGGCCGTGGTCGTCGAGGCTTTCCGCGATCTTCTCGGCCTCGGCCTTCGTCGCGTACCTGCCCACCCTGTAGCGGTTGCCGTTGTCATCCTGACGTATCACGAGCCAGGGAAGTACGGCCGTTCCGTCATTCATCGCGCCCCTCCGCTCGCCGCCCCCGGCGCGCGCCACGCCTCGATCAGTAAGGAAACCGCAATCCGCATATGCCCGAGCCTACGCCCGACCTTTACTCAGCGGATACGACTTTGCACAAAGAGGTACGCAATTGGCCAACGCCGAGGGGGCGCACCTGTCGGATGCGCCCCCTGGTGGCACCGGTTCGTGCCGAGGCTGACTGTTCGGGCGTTACGGAAGTTGAGCGCGCGTCACCTCGTGGTCCCCATGAACAGACGGGCCCGCCCGGACTTCGGGCGTGCGCCGGAGCGCTCCGTCACCTCACCGGCAGGTGATATGCGATGCGATACCGGTCCGCGGGCACCACGACGTCGGCCGTCTCGACCGGTTTGCCCGACGCGAAGTACGTCCGTTGCACGACGATCACCACATGCCCGGGGACACCGCCGAGCGCCATGAGCTCCTCCGCAAGCCCCGGGCGCGCGCCGACCTCCTCCGCGACGTTGTCCACGACCACGTCGATGGCCGCCATCCGCTCGACCACTCCGCAGCCGCCGAGCGGCCCTTCCTCGGGAAGCATCACCGGAGTGCGTCCGGTGACGGCGAGGGGCTCCCAGGAGGTGGAGAGCATCATCACCTCGCCCGCGTCGCGGTAGACGTACTTGGTGCACATGACGCGGTCGCCCGCGCGGATGCCAAGACGCTCGGCGATCGCACTCCTGGCCTCCACCTGCTCGCTGCGCGACTCCCAGGTGCCGCGCGCGCCGTCCTCCGCCTGCTCCTGACGGAAGGGCGTCGAGCCGCCGGACGCTCGGTAGCCGGTGCGGGCCACGCGGCGGGGCACGGGGCGCTCGCGCACATAGGTGCCGGATCCGGAACGTCCTTCGACCAGACCTTCGGCCATCAGGACCTTGCGGGCCTCCAGAGCGACCGTGTCCGACACCCCGTACTCCTCGCGGATTCTGGCCTGCGAAGGGAGCCGGGTGTGCGGCGGCAGCGAACCGTCGACGATCTTCTTGCGGAGATCACCCGCGACACGCAGATACGCCGGCTGTTCACCGAAAGTCACTGGCCACTCCCATCAGGTTGACAGACAGCAACAGCCTGGCAACCGTGGGTTGTTGACCGCAACCCAAGGCCAAGGAATCACCCGAAGTGATGATTTTGAGGTGTGCAGGGCTTTACGCAGGGGCTTTCCGCGGCTATGGCGATCACTTTCCCGGGGCAGTCCGGGGGAGGGCGTCGGTCAAGCGCTCTCGCCGCGGATGGCGAGGAAGCGGGAGATCGCCGATCTGGCGATCTGACTCCCCCAGCCGCCCCAGTTCACGTCGAAGCAGTGGTCGGCCCAGGGGAGTTCGACATACGTCGACGGCGCCCCGGCCGCGTCAAGGCGCCGCGCCAGCTCGCGCGCCTGCGCCACCGGCACCGCCCGGTCCGCGCTGCCGTGCAGCAGGAGCGTGGGCGGCACATCGGCCCGTACGAGCTTCGCGGGCGAACCGAGCAGGTAGCGAGCGGGGACGGCCTTCGCCGAACCGCCCATCAGCCGCGGGATCATGGGGTCGCCGCGCAGCGCGGTCCCGGCGATGAGGCGTGCCATGTCGGTCGGCCCGTAGAGGGAGATCACCCCGGCGACCGAGCTGTCACGCACCGCACAGGACGCGGGGACGCGGTCATCACCCTCCGTATAGGCGGCCGCGAGCGCGAGATTTCCGCCCGCCGAACTCCCCGCGAGCACAAGGCGGTCGGGATCGATGCCGAACACGCGCGCGTGCCGCCGCAGCCAGCCCACGGCGCACTTCACGTCGCCGATCTGATCGAGCTGGGTCACGCGGGGCGCGAGCCGGTAGTCGATGTCGAAGACCGACCAGCCCCGCGCGTTGAACCACCGGTTCCACGCCGGGCTCTGGCTGCGGTGTCCCTTGTTCCAGCCTCCCCCGTGCACCCAGACCACGGCCGGGTGACGCACCCCCGCCCGCTTCGGCAGGGTCCAGAGGTCCAGCTTCTCGCGACGCTCACCGATACGCGCGTAGCGGCGGGTGCGGTCGCCGTCGGGGGCCTTGGCGTAGTTGACGCCCTCGAAGTAGGCGCTGGGTGCCAGGGGTTGCCCGTGGTCCCGGGCGGTGCGGTAGGCGGCGGCGTACGGCATGACGCCGTACACGAGTGCGACGAACGCGGTCAGGACGGCCAACCCGGCGCACCAGGGGTGACGCCGCCCCGCGGCCACTCCGGCGACCAGGCCGATGACCGCGGGCGGCACGAGCGCGAGCCCCCAGGAGGTGACCGCCGCCGCGACGAGCACCAGGAGGGAGACGCGGGGCAGCGGGGAGGCGACGAGCACGACGAGGGCGGCGTTCAGGAGGGCGACGGCGACGAGGAGCCAGCGGGTCAGGTGCGCGAGGCGCGAAACCCTGGGCCCGTTCCTGCCGTTGCGGCTGCCCCTTCGGGGAGAGTCCGATGCCGCGGGCCCCGGAGTGCGGCGGCCCGCGACGGCCGGCGTCACGACAGTCGTCACGCCGAAGAACTATCACAGAAGCGGACAAAAGGCCCTTAAGGTGAGCGGCCTCGTCATACGACCGCGCCTTCACGCGACGCACCTCGCCCTCGCGGCGGGCCGGGTCGACGACCCGGAGCCCTTCCCCGAGGGCGAGAGCGCGCACGTACGGGAGCAGCTCAGCTCAAGGCCCGCGGCCTAGAACTGCAGCGCCCAGGAGTCGATCCTGCCGACGTCCTGCGCCGCGTTGTCACTCACCCGCAGCTTCCACGTGCCGTTGGCCGTCTCCGACGACGCGTTCACCGTGTACGTGGTGTTGATGTCGTCGGAACTACCGCCGGTTCCATAGCCCTTCAGCGTGTACGCGCTGCCGTCGGGCGCGATCAGCTGCACCTGGAGGTCACCCACGTAGGTGTGCTTGATGGCTACCGGCACGCTCAGGGCGGCGGGGGCGGAGCCCGGGACGCCGCTCACGGTGACCGGGGACTCGGCCGTGGCGTTGTCGTTGATCGCGTAGTCGGTCGCGTTCTCGAACTTGGGGCCCGGAGGGTTCGTCGAGCCGGGGCCCACGTTCAGGAGGCGGTTGGGCGAGCCCGACCCGGGACTGGTGACGACGCCGGTGGAGGCCGCGCTGACCAGCGCCGCGGACACCTGCGCCGGGGTCGCCGCGCGGTTGTCCGCGAGATAGAGCGCCGCGGCACCCGCGGTGTGCGGGGAGGCCATCGACGTACCCGAGATGGTGTTCGTCGCCGTGTCGTTGGTGTTCCAGGCCGAGGTGATGGACGAGCCGGGCGCGAACAGGTCGAGGACGCTGCCGAAGTTGGAGTAGCTCGCCTTGGCGTCGGTGCTCGTGGTGGCGCCGACCGTGATGGCCTCGGTCACACGCGCGGGAGAGCGCGTCGAGGCGTTGACGGACTCGTTGCCGGCCGCGACGGCGAAGGTGATGCCGGACGCGATGGCGTTGCGTACGGCCGTGTCCAGTGCGCTGTCGGCGCCGCCGCCGAGCGACATGTTCGCGACGGCGGGCTTGACCGCGTTCCTGGCGACCCAGTCGATGCCGGCGACGACCTGCGCGGTGGTGCCTGAGCCCTGGTTGTTCAGGACGCGCACGCCGACGATCTTCGCCTTCTTGGCCACGCCGTGCAGGGTTCCGCCGACGGTGCCGGCGACATGCGTGCCGTGGCCGTGGCCGTCCTGTGCGGTGTTGTCGTTGTCGATGGCGTCATAGCCGTAGGAGGCGCGTCCGCCGAAGTCGCTGTGGCTGATGCGGACTCCGGTGTCGATGACGTACGCCGTGACGCCCTCACCGGCGGAGTCCGGATAGGTGTACGAGTTGTTCAGCGGGAGCGTCTTCTGGTCGATGCGGTCCAGGCCCCAGGACGGCGGGTTGGGCTGGGTGGCGTCGACGGTGAACGTCCGGTTCTGCACGACGGACGCGACCGCCGGGTCCGCGGCGAACTTCTTCGCCTCGGCCGCGGAGAGCTCGACCGCGTAGCCGTTGAGAACCTTCTTGTACGTGCGGTCGATCTCGGCGCCGTACTTCTCGGCCAGCGCCCTGCCCTCCTCGGAGCCCGCCTTCGCGGCGTCCTCGTCGAGGCTGACTATGTAGCTGCCCGGTATCGCCCCGGGGGCCCCGGCGTTCTCGATCGTGCCTTCGGCCTGACCCGGCTGAGCGGTCGCCGGGAGGGCGGAGACGACGCCGAGGGTGAGGGCCAGGGCCGCTGTCGTGCTGATCCCGGCCAGTCTTCGGCGGGTATGACGCATCACTGCCATCTGAGGGGTCCTCCTCAATAGGTGGTGCGCTGGTGGGGGATGGTGAGGGATGACGCAGACAGGGGTGCCGACAGGGACATGTCAAACAAAATGCTCGTTCTTACCCTCACCGAGACGAAAACCTGCCTTCGTCGGGACGAAAGATTGGCGGATCCATAGGAATCTCACAAGGGTCAGTACCGGACGTAACATGACCGCCAAACACCCGTCATGACACATCGGCCCCAACTGCCCCAACTAGCCTGGCCACATGACAGCACTGCCGGATTGTTTCTGCCCCACCGACGGAACCCGTGTCCCCGCAGGCACCCTCGCTTGGTGCTGCCCCGTCTGCCGCGGCCCCCTCGACCTGGACTTCTCCCCCAATCCCGCCCCGCTGAAGTCCCTGAACGGAAGGGTCAATTCACTGTGGCGGTACGCGGAGTCCCTGCCGCTGCCCGCCCCCGCGTTCTCGCTCGGCGAGGGCCGCACACCGCTCGTACCGCTGGATGGCGCGATCTCGGCCAAGCTCGACTTCCTGATGCCGACGCTCTCCTTCAAGGACCGGGGCGCGGTCATGCTCGCCGCCCTCGCGCAGCGTCTCGCCCCGGAGCGGGTGATCGCGGACAGCAGCGGCAACGCGGGCACGGCGATCGCCGCGTACTGCGCCCGGGCCGGGCTGCCCTGCACGGTGTACGTCCCCGAGGGCACGTCGCCGAAGAAGCTCGAGCAGATCGGCGCACACGGGGCGCGGCTCGAAGTCGTCCCCGGAGACCGCGAGAAGACGGCATGGACGACCCGGGCGGCAGCCGACGAACCGGGCACCTTCTACGCCTCGCACGTCCACAACCCCTACTTCCTGCAAGGCACCAAGACGTACGTCCATGAACTGTGGGAGGACCTGGGGGGCCGGCTGCCGGACGCGCTCGTCGTGCCCGTGGGCAACGGCACCCTGCTGCTCGGCGCGGCCCTCGCGGTGCGGGAACTGCACGCGGCGGGCCTGATCGCGAAGGCACCCGCGCTGTACGCCGTGCAGGCCGCCGCCGTCTCCCCGCTGGCCGAGGCATGGCACGCGGGCGCCGACGAGCCCCTGGGCTCCACTTCGGCGGCGCCCACGCTCGCGGAGGGCATCGCGATTGCGAGCCCGCCCCGCGCACGGCAGATTCTGAGGGCCGTACGCGGTCTCGGCGGTGGCTTCCTGACGGTCACGGAGGACCAGATCCGGGCCGCCCAGCTGGATCTGGCGGGACGCGGGTTGTTCGTCGAAGCGACCGGTGTCGCGTGCTGGGCGGCCGTACGCGACGGCGCGCTCGGCGAGCGGACTGCTGTGGTTCCGCTGTGCGGGGCGGGTCTGAAGTCAGGACTTGCCGCCGGATGAAATCACCCGTCCGAGCGAACTGACCGTACCCGCGGGGGAGTTGGCGGCACGCGATGAATGGTCACAGCTCAGCTCTACTCATGGCCGGAGGCCTGCCCTGAGCTGGACTGTGGTCGTACGCTTGTCGCCACCATCGATATGACGGTGCCGCACCATCGATCCACATGAGTGCTGAACTCTGACTGCTGGTGGCGATCGGGAGGTCACGGGGGTGGAAGGGCGCAGCCCTGCGAGGGTTCGCAACGAATTGGTCGCCGACATCGTCGACGTACTGCAGGACTCGGGCACGGTACGACAGGAGAACAGCGCCGACTTATGGGTGCGCATGCTGAGCGACGAGCTGGCATCCCCGGTGGAGCCCCTGCGCAACGCGGCGCTGCGGCCCTGGCTGCTGCAGCTGGTGGAGCACTGCGCGCAGGTCCCTGACGGGCTGGGCTGCCTGGTGCGCTGCCTGCAGTATCTGGAGCAGCAGTCCTCCGCCATCGCGTCACTGCTGCCTCTTGTGGACGAGTGGGAGGCCGTGGAGTTCTTCGACGGCGCCGATCTGCGTCCCTTGCAACCCATCCTGCGGGACATGCGCTCGTCGGCCGGGCTCGCCACGCTCGCCCGGCGGGCCAGCCGCTCACGCACGCAGGAACTGCCCGCGTGGTGCGACACGGGATGGGCAGTCTTTCTACGACTGGCCGGCGACAACACCGCCGCGAAGGAACTCCCCGTCAGCATGGCGTTCCTGGCCCTGGCCGCCGAACGGCTCGTGGAGGACGGACAGATGGAGGCAGCGGAGGACCTGCGTCGCTGGAACCGTCAGCAGGCCAGGACGTGGGGCCTCGAGGAGCAGATCGCCGACTGGCAGCGCGGCGACCTGGCCCGGCAGGCCCCGCCGTCCATGGTGCCCGCGTATCTGATGATCCAGTTCGAGCCCGACGGGGTGGACCCCGACCGCTATTTCCTCTCCCACTGGCGGCAGTCGGACGCCGAGGGCTGGCATCCCGTGCCGGGCGAGACCCTGCATCTGCACCGCGACGACCTGCCCGCCGAGGTCGAGGTCCTCATCGAGCAGACCGAGGAGCGGTGGGCGGACCTGAGACAGCCGGTCGTCCTGGAATTCATCCTCCCGTGGGAATTACTGGGCGAACCCGTGGAGTGGTGGCACAAGGAGTCCTCGTCCTCGTCACCCACTCCCCTGGTGATGGACTACGCGGTGCTGATCCGCAGCTTCGAGCGCCTGCGCAAGGCCGCCTGGCACCGTCCGTGGCACAAGAAGTGGCGCCAGCTCAAGGAGCAACCGGCCGACAGCCATTCGTACTTCAACCCTCCCGGCCAGTCGCACTTCCATCTGGAGCGCGAGCTGAAGGAGGACGACCACGCGGTCTGTCTGGTGCTGAGCCAGCCGCCCGGCACCGACTCACCCGCCAGCCATCAGGAGTTCATGGCGGGTCTGCGGGCGGGCGTGCCCGCGATGATCTGGCACCGCGGTGACTGCGGCGACCCGGCCTTCAAGGAGGCGGTCGCCGAGATGGTCCAGGACAGGGGCCTGGCCGGCCTGGTGACGCGCGCCGGAAATTGGCGCAAGGAAGCTCTGGCGCTGGGCCCCGAGGGCTGGGACAACCACGTGGGACGCCATCTGGCGATCCTCCTCGACGATCCGGAACGCAGACCCGGGCCGCCCGGCCCCGACCGTACGCCGGTGACGAGTTGAACGGGCCCGCCGGCCACCGCCCCGGGAACCTCCCGCACTCGGCGAAAGGGGGTGCCGCGCCGTGAACGAACCGGCCTCCGCCGCCACCCGGCCGTTACCCGCCGGGCGCACGCGCCTGCGGGCCGGGCGCACGGAGCCACGCGCCGGGGGCATCACCTTCTCCGCCGTGGGCACGAACTCCCCTGCCCCGGGCGCGACTTCTAGCACGATTTCCGTGCGCCCCGGCCCATGCCGCCGTACCCCCTTGCTTGCACTGCGGGCGCACTGTCACGCTGCGCTTGTGGATGTCACGCACGCCCGCGCACTGCGGGACTCCGCACCATTGTCCTGGCCGCCACGACGCCTTGAGGGCGCATATGCATGACGACGGAGGGCCGCGGCAGGGACCGGCAACGCGGGCACGTCGTGAGGCCGCGTCCGTTCTCGGCCGACTCGGGCATGCGAGGACCGGCCAGTCGGGCAGACGGGAGCGCTCCGAAGCGATCCTCGTCCTCGACAGCCACCTGACCATGAAGATCTGGGACCACGCTGTCGACGACCTGGTCGACGAGCTGAACCGCGAGGGGGACTTCGCGCGCGTCCGCGTGCTGAGCCTGCGCGGCACCGACGAGACCGACCCCGCCCGACTCGGCCCCGAGGAACCGCTCGGCAGCGCGGGAGACATGCGCCGCGTGATCCTCGTCCTGACCGACGGGCTCGCGGCCGGCTGGCGGTCGGGCGCGGTCATGCCCCTGCTGCGCGCCTGGGGCCGCACCTGCCCGGTCGCCGTCGTGCATGTGCTCCCCCAGCAGCTGTGGTTCCGCACGGGTCTGGACGTCTGCCGGGTGCGGCTGCGGGCCGACCACGCCTGGGCGGCCAACAGCCGGCTCGAATGGGAGCTGCGCGAGGCCCCGCTGGAGTCGCGCGACCCGGCCGAACCGGAGGTCGAGGGGGACGCCGTCCTCGTGCCGGTCCTCGCGCTGACCAACCGCTGGGCCGAGGCCTGGACCCAGCTCGTCGTGGGATCCGAGCCGCGGTGGCTCGAGATGTCCGCCATCCGGGCGCGGGAGTGGAAGCGCAGGCCCGATGCCGCGCGCGCCCTGCCCTGGACGGACGACGTCCCCGACCCGCGCAGCACGGTGCCCGCCTCGGAGCGCGTGTCGGACTATCGCGCCGGTGCGTCTCCCACCGCCTTCACGCTGGCGACACGCTTATCCGCAGCCCCCCTGAGCCTCCCCCTCATCCGCAAGGTCCTGGAGACCACGCCGGGAGCGGGCCCGGCGCACGCGTCGGAGCTGCTGATGAGCGGCCTCGTCCGGCCCAGCGGAGAACAGGGCGACGACATCACGGACGTGGCGTTCTCCTTCGCTCCCGACATCCGCGAGGAGCTGCTCGCGCTGGGCCGCCGCAGCGACACGGCACGGATCCTGCACGACGTACGCGCGTTACTGGCGGGTGACGGCACCGGCGCCCCCTCGCTGCTCCCCTCCCCCGCCGAACCGCTCGACACCCTGGCCATGCCCCGGGTGAACAGTCGCAATATCGGCTTCCTCCGCGTGGAACTCGCCGCGCTGAGAGCACTCTCCGGACGTTTCATGCAGCGCGCCGCCCTGCTGGCAGGGGTACTTGGCTGGCACGATCGTCGCTACGCAGTCAGCCTGGAGAAAAGCGGTGGAACCCCCGTCTCTCGGCCCGATCCTGAAGGAGCATCGGTGATGTCGACTACGCCCCAGCAAACGATGGAGGGGGACCGCACATCACAGCCGCGCGTCTGGGGAAACCTACCGCCTCGGAACCCCAATTTCACCGGCCGGATGGCACTCCTCGAACTCCTCGGCGACCGCCTGCGGGAAGGCACGACCACGGTCCTGCCGGAGGCCATTCACGGCATGGGCGGCGTGGGCAAGACCCAGCTGGCCATTGAATACGCATACCGCCATCAGGCCGAGTACGACATCGTCTGGTGGATTCCCTCGGAGCGGCCCGGCCAGATCGGGCAGGCGCTCGTGGAGCTGGCGGGCCGCCTGGGTCTTGAGACCAGCACCGAGGCCAATATCGCGGGCCCCGCGGTGCGCGAGGCGCTGCGCGAGGGCCGTCCTTTCTCACGCTGGCTGCTGATTTTCGACAACGCCGACAATCCGGAACAGGTTCGCCACTACTTCCCCACGGGGGGCAACGGCACGATCCTGGTCACCTCGCGCAACAGGCGGTGGGGCCTGGTCGGCGGCTCGCTCGAGGTGGATGTCTTCACCCGTGAGGAGAGCAAGGAGCTCCTGCGCCACTCCGGGCCGCCCCTCCAGGACGACGAGGCCGACCGGCTTGCCGAGGCGCTCGGAGACCTGCCGCTCGCCCTGGAGCAGGCCGCCGCCTGGCGTGCGGAGACGGGCATGCCGGCATCCGAGTACCTCCGGCTCTTCGAGGACAAGCGCACAGAACTCCTCGAAGTGGCCCCGCCGCCGGACTACCAACTGCCGGTGGCTGCCGCCTGGAACGTCTCCCTGGACCATCTGGAGAACCGCAGCCCGTCAGCCCTGCGGCTGCTGCAGCTCTGCTCGTACTTCGCTCCCGACCCGATTTCGCGGTCCATCTTCTCGGGCCTGGGAAACAGCAGCATCTTCCCCGAGCTCGACGCGACACTGAACGACCCCATGCGGCTCGCGCGCGCCATAAGGGAGGTGAACCGCTACTCCCTCGCACGCATCGACCACCGTACGAACTCCATCGAGATGCACCGCCTTGTTCAGCTCGTCCTGAACAACCGCATGACCCCTGAGGAGCAGACCCGCATGCGCCATGGCGCCCACACTCTGCTCGCCGCAGCCGACCCGAAATCGCCCAACAACGCGGCCAGTTGGCAGCGCTACGCCGAGCTGTACGGTCACGTCATCGCCTCCGACGCCATCAAGTCGGACCAGCCCTGGGTGCGTCAGCTTGTCATGAACATCGCCAAGTACCTCTACTACTGGGGCGATCACGAGGTCTCGCTCGACTTCTCCGAGCAGGCCTGGGACACCTGGCTGACGATCTTCGGCGAGGAGGACCAGCAGACCGTCCTCATGGGCCAGTGGCTGTGCATCATGTACCGCGTCGTCGGCCGCTACGACGACGCTGCCGCCCTGGTGGACCAGCTCAAGGGCATCTACGAACGCACCGCCCCCACCGACCGCGAGGACACCAGGGAAGACGCCCTGGACGCGATCCAGCTCGAAGCGGCCGTACGCCGCGTCGAAGGACACTTCGCCCTCGGCGCCGCGCTGGACGAGACCGCCTTCGAGCGGGCCCGCAGGGCGTTCGGCGAGGACGACCCCACGACGATGAACATCGCCCACAACCTCGGCGTCAGCCTGCGCCTGACCGGCGAGTTCCGCCGCGCACTCGAACTCGACCGCCACACACTGGGGTTGAAGATGCGGCTGTTCGGCCGGGACGACCAGCGAACCCTGGTCACGGAGAACTCCGTGGCCATCGACGTGCGCGAGACCGGGGACTACGTCGGCGCCCGCGCACTCCAGGAAGCCGTGCTCGGCGCCTTCCGTGACGTCTTCGGCCGCGCCAACCCCTCCACGGTCGGCGTGATGCGCCAGCTCAGCGAGTCGTACCGCAAGGAGGGCGACCACGTACGCTCCCTGGAACTGGCCACCGACGCCTACGCCCAGTTCACCCGGCGCTACGGCGACACCCACCCCCAGACGCTCTCCACCGCGCTGACCCTGTCGGTGGCACTGCGCCAGAACGGCGACCTGCAGGCGGCACGCACCCGCGGCATCAAGGCCTGCCAGGGCTACCGCAGCATCTTCGACCCGCACCACCCGCACGTCCTTTCGGCCGACATCAACCTCGCGGTCACGTTGCGCCTCCTTGCCCAGCCCGACGAGGCACGCAGACTGAACGAGGCGTCCCTCACCTCGCTCGCCGAACGGCTCGGCCCCGGCCACCCGATCTCCCTCGCCTGTGCGATCAACCTGGCGAGTGACCTGGCCGCGCTCTCCCACCACCAGGACGCGCGCAGGCGTGGTGAGACGACGCTCGCGCTCTGCCAGTCGACGTTCGGCCCCGACCACCCCACCACCCTGGCCTGCGCGAGCAACCTCGCGATGGACCTCATCGTGGTCGGGGAGGAAGCGGCGGGCAACGCGCTGCGGGCCGACACCCTGGAGCGCATGGAGCGCGTGCTCGACGCACCCCGGATCCGCGACGAGGCCGGTCCGCACCCCGCGACCCTCCAGGCCAAGGAAGGCCAGCGGGCCAACTGCGACATCGACCCGGTGTCGCTGTAACGCGACGAGGCGGGGCCGGCTGCGGGGTTCGTGCCCCGGCCGGCCTCCTCTAGCCTCCTGCCGTACCGCCCCGGCCCAGCCACTCGGCGAGCCGTACGGGGTCCGCGCCATGGCCCGTCCCGGCCCGCAGCGCGTCCTGCACGGCGCGGGCCCGCTCCGGGTACCGGCGCAGAAGCCGGGCGGCGGCGCTCCCGCCCTCGTCGTCCGCAGCGCCGCCGAGCGCCCGCCCCAGGCCCGCCCAGGCGGCCACCGGTGCGCCCCGACCGGACAGCTGAGCGGCGTAGGCGTCCTCGGCTCCGGCGCGGTCGCCGCAGGCCAGCAGGACATCGGCCGCGTCGACGCCCTTGACGCCTTCCGCCGTGGCAGCCGTCTGCCGCCAGGTTCCGTCGGGCTCGCTGATGCGGTAGCGGGCCAGAATGGCCGCCACGTCCAAGTGCCGGCCTTCCGGATCCGGGACGAGCTCGGGCTCGGCCGCCAGGGACGCCGGCGGACGGCTCTCCCCCCGCTGCCAGGCTCGTACCGCCTCCTGGACGGCCGCGGCGGGTGGCCGCAGATGTTGGGCACGCCAGCGGGCCCGGTGGTCTGCCGCGGCTTCCCGGGCCAGCTCCAGCTCGCGGTCCGGTACCTCGTCGGCCATCCACTTCGCGCATCTCTCACGCAGCGCTTCGATGACCTGTCGGCCCAGAGGCGTCAACTGCCCATGGCCCGCCACCAGATTCAGCGTGGACCAGACCTGGGCACGCCACAGCGCGAACTCGAAGTGGGCCAGCGGGGCGTACGCGGCGTCGGCGGCCTGCCGGTGGACGCGCCAGAAGCGGGCGACCCCCGCGAAGGCGTAGATACCCTGCATCAGGCCGCCCAAGGGCCGCGGGTCGTCGCGCCAGGGAGCGTAGAAGAGCTCTTCCGGCTGCTCCGGGCCCGGGTCCGGGTCCGGGCCCTGTGCCCGACGGGTCAGCGGTCCCAGATGCATGAGTCCGCCGAGCTTGGTGTGCTGGAACTCGTGCACCAGCGTGGCCGCGAGCTGTGCCGCATCGTCCGGGTGGGAGGCCGTGACGCTGCCGAACGCGTCACCCGCCGTCCCGCTGTACGGCCGGAACCGCTCCCTGGCCGACACAGGCGCCACCGACATCAGCCCGGGGCGCATCGCGTCGGCGCTCTCCGCGTCGTCGCGCAGCAGGACCTCCCACGCGGCGGCCAGCATTTTGCGCCAGCTCACGTCCTCCGAAGCCGACATGAGAGTCGGCTCGCTCGGGCGGGGGAACGTGCGGTAGGGATCCAGCTCCTCCAGGACAAGCCGTTTGACGCGGTCTTCGGACCCGACGGCCACGCGGCGCACCGCATGCCAGCCCGGACCGCTCTCCCGCCAGTCGCAGGGCACGGCCACTTCGCCGCTCTCGCCGACGACCCGTAACGACCCGCCCTCAGCGACGACATGTGCCGTGCTCCACGGTTCGGCCACCGGAAGAACCGCGCATCCCAGCGTCGGCAGCGGCACGACGCCGCGGCGCACCGGAACGGTCATCGAGACGTCAAGACCGGCTCGGGCGCCGGCCGCCGCGGCCAGCGCCGACAGATGTCCGGTCACCACCCACAAAGGCGCGTCCTCGTACGACGTCCCCCTGAGCCGGCGCAGCGCGAGCGAGAGCCACATGCCGGTGTGCGGGCACATCAGCACGTCCTCGAACACCTCGGGCGCCTGTCTCTGAACCCGCTCGAGGAGCTCCCAGGCCGGCCCGGGTGACAGCGCCTCCTCGAAGCCGAGCGGCAGACCGCTCCGGGACAGCCCGTCGTCCAGGGCACGCAGCATCAGCAGCCGCCGACTGCGCTCCGCGGCGAGCAGCTCGTCCACCACTTCCCTGCCGCCCTCGCCGCGCGCCAGGGCGCGGACGCCGGCCGCCGAGAGTTGGTGGAACGACAGGGCCGCGGATATCGCGGACTTACCCGCCATGGGCCCTCCACCGCACCGTACCGATCTCCTCAGTCGATGCGGTCCGGGGGGTTGTACGACACGGCGATGGCCTGGGGGCCGTCAATGTGCCGCAGGAGCTGTTCCAGCGACACGGCGATGGCCGTACCGTCCATGGAGAGCAGCGCTTCAAGAGAAACCCCCGAGAGATCTACGAGATCGGACTCGACGGCAGGCATCGATTGCTCCACGGCTGCCAAGTCCCCTCCCGCGATTCCGTGCATGCGCCATCCCTTTCCCCCTCATGATGACCCAGCACGGCACGCTGCGAAACCCCGCATCCGAGCCGTGCCCGACATCAAGTCAGCTGTACCGCTTGGCCAGTTGGGCGGCCTCGCGGTCAATGCGGGCCACTTGCGTCGACTGCCCCTCAAGGAGCCGGACCGTCTCCAGGAGCTGATCGAGCGTGCCCCGGTAGTGCAGACAGGTGTGCACGATGCCGTAGATGTCCATCCTGAGTCTGGAGTCCCTCGGCCGGTTCGCGGCGATCTCCGCGTCGATGCTGGCGAGCACCAGGCCCAAGCCCGAGGCGTCCTTCAGGGCAGGGACCTCCACCAACGCGTCGACGAGCCCCATGAGTTCACGTAACGGCAGGTCAGAGGGGAGATCGGCCAGACTTGCGGGCGCCGCGGGCCCCTCCGGATCCGCCACGGAACCGAGCCCTCCGGGCCGCGGGAGACCCGCGGCCTCATGCAGGTGTTCCACCTCGGCCGATGACAGTGCGCCGTACCAGTGCGCCACCCTGCCGGCCGCGAGCCGCCCCAGGCCGTCCGAGCGGTGGTGGGCACTGATCACACCGATGACGGCACCGCCGGACCAGACCACCGCACCCGACATTCCCTCCCACGGCGAGCGCTCCGGTTCGGGGTCCGCGCGCGGCGCGAGAACGGCCAGTTCGAGTGTGCCCTCACGGCGGTTGGACAGGACGGAAACGGTCCCCGAGACATGGCAGGAGTCCCGGTACTGACTGGGGGCGCCGTCGTCGAGGAGGCGCATGCTGTCGTCCCGCAGCTTGAAACGGGGAAAGCCCATCGCGCTGACGGGCAGCACCACGTCGGATTCGGGCACGGCGCCGTAGCGGGGACTCCCGACAGCCGCGCCTCCGGGTAACGCGGTCATGATCTCCAGGAGCGCCATGTCCGCGGCCTCGGCGAGCAGCACGACGCGTGCGTCGGCGCTCCACTCCCCCGGCAGATCGGCGTCGAAGCGCACTCGCACCGACGTCACGGGGCCCGTGACCACATGTGCGGCCGTCAGGACGGACCTGTCCCCCACGCGGTAGCCGGACCCGCGCCGTCCGGGCTCTTTGCCCGGCGTCTCCACCAGTATCTCGGCGACCCGCGCCGCTTCAAGACCCTCTGACGCCGACATGGTGTCCGGGCTCAGCGCTCGCGTGCGGTCCGGTCACCGCGGACCCAGGGCCGCTGATCGGAGCCGCGGACGCGGGGTTCCAGGCTGAGACAGACACGGTGGGTGGTGCTGTTCGCCTGCTGGCCGGAGGCACCTGCCTCGACGACCCAGAAGCGGATCCTGCCGTCAGCGCCGGCGGACCGCTGTACGGCGAACTCCGCCTCCAGCTGTACGGCACCCAGCTCGAAGCGCAGTTCCTCATCCTCGGCCGCGGCCATGGCGGCGGCGAGTTCTCCACGTAACTGCGCGATCATTTCGGCGAGTTCAATCACGCCGGGCCTCTACCCCCGGCGTGTCGCCTCCACACGGCGGAGGCGACACGGGGGAGAGCCGAAGGGGCCGGCCGGCACGACGACGGCCGGCCCCTGAGGGCTTGGTCAGCCGTTGCCGGAGCCGTTCCCGGACAGGACCGGGATGTCGTTCAGGATGTGCGAGATCGGCTCGTCGCCCTTGGCCTGCGTCGAGTTCTCGGTGCACTGCTGGTTCTGCGGCGCCGACAGGATCGGGATGTCCTGGACACCGACGTTGACGAGCGCGACCAGCGAGGTGATGTTCGCCTTGACCGGCACGGCGACACAGGGCTTGTTCAGCGTGCCCTGGACGAGCGTCAGCTGGGGGCTCTGGTTGCCCTTCGTCGCCGAGTTGCCGAACGCCGTCTCGGCGCCGTTGCCGCTGAGCGACGTGGTGCCGCGGTCGTCACCGATCGCCAGGGCCTGGGGGGCCATCCCTGCCGAGATTCCGGCGACGGAGGCGGCAATGGCCGCGGATGCCCACAGCTTGTTCATTTTGATTCCCTTCAAGAGCGGGCTCCCTTGGCAGAGCCGCGTGATGATCAACTGCCTGACACGGCAATGGTTTCGACCTTCGACCCGGTTGGCCCAGTAATCAGACGGCCGTCAACGGCATTCCAGGGTGTCACCACGGACGGTCGCGGGGCTCCCGAACCGGGGCGGATCGCTCAGCCTGGCCTGCGAGTTGGGCGTCGTCAGAGGCTGATCCTGCTGGAGGGCCGTGAAGACCTTGGCGGCCTTGGCCCTGTCCCACTGCAGCGAGCCGTTCAGCTTCTCGCTGAAGCCGCTGACCGGCACCGTGGTGAACTCCATGGACGACGCCGGGAGTCCGCCCAACCGCGTGGCGAGCTTCAGGATCTGCTCGGCGCTGAACCCCCGGTCGACCCGTGCCGAGCCGACAAGCAACCGGCCGAGCCGTGCTGCCCTGACCGGGTCGGCCAGGACGTTCTCGGTACGTACGCCGCGCAGCGCGGCGACGAGGAAGCGCTGCTGGCGCTGGATCCGCCCGAAGTCGGCGCTCGCGTCCACGTGGCGGGAGCGGACGTACTGCAGGGACCGGCCGCCGTTGAGCAGATGGCTGCCGGGCGCGAGGTCGAGCTTCGTCGTCTTGTCCTTGAGCGCGCGGGTCGTGCAGACCCGCACCCCGCCGACCGTCTCGACGCTGTCCATGAAGCGCCGGAAGTCGAGTTGCAGATACCGGTCGACACGGACGCCGGTCATGCCCTCGACCGTCCGCACCGACAGCGCGGGACCGCCTTCCGCGTAGGCGCCGTTGATCTTCCCCGGGTGTGCCGGGCGTTCCCGTCCCGTGGCCTTGTCGCGGTGCGCCGGAATGTCGGCGTAGGAGTCCCGGGGCAGGCTCACGACGCTGACGCGGTCCTGTGCCTCGGAGACATGGACCAGCATGAGCGTGTCCGTGCAGTCGCAGGCGACTCCGCCCGCGTAGAACTCCCGTTTCTCCTTGCGCGTGATGGTGTCGCGGCCGTCCGTGCCCATCAGGAGGATATTCGTACCGCGTCCCTCGTTCGGTCGATTCTCCATGTCGCCGAAGACATCGACGCGTTGGGCAGGGAGCGGCAGCGCCGTGGCGTTTCCCGTTCCGACTGCGGCGGCGATCAGAAGAACCCCCGGAATGGCGATACGCAAACTCCGCGCGCGCCGGGATCCGGCCGGTGGGTTGAGGTGAGTACGCAAGCTGGACTCCGCTGCGGGGGAACCGGGACGAAGAAACGGTAAACCGCTCGACGCCACTGTTGAACGCGGTAGTTCATGGCGCGCACGAACAACAACTCGTTCGCCCTAAGCCGTTCGGTTTCCCCGGATTCCATATCTGGAACAGATGGGTCGACACACGCCCGTCGATGGCGAGGGAACATGGCTGACTTCAAGCGTCAATGGAAGCGGCAGGGCCTCATCCCGCTGAGCAGAGATTCTCCGGAACGCCGCGTCGATGACCCCATCTTCACGTCGCTGCAGGATTCCTGGGCAAGGCAGGGAAGAACCGTTCCGGGCCGTCTCGACCAGGAATGGCGAGCCCTCATGTCGCACGATCCCTGGCCGCGTGGCTGACGGCGCGAAGGGTGCGGAACACGGCAGCGGGCCGCCGGTGAACGGCGGCCCGCTGTGCGATGCGTGGGGGTATCAGTGGTTGGCCTTACCGTTCCCGGAGAGGACCGGGATGTCGGAGAGGATGTGCGACAGCGGCTCGTCGCCCTTGGCCTGCGTCGAGTTCTCGGTGCACTGCTGGTTCTGCGGCGCCGACAGGATCGGGATGTCCTGGACACCGACGTTCACGAGTCCGACGAGCGAGGTGAGGTTCGCCTTGACCGGGAGACCGATGCAGGGCTTGTTCAGCGAACCCTGGATCAGTGCCATCTGCGGGCTCATGTTGCCGTACGTGGCGGAGTTGCCGTAGGCCTGCTTGGCACCGTTGCCGCTGAGCGACGTGGTGCCGTGGTCGTCACCGATCGCCATGGCCGACGGAGCTGCGGCGGCCGACATGCCGACGACGGAGACGGCAACCGCGGCTGCAGCCATACCCTTCTTGATCACAAGTAATTCCCTTCTGGAGAAACCCCGTTCGCCGGAGCGCTCTGATTAACTCCACGCCCTGCGCATAGTTGCTCCGATTCACTCTGATGGCCCAATGCGAGGCCGACACCGACCCCAACCGAGTGAAGCCCCGAAACTCAAACTCACGCCGACCGGTTGGTCAGCTCGCAGTGACTCGAGCTTCTGCCAGAAAAGGAACACACAAAATGATGAAGAAGGCTATGGCCACGGCGGCAGTTGCCGTTTCCGTCGTCGGTATGTCCGCTGCCGCGGCCCCGTCGGCGCTGGCCATCGGTGACGACCACGGCACCACCTCCCTCAGCGGCAACGGTGCCCAGCAGGCGTACGGCAACTCCGCGACGCACGGCGACATGAGCCCCCAGCTCTCCCTCGTCCAGGGTTCGCTGAACAAGCCCTGTGTCGGCCTGCCGGTCAAGGCGAACCTCACCTCACTCGTCGGACTCGTGAACGTCGGTGTCCAGGACATCCCGATCCTGTCGGCGCCGCAGAACCAGCAGTGCACCGAGAACTCGACGCAGGCCAAGGGCGACGAGCCGCTGTCGCACATCCTGAACGACATCCCGGTCCTCTCCGGGAACGGTGAGCGCAACGGCTGATCTGCCGGCGTGAGAAGCGCTCGGGCTGCCTGCCCGCCGCAAGGCGTGGCCGGCAGCCCGGGCTTCTTCATTTTTGAATGCGGTAATTCGGGTGAATTTCCCGATCGGTCGAAACCGGCGGTTTCTTCCGGACCGTCAACTCGTTTGCCAACTGCGGGTCATGGTGCGAGACGTACATGAAGAGCTCGCTCGGTTTCGACTGCCAGATCGGCATGACCACAGAGAAGGGAACTTCTGTGAAGCACAAGAAGAGCGCAACGATCATCGCTGGTGTCGTGATGGCCATGAGCATGGCGGCCCCCGCGTTCGCCGACTCCGGCGCCGAGGCCGCGGCCGTCGGGTCCCCGGGCGTTCTCTCCGGCAACATCGTCCAGGTCCCGCTGCACGTTCCGCTCAACGTGTGCGGCAACACCGTCGACGTGATCGCCCTGCTGAACCCGACGTTCGGCAACACCTGCGCCAACGTCTGAGGTAGCACCCAGCCACAGGCTGCTTTTCATGGCCGGCCTTGGAGCGTCGCTACGCCTCCAAGGCCGGCTTTCCACTGCTCAGAGAAAGACAACTAGATGCGACAGGTCATTGGTAAAGGGATGCTCGCGACCGCGGCCGCGAGCAGCATCCTCTCCCTGTCCGGCTCGACCGCGTTCGCCGCGGGCGGGGACGCCGTGGCGGCGAATTCGCCCGGAATCTTGTCGGGGAACAGCGTGCAGGCCCCCGTGGAGGTGCCGGTGAACGCCTGCGGCAACAGCGCGAACGTGGTCGGCGTGGGCAATCCCGCCATGGGCAACAACTGCGCGAACGCCGGGGGTTCCCACAAGGAGCACGCCGGTGCTCCGCGGCACGCGGCGACGCAGCACGCGGCGACCCCGCAGCGAGCGTCCACCCGTACGGACGACGGGCCGGGTTACGGCCACACCCCGGACAGGGACACCCACTCGGACACATACCCGGGCACGCACGCGGGCAGCCAGTCACTGGCGCGGAGCGAGGCAAGCAACTCGCCCGGCATCCTGTCGGGCAACAACGCACAGGCGCCCGCGGACGTCCCGGTCAAGGCCTGCGGCAACACCGTGGACGTGATCGGTCTGCTCAACCCGGCCGCCGGCAACGGCTGCGCCACCGGAGCGTCCGCGCCGACGCCCCCGCGGCACGAGACGCCTCACTCGCCCGAGACGCCTCCCTCACACGAGATGCCTCCCCGGGCGGCCGAGACGCCGACCGACCGCGCCATCCCGCCGGTGAAGGCCGGTCAGCCACCGCAGTACGTCGCGTCCTCGACCGCTCGGCAGCTGCCGTCGGCCGCCCACGAGGCGCAGCACGCGTCCACTCGGCTCGCTGAGACCGGGAGCGACCAGGACCTCCTGGCCGCCGCGGCGGCCAGCGCCGCTCTGCTGGTCGGCGGGGGGATCCTGTACCGCCGCGGGCGCGCTGCATCCGGCCGCTAGGACGCCCGGACAAGCCACTGGCGGGGAAGAGACACCCGAGGGTCTCTTCCCCGCCAGAAGGGGAGGGGGGCCGGCCCGCGAAGGGGGGTGTTGCCGACCTACGGCGAAGACGCCGACGGCTGGCGGAGGGCAACCAGGCCCGTCCCATGACGACAGAGTCCACCACTTGATCGCCGCAGACGAAGAACCGATTCACCCGTTCGCCGATGGCATCACCTGATCGAGTTCCCGGGATGCGGGAGAGCCGCTCGGCGCTTGACGGCCGCGGGGGTGTCCCGGCCCCCGCCGGAGGCTGCGCCGAACGCCCCGTACCAGCCGGCCCGCCGTGAAGGAGGCGCCGTGCACGAAGCGCATGGCCGGGCCGAAGCTGGACGCCGTCACCAGGCCCGCGAGGAACAGACCGGGGTACGAGGACTCGAACTCGGCGGAGGCGCAGGGCTCCCCTGCGGCGTTCACCGCCAGGCTGCCGCGCAGGTCCGGGGCCAGCAGGCCAAGGCGCGCGCTTGTGGCCCTGAAGCCGGTGGCCGCGATGACGTGGTCGGTCTCGAAGTCCGGGCCGCCGCACGCGTTGCCCACGGTCGCGAGCCGCACGCGACCCGCCGCTGCCGACGCCGTGACGACCTCGTGGTCGAGCAGCACCTCGACGCGTGACTCGACCCGCTCACGCACCCACCAGGCCCCCGCCGGCCCGAGCGCCGCCGCAAGGACTCGGGCGCGCGTGGCCTCGGGCAGCCGCCGGAAGCCGCCCGGCACCTCGGCGTAGAACCAGTTGCGCCATCCGCAGCCGAGGCCGCTGTGCGGAGCGCGGGTGGACTCCCACCACGGACGCTTCCACGCCGGGGGCACGCTGTTCCAGCTCAGCCGCCGCGACCGGGCCAGGACCCGGACGCGCGTTCCCTGTTCGGCGAGGAGCGCCGCGGTCTCCAGGGCGGCCTGGCCGCCGCCGATCACGGTGACGTCCCGGCCGCGGAAGCGGTTCAGGTCACGGTGGTGGCTGCTGTGCGAGACGTGCTCCGTGCCGAGCCCGTGCAGCACCGGGGGGATTTCGACGAAGGGGATCACACCGACGGCCAGGGCCACCGTGCGGGCGCGGACGGTCCGACCGTCATCGGTGACCACCTCGAAGCCCCCGGAGCAGGCCCCGACCGACGCCACCATGCGTTGGTCGACGTCCGGTACGGCGTGCCGTGCGAACCACAGGCCGTACGAGGCGAACGTCTCCACGGAGATCGGTTCGCCGTGCCGGGCTCGCGTCCCGTTGCGCTCGCAGTACGCGGCGAGGCTGTAGCGGCGGCGCGGGTCGGAGAGGTTCGACGCCCAGGGCTCCGACTTCAGGAACATCCCCCGCGGCATGTGGTCGCGCCAGGACGCCATGGGCCGGCCGAGGACGCGTACGTCGAGTCCGGCGTCGGCGGCGTGTGACGCGATGGAGAGCCCGTAGGGGCCGGCTCCGACAACCAACAGGTCATGCATCGGCGACTGCTCGTTCTCTCGTCATCGGTACGGGCGTCGTCGGCGCGGCGGGGCGTACCGTCCGCCGCAGTCGACCGACCAGCCGCCGCGTCACGTGGCGGCACCACAGCACCCACATGGCACGCGCGGGAGCCATGTCGTCCTGGGCGTGCCAGGCCAGTTCGCGGCGGTGCGGCGCGGTGGCGGCGGGCCCGGCCGTGATCAGGACGCGCACGGCGGCCAGCGGTGAGTAGTTCTCCACGACGAAGGAGCGGCCCGGGAGTACGGCGGCGGCCGGCAGCGGCCGGTGTGTCATGTCCAGGTGCTGGGCGCGCACCACGTCCAGGTCGGCCCCGTCGGCGAAAAGGCGGAACTGGGCGCCGGGCCGCGGGTTGAAGTCGAGCAGGCAGTGCTCGCCCGTCGCGGCGTCCACCCGGAAGTCGAGGTCGAAGATCCCCCGGTAGCCGAGGGTGGCGACCAGTCTGTCCACGCCGGCCCGCAGGCCGGGGTCGGGTGTCCACTCGCCCACCGCCGTCAGGCCCGCCCCGCGGGGCCAGGCGCGGTGCTTGCGCCCGGTGCCGCCGCCGCGCACGGCCCCCTTCCGGTCGACGTATCCGTGGACGAACCAGTCGCGGCCGGAGCCGCCCGGCAGGAACGCCTGCAGCAGGAGGCGGCTGCCCGCCTCCTCGCTCCGCCGGTAGAGCTCCTGGACCTGACGCGCCGACCGCACCAGAACCGTGCTACGCAGGCCCGTGGCGCCGGGGACCAGCCACGGGCGGCTCCATTTCGCTACCACGGGGAGCCCCAACTGCCGCACGGCGGCTGCCGCTTGGGCCGCGGACTCCGGCAGGAGCGTCACCGGGTGCGGGATGCCGGCCGAGGCGCACAGCTGGGCCAGCGTCGCCTTGTCGGCCACCCGTTCCGCGAGTCCGCTCGGCTGGTCCGGCAGGAGATAGATGTCGGCCAGCTCTTTGTGCAGGCGCCCGATCGCGAGGGCGCCCGCGTCGTCCATCGGAATGAGCACGGCGGGCCTTGCCACCCGGTGGGAGATGCGGCGCAACACGACGGCGACCTCCTGGAGTGAGGCGCCCGGCAGTGGCGGAGGATGCGTCTGGTGCAGATATCGGGATTCGCGCACCGGGCTCCCCACGGAATCCGAGGCCGCTACGTGTACCTCCACTCCCGCACGGCCCAAAGACCGAACAGCTCCGAGCGTGCCGTGATGAAAGGGGTTCCGGTCGATCCGCAGCAGAACCGCGGGGACCCGGGTGTCGAGAGTTAGCACGGCCGAATCCTCTCAATTCGATCCCCCATGCGGGCGATGGGCACGCCCAAAGGATTAGGGGCTCGATTGGCGCAATAGAAATACATATGACTGAGTGTCAGTGGACGAAGGAGCAGCATGAGGAGCGGCCATGGCCTTGCAGAGACGCCGGACCACCCGTAAACGGCCGGCATTCGTTGCCACCGGAATCGTCGTATCAGCAGCGCTCGCCGTCGGACCTGGCTACGCGTGGGGAGCCGGACAGGACCCCGGTCCGACCCCCACGTCCCCCACGTCCCCCACGTCCCCCACATCACCGACGTCCCCGATCAACGCCCCCGCGTTCGGGGCCTACCTCACCTACGGGCCCCAGGGCGTGGAGCGCATGACCGAGCTCAGCACATGGCTGGGCGGCGCCGAGCTGCGCGTGGGGCACACCTACCTGCCGGGCGATCGGTGGAGCAATATCGAGGGGGCCCCGAACTTCCTCGAGAGCTGGGCCCAGTGGCGGCGCGAGAAGGACGACCGGCTCTTCGTGCTCAACGTCCCCATGATGGAGCGCAACGAGGAACACGTCGGCGACTGGGAGGTCCGTTCGCTGCTCCGCCGGGGCGCCGCCGGGGAATTCGACCAGCATTACCGCGCCCTCGCCGAGCGGCTCGTGAAGCTCGACGTTCCGGACACCGTGGTGGTGCTCGGCTGGGAAATGAACGGCACCACGTACACCCATCGATGCGGCCCCGACCCGGAGTCCTGGAAGAAGTACTGGAAACGCATCGTCACGACAATGCGTTCGGTGCCGGGCCAGAAGTTCAAGTTCGACTTCACGCCGAACAGGGGCCGGGACGCCATTCCCTGGACGCAGTGCTATCCGGGTGACGACGTCGTGGACATCGTCGGCATGGACTCGTACGACCAGCCATCGGGAACCGATTTCGCCGAGCAGGTCAGCGAGCCGTACGGCCTGCGACAGCACGTGGAATTCGCTGAGGCCCACGGCAAGGAGATCTCCTACCCGGAGTGGGGCCTTTTCCGTAACGGCGACAACGAGGAGTACATGCGGAAAATGCTCGCCTGGATGGACGAGCACAAGCCGCTGTACAACACCGTCACCGACTACTGCCCGCACGGCGTGTGGCAGTGCGACGACAATCCCAAGTCGTCCAAGGCCTACCGGGCGCTGCTCTTCGGCCGCAAGGACACCGAGCCGACCCCCGAGCCGACGAAGCCCACGACACCGCCGAACTGTTCCCCGCTGAACCTGGGCGACTGGGTCGAGCACTGGCTCGGCGGCAAGCTGTGCATGCGCCTCGACTGGTACAAGCGGTCGTAGGCGGGCTCCGGGCAGGACTGGTCAGGAACTGATCAGGACCGTTCCTGGCGTTCTCGTCAGGAACAGTCCCGGCGCTCCCGGCGTTCCCGGCGTTCGCGGCGTTCGCGCAGGAACTCCTTGCCCCGGCTGCGGGCCGCCGCCTCCCACGCGGCGGCCCGCAGCACGGGGACGGTGCGCCTTCGGGCGAGCAGCAGCCGGTGGTTGGTGGCTTCGTCGGGGCGCCAGTGGTGCTTGTACGGTTCGTTGCCGCGCAGGAGGCTGAGGACTCGGCGCCGGTCGCCCTCGGCGTGCTCCGCACAGGAGTTCAGGAGCATCGTCGCCACGTCCACCTTCCGCTCCCGCAGCCGCGGATGCGCCCCGTACAGATACCCGCCGACCAGATGGGGCGAGAGCAGGGTCAGATCGGCGGCCACCACGGCGTCGTCGAGCCGGAACTCGGTGACCACCGCGTCGCCCTGACTGACCATGAGCCCGACCGACCTGATCAGGTGCTCGGAGAACCGCGGCTGGAGGTGTTCGGGCGTCACCTTGCGCCCCTGCCACTGCAGTTGGTGCAGGTGCAGCAGGGTGCGTACCGAGGCGTCCACCTCGTCGTGCCGTACGACCCGCCGCTCGACGCCGAGCGCGTCCAGCTTCCGGATCTTGGCGCGCGCCCGCTGTGCTCGGGGCGCGGGCAGCCGCCCGAGCAGCTCCTCCATCGACGCCGCGGGCAGCTCCAGGCAGACCGAGTCCGCCAGCCGGAGCCGGGGCCCGCGCCAGCGTTCGTAGATACGCTCCACCGCGGCTCCCGACCGGACCTCGCGGAAGTCGATCAGGGCGCCGCGGGCCAGCTCCGACAGGCCGTCGGCCAGCGCGTCCGCTGCCTCGTCGGCGAACGCGTCGTCGAGCAGCACGTCGGCGAAGTCGGAGATCGCGCCGCCCAGCGGCACGAGCACCGGGAGCGGGACGTACGCGCGCATCAGCGGCGCGGCGGCGACGAGTTCACCGTGCCTGCGCACGAGGACCACGCGGAGCCGTCCGCGCGTGCCGTAGGAGAGCCACCACGAGTGCAGCCACGCGTGGCTCTGGAACGGCGTCGCCGTCCGGCACCGTCGGTGGAGCCGGGCCCACGCCGTTGCGAGCCCCCCGAACTCCGCCTCCTCCGTGCAGAGTTCGACGGTCAGGGCGTTGTCGGCCACCCCCCCCTCACCTGTCCCGGTTGAGATCGGCGGACTGGGCGGGGCCGGGCACCGCGGCCGACGGCGTGTCCTCGCCGCGACGGGGGCGCACCAGGAGGGCGAGCCCGCCCAGCAGACCTCCGGCGCAGGCGCCCACCAGGGCGGTCATGGGCGCCGTCGCCGACGCGGGGGCCTCGGGCTTCACCGCCCGGGAGAGCTGCAGGAGGCGTACCTGCGTGCTGTCCTTGGTGTGGTTCGCGTTGTTGGTCAGCGAGCGGGACACCGCGTTGGCGATGTCGGCCGCCTTGCCGGGCTTGGCCGCGGTCGCCGAGATGGAGATCATCGGGGCGTCGGGCGATGTGGCCGCCCGCACGCTCTCGCGCAGCGTCCGGGGCGAGACGCCCGACTCCACCTGCGCGTCGCCGAGCACCGCGAGCTGTGTGGCGACCCGGCCGTACGCCGTGGCGAAGCCCAGCGCGGCGGTGGGGTCGGAGCCCTTCTGCGGGACGGCGATCACATAGCTGGTCGCGGTGTACTCGGGTGTCTTGACCGCGCCGTACAGACCGCCGGTGAGGGCGCCGAGCGCGGCGCCGGCGGGCAGGAGCCACCACGCGGGCAGTCGCTTCACACGGGCCAGCATCGGGGCCGCGTCGGCCGGGCGGAACCGCCTGCTGAGGGTATCGGTCATCAGGAACTCACTCTCGGGGTCGAGCCGGAGGCAGCTGCCTCGTATACGTGCATCAGCTGTGCTGCGCTGCGGGTGATGCTGTAGTGGCGCGCGGCCTCCTGGGGGAGGCGCGGCCGTGACCCCGCCGACCGGACCCGCAACAGCGCCCGCGCGAAGGAATCCGGATCGCCCGCGACGCGCTCGGCGCCGGCGGCCGCACCCGGCGGAAGGTCCTCGACGGCGGGGCACCGGACGTAGAGCACCGGCAGCCCGGCGGCGAGACCCTCCACGACGGCAAGGCCGAAGGCCTCCTCGGGCGACGGCGACGCGAGGACGTCCATCGCGGCCAGGAGCGCGGGCAGGTCGCTCGCCCCGGTGGACAGATGAGGCCGCTCCCCCGCGAACACCACCCGTTCCGCCACGCCCAGTTGGGCCGCCGCAGCGCGCAGCCTGTCCTCGTCGGGTCCGCCGCCGACCAGTAGTACGCGTACGTCCTTGGGCAGCGCGGCCAGGGCGTGCAGCAGGACATCGAAGCGCTTGCCGGGGGCGAGGCGGCCGACCCCGCCCACCACGAACGCCTCGTCGGGGAGCCCCAGTTGACGGCGTGCCGCGATCCGGGCCCGGGGGTCGAAGCGGAACCGCTCGACGTCGATGCCGTTCGGCACGACGTGGATGCGCTGCCGGGGCACCCCCCACCGGCTGAGCCGCTCGGCGACGGACGGGGAGACCGCCACCGTGGCCCGCCCCAGCCGCTCGCCCGTCAGATACAGCGCGCGGACGCCCGCGGTCAGCGGCCTCCCCTCCATCTGCGAATCGCCGAGGGAGTGTTCGGTGGCCACGACGGCGCGCGTCCCGGCCAGGCGGGCGGCGATGCGCCCGTAGAGGCAGGCGCGGTACAGGTGGGTGTGCACGAGGTCGTAGCCGCCACCCCGGATCACCCTCGCGAGGCGGGGCACCGCGCCCAGGTCACGGTTGCCGGACATGCCCAGGTGGATGACGCGCACCCCGTCGGCGCTCAGTCCGTCGGCGACCGGCCCCGGATTGGTGAGGGTCACGACGTCACAGGCGGCGGGCAAGTGGCGCAGGAGCAGGCGCAGTTGCTGCTCGGCGCCGCCGACTCCCAGGCCGGTGATGATGTGCAGGGCTCTCATTCGCCCACCGCCGGTTCGCGGACCGTACGGCGGCGCAGCCGGTTGAGCCGCAGCTTCAGCTGGAGCCGCAGGGCGGTGTCCTCCTGCCCGATGTGGACGCGCGGCAGGGCGTGCACTCCGGTCAGGGGCCCCGGGGAGATCGCACACGCGTAGCGGTAGCCGGCCGCTCGTACGGTCTCGACGACGCGCTGGTCGATGGTGCCGTACGGATAGCAGAAGCCCTCGACCTCGCGGCCGATGAGGTCGGACAGGGCGACCCGGCTGCCGCTGGTCTCCTGCCAGAGCAGCCGGTCGTCCGCCCGGGTGAGGTCGACGTGTGTCAGGCCGTGCGAGGCGACCTCCATCCCCTCGGCGGCTGCCCGGCGGATGCCCTCGGCGCCGAGGAGCGGTTTGCGCGGGCCCAGCGGATCCCACGCGTTGTCGCCCGCGAGGCGGCCGGGGAGCACGAAGACGGTGGCGTCGAAGTCGTAGCGGTGCAGGAGGGGCAGGGCGTGGGTGACGAAGTCGGTGTAACCGTCGTCGAAGGTGAGGCCGACCAGGTCACGTCCCTCGCCGCGGGCGCGCGCCGTGAGGAGCCGCGACATGCTCACCCCGCGCAGGCCCTGCCGCCGCAGCCAGCGCAGCTGGGCCGCGAGGCGTTCGGGCGAGACGGTGATCTTGTAGGGGTCGTCCGCGCAGTTGTCCACGGAGTGGTACATCGCCACCCACGTCGGCGCTTCGGGCAGCCAGTGCCGCATGCGCCGGGAACGGGGGGTCTCACCGAGTGCTGTGTCAACGGACATGCGTGAGCTTTCGTGTGGCGGATGTGACGGAGCGGATGACGGGCTCGAAGCCCTGCGCCTTCAGGGCCCAGAGCACCAGGACGAAGACGGCGAGGACGGTCGAGGAACCGGCGGCGAAGGCGGGCAACGGCGAGTCGACGCGGCTCGCGAGGGCCCAGCCGGCCCCGGTGGCGCACACCGTCGCGGCCACCGGCTTGAGCAGTTCGCCCACCACCTTGCGGACCCGGATCGGCACGTTGCGCGGGCCCATCCCGCACAGCAGCACGCAGGCCGTGACGCTGATCCCCACCGCGTTGGCGAGCGCGATGCCGCGTACGCCCCACAGGTCCACCGTCCAGCTGCCGATCCCCGCGGTCGCGGTGATCCCGACCGCCATCGCGCCCAGCGGGTACCAGGTGGCACGCCCGCCGGAGAAGTAGGAGCGGGTGAGCGCCCCGACCAGCGTGTGTCCCAGGAGCCCCAGGGCGTACACGCGCATCACGGCCGCCGTTGCGACGGTGTCTTCCGCGGTGAACGCACCCCGCTGGAACAGGAGTTGGATGAGCTGCGGCGCGCAGGCGATGACCGCGGCGGTGCCGAGAAGCACCACACAGCCGGCCAGGCCGAGGTCCCGCTCGACGCGCGACCTGGCGCGTTTGACGTCGCCGTCTGCCAGGGCCCGCGCGACGACGGGGAGCGTGACCGTGCACAGCATCAGGGAGAGGATCATCGGCACCTGCGCCACTTTCTGCGCGTAGTTGAGGTGCGAGATGGCTCCCGAGGGCAGCGAGGAGGCAAGGAAGCGCTCGATGAGCACCTGCGACTGCCGGCACAGCGCGAACAGCAGCACGGTGGCGATGAGGGTGCTGCCCATCAGCGCGGGGGCCGAGGGACCCGCCGGGCTCGCGTCGGGCGCGTCCGCCGTGTCCCGGGTGAGCTGCCGCCAGAGCGAGGGGGCCTGGACGAGCACCATGAGTACGCCGCCGACCGCGACGCCAAGCGCTGCCGCCCGGACCCCGTAGCGGGGGGCGAGGAAGAAGACGGCGGTGATGATGCCGACGTTGTAGAAGACGTAGATGCCCGCGGGGGCCACGAACCTGCGGTGGGCGCGCAGGGCCGCGCTGCAGTAGCCGGCGAGGCCGAACGTGAAGACGCAGGTGGCGGTGAGGAGCGTGCAGTCCACGGCGAGCCCCGGGTCGGGCAGGCCCGGCGCGAGGAACTCCACCAAGGCCGGCGCACCGGCCATCAGGATCAGCGCGACGGCCCCGGAGGCCAGCATCAGCCGGGGCAGCGACGCGGCCACCAGGGCGCGGACCGGGTCGCGGCGCGCGCCCTGGCCGCGGCGGGCGAGCGCCATGCTGAAGGCGGGTACGAGGGCGAACGCGAGGCCGTCCTCGATGAGCAGGGTGGTGGCCACCTCGGGGACGGTCCACGCGACGAGAAAGGCGTCGGTCTCGGAGCCCGCCCCGAAGAAGTGGGCAAGCGCCTGGTCGCGCACGAGCCCGAGCACCGATCCGGCCACCGTGAGGACCGCGGTGACCAGGGCGGCCTTGGCGAGAAAGCCGTTGGAGGGGTCGGCGCCCTCGGCGGGCCCGGCCTCGGTGGCCGGAGCGGGCACCTTGCCGCCGGGTGCCGCGTCCACGGAGTGCGTCGTCGAGGTCATCGCGGGACCTCCCCCGGCCTCGGGGCGCACAGGGCGCGGCCGGACAGCGCCCACCAGGCCACGAGCCCGAGAACCACGGCCGTGAGCACCGTCGAGGGCCCGCCGATGTCGGCGTACGAGAAGTCCACCAGCTGCCACAGGAGCAGGCCGCACGCGACGAGCGCGCAGTCCGCGCCGGGGCCCCCGCGCACCCGGGTGAGCCGCCGCAGGCCGAGCAGCAGGAAGGCCGCCCAGCTGCCCACCAGCGTGCACAGGCCGAGCAGCCCCTGCTCGCCGAGGACGAGCAGATACATGTTGTGCGGGGAGAGCAGCGGCTGGCGGCTGAACTTCGCGCCCGCGCCCGCGGTGTCACTGGCCGAGGAGAGGGCGAGCGAGGCGTGGCTGTCGCGGTGGTCGGGGAAGGCCTTGAGCCCCACGCCCGTCACCGGCTCGCCACGCCACATGTCCGCCGCCGCGGCCCACATGGTGTACCGGTCGGTGACCGACTGGTCGGGGGCGTCGGTCACCTGCGTGATGCTGGTGACGCGCTCCTGCAGCAGCTGCGTGCCGATGCCGAACCCGCCCACGAGGACCACGGCGGCGGCCGCCACCGCCGCGAGGGCCCGCAGCGCGTTCCGTACCCCCGCGAGGCCCAGCTGCGCGCCGCACGCCACGACGGTGGCGATCCAGGCGCCGCGGCTGAAGGAGAGCGCTAGCGGAACGACCAGGAGCAGCGCGCACACCAGCGCCACCTGACGCTGGCTCAGCCGAACCCGACGCTGCGCCGGTCCCGTCTGTCGCTGCCCCGGGGATGCCGGGCCGAGCGCGAGGGCGACCGCGCAGACCAGGCCGTACGACACCACGGTCGACATTCCCATGACGTCCGTCGGGCCGAAGGTCCCCACGGCCCGTACGTCCGAACCCATGTAGCTGGCGCCCGTCCCCGTGACGTACTGGTAGACGCCGACCGAGCCCTGGAAGAGGGCGAGGGCGATGAGGGACCAGGCCACCAGGCGGAAATCACGGCGGTCACGGACGAGCATGAGGACCGCGGCCGGTACGAGGACGAAGATCTGGAGGTAGCGCACCAGGCCGGTCGTCCCGGCGGACACGGTGCTCGCGCCGACCGCCGCGACGGCGATGCCGAGCACCGGCATACCGAGCACGACGGCGGCGGTCCGCGTCAGCGGCCGACGTGCCGCGCGCACGGTGCGGGCCACGCACCAGAGCACGACCAGGGCGGAGACGGCGTCGGCGACGGTGCCGCCTCCGGAACCGCCGTCGCCCGGCGCCGCGGGCAGCGCGAGCAGGGCGACCAGGGCCACGACGGGCAGCACAGGTCCGGCGCTTCGGAGTGCCGACGACAGTGCCGCGGCCGGTGACCCGGCCGGGAAGATCGTGATCGGGGCGGCGTTCAACCGGGTCAGCTCCCCGTCGGACGTACGAGGGATGCGGCGGTGCGCAGCAGGATGCAGAGGTCCTGCCAGAACGACCAGCTGTCGATGTAGGCGTTGTCGAACCGGCACCGGTCCTCGATCGAGGTGTCGCCCCGCAGCCCCTGGATCTGGGCGAGCCCGGTGATGCCGGTCGGCATGCGGTGGCGCTCCGCGTAACCGGGGTAGGTCTGGCTGAACTTGCCGACGAAGTACGGGCGTTCGGGGCGCGGCCCGACCAGGCTCATGTCACCTCGCAGGACGTTCCACAGCTGTGGAAGCTCGTCGAGCGACGTACGGCGCAGGAACTGGCAGAACCGGCTCATGCGCTGCTCGCCCGCGACGGTCCACCGGGTCGCGGCCTCGTGCGGGTCGGCGGGGCGGTGCGTGCGGAACTTCAGCAGGGTGAACGGCCGCCCGTCCTTGCCGATGCGCTCCTGCCGGAAGAGCACCCCGGGGCCGTCGGTGGCCCGCAGGACCGCGGCGCACGCCACGAGCACAGGGCTGATGAGCAGCAGCAGGATCCCCGACGTCACGAGATCCAGGCCGCGCTTGCTGACGCTGAAGTGCCTGCGCCGCACGGGCACGAGCGGACGGCAGGGGAACCCCGCGAGCCGCGCGGATCTGGCCTGCCGCCCCGGCGCGTCGTAGCCCGGCGGCTGCGTCGCGTCGATCGCCCATACGTCGCAGCCCGCACCGCTCAGCGTCCGCAGCCACCCGATCTGCTCGGGAGCCGGGGTCGGTCCGACGACCAGGACGGTGCGTACGGCGTTCTGGATGACCGCGCGGCGCAGCTCCTCGATCGTGGAGAGCACCGGCAGTTCCGCCCCCTCCGACTCCGTGCGCTCGGCGGGCGCGTCCCCCACGATGCCCACGGGACGCACCCCGGCCCGCGGATGGCGCAGGACCGCGTCCGCCACGCGCCGCGCGACGGTGCCGGGGCCGACCACCAGGGCCGGGCGCGGCTGCCGGAGCGCCGCCCTGCGCGCCCACCAGTACAGGGCGCCGCGGCCCGCGCAGCACAGCACGCTCTGGAGCGCCGCCGCCGTGCACAGGGTGGTGAGGGAGAGCGGGCTCAGTACGGTCACGCTCGCGGCCAGGAGCCCCACGGCGCACCAGCTCAGCAGGGCCTGCCAGGCCAGCGACGGCAGTTCGTCGAGGGCGCTGGGCACGGCGAGCGGGCGGTACAGCGCGGCGCGTGCGTTCAGGCCGGTCACCCCGGCAAGCAGCAAGGCCACCAGGAGGGGGTGGCGCTGCGGAGCGGTGAGCAGCACGGTGCCGAGGAGGGCGGCGCTGCAGTCGACGGCGAACAGGGGCAGGGCCGATGAGCGGCGTGCCGAAGCCCCCCATTTGATGCTCGTCCTGCGGCCGCCCCCGGCCCCGCGGGGAGGAATGACCGAGGCGGTGGCGATGGCATGGTCGGCCGCCCGTGGCTGCGCGGCAGGGGCGACGGTTCGTTCCGCACTCACGGGTTGCTGGACTCCCTGCACTTGATGGGCCCCACGCCCAGTAGCTCGCGGTACACGGCCGCGACAGCGTCCGCGGTGTGCCGCACATCGTGGGTGTTCAGAACGTGGCGGTGCGCTGCACGGCCGAGGGCCTCGCGGAGGGCCGGATCGCCGAGCAGCCCGACGAGGGCTCGCGCCAGCGCCTCCGGGTCCTTCACGGGCACGAGCCCGTGGGGCACGAGTGCGGGCGGCAGGCTCTCGCGCGCCCCGTCCACGTCGGTGACCACCACGGGCCGGGCGCAGGCCATCGCCTCCAGGGGTACGAGTGCCATGCCCTCCCACCGGGACGGCAGGACCACGAGGTCGGCCGCCCGGTACCAGGGGGTGGCGTCCCGGACATCTCCGACGAACCGCACGGAGGCGGGCGCCTGTTCGCGCAGACCGGCCGCGTCAGGCCCGTCCCCGACGAGAACGAGCCGGGCGCGCGGCATCCGCTCGGCGACGGCGGCCCAGGCCCGCAGCAGGACGTCCTGCCCCTTCTGCCGGCACAGCCGCCCCACGCACACCACCAGAGGCTCCCGCTCGGCAAGACCCAGAGCGGTCCGCGCCGTCCGCGCGGCCATCGGACGGAAGCGCTCGACGTCCACCCCGTTCGGAATCACGGAGCAGCACGCCTGGATCCCGGCCCGCTGCCCGGTGAGCCGCTCCGCCTCGCTGACGCAGACCACGTGCGTGGCCCAGCGCGCCCCGAAGCGCTCCCAGCGCCGGGCGAGCCCCGCGGTCACACCGCCGACGGCCTCGAAGGACCAGGCGTGCGGCTGGAAGACCGTGGGCACCTTGCCGCGCAGGGCGAGCCGGGCGACCAGCCCGGCCTTGGCGCTGTGGGCGTGCACGACGTCGGGCCCGAGCTCGTCGATGATGCGGGCGAGGCGCCGTACTTCCCCCGGTAGCCCGGCCCCCGGGGAGCGGGTCGCCTCCCACCTGTGGGTACCGCAGCCCAGGCCGCGCACGGCGTGGGGCAGACAGCCCTCGTCCGGACACGCCACGTCGACCCGCATCCCGGAGGACAGCTGGGACTTCACCAGGTCGGTGACCACGCGGGCCACTCCGCCGTCGACGGGCTGAGCGACGTGAAGGACGCTCAGCCGGGGGTCAGTTGATGACATTGGAGAGCCGCACGGAATTACGCATGACCGGCGTTGCCCTTTCGGGAAAGGTTCCGAACCAGGAGGGAGAATTCAATGCGACAGTCACACTCGGCTCGTAACTTCCCGCACTTGTTCTTTCAAATGGCTTCAGGAGGAGAGCAACGTTAGCCGCTTTCTGCATAAATCCAGGAAGGCTGACAAGTGTGTCGGAAACGTGAAGTGCGTAACGCGCACAGCCGCCCCCGAACACGGTCGCGAGGCCGTCTCGTTAACCCTGCGCCGACAGATCACCCTTTTGGGCCCACAACCCCCACGGGCGACGTCCGTTGATCCATGGGCCGGGCACCCCGCCCTGCCGATGCATCAACTGACCAAGGAGCAACTCTCCATGTCGCGTACCGCGAAGGCCCTCGCCCTCTCCTCCGTTGCCGTGGCCGCCATGGCCGGCAGCGCCGGCATCGCCGCCGCCGACGCCGGCGCCCAGGGGGCCGCTGTCCACTCCCCCGGCGTCATCTCGGGCAACGCCGTCCAGGTCCCGGTCCACATCCCGGTCAACGCCTGCGGCAACACCGTCAACGTCATCGGTCTGCTGAACCCCGCGTTCGGCAACACCTGCGTCAACTCCTGACGCCTCAGCAGCACCGCAGCACGTTCTTCGCGACGGCCGTTCTCCCCCGAGGAGGACGGCCGTCGTGCGTTCTTCGTCTGTACCCCCAACGGCCGCCATGCCCCCGAATGGCAGTCGCTCGGTTGCGGCCGGTGTCCACCGCTTTCACGGTGAACACAAGATCCGACGCATCACCGAGACGCATCACCGAAGGGAACATCCATGCGCGCTCTGCCCGTACGGCGTATCGCGACCACCGTCCTGTGTGCCTCACTCCTCCTCGGGGCGGCCGGTCCCGTCATCGCAGCCGAGAGCGACTCTTCGCATGGCCGCGCGCAGGAGGCGGCGCGCGAGCCGGTCCCCGACGCGGAAAAGCTGCTGGCCCAGGTCACGGTCCTGGGCAACGTCGGTGGTGTGCTCACCCCGGTCACCGATCTGCTCTCCGCCGTGCTCAAGGCCGACAAGGGGCAACTGCCCGCCGCGGACGCCACGAAGCTCGCCACCCCGGCGAAGGACGCCATCACCCAGGCCGCGGCCGTGCCCCCCAAGGCCCCGGGGCTCCCCGAGACCCCGGCGGCTCCCGAATCCCCCGCGCTGCCGCAGACGCCGACGCTCTCCCAGGCCCCTTCTGATGCCGACAAGGCGGCGGGCGACCCGAAGGCCGATGCCCTGAAGGCGCTGCAGAAGACGGTGGACGCGCTGCTCAAGGCGTCCACCGCCGGCGACGTGACCAAGGTGGCAGGCGCGGTTCCGCCCGTGCTCACCGGCCTCGTCAACGTCGTCGCCGCCACGCTGGTCGGCGGCGGCCTCCCCGCCCCCGACCTGGCAGGCCTGCCGTCCCTGCCGAAGGCCCCGGAGCAGCCGGCCGGCGCCAACCAGCCCCAAGCGCCCGCGCTTTCCTGAACTCCTGTCATTTTCCCGTCGCGTCGGCCTTCACGGCCGGCGCGACGGGCTATTTCACGTCTGTATCCGCGCCATCCGAGCACCGTCGGCGCGTCCATCTCATAGGAGAATGAGACACCGCCTTCGTTCGGGTGGGTTCCGGGAATTTCCGCCGCACAGAGTTTCCGCCGTACACAGCGCTCGTTACCCATGGCGAAGTGAAAATCCCCTCTGGCGACCGTCAGTCGCCGCAGAAAGGAACATGATGAAGCCCCTGAAGGCTGCCGCCGTCGTTGCCGGATCCATGGTCATCGCTGGTGCCGCCGCACCCGCTTTTGCCGCCGACCTCACGCCCACCAGCCTGAACGGTGGCCTTGACACGGTCGCCAGCAAGACGTCGTCGATCGACGCGCTCCCGCTGGCCACCAACGCCCTTGACACCGAGAACAAGGACTCGGTGGTCAACGCCGTTTCAGGTGCCGCGGAAAGCGTGCACGCGGGTGGCGGCGCCGGCAAGCTCCTCGGTGGACTTCCCGTCGCGAAGTAGAGCTCTCTCTGCTCCTTCATTCGGCGCAAGGGCCGGTTCCGCGTACGTAACTCCGCGGAATCGGCCCTCGGGCTTTTCCCGCCTTTCCTGCTTCCCCCCCCGGCTCTCAGTCCTGAGCCTCAGTTCGACTGGCAGGCCCCGCAGTTCGACCGGCGCGTGCCCCGATCGTGTGATCGCTCGCCCGTACTCACCCAATCAAGTGACAGGCAGGGCCGCGGAGTCGGGACACATCGATACGGTTTCGAGATGACCTCGACATCGAGCGAAACCCGCGCTTTCCGAGCCGCCGATCTGGGCACCCTCACGGTGGTCGCCTGGAGTGGTGAACACCCCGAGGACGAGCAGGACATGCCCTTCCTGCTCGCCTATTCGCTCGGCGACGGCGAAGGCGGTCCTGAGGCCGCGACCGAAGCCATCGAGCTCCTGCTGCAGAACACCGGACTCCCCATCGGCGGCCCCGTCGTGGAGAGCTCCCGCAACCCGAGCCTGCCCGTCACCCTCCTCGTCGAGGCCGGCCAGGCCGTACTGAACATGCCGCACCTCAACGCCCAGTGCGTCGTACCGCCGGAGTGGCTCGCCGCGGTGGGCGAGCGCGGCCACGCCTACTTCATGTTCACCACGCGTCCCTGGCCCGAGGCCAAGCCCGGCGTTCCGCTCGCCGAGGAGGCCCTCGCGGCTTTCGCGGGCACGGAGGAGACCATGACCCGGTCCGCGCACTGCCTGCTCACCGCGAAGAGCCTGCGCGGCTAGGCGTCGCAGCGATGGACACCAAGACGCCTCTCCCCGAGGCCCGCAAGCCCGAAGCCCCTTCAGGGCGCGTGGACCCGCCGTCCGACCGGATCGGTGGGAGTCGTGCGTTCGCGCTGCTTCTGGTGATCACGGGGGCGGCGGGGCTGCTCGCGGCGTGGGTCATCACGCTGGACAAGTTCAAGCTCCTGGAGGACCCGGACTTCACGCCGGCCTGCAGCCTCAATCCGGTGGTCTCCTGCGGCAACATCATGACGAGCGACCAGGCGTCGGTGTTCGGCTTCCCGAACCCGATGCTGGGCCTTGCCGCGTACGCCGCCGTGATGTGCGTCGGCATGAGTCTGCTGGGCCGTGCGCGCTTCCCGCGCTGGTACTGGCTGACGCTGAACGCGGGCACGCTCTTCGGGGTCGGCTTCTGCACGTGGCTGCAGTACCAGTCGCTGTACGAGATCAACTCGCTGTGCCTGTGGTGCTGCCTGGCCTGGGTCGCCACGATCACCATGTTCTGGTACGTGACCTCGTTCAACGTCCGTAACGGCTTCCTGCCCGCGCCCACCTGGCTGCGTACGTTCCTCGGCGAGTTCACCTGGGTGCTTCCGGTGCTGCACGTCGGCATCATCGGCATGCTGATCCTCACGCGCTGGTGGGACTTCTGGACCAGCTGATGCCGACCTCGGCCTCTCGTGAGGCATCACGCGCAAGGAGACATCACCAGTGGTCGAAGGAGCAGGGGCCGACGGCCCGCGCGTGAGGCGGCTCACGCGCAGGGCCACGATGCGAAACCTCATCGGAGTCGCCGTCGCCGCCGTGACGGCGCAGGCCGCCCTCCATTGGTGGACCCGGCACCCGGCTCAGGTCCCGCCGTCCGACGACCTCGGTGACGGGTCGTCCGACGAGATCGGTGACGGGTCGTTCGACGAGATCTACGAGGGCCGGCACATCCGCGGCTCACGAGCGGCCGCGCGTCATCAACACCCGGGCGCTTCCTGGGACGTCACCGTCGACGGGCGCCCCCTCCACCTCATACGGCGTGCGGACGGCGGCTATCTGAGCATGATCGACCACTACCAGTCGTATCCGACGCCGCTCATCGCCACCCGCAGAGCAGTGGACGAACTGGGCCCCGGGCAGCAACTGCGTACCAAGAACGCCTGATCACCGCCCCGCACGCCCGGATCGGAGGAGCGAACCGAAGTGGTCTACACGCGCAAGAACCAGGCCCGGCTCACCAGCGCCGAGAAGCGGCGGTTCGTCAACGCGCTCCTTGAGCTCAAACGCAAGGGTGAGTACGACGAGTTCGTCCGGATCCACATCGAGCACTACGTGTCCGACGGGGACAGCGGACTGAGGGTGGCCCACATGACGCCCTCGTTCCTGCCCTGGCACCGCAGGTTCCTCCTGGAGTTCGAGCGGGCCCTGCGGCGGGTGGACCCCGCGGTGTCCGTCCCGTACTGGGACTGGACGGTGGACAGGACACCTGGCGCCTCGCTCTGGGGCAGCGGGCTCATGGGCGGCAACGGGCGGCGTACCGACCGGCAGGTCATGACCGGTCCGTTCGCCCGCACGAACGGGACGTGGGTCATCAAGGAAGGGGAGGCGGACGGCGATTTCCTCATGCGCGACTTCGGAAGGCCGCAGAACCCGATCGACCTGCCCACCGAGGTGCAACTGGCCGGGGCGATGCGCGACCCGGTGTACGACACGGCGCCCTGGGACTCCACCTCCTCCGACGGCTTCCGCAACAAGCTGGAGGGGTGGACCTCCAGGGGCGGCAACGCCAGGTGGCTCAACCACAACCGCGTCCACCGCTGGGTCGGCGGGCACATGCTCGGCGGCGCTTCGGTCAACGACCCCGTCTTCTGGCTGAACCACTCCTTCGTGGACCTGCTGTGGGACCGCTGGCAGGCACGGCACCCCCGGTCGGCGCCCTACCTGCCGGAGAAGCCGCCGGGGACCGGGCACAGCGCGCTGCACGGCCGCATCTGCGCCCGCTTCGAGGAGATGCCACCGTGGGATGTGAAGCCGGACGAGCTGATCGGCCATCGGGGCATCTACCGCTACGCGTGACCAGTGGGCAAGAACGCCGGGCAAGAACGCCGAGCATGAAGGCTGGGCATGAAGGCTGGGCATGGGGCTGGGCATGAAAACGAGCCCCCGGCGGTCATCGACCGCCGGGGGCTCACACGCGGGGATCAGCGGCCGTAGCCGTGGCCGCCCTTGTGGCCGTCGGCGTTCACGCAGGTGTTGCCGAACGCCGGGTTCAGCAGCCCGATGACGTCCACAGTGTTGCCGCACACGTTGACCGGGACGTGGACCGGAACCTGGACGAGGTTGCCCGAAAGGACGCCGGGCGAGCCCACGGCCGCACCCTCGGCGCCAGCGTCCGCCATGGCCATACCGGTGCCACTGAGCACCACGGCGCCCGTGCCGACGGCAACAGCGGCTGCCTTCGCGATGCGAGACATCACGTTCTCCTTTGAATTGACGAGTACAGCCGCATGCACGCGGCCCTACTGTCCCTTCAACGGCGTGATCGACCGCAGGTAACGGCACTGATTGGTACATCATTGGTGAAATCGTCAGTGAATTCGTCGGTGAATTCGTCCGGGCGACCGTGTCCAGCGCTGTTCCGATCCGTTGCGCATCACATGATCTCAACACGACGCATGGCCGCCGCCCTCGCTCTCGCCGCGGGCGCCACCGCCCTGGCCGCGCCCGCTGCGAGCGCCGCCCCCATCTCCCCCACCGGCACGATCGACTCGCTCGCCGCGTCCTCGGTCCCCGAGGAGCACCGCGCCGAGCTGCCGTCCGTCACCGAGCAGCTCCAGGGGCTCAACGGTCTGTACGAGCTGCAGCAGCTGCACCAGCTGACCGACCTGGCCGCACCGGTCACGGGTTTGCTGGGCGGGATCCAGTAGCAGCCGCGCGCCTCACGCGCGAGGAGAGGCGGGGTCGGGCCCATGCGGCCTCGGCCCCGCCTCTCGCCATCCCGTACCGCAAAGTGACGACCCATACCGACGGACTCAGTAGCTACGGACTCAGTAGCTACGAACCCAGTTGGTACGAACCCAGTTGGTACGAACTCAGTAGTTGTCGCCGAAGGCGGCTCGCTGCCGCTTCTCCAGCCAGCCGCTGAACAGTCGGGCGATCGGCGCCGCGGCGACGCCGCCCTGCTCGCCCGGCCCTGCCACGGAGAGCAGCCAGGCCGGCATGAAGCGCAACGTCCAGCCGGGGGCCGTTTTGCGCATGTGGGTCGCGAAGCCCTTCCAGATCTGCTCGTCGAGGACCGGAGCAAGTCGGCCGAGGAGCTCCCGCTCCTCGTCGCGCGCGTGTCCGGCCAGCTGCTCGCGCACCTCCTCGGTACGTCTGGCCAGTTCCGCCGCGGCCGCGGGGTCCGTGCCGAGCCGTCTGCTCGTCTCGTGCCAGGTGCGCAGGACCTTCGCCAGCTCTTCGTGCTCGGCCGTCATGAGGTCCAACGCCTCCTGATCGGCGCCCAGTTCACGCAGCCGCGGCCAGAGGAAGTCGTCCTCGCCCTCGTGGTGGTGCTCGATCACCTGGAACAGCTTGTCCACGTAGTCGAGGAGCGCGGCGGCCTGTTCGGCATGGGGCCTACGGGCCAACTGCTCGGCGCTGCGGGCCACACGGCCGAGATCGCGCACCATGGCACGGTGGGCCAGCAGCATCGTCTGGTGACCCGAGGGCAGGTGGGCTATGGACTCGGTCATGAATGTCGCTCCTTACAGGTGACAGGGCAGCCCATTCTCCGCGCCACCATTCGGGGACGCCCTTGCCTCAGCCAAAGAAGCAGGGCCGCGCCCCAAAGGACGCGGCCCTGCTCCGCCGGTGCGTGCACCCGGCCACGGCTCCGAGCCGTCGCGGCTACTAGACGTTGAAGCGGAACTCCACCACGTCCCCGTCCTGCATCACGTACTCCTTGCCCTCCATGCGCGCCTTGCCCTTCGCGCGGGCCTCCGCCACCGAGCCGACCTCGACCAGGTCCTCGAACGAGATGACCTCCGCCTTGATGAAGCCCTTCTGGAAGTCCGTGTGGATCACGCCCGCGGCCTCGGGGGCCGTCGCGCCCTGGGAGATCGTCCAGGCGCGGGATTCCTTGGGGCCTGCCGTGAGGTACGTCTGGAGGCCCAGGGTGCGGAAGCCCACGTGGGCGAGGGTGGCCAGGCCGGGCTCTTCCTGGCCCACCGACTGGAGGAGCTCCAGGGCCTCGTCCTCGTCCAGCTCCGCGAGGTCCGACTCCAGCTTGGCGTTGAGGAAGATCGCCTCGGCGGGGGCGACCAGGGCGCTCTGCTCGGCCTTGAACGCGTCGTCCGTCAGCTCGTCCTCGTCCACGTTGAAGACGTAGAGGAAGGGCTTCGTCGTCAGGAGGTGGAGGTCGTGGAGGAGTTCCTCCTTGCCCGAGCCCTGGACGATGCCTGCCGAGAAGAGCGTGTCGCCCTTCTCCAGGATCGTCTGGGCCTCCTCCACCGCCTTCACCTTGGGCGCCACGTCCTTCTTGATGCGCGATTCCTTCTGGAGGCGCGGGAGGACCTTCTCGATGGTCTGGAGGTCGGCGAGGATCAGCTCGGTGTTGATCGTCTCGATGTCGTCCTTGGGCGAGACCTTGCCGTCCACGTGCACGACGTTCTCGTCCTTGAAGGCACGGATGACCTGGCAGATCGCGTCCGACTCGCGAATGTTCGCGAGGAACTTGTTGCCCAGGCCCTCGCCCTCGCTCGCGCCGCGCACGATGCCCGCGATGTCGACGAAGTCGACCGTCGCCGGGAGGACCTTCTGGGAGCTGAAGATCTCCGCCAGTTTCGTGAGGCGGGGGTCCGGGACGCCTACCACGCCGACGTTCGGCTCGATCGTCGCGAACGGGTAGTTGGCCGCAAGGACGTCGTTCTTGGTCAGGGCGTTGAAAAGGGTCGACTTGCCGACATTGGGCAGGCCGACGATTCCGATCGTGAGCGACACGTTGCGACTTCCCGTACGTGAGTGCTGTGGGTGGACGGCCCGGAGGGCCGGAGCGACCGTAGGGCGATCCCCCAGTCTACGGCGTGCGGGCCCCGCCCTCGTCGGCGTATCGCGCGAGTATCGAACGCTTGGCCAAGGTCGGCCAAAGGGCGTGTCCCATGCAGGATTATCGGTATGGCTCGACCTAGGTTGGTCCGGTGGAGCAACACAGGACGCGTCCCCCTCAGCCTCCGGCCCGGCCGCGACGCACCGCGCCTCTGCCCCCGCAGGGCAGGCACGCCGACGCGGCGGCGGTCTACCGCGCCGCGCCCCGTCCCCGCCGCCCCGTCCCGCCCTTCGTACGCAAACTGCGCGCGCTGCCGCTCTACCGCAGGCTGCGAGCGATGCCGAACCCGCGCCTCACGGGGCTCGGCAGCGGGCTCTTCTGCGCCACGGTGATGTTCCTGCTCGCCTGTCTGCTGTGGCTGCTCTTCGGCAGTTCGGTCGTCGCGTACGGGGTTCTGTTCGTGCCCGTGAGCATCCTCACCGCGTTCTGGGTGCGGCCCGCCGATCTGGTGACCGCGCCGGTGGCCGTGCCGATCGCCTTCGCCGTGGGGCTGATCCCGATCTCCGGGGGCAACGGCGGCGGCTTCGGCGGGCATTTCATGGGGCTGATCACCGCGCTCGCGCTGCACGCGGGCTGGCTGTACGCCGGGACGCTCGTCGCCGGTCTCATCGTGACCGTGCGCCGGATCAAGCTCATGGGGCAGCGGCGTCGGGCGCGAGCCGTCTCCCCGGCTACCGCCGGGCCGGGGACAGGGACGGGGGCCGGCGCGGGGCTGCGGGGAGTGGCGAAGCGGCGTATGCCCACCGCGTGAGCCTGGCCCCCGGCGGGCGAGGTGCCCGCTCCCGAGTGGCTATTTCTCCGCCGCCGCCATCGCCGCACCCACGATCCCCGCGTTGTTCTGCAGCTCCGCGGGGACGATCTCGGCCTTGATGCCCTCGATCAGCGGCAGGAACTTGTGGGACTTGCGGCTCACGCCGCCGCCGATGATGAAGAGCTCGGGCGAGAACAGCATCTCCACGTGCGCCAGATACTTCTGGACGCGGTGCGCCCAGTGCTCCCAGCTGAGGTCCTCGTCCTCCTTCGCCTTGGACGACGCGCGCTTCTCCGCGTCGTGTCCGTGCAGCTCCAGGTGGCCGAGCTCGGTGTTCGGGACGAGACGGCCGCCGGTGAAGAGGGCGCTGCCGATGCCCGTGCCGAGGGTGAGCAGGATGACCGTGCCCGTGCGGCCGCGGCCGGCGCCGAAGTGCATCTCGGCCACGCCCGCCGCGTCCGCGTCGTTCAGGACGGTGACGGGGACGCCGCCGCCGAGCCGGTCCGAGACCAGGCTCTGGATGTCCGTGCCGATCCAGCTCTTGTCCACGTTGGCCGCCGTGCGCGCCGTGCCGCCGGTGATCACGCCGGGGAACGTGGCGCCGATCGGGCCCGTCCAGCCGAAGTGCTCGACGACCTCGCGCACCTTGTCGGCCACGCCGTCGGGCGTGGCCGGGTGCGGGGTCAGTACTTTGTGCCGCTCTTGTGCCAGCTCTCCACGGTCCAGGTCAACGGGAGCGCCCTTGATCCCTGAACCGCCGATGTCCACACCGAAGATCTGCATGAGACCCACCGTACGGCCAGCTCCTGGCCTCCGCGCTGCTCTCCCCGCCGCCGCGTTGCTCTCCCGACCTCCGGCGTTACTTCTGCGACAGCTCCGCGGCCTCGGCACGCAGGTCGCGGCGGAGCTCCTTCGGCAGCGAGAAGGTGATCGACTCGTCGGCCGTCTTCACCGTCTCCACGTCCGCGTAGCCCCGCTCGGCCAGCCACTCGATGACGCCGTCCACCAGGACGTCCGGAACGGAGGCACCCGAGGTGAGGCCGACCGTGGTCACGCCCTCCAGCCAGGCCTCGTCGATCTCCTCCGCGCCGTCGACGAGGTGCGACGCGGGGGCGCCCGCGTCCAGGGCCACCTCGACCATGCGGATCGAGTTCGAGGAGTTCTTGGAGCCGACGACGATGACGAGATCGGCGTCCTCCGCCAGCTTCTTCACCGCGATCTGGCGGTTCTGCGTGGCGTAGCAGATGTCGTCGCTCGGCGGGGAGATCAGGCCCGGGAACTTGGTCTTGAGGGCGTCGACCGTCTCCATGGTCTCGTCGACAGAGAGGGTGGTCTGGGAGAGCCAGACGACCTTGTCCGGGTCGCGGACCTCGACGTTCGCGACGTCATCGGGTCCGTCGACGAGCGTGATGTGGTCGGGGGCCTCACCGGACGTACCGATGACTTCCTCGTGGCCCTCGTGGCCGATCAGGAGGATGTCGAAGTCGTCCTTGGCGAACCGGACGGCTTCCTTGTGGACCTTGGTGACCAGGGGGCACGTCGCGTCGATCGTCGCCAGTTTCCGCTCGGCGGCTTCCGCGTGGACTGTCGGCGCCACTCCGTGCGCGGAGAACATCACGATGGACCCCTCGGGGACCTCGACCGTCTGGTCGACGAAGATGGCCCCCTTCTTCTCCAGGGTCTGCACCACGTACTTGTTGTGCACGATCTCGTGGCGGACATAGATCGGGGCCCCGTACTGCTCAAGGGCCTTCTCGACGGCGATCACGGCACGGTCCACACCCGCGCAGTAGCCGCGGGGGGCGGCGAGCAGGACTCGGCGGGCAGGAGTCGAAGCAGTCATGCCCCCCATCGTAAGGCCGAGCCCAGCGCGTCAAAGATCGGCTTCTTGGGGAGACTGGAGGCCTGCGTTCACTTACGGAGGCACGATGTCCGGCAACTCCGGTAACTCGGGCGACTCAGACACGACGGCCGGCGCCCATACCGCCACGGCCCCCGGTGCCGAGGGCGACGGGCTGCGGCGCAGTCTCGGCTTCCGTGATCTCGTCGTCTACGGGTTGCTTTTCATCGCCCCGATGGCGCCGGTCGGAGTCTTCGGGACGCTCGACGCCAAGTCGCACGGCGCGGTGGCGCTCGTCTACATCATCGCCACGGTCGCGATGGCGTTCACAGCTTTCAGCTACGCCCAGATGGTGAAGGTGGTCCCCCAGGCGGGCTCCGTCTTCGCCTACGCGCGCGTGGGGCTCGGCAACGGCCCCGGATTCATCGCCGGGTGGATGGCGATGCTCGACTACCTCCTCATCCCGGCCGTCGCCTATCTCTTCTCCGGGATCGCGATGGAGGCGCTCGTTCCGTCCGTCTCCCGCTGGGTGTGGACGGCGATCGCGGTCCTGGTGACGACCGCGCTGAACCTGTGGGGCGTACGGGCGGCCGCGCGGGTCGGGTTCCTGGTGCTCGCCATGGAGATCGTGGTCCTCCTTGTCTTCGTGGTGACGGCGATCGTCGTCCTGGCGCGGGGCGGGGCGCAGCGGGACTGGCTCTCACCGCTGAGCGGGGACGGCTCGCAGGGAGCGTTCGCGCTGGCGGCCGTGGTCGGGGCGGTGTCGGTGGCGGTGCTCTCGTATCTGGGCTTCGACGCGATCGCCTCGTTCGCGGAGGAGGTGACGGGGGGCTCGGCGAAGGTGGCGCGGGCGGTGCTGGTCTGTCTGGCGCTCGCCGGTGTGCTGTTCATCGCCCAGACGTATCTGGTGGCGCTTCTGGAGCCGATGTCGTCGGCGCAGCTTGCCGCCGAGCCGGCCAAGCAGGGGTCTGCTTTCTACGATGCCGTCGACTCGGCCGCCGGGGACTGGCTGCACCACCTGGTGGCCGCCAGCAAGGCGATCGGTGCGGCGTTCGCCGCGCTGGCCGGGCAGGCCGCGGCGGGACGGCTGCTGTTCGCCATGGCTCGCGACCGGCGGCTGCCGGGGGCTCTGTCGAGGACGGATTCCGGGACGCCCCGGCTCGCGTTGCTGTGCGCGGCTGTGATCACGATGGTCGCGGCGGTGTGGGCGGCTCGGCGTGACGACGGGATGGATCACCTGGTGTCGGTGGTGAACGTCGGGGCGCTCACGGCGTTCGTGTTGCTGCACGCGAGCGTGGTGGGGTGGTTCGCGGTACGGAAGCGGGGCGGGGCGGTCAGTTGGTGGCGGCACCTGTTGGTGCCCGTACTGGGGGCCGCGATCACCATTGCCGTGATTGTCGAGGCTGCGGGGTCCGCGCAGGTGGTGGGTGCGGTTTGGTTCGTTGCGGGGCTTGCGGTGCTGTTCGGCCAGCGGGCTCGCCGGAGCGCTGCCTAGCCTCCCGCCGGGGGCGCTTGGACTGGCGGGACGCCCGACCTGGTCCTGAACCGCCGCTTCGGATGTCTCCCGCCCGTCCACCCGTCCACCCGGAACTCCGGAGCACGCCCTCGACGTAGGGACAGTGGTCGTGTCCGACCCTCCCGATACGCTCGACGCATGGCTCTGAACACGTCTGCTGATGCCCCGTTGCCCGTCGGCGAGGTGTCGCGGCTCATCGGTGGGTGGATCGACCGGCTCGGTGCCGTGTGGGTCGAGGGGCAGATCACGCAGCTGTCCCGCAGGCCCGGCGCCGGTGTCGTCTTCATGACGTTGCGCGATCCCTCGCACGACATCTCCGTCAGCGTCACCTGCTACCGCCAGGTGTTCGACGCCGTCGCGGACGTCGTCTCCGAGGGCGCCCGGGTCGTCGTCCACGCCAAGCCCGAGTGGTACGCGCCCCGGGGGCAGCTGTCCCTGCGGGCCGTCGAGATAAAGCCCGTCGGTGTGGGGGAACTCCTCGCGCGGATCGAGTTGTTGAAGAAGAGCCTCGCCGGGGAAGGGCTTTTCGCGGCCGACCGGAAGAAGGCGCTGCCCTTCCTGCCGCAGCTCATCGGCCTCGTCACCGGCCGCGCGTCCGCCGCCGAGCGGGACGTCCTGGAGAACGCCCGGCACCGCTGGCCCGCCGTCCGCTTCGAGGTGCGCAACGTCCCCGTGCAGGGCGTGCACGCCGTACCGCAGGTCGTGCAGGCCGTGCAGGATCTCGACGCGCTCGACGCCGTGGACGTGATCATCGTGGCGCGCGGCGGCGGCAGCGTGGAGGATCTGCTGCCGTTCTCGGACGAGCAGCTCGTACGGGCCGTCGCCTCCTGCCGTACGCCTGTCGTCTCCGCGATCGGCCACGAGCCGGACAACCCCCTGCTCGACCACGTGGCGGACCTGCGTGCCTCCACCCCCACCGACGCCGCCAAGAAGGTCGTGCCGGACGTCGGTGAGGAGTACGAGCGCGTGCGGTGGCTGCGGGACCGGGCCCGGCGCTGTGTGGACGCCTTCCTCGACCGCGAGGACCGCGGCCTCGCGCACGCGCTGGCCCGCCCCTCCATGGAGAATCCGCACCGCATGATCGAGGAGCGCGAGGAGCAGGTCTCCGCGCTCGTCGACCGCAGCCGCCGCACGCTCGGGCATCTCCTCGACCGCGCCGACTCGGAGCTGACGCACACCCACGCGCGCGTGGTGGCCCTCTCCCCCGCCGCGACGCTCCAGCGCGGGTACGCGGTGCTGCAGAAGACGGACGGCGCTGTGGTGCGGGCCCCGGAAGACGTGGCTGCCGGCGAGGAGTTGCGGGCCCGGGTCGCCGAGGGCGAGTTCACCGTACGAGCCACAGAGACCGCACGAACCGACATTTAGGGTGGGGCACATGACCAGCAAGACGGACGAGGCCACGGGCCCCGCGGACGCACTCGGCTACGAGCAGGCACGGGACGAGCTCATCGAGGTCGTGCGCCGCCTGGAGACCGGCGGCACCACGCTCGAGGAGTCGCTCGCCCTGTGGGAGCGCGGCGAGGAGCTGGCGAAGGTGTGCCGCCGCTGGTTGGACGGCGCCCGCGCCCGCCTGGACGCGGCCCTGGCGGGCCCCGACGGGGACGGCGACGCGGACGAGGACGCAGGGGACAGCTAGCGGCGGCGCCTCACCTTTTGACCTGGTGCGTTGTGAAGCGGATCACCAAACCGCCGATTTGGTTGAAGATTAAACCGCAGCGTCGTACGGTCGATGACGCAAGCTGACCCACACGCAACGCACGCACCGAGAAGGTTGATCCATGTCTCTCGTCCTTGACCCCGCCGCACAGGACCTGCTCTTCCGCGAGGCCCGCACCGCGAACTCCTTCACCGATGAGCCGGTCACCGACGAGCAGGTGCAGGCGATCTACGACCTGGTCAAGTTCGGCCCGACCGCCTTCAACCTGTCGTCGCTGCGCATCACGCTGGTCCGCTCCCCCGAGGCCCGCGAGCGCCTGGTCCAGCACATGGCCGAGGGCAACCAGCCCAAGACCGCGTCCGCCCCGCTCGTCGCGATCCTCTCCGCGGACAACGAGTTCCACGAGGAGCTGCCGGCGCTGTTCCCGCACTTCCCGCAGGCCAAGGACGTCTTCTTCGCGGAGCGCCCGGCCCGCGAAGGTGCCGCCCACCTCAACGCCGCGCTGCAGGCCGCCTACTTCATCATCGGCGTGCGCGCCGCGGGTCTTGCCGCAGGGCCGATGACCGGCTTCGACGCCGCCGGTGTCCAGAAGGAGTTCCTGGACGGCGACCACACCCCGCTGATGGTCGTCAACATCGGCAAGCCCGCCGAGAACGCCTGGTTCCCGCGCTCCCCTCGCCTTGAGTTCGACCAGGTCATCGAGACCGTCTGAGACAGAGGCAAGCAGTACGAGTGAGGGCCCCTGGAATTCGCCAAAGCACCGGGGCCCTCACTCGTGTTCCGACTCGTCCAGGGGTCAGGACGTCTTCACGTCCAGGGGTCAGGACATCTTCACGTCCAGGGGTCAGGACGTCTTCAGCGCCTGCGCCATCTCCGTCAGCTGACCGAACGACGCCGTGCCCGCGACCACCGTCGTCGCACCCTTGTCCTCGCGCACCAGGGCGTCGTACGTCTGCCCCTTGTAGCGGTGCCACGTCTGTCCGGCGATCGTCTCGGTGGCCTTCGTCCGCACGGCCCGCTGCGTGGCCTCTTCGATGAACTTGACCGGCTTGGCCGTGGACTGCTTGACCGCGACGTACTCACCGGACGGGTCGAGGAAACCCAGGTGCCAGCTGTCGCCCTGGGAGCCGTCGAACCGCACCGACGTCGGCTTCCACGCCTTGGCCAGGCCCTCGGGGGCGACCACCGGATACGCCGCCGCCCGGCGCGCGGACAGCAGCTCCACGCGGTAGTCGACGCGCTTGACGGGACTCTTGGAGTCGTCGTGCGGGATGAAGACGTACATCGCGCCTGCCACGAGGGCGATCACCGCCATCGACCACAGCATGTTCCGTACGGTCTGCTTGCCTTGTCTGCCTGCCACGTCCCCCATGTTCTCAGGCCCCGGACAGCGCGCTTCCCCCGGTGCTCCCCAAGCGCCCGTTCCGCTCATGCGTGGGGCCCTCTGCTCATTTTGTCGGCCTACGGATAGAGTCATGCCAAACCCTCATCCGGCCGTCGTCGTATCAGCAGAAAGGTGCGCTCCGATGACCGAGCATCATCTCCCTTCCGAGCTCGAAGTCTCTCCCGAGGCTCCCGATCGCAACCTCGCCCTGGAGCTCGTCCGGGTAACCGAGGCCGCCGCCATGGCCGCCGGCCGCTGGGTCGGCCGCGGTGACAAAATCGGCGCCGACGGCGCCGCCGTCAGGGCCATGCGGACCCTCGTCTCCACCGTCTCGATGAACGGCATCGTCGTCATCGGTGAGGGCGAGAAGGACGAGGCCCCGATGCTCTTCAACGGAGAGCGCATCGGTGACACCACCGGCGCCGAGGTCGACATCGCCGTCGACCCGATCGACGGCACGACCCTGTGCGCGAAGGGGATGCCGAACGCCATCGCCGTGCTCGCCGCCGCCGACCGCGGCGCCATGTTCGACCCGTCCGCGGTCTTCTACATGGACAAGCTGGTCACGGGGCCGGAAGCCGCCGACTACGTGGACATCAACGCCCCGGCGTCCGTCAACATCCGCCGCGTCGCCAAGGCCAAGGGCCGCTCGCCCGAGGACGTCACGGTCATGATCCTCGACCGCCCCCGCCACGAGGGCATCGTCAAGGAGATCCGCGAGACCGGAGCGCGCATCAAGTTCATCTCGGACGGTGACGTCGCCGGTTCGATCATGGCCGTGCGCGAGGGCACCGGCGTCGACATGCTCATGGGCATCGGCGGCACCCCCGAGGGCATCATCTCGGCCTGCGCGATCAAGTGTCTCGGCGGTGTCATCCAGGGCAAGCTGTGGCCGAAGGACGACGCGGAGCGCCAGCGCGCCCTTGACGCGGGTCACGACCTGGACCGCACGCTGTCGACGACCGACCTGGTCCGCGGGGACAACGTCTTCTTCGTCGCGACCGGCATCACCGACGGCGAACTGCTCCAGGGCGTGCGCTACGCCGCGGAGAAGGCCTCGACCTCGTCCCTGGTCATGCGCTCCAAGTCGGGCACGATCCGCAAGATCGACTCCGACCACCGCCTCGCGAAGCTGCGCGCCTACAGCGCCATCGACTTCGACCGCGCCAAGTAGCCGAGCCGCCGTGTAGCCGAGCGGCCAAGTAGGCTTTGTGGAGCGCGAGTTGCGCACACCGGAGGGGGCGCCCCGTGCGGGGGACGCCCCCTTCGGCGTACGGGAGAGTCGTCCGACCTATCCGGCGGCGGCGATGGGCCCCGCGGTCGTGTGCGCGGCCTTCTTGAGCTCCACCTCGCGCCGGCGCCGCCTGGCGAGCACCACGCGGCGCTCCGCGGCCGTGAGGCCGCCCCAGACGCCGTACGGCTCGGGCTGGAGCAGGGCGTGCTCCCGGCACTCGACCATCACCGGACAGCGGGCGCAGACCCGCTTCGCGGCTTCCTCCCGCGAGAGGCGTGAGGCGGTCGGCTCCTTGGACGGGGCGAAGAACAGCCCGGCCTCGTCTCGTCGGCACACCGCCTCGGTGTGCCACGGAGCGTCTTGGTTCCGATCGCGCACTGGTTCCCGCTGGGCCGGAACGGCGGCGACCTGCAGGGACTGATGCGACGGCTGCAGCACGGGTCTACTCCTGACGACGGCTTCGCGAGCGAGAGACGATGCAGCAGCTCTACCCGCTGTGCATGCGCCTATGCACTGAGTTCCGATGTACGGAAGTTCGCGCCGCCAGTGGCCGGATACGCCCCCTCGGTGGCCGGTCCGGGGGCCCTTCAGTGACCGAGATGCTTGCGCAGGTGCTTGTGCAGATCCCGGACGAGCTTGCCCCGCTTGGCCTTCGCCTCGATGTTGCCGAGGACCGCGAACCCGTCGACGAAGACGACCGGTGCGTCCCGCTCCGCCGAATCGAGCGTGTCCACCTCGAAGTTGCCGAGCACGCCCGTGCCGTTGCCCCGCAACGAGACGTTCTCCGGGACGCGGATCTCGACGTTGCCGAAGACGGAGACCGCCCTGATGACGACCTGTCGCTGCTCGAAGATCGCCTCGCTGAGGTCGATCTCCACGCTGCCGAAGATCGCGTACGCGTGCGTGCGGCGGCTCACGCGCCAGCGGCCCTTGCGGACGGAGGAGCTGAAGACCGCGACCAGATTCTCGTCGGCGACCGGAGGCACCACTCCGTCCGAAGGCCGGGAGGGGACGGGCTCGGGCTTCACGGTGGGATACGCCGCGCCGCCCGCCGCGGGCAAGTCGCTGACCAGCGGCTCCAGTTCACCCATGGTCTTGGCGCGATAGACCCCGTCGATCCGCTCGCCATGCTCCTCGGCGGTCAGCCGGCCCTCGGCAAGGGCCTCGCGGAGGATGTCCGCCGTGCGGTCCCGGTCGGCATCCGACGCGCGCAGACCCGTCGGCTGCGGTTCCGGGTGGGTGTGAGGGGGCTGGGGGCGCTTCTCTAGGTCCACACCACCCAGCGTACCCAAACGCGATAGATCGCGACTACCCCTGTGGACAACCCGCACGGACTGGGGGCGGGCGCTACTGAGCCTTACCTCACAGGCTCGGTCCGCTTCGCGCGTTCTACGCTGGTTGGCGCGTCGCCAATGGAGGCCGCGCCGCTGTCTGCCGAGTGAGGAATGGCCGTAATGCCAGAGTTTGAGTACTCCGATCTGCTCCCGCTGGGAGAGGACACCACCCCGTACCGGCTGGTGACCTCCGATGGTGTCTCCACCTTCGAGGCCGACGGGCGGACGTTCCTCAAGGTCGATCCGGACGCGCTGCGCACGCTCGCCGCCGAGGCGATCCACGACATCCAGCACTACCTGCGGCCCGCGCACCTGGCCCAGCTGCGGCGCATCGTCGACGACCCGGAGGCGTCGGGCAACGACAAGTTCGTGGCACTCGACCTGCTGAAGAACGCGAACATCGCGGCCGCGGGCGTGCTCCCCATGTGCCAGGACACCGGCACCGCCATCGTCATGGGCAAGCGCGGCCAGAACGTCCTCACCGAAGGTGAGGACGAGAAGGCGCTCTCGAAGGGCGTCTACGACGCGTACACGAAGCTGAACCTGCGCTACTCGCAGATGGCTCCCCTGAACATGTGGGAGGAGAAGAACACCGGCTCCAACCTCCCGGCCCAGATCGAGCTGTACGCGACCGACGGCGGCGCCTACAAGTTCCTCTTCATGGCCAAGGGCGGCGGCTCGGCCAACAAGTCGTTCCTCTACCAGGAGACGAAGGCCGTCCTGAACGAGGCCTCCATGATGAAGTTCCTGGAGGAGAAGATCCGCTCCCTGGGTACGGCCGCCTGCCCGCCGTACCACCTGGCGATCGTCGTCGGCGGCACCAGCGCCGAGTTCGCCCTGAAGACCGCGAAGTACGCCTCGGCGCACTACCTCGACGAGCTGCCCGCCGAGGGCTCCGCGACCGGGCACGGCTTCCGCGACAAGGAGCTGGAGGAAAAGGTCTTCGAGCTGACGCAGAAGATCGGCATCGGCGCGCAGTTCGGCGGCAAGTACTTCTGCCACGACGTCCGCGTGGTGCGCCTGCCGCGCCACGGCGCCTCGCTGCCCGTCGCGATCGCCGTCTCCTGCTCGGCCGACCGCCAGGCCACCGCGAAGATCACCGCCGAGGGCGTCTTCCTGGAGCAGCTGGAGACGGACCCGGCGCGCTTCCTGCCGGACACGACGGACGAGCACCTCAACGACGCCGCCGAGTCCGCGGACGTCGTGAAGATCGACCTGAACCAGCCGATGGACGACATCCTCGCCGAGCTCACCAAGCACCCGGTGAAGACCCGCCTCTCGCTGACCGGCCCCCTCGTCGTGGCCCGCGACATCGCGCACGCCAAGATCAAGGAGCGGCTCGACGCGGGCGAGGAGATGCCGCAGTACCTGAAGGACCACCCGGTGTACTACGCGGGCCCGGCGAAGACCCCCGACGGTTACGCGTCCGGCTCGTTCGGCCCGACGACGGCCGGCCGGATGGACTCCTACGTGGAGCAGTTCCAGGCGGCGGGCGGCTCCAAGGTCATGCTCGCCAAGGGCAACCGCTCCAAACAGGTCACCGACGCCTGCGACGCGCACGGCGGCTTCTATCTGGGCTCGATCGGCGGTCCGGCCGCGCGTCTCGCCCAGGACTGCATCAAGAAGGTCGAGGTCGTCGAGTACGAGGAGCTCGGCATGGAGGCGGTCTGGAAGATCGAGGTCGAGGACTTCCCGGCCTTCATCGTGGTCGACGACAAGGGCAACGACTTCTTCCAGAACCCGGCCCCGGAGCCGACGTTCACGTCCATCCCGGTCCGCGGGCCCGGCCTGGCGTAGCACTTCCGTACAGCGCGCAGAGGGGCTCTCCGCCGAGGAGGGAGCCCCTCTGCGTCCGGGAACGGATCGGCCTCAGGCGAACCGCTGGTTCGCCGCCCCCGTGCACTTCTGGAGCCGCAGCGGCTCCTTGGCTGCCGCCAGGGTCAGGCACAGCCCGGTGTCCGCGGCCGGCCGCAGGGTGCCCGCATCGCGCACGAACTTCTGGTTGGCGCTCCCGTGGCAGTTCCACAGCGTGACGGCGGTGCCTTCCTTGGCGGTGCCCGGCACGTCGAGGCAGCGGTCCTGGGTCAGGCCGGTGTGCAGAGACCCGAGCCCGGCGTCGTACCACCAGGTCTGGTTGCGGTTGCCGGTGCAGTCCCAGCCCTGGACCTTGGTGCCGTTGCGGCTCTTCGAGGCATCGACGTCCACGCAGCTGCCGGTGCCCGCGTTCTTGAGCGGCTTGTACGCGTCCGCCCAGCTGCCCTGGTAGAGCTTCGGGCTGCCTGTGCTCGCCGGGTCCGCGCAACCGCCCTCGTTCCACCCGGAGTTGTAGAGCTGCGTCAGGCAGGACGCGAAGGCCGCGTGGCCGCGGGCGTTGGGGTGGAAGGACTGGCGGACCGAGTTGGAGTCCGGCGGGAACGGGTTGGAGAGGTCCACATAGAGACCGCGCGCCCAGGTGTCCTCCATGCAGACCTCATGGCCCTGGAAGAGGCGGGAGTTGTCGAGGTAGGTCGCGCCCGCCGTCCTGACGGCCTTGCGCATGCCGGTCTCGAAGGTGGGCACCGCGTAGTTGCGGCCCCACTCGGTGTCGGAGTCGTAGCCGAGACCGCCGCAGACCAGCTTGCCCGGGAACCTGGGGTTGTCCCGGAAGTCCGGGCCGATCGGGCTCGGGTAGCCCATGACGACCAGCTTGTAGTCGCCGCCCTCGTATCCCGCGTCCTTCATGACGGTCCTCAGGTCGCGGATGGACTGCTCGACCTTGGGCACGAGGGCGTCGACGCGCGCCTGCCAGCCGTCGTTGTACTTGCCCGCGCAGGCCCCCTGGCTGAGCAGGAAGCGCGTCACGCAGTCCGTCATCACCGGCGCGAACTGGAGGTCGTCGTTGGCCCCGATGACGAGCATGACGGCCTTGATCCTGGTGTTGCGGGCCTTGATCGCGAGGTTGTCGCTCTGCACCAGCTCGTCGGCGTACTGCTTCTGCCCGCCGATCTTGATGTTGACGGTCTGCGCTCCCGAGCAGGCGACGTTGTACGTCACGTCCGCGGGGATGCCGGTGCGGTGGATCGCGGCGTCCGGGGAGCGGTGGCACCAGTTGTCGGGGCCGTCGGTGCCGGGTTCGTACGTTCCGACGCCCTCCCCCGAGATCTCGCTGTCGCCGAGCGAGATCAGCCCGGTCTTCCGTTCGGTGAGCGGGCGCTCGACCGGGGCGCCGTAGAGCTTGGTGGCCTCGTCCGCCCGGATCTTCTCAAGATCGGGCGGCAGGGGCGTGGACGCGGGCGCCCTGTTCTTGTCCTCGGCGGCCTGGGCCGGCACGGCGGCTGCCGTGCCGAGCACCGCCGCCATCGCCACGGCCGCGGCGAACGTACATCGCAGCCTGCTCTGTCGGCCGCGTCTGATGCGCTTCATTGCGCCTCCCCGGTTTGGTGTTACCCACGGTTTTTACTGGTCAGTAAGAGCCTTGGGAATACCTGGAACAAGACAAGTGCTCAACTTTTCAGCGAGGTTTGACGGAGAGGTAGGTTCGAGGCATGACCAGCGACGCCAGCGCAAGCGACAGCGGTGAGTACCGGATCGAACACGACTCCATGGGCGAGGTGCGGGTTCCCGAGCACGCCAAGTGGCGGGCGCAGACGCAGCGGGCCGTGGAGAACTTCCCCGTCTCGGGGCAGCGCCTGGAGCGCGCGCACATCGCCGCGCTCGCCCGGATCAAGGCGGCTGCGGCGAAGGTCAACGCGGACCTCGGGGTGCTCGACAAGGACGTCGCGCAGGCGATCGCGGACGCGGCGGGCGAGGTCGTCGAAGGGCGCTGGGACGAGCATTTCCCCGTGGACGTCTTCCAGACCGGCTCCGGCACGTCGTCCAACATGAACACGAACGAAGTCCTTGCGACGCTGGCCACGGAGCGTCTTGGCCGGGGCGTCCACCCGAACGACCACGTGAACGCGTCCCAGTCGTCGAACGACGTCTTCCCCTCCTCGATCCACATCGCGGCCACGGGCGCCGTGACACAGGACCTGATCCCGGCGCTCGAACATCTGGCGACCGCTCTGGAGCGCAAGTCGGCGGAGTTCGCCGACGTGGTGAAGTCGGGGCGCACGCACCTCATGGACGCGACGCCCGTGACCCTCGGCCAGGAGTTCGGCGGCTACGCGGCCCAGGTGCGCTACGGCGTCGAGCGGCTCAACGCCTCGCTGTCGCGCCTTGCCGAACTGCCGCTCGGCGGCACTGCGGTGGGCACCGGCATCAACACCCCGCCCGGCTTCTCGGCGGCCGTGATCGACGAGGTCGCGCGGGCCACGGGGCTCCCGCTGACCGAGGCCAGGGACCATTTCGAGGCGCAGGGCGCGCGGGACGGCATCGTCGAGACCAGCGGACAGCTGCGGACGATCGGCGTGGGCCTCACGAAGATCGCCAACGATCTGCGCTGGATGGCTTCGGGCCCGCGGACCGGCCTCGCCGAGATCAACCTGCCCGATCTGCAGCCCGGTTCCTCGATCATGCCGGGGAAGGTGAATCCGGTCATCCCGGAGGCGGTCCTCATGGTCGCCGCGCAAGTCACCGGAAACGACGCGACGGTCGCCGCGGCGGGGGCCGCCGGCAACTTCGAGCTGAACGTGATGCTGCCGGTCATCGCCAAGAACGTCCTGGAGTCCGTGCGGCTCCTCGCCAACGTGTCGCGGCTGCTCGCCGACAGGACGGTCGACGGAATCACCGCGAATGCCGAGCGGGCCCGGGAGTACGCCGAGTCATCGCCCTCGGTCGTCACTCCGCTGAACAAGTACATCGGATACGAAGAGGCGGCGAAGGTCGCCAAGAAGTCGCTGGCCGAGCGGAAGACCATCCGGGAGGTCGTACTCGAAGGCGGATACGTCGAACGGGGTGAGCTCTCCCTGACGCAGTTGGACGAGGCCTTGGACGTCCTGCGGATGACGCACCCATAGAGCTGTCCCCGCGGCACTGTTCACCTTTACGCCCGGACAGGTTCTGCCTCACGCCCGGACAGGTTCTGCCTCACGCCCGGACAGGTTCTGCCTCACGCCCGGACAGGTTCCGAAGAGCTTGTCCGGGCGCGCACTAATATCTCCGCATGACAGACCTCACCACGCCGCCAACGACGAGCAGCGAAGCAGCACGCTGGGCCCCCGGCACCCAGGTGCTGTGGCGGTACAAGGAGAACGCCGGGAACCGCATCCACATCTGTCGGCCCGTCACGGTCGTACAGGACACCGAGGATCTGCTCGCCGTGTGGATGGCCCCCGGCACCGAATGCGTGAAACCGGTCATCGCCGACGGAACTCCCGTTCACCACGAGCCGCTCGCCACCCGCTACACCAGGCCGCGCGCCCTGCGCAGGGGCCGCTGGTTCGGTACGGGGGTACTGAAGTTGGCCCGCCCCGCGGAGCCATGGTCCGTATGGCTGTTCTGGGATCCGGGATGGCAGTTCAAGAACTGGTACGTGAACCTCGAGGAGCCGCGCGCCCGTTGGGCCGGAGGCATCGATTCCGAGGATCACTTTCTGGACATCTCCGTGCGGCCGGACCGGACATGGCGGTGGCACGACGAGGACGAGTTCGCCCAGGCCCAGCGCGCCGGTCTGATGGGGGCGGGAAAGGCGCAGGAAGTGCGGGCCGCCGGGCATGCCGCCATCGACGTGATCCGCTCGTGGGGCCTGCCCTTTTCGGACAACTGGCCGCAGTGGCGCCCCGATCCGGACTGGGCGATTCCACCCCTACCGGATGACTGGGACCGCACGCCCGTACATGTGACGTCATGAGACCCTTGATGCGCCCCCATGGTTCAAACGTAGGATCGTCCTCCGCAAGGGCGCACAGCAGCAACTCAGCAGCAACTCCCTGAGCTTGCGCGTTGCCTGACAGGATGTCATCGAAGGGCGGCAGAACGTGAGCGAGGCGAGCGAGTTCGACAGGTACGGCGGGCCATCCGGCATGCATCCCGACCGGACGGGCCAGGCCGAGGCCTTCGACGCCATCGGGCAGCACTACGACGACGCCTTTCCGCACAAAGACGGCCAACTGGCCGCCGGGCGCAGGCTCGCCGACGCGCTGCCGCCCGGGTCCAGGGTGCTCGACGTGGGATGCGGCACCGGACTGCCGACCGCCCGTCAGCTCGCCGACGCCGGACACTCGGTCCTCGGCATCGACCTCTCGTCCGGCATGCTCGACCTCGCCAGGAAGAACGTGCCGGCGTCGAACGCCGATTTCCGGCAGCTCGACGTGGCGGCGCTGGGGGCCGAAGGGCCCGACGGCGTGGGGCAGTTCGACGGGATCGCGGCATTCTTCGCGCTCCTGATGCTGCCGCGCGCCGAAATCCCGTACGCTCTGCGGCTGCTGCACGGACTGCTGCGCCCCGGCGGTCTGCTCGCGCTCTCCATGGTCGAGGCCGACCTGGATGACGCGGGAATTCCGTTCCTGGGGCACACAATCCGGGTATCCGGATACCTGCGGGAGGAACTGCGGCAGGTCGTACGTGACGCGGGCTTCGACATCGTCGATGAGGACACGTACTCCTACGCCCCGGCGAGCACCGATGTACCACCCGAACACCAGCTCTTTATGCACTGCCGACGCGGCTGACCAACGTAGCCACCGGACACCAAGGCGCAGCCCCGGACGGACGGATTCGAAACGCGTGACGGAGCACTCCATCCCCGACGAGGGCCGACAGCCCCGAGCTGCCCGGCCCGCCGCCCCCGCGGACCCCCGCGGGGCGCTGGTGCGTGCCCCGAAGGCGCGGGACACCCCGAGCGCGGCTGCTTTACCCGCACAGCCCCAGGCCCGCACGGGCGACTCCACCGCGAGCCCCAGCGACGAGCACTCCCAGTCGCCCGGGCCCTCGGGGCAACAGCCCGACCCGCACCGGCCGCGCCCCGACCAAGGGGCCGGACAGGATGGCGGGCACGATGGCGGGCACGACAATTCCGACGGCGTCCCCCCGGACGCCCCCGGCGGTGAGGAGCGGCGTACGGGACAGCCACGGCCGCCGGGCTCCGGCCCCGCGGCGATGAGACGCGACGGCGACCGGCTGCGCTTCGTGGGCGCCGCGACCCGGCGCATCGCCCGCGGCATCGACCTGGACGAGATCGTGATGGGCCTGTGCCGGGCCACGGTGCCGACGTTCTCCGACGCGATACTGGTCTATCTGCGCGACCCGCTGCCGGTTGGCGAGGAGCGGCCCAGCGGAGCACTCATCCTGCGCCTGCGCCGCACCGACCGGCTGCGCGCGATCGAAGAAGGGGCGGAGGAGCCCGACACCGAGGGCGGCGCCCTGCCCGCCCTCCAGGTGCAGACCGACCTGGTGACCACCGCCGAGCTGTGCGAGGTGCGCCCCGGCGGCGCCCTCGCCGAGGTGCTGCGCGGTGTGCGCCCGGTCTTCGCCGACGCGCCCGCGGCCCACGCCGCCCTGCCCGAACTGCTCGGCGAGGGACGCACCGTGCCCTCCGGGCAGCGGACGATCCTCGCCCCGCTGCGGGGCAGGCGCCGGGTGATCGGCGCCGCGGTGTTCCTGCGCCGCCCCGACCGCCCCGCGTTCGAGGGCGACGACCTGCTTGTCGCGGCCCAACTGGCCACGCACAGCGCCCTCGGCATCGACAAGGCCGTGCTCTACGGCCGCGAGGCGTACATCGCCGACGAGCTCCAGCGCACGATGCTGCCCGAGACCCTGCCGCGCCCGACCGGTGTGCGCCTGGCGTCCCGCTATCTCCCGGCCGCCGAGACGGCCCGGGTGGGCGGCGACTGGTACGACGCGATCCCGCTGCCCGGCAGCCGGGTGGCACTCGTCGTGGGCGACGTCATGGGCCACTCCATGACATCGGCGGCGATCATGGGCCAGCTGCGGACGACCGCCCAGACCCTGGCCGGGCTCGACCTGCCGCCCCAGGAGGTCCTGCACCACCTGGACGAGCAGGCCCAACGGCTCGGCTCGGACCGGATGGCGACCTGCCTCTACGCGGTCTACGACCCGGTCGCGCACCGCATCACCATCGCCAACGCGGGCCACCCGCCACCCGTCCTGCTGCATCTGGGCGGCCGGGCGGAGGTCCTGCGGGTCCCGCCGGGCGCCCCCATCGGCGTGGGCGGCGTCGACTTCGAGGCCGTGGAGCTGGACGCGCCGGCAGGCGCGACGCTGCTGCTCTACACGGACGGCCTGGTCGAGTCCCGGCTGCGTGACGTGTGGACGGGCATAGAGCAGCTGCGCGAACGGCTCGCCGCCACCGCCCAGTTGACGGGCCCGGACCATCCGCCGCCCCTTGAGGCGCTCTGCGACGACGTGCTCGACATGCTCGGCCCGGGCGACCGTGACGACGACATCGCGCTGCTCGCCGCCCGCTTCGACGGCATCGCGCCGAGCGACGTCGCGTACTGGTTCCTGGAGCCGGAGGACGCCACGCCCGCCCGCGCCCGGCGCCTGGCCCGCAGCGCTTTGGAGCGCTGGGGCCTGCAGGAGCTGACCGACTCCCTGGAGCTCCTGGTCAGCGAGGTCGTGACGAACGCCGTGCGGTACGCGTCGCGTCCGGTGACCCTGCGCCTGCTGCGTACGGACGTCCTGCGCTGCGAGGTCGGCGACGACGTGCCGCAGCTACCACGCCTTCGCCAGGCGCGGGCCACGGACGAGGGCGGACGCGGGCTCTATCTGGTCAACAGGCTGGCCCGGCGGTGGGGCGCGACGCGGCTGAGCACCGGCAAGGTGGTGTGGTTCGAGCTGAACCACAGCTGATCGCCAGGCAGTTCACGGCGAAGGCGCCCGGAAGCGTGTGCTTCCGGGCGCCTTCGCCGTGAAATACCGTGAAGTGCGGCCGTCAGTCCCTGCCAGGGCGCCCGTTCGGGTTCTCCGGGATCTCGATGGAGTCCGTCGGGTCCGGCTCCTCCGGGTCGCCCGTCGGCGGCTCCGTGGTCGGGTCGTCCGTCGGCGGCTCGGTCGTCGGAGTCTCCGTGGGCTTCTCCGTCGTCGGGTCGTCCGTCGGCGGCTTCGTCGTCGGATCCTTGGTCTCCGTGGGCTCCTGCGTCGGCTCCTTCGGGGCCTGCGTCGTCGGCTCCGGGGGCGGCGCGATGGCCGCGCCCATGGAGGTGTCCAGGTCGAACTCGCTGGGCGAGCCCATCGCGTCGAAGGTGTACGCCGCCCAGATCTGCGCCGGGAAGCTGCCGCCGTCGACGCGCGGCAGACCGCCCGCGCCCTTCATGGAGACCTGCTTGCTCTCCTCGGCGGTTCCGGCCGCGCCCTCGCCGAACAGACCGACGGAGGTGACCAGCTTCGGTGTGTAACCGGTGAACCAGGCCGACTTGTTGTCGTCGGACGTACCGGTCTTGCCCGCCACATCCTGCACCGGGCTGCGCACCGCGCTGCCCGTACCGTCGTCGACCACACCGGTCAGGACCGAGGTGAGCGAGTCCGCGGTGCCCCGGTCCACGACCTTCTCACCGATCGGGTCCGGCAGCTCGATCGTGCGGTCCTTGTGCTCGACGGAGGCCACGACCGCGGGGGTGACCTTCTTGCCGTGGTTGTCGAGCGTGGCGTAGACGCCCGCCATCTCCAGCGGGCTCGCGCCCATGGTGCCCAGGGTCTGGGCGGGCACGGCGGGCAGATCCTCGACGTCCATGCCGAGCTTGCCCGCGGTCTCCAGGACCTCGTCCATGCCGACGTCCACGCCCATCTGCGCGAAGACGGAGTTGATGGACTTGTTCATCGCCTTCTGGACGGTGACCTGGCCATAACTCTTGTCGTCCTCGTTCGGCGGCGCGAAGGCGACGTCGCTGCCCTTGACCGGGCGTTCGCTCGTGCCGTCGTAGATCGTGTTGGCCGTGACCGGCTGGCCCGACTGCGTCTTGGCACCCTTCTCCAGGGCGGCGGCCAGGATCAGCGGCTTGAAGGTGGAGGCGGGCTGGTAGTCACGCCGGGTGGCATTGCTGATCTGGTGTTTGACGAAATTCCGGCCGCCGTACATCGCAAGGACCTTGCCGGTCTTGGGGTCGACGGACGCGGCGCCCGCCTGCACCCGGGCGTCGGCCTTGCGCTTGTCCGGGTCGAGCTGGTCGTTCAGCTTCTTGTCGACGGCCTTTTCGAGCTGCTTCTGCTTCTTCTTGTCGATGTTGAGCGTGATCGTGTAGCCGCCCGCGTCGAACTGCTTCTCGCTGAGGTGGCCCGCCTTCATGACCTCGGCCTTGGCTTGCGTCACGAGGTACCCGGTCTGGCCCTTGAGGCCGGGGGCGGCCTTGGGCTTCTCCGGCACGTCGAACTTCAGCCCCTCGCGCTTGCTCGCGGACAGCCAGTTCTCCTCGACCATGTTGTCCAGGACGTAGTTCCAGCGCGCCTCGACCAGCTTCCTGCTGGCGGGCGTCGCCGACGTCCAGTCGTACTGGCTCGGGGCCTGGAGGAGGGCGGCGAGGTAGGCGCCCTGCGAGACGTCCAGGTCCTCGGCGTCGACTCCGTAGTAGGCCTGGGCGGCGGCCTGGATGCCGTAGGCGCCGCGGCCGTAGTAGCTGGTGTTGATGTATCCGGCGAGGATGTAGTCCTTGCTCTTGTTCTGGTCCACCTTCAGCGAGATGACCAGTTCCTTGAGCTTGCGGGTCACCGTCTGGTCCGCCGTCAAGTAGTAGTTCTTGACGTACTGCTGGGTGATCGTCGAGCCGCCCTGCTTGCCCTTGCCGGAGACGGTGTTGATCAGGCCGCGGGCCGTGCCCTTGAAGTCGACGCCCTGGTCCTTGTAGAAGGACTTGTTCTCGGCGGCCACGAACGTGCGCTGGACGTCCTTGGGCACCTTCTCCAGGTCGACGACCTCGCGGTTCAGCTCGCCGGTCCTGGCGATGACGTCGCCGTTCTTGTACTTGTAGACGTTGCTCTGGAGCCTGGCCGCCGCGTTGCCCTCGGGCACGTCGACCACCATGTAGAGGACGACGAAGGAGAGCATGCCGAGCAGGCACAGCCCGAAGAACGTGCCCAGGATCTTCTTCAGCGTGAAGAAGCGGCGTATGCCCGTGCGCTTGGGTTTGCCGCCGCCGGCGGGGCGCCCGCGCGATGCCCGGCGCGCGCCGCGCTGCCGCGCTTGTCGCTCTTCCGCTCGGCCCATGATCCTCTGTGCTCCGCTTCCGTCTAGTCCTCGTGTGTACGTCAAGTGCGTACGTGGAGTGCGTACGTCGAATCAGCTCATGAAGCTAACACCGCACCCTGGGACAAACTCCTGCCGATCCGGTCTTTTCCGGACGTGACAAAGAGCACCTGCCCTTAAGAACCGACGAACACAGACCTCAGAAGGTTGCCCGCTTCTCGAACCTGTGAGCCACCGGTCAGCTCGGAACCGGAGGTATACATGGCACGTATACACGCCGTGTAGAGTGCTCCGCATGTCCATCGGTCACACCCTCCTCGGCCTCCTTGAGTCGGGCCCCCGCCACGGCTACGACCTCAAGCGCACCTTCGACGAGAAGTTCGGTCACGACAAACCTCTGCACTACGGGCAGGTCTACTCGACCATGTCCCGCCTCCTGAAGAACGGCCTCGTCGAGGTCGACGGCATAGAGGCGGGCGGCGGCCCCGAGCGCAAGCGGTACGCGATCACCGACGCCGGCATCACCGATGTCGAGCAGTGGCTCGCCACCCCGGAGAAGCCCGAGCCCTACCTCCAGTCGACCCTCTACACGAAGGTCGTCCTCGCGCTCCTCACCGAGCGCGACGCCTCGGAGATGCTCGACGCCCAGCGCGGCGAGCACCTGCGTCTGATGCGCATCCTCACCGACCGCAAGCGCAAGGGCGACCTCGCCGACCAGCTGATCTGCGACCACGCGCTGTTCCACCTCGAAGCCGATCTGCGCTGGCTGGAACTTGCCGCCGCGCGCCTCGGCAAGCTCGCCCAGGAGGTTCGCTCCGCATGACCCCCGCCGGTTCCCTCCTGACCGCGTCCGGCCTCCGCAAGACGTACGGCCCCACGACCGCGCTCGACGACGCCGAGTTCTCCATCCACCCCGGCGAGGTCGTCGCCGTGATGGGCCCCTCCGGCTCCGGCAAGTCCACGCTCCTGCACTGCCTCGCGGGGATCGTGAAGCCCGACTCGGGCTCCATCACCTACCACGGCCGTGAGCTCACGGACCTGCCGGACGCCGCGCTGAGCGCCCTGCGCCGCAGCGAGTTCGGCTTCGTCTTCCAGTTCGGGCAGCTGGTTCCCGAGCTGACGTGCGTGGAGAACGTCGCGCTTCCGCTGCGGCTGAACGGCGCCAAGCGCAAGGAGGCCGAGGCGACCGCCCGCACGTGGATGGAGCGCCTCGAGGTCGAGGACGTCACCGCCAAGCGGCCCGGCGAGATCTCCGGCGGCCAGGGGCAGCGCGTCGCCGTGGCCCGCGCGCTCGCCACGAGCCCGCGCGTGCTCTTCGCCGACGAGCCGACCGGCGCGCTCGACTCGCTCAACGGCGAGCGCGTGATGGAGCTGCTCACCGACGCCGCGCGCTCGACGAACGCCGCCGTGGTCCTGGTCACGCACGAGACGCGGGTCGCCGCCTACTCCGACCGCGAGATCGTCGTACGCGACGGCAGGGCACGCGACATGGAGCGGGCGATATGAGTCTCGACACCCGTGCGCAGGCCGCCACCACTCCCCGGCCACCGCTCGCCGACACCACCGCGACGGTGTCCAAGGGGGGACCCCGCGCCTTCGCCCGCGACCTGGCGATGGGCATACGTTTCGCCGTCGGCGGTGGCCGTGAGGGCTGGACCCGCACCCTGCTCACGGCGGTCGGCGTCGGGCTCGGTGTGGCGCTGCTGCTCGGCGCGGCGTCCGTGCCCACCCTGCTGCAGCACCGCGAGGACCGCTCGGTGGCCCGCTCGGCCGAGGGTCAGTTCTCGGACAAGAAGGTCGAGCGCTCGGACTCCACGGTCCTCCAGCGCGACGTGCCCACCGACTTCCGCGACGCGACGGTCAGCGGCCGAGTGCTGCGCGCCGAGGGCGCCCACCCGGTCCTGCCGCCCGGCCTGGAGAAGATCCCCGCGGACGGCGAGATGGTCGTGTCGCCCGCCCTGCGCGACCTCCTGAACAGCTCCGACGGCGCCCTCCTGAAGGAGCGGTACGGCGACTACAAGATCACCGGCACCATCGGCGACGCGGGCCTGACCAACCCCAAGGAGCTCTACTACTACGCCGGTTCCGACGCCCTCACCCCGGCCAAGGGCGGCCACCGCGTTGCCGCCTACGGCTACGAGCAGCCCGCGGAACCCCTGGACCCGATGCTCATCGTCCTGGTGGTCCTGATCTGCGTGGTCCTGCTGACCCCCGTGATCATCTTCATCGGCACGGCGGTCCGCTTCGGCGGCGACCGACGCGACCGGCGTCTTGCCGCGCTGCGCCTGGTCGGCGCGGACGCGCACAGCGTACGGCGGATCGCGGCGGGCGAGGCCCTGTGCGGCGCGCTGCTCGGCCTTGCCGCGGGCGGCGTGTTCTTCCTGGGGCTGCGCGAGCTGATCGGCACCCTCGACGGGTGGCGGATCAGCGCCTTCCCCTCTGACGTGGCGCCCGTGCCGGCCTTGGCCGTACTGGTACTGCTCGCCGTGCCGATCACAGCCGTCCTGGTCACGCTGATCTCGCTGCGGGCCGTCTCCATCGAACCGCTCGGCGTCGTGCGCAGCACCAAGCCCCGCAAGCGCCGCCTGTGGTGGCGCATCATGATGCCGCTCATCGGCCTCGGGATACTGCTGGCCGCGGGCCGCGTCGGGGGCGACTACGCCCCGCCGGTCTTCGCCATCGGCGCGGGCGCGACACTCACCCTGGTGGGCCTGGCCGCGCTGCTGCCCTGGCTCGTCGAGGCAAGCGTGGCCCGGCTGCGCGGCGGTGGCCCCGTACCCTGGCAACTGGCCACCCGCAGGCTTCAGTTGAGCAGTGGTACGGCGGCACGCGCGGTCAGCGGCATCACTGTCGCGGTGGCGGGCGCGGTGGCCCTGCAGATGTTGTTCGTCGCGATGCACGACGACTTCAACCAGGTGACCGACAACGACCCCGGCCGCGCCAAGCTGGTGGTCCAGGCCGACGTCGGCGACGGCGAGCTCGCCCAGCGGATGAACGACAAGTTCCGCACGACCAAGGGCGTCAAGAACGTCATCGGCACGGTCTCCTCGTACGTCGTGAAGCCCGGCAGGATGAAGAACCCCGAGGACATCCGGCCCACCACGGAGCTGACGGTCGGCACCTGCGCGAACCTGCGCGAGCTGGCCCGGATCGGCTCGTGCGAGGACGGCGACACCTTCGTCGTGCACACCGGGAACAGCAGGATGAACAAATGGGTCGACGCCTCGGCCCGCCCCGGCGAGCCGATCTCCCTGCACGTCACCCGCGAGGATGACCCTGACCAGCGGCACAACCTGTGGACGCTGCCCGCCGACTCCCGCACGGTCAAGGCCCGCCCCGACCCGGGCGGTGATCTGCACGACGGCATCTACGCGACGCCCGGCGCGATCGACGTGGCCAAGATGACCGACGCCTCGACGACCGCGATGATCCAGGTCGACCCGGACGTCAAGGACGCCGAGGAGTTCATCCGCAACACCGCGGCCCACGTCGACCCGTTCCTCTCCGTGCGGACGCTGCGCGCGGTCGAGCGTGACAAGCAGTACGCCACCATCCAGAACGGTCTGCAGATCGGCGCGATGGCGACGATGGCGCTGATCGCGGCGTCCATGCTGGTCTCGATGATGGAGCAACTGCGGGAGCGCAAGCGCCTGCTCGCCGCCCTCACCGCGTTCGGCACGCGCCGCGCTTCGATGGCGTGGTCGATCCTGTGGCAGACCGCGATTCCGGTCGCGATCGGCCTGGCGCTCGCCGTCGCGGGCGGCCTCGGCCTCGGCTGGGTCATGGTCCGCATGATCGAGAAGTCGGTCACCGACTGGTGGCTCTTCGCCCCCCTGACGGCGGCGGGCGCGGCCCTCGTCGCGGTCGTGACGCTGCTCAGCCTGCCGCCGCTGTGGCGCATGATGCGCCCGGACGGCCTGCGCACGGAGTAAGTCCCCCAGCAGGGGCGGTACGTTGCCGGTGCGGGGTCACAACACCCGCACCGGCAACGGCTTCACGGCCCCCCTCATCGCGGCGGCCAGCGCCTCGTACTCCGCCGCGCGCGCGGCCCCCGTACGCATCGCGAGAGCGATGCGCCGGGTCGGTGCCGGGTCCGCGAAGTACCCGGTGAGCAGCTGATTGCTGCGGCTGGTCTCGACGCGGACCGCGGTGCGCGGGAGCAGCGTCACACCGAGCCCGCCGGCCACCAGCTGGACGAGGGTGGAGAGCCCGGCGGCGGTCGTGGTCACCGGGGCGTCCGCGCGCCCTGCCTCCCGGCAGATGTCCAGCGCCTGGTCGCGCAGGCAGTGCCCCTCGTCGAGCAGCAGCAGGTTCAGCTCGCGCAGGGCGTCGCGCGGAATTCCCTCGCGCCCGCCGAGCCAGTGGTCGAGCGGTGTGACGAGCACGAAGTCCTCGTCGAACAGGGCCAGTTCGGTGATGCCCGGCATCCCGAGCGGCACGGCGAGAAGGAGCAGGTCGAGCCGTCCGGCACCGAGGCCCTCGATCAGCGAGGATGTCTGCTCCTCATGCACCTGAAGGTCCAGATGCGGGTACTTCTCGTGGACGAGCCCGATGAGCGTGGGCAGCAGATAGGGCGCGACGGTCGGGATCACGCCGAGCCGCAGCGCTCCGGTGAACGGCGCGCGCACCGCGTCGGCCTCCTCCATCAGCGCCCCGACCTCGTCGAGCACGGCCCTGGCCCGCACCGCGAGGCGCTCACCGGCCGACGAGAGCAGCACCTTGCGGGTCGTACGCTCGAGCAGGGTGACACCGAGTGTCTCCTCCAGGGCGGACACGGCACCGGAGAGCGCGGGCTGACTCATGCCGATCGCGGCGGCGGCGTCCCGGAAGTGCAGATGCTCGGCGACGGCGGCGAAGGCGCGCAGCTGGGCGAGGCTGGGCTGACGTGCGCCTCGCTTGGCTACGGGCTTGGCACTGGTGGCCACGGCGCTCCTCTTTACTACGCGTACTGATAGCTAGGTCCGATCAACACAACCCACTCTAGCTATTTCCGTAATCAATGCACCCTGTGCCACCATCAACATCAGTCCAACCCCCCAGGAAACTCCCCAAAAGGGATTTTCCTTGCAGCAAGGAGAGCGCGTGCTCACTGTCGGTGACAAGTTCCCCCAGTTCGATCTGACCGCCTGCGTCTCGCTGGAGAAGGGCGCTGAGTTCCAGCAGATCGACCACAAGACCTACGAGGGCAAGTGGAAGATCGTCTTCGCGTGGCCCAAGGACTTCACCTTCGTGTGCCCGACCGAGATCGCCGCCTTCGGCAAGCTGAACGAGGAGTTCGCTGACCGTGACGCCCAGATCCTCGGCTTCTCCGGTGACTCCGAGTTCGTGCACCACGCCTGGCGCAAGGACCACCCGGACCTGACCGACCTGCCCTTCCCGATGCTGGCCGACTCGAAGCACGAGCTCATGCGTGACCTCGGCATCGAGGGCGAGGACGGCTTCGCGCAGCGCGCCGTCTTCATCGTCGACCAGAACAACGAGATCCAGTTCACGATGGTGACCGCCGGTTCCGTGGGCCGTAACCCCAAGGAGGTCCTCCGGGTCCTCGACGCGCTCCAGACCGACGAGCTCTGCCCGTGCAACTGGACCCAGGGCGACGAGACCCTTGACCCGGTCGCGCTGCTCTCGGGCGAGTGAACGGAGCCTACTGACATGGCACTCGACGAACTGAAGTCCGCCGTACCGGACTACGCCAAGGACCTGAAGCTGAACCTCGGCTCGGTCATCGGCAACTCGGACCTGCCGCAGCAGCAGCTGTGGGGCACGGTGCTCGCCTGTGCGATCGCCTCCCGCTCCCCGAAGGTGCTGCGCGAGCTGGAGCCCGAGGCGAAGGCGAACCTCTCCCCCGAGGCGTACACCGCCGCCAAGTCGGCCGCGGCCGTCATGGCGATGAACAACGTCTTCTACCGCACGCGCCACCTCCTCTCGGACCCGGAGTACGGGACGATGCGGGCCGGCCTGCGGATGAACGTCATCGGCAACCCGGGCGTGGAGAAGGTCGACTTCGAGCTGTGGTCGCTCGCGGTCTCCGCGATCAACGGCTGTGGCCAGTGCCTCGACTCGCACGAGCAGGTGCTGCGGAAGGCAGGCGTGGATCGCGAGACGATCCAGGAAGCCTTCAAGATCGCCGCCGTGATCCAGGCGGTCGGCGTCACGCTGGACTCGGAGGAGTCTCTGGCGTAGTCGCCTCAAACCGAGAAGGCGGCTACGCCCAGCGGAAGCTGGGCGTAGCCGCCTTTTTGGTTTCGGCCGGGCTGGATTACTCAGCGCGGCCGGCGTTTGAGGCCATCTTGTCGGGGGTCCAGGGGGCGGAGCCCCATGGTTTCGGGAAGGGGTGGGATCGGGGACCGCCGGGAGGCCTACGCGCCCGCACCCGGCGACGGGGAAGGCGGCGGATCAACCGGTGCCACATCCACCGCCGTCGCCCCCCGAGGCTGCGGCGACTGCTTCAGGGCGGCCTCCCGCGAGTACGCGCGCAAGTAGCCCACCACGGTGTTGGTGACGGCGACCAGCGGCACCGCGACGACGGCCCCGCCGATCCCTGCGACGAGCCCGCCCGCGGCCACGGAAAGCACGACCGCCAGCGGATGCACCCGCACGGCACGCCCGAGGATGAACGGCTGCAGGATGTGCCCCTCGATCTGCTGCACGGCGAGCACCACGACCAGGGTCATCAAGCCGGTGAAGACGCCCTGGGTCACCAGACCCACCACCACGGCGAGCGCGCCCGAGATGACCGCACCCACCAGCGGGATGAACGCGAACAGGAAGATGAAGACGGCCAGCGGCACCGCCATCGGCACCCCGAGGAAGTAGATCCCGAGGCCGATGAAGATCGCGTCGATCAGAGCCACTATCACCGTGCCGCGCACATAGGCCGTCAGCGTGCGCCAGGCACGCGGCCCCGCGCCCGCGATACCGGGTCGCGCGGGCGCCGGGACCAGCTTCAGGACCCACTGCCAGATGCGCTTGCCGTCGTACAGCAAGAACAGCGTCGAGAACATCGCAAGGAGGATGCCGGTCATGGTCTCCACAATGACGGTGACCCCTTCGAGCCCCGCCGTCGTCAGCTCCTCCGTGTTCGCGCCGACCGCGTCCCGCAGGCTCTTGGCGATGTCGTTGATCTGATCCTCGGTCACATGGAACGGGCTGTTCAGGAGCCAGTTGCGCAAGTCGTCGATGCCGTCCTGGAGCTGACTGGAGAGCGTGTCCGCGTTCTCCATGACCTGCCAGACGACGAACCAGCCGACGAGCCCGATGACGACGAAGCCGAGTACGGCGGTGAGGACGGTCGCAAGCCCTCTCGGCAGACCGAGCCGCCTGAGCCGGGCCACTGTCGGCTGCAGCATGGCGGTGACGAGGAGCGCCGCCACGAAGGCGAAGACGACCAGTTGCACGGCACTGATCACCTTCATCAACACCCAGAGCGTGCCCGCGAGTACGAGCAGCCGCCAGCCGGCCTCGGCCGCGACGCGCATCCCCCACGGCACCGCGGCGACGGGGTCGGGCCTCGCCGCTACGTCCGGCGCGTACGCGGGCGGCGCGGGCACCACCGTCTCCGCCTCCTGGGAGGCCTCGTCGGAGGCTTCACCGGAGTAAGACCGTCGCGAACGCCTGGCGTCGTCCCCGAAGTCGTCATCCGACTCCGAACGCTCGCCCCTGCGCTCGCCCATCTGAGACAGACCGTCTCCGAGCCGGCTGATCCACCCTGGTACGCGCGACATGATCCGTCCTCTTCCCCCGTCTTTCCCCACCACTCCCTCCCTGGAAGTTGTCGGAATGACCGTACACGGCTGAGACCCCCCACCGAAGGACGGTGAGGGGCCTCGAAAAGGTTGAGCGATAAGCGGCTCAGTACCAGTTGTTCGCCTGCCAGAAGTCCCAGGCTCCGCACGGGCTTCCGTAGCGGTCGTTCATGTAGCCGAGACCCCACTTGATCTGCGTGGCGGGGTTCGTCTGCCAGTCGGATCCTGCCGAGGACATCTTGGAGCCGGGCAGCGCCTGGACGAGGCCGTACGCACCCGAAGAGGGGTTGCTGGCCTTGTAGTTCCAGGTGGACTCGTGGTTGACGATGTTGCTGAAGCACTGGAACTGGTCACCGGGGACCATCTGCCGTGCCATCGCCTGGACCTGCGAGACGGAGTACGAGGACTGCGGGGCGAAGTCCGATGCGTCGCGCGCGGAGGACCGGCTGGCCTTGACCTCGGTCTTCTCCTCGCGCTCCTTCTTGGCTGCCGCCTTCTCGGCGGCCTCCGCCTTCTCAGCGGCCTTCTGCTTGGCGATCGCCGACTCGGCGGCCTGCTTGCGGGCCGCTTCCGCCGCGGACTTCTTCGCGGCCGTGTCCGCAGCCATGGCCTGTGCGTCGGCCTGCTGCGTCAGGGACGCGGTCTGCACCTGGGCCTGCTGACCCGCGGGGATGTCTGCGAGGAGTGTCGCGTCGCTTGCCGTCGCCTCGAAGTCGTTGTCATTCGAGGCGCCCGGGGTGCTGCCCGAGGCGACACCAACAACAGCGCCGACGGTGGTGACCGCGGTGGCAGATGCCACGGCGAATCCCCGGACCGAAATCCGGCTCACACGGTTTCCTTCCAGCATCGCCCGCTAGGTGACCTCGCGGACGCAATCTTGCCCCTGGCGCTGGCCTCCACTTGGTATCGGTCACGGGAGGCACGGGCCCGATGGGCAACCCCCTTTACGGGAGCGCCGCGTGGTGCTCGGGCGGCATGCGACGGCCACTATGAAGTTCTTGGTTTCCTGAGTTGCAGTACCGCTGGGGGTACAGGTGTGTCGCATGCGGGGCCTGACAGGACCCAGACTCTGCCCCAGCCGGACGCCGCAAGGCAATTCTCCGTTGCGTGTGAAAGCTCACACCTCGTTTGCCCCAGGAGTTTTTCGGAAAAGGGCGAACGCCAAGACGCCGCCCGGCTAAGCTCCTTCGCTTCGCCGGGCGGCGCCAACTCCCCTGCAACCAGGGTGAACTCGGTCAGATCGAACCGTCCTCCAGCATTTCGGTCACGAGGGCCGCGATCTGCGAACGCTCGGAGCGGGTGAGCGTGACGTGGGCGAAGAGCGGATGCCCCTTCAGCTTCTCGACGACGGCAACTACCCCGTCGTACCGCCCCACTCGGAGGTTGTCGCGCTGCGCGACGTCATGAGTGAGGACGACACGGGAGTTCGCCCCGATCCTGGACAGAACGGTCAAAAGGACGTTCCGCTCCAGGGATTGGGCCTCATCCACGATCACGAACGCGTCGTGCAGCGAGCGCCCGCGGATATGGGTGAGCGGGAGCACTTCGAGCATGCCGCGCGCCGTCACCTCCTCGATGACCGCCTTGCCCGCCACCGAACCGAGCGTGTCGAAGACCGCCTGGGCCCAGGGGCCCATCTTCTCGGCCTCGGTGCCGGGCAGATAGCCGAGCTCCTGCCCACCCACCGCGTACAGCGGCCTGAAGACCATCACCTTCTGGTGCTGGCGGCGCTCCAGGACCGCCTCAAGTCCCGCGCAGAGCGCGAGAGCCGACTTGCCGGTGCCCGCCCGGCCGCCCATCGACAGGATGCCGATGTCCGGATCGAGCAGCAGATCCAGCGCGATGCGCTGCTCCGCACTCCTCCCCTTGATACCGAAGGCCTCGCGATCGCCGCGTACGAGGCGGACGTTGCCGTCGGCCGTGACACGGCCGAGGGCCTTGCCCTTCTCCGACTGGATGGTGAGGCCCGTGTGAACGGGCAGGTCGGCCGCCTCGGGGACGTACAGGGTCTCTTCCTCGAAGAGGAGGTCGACCTGTTCGCCGGAGAGGGTCAGTTCGGACATTCCGGTCCAGCCGGAGTCCGTGATGGCGAGTTCGGCGCGGTACTCCTCCGCGAGGAGGCCGACCGAGGACGCCTTGATCCTCAGAGGCAGATCCTTCGACACGACGGTGACGTCGTATCCCTCTGCCTGGAGGTTGCGAGCGACGGCGAGAATCCGTGAGTCGTTGTCCCCCAACCGGTAGCCGGCCGGAAGCACGCCGGGATCGGAGTGGTTGAGCTCGACGCGCAGCGAGCCGCCCAGGTCGCCGATCGGGATCGGCGCGTCCAGTCGACCGTGCCGGACCCGGCAGTCGTCCAGGAGGCGCAGGGCCTGCCGGGCGAAGTAGCCGAGCTCGGGATGGTGCCGCTTCGCCTCGAGCTCCGTGACCACGACGACGGGCAGCACGACTTCGTGCTCGTCGAAGCGGTACATGGAGTTCGGGTCTGCGAGCAGAACGCTGGTGTCGAGAACATAGGTGCGCCTGTCGGGCATGCGGCGCTTTGTGCTGGTCACCACGGAAGGACGTACCCCCTCGGATGAGGTCGGGGAGCGACGGGAAGGATGCCGGGAGAAGTCCGGACCGGTCTCGTGCCGCAGTGCGCGGGCCGAGCTCCGGCCCTCCACTTCGCCCGTACTCACCGCACGGTCGTCCTGGTGCAAAGGGCCTCCCGGGCGGACGGCCCCATGCCGCCCGCTGAGATACGACATCCGTGAATCGGATGTCGACCTGGAAGGCTTATTCCCTCGAACACGCGCGGCCATGCCATGGCATATGACGGCGCGTCCGTGAACTCTGGGTTACTCGCGCCTCACCGACACGAGCACCTGGCGTGCCTGCTGGGGCGTCAGCCGCCGTAGCGCCGGTGCCTGGCCGCGTAGTCACGCAGCGCACGCAGGAAGTCGACCTTGCGGAAGGCCGGCCAGAAGACTTCACAGAAGTAGTACTCGGAGTGGGCCGACTGCCAGAGCATGAAGCCGGAAAGACGCTGCTCGCCACTCGTTCGGATCACCAGGTCGGGGTCCGGCTGGCCACGGGTGTAGAGGTGCTTGGAGATCAGGTCGACGTCGACGGTCTCGGCGACGTCCTCCAGGCTCGTGCCCTTCTCCGCGTGGTCCAGGATCAGCGAGCGGACCGCGTCGGCGATCTCCTGCCGGCCGCCGTACCCGACGGCCACGTTGACCAGTATTCCCTTGTTGCCGTGGGTGGACTGCTCGGCTTCCTTCAGGACGGCCTGGGTGCGGTCGGGCAGCAGGTCCATCGTGCCCACGTGGTGCACGCGCCAGCGGCCGTCGGCGGCGAGGCTGCGGACCGTGTCCTCGATGATGCCGAGGAGCGGGATGAGCTCCCGCTCCGGGCGGTCGAAGTTGTCGGTCGACAGCATCCAGAGGGTGACGACCTCGACGTCCGTCTCGGCACACCAGCCGAGGAACTCCTCGATCTTGTACGCGCCCGCCTGGTGGCCCTGTTCGGTGGTCCCACCGGACGCCTTCGCCCAGCGCCTGTTGCCGTCGAGGATGACCCCGATGTGCTTGGGCACCTGGTCGTGGTCGAGGCGGCCTTCCACCCGGCGTGCGTAAAGTCCGTACACCAGGTCGCGCAGGTTCACTTCTGTCAGCCCCTCCAGCAGATGGCAGTCCCCGAAGGCGAAAGCCTACCGCTGTGAGGGCGGGGTTCCGCCCTCGGGGGATGCGGGGCTGACCCCCGGAAGATCCCGGGCTGAAGTAGCTTCGTACCCATGAACGACACGTCTCTGTACCAAGCGGCAGCGGACCGTTACGACGCCATGGAGTACCGGCGCACGGGCCGCAGCGGCCTGAAGCTGCCCGCCGTCTCCCTCGGCCTGTGGCACAACTTCGGCGACGACAAGTCCCTGGAGAGCCAGCGCGCGATCCTGCGCCGCGCCTTCGACCTGGGCGTCACACACTTCGACCTGGCGAACAACTACGGCCCCCCGGCCGGTTCGGCCGAGCTCAACTTCGGCAAGTTGTTCGCGCAGGATTTCGCACCGTACCGCGATGAACTGGTCATTTCGACCAAGGCGGGCTACCTCATGCACCCCGGCCCGTACGGCGAGTGGGGTTCACGCAAGTACCTGCTGTCGTCCCTGGACGCGTCGCTCGAGCGGATGGGCGTGGACTACGTCGACATCTTCTACTCGCACCGCTTCGACCCGGAGACCCCGCTCGAAGAGACGATGGGCGCGCTCGCGTCCGCCGTGCAGCAGGGCAAGGCGCTGTACGTGGGCGTCTCCTCCTACAACAGCGAACAGACCGCCGAAGCGGCGCGGCTGCTGCGGGAGATGGGCGTTCCCGCCCTCATCCACCAGCCCTCGTACTCGATGATCAACCGCTGGACCGAGGACGACAGCCTGCTCGACACCCTCGAAGACGCGGGGATGGGCTGCATCTCGTTCGTGCCGCTGGCGCAGGGCCTGCTCACGAACAAGTACCTGAAGGGCATCCCCGAGGGTTCGCGCGCCACGCAGGGCAAGTCGCTCGACCCCGATCTCCTGAGCGACGAGGTCGTACGCCGCCTCAACGGCCTGAACGACATCGCGGCCCGCCGCGACCAGTCGCTCGCCCAACTGGCGCTCAACTGGGTCCTGCGCGACGAGCGGATGACCTCCGCGCTGATCGGCGCCTCCAGCGTGAAGCAGCTGGAGGAGAACGTCGCGGCGCTGGCAGGACCGAAGCTCACGGACGAGGAGCTCACCGAGATCGACACGTACGCGGTGTCCACGCCCGGCACCAACATCTGGGCCGGGCGGGGCTAGTCCTGGCGGAACGCCTCAGCCGGTGTACCCCTGGCCCTGCCACTGCTCCGGGCCGGGGGTGCGCGGGCGCCTGAACCAGGCACCCGCGGCACCCTGGCTCAGCAGGATCACCAGCGCGATCGAGCAGCCGACGAGGATGAGGGCACCGAGGCCACCACCCCGGCCGAGGGCGCCGAACCCCACCAGGATCTGCACGCTGCTGAGCACGATCGACGCGACGCGCTTCCCGTGGCCGGGCAGGTGGTAGCGGAAGGCCAGGACGCACAGCGGTATCAGGAGGAAGTTGGCCCCGAGAACCGCGCCCGCGACCTGAGGCCCGTACAGCACGCCGCCGAGGACGGAGCCGAGCAGGCACATCCCGGAAAGCACCCAGATGATCACCTGTCCGGCGCGGACACCACCCGGCATCTTCTGCGGCGGGACCGGTCCGTAGCCGTAGTAGGGGTCCTGCGCGGGGCCCGTGTAACTGGGCAGGCCTGCCTGGGGGTTCTCATACGGTGACGGCGGAGGGAACTGGTTCGACATGTCCCTGACCATATCCGGCACAAAAAAATCGGGCCGGTCCATGGGGGGGAGATGGACCGGCCCGAGGGGGGGTTTCCACCATAACCCTTCGTGAGGGATGCCGCGCGCATCGGCGTGCCACAACTACTCTCCGAAACCGCCCGACAACTCCGCGACCCTGTTCCCCCACCGGATTTCGGCCCCCGTCAACAGATTTCAGCCCCGCACGGCGGTAGCCCACAGGAGGGACGGAGGCGGGGCGCCCCCTTGACGCGGAGCGAGGGGGAGGTCGGGAAATGAGGGCGCGCGGAGCCGCGCAGTCCCCTCCACCGCGCGGCACCGCACACGTGGCTTTGCTCACGCGAATTCGCCTTGGTCTGAACTTACGTGATGTGCGGGCTCAGATCGAGCTGATGGGGATAACGATGCGGAATCAACGCCACCTGTTTCGGGATCACTTGGCTAACGATCGGCGCACCAGGCAACCACCGACCCGTTTCCTCCGTCAGGCGTCAGGCGGCTGTGCCCGCCGTTTTGCCCGCCGTTTTGCCCGCGGTTTCGCCCGCCGTTTCGCCCGCCGATTCGCCCGCCGTTTTGCCTGCGGTCTTGTGCTCAGCTTCGCCTTCGGCCGTGCTCTGGGGCCTGCCCTTCTTCCTGCAGTCCCTGTTGGCCACCAGCTCCCGCATGTGATCGTCGCCCCAGACGCCCAGCGGAATCAGCGCCTCGTTCAGGGACAGGCCGAGGGGGGTCAGTGAGTACTCGACCTTCGGCGGCACCTCCCGGTACACCTCGCGGTGCACGACGCCGTCGGACTCCAGCTCGCGCAGCTGCTGGATGAGCACCTTCTCGCTGATGCCGGTGATGTTCCGGCGGAGCTCGCCGAAGCGCATCGTCGTGCTCGAGTACAGCGCCCAGAGGATCATCGGTTTCCACTTGCCTCCGACGACGTCCACGGCGGCGTCGAGGCCGCAGGCGTACAGCGTCTTGCTCTCCTTGCCGCTGCCCGTGACGCTCTCCCTGGCGACCCCCGTGCTTTCCCTGGCGCTCCCCGAATTACCCTCCGCGCCGCTCTTCGGCATGGTCCACTCCTCGTGTCCGCAGAGCCACTGACTGGATCGACAGTACTGAAGGGGAACGCCGATGACCGTCGCCACTGTTTCGTGGAGTGCTGCCAACGCCCGGCGCATGGAGCGGCAGTTCCTGCGAACTCCGGCGAAGCCGGGCGAGGCCGGGCGAGGCCGGACCCGGCGAGGTGGTCGACGCGATGCTCGCGGCGCAGGCGCAGGTGATGTCCGCGGCCGAGCTCTCGGTGGGGCTGCGGATGGACGGGGCGACCCGGCAGGACGTCCGCGACGCGCTGTGGGGCGAGGAGCCGAGCCTGGTCAAGACGTTCGGGCCGCGCGGGACCATCCACTTCCTGCCGGCCGCGCAACTCCCCCTCTGGACAGCCGCGTTGTCCGCGATCCCGTCCGGACCGAGCCCTTTCAAGGCGGGCGACCGGCTGACTCCTTCCCAGACGGAGGAGATCGTGAGCGCGATCGGCGAGGCCCTGGACGGGGCCCAACTGACCATCGACGAGCTCGGCGACGAGGTCGTGGCGCGCACGGGCCCCTGGGCCGGCGATCTGGTGATGCCCGCCTTCCAGGGGATGTGGCCACGCTGGCGCTCGGTCATGCATCTGGCGGGCCACCGCGGGGCGCTGTGCTTCGCGCCGAACAGGGGCCGCAAGGTGACGTACACGCGCCCGCCGGCCGCCGACTCCGGGGAGCCGCCGCTCTCCGCCGAGGTGGCGACGGGGCGTCTGGTGCGACGGTTCCTGTCAGCGTACGGGCCCGCGACGCCGCGTCAGTTCGCCAAGTGGGCGGCGGCGCCGGACGGTTGGGCGAGGGGGGCCTTCGGGGAGCTGGAGTCTGCCGGGGAGATCGAGAGGGTGGAGATGGAAGGAGTGGTGATGGAAGGGGTGGTGATGGGCGGGGGGTCGTCGGCGGCGGTGTCCGGCTCATCGGCGTGGGTCGTCACGGGCGACACGGAGTTTCCGGGGGAGCCGCGGGGCCTGGGGGAACGGGGGAAATCGGGGGGCCTGGGGGAACGGGGTGAACTGGTGCGGGGTGTGCGGCTGCTGCCGTACTTCGACGCGTACGTGATCGCCTCACACCCGCGCGAGCGGCTCTTCCCGGGCCGGGCCTACGAGCGGGCGCTGGCCGGGGGTCAGGCCGGCAACTTCCCTGTGCTGCTGGTGGACGGGGTCGTGGCGGGAGTCTGGCACCAGCGCCGCTCCGGGCGGCGGTTGACGGTCACGGTGGAGCCGCTGGGGGTGCTGAGCGCCGCCCAGGAGCGGGAGCTCGAGGGGCAGGTGGAGCGGGTGGGGGAAGTGCTGGAGGGGGTGGCGGAGCTGGTTGTGGGGACGGTGACGGTTGGGGCGCATGCCTAGATATGCGCCCCGACCGTCTCACGTTCAGCGTTTGCGGGCGTCGAAGAGGTGCCGCGTGCTGTGGGCCACGAACGAGCCCTCCGTCTGGATCTCGTCGTGCAGTTCACGCAGCCGCGACCAGTACCGCTCCACCGAGAAGTCGGGCACCATCCACACGACCTTCCGGAGGAAGTGGACGACGGCCCCGATGTCGTAGAACTCCATCCGTAGCCGCTCGGCCCGCAGATCGACGATCTCCAGGCCCGCGGCCTCCGCCTCGGCCCGTTCGCCGTCGGGGTGGCGCCCGTTGCGTACGTACTCGGGCTGGGACCCGAGGAAGTACTCGACGACCTCGAAGACACTGGCGGGGCCCACGTGCTGGGCGAAGTACGTGCCGCCGGGTCGCAGCACGCGCGCGATCTCGCCGAAATGCGCCTTCACCGGGTGCCGGCTCGTGACCAGGTCGAACGCCTCCGCCGCGAACGGCAGCGGCGCGTCCTCGGGCGAGGACACGACCGCCGCGCCCCGCGGGTGCAGCAGAGCGGTGGCCTTGGCGACGTTCGGCGGCCACCCCTCCGTGGCGACGGCGAGCGGCGGCAGCGAGGGCGCGGAGGCGAGGACCTCGCCGCCGCCGGTCTGGATGTCGAGGGAGGCGGTGGCGTGCCCGAGCCGCTCCCCCATGGCATGGGCGTACCGCCAGGAGGGCCGCTCCTCCGAGGCCCGCCCATCGAACCAGGAGAAGTCCCAGCCCTCGGTCGGGGCCGACTCCGCTTCCGCCACAAGTGTGTCGAAACAGCTCATGGATCGATCTTCGCATCGCATGGGGTCACGGCTCACGCGCATTACTCCGAAGGTAATCGCCGGGGCTCCCCTCCACCCGGAAGGATCAGGGGCAACGTCCATGCACATCGCCGAGCTGTACGCCGACGGCGCGGACTGGAAGCTGGACTGGCCGGAGGCCGAGCACGGCCGCGCCGCAACCCCGTGGATCCGCCACCGCGCCACACGCGCCGACCCCGTCGTACTCGGCGAGATCCGCCAGACGGCACGGCCCACAGGCCGCGCCTATCGCGCGCGCTGCGCGTTGCATCCCACCGTCGAGGACGGCCTCATCACCCGCCATCACGTGTACGAGGACAGCCTCGCGGTGGCGCAGGCCTTCGGGACGGAGTAGGGAGGAGGAGTGGAGTGGGGAGAGGAGGAGGGAGAGGAGGGAGAGGAGGGAGAGGAGGGAGAGGAGGGAGAGGAGGGAGAGGAGGAGGAGTAAAACGGGTGCGCGGCAACGGAGTTCGCACCTAACGTGGCGCGATGAGCGATGGCGATATTGCATGGGCAGTGCGGCTGCGGTCCGTCCGCGAGGAGGATCTGGATCTCCTCGACCGGTTCCTCACCGACCCGGAGACCTCTGGGGAGTTCCAGTGGCAGGGGTGGCGGGACCCCCGCACCTTCCGGCGGCGCTGGGACGAGGACGGGATGCTCGGCGACGACAAGGGCATGCTGACGGTCGTCTCGGGCGATGAGCCCCTCGGCTCTGACGATCAGCCCCCCGGGTCGGGCAATCAGCCCCTCGGCTCGGGCAAACAGCCCCTAGGCTTTGTGGCGTGGCGGAAGGTTGTGGCCTTCCGAACCTCGCACTACTGGAACGTCGGCATCCAGCTCCTGCCGGAGGCCCGCGGCCGCGGGGTCGGCACGCAGGCCCAGCGGCTCCTGGTGCGGTACCTCTTCGCGCACACCCCCGTGATGCGCATCGAGGCGGATACCGACACCGGCAACATCGCCGAGCGCCGGGCCCTGGAGAAGGCCGGCTTCACCGCCGAGGGCGTCTCCCGCAGCGTGGTCTTCCGGGACGGGCAGTGGCGGGATGGGGCGCGGTACGGGGTGGTGCGGGGGGATATGGAGTAGGCCCCTGCCATGCCCCGCATGCCCCCCATACCCCCCATACCCTCCATGGCCCATGCCCATACCCCATGCCCCATACCGCCAACTCACCCTTATCCGGGCTTAATTAGGACGCGCCTAGGGTTCGATCATGACCGCAGAGAGCCAGCAGCCAGTGGACTCGTCGGACTCCTCGTCCGTCACCTTCATCAACATCTTCGAGATCGCCCCCGAGGACGTCGACGCCTTCGCGGAGAAGTGGGAACAGCGGGCCGCCATCATGAGTAAGCAACCGGGCTTCATCGACACCCGGCTGCATCGCGCCCAGTCCCCCGACGGACGCTTCCAGCTGGTGAACGTGGCCCACTGGGAGAGCAAGGAGGCCTGGGAAGCGGCCTCGGCCGACCCCAAGTTCGCGAACCGCGCGAACGCCGCCCGCGATTCCAAGGAGACGCCGATCACGGCGAATCCTGGGCTGTACGACGTGATCGTACGGTTCCCTTGATCCGCAGGCCCCCTCCTTGAACCACCGGGCCCCGGTGGTCCCTCCCACCGGTGGCGGATAGGGCGCCGGGGCCATCCGGTTGTCCCCCACCGGCGGCCATGATGCGTACCGGGGCCATCCGGTTGTCCCCCACCGGCGGCCATGATGCGCACCGGGGCC
>NZ_JBVIPU010000005.1:0-1442 GCF_055577645.1 Streptomyces sp. NPDC033180 | reverse complement strand
CCATCCGGTTGTCCCCCACCGGCGGCCATGATGCGCACCGGGGCCATCCGGTTACCCCCCACCCGCGGCCATGATGCGCACCGGGGCCATCCGGTTACCCCCCACCCGCGGCCATGATGCGCACCGGGGCCATCCGGTTGTCCCCCACCCGCGGCCATGATGCGCACCGGGGCCATCCGGTTGTCCCCCACCCGCGGCCATGATGCGCACCGGGGCCATCCGGTTGTCCCCCACCCGCGGCCATGATGCGCACCGGGGCCATCCGGTTGTCGCGAGGTTGGCGGTTGCGGGCCGGGAGTCAAGGGCGCTCCTGCGTCGCGTCGGCTGCGCCGATTCCGCTGCGCTCCACCCTTGACACCCGTCCCTCCACCGCGCGAGGGAAGACGACCGGACGGCCCAAGGGGCGGGACTCTCGACCAGGCCCGTGGGGGCGCCCGGCTTTCCTGCCGGGTGCGGACTGGTTCGTCGCAGGGCACCCGGCGGTGGCGGGGTGCGCGGTCGCTCCGGGGATGGATGAGGGTGTCGTCAAGCGGGTGCGGACTGGTTCGTCGGGGGTGGCCGTTACGAGCTATCGCACGCGCCTGGGGTCCGGCACCTAATTCGCAGAAGGCGCGTTAGCCAACCCGCGCGCCCCCCGGAAGCCAGAACACAACTTTCCCAAAGTAGGTACCCGGCCCAGACGCCGGAGCCACTGCCGGTACCAGTGCCAGTACCACTGCCACTGCCACTACCGGTCCCGATTCCGGGTCCGGGTCCGGGGCCGGGGCCGGGTCCGATTCCGGGTCCGGCACCGCGATCCCATGCCCATGCCCATGCGCACGCCCATGCCCATGCCCATGCGCACGCCCATGTGCACGCCCATGCGCATGCCCATGCCCTCTCGTTGTGCCAGAGGCGCGGTTTGCAATGAAGTCCCAGGGATGGTGCCCGAGAGTGCCTTCTCGCGGGAATCTCTTGCATTCCGCGCTGTCCGTCGTGCACTTGGGGGCGACAGACAGCGTGAGGGGCGCTGCGACCAGAACGGTGGCTCGCAGAGACAGCCGACCGGCCGAGGCGTCGCCCCTCCCCGCACCAACTGCGCACCGGCTCACGTGACGGCCGCCCCCGACGAACTGGTCCGCACCCGCTTGACGACACCCTCATCCATCCCCGGAGCGACCGCGCACCCCGCCCACCGCCGGGTGCCCTGCGACGAACCAGTCCGCACCCGGCAGGAAAGCCGGGCGGCCCCACGGGAGTCTCCGAGAGTCCCGCCCCTTGGGCCGTCCGGTCGTCTTCCCTCGCGCGGTGGAGGGACGGGTGTCAAGGGTGGAGCGCAGCGGAATCGGCGCAGCCGACGCGACGCAGGAGCGCCCTTGACTCCCGGCCCGCAACCGCCAACCTCGCGACAACCGGATGGCCCCGGCACACAGCAACGCCACCGGTACAGCAAGGCCGCCCTC